>JBBRAB010000029.1:0-55303 GCA_038207155.1 Polyangiales bacterium
TTCAACGCGCTGGGCCAGCCGCTCGACGTGCCGAGCATCGACGCCGACACCTACTGGCCGATCCACCGCTCGTCGCCGCCCTTCGACCAGCTCGAGAGCAAGACCGAGATGTTCGTGACCGGCATCAAGGTCATCGACCTGCTCGCGCCGTACGTCCAGGGTGGCAAGATCGGCATGTTCGGCGGCGCCGGTGTCGGCAAGACCGTCGTCATCCAGGAGATGATCTACCGCGTCGCCAAGGAGTTCAACGGCGTCTCGGTGTTCGCCGGCGTCGGCGAGCGCACCCGCGAGGGCAACGACCTGTTCGGGGAGATGACCGAGTCCGGCGTCATCGACGACACCGCGCTGGTCTTCGGCCAGATGGACGAGCCGCCGGGCACCCGACTTCGTGTGGCGCTCACCGCGCTGACGATGGCGGAATACTTCCGCGACGTGCAGAAGCAGGACGTGCTGCTGTTCATCGACAACATCTTCCGGTTCACCCAGGCCGGCTCCGAGGTGTCCACCCTGCTCGGCCGGATGCCCAGCGCCGTGGGCTACCAGCCGACCCTCGCCGACGAGATGGGCGTGCTGCAGGAGCGCATCACCTCCACCCGCGGCCACTCGATCACCTCGCTGCAGGCGATCTACGTGCCGGCCGACGACATCACCGACCCGGCTCCGCACACCGCGTTCACGCACCTGGACGCCACGACCAACCTGAACCGGGCCATCTCCGAGCTCGGCATCTACCCGGCCGTCGACCCGCTGGACTCCACGTCCCGGATCCTGGACCCAAAGTACGTCGGCGACGACCACTACGACACCGCCCGCGAGGTGCAGCGCATCCTGCAGAAGTACAAGGAGCTGCAGGACATCATCGCCATCCTGGGCATCGACGAGCTGTCGGAGGAGGACAAGGTCCTCGTCAACCGGGCCCGCCGGATCCAGCGCTTCCTGTCCCAGCCGTTCTTCGTGGCCGAGCAGTTCACCGGCCAGCCGGGCAAGTTCGTGCCGCTGGACGAGACGATCGACTCGTTCAAGAAGCTCACCCAGGGCGAGTACGACCACATCCCCGAGCAGGCCTTCTTCCTGTGCGGCGGGCTCGAGGACGTCGAGGCCAACGCCAAGAAGCTCAACAGCTGAGGCGGACGACGCACGCCGGCCGGCCGCCGGGCAGGATCGCCGTATGACGCACCCGTGGGTCGGCGCCGACGAGAACGTCCTGCCGCTGAAGGCCCTGTCGCCACCGGTGGCCGTCGAGCCGCCGCTGAGCGGGGTCGACGGGATCGACTGCGACGCCTGCGACCGGCCGGTCGACGACTGGACCGTCTACGAGGACGACCTGTGGCGGGTGCGCTCCCTGCGCCGGGAGATCACCTTCCCGGGCACCGCGATGCTCGAGTCGGTGCGGCATGCCAAGGGCGTCGCGGAACTGACACCGGCGGAGGCGGCCGGCTTCGGGGTGATGTGCCAGCGCATCACCAGGGCGCTGCTGGCCCGACCGGCCGGGGCACCCGGGTACGGCGACGGCCGGGTCGGTCGCGTGCACATGCACTTCTGGGGTGACGGCGGGGAGCACTTCCACGTCTGGTTCTTCCCGCGCCCGCTGGGCTACCTGGACCTGCGCGGGTCCTACCTGGTGGAGTGGGAGGAGCTGCTGCCGCCGGCCTCCGACGAGGAGCTGCTGGCCGGTGCCGCGGATCTTCGTCAGCGGCTGACCCGGTAGCCTGGCGTCGTTCCGGAGGACCCCGGGACGGAGCCTGGAGGACGTAGTGGCTGCCCTGCACGTGGAGCTGGTCTCGGTCGAACGCGAGGTGTGGAGCGGGGAGGCCTCACAGGTCACCGCCCGCACCACCGAGGGGGAGATCGGCATCCTGCCCGGCCACGCGCCGCTGCTCGGCCAGCTGGCCGAGGGCCACGACGTACGCATCCGCGAGGAGTCCGGCGGCGAGGTCGTCGTGAGCGTCAGCGGGGGCTTCCTGTCCGTCACCGACCAGGGCGTGACGATCCTCGCCGAGTCGGCCTCGCTGGCCGGGGAACGCTGAGCCTCGACAGCCTCGACAGCCTCGACAGCCTCGACAGCCTCGACAGACTCGACGACAGGAGCAACGACAGCTTCGGACTCAACAACGGCAGACTCTTTAACTTCAGGCTCGATCACTTCGACTGTCTCCGTAACTTGGGACTTAATCACGTCCAGCGCCGGTGCAGCGGCGCTCGTCGCGAGCGGCTCGCCGAGCTGAGACTCAAACGCTGCCAGTGCCGGATGCTGTGAATCTAGAACGGCCAGGGACTCGAAATAGCCACGCGCCCGAATGATGTCTCCCCCATCCTTCCAGGCGGCTAACCCCGCCACAGCCAGCAACCCAGCGCGCACAGGGGGTTCAGCGACGGGAAGCACCTCATCGAGAGCGGCAAGCAGCCGAACAACGCCGCCGTCGGCACCTCGAACCAGTTCCCGAAGGTACGCTGCCCCCCCGAATCCACTGGTCCGTGAAGTGAGCGCACGAGACGCAAACTCAAACGCGAGCTCGGACGACTGGTGTCGGGTGGCCCAGCGCACCGCAAAACGCGCAGCCAAATTGCCACGAAGCTCACTCGATGTGCACGCCGCGAGAGCGCCGCGATGAGCCTCCGCTAACTCACTCAAGCTGCCGACAGCCGAAAGCACGCCCTCAAAGGCGGCGGAAATCAAGCCGTCCTGCGGAGCGACCGCGAACGCCTGGGCAAGCATCCCCGCAGCCTCTTCGGGCGCAAACCGGCGCGCCAAGCGGGCCGCACGGAGAAACAGCCGCGACTTGGCAACACTCTCGTCTGTCGCGTGAGCAGAGCGAAGTAACGACGCAATTCGCTCCTGCCAAGAGTCAACGTCGACCTGAATGTCGGCGAGAAGCTCCGCAAGTTCGACGTCCGCCGCGCCAGACAGCTGCAGCGATGCTGCGTATGCCGCCGCAGCACGATCAAACTGGGCCTCCTCGTAGGCAGACTCCCCGAGTTCCTTTTGCAGCGCGGCCGCGACGATTGAATCGGCGGTGGACTTCAGCTGTAGCTCGAGCAGCTTCATGACCATATTGGTCTTGCCGAGCTCCCAATAGATCATCCGTGCCTCCTGCAGCGCATCCACGAGCGCAGGATTCAGCTTGAACGCGTCCTGAAAATGCTTGAGGGCCTTGACCCCTTGCAGGAACTTGTCGCGGAGTACTCGCCCCAAACGAAGGTGAAGCGCGGCCTTTCGCGCGCTGTCCGTTTCACTGGCGGCGGCTTGTTCGAGCACATCGACCACGCCGTACCAGTCCAGGTGACTCTCAAGATGACTCAGACGCTGCTCTAGGTCCATGCTTCCTCAGCCAGATCGCGGACGTTGGACATGCAAACTCGATGATACGAGTTCTGACACGTCAGTAGTTCTGCTAGCTCGAATAACACTCAGGCAATCGGATCGCGGTACGCCACTCACCCCGCGTGGACCGAGTGGCGTGCTCGCGTGTGAGCATCAGTCGGCGTTGCCGCCGAGCTTCTGGGTGAGACTCTGAGCCGTCTCGCACTGCTCCTTGAACTTCATCGCCTGCGCTCCACGGCAAACGCGCTTGCTGAAGGATTTCAGCAGACGGACCGCCTTATCCTTCTGCGGCGGCTCCATGATGGCGTAGGTGCTGCCGAGGTTGAAGGCAATCTCAGGATGCTTCTCGCCGGCTACCTGCTGCGCCCGCTCCATCGAGGACACCATCCCCGGCTTGTCATCACGCGACTGCGCAACCTGGAACAACAGAACATACATGTTGTACAGGTAGTTGGCGTTGTCCTCATTTGGAGGGACCAGCCGGGTCCCTTCCTGCAGGATCTGCTCAGCTTCCTTGTAGAACTTAAGGTTCACCAACAGCTCGCCAAGCGGCGGATAGAACATGCCGTGAGTGGACGGATCATGCTCAATCGCCTTGGTGTAGTTCGCCAAAGCGTCCTGATCATTGCGGCCCCACAGCGCAGCTTGTCCGAGGAAAAAGTAGCACTCAGCCAGGTTCGGATCCTTCTCGGTACACTTCTTGAGGGGCTCCTTGGCCTCCTCGTAAGCCTCCAAGCGACCGGCTTCAGCCTGCTTAATCAGCGCGAAACCACGCTTGAAATGGTAGTCGGCAAACTCAGGTGCCCGACTGGCAGCCTTCGACATCGTCGACGCCATTTTATCCCAATCCTCTTTCTTCTCGTAGGCGTTGCCGAGCTTACGGAGGATCCGGTGATTCGCGGGGTCTAGCTGGGCCGCCTCTTCGTACTTCTGGATCGCGCCCTCAACGTTCACCTTCACCATCGAATCGCCTTCATTGGCGCGATTGATGGCCTCAATGTGGTCACGGCTGCAGGCGGTGCCGACAAGCAGCAACGCTAGAACGGAGGTCGAAAAGGCTGACTGGCAAACGGTTCGCAGGTTCATCGCGAGCTCACCCTCTCTGGTGGGGCCGTACACTGATGCGCAGTGTCTGATGGTTTTTTGTAGTGGGGACAGGCTGTCTCTGCGGAGGTGCTGCAGAGTTCACTCGATCTCGTTACAGGCAGCGTACCAATGGGGCTTTCCTGGCGCGAGCCGGCCCGAGCATAGGCCACAGCCCCGCAGGAAGTAAAGCGGTTACGCGGCAAAAAAGGCCCAAAAAAGCTAAACTCGGAGGCAGTCCCAAGGACCTCCAGACGCCTCGACTCCACCTTCCAGAGCGCCGGAAAATTGTACCGAACGCAAAAACACCACGCGCACCGGTGAAGGTGGCGTGGTGTTTGCGTGCAGCGCCGACTGCTTCAGCCCGGCTGGAACATAATCGGATACACAACCGTTACAATACCGCCCTCGGGCTGCGGGAAGCTCAGGCCGTAGTAGGCGTTGATAACACAGCTGATCACGCCGCTATCCGGCAAATCGGATCCGCCGTTCTGCACATTCGAGACCGAGCCGTCGCGGCCGATAACGAAGCGAACCTGGGCGCGACCCTCAAGCTGCGGATTGCGTGAGAGGCCCTGCTCGTAACACATCCGGAACCGACCGTAGTTCTGTCGCACGATGCGCTGAATCACCTCAGGAGGCAGACGCCCACTAACGGTCGTCTGGCCCATACGGACCTTGGGAGCTTTCGTCTTGTGCGAACCACCCAGCCGTCCGTGACCCGATCCGAAGCCCTGACCGGTACCTGTTCCGGCGCCGTGGCCGAGAGCACCGATTGAGCCGAGGCCGATACCCTCACCGCGGCCACCGCCGCCCTCGCCAATACCTGAAAGGCCGAGACCACCGGCACCGAAGGCGTCGCCAATCTCATCGCCCCACATGTTACCGCGCGCGCTGACCTCATCAGTACCCGACGAAGTGTCACGGCCCCAAGGTGCGGTCGGTGCATTCGGGTCACCAGCGGCTCCGGTGTTGAGCAGGCCGATCATACCGAACTCCTGCGCCTCACGAAGTGCCGCAGCGCGAGCGATATGCGGATCCGGATTATCCTTTGGCCCCTGAACTGCGTAGCGCTTATTGGCGGCCTTGGACGTCGGGTTACCCATGGCACCCTCTTCGCCCTTGGCGCGAGTTCCGGTACCACCCTCCTTGTTGTCGGCGTTGTCCTCGGTAACCTGCTCGGTTTCCTTCTCTTCCTGCTCTCGCTCAGCAGCAGCATTGAGGTACTGCTGAATCAGCATCAGCTGATCCTGATTGATGTCCTCATCGTCGGTGAGGCCCATCGGAGGAACGAAGAACGCCATGGCTGCAATGAAACCGCCGATGGTCGAGAACGACAGACCGAAGTACGAAAAAACGGCCCATTCGACGCCAGATGCGAGCCCCTTCTTACTTGGCTTACCTGCATTGACTGCGGCAACCTGAAACACGAAGGCGTCAACCTCGATACGCGCCCTGGCACCCGTACCAAGCGCAAGCTGATGAGCACCCGCAAGCTCGGCGCTGGGCTGAGCCTTCTGGCGAGCCTCGTCAAGCGTCATGCGAGGTTGCCCGGGCATCTCAATGTAGCCCTTGGCACCCTGCGGAATCACGACCGACGCGCCCGAGCGATCCCCAACTACGACCGGCATGCGAGTCGTACCCAGCTTCTCAGCGGGGATGAAGAAATCACAGGGGAAGTTCTTGCCCTCATCCTCGCCAACGTAGAAGTTGCGCGGGGGCGTCAGGTGCGAGACGTGCAGCACGTTCGTACCCCACAGCACCATGACCTCGACCGCAGGAACATGGGCCAGCTCGACCTCGTCGGAACTGACGTCCGGGCCACTCTTCACCAGCGTGTACGTGTACGTGCCGGGCGGAGCATCGTCAGGAACCTCAAGATGAGAGCGAGCCGCAAACGGATTGGCCGCTGCACCATCAAAGGGATTGCCACCGCCTCCGAAGGGGCTCGAGGCGGCAGCCGCTGCAAACGGATTTGACGCCGACGCAAACGGATTTGACGCCGCGGCCGAAGCAAATGGATTTGACGGCGCGGCAACGGGCTTCGCCGCTGGGGCCTCGGCGGGAACAGCCTCCGCCCCCGCTGCTTCCGCACGCTCGAGAACGATGCGGGTCTCCCCAATTTGAATCTGATCACCAACGTGCAACTTGCACTTGTTGACGCGCGCCCCATTCACCAGGGTACCTGGATCGTTTCCAAGATCGATAAGGGTGACATCCTCGGCGCCAGCTACCTCGATGACGGCGTGCATGCGAGATGCCGCCTCGTCATCGATCCGCAGATGGCTCTTGGGATCCTTGCCAACCTTGACGATGTCCTGAGTAACCGTGTCACGACGCAGAAGAGCGTCACCCTGGTACACCGCAAACGTCAGAATCGCTTTAGACATGCCCCTGGTCCTTCGGGAAAACTAGCGTCTTGGAAATCAGATATTCTCGACCGATTTAAGCATCTCAGGCACGAACGACGTCCGAGGACGAATCAGTGTCGTGCGAGCTGCCTGCGGACGCACCTTGATGGTTGCGTCGTTCGGTCCAAATCCACCGGCATTCAGCGGGTCGTCGCTGAACTCGTAGCCGTATCCACCGTCTGCATCGCCCGCCTTGGGCGCAGCCTGAGCCGCGGCAAACGAGCTGGCGAGCAGCACTACCAAGCCCACAGCCACTGCGCCTAAACTAGCCGAAATCTTGCGGTTCATTGCAGCCTCCACGGAATTCTTGGCCTAAATTGCAGCGTAATTGTACTTGATCTGCCACTCTCAGGTCAACGCAAAAAAGACATCGACTCGGTCGCAGTACCTCACCTAGCCGAGAGGCTGTCCCGAATCCGACAGCCCTCGTCGGAAGAAGTTCCCGCCATTCGGATCTTTTTTCACGCCCTCAGCGAGAACTTGGTTGCTCCGGCCCGGCCGATTGCACCTATCACAAAAGCCAGTGAGGGAGCTGACTCAAGGTCGACTCCCTCACTCGCGTCCTAATGTGCCTCGACTCAGGGCTTCTTGTCAGCCGCCGGAGGAGCTTCAGCGGCGGGGGGCGGAGGCGGAGAGGGCGGGTTCTTGGCCGCCTCGTCACGAACTTTCGCACCTTCCTCGAGGAACTTGATGGTGTCCTCAAGATCCTGAATGCGGTCCTTCGAGCGCTTCACTGCATCGGCAAAGCCGGCCTCGGCCGAAGCCTTACCAATGAAGTCCTGATACTGCTTGATGGCAGTCCGCATCATCGCGATCGACTGCTTCTCATCAGGAACGCCCTTGGCCTTGAACTCCTGGGTCAAGATGGCTTCGTTGTAGTAAGTCTCAGCGCGATTCGGTTGCAGCTTCTTGGCTTCAGCGAGTTCCTTTTCAGCACCGGGCAGGAGCTTGTCCTTGTTTCCCATGTTGATCTGGCCACGGATGGCGAGCGCCAGCCCAAGGTGGGCCTCGAACTCATTTGGCTTCAGACGCAGCGCCTCGCGGTAGGACCGCTCGGCCTCCTCAAACCCGCGGAAGGACAGATTCACTGCCGCGTAGTTCATGTGCGCTTCGAAGAAGTCCTTGTCCAGGGCACGCGCCGCAGCAAAGCTCTTCACAGCACCATTGAAGTTACGCAGCTCAACCTGAATCAAGCCCGAGGTATTGTGGATTGGGGCGTACTTCGGGTTCTTGCGAACCGCCTGCGAGGCCACCAGTGCCGCCAGATCAAGCATCTGCTCGTTGACCTGGGCGCCCTTCAAACCCGCCACAACCATAGACCGACGCTTGGACTGCTTAGTCCCAGCGTCCTTCGCGGACTTCAGTCGCGCCTGCTCAAGGTAGTAGATCGCGAGCTGGTTGAAGGCCGGCATGTAGCCGTCGTCGATGGCCAGGGCGCGCTGAAGATTCTTCTTCGCGCGCTCTAGATCATCCTTACCGTCGGAGTTGGGCTGATCGTTGCCGCGTTCCATCTGGAGCGCAGCAACCGCAACGAGGGCCTCAACGACCTGGAACTGAGCATCACGAATGATCTGCTCTAGCGCAGCGATCGCGGAGTCAACGTTGTTCGACTTCTGGTAGTCGAGCAGCGCAAGCTGCGCCTTGGCACGGAAGAACTTTGCATCGACGTCGACCGCCGATTGGAACGCCTCGCGGCCTTCCTTCTCCATTCCACAGCGTAGGTACGCAAGACCCGCGTTGTACTGAGCCTCAGCCAGCGCCTTGTTCGTGGCCGCCTTTTGAGTCTTGCTGACGGCCTGAAACTGAGAGGCAATCTGCTTACAAGTGGCGTCGTTCCAACCGCCCTTCTGGTCGATATCCGCGAACTCACGGAGGGCTACATCGAAGCCCTCAGCGGCCGCCTTGTCCACGGCCACGCCGCCTGTGGCCTTTCGGCCGCTATCATTTACCGGCGCCTTAGGCTGCTCGGTGGAACCGCCACATCCAACTGCCGCGAGGAGTACGCCTGCGGCCAACAGAGACTTGATGCGCAACATCTGGTTTCTCCTAGGAAATCCGTCGCAAAGGGAGAGGGAGGCCGCGAGTTCGGCTTTCGAGGAACTCACGGCCAATCGCCTCACTTCTTCGCTCCGGCCGCTGGCTTCTTCTTATCGGCGGCGCCTTTATCGGCGCCGTCCTTCTTTTCGGTCTTCTTGGGTGCGTCAGCGGGCTCCAACGTCGCTCCGACGAAGGCCTCTCCACCGATTCGAACAGGTCGCGGCTGCTCCATCATCGCGCTATTGACGCGATTCGGGGAACCGCGGAACTCGTCGATGAGGTGGTACTCGGTCTTGTACTGCTCAGCTAGCCACTCCTCACATCGACGACTGAAGTCGTCGAAGTACTGGTACTTGACTGAGTATCCAAGGCAGGTCTCAAACGCGCCCTTCGCCGTCTGCTTCTGGGGCTCGGAGGCCTCATCGAGAGACGCGTAGTAGGCGTTACGCAGCTCGTAGTCCTTCTTGAACGACTCCGGAACCGGGGCCGCGCGGAACTCCTTGACGAACTGACCCCACATCTGACCCACGCGAGAACCGGCGGCGATGACCCAACGCGGCGGCGGAACAGGCTGAAGATCAACGATCTTCTTGTATTCGTTTGACGCGTCCTCGATCAGCGGGCGCTTCTTGCCAATCCAGTCCTTGACCTTGGTGTTGATGTGCTTGAGGACGGCTTCCTTGTCACCGGGGCCCTTGTACTCAGGGAAGGCCACGGAATCGACCTTGGACTTCTTCTGCTCAGCGAAGAAGAACAGGGCCTCGCCCACGGCTTCCAGAGCTCGACCAAGACGGCGAGTCTTGGCGTCATCTCCCTCGCCAGCGATGCTCTGGATCTCCTGAACCGCCTTGGCGGGATCCTTCCAGGCACCGGCGACCTTCTTGTACTCGGTTGCGGCGTTCGCCTCACGCTTGGTGTTCGAGTAGGCCCTGGCAAGTAGCGCGTGGGCCTGAACCCGCACGTCCAAGGTGGCCTGCTTGTCGATCGTTCCCATGCTCTGGGTCAGACGCTTCGCACAGTTCTCCCAATCCTTCTTCTCACCGTAGTGAGCCGCGACGGCGAAGGCGATCTGGGCTGCCTGGGCAGGCTTGCGTGCACCGAAGTACTTGTTGAAGTTCGAGGCGTCATCGATGGCCTCTTGCTCCTGGCCCAAACCGAGCCGCAGTACCACAGCATCGCTCACCGCCTGGTCGGCCATCTCGCCCTTGAAGGAGGTGTCCTTGGCGTATCGCTCGAACCACTCTGCAGCCTTGTCGTAGACGGCGATGGCCTGGTAGTTGCCACCAATCTCGTACATGGCTTTTCTAGCGAGCTCGGTCTTGCTCAATCCGTACTTCGGATCGAGCAGGATCATGCGGGTACTGATCGATTTCGCTAGCAGGCGAGAGGCCTGGTAGGCACGCGCCATGTTGTAGACGATTTCATCAGCGCGCTCGCACTGCTTGGGGTGATCCCCCTTACTGAGCGGTCCCTCGCAGTACTGCGTCCAGAGGTCCTTATAGGCCTCGGCACCCTTGCGGTAATTCTCAACAGCTTCCAGGCCCTTGCCCTTCTCCTGCTGGGAATCAGCCAGCTTGACCGTTTCCTGCGCCTTGAGGCGCATGACGTCGAACTGAATGCTCGTCAGTAGACCGCACTGCTCCTTGTTATCGTCGAACTTCTTGCCCGCGCAATACAGCTCGATGAACCTCGGAACGTCTCCCGCCATGTCGATGAAGCAGGTCGGACGGTTCGGCTCGGACTTGGAGCCGAGAACGTTGATCGCCTCGAGGTAGAGCTGCGCGGCAAAGATGCCTGCGTCCTTGTTTGAATGGTTCAGCGCGATGTCGCGGAAACCGAGCGCGGCTTCCTCCCAGTGCTGAGCCTCAAAGTAGGTGCGTGCGCGAGCGTACTTGACGTCGATGAACTGTTCGAGCGCTTCATTGTTGCCTTCGGCAGGCTTGATGAAACAAACGTAGCGGTTGAAAGCCTGAATCATGCCGTGCTGGAGCTTGGTGAGCTCCTTGGGCTTCAGCTTTTCCCACTCGCCCTTCTTGGCCTCTTCGCCCTTGGCGCCCTTCGGTCCCAGGCCCTTGCCAACCTTGTCGGCCTTACCCTGGTACATCTGGTCGTACATCTTCTGGTAGCAAAGCACCGAAGCGTACGCGGCCTCTGCGGCGTCAGGTCCCGTCGGATCCTCGTCGACAACCGCATCAAACGCCGGGCCGCACTCTTCCCACTTCTGCTGGAAGTAAAGAAGGTCCGCCATGGCGTACTTGATCTTGTACATCGACGGCCAGTCGGCCTTGACGATGCGCGGGAACTCAAACTTAGAGAAGTCCTCGGTCGTGAAGTTCTGCGCGACCTTACCGTAGAGGTAGGCAGCCAGATCCATGGTCTTCTTGTCACCCGTACCACGGACGCCACCCGACCCCACGGCCTCAAGGTGCCAGCTCATCGCCGTTTCGGCGAGAAGCTCTGCGCTGCGGTTGGAACACTCCTGCTTGGACTTGTCCGAGTGCTTGTCCTTGCCGAACTGCGTTCGAACCTTGATCTGCTCGTCCATCTCCTTGCGAATCGCTTCCTTATCGGAAGACTTCATCGCAGAGGTCGCACCCGTCACCTGGGTCTGGTAGTGGCAGAATCGGTCACCCTTGTCGCGGTTCATGAGATCGCGATAGAGCTCGATACCCTCGGGGTAGTGACCGGTGTCGAGGTAGGCAAAGCCTAGCTCGTTCATCATGTCGAGCGTCTTCTCGTCCGAACCAGCGGTGTCACCCGACAGTGGCTTGAAGAAGCCGAAAGCAGCCGAAGGCTTACCGATCACAGCGTATACGGGAATCACGTCACGCCGCGCACTCTTCTGAAGCTGCTTGGCGTTCGGCAAATCGGCGAACTTGTCACCGTACTCGATGACGGCCTTGAACTCGACGAGCGCCTTGTCTAGGTCGCCCTTGTTCCAATGAACATAGCCGAGCTTGTAGCGGGCGTACCCGTACACCTTATTCTTCGGCGCGGGATATTCGATCACTTTGGCATAAGCGCCAGCCGCGAGATCCCACTTGCTCGGGTCGCCCTGAGCTTCCTGAAAATAGAGCTCCCCGAACGCGAGGTAGGCGTTTGGAATGTACGGAGACTGCGGCGCCTTCTCGATCAGCTCAAAGTACACCTTACGAGCGTTGTTCAGGTCTTTGGCCTGCTCATGCTCGTACGCGAGGTAATAGAGGACCTCATCCAACTTCGAGTAGTTGGGGTACTGGTCCTTCATCAGGGTGTAGTAGCGAATGGCGCTCTGACGAGCGGCTTCCGCAATCTTCTTCGCGGCGTCCGACGCGGTGCGATGCTTGGAGACCTCAGCAGGTCCCTTTTTCTTGGAGTCGGTGGCCGCGACGTCTTCGGCGGTTTGATCACGGACGGCTGCGGACTCGAGTTCCACGTATCCCTCTGCGAGGCGCCGGATCAGCTGCGGACGGTCGGGAGAGTTCTTCTTGGTCTGCTTCAGCAGCCGCTCTAGTCCGCCGATCTCAGTGATCAGCAGGGCCCGGGCGCGTGCTTTGAGGCGTGTCTCGCGCACGTCGCGCTGCGCGAACTGCTCAAGGTTGCCAGCATTCTGAAGATGTGCCTTGTCGTCGCGCTTCTTCACCTCGCGTGGAGGGGGAGCGCTGTTGAATGCGACTGCGCGCTTCTTTTTAACGTCGAACTTGGTGGGCCCACCGGGGCACTGCGTTAGTGCCTTTTTCGCATCGGGGCTGACACACTCGGAACTGAGTTCCGCAGGTGCCTCGACCGCTTTGGCCGATTGTGTCGACAGAGCCACCGCGCCGAGTAGCGCGGCGAGTAACGGGTACGCTCGTGTTGCGTTCATTCCAGATTACCTCCCACACGTCGACAGAACGACCTGGCGGTAGTAGCCAAGTTCGTCGCGCCAGTACTCGCCGGCAAACGGCCACAAGGAGTGTTCTTCGTCGGGCTTGACGATACCGAAGATCTTCGAATCGGCTGCGCTGACCTGACCGCGCTTGATCTTGTCGTCGATCAAGTTGCGTTGGGCCGCTGTGATGTCGATTAGGATCTTCTCACCATTGCGGAGATGTTCCTCGATTTCATCGACGAAGCGCTGGTAGCGAGAAAGTGCCAGCTCCCCCGCCTGGCGTACCGCCAGATCGCGAGCGAGGCCGAGTGCGTCCTTCACCTGCTGACCGGCTCCAGAACTCTGGAACGCGGGTGGCGACTTCGCAAAGCGCCCCTTCTCCTCTTCGAGCAGGCGAACGTACTCGATGTTACGCAGCAACTGTCGGTCGCTGAGCGCATTGGCTACGATCGGCTCGATAGTTGGGTCGAGGTTGGCGTCGTGGTCCTTGACCTGCTTGAGGAACTTGAAGAAGGCCTCTTCCTGGTTGGCGCCCTTGTAGCGGGTCAGGATCTTCTTCAGTTCGTTGCGAATTGGAACGTACTTCTTATTGAAGCGTGCGACTACGATGGTCGCCGCCTCATAGTTGCAGTTCGAGAAGTAAATGACCGCCTTGAGAACGTCGGCTTCTGGGTAGAAGGAGTTCGGGAAGTACGGCGACTGAATCGTGTGAATGTTACCCAAGGCGCGGGGATAGTCCCCAGCCATGAAGTACGCCCACGACTCCTCGAACAGAGCATCGAGCCAGTATTCGCTGGCCACATCGATCTTGTTCCAGTACTTGACGGCTGCGCTCAGCTTGCCGCCATCAATGGTCGGCACGTTGGTTTCGGCGTCCAGTCGAACTGAAGCGGAGTAGTAGGTGCGCGCCATCGAGAGGTACGCGAGATCCCGCATGCGACCCTGGTCCTCGACGCCCTTGACACCCTCTTCGAGCGCGGTCTCGATGCGCTGGAAGCTCTTGACGGCGGGAACCGACTGACGCTTCTGGACGTAGCTAACGCCCGAGAAGAACTGGGCGGCAACGTAGTTCTCGCTGCGGCGGTCGACCTTCTGGAAGAGGCGAATGGCCTCTTCATACTGGCGATTTCGGTACTTGTACCGGCCGAGCATGTAGTTGAGCTGCCAGTACAGATCGCGCTGTTTTTCGTTATCGAAGCGAGCGACCTCTTCGTCGGTGTACTTACCAACCCGCTCGATGATGTCTGCGGGTTCCGGCAGCTGGGTCGCCAACTTGGCGAGCCAGAGCAGGGTCTCACCGAACTTCAGGTGGAACTTGTTGTCGGCGACAACACTGAAGATGGCGTAGCTCGATTGGTAGAACTTGAGGCGATAGAGGCTGATGGCCAGGTAGTACTGCCCCAGCTGCTTGTTCCCCTCATCGTCACCAGTTTCGCCGGCGACGACGCGGTACATGCCAGTCGCGGCATCGCTCCACTTCTCGCCGTCGAAGAGCTTCTTCGCCATAGCGAAGCCCTCGCTTGGAGCCCCAGCTGTGACCGGACCCTGCTGGGCCGGAGCCTGCTCGTCGAGGTCGATGTCCACGGACTTTTTATCGCCCGCAGCCGTGGCCCCTTTCTTGGCATCCGACTTTCCGGCGGGCTTCTTTGCCGTCGTTTTGTCCTCGTCGAGGTCGACGACCTTCTTCTGTGCCCAAGCGGGGGAAGACGTCGCCATTCCACCAACAAGGGCAACCGAGGCGAGAATGCAAACTGCCACCAGGCGTTTTCGCAACATGGAGCCTCTCTTTGACTGTTCGGGTCAGACGCATGGGGCGACGCGAACTGCGACGCCCAAACCATCAACCGCGGCGGTTTAGGAAAACTTCAATGAGAACAAATAGATACCAGCCGCGGCGGGTGGCATGTTAGTTATCGCTCGACTGCAATGTCAAGCGCGTCTTTGCACCTACGAGGAGGGATTCAGCGGATTGTTCCCGGCATTTACCGGCTACTCCGAAAAATCCTGTCGTGGCGCAGAGTGACATCCTCAGGACCCCGGGTTCGAACGGTGGGGCGGGCTGCCATGCCATGACCGCGGCACGTTACGCGAGAACCCCCAACGACTGCAAGCGACGTATCGAGAACCCTGGGCGTTGTTCTGACGTTCGGAGACCCTGGGGGGGTCAGTGGACACCATTTTTAGGCCGGTGAAACGCCAGCGCTGAAATAATGCAGCGAAGTCACCCCCGCTTGATTGGGCGCAGAGCGGCCCCTGCTCCGGGCACACACGGCGCTACGATGCGACGCATGATTTCCCGCCTACTGGCGGGTCGCCAGCGGCAAGTCGCCGATGGAGCGCCGTTGGAGCGCCGGTGGCTCGTGACACGGTGAGGCCGATTGCGGCACCAAACTGGTCCGATTTCAAGCGCGGGGGCGCCGGCGGCTGGGTTAGGTGCTCCCGCGAGCGATAGTTGTGGGCACTGTTTTAGAGAGCGTCGTCAGTGGCGCTCGCCTGGCGCAGCCGGCCGGGCGCGACCATTTGACTCACGAGCCAAATCCAATAAGGCTTTTGGACCTACAAGTCGTGACGCCTGCCCCTGGGCGGGTCGTCCCCGAGGTCAAACCGGAGCACGCGCGCCGTAGCGGAAGTCGAGATTGCCTCCTCAGCGTAAGCTTTTGAGCGGAGCGGAAGCCTCGGCGCTGAGTTGACGATTCCGCTATCGATTTACCCTGTTGGTGATTGACTCGATTCCCCTCCGTCGATTAGCTTTGCGGCGTCCGGGGCTCGTCTCGGAGTTTCCACACAACCGGTGGTAGACGCATGAACCGTTCTCTATTTCTACTTCGAACCCTCGCGCTTGCGGTCGGCTTGGCGCCCCTAGGTTGCGGTGTGACCGGTGTTGGCGATCCATGCATTCCTGAAGACGAGTACCAGAAGGGCTTCAGTGGGTACGGAGTCACTGAGACCAACGTCGAAAGTCGGTCCTTTCAGTGCGAAACCCGCATCTGTCTGGTGAACCACTTTCAGGGTCGCGTGAGCTGTCCCTACGGACAAGACCCCACTGAGGCAGCAGCAGCAGCAGCTAAGAAGGGCGCGAGTGACACAGACCCCAAACACTGTCGCCTCCCGGCCACGGAGACCGCCATCGAAGTGCCGGTCGAGCCGCAGCTGCTCCAGCGAACCACCGACAAGGCGGTGTACTGTTCCTGCCGTTGCGACGGTCCGGATTCCAAGGCGCGTTACTGCCAGTGCCCGAATGGGTTTTCCTGCACGAAGCTCGTCGATAACCTCGGATTAGGAAAGGGCCAGCTCGCCGGTTCCTACTGCATCCGCGAGGGCTCCGAGTACAATAAGGACGCGGTCATCAAGTCCAGTGTTTGCGAACACGGCAAGGAGAACTGCGCGTCTGAGGGCGTAGCGGACAAAGGCGGGAACCCCTAGGTCTGAAGCGCGTTTTACGCAAGTCCGCCCGCTAGTCCGCGGGTTCACCCTTCGTCAACACGGAGCTCCAGTGAACTCAGAGACTCAGCGGGCGTCGCTTTTGGGGAGGGCCGCCGAGACCGCGGTTGCGAACTACTTAGAGCAACAGGGCTTTGCCATCGTTGCCCGCAACCTGCGCGTCGGCTATCTCGAGGTCGATATCGTGGCCCGCCAGGACGATCTTGTGGTGCTCGTCGAGGTGCGAAGCCGCGGTCCCAACTCGTGGACCACTGCCCTCGGCAGCATCGATAGCGCCAAACGACAGCGACTCCGTCGAGCGGGGGAACGCTTGTGGAGCCGGCGCTATCGCAATGACTTGAGCGTAAATCGCCTGAGATTCGACGTGGCGAGCGTGACGTTCAACGGCGACGGACTGGCCGAGATTGAATACATCCCAGCTGCGTTCTAGCTGCGTCCGCTGATTGAGCCCGACAGCGAAGGCCGAGTCCCGTCAGGCGAGCCGAAACCTACCCGAGCGTGGCTGTCTTGTCAGCTCGCAAACGAGTGAGCGTCTCACGCTCAGAGCCCAAGTCCTCCGCCGCCAGTACGCGATCGAGCGTGGCGATTTCGTCCTTCTGACGTTCCCGAAGGCGCCTGACCGTGTCGTCCAGAACTTCGAAGAAATCGGACAAATCGTCGCCTTTGCGGAGCGGGGCTGGGCTCCGCAGACGCAGCTCCCCGACCTGTTGGAGCTGACGCTTCATCTTGAACAAAGGCCCAGCGACTTTGTGCGTGATGATGATCCCCATCACAGCCAGAAGGCCGATGAACAGACCGAACCCAACGACCAAGACCCAGAGCATCCAGCCCTGTCGCGCGGCGAGCTCAGTCGCTTGCGTCTTGAGCGCGCGCGATTGAGCTTCGAGGGTCTGTTGCTGTGCCTTGAGCCGGGCGTCCTGAACGTCAGCTTCCTTGCTAAAAACGGCGGCGAGCTCGGGGTTATCGGCGTAGTCGGGAACTCGAGTGATGTTCATCCGTACGACGGAGCTGACCTTCCGACTCTCGTCGAGAACCTGCCGGCCCTGCTGAACCACCCCCTCACCTTCCCGGACGGCAGCGCTACTTTGATCGAGCACCTGTTGACTGGTCCGCCACAGCAAACCCCCAAGCGCCAAACTGACAGCCAGCGTCCAGCCCACCAGATAAGCGGTGTATTTCAGCTGAAACCGCTGATCGAGCAGGAAATTCCGAACGTGACGTCGATGACGGGGACCCGATTGGCCCGGCGCGGTGCTCTGGTTCATTTCTCCCTCTCGATCAACAGCGAATCTTCCAAGCGTAACGCGGGCGCCCCCAATTATCCACCGTGACCCACCCACCGCCGGCTACTGCAGCTTATCGAGGCTCTTCATGAACTTTTCGACTGCGCGCTCCGCCGCCTTGCGCATCAGTTCATCCTCAGAATCACGATCGGGTGACGAGACCCCGGGCTGGGTCAGTTTGACTGGGATCATCCCCTTGAGGGACTTGTCCGGGTAGGTGAAGATCGCGATCTCAAAGCGGATCACGAGCGAACCATCTTCATATTTTGGAGGCAACACCTTGGCTGCCAGGAAAAATGAGCTGATCTGCTTTTTGCCGCCAAGGCGCTTCTGAAACTGCGCCTTGCTCTCCCCTTCAGGCGCCACCACGCAGCCGGTTTGGGCCTCGAGCGCCTGTATCAGCGCGGCCCTGACCAGCTCGTGAACCGCGTCCCCGCCCCGCGCGGTGGCATCCTTGGTCTTATCGAGAGCGATGTAGAGCCGCGTGCTCGAGGTAATCGCAGGCTCGCTCCCCGCGCGTCCCCCACCCGACGACTGTAGCTTCTGCAGTGACCGGACGAGAATGGCCTGAACAGTGGCGCTCTTCTCATCCTTGATTCGACGTTGAAGGCAATCCACCCCACCCTTCTGGAGCTTACCGAGCGCTGCACCCGCAGCCGCGCGGACCGCAATGTGCTCGTCAGAAAGGGCGCTACAGAGTGGCTCTACCGCCTTGTCGGACCTCGCTGCGCCCAGCGCCAGTGCCGCCTGGGTTCTCACGCGAAAGTCGGTATTACGAGCCAACTCCCGAGCGTGCTCCGCAACTCGGTCGTCCTGGGCCAAGGCAGGCCTGACTTGCCACAGAAGGGCCACCAACGAGCATAAGGCTAGCCGGGACAATGCAGAGCCAAGCATCACCAGTGAGACTACCACGACTTTCTCCGACAGCTTCCTTAGAATCTTTTACGTCGGAGATGGCGTCGGGAGATGCTGAGGTAGGCGCTTGTCGGAAAGCTGTTTCCCCAGCTAGGATGCGGCGACCTTGTGCCCCCACGTCCACCTGCGATGCCGCTGGAGAGCCCGTCCAGCGCGCGCCTGCCTGCGGGTAGCCGCGGGTGTTGTGTTCAGCGCATGGACCGCGTCCGCTCGTCTGCCAATACACGTCCGTGGAGAACCCCACATCAGCGGGAGCTCTCGCCGCATTGGACGCGACCAACTGGAGATCAACGGCAACCTACTCGATGAACTCGGAAAACCGATTGCCCAGGCTCGCATCGAGGCCAAGCTGCAGGACGACGCGCAAGGGCAGCGTTTGCTGCCATGTCGGGGAAGCGAAAACCAAGCAACGGGAGCCAATCACGCTGCTCTCGAGACGGACGTTTCCGGGGCGTACTGCGTCCGCGTCGTCGGACCGCAGGGTGAACAGTCCCGGCTTGACCTGGAACTGACGCCGAGTCGGGATTTTGGTACGGCCGGTCTGGCTCTGCCGCTCGACGACACCAAGCTCGTGCCCACCGTCGACTGGACTCTTCCGCCGACGGTGGTCGTCGGCACGTCACTGCCCCCTGCTAGCTTCGTCGTTCGACCACCTGAAGCCGGACAGCCAGCACTCTCGTTTGCGTTTCAACTCGCCGTCCGCACCGCCACCGGTCTCGGGGGCCATCGAGAGGTCCAGCTGGACCGCGGCGAGCTGTCCCTCGGGCAAGTTCACCCGGTTTCGCTCGACTTTCGTCCCCGCCTTGCGCCGGGGCCGGTCGAAGTCGTGATCAGAAGCGCGGGAACTGCGATGATCGCCGGATTCACTAGTGAGCGGACGCTGCATTTGGCTTACGCCGTCAGGCTAGTCGTCGATACGAGTGGTGTGCTGGCGACTCCCGGTCGTGACCTCAGCCTGCCCGTTCAGCTCAACTCCGCGGCGCCGGCGATTCCGGCAGGTTCCCTCGAAGTCAGCGCGACGGGGCTCAGCCCCCGCACCTACCCAATCACGAGCAATTCGCCGCGCCTCGGGATGCTGATTCCTGCGGATTTCTCCGGCAAGAGCCTTGACCTCCAGCTCCGATACCGACCAAGTAGTCCGGACTGGATCGCTCCTTCCTGCCCAGCCTTAGTTCGAATTCCCGTGGGGACAACCCGTGACTGGCGGAGTTGGATGGGCTTGGCGCTCGCGCTCGCCCTGACCGCGTGGCTCCTTCGGAGTCTCGGCGTCAAGAGCGTGTCAGCAGCGGCCAAGTCGCTGAGTGAGCCGCCCCGCGGGCAGGCCATGATTCGTCTTGCTGAACCACTTACGGATGCACAGGGTTGGAGCGGTGTGGTGGTCGATGCGCATGATGACGAGCCCATCGCAGCGGCCATGATCCGCCTCGAACGGCGGGACTTTGCCGGCTCGCGGCTTCTGGCCGAACTCAGCACCTCAGTCAAAGGTCACTTCGAGCTCCCCTGCCCGTCGGATTCCACGAGCCTGGAGTCACTGCGACTGATCGTCACGGCGCCAAACCACGCCACACTGGAAGTGGTCGCCCCGACCCTCGGCAGACTCGAGGTGCGAATGCTGAGTCGCCGTCGGGCGCTACTAAAACTGCTGCTGGACTGGGCACGACAGCGTCACGGTCTCTGGGCAGCGGGCCGCGAGCCGACTCCCGCCGGAGTCGCTCGGGCGGCAGCCGAGCTTGGCCTCCCCGAAGTCACCGATTGGGCAGGCCGAGTGGAGGGAGCTGCCTTCGGCCCCCATCCGCCGACCGAAGACACCCTGAGGCAACTCTCAACCCCAGGTTCTGACCGTACTTTTGAGTCTAAGAATCTGCGCGGTTGACTGGACCTTGCTCCCCTTCCTATAGTCCGCGCCGTCCCCGTAGAAGGCGCCGCCATGTCATCCACCCTACTCATCGTCGCCATCGCCGCTTTCGCAGCGATTCTGTTTTTTGTGTTTCGGCGCCTGGCGCTCGCATCGTCCAGCAAACCTGCTGAATCGCTGCCACCCAAGGCCTCGGCGGGTGCTCTTCCGAGCGCGGCCTCGGCCCGAGACAAATCATCGGGCAGGATTCCGACGGCAGAAAGTGCAGCTCAAGAGTCTGCGGCTGCCCACGGGCAGCAGCCGCGCGGCGAGTCAGGGTCCTCAGTTGGCGTCACAAGCGCTGAACCAGCCGCTGCGGGAAAGAGTTCCAGTTCAGAACTCGCAGTTCCTCCTCCCGCGCCTCATCGCCATGGTTCGCGTCCCTCACTAAACCATGTTCGCGATGTCACGGGTCTGCGCCGTGGCCTTGAACGTGCGCGCGAATCGGAGGGCTTTTTCGGGCGGCTTACCTCGCTATTTCACGGTCGTAAGGAACTCGATCCCGGAATCGCCGCAGACCTCGAAGAGGTACTGCTGAGCTCGGACGTCGGAGTCACCACGACCAAGACGATTCTCGCTCGCGTTCAAGACACCCTCAAGGGGAGTGAACTCCTGCAAACCGACCGCGTTTGGGATGCCCTCAAGACCGAAGCGGTCCGTATCCTTTCGGTGGACGGACGCTCAGGTGCCTTTGCGCTTGGCGCAACACCAACGGTTGTTCTTTTGGTGGGTGTGAACGGCGCGGGTAAGACAACGACGATCGGCAAACTCGCCACGAGACTGAAGGCGGAGGGCCATTCGGTGCTGCTCGCCGCCGGTGACACGTTTCGCGCGGCTGCCGTGCAGCAGCTTATGGTCTGGGGTCAACGCGTCGGCGTTGAGGTCATTCGCGGCAAAGATGGAGCCGACCCCGGCAGCGTCATCTTTGAGGCGGTTCAGGCGGCGCAGCAGCAGGGCATCGAAATCGTGCTTGCTGACACAGCCGGTCGACTCCACACCAAGGCAAACCTGATGGCGGAGCTCAAAAAGGTTGTCAAGACCGTCGGCAAGGCGTTGCCGGGTGCCCCCCATGAGATCCTTCTGGTGATTGACGCGACGAACGGCCAGAACGCTCTCGCGCAGGCGCGCGAGTTTCAGGAAGCGCTCCCTGTGACGGGCGTCGTGCTCACCAAGCTCGACGGCACGGCTAAGGGGGGAGTGGTTCTCGGGATCGCTGACGCGCTGGGGTTACCGATGCGCTTCATTGGACTCGGCGAGAAGGCAAACGACCTCCACGACTTCGTCCCAGAGGACTTCGTGGAGGCACTATTGGGCTCTGACGAGTAGGGATGTCGAAAGAATCCCTTCTCAGCGGAAGAATACGCGAATTGATACTCAATTCGTTCTTGATTGGTGAAATTCGGGCGTGATATAGTCCGCCGACACTTGCGATTGGCGATTTTTGCAATTTTTTCAACTAGTTGCATCGCCCATTTCGAGTGGCGGTCGACCCAGGGAAGGCAGAAGAGGCATCGATGAACAAAACGCGCATCGGGCTCCTCCTTGCAGCGGCGCTAGGCGTACTTCCCGCTAGCGCATGGGCTCAGGAGCAGAAGAAGGCAGCTGCGGGAGCTACCAAAGCCACCGACAGCAAAAAAGCGGAAGCAGCACCATCAAAGGGCGATGCGGACGCCACGGCGGGAGACGCCGGTAACGAAGCCGCAGCTGGTGACGGAGCAGCAGCCGCGGAGGGAGCGACGGAAGAAGGAGGCGACGCGGCGGACGATGGTGGACTCGAGGCGATTTGTAAGCTCGATCCAGCAGCCTGTCCCAAGGTGGACTTTGACGTAGAAGCGAAGAAAGCTCTGGGAGAACAAATCTACGCCGTGCAGCAGCTCTATGCTCTGCGTGTTCGTCGATTTGAGCTCAACCCGTACTGGAGTTTCTCCCTCAACGATCAGTTCGTGGGACATCCCGGTCCAGGCCTGGCTCTGAACTACTACTTCACGAACGTCTTCGCAGTCGGTCTCAATGGAAACTTCTACCGTTACTTTAACACGGACAGTAAGTTCAATGGCGACGTTCGACGCGCTGCCCGTGTGGGCGTACCGCTGAACGAGTACGACTGGAGCGCAGCGCTGAACTTCACGTACGTTCCTGCGTACGGCAAGTTCGCCGGTTTCGGAGACTTCATCTTCCAGTACGACGCGTACCTGGTGGGTGGCGTGGGTGCCCTCAGCACTCGTCCGATTGCCGTGTTCGATCCGGTCTACCGCAACTTCAACTACTCGACGAAGGTTGCCTTCAACGCAGGCCTAGGTCTTCGCGTGTTCGTCTATCGTTGGCTGGCTGCGGTCCTTGAGGTCCGTGACTACGCCTACATGGAAGAGCTTGAGAATACCCAGGTTGCCGCCACCAACGAGGACCGCCAGAAGTCATCCACCTGGATGAGCAGTAAGGCTCGCCTGACCAACAACGTCCAAGCGCAGCTGGGTGTGTCGGTCTTCTTGCCAACCTCGTTTGACTACAGGTTGCCGAAGTGATCGGGCCCAAAGGGAGAGGTCAGACAGCGATGGTCACCACCAGCACCATGAAGAAATCGGCAACCTCGCGGCGTCTACTGCCGGTAGCGGCTGCGGCCCTTGCGCTGCTCGCCGTCACCGAGCAGGCAAGCGCGCAGGAGATCCCACTTACCGGACCGCTCGCGGGAGCACCAGCGGTCCGAAAGATGCGCCTCTATCGTGAGGGGCGTCTTGAGCTCACGCCGGCGGTATCGTTCACCTTACTCGATGAGTATCAGCGAACGATTATGGCGGGCGCGACGCTTAGCTACAACTTCACCGATTGGCTCGGGTTCGGCGTCTGGGGTTCATTTGGTGTCATTAAGACTCCAACGGACCTGAGCGAACAGATCCAGAAGACCAACAGTACGCGTAAATCTGAAGCCGCGACCGCCAAGGGCGCCCCGGCTGGCACACCGGGCGCCAATGAGGCCATCATCGCGGATCGCCTCACGAGCGTGAACCTTGGCAGCGACTTCCGAAAGCAACTGGCAACGATCGACTGGGTCGCAGCGCCGGAGCTTACGGTGACGCCGTTTCGAGGTAAGCTCGCGCTGTTTCAGAGCGTTTACGTGGACACAGACGTGCACTTCTTCGCTGGTCCAGCGTTCGTAGGTCTGACGGAGCGCAAGGACTGCCCGGCCAACTCCTGCAATGCTGGTACTGCAGGCGCTTTTACCATGGTCAAGCGGACGACGATCGCGCCGATGTTTGGTCTTGGATTGAGCTTCTTCACCAATGACTGGGGTGCTCTCACAGTCGATTGGCGTGCGCTGCCGTTCAACTGGAACGCTGCAGGGTTCGACTCACGCGGCAAGGGGCCCAATCAGGACTTCCCTGACGGACGGATCTCTAGCGAGGATCGTCTCTTCAAGTTCAACCAGATGCTCTCGGTTGGCTACACCTTGTTCCTACCGACGCACCCGCGAATCAGCCCGTAATCGTAGTGCGGCGATGGCGTGAAGGCTCGGACCTCTTGTCTGGGCCTTCTTGCTTTTGTGCGCTCCAGTTTGTCTGGCGCCTGTGCAGCCAGTCCCTCACTTGACCCAACGCTCCAAGACGCACTTCTCGCCGCCGGAAATCGCCAGCATGTTGCGGGATGCAGTGGCATCGCAGGCAAGTGCGCTCAAGCGGCTCACCCTGCGGGAGTCGCTGTGGGCGCCAAGCGTTCGTCGTGCGACTTACGGCTCCCAAAGACGTGGGGCGGCTAGGGCAGGTCCTCATGCCCGCAAACATGCGCGCTCTGTGCGAGCCGTCGTAGCAAGGCATTGCCCCTAGCTTGTGGCCGCCTTGCGGACCCCCGCTACTGCTGGGCGATCAGACTATCTCGCAGCACAAAGCCGGGGGGCAGCGCGCCGGAGCACACCGTCTGCAGTTCCTGCGGGATGGTCCACGCCCGAGCGACGAGAGCAGCCGAAATGCGATTGCGAATCCTCAGGGACTCTTCCTGTTCGATCGCCGCAACCAAGGCGTCCACGGCGCTTGAGCTCTCACAGGCAAACACCGTTCCGACCGCTGCGAAGCGGACCGGCTCGCTTGCGTCCTCGAGGAATGGCTCGACCGCGACCCTGACGGACTCATTGGGATGAGCCTCGAGCGTCATCAGCAGCTGCACTTTTGGCTCAGCGTTGCGCAGGTACTCCGTGTCAAACTGGTCCAAGAGCAGCAGTAGCTCATCCCCAAAGCGCTCGCGTTCAACGATTTGCTCGAGTGCCTTGAGCGGCCAGGTGAGGCTCTCGGCCCGCCGACAGTAGTCGCGGATCGGCTCGACTGCCTCCTCACCTGCGCCCACGATCCCTCGCAGAGTGGCCTCCTTCTCTTCCTGGTCGATGATGGAGGGGTCGAGGTACCAATTGAACCTCTTGAGCAAGATGGCCACGGCGTCCGCGCTCGCCAGACGCCCGAGGGCCTCGATTGCAGCCGAGCGGTCCAAGTCCTGCGAGAGTTTGCTCGAGATCATTCTCTCGAGCTTGGCGAGCTCTCGCTCGGGCTTGCTGTTACTGGCCGTGCCTGACCTCAGGAAGAAGTCGAAGAGTCCCATAACGTCTCTGTGCTAAACGAGCTGGGTCGCGCTCCGCGAGCGCGACGGTTCACGGCACTCAGGGGAATGCCGTCGCCCTCTTACCACGTCGGGCCCTCAAACGGAGCAGCAGGTGATGCGGACCCTGACATTATCCTGAGCCGCCCGGAGCCGCCGCGAAGGTCGCGCGTCCCCGACCCGCTGCAGCGCGTGCTACGTGCCCCGAGTCGGCTTGGGCGCGCCGCGGCTTCGTCAGCGAGTCGCCGACCTTCACACGACAGAGCCCTCTGGGCGCCGAAAACGCCCCCAGGGAGGCCGCAAGGCCGTTGGCAGGCCACGGGTGACGCGCGAGCCGCAGGAGGCTGCAAGCACCCGGAGAGGCGGCTAACGCTAGCGTCTACAGCGGTCGCCCGACGACGAACACCTGCCCTGGGCGTTTGACCTCAATGCGGCGGCCGGCGCAGCCCCCAAGTCCCTAGGCCCCGTAGTGGCGAGTGAGACCCCGGGGGTCCGTCCACCCGCCAACGGCAACGCCTGCCAGCGCGCAGCGTCGAAGCATTGCGCATTGGCAGGCGTTACTGACCGGAGCGGTTGCAGCTAGCCGAGGGGAACGGCCACCAGCACGACGCGCTGATCGCGCAGTTCCACCATGAACCGAACGGCACGGCCGTGCTTTGACCCCATCTCCTGCTCGCTCGACTCGAGTTTGGCGCAAAATGCCCCGAACTCGATACCATCGACGGGATCCCCAATGCGACGACGACAGTCCACGTACTCGCCGTAGACGCGGCGCTGGTACGCCTCGACTGACTCACTCGCGAGCGCCGCGGCGACCTGCGGATTGACCGCTTGTCCCGCGACCATCGACTCATCGACGCTCAGGGCTTCCGCAAAATGGCGACCCGCGGGAGGCACGGACGGGCGACCCGCCTCGTCAGTGGTCTCTTCCGGTACTCCCATCAGAGCGTTTAGAAGCGAATTGATCCGGAACACGAGACCGCCGTACTCGTCATGCTCGATCTGGAAACGGAGGCTCTGATTGCCGTTGATGATCGAGAGGAGGCCGTCCTCAAGCTCCGAGATCGGTCGTGACAGGTAGTTGCCCATCAAGAAGCCAAAAATCGTTGTGAGAAGGATGCCGAGCACCGTGGCCCCAAAGATTGGCATCAGCAGCCCGGAAAGCTCAGGCCCTTGAGCGGTCGACATCGCGGCCACGAGCACCGCGCGATCCGAACGATAGCCGTCAACTGGCGTGACGGCGTAAACCCAGGTGGCCCCCACCGCATCGCCAACCACCGCATCACCTGAGCGAATCGCTGTCTGTAGGATCTGTGGTCCAAGCTCCTTTGATAGTGTCGCCGGGGCACTGGTGCCGCTGCGCGCCACGATGTCTGCCCCCGAACTCGTCGCGACCCCAAACATCAGCACTTTGCCGCTGGTCAGATCACTGGCGCGCTGCAAGCGATCATCGCTCAGCGGCGCGCCCGCCACGACTGCACCGATGATCGCGTTGGCCTCGCCCCGAATCGGAGCAACGCTCACGAGCAGCTGCTCTTGCCGCTGCGCATTGATCCAAACGTCGCTGTAGGTGATGCCCTCTTCGAGGACGCGCTTGAGCGCTGGATAGGTGTCAACGAGCCGCTCCCCACGCATCAGCGCAGAGCCATTTCGCCCGAGCACCACACCTTGCCGATTGATTAACACGACCAGCGACAGATCCAGACCCGCGACGTTCGGGGCTTGGGCGGCATCCTCTCGCACCCGGTTGGCCTGCGCCATGGCAGCTTCTTGCCGCGCCTGGGCCGTTCCCCCTGAAAACACGTCGCGAATGGCGTCATTGCGCACTCGCTCGCTTAACCAGCGCTCGACCTGTAGCGCGTCAAGTGCAAGCCGCGCATTGGCGGCGCGCACCGCCTGAGCGACAGTCGTCCGCGCACCCGCTGGGTTCGTCAGCACGCCGGACAGCGCGTCACGCATCAGCGCGAACGACAGCAGTCCAATGACGAGGATGATACCCGCGTTCGCTACGATCATTTTCCAGCGCATGCTTCAGACCCCTTCCAATCTCACCCGAGTTCGGATCTTCCTTTAATACCGGGGTTTCCTCTCGCGAATCAACCGCGTTGAAACGTTCGCGAACCCCAAGACCCGTTTTGTCGAGAATGTGCCTCCCTCGGCACGATGACTCTACGGCTCATCGCGCCCAGATCCCAAGGGTGAACCGACTTGAACGGGACACGACTCGCAACCTTCTCGTGGGCCGATGCCGGGTTGGGTCCGACGGCTGTTCGTTCCCACGGCGCGACAGGCAAATAGAAACTCTCCAGTCAATCGGGTCCAGGGCGGCTCTCACTGGGTGTAGTGCGGCCGAAGGAGAGGCGGAATTCGGTTGCACCGGACTCGGTCCGTGATAGACGGGGGTGGCTGTCAAGCCTCCCCTGGGGGCTAGCGGTCCACCTGTGGTGGGTGTAGCTCAGTGGTAGAGCACTGGATTGTGGCTCCGGTTGTCGCGGGTTCGATACCCGTCACTCACCCCGGCCCTCAGCTTCGGCTGCGGGCCTTTTTTTTTTGGTGCGATTCGCCCGGGTCGCTCGACGCCAGAGACCCTCAGCGATGAGCGGGCATTGTCCGACTTCATTCGACTCTTATATTTCGCACCCGATTCAGGTATTAGTGGGGCGTCGGTGGGGCTACCGCTCTCCTTCATCTTCGCTGCCCGGGAGGAATCGTCTCATGCGTAACGCGCTCATCACTATGATTGCTGGTCTTGGGGTTGTTGCAACTGGATGTAGTGATCCCCTCCCGCCCCCGGCTGAGGGAAGTGGGACCGTCTACGTCGGGCCATCGAACGCGGCCGATCCGGGTTACAACTGCGGCTACGCGCCCCACACTCAGAATTTCGGAGACCCTCCGCCCACCCTGACGACCCGCGGTCAGACGCTAGTCGACGGGGACGCAGGCTCCAAGGTGACCTGCCGAGTCTCGGGCACCAACGAGTTCAGCTTTAGGGGTGACATCGTGATCCCTGGCGCCAACGTGTCCGTTTCCGGAACGGTTACGCTCAAGGGCAAGGGCAAGGGCACCGTAAGCATTTTTGACTCCAGCATGCATGACTCCGTGAGCAGTGCAGATGGTGCCTGCACCTTTGACGTCTCAACGGGAGATCTCACGGTCGCCAACGGCAGCATCTGGGTCAAGTTCAACTGCGACAAGGTTACCAATCCGTCGGTTCCGTCCATCCAGTGCGGCGCCAGCGGGATCCTGGTGTTCAAGGGCTGTGACGAGTAAGCGGACAGTCCCGCCTCGCTGAGTACTCGCGCGCAAACTTGGCCCCGCCAGACTCGTCCTAACTGGACTTGGCGGGGCTTTCGCGTCGCGCAATCGACCGTCGCTTGCTGGTAGGCGGTTCGAGCGCAAGCCTCGAACGGCCGCATCGCCCCCAATTCGGGAACGTGCCGTCAGCTCCACCAGCGGGCCCGAACAGAGGTCTGCCGCGACTAGCGTCGTGACGAGACAGGTGCAGCCGCGGGAGTGTCATCGATGCCGGTCATCGGTCCCGATGGGATCGTTCGCAGGGAATCAACGGGGCTGTCGTCCTCCGGTGGCGCCGAGCCGTCTTCAGTCTCGATGCGAATGAGCAGAGCTGTGACGTTGTCCTCACCGCCATTCTCGTTCGCGCGTCGGACAAGCGCGCGACAGGCGTCGGTCAGGTCAATGTCGCCGGCAAGAAGCTCAAGCAACTCCTCGTCCTCAACCATCCCGCTGAGACCATCGGAGCACAGGACGTACACGTCCCCCGCTCGGGCCTCGTCGGTCTGCAGATCGATCGCGATGTCATCCTGCATCCCGAGCGCCCGAGTGATGACGTTTCGAGGCAGCTCATTGCGTTGTTCATCCGACAGATCCGGCATGGCCGCGAGGTAGTCGTTAAATAGCGAATGGTCTCGCGTCATCTGCGTGATGAAGCCACCCCGCACGCGGTAAGCTCGACTGTCGCCCACGTGAGCGATAATCACTTGGGATTTCCCGGCATCAAGCATGGCGCTGACGACCGTGGTGCCCATCCCATGAAACTCGCGCGAGCGGGCACTGCGCTCGAGAATCCTACGGTTGGCGAGACGGACGCCCGTTAGCAACCGGTTCTCGTTCTCAGACAACCGTGCGTCGAAATGGAACGGCCAAGTTGCCTCCTCAATCGCGCCGGAACCGCAGAAATACTCCGAGATGGAATCGATCGCAATGCGGCTCGCCACATCACCCGCGCGGTGCCCCCCCATACCATCGGCCACCACGAACGGCCCGGAGGCGGCGACGATAACGAAGTTGTCCTCGTTGTGGTCCCTCTGCAGCCCCACATCGGAGATGCCAGCAGCCAGCGCACGTAGGCGGGGTTTCATTGAAGGCATTCTCGCTTCACAGGAAGGGGTCAGTGAGGATCGATTGTCCCAGGAATTTGGGAGCCATGTCAACACCGTGATGGGAATCTGACGCAGACTCCGCGGTTGCAACCCGTCAGCCCGCCCCGGGGCGGGGAGCACTTGCAGCGTGGAGCTGTCCCGCCAGGCGCTGGGCCCTAGACGCTGAGAATCTCCTTTTCCTTCTGGTCGATGATCTGATCGACGACTCCGCTTCCTCCGGAGACGGTCTCCTCGACCTTTTTCTTGCCCCGATCGACGGCGTCCTCGCTAGCCGACCCTGACTCCTTGAGCTCGGACAACAGGTCGAGCGCGTCGTGTCGCGCCTTGCGAATAGCGACCTTGCACTCTTCGCCCTGCTTTTTGGCAACCTTGACCAATTCCTTGCGACGCTGCTCGCTCAGGGGCGGCACTGGAATTCGCAAGACATCCCCATCAACCTGGGGATTGAGGCCGAGCTCGCTCTCGCGAATCGCACGGTCGATCGCCTGGACGACAGACTTTTCCCAAGCTTTCACCGTGAGCATGCGAGGCTCGGGAATGCTGATGTTCGCCATCTGCGAGAGCGGAGTGCTCTGGCCGTAGTAGTCCACCCGGATGCCGTCGAGCATGCCGGCGTGAGCTCGACCCGTGCGGAGCCGTGATAGATCGCGCTTAAGCGCATCGTGGGCTTTGGTAATGCCGGCCCGGAGTTCTTGAACAACGTCGTCAATCATCGGTCTGACCTTGGTTGCTTGTCCCTATATCATTGTCCTCGCCTGCTGAGGAGCCAGAGCGAGCACCGTAACCGACAAGAGGGAGCAATTCGTCGTACCACCAGAGTCCAAGTCCGACCCCCTAGCCAGTTTTGTTACGACGCACAAGGGTTCGTCAGGATTCCGCTCATTCCGCTGCCACGACGGGTGCCAGTGGCGGTACTCTCGGGGGACATGGGATCCGCTCCGTTGCCTCCTGGCCCCAGGACCCGCCCCCAGACGCCGCCCGCGCCCCTCGCCGAAGCCGCGACCTTCATGGCGCCATCGCTCACTGCCGTGACCGGGGGAGTCAGCTCTGGAAACACGACGATGGCACCTCGACCGCGACGATGTCCGCTGTGCGCCAATCGGTATCCAAAAGAGTTTCGTGTCTGTCCACAAGATGCGACCCCGCTCGAGGATGCGCCAGAGGTCGACACCGTGATCGGTTCCGTGTTGGCTGGTAGCTACGAGATTCTGCGCTGCATCGGGGAAGGCGGAATGGGCCGCGTCTACGAGGCTCGGCACACGAGGGTCGGGACCAAGCGGTTCGCAGTCAAGATGCTCCACGACGAGATGGCGCATCAACCTGACATTGTGACGCGCTTTCTTCGCGAGGCGCAGTCCGCCGCCACGATTGCTCACGCGAATGTCGTCGACGTGTTCGACGTCGATCACCTCGCCGACGGTCGACCGTACATCGTCACAGAGTATCTGATCGGGCAGGAATTCGGCGAGCTACTGGACCAACGCAAGAAGCTGACACCGGCACAAGCCCTGCCAATCGTCCGACAGATCTGCCGTGCACTGCAGGCCGCCCACGAGCTCGGGATTGTCCACCGCGACATGAAGCCCGAGAACGTGTTCTTGGTGGGAGCCGCTGACGCTCCGCAGGTCAAGGTAATCGATTTTGGGATCTCCAAGCAATCGGATGACTCAGCCAAGCTGACGCGCACGGGTATGGTCATGGGGACGCCGTCCTATATGGCGCCCGAACAGGCGCGAGGTGAGCACGTCGATCATCGCGCAGATATCTACGCGGTGGGCGGGGTGCTCTATCGAGCGCTAACGGGACACAAGCCATTCGAAGGCGAAGATGGTGCCCAAGTGCTGACGCTCGTGTTGACCTCCGAGCCCCGGCGTCCGCGCTCGCTCAATCCAGCGATTCCCGAAGCACTCGAGCTCGTGATTCACCGCGCTATGGCGCGCGAACCGCGTGATCGCCACGCGAGCATGGCGGAGCTCGAAGCAGATTTGCGGGAACTCGACCCAAGCGTCGGCTTGGAGCCGGAGCAGCGCGCATCTCAGGCACCCTCCGCTCCGCAGCTCGGCACGCAACCGGTGACGACTACCCGGCCACGCGCTGCCACGATTCAGGCTCAGCGAATCGAACGAGAGGTCCGAGCAGCCCGCCCCACGCTCGTGCTGCTCACCCTCGTCGGTTACGGCTGGGTCGTCGTGACGGTCGTGGTTGCGCTAGCTGATGGGCTGCGATTCATGCGCGGTTCCCAAGGCCGACTGACACCCAGCGAAGGCCTTCTGATCGGAATTGGGACCTTCGTCGCGACGCTGACCCCAGCGGTTCTGTGGATAGTCCACCTGCGCCGGCGAGTTTGGTCAAACACCGTAACGTCGGTCGAGTTCTCACGCCGACTTCGTCGGTCGCTGCTCGCCGGAGTCATTGCGCAGGCCAGCCTTGGACTCCTGGTCGACCTGGTCGAAGGGACGGTCCTGCGACTCCCGATGGGACAGCTGCGAGCCGCTTGCTCGACGCCGGTCGTGTTGACCTCGCTGGCGCTAACGGCGCTTACTTTTTGGGCCCTCGGCAGGCGAACTAACCGCAAGTAGACCGGAATCGCTGCGCCGCATTGCATCGAAACCACGTTGGAGCCTTCACGAGGAAGCGATCATCTACGGTGACCCGCATCACCAGCGTCACCTTGCCCAACCGCCTGACCGCTGACCCTGCTTGCGGACGCTCGCCGGCCTTCCCGATCGAGTTCACAAGTGACCGGTCCCTGCCCTTCGTGCAAGCGATCCTGTGGCAGGACGGACAACAGCACATCATCCCTGCGCAGGCCGTGACCGACGGTGAGCCTGGGCACTACATCGCCACGGTCCCCGCGGGGCTGCTCTCTCCCGGGCACATCCGTGTGCAGGTTGAAGGCTGCAGCCTGGCCGACCTTGCTCGAGCTGGTGGGGAGCATTGGTTCAAAGAGTTCAGCGAACTTGAGCTCCTCAGGCCCGCGCGACCCAGCGTCAGTGTCGGTGCCGATGCCAATGGGGTCAAGATCCGCTTTGGCATTCACAAGCACATGCATCAGCCCTACTACCGGGCTGCCGACAGCAACCACTGGGATGGTTCGCTCGACGAGATCTTTGGCTCGCGTCGTGGCGCCTACGTAGACTTTCTCAGCGACGCCGTCACGCAGTACGAGGCCGCAGGACTGCCCCACGCCGGCCTCTCGACGAGTTGGAGTGGCACTCTCATTGCCCAGCTTCAACTCTGCGCGGAACAAGGCCGAGTCGGCGGAGCGTTCTCAGGCTGGGCTGAACGAACACGCAAGACACTCTCGCTCAAGACCCAGCGGGGACATCGTCGGCTGGAGTTCACCGCATTTGGCTATTTTCACCCGCTGATGCCGCTGATTCCCCAGCGGGATATCGTGCGCGGGATTGCCTGGCATCGACAGATCATCGAACGAGTCTTCGGCGTTCCCGCCTCACCGATCCTCTTTCCGCCGGAAACTGCTCTCCACACCCGCATGCTGCCGGCACTCAACGAAGCGGGCATCCAGGCGGTCATCTATGATTCGATTCACCGCTTTCGCGCCTGTCGCGACTATCCATACGCGGGCCCGAGCGAAAGACTTCTACCACCAAGTCCCGCTGAGCAGGTCGACGAAGACCAGCACGACTGGTTGCAACTCAATAACATCTGGGCGCCGAGCCGCATCGCCGCTGCCTTGCTACGCCCCGAATACGTCCAATCGGAAAACGTTGACGGCAGCCGCTCACAGCTGCTTTGCGTGCCAGCCGAACGCTACCTTGGCAACGAGGACGCCCGCGGGGGGTATGGTGCGCTGCAGTATCCGAGCGTGTTTGAGCAGCTCTATGGGCACATCGTCGCCTCAAACAGCTTCGATCCAAAACACCCACCTTTCTTCCTGCTGCACTCGGACGGCGATAACTACGGCGGAGGAGCTGATAGCTACTACCGACACAACACGGCCGCACTGGTCGAGTGGCTGCAGAGCGATCCACGCTACGAGCTCTGCTCAATGCACGACTATCTGGACCTGTTTCCACCGGATCCGGGGCAGGCGATACACCTCGAGCCTGGCTCGTGGAGTGGAGCAGACAATGGCGACCCGCAATTCGCGAAATGGTTCGGTCGCGCCGAGCAGGACTACTCACCCGACCTCAACTCGTGGAGCGTGCTGACGGCACTGCAGAACACCGTGCACTCAATTGAGGACACCATGAGTGATGCCCCGGGGCTCCCCGAGGCGGTGTCCCTGATGATGACCGCCGAGACTAGCTGCTACTGGTATTGGACGGGGCAAGAACAGTGGGATATCCAGGTCACCCTAGCCGCCAATGAGGCCCTCGCACGCTTGGGTGGCGCCGTGGAACGTTGTCGCGACCTAGACACCCTGGGGCCAACCGTATTTCCGCCCTGGTCGGTGCCATCGCAACCCGGTGGAAAGACTTGGGGTCCCCATGGGGGACTGTCAGACGCGGGCCCCTGTGGCACGCTGCACACGCTGGTCTACGACCTTACCGGTCTGGCGCGCGTGGATGTGATCTTCCGCACGGCAGCCGGCGAGAGCGGCATCGCGATGCGCGACCACGGCCCCTATCCGTCGCGCACTGGGACACGCATCGCCGCGTCACATTTCACCGCTGAGCTCCCGCCCGGACTCGGCGTGGTGCATTACTACATTGAGGCCGTCGACCGACGCGGCAACCTCACGCGCAGCTCGCTGGAGCGCATCTTCCTCGGCTAACCACAGTCCCACGCCGATCGGTCCAGGACCTGTCGAGCGCCGAGGCTCGGCGTCGTGCAGGTCCGCGTAGGATGCGCCAACAAGCAGGCTTGGGCTGCTCGGCGTGAATCCGCAGGGCTCGAAAGCGCCGCAGCGCGACAGCACGCTGGTGCGGGCGAGGCGCGCTCCCGTGACGAGTCAGGGCTCGGACGCGCCGCAGCGCGACAGCACGCTGGTGCGGGCGAGGCGCGCTCCCGTGACGAGTCGGTTGCGGAAAGACGCGCCCGTTAGTGTCGAGGCTCGGCAATGGCGCCGACGGACTGCCAGGACTGATCCGCAACGCCACAGGCCGAGTTCACTGTTGATTCTTCAACGACGTGCAAGGCGGGGACGCGCCCATCCGAGTGACCGAGGCGCTCGGCGAGGGCGGGTGTTACGAGGAACTGGAAACCGGGGACGGTGTCGAGCGTCACGTAGTTTGCGCGCAGCCAGAGACGCGCCTCGTGCCACTCATCGAGCGGATCACCCCCTAATCCCTTGTAATAGTCCGACACGACCACCAGCGCAGGACGAGACTGCTTGAGGTCCTCCAGGTAGCGCACCGCCAGCGGCCCCTGCTTGAAGCGCGGCGGTTCATATCCCCGGTTACAGGTGTTGGTATTCGGCGTGGTGACGGTCGTGAGGTCCTTGTAGATCGGCCCTGGTGCCCAGCGTCGACAGTGCTCATAGACGCCCCAGGCGGACCAACCCCAAGCCAACACCGTGTCGCCGCGGAGCAGGGCTGGCCGAACGACATCGCATACCGCGGCCACTCGTCGATCGCTGCCAGCCATGTAGCCCTGCAGCCACGAAAGCCGTCTCCACCCGCTGGCGGTCGTCGCAAGCCCGATCAGGAGTGAGAGCGACAGGACGTAGCCTCGCCGGGAATAAACCACTTCATACAAGCGCCCCAAGAGACCGGTTGGTCGAAGAGCAACGAGCACATAGGCTGGCCAGAGGGGCGCATTGTCGTGGGTGAAGAAACGCAAAGTCAGCGAAATCCCCGCGAGCATCGAGAGGCCAAACAGCCATGGCAGCCAAGCGAGCGGGTGACGCTCACGCTCCCAGGGTCGGTGACGCCCCGGAACCAAGGCCAGCGCCAGTAGCAGGTGAAACGCTGGCAGCTGATCCGGAAGGCATTGAAGTCCGATGAAGGTGGCCGGCAGACGCCCGCCGGCACCGATCACGATGGCCGCCACCGAGTCGTTGGCGTAGTGACTCACCATCATCCAGCCCCGCAGGACCGGCTCGAGTCCACCGTGCACCATTAGCGGGAGGAGGAGTAGAACCAGCGTGGTTACCGCGCCTGCGCTGGTATACAGGAGCGCGGCGAGCGAGCGTCTTAGGCCTTTTTGCCTAAAATACTGCAGCATCGCAACCAGAAAGACCAGAGCGAGGGTCCCCGCTGATGGTCGTATCATCACCGCCAGCAAGGCGGCCGAGCCTGCCCCAAACCACAATCGGCGGTCCGAGTCTCGGGGAGTTTTCTGCAGTGCTCCGGCGATAGCGAGCACGGACAGAAGGACCGGCAGGGTCATCCAGAATGAGTAGTTGATGTCACCGTCGGCGGACAGTGCGGCGCCCGCGGCGTGCATCACCGCCATGCGCGGACCCCAAGGCGCTCCCCAGATCCGAGAGCCGATTCGACCGACTGTGACCGACGTCGCGGTCGCCCAAAACACCGAAAAAACCCAGACGAGCCGCATTCCGCCGAGTGCTAGCCAGGGAAGAAACAAGTAGAACGCTGCCGGCGGCTTAATCTCGATCGACTGCACGTAGGGCAGTTTTCCGGCCAGCAGGAGGCGCGCGTTGTATGCGATGCCTGCAACGTCCAGGTTCTGAAAACCGACCTCGCGAATCCCATGCAGGTGCCACGCGAGATGACAGGCAAACACCAGCCCGAGCGTCCACCACCAGACAGGGCTCAATCGTGCAAGACCACTCGCGGGGTTGCCAGCGGGTAGCATCAAGTCCACCTAGACTGGCGATACGGGCGTTGGGTCTCCGGAACAAGCATCGTCAATCTGGACCTTGGCCGGGCAGCCCCGAAGAGGCCCAAGGTGCCGTAGCGTTACCATCCTTTCGGGGACAGTCGATTACGCAACTCAGCGTGACCACGACGCACCGGCCAACCACCCAACAGTCGAGCGCGCTGGATGCTCTAGTTGACCCCGCGCAGGGCGACGGCGGGGCTCCACATCACCAAGGGAGACGCCCACCCCAGGGAGGACCGGGGTGGGCGTTAGGGGTTCGGGAGAAACAAAGGAAGCGTGAATCAGCTGCTTTGACGACGCTGATAGGCAGGCGTGTCCCAGTCGGTGTCGATCTCAACCGGGAAGGCAAGTCGTTCACGAATGACCGGAGCACTGTCGCGACTCATCGCGGGGCCAGCGCTCGAGGGGCGACGGGCGGCCACGGCGGGCGGCGCCTCGTGACGGAGCGGCGGGGCCGTCCGCGGGGGCGGCGGCGGGGCATACGACTGCTGAACGACCGAGGCACGGTGACCAGCCTTGTGCTGAACCGACATCACCTCACCGGAGACCTCTTGCGCGATGGCGTCAAAGCCGGTCGCGATGACGGTCACCTTGATAGCATCGCCCATGCTCTCGTCGATGCTGGCACCGAAGATGATATTGGCGTCCTCGTGGGCCTGCTCTTGAATCAGCGATGCAGCCTCTTGGATCTCGCGCATCTTCATGTCGGGACCACCAACGACATTGATGAGAACGCCCGTGGCGCCCTCGACTGAGATGTCGTCGAGCAGCGGTGAGGTAATGGCCTGATCGGCAGCGAGGCGCGCGCGCCCCTCACCCTTGGCCATACCGGTACCCATTAGGGCGCGGCCCATCGCCGACATGACGGTCCGCACGTCAGCGAAGTCGACGTTGACGATGCCGTCGAGCGTGATGAGATCACTGATGCCGCGAACGGCTTGGTAGAGCACCTCGTCGGCCTTGCGGAAAGCATCGAGGAATGAGAGATCCTCATCCGAGAGACCCAGTAGCTTCTGGTTGGGAATGGTGATCAGGGTGTCGACGTGCTCGGACAGCATGGCAATGCCATTTTCCGCCCGGCGCTGGCGCTGGCGCCCTTCGAACGCAAACGGCTTGGTGACCACACCAACCGTCAGCGCGCCTTCCTCACGAGCTAGCTGCGCGATCACGGGTGCCGCGCCCGTGCCCGTACCACCGCCCATTCCAGCTGTAACAAACACCATGTCCGCGCCAGAGATGATCTCCTTAAGCCGCGTGACATCTTCGAGCGCTGCCTTGCGACCACGCTCAGGATCGGCGCCCGCGCCAAGACCGCGCGTGATGCCGGAGCCAATCGCGATCTTCTCGGCCGCGCCATTCATGTGAAGCGCCTGAACGTCGGTGTTCACGCTGATGAACTCGACCCCTTCGAGGCCGAAGTTGATCATGGTGTTGATGGCATTGCCACCAGAACCACCAACGCCAATAACTTTGATACGAGCTTGATATTGCGGGGTCTCGTCCGCGAATTCGATCGAGAAACTCATGTTCGTGTCCTCCCGAGTCAGCCCGCGATGGGCTTTTGCGTTCTCACGAGCGTCTGGTCGGGGCTGCCTTCCCCTGGGGTGACCAAAACGCTTTCAGAACGCGGCTTCAACTAACAAGATCTTGCGGATTTCTTGGCCCCCTAAGCCTCAAAACGCCGCTCGGAACCAATTCCACAAGCCTGAGCTTCGCTGGTCGGCGGGCTCAGAAGAAGTCACCACTCGAGCCACGGTCTCGAGGTTGGTCTCGCGCATGCCGGACTCGGCCAGTTGGGCTGCACCAAAGCGCACCAGCCCGACGGCTGTTGCGTACTGCGGCCCTTGAACCAGCTGATACATGCCCTCAAGGCCGATTGGAAAACCGAGTCGCACTGGCATTCCGAGGATTTCCTCGGCGCACTCGACCATGCCTTCCATCAGGGCGCCACCGCCGGTCAGGACGCAGCCGGAGCTGATTTGCTCAAGCAGCCCGGTCTCTTCCATTCGAGCACGCACTGCATTGAAAATTTCCTCGACGCGGGGCTCGATGATGTCGCTCAGTACGCGACGTGGGACCCGACGAGGACCGTGCCCCCCGACTCCGGGGACCTCGATCTCCTCATCGTCGGCGATCATGCGCCCGAGCGCGCAGCCAAAATTCCGCTTGAGACGCTCGGCCTCAGCCATGGGAGTCCGAAGGCCCGCGGCGACGTCACTCGTCACATTGTTGCCACCCGCTGGGATCACCGTAACGAACGACACACCGCCATCCGAGTACATGACCACATCCGTCGTGCCACCACCGATATCGATGACTGCAACGCCGATTTCCTTCTCGTCCTCGCTAACGACGGCGTCGGCACTTGCGAGCGGCTGCAGGACAACCTGTGATACCGACATTCCGCTACGCTCAACGCAACGCACCACGTTCTGAACACACGACGTGGCCGCGGTGATCAGGTTGACCCGCGCTTGCAGGCGAACCCCACTCATGCCGATTGGGTCGCGAATGCCGTCCTGGTTGTCCACCACGTACTCACGTGGAAGCGCGTGAAGAATCATGCGATCCGCATCGACCGGAATCGCGCGTGCGCCTTCCAGGACGCGCTCGAGATCGGCATGCCGAACTTCACGCCCGGAAATCGCGCAGATCCCTTCTGAAGGGAGACTCCTGACGTGACTGCCAGCAACGCCGACGGCCACCGATCCAATCTCAATGCCGGACATCGTCTGAGCGGCTTCGACAGCCTCTCGAATCGACCGTACGGTCCACTCGATGTTGCTCACGACGCCCTTGCGCAGCCCGCGGCAAGCCACGTTACCCACGCCAAGAATCTCTATCGATGATCCGTCAACTTCGGCAACCACGGCAGTCACTTTGGTGCTGCCGAGGTCCAAGCCAACCACGATCTCCGGTGTCGAGGTATTCACTCTGGTCATGGTCCGTCGTTCTCACTACGGAGCGCCCGGGGCAGGGTCGCAGCGTGGGGCGACGCTGCCATGGGTCTATCGGCAGGGCCAAGTTTCGAACTACACTTCAGCGCATTCTTACGACGACGCGCTCTGGATGGGCTCGATTGTCGAGAAACACGTCCGAAGCCGACTTGGACTTTCCCGGAAGCCGCGTCAAAACGCGCTCGGCCATGCTGAGCTTTTTGGCCCACGGGCCACGTCCCAAGTGCAACAGCATGCCTTGTTTTCCAACCGTGAGAACGACGTCCCCGGACGGAGCTAGATGCACCTCTTCAGCTGCGTGGACGCGCGACAGTGCCAGGCGCTCATACTGGCGAATCACCTCGAGCCCACGCAAGACGCGCTCGGACTCGCGGGCTTTGTCGCGAGCCATGTTAGCGACCGAGACCCCGGTCACGACGGGCAAATCACTTGGATCCCCGGGCTCCCAGGTCTTGAAGGGCTCCCCCATCTTCGAGATAAGGACGAGCTCATTGCCAAAAACGGCCAGAGCCGCGACCTGACGCTCTGTCACCTCGACTCGCAAGGTGGCCGGCAGACGACGCTCCACCTTCACGTCGCGGATCCAGGGATTGGTGAGGAGTCCCTTTTCGCAGCGCTCCCGATCAATCGAAAAGACGTTCTGACCGAGCTGCACGCCGCCCAAACTGCGCACCGCCGCGTCGGTCGTTCGGTGCGCGCCAACGAGCTCAATGCGGCGAAGGGCGAACCGGGGAGAGCTAGTCGCGTAACGAGTGACGCCATAAACGACGCCAATCCCCGCACCGACAACGAGCAATACCCCCCAGGCCAGTCGAAGCGCGCCAACCAAACGCCCACGCCACCTGCCCGCATGGCCCGCCGTGCGGACCTCGGGAGGCAAAGCCCCGACCCCGCGCCCTGCTGAACTCTTAGCAGCGGGCGTAGGCTGGTTCTTCGGTCGGCGTCGAATGTTCACGCGGGAGCGCCGCCTCCCGCGCCAAGCCGGGCCTCGAGCCCTTGCTGGACCGACAAGAGAATTCGATTGATGTCACCGGCGCCGAGCGCGATGACCACATCTCCGGGCTGCGCAAGGTCGGCGAGCTCGGCGCAAAGCCGCTCGCGATCGGGTGCATGGCTAACGCCATGATGACCGTGACGTGCCATCGCCTGGGCAAGATTCTCACCCGATGCCCCAGCGATCGGGGCCTCCCCAGCGCTGTAGACGTCGCAAACAAATACCTGATCGGCGTCGTTGAAGGCGCGAGTGAACTCCTCGAAAAGGAGCTGGGTACGGGTGAAACGATGGGGCTGGAAGGCCACAAGAACCCGTCCAGTGTAGGCCCGGCGAGCTGCGGCCAAGGTGGCTCGCACTTCTGCGGGATGGTGACCGTAGTCGTCCACTAGGGCCACTCCACGCGGCTCCGCAACTACGGTGAAGCGGCGAGCCACCCCGTGGAACGTCGCCAGGGAGTCTTTGATCACGTCCAGCGGAACCTCAAGCTCGTCGGCCACCGCGATGGCGGCCAAAGTGTTGAGGACGTTGTGCTGACCGGGCATCTTCACCTGGAACTCCCCGAGCGCCTCGGTCCGCCGGAAGCATTGAAACCGCGCGGAGGTCCCCTCGTACACCACGCTCTTGGCGTAGTAGTCCGCCTGTGGCGAGAGACCGTAGGTCACGTGCCGACGCTGCACGCGGGGCAGTAGCTCCTGAACGTCCGGGTGATCGAGGCACAAGACGGCCAGTCCGTAAAACGGCACTTTCTCAATGAATTCGACGAACGCCTCCTTGAGACACTCGTGAGTCCTGTAGTGGTCAAGGTGTTCCGGATCAATGTTAGTCACCACCGCGATCGTCGGAGTGAGGCGCAGAAATGAGCCATCGCTCTCGTCGGCCTCTGCCACCAGGAGGTCTCCCTCCCCGAGGCGCGCGTTGGTTCCGAGCGCCGCCATGCGCCCGCCGACGACCACAGTTGGATCCAGACCCGCCGCTGAGAGGATGGTCGCGACGAGCGAGGTCGTCGTGGTCTTGCCGTGGGACCCAGCAATGGCGACTCCGTACTTGACGCGCATCAATTCGGCGAGCATCTCCGCTCGAACGATCACGGGGATTCCGCGCGCGTGCGCTTCCACCAGCTCCGGGTTCTCGGGTCGAATGGCGCTTGAATAGACGACGACGTCCGCCCCGCGCACGTTTTCGGCGCGATGACCAACATCGATTCGTACTCCAAGGCGACTCAGGCGTTTGGTCGTCTCGCCCTCACGGAGGTCAGAGCCTGACACTTCAAAACGAAGCGTTCGAAGGATCTCGGCAAGCCCGCTCATGCCGATGCCACCAACGCCAACGAAGTGTACACGACGAACACGTCCTCGAAACATCAGACAACCTCCGAGTTACTAGCGAGAGTCGCTGGGACGCTCGCCGGGCGCGAATGCAACCCTGCAAATTGCAATAGATCTAGGGCAATAGCACGAGCGGCGCTCGGACGACCTAGTTCGAGCGCTGCATCACTCATGGTCGACAGACGCTGCCGATCCCCCAGGATCCCTTCAACGATTTCGGCGATTGCCGAAGGAGTCGTGACGCCCACTGGTAGCACGACTGCAGCGCCAGCTCTGGCCAACGAGTCTGCGTTGACGCGCTGGTGATCTCCAGCAGCAAAGGGATATGGCACAAGCACGCTTGCTCGCCCCACCGCACAGATTTCGCTAACAGCACTCGCGCCCGAGCGCCCGACCACAAGATCGGCCTGGCTCAAGGCGCGGGGCATGTCGTCGATGAACGGGACCACCTCGACGTCGGTTGTTCCGAGAGCCGCATAGCGCGCGTGCACAGCTTCCCCATGTGCCGGTCCGCACTGGTGAGTGACCGAGACGAGTGTCTTGAGTTGACTGAGGGCCTGGGGCACAGCCTCGTTGAGGGCAACCGCACCTTGACTGCCCCCAAGAACGAGCACCCGAGGGCGAGTATTACTGCCCCGCCATCGCTGCGGCGAGAACCCTTCCCGTAGTGGTACGCCAAGTCGCCGAATGACGGATTCTCGAAATACTGTGTCTGTCTCGGGGAAGGCCGTGTAGGCGCGCCCAACCCAGGGAGCAAGCCAGCGATTGGCTAGGCCAACGACGGTATTCGGTTCGAGGACCGCTAGCGGGACGCCCAACATCCGACCAACAATCGAGATCGGCCCAGCTGCGTAGCCTCCGACGGACAGCACGGCTCGCGGCTCCAACCGACGAATAAGCTTCCAGCTCGCGGGGATCGTGGTGACCGCGCTGCGCCCGCCCGACAGCACGCCCTTGAGGCCAGAGCCCCGGATCGGACGAACATCCAATAGTTCCAGCTCAAAGCCCCGACTCGGAACGAGCCGCGACTCAAGTCCACGCGCCGTACCAACAAACACGATTCGAAGCGCAGGCTCCAGTTGGCGGAGTTGTTCAGCGACTGCTAGCAGCGGAAAGACGTGACCGCCTGTCCCGCCTCCGGCCATGATGACGCACTCTTTCACCGACTCTCCGAATTCTGAAGACGGCTGTCCTCCGTGGGCTCGCCAAACTCACCAGCGTCGATGATCGCGGCGCTCATTTCAGGACTGGGACCGGCGGCTGCTGCCGCTTCGACGCCTTTACCTCGAGGCCGGGAAACATTGAGCAGTACCCCCATCGCAACGGCGTTAACGAGCAGCGAAGAGCCTCCGTAGCTCACGAACGGCAGCGTTAGCCCCTTAGTTGGGAGCATCGACATCGCCACCGCAAGGTTGATTAGGACCTGGAGTCCGAACAGCACAGAGATACCGATGGCGATATAGGCACCGAAATCGTCCTGCGCCGAGAGCGCCGCTCGGACGCCCCGCACGACAATCAACAGGAACGCGCCGATCAACACCAGCAGACCAAGAAACCCGAGTTCCTCGCCAATGATCGCCGAAATGAAGTCCGTGTGGGATTCGGGCAAGTAGAGGATCTGAAACCCCTTGCCGAGACCCATGCCGGAAAACCGACCCGAGCCGAAGCTCATGACCGATTGAAATGGCTGGTAGGCCAAGTCATGTCGATGCTCGTTCATGTGCATCCAGGCCAGCACACGATCATAGCGATAGGCGGTGAAGCGCACGAGCCAAGCGGCTGCCACCATCCCAACCAGCGCCACGCCCAGCAAATAGCCGAGTCGAGCACCAGCCACAAACAGCAGTGTGAACGTCAGAAACAGCAGCACCACCGAGCCGCCAAAGTCCGGCTGCTTCAGGCAGAGCAGCACCAGACCGCCCGCCATGAGAAAGTGGGGCAGCATGCCAACCGAAAAGCTCCTCACACGCGCTCGCTTTTTCGCGAGCGAGTAGGCAAGCCACAAAACCAGCGCAAGCTTGGCTCCCTCGGAGGGTTGAATATGGATCGGGCCGAGTCGAATCCAGCGCGTCGCACCGCCACCAGTGTGCCCAAGCCCAGCGACGCTGGCGATCAACAGCATCGTGACGACGGCAAGGATCGGATAAGTGAGAACTCGCAGCCGGTGGTAGTCAAACCCGGACACCAGGAACATCAGAACCACCGCGGCAATGCCGAAAAGGGTCTGCCGTTTTAGGTAGTACTGCGGATCGGCAAAGCTCACGGTGGCCTCGACGATGCTCGCGCTAAACACCATCACGATACCGAAGCCAACGAGCGCAACCGCAACCGCCGCAAGCACGGGGTCAGGTGGACCCACCGGTACGCCGGGGGCCCGCAATTGCGCGAGCTGGCGTCGGATGAAGGACATTAGGCCTCAAGTCCTCCCGCACCGGCGATGAACTCAACCGCCTCGACGAAGCGTCGCCCTCGCTCTGCGTAACCCGTGAACATATCGAAGCTCGCACAGGCTGGACTTAGCAGCACAGCGTCCCCTGCCTGCGCGAGCTGCCTGGCCTTTTTCACGGCGTCGAGCATGTCCGTCGCACGCTGGACGGGAACGGCTCCCGCCACGGACTTCTCGATCAAAGCCGCCGCCTCGCCGAGCAGTACTAGTCCGCGCCCCTTCTCGAGCAGGGCTTGTCGCAGCGGCTCGTAGGAGCCCTGCTTGTCTCGCCCCCCCGCGATCAGAACGCCCTTATCCTCGTGCAACCCAAGCAACGCCGTCACTGAAGCGCCGACGTTGGTTCCCTTGGAATCATCGTAGTAGCGGACTCCGGCGACCGTGCGTACGAAAGCCATGCGGTGCTTGAGTGGCACAAATGAGTGAAGCGCACGTCGAATTACCTCCGGCGACCATCCGCGCGAGCGGGCCACGGCGATGCACGCCGCGGCATTGAGGGCATTGTGTCGGCCGTAGAGATTCGACTCCGAGAGGTCGTAAATCTCATTGCAGGACGAGTCGATAATTAGGCGCTGGTCGACGACAAAATCCCCTGCGGCGCCGAATTCAACGATCCGTGCTCGACCTCGCTCGGCCTGCTCGCGACAGCATTCATCCCCGCTGGGAATCACCGCCAGGTCGTCGCTGTATTGCTCGCGAAACGCGTTGCCCTTGGCTTCCGCGTAGGCCTGAAAACTCGGATAGCGGTCCAAATGGTCCTCGGTTACGTGTAACAGGACCGAAACGTCTGGTCGAAACTGACGCACGCGCTCAAGCTGAAAACTTGAGACTTCAACCACGAGCAGGTCCCAATCCTGCTCGACCGCCTCCGACAAGGGGGTCCCGAGGTTGCCACCCGCGAAGGTGCGAAGGCCTGCCTGCTGCGCCATCTCGGCGATCAGGGACGTCACCGTGCTCTTGCCGTTCGTACCGCCGACGGCGATCAGCGGGGCCTTGACGAAGCGCGCTGCCAGCTCAAGCTCACCAACTAGCTCAACGCCAGCGGATTCGGCGGCATCAAGCCCGTCGAAACTTGGAACGCCGGGCGACACGACGACCAGATCGCAGTCACAGAACGGGACATCGGCATGCCCACCGAGTACCAAGCGAGCTGGAAGAGCGCTGACCTCCGGCGACAGAGACTCAGCGCGAGCGCTGTCGGTCGCAATGACCTCGGCCCCGCGCGCAGCGCAGAGCCGCGCCGCGGCGATACCACTGCGCCCGAGCCCAACTACGACCACTTTTTTACCAGCGAGCTCCATCTGCTACCTCACCTTGAGCGACGCCAGACTCACGAGCGCGAGCAGCACCGAAATGATCCAGAACCGAACGATGATGCGGGGTTCTGGCCAGCCCTTCTTCTCGAAGTGATGGTGGATCGGCGCCATCAGAAACACACGCTTGCCGAATAGTCGAAAGCTGATGACCTGCGTGACAACGCTCAGCATCTCGACCACAAACACGCCACCGAGAATCAGGCTGAGCAGCTCGTTTTTGGTCAGCACCGCGAGCATGCCAAGACCACCGCCCAGGGACAGGGAGCCGACGTCTCCCATAAATACTTGCGCTGGATAGGTGTTGTACCAAAGAAAGCCGGTACCTGCCCCGATCACTGACGCCGCAAAAACGGCGAGCTCCCCCATCTCAGGAATGCCAGGAATTCCGAGATACACTGCCAAGTGACGGCCGAAAAGCACGCTACCAGCTACGTACGCCCAGGTCATGTAGGCGCCTGCGTTGATCATGACCGGGCCGATTGCCAAGCCGTCAAGTCCGTCAGTCAGGTTCACCGCGTTGCTCATCGCGACGACGACGATTAGGGCGAAGATGAAATAGAGCCAAATCGGCAGCTCAATCGGGTGCTTGGCAAAGGACAAGAATGGCACCGATACTCGTGCCCTGATCGCGATCCAGTCCGCCGGCAACCCCTCATGGCCGAAGAACACGACACCCAGCGCCCCGCCCCCGACGATGAACTGCCCGAGCAGCTTGAAACGCCCTGACAGCCCGCGGGTGTTCTTGCCTTCAATCTTGAGGCGGTCGTCCAGGTAGCCGATCGCCCCATAGCCAGCGGTGACGGTGGCGGTGAGCACAACAAAGACGTTGTGTACATCTGCCCACAGGATCGTGGGTACCAGCACACTTAGCAGGATCAGGGCCCCGCCCATGGTCGGGGTTCCGACCTTCTTCTTGTGGCCTTCAGGGTTGTCTTCGCGAATGATCTGACTGATCTGCTTGCCGCGCAGGGTTCGGATGAACCAGGGCGCCACGAAGAACGAGATCATCATGGCGGTGATCGTTGCCATGATCGCGCGAAATGGCAGGTAACGCAGGACGTTGAGCACGCCGGCCCAGCCAAACTGCTTGCTCAACGGGTACAGCCATTCGTAAATCACGCGGACTCTCCTTCTGTAGTCTCGAGCGCAGCGACAATGCGCTCCATACGGAGGCCACGGGAGCCCTTGACGAGAATCAGCGTATTTTTGCTGGACTCGCCTCGGACCTCAGTGACTGCATCCGCTGCGGTTTCGTACCAAGTTGTACAGATTTGCAAGCCTTGTGCCGCCTTTGCGAGCACCCTCGACTCACGCCCCACGACCAGTAGCCGGCGAACGCCCCGACAGTCCTCTGCAAGCGCTGCATGCTCGGCTTCGGACAGCGTACCCAGCTCCAACATGTCCCCCAGGACTAGGACTAGCTCTTGCCCTCGCTCGGCGGCCAGCTCGCGCGCCACTCGCAGCGAGCTGCGCATGCTCGCCGGGTTGGCGTTGTAGCAGTCATCAATCACCGTCGCGCCGCTGGGAGCCGCGATGAGCCGAAGACGCCCCGGCTCGCCAAGCAGTGACTGAGCCAGTTGCGCTCGAAGCGACTCGAGCGCGAGCCCGACTCCCAGACTCTCAGCGACGGCGAGTCCAGCTGCAAACGCCAGGGCCCCTGGGAGTCCAAGCAGGGGCAATTCGAGTTCGAACGGACCTAGAGCGCGCGTCACGAAGGTCACGACCTGTCGACCATCGCTCGCGGGCCTCCGACCCAGGATGCGGGTGTCAGCCTCGGGTGCTTGCCCATAGCTATGGGACGCTCCCAACCGAACCTCGGACAGCAGCTCGCGAATAGCCGCGTCGTCCAGATTTCCGATCGCAATCCCCTGTGAATCGAGGCAACGAAACGCCTCGGCCTCTTCCTGCTTGACGCCGTCGAGGCTCGCGAGCCCAAGGGTATGCTCAAGTCCGATGCAGGTTAGCACAGACGCATTCGGTGCGCAGATGGTCGCGAGTCGCGCCACCTCGCCCGGCGCGTTGGTCCCGACCTCGACCACGGCTAGTTGGTGCGATGGCTCGAGCGCGAGCAGGGTGAGCGGCACCCCAATGAGGTTGTTGAGGTTGCCGCTCGTGCAATGCACCCGCTGCCCGGCGACGCTTCTCAGGACTGTCTCGACAGCAACGCGCGTCGTCGTTTTGCCGGCCGAACCTGCTACGGCGACGAGTCGCCCACCCCAGCGCCGGCGGTGCGCTGCTGCCAGCTGTCCGATAGCGTGTAGCGTGTCGCCAACGCGACCAACCCGCTCGACTCGACTGGACTGATAGCTCTGTTCGACGAGGACTGCGGCGGCGCCCGCCGCGAGCACATCCTCGACGTAGGCGTGGCCATCAAATCGTTCACCCTTGAGGGCCACGAAGAGTTTTCCGCGCACGTCAGCGCGAGAATCCGTGGTCACGCCGACCGTTGAAAAATCGCCTTCGCCAGAGAACTTGGCACCCGTGGCGAGCATCAGCTCTGCCCGAGAGAATGGGGCGAGATTGGCGGGTAGGGACGAGCTCATCGCGACATCCGGACTCGTCGAGTTTGCAGCGCTGCGCGCGCAATTTCTCGATCGTCAAAGTGTAATCGTTGACTTCCAATCAACTGATAGTCCTCGTGGCCTTTGCCTGCGATTAGGACGACATCCCCCGGCGAGGCATCGCGCAGGGTCTCCTCTATCGCCAGCGCGCGGTCCAGCTGACATCGATAGTCGCGTCGAATCGGAGCGATTCCGGCCACAATCGCCTCAGCGATCTTCTCCGGGGACTCACTGCGAGGATTATCGTTGGTAACGATCACGCGATCTGCCAACCGGCCAGCAATGTCCCCCATTTGCGGGCGTTTTCCAGGATCGCGATCGCCGCCGCAACCAAAAACGCACCAGACCTGCTGGCTCGACAAGCTGCGAGCTACCTCGAGGACTCGCAGCAAAGCGTCCGGCGTGTGCGCGTAGTCGACCAGAACCGTGATGTCATCGCCGGGTTCATCACACCGCTCCAGACGTCCAGGGACGCCCTCACTGCCCTGCCAGGCCGTCACGGCTGCTTGAACGTCTAGCCCAAGTGCCTCGAGAATACCGATAGCTATCCCGAGATTCTCAAGGTTATGGGCGCCCACATAGCGAGTGTCGAGGTCAACGACCTTACCGCTCACCAGAAATCGACCACGGATGCCACTCGGACGACACTCCACGCCCGACGGGTCCACCTCCTGCCCCGGCCCCACGCGAATGACGCGCTCGGACCGGGCCGCCTGAGCGAAGCGATGCCCGACCTCGTCGCGAATATTGATAACGGACACCCGGGGTTCAAACTCGGTGAAAAGTCCAAGTTTGGCCGCTTCGTAGGCGGCCATGGTGCCGTGATGATCGAGGTGGTCTTGGCTGAGGTTGGTGAACGCCGCGACGTCAAAGCGGAGTGCTTGAACGCGGCCCAGAGCGAGCGCGTGACTGGAGACCTCCATCACAAGCTGTGTCCCACCTTGGCGTAGCGTTGCGGCTGCAATGCGAGAGAGCTCGTCACTGAGTGGAGTCGTGAGCTTGGACTCGTGCACGGACCCCATGAAGGATAGTCCTATCGTACCCAGACGCGCGGGACGTAAACCCAAGCCAAGCAGCGCCTGCTCAACCAGCACCGCACAGGTTGTCTTGCCGTTGGTACCGGTGATCCCCACCAATGGCAGCTGGGAACTGGGAAACCCGTGAACCGCTTCGGCCGCCCAGGCCATCGCGGCGGTGACGTCGCTCACCTGAATCTGCGGCAGCGCAGCACCGTCGACGACCGAGTCCTGCGAACAAAGCAAGGCGACCGCCCCCGCCTCCACAGCTGCTGGGAGGAAATCCGCCCCTGCAGCGCGGCCCCCGGTGCGTGCCACAAACAATGCACCAGCAGCCACGAGGCGCGAATCCTGTACCACGTCGACCACCCGCACCGAACCGTCGCCCTTGAGCCGGGCCGCGCGGAAGGGAGCTAATTCCATCAATTCTGCCAGGGTGAGGCCCGCAGAACCCCGACCACTCGAGAAGGGCGATGTCGTCATGAACCTGCCTCGAAACGCAGTAAAATTGTGCTTCCGCGCGGCGCGGCCACGCCTGGCCCCGGTTCCTGGCGTACCAGAAGACCCGTACCTGTGATGCGCGGGATGAGTCCCGCCTCGATGATCCGCCTCAGGACTTCACGCAGCGGAAGCCCTGTCAAATCTGGGACTCGAACCGAACCCGCCGGGATTGGCGCGTTCTGCACGACGTCCTGAATCGCGGGTGTCAAGCCTTGGGCGCGACGTAGCGCAGCGTAGGCAACAGCGGCCGGATCGGGCCGGCGCGCCACCGCGCTGGCGTCGGCGCGCTCGGTGCCCCGCGGCGTTAGACCCTTGTATTCCAGAGCCATTCTGGCCACACGTCGAAAAATCGGAGCGGCGACCCCACCGCCTGCGTGGTCGACCATTGGCTCGTCCACCACGACAGCGATCGCCACCGCGGGATTGTGCGCGGGCACGAATCCAACAAATGAAGCAACGTATCGATCCTCGGAGTAGCGCCCGGTTCGCGGATCCGTCTTCTGGGCGGTCGCGGTCTTGCCGGCGACTTGGTACCCCCCGATGGCGGCCTCGACACCAGTGCCCTCCCCTTCGGTCACGCCGATCATCATCTCGGTCACTTGAAGCGCCACCCGGCGAGGCACCACCTGTCGCCGAACGACGGGGCTGACGTCACGCACGACTTCACCAGTGGCGGTCGTAACGCGCCGAATCAGCACGGGGGTCATCAACTCACCGCCATTCGCAATGGCAGCGGTACCCATGGCGAGCTGAAGGGCAGAGACACTGATCCCTTGCCCGAAGGAAGCAGCCGCCGTTTCAACGTCGACCCAGGCGCGTCCACGCGGACGCAACGTGCCGGTGGCTTCACCCGTCAGGGGCAGGCCCGTTGCTTGACCAAAGCCGAATCGCCGCAACGACTCGTAAAGGCGCTCATTGCCGAGGGCAAGGCCGATTTTGGCAGCGCAGATGTTCGACGATAACGCCAACACCTTCGGCAGACTCAGCCACTCCGAGGGGTGCGTGTCGCGGATCGTGACGTTGTCGACCTTCATGAACCCCTTCTCGCAGTAGAGGTCCTGCGTTGGCGTGATCACCCCTGCCGAGAGGCCAGCGGCAATGGTGAAGATCTTCATGGACGAACCAGGTTCGAAGGCGTCGGTGGCTGCGCGAGCGCGACGAGAATCGACCTCACTGGTACCGTAGTCGTTCGGGTTGTAGCCAGGCCAGCTCGCGAGAGCGAGCAGCTCCCCGGTTTTGGGATCGACCACGACCACCGCACCGCCCTTGGCTTCGAAGGTGCGGGCTGCGGTAGCCAACTCACGCTCAGCCGCGAACTGAATGCCCTGATCGATGCTCAGGTGAACATCGTGACCTGCGAGCGCCGAGTCATCCTGAACGGCATCGGAGAAGATCAGCCGACCCGCTCGATCTCGCAGACCAGCAAGCTGTTCGGGGTGTCCTTCGAGTTCGGCATTGAGGGCGAGTTCGAGCCCGTCCTTACCAATCCCGTCAGGGGCGACAAATCCGATCAACGGCCCTGCGAGTTCGCGTCGCGGGTAGTAGCGGTGGGACTCCCCTTCGATCGACAGTCCGCGAATACGCGACAAGCCCTTGGTGTCCGTCGTACTAAGCTGCCGAATCCCCTCAACCTCGTCGACACCGATGCGTCGCTTGAGCCAAGAGAATCTTCGTTTGCTGAGGATCTTTTTTTCAACCGTGGTGACGTCGAGTCCGAGCACGGCGGCGATTCGGGTTGCTGCGTCGCGTGCCACCGCTGCGGTCTGCCCCGGAGGGACGTCGCGTAGCAGCTCACCACAATCGAGACTCACGCTCGGAACCTCGGTACTGACGGCGAGAGCAGTCCCATTGCGGTCGTAGAGTGTGCCGCGCTTGGGCTGCACAGCGACCTTGCGCAGGCGCTGCCGTTCGGCGAGTTCCTGCCACTCGGCGCCGTGGGTGATCGTGAGTTCGTAAGCCGCCTGAACCACGAGGCCCAAACCAAAAGCCAGCAAGCCGCAGAGCACCCCCATTCGGATCCGAATCCAACGGCCCCGCGGGCCGTGGATCTCGCTCGTCTCGGCGACCACCGTCACGGCGGGGAGCCCTCCGGGACTCGAGCGTCGGCACTGTCTCGTGGAGCGACCGTCGGCTCCGCGCCTGCAGACAGGATTCGGTCGGGCGTCGGTGGTGTCATCCCGAGCAGGGAGCGCGCGACGGTCTCGACACGCTCAGGAGTCTTGTGACTAGCCAGCTCTAGCTCAAGCACGCGCTTGACCTCACGCAAGCGCGCGAGGCGCCCGTGAGCGCGTCCGAGTTCGTACCCGAGTTCCATCGAACGCGCTCGCAGTGCCAGATGCACCACGAACGAAGTGGAGGTGGCTGCAACGGCCAACGTCCACAATGCGAGGAAGACTCGGGGCCGCTTCATGCATCCTGACTGTCGTCGACCGACATCACGCGCACGGGCGGAGGTGTCTCAGAGTCGACGTACTCTTCGTCGTAGGTCTCGGGCGTTTCCAGCCAGCGACGAGCGATGCGGAGCTTGGCACTACGGGCGCGCGGATTGCTCGCCTGCTCGTCCGGAGCCGCGATGAGTGCCTTCTTGGTGAGCCGCTCCCAGCTGTCTCGCAGCAGAAACGCGCGTTTCACACGGCGATCCTCGAGGGAGTGAAAACTGATCGCGGCCATGATGCCCCCCGGAACTAGCACGCGGGGAGCCGCAAGCAGCAGCTGGTCAAGCTGTTCTAGTTCACGATTGACGGCGATCCGTAGAGCCTGGAAGGTTCGCGTCGCGGGATCTACGCCACCCGCGCGCCGCGGGCCGACCGCCCGCACAACTGCGCGTCGCAGATCGAGGGTCGTCTCGAGTTCACCGCGAAGCGAGGCCTGTTTGATACAGCGGGCAATTCGCCGCGAGGCGCGCTCCTCTCCAAGCTCATAGAGAACGTCGGCGAGTTCCTCAGCCTCGAGCTCCTCGATTAGCTCGCGCGCAGTTTGACCACTCGACTGATCCATTCGCATATCGAGCGGACCGGCAGAGCGAAAACTCATGCCGCGCTCAGCCCGGTCGAGCTGCGGCGAGCTCACTCCGAGGTCGGCGATGATGCCAACGACGCCGTCAAGGCCGCGCCGCGCCAAAATCTCTGGGAGATCCTCGAAGCTGGCGTGCTCGAACGCAATTCGTTCTCCCCAACCCGCCAGGCGCTCCTTGGCGGCGGCAAGCGCGTCCTCATCGCGGTCGCAACCGAGCACTTTGAGATGCGGATAGGTCTTCAGGAGGGCTTCGGTATGCCCGCCCCCCCCGAGGGTTACATCGACAACCCAACCAGCTGAGACGCTGGCAAACACCTCGGTGACTTCACGCAAGAGAACCGTAATGTGTTCAAACACGGGGGGACTCTCCAATTGAACTGCCTGCGTCATATGCGAAGCGTCTCCATGACGGCCTTCTGAAAGGACGCCTGCTCGTCAGGGGTTAGCGTCATCGCCTCGTCCCATCGACTCTTAGACCAGAGCTCGACCATGCGCCCCATGCCTGCCCAGAGCACGTCACCCACCAGGCCCGCCCGCTCGCGCAGGTGACTTGGGATGAGGAGCCGCCCGGGTCGGTCGAGCTCACACTCGACCGCGGCCGACAGGTAGAGACGACGGAACCGGACGGCGTTCGGGTCGAGACTGGGAAGCTCGGCAATCCGCTCCTCGACGCGCTCCCATTCGACCAGGGGGAAGACCTGCAGACAGGGGTCGAAGGGCGCCGGGACGAGGATCAGTTTTTCGGATCCCTTGGAGCCAACAAGCTCGCGAAAGCGGGATGGCATGGCCACCCGACCCTTCGCGTCAATGGTGTGTTGGAACTGTCCGCGGAACATCTGCGTCCGATTTGGGAAGACTTGGATCCACTTTGATCCACTTCTTCCCACTTCGGAGGGACGTTACGGGCGCGCGGGCGCTATGTCAACAGCCGAACTACCGTCCGGTTCGCATTTTACTTGTCAATGTGCACAACAAACGTGTAGGCGCCCGACCGACTGAACAGCTGTACCGTGCCTATTGAACCACTTCGTTACTCGAACACATTGGGAGCCCCCGGTGACGCCCCTGGGGAGGCATGCTCGGCGAAGTCCGCTGCGGCGCCGGAGCAGGCTCCCGGGCGCCGCGCGCGACTCACACCCGCCCGCGTTGCGGCGAGCGCTGGATAGCGCGCCAGCACGCGACCGTTGGCGTCGACGAGCGCCAGGGCTTCTCCGGAATTTGAGAGCCCCGAATGGCCAAGTTGAGGCAGGCGAATCAGCAGCGTGCCCTCCGCCGGGGCCATATCCTTATCCTTGTCAGAGGGCGCCACATAGTTGTCGCGAACCAGCAAGGCGAAGGCGCCTGGTGCCATTACGAACGACGGAAGGGTCACCTCTCCTCCACCATCCTGAAGGCGCCAATCGGCAATCGACGCGGTCGCGCGCCCAAGATTGGCAAGCTCGATCCACTCCTGCTGCGGCTCCTGCCCGCTAGGATTCGCGAGCACTTCATTGATCACGACGTTAGGAGCGGGAGGGGGCAATGCAACCTTCACAATGGCGTGACTGCTCACGCCCGACGCGTCGAGGCGCAGCGCTTCGAGCGTATCGCGCTCGTGGCAATCCCCCCAAGGCAGCGTCAGCTTGCCCTTGCTCACCACGCGAACGACTGACTTGCTCGCGCAAGTCAGGTTCCACAGGGCTTCGCCATCAACTTCCTCAACCTCGAGGGCTTCGCCACCAATCCTGAGACAACCGGCGCCCAAAGCGACACCGCCCGGACAGAGACTGTCGACTTCACGCGTTTCATTCGAGACGCGAAACGGTGACGGATCCAACGCGACTCCTTTGAGCGAAACTGGCGCAATGAACTCCCCGGAGGCCTCGCGAGGTCGCACAGTCACGCACGACTGCTTGAGCGCGCCAGTGGTCCCGAGTCCCTCGGCGACATCGAATTGCGCCGATGCCCCCACAGGCGGCGGGACATCCTGTTGCACCCGTGCAGGTGCCCCGCAGTAGACGCCAACCCTGGCAGTGCGATTGCCTGTAGGTAGCAATCGCGACCAGTACGGCAACGCTGGCTCGGCAGTAATGTCGAGCGGTAGAGCCAGAGCGCCAGGCCCGATCAAGGTGTAGCGCTGCCCCTCGAGCAGCGGAACCGTCGGTCGAAACAGTCGCGAGTGACTGTCGACCTGTGGCAGGTCGCGCAGCGGCAACAGACGCTCCCGAATGGCCTCAGACACCAGCCCTTGCTGAAGGTTGACGCGGGTCGCGCTCGTCGGATTGCCTTCGACCAGGAGCCAGGGCTCGGGACTGGCCTCGCTCTCGTACCGCAGCCCGAGCGCCAGGACTGGTTGGGCCCTGGCGGTCCCCACGGCCGCTGGGAATAACTCCAGTCTTGGGGTCTGGGGCCCCGTGGAAGCGGAGACGGGCGGTCCAAATGGCTCCGGGGCACAAGCAACGAGTAGTCCACCGAGCCATAGCGGTAGCCTTGACGATCGCATCGCGACCCCTCGGCGCGAGTCCCTCGAGGTTGCTCTTGGTACTAGGCAAAACGAATCACGGAGCCAGTGGTCCGGGGCTGCGCGCCAACGCGCGAGAGTGCTAGCTTTCGCCTCCGTGACCCCTGCTGAAATCCAGGCCGCCCGAAAAGCACTCCGTTTGACCGCCAAAGACCTGGCCACTGCCCTGGGGGTAGACGTAGGGACCGTCCAGAGCTGGGAGACGGGCAACGGGTTTCCTACCAAAAAGCGGATTACCCAGATCCAGCGCTTGATTGCCGAAAAGTCCACGTCCAAGCCCGTCAAGAAGTCGCCGGAGCCAGGAGCGTCGCGCTTCGAGGATCCAGCCTATTGGGCCCTGATCCAGAGACTGGCGACAGACGAACCGTTGTATCTGCAGGTGCTCGCCCTCGCCTCGAAGTAGGTCGTCCCTGACGAAGTGAGCGTGCGCGACAGCGCTCGTCCCAGAGCCCTGCGGGTGTGACCTACCAAGCGTCAGTCCGCGCGGACTGACGCTCACGACAACGTCGCCTACTCGTCGTCGGGCTTGTCCTGGCCCGCATCGTCGTCGGGCTTGTCCTGGCCCGCATCGTCGTCGGGCTTGTCCTGGCCCGCATCGTCGTCGGGCTTGTCCTGGCCCGCATCGTCGTCGGGCTTGTCCTGGCCCGCGTCGTCGTCGTCGTCGTCGTCGTCGTCGTCGTCGTCGTCGTCGTCGTCGTCGTCGTCGTC
>JBBRAB010000030.1:0-53765 GCA_038207155.1 Polyangiales bacterium
TCGCTTGACGGCGGCTTACTCGAATTACGCGATGAAGTTCCGAGTCTCTCCTCCAAAATCGCAATACGTCCCAGCGCGGCTTTGAGCAGCTGCTCAAGTTTTTCATTTTGAGCCAACGCGACCTTGAGCTGCTTCTCCAGCTCGTCGATGCGGTCGTCTCTCCAGTCGCGTTGTGTCACGCGCCGGACCATGCACTATCGACAGCTCAATGGATAGAGCGTTGTTAAACATGGAGCAATCTCAATCGTTTACGCGCGACGGAGCCGACTACCCCCCCGTGAACGCGTACGAGTGGGCAGCGCTTCACCGGCAAATCCGGGGGCAAACATGTCCTTGTGCCACTCTTTGTCGGGCACATAGCGTTCCGGATCGTAGTCGTCGTACTTCTGGAACGCGCCTGCGATCGGATCGAGCTCACGATGACAGAAGTTGCGGTACGGGCTGTCGCGCGTCGGGTTGGCAAAACCGGCGGAGGCCGCAATCGGATCCACGGGACGATCCGCGATCTTGAGAATGTCCGTGGCGAGGAAGGTCGAAAGGACCGCGCGAGCGCGCCCGCGATTGCGATTGGTCGGTGTGGTGGGGAACCGGTTGAGCCACATCGGAGAGGTCAGGATGCCCGAATGGGGCCAAGCCACGCCCTTGGCGGTCTTGATCGGCGCTTCGGCGAACTCACCCGCGCCCTTCGGGTTGGTGAATTTCGGACTGACTCCAAGCAGCATGGCCGAATCGGGATTCACCATCAAATACGACGCCGTTAGGATCTCCGTAAACGGTCGCCCTTCACGCGCAACATGGGCGATCAGCTCCAAGGCTTCACGCGCAAGGTCCGTATTGATGCGCTCTCTCTCGTCGTCGGCGAGGGCGTCGTAGGCGGCACCGACCGACGGAAAATCCTCTTCATTGAGGAGATTGACAGCATGTCCGACGTAGCTGAGGTAGCGATCGGTCAGCAGTACGTCATTGAAACTGGTCTTGAGTAGCTCGTAGAAACCGGCTTCACGGGTGAGCCCAGCCACGCGTCGCTCAAGCTCTGCTTTGTCCCCGCCCTCGAGCGCCTTTTGCTCGACACTCGTCGGCAGCCGCCCGGCGAGCAGGAGCGCCGCCTTGCGAAACGTGTTGCGAGCCGAGAGCTGGGTGACACCCTCCGCCAGGGAGCTCGAACTGCTGGAGCACTCGTCACTGCTCTTGACGCGAGCCACGAACGCTTCAATCGCGGCAAAGGTCTGCGAATCGCGTTCGATCACCTTGCCTCCACCGTGATTGAGCTCACCGAGGGGCTTTCTCAGTAGCAGACTGCGACCATCGCACTCGAGCCGCGCGAGGTACGAGAGGTTAGCGCCTTTGGCGTCGAGAAAGCCGGGATAGCTGGCGGGGAGCAGCTTGAGCGCGGCATTTTGCTCCGAGGCAATCCCGTCGGGCGAATGACACTTGATGCAGACCTTTCCAAAGGCTTCGGGCCAGGCGCGCGTAGCGAGCAGCTCACGTGGCGGCGTGCAATCACCCGCCGCATCACTCGAACTCGTGAACAGACCGCAGCCCGGGAGCAGCAACGCAACAAGACCCATCGTGCCGAGTGAATTGGTATGTCGAATCACACGAGCCTCCTCACAACACCCCTGGGCGACTCAAAAACGGTGCCGAATCCGCTGCAGACAAGCAACCGTTCCCACGTGAGCCAGACAATCTTTGGAAGGTGATGTAGCCCTGTCGGAGCTCGCCCTCAGGGGCAAGACCCTCACCTTCAGCTCGAGCGCGACCTGAGTTTGCGCCCGCATCGAGCGGGGCGAAGTGCCGCGCCTCCGACCAGCGCGGCTATGGCCCCCAGCTGGCAGCTCTTGGGGTCCGTCCCGCGGGAAGGCACTGGATTCTCCAGCGGTCTTGGTCTTGAGGTGCTTCCCGAGACGGGGGCCGTTGCCCAGAAGGCGTTCCGTGGTAGACGACGCCCGCCGACGCGGTCGCTATGTTCGACTGGCGAAGGACAAAACCCGTGAACGACGACCCTGGCAGTAGCAGTCCAAAGTTGTAGCGCGGTGGCGTATGCCTCCGCGCGGCCGGAGGCACCATGTTCGAAATCAAGGCACCCACGCCGCACCGCACCGGACGCTGCTTTCCCCAGGGGGAGGTCGCGGCATGAGCGAAGATGATCTGACCGTCGACGAGCTCCGGGATGCCTGGGTCGTGTTGTCGTTGGCTGAACGCTACGAGGGTTTCCAGAGACTCGAGCGTAAGGATGCGGACGATTTCTTTCTCGAACTCAGTCCGTCGGAACAGTCCAACCTGCTGCTGTCGCTCCAGAACGGAGAACGCCGTCTTTGGTTCCGCCTGCTACCGCCGGACGACGCCGCTGACGTCATTCAGGATCTCGATGAGGAGGACCGCGAGGGCTTCCTGAATCTGCTGGACAACAGCACGCGTCGCGAGGTCGTGGCGCTGCTCGCCTACGCCGAGGACGCCGCCGGTGGACTGATGAGCCCGCGCTTTGCGCGGCTGCGGCCTGAAATGACCGTGGACGAGGCCATTCGCTATCTGCGGCGTCAGGCGCGTGAGTACCTCGAGACCATCTATTACGCCTATGTGCTGGACCAAGAGCAACGGCTGCTCGGGGTGGTCTCCTTTCGCGATCTATTTGCGGCCCCTGGCGAGAAAAAGCTCTCCGAGGTCATGCAGACCGATGTCATCTCGGTCTCGGAGGACCTCGATCAGGAGGCCGTCGCCAAGCTGATCGCTCAGCACGATCTCGATGCCGTTCCGGTGCTCGATCCCGAAGGGCACATGAAGGGCATCGTGACCGTCGACGACATCGTCGACGTCGTTCAGCGCGAGGCCACCGAAGACATCCAGAAGCTCGGCGGCATGGAGGCCCTCGACACCCCATACATGGAAACCGGGTTTGTCGCGATGCTCCGTAAGCGCGCTGGCTGGCTCTCGATTCTGTTCGTCGGCGAGCTGCTCACGGCGAGTGCCATGGGTCGCTACGAGCATCAGATCGCGCAGGCGGTCGTGCTCGCGATGTTCGTGCCGCTCATCATTTCGAGCGGAGGCAACTCGGGCTCCCAGGCAACCTCCTTGATCATTCGAGCGCTTGCGCTGGGAGAGGTCACCGCACGCGACTGGTGGCTGATCGTTCGACGCGAGCTGCTGACGGGCGTGGCGCTCGGCGGGATCCTGGCGGCCTTGGGCGTGCTCCGCATCATCCTCTGGCAGACGGCATTTCACACCTACACGGGTCACGTCACGGCGCTCTCCACCATAGTTGGCGTCAGCTTGATTGGCGTCGTGGTCTGGGGAACGGTAGCGGGCTCGATGCTGCCGCTCGTCATTCGTCGGCTGGGCTTTGACCCCGCGAGCGCGTCCGCGCCCTTCGTGGCCACGCTGGTGGACGTGTCAGGGCTGATCATCTACTTCAATGTCGCTCAGCTCGTGATGCGCGCGCATCACCTGTGACCGCACCTGCCCGCGCCCGCAGCCGCGCCGCGTGACCGGCCAGCGCAGCCGCGCCGCGTGACCGCGCCCTGCCGGGGCGGACACATATCGACACAGAATGGCGGGGTTAGCGGCAACATGGCCCAGGCAAGCTGAGCATGTCCCTCGGGTTATGCCCCCTCCGCTTACGGCGCGAGCAGGCCGACGGCAAGAAAGGACTTGGATTCATGTTCAGGCGAATTGCACTTGGAGCACTGCTCACTCAGGTCACCCTGCTTGGCTGCGCTGGCGTTGATAGTCAGGACAGCACAGCCCAAGGGGTCGAGAGCGCCGCTCAGGGCGGGGCTGCGGCACTGTCGGTCGAGGCCAACCACCAAATCGTTGTCTGTATCCCAGGGGGCCGGAGACACATGGGCATGGGCATGGGCCCAGGCATGGCACGCCCTGCGATACCTCCGGGACCGCACATGACGCCCCCTCTGTTTTGCTTTGCGCCGAGGGCCGGCGAAGAAGGCCTTCCGCCTCCGGGAATGCGAGGTCCGCGCGGGAACGGTTCCACGCCGCTCCAACACCCAGAGTGCATGGCGGGACGAATGGGACCAGGCTCACCGGAGAAGCTGCAGGAGCTCCTGAAGACTGAGGGCAAGCCCCTGAGCTGCCAGCCGCTGCGATCCGAACAGAACACGCTGCCGAAGCCGGCTGATTCTGGACCCACGTCGCGTGAGCAGGGACCCGGGAGTCGCCCGATGCCGCTCGTGCTCGACTGCGACGAGAAGGTTGGTTCGCTACCCGAGGGACTGCCGCAGCTCTGTTGGCCTGAGCCCAAGCCGGGCGACGCCACGCCTGAGCCCAAGCCCGAGCTCGGTCCGAAGGAGCCACCCAAGGGTCCGCTCGCGCTCCGGTGCATCGCCGCGCCAAAGCGCCCAGCCGGTCCGCCAACGGCTCCGCCCACGAAGGGTTAACCGCGTTTCCAAGGCAGGGGGAACGCTCCTGTTCCCCCTTTTTCCTGGGCATGCTCTGATGCAATCCGTGTCCGATATCTCGGTGCTCCTCGCAGAAGACGACGTTCGCTTGTCGACCTTTGTCGCCGAGTACCTCGAGCAGCGCGGCGTGTCTGTCGTCACGGTGGCCGACGGTGAGACCGCGCTGCGCACGGCCACGGCGGGCCATTTCGACGTCGTGCTACTCGACTGGATGCTTCCACAGCGCGACGGCATGTCCGTCTGTCGTGAGCTGCGCAAACGCTCGGACGTGCCGGTCATCATCCTGACCGCGCGCAGCGAGGAATCTGATCGCGTGTTGGGACTTGAGCTCGGTGCCGACGACTACCTCACCAAACCTTTCTCGCCGCGTGAGCTGTTGGCGCGGATCCAGGGGCTCGTACGCCGCGCGCGTGGTCAGGTGGGCCCAGCGCGTAGTCTGAAGATCGGCCCCCTGGAGATCCAGCTCGAGGCGCGCTCGGTGACGCTTCGAGGCGCTCCAGTGGAGCTCACCTCGTACGAGTTTGACATCCTACGCGTGCTGGCCGAGCGCCGTGGTCGCGTGCTTAGTCGCGAACAGATCCTTGAGCTTGCCACCGGCTCGGCAGAGGACGCCTTCGATCGCTCGATTGACGTACGGATCTCTCGCCTTCGCCAGAAAATCGGGGATGATCCACGTCACCCCACATTGCTTCGCACCGTGCGCGGCGCGGGCTACCTGCTGGCTGCTGAGGAGCCATGAACCCGCCAACCTCGCGCGCTTGGTTTCGACCCAGGCTCGTTCATCGCGTGTGGTTTTACGGACTGCTGCTGCTGATCGCGGCGGTCGCCACGGTGCTGTCCGTCGGGCAATGGCTGGTGCGTCCCGCGCTCGAAGCGCGCGTCGACCCCTTACTCGTCGCGCTCGTGCAGAGTCACCTGGAGGGCAAACCCAAGGACCAACTTCCCGAGCAGGCCAAGCGGCTCTTTGAGTCCAAGCGAGTGCGCGTTTCGATCTTCGACGAGCATCAGCAGCTACTCGCGAGCACTCAATCTCCGATCCCATTTGCACCACCGAGGTTGCTGTTGCATCGGCTAAATGAGCCGGTCCTGTTTGAGCCGCCGCACCTGCGCCGTGGAGCCCTCGATATCCTCGGCCAACCTGAGCAGCGTCCGCTGTTCGGTGGTCCCGACGACCTGGAATTTCCGCCGGGTCCTCGCGGCTTTCCGCCGGGTCCTCGCGGCTTTCCGCCAGGTCCTCCCGGCGAGTTCGAGGAACCGCCGCCATCGCATTTGCCTGCGGCCGCAACGTCACCGGGACTCAACGACCAGCCAGCTCGACCTGGGCTTGCGGAACATGGTCCCGGAGCGCCCGCGCACGCGCCGCACGGCATGCTCGTCGTACCTCTGCGCCTGCCGGATGACCTGCGCGCCGTCGCGCTCGTGGAGCTGCCACCTCCGCGCATCCCCTGGTGGCCGGCGCTGCTGTGGCTGAGTCTACTGCTGGGTCTGTTGCTCGTGCTCTCGCTTTGGTTTGCGCGCTCGATCACGCGCCCCGTTGAGCGACTCTCCAGCGCGATGAAGGCCCTCGGCGCAGGACAGTCGGTGCCGCTCGGAAGCTTTGAGCGGGACGATGAGCTCGGTCAACTCGCGGTGACGTTCCACCAGTTGGTCGACGATCTGGCGCGGCTGCGGCGCACCGAACACGAGCTCTTGGCTTCCATCTCCCACGAGCTGCGCACGCCCGTGGCGCGCATGCGCGTGCTACTGGAGCTCGCGCGTGATGGTGAACCGAGCGAAATCCAGCGCTATACGGGCGAACTCGCCGTCGATCTCGATGAGCTCGAGGTCCTGCTCAGCGAGGTGTTCACCCTGACTCGCTTCGAGCTTGCGCTCGCTCCGGGAGCCGGCTCCGCGCTCAAGCGCGAACGCTTCTCAGCAAGTGAGCTGATCGCCGCCCTGATGAGTCGCTTTTGGTCGCATCACCCCGCTCGCGAGCTCACGGTGGAGGCATGCCAGTCCGAGGGATGGCTCGACGCCGATCCCAAGCTGCTGCGCCGGGCGCTCGACAATCTGCTCGACAACGCCGTCAAGTACTCCGAGTCCGCACAGGGGCCGATCCTCCTGCGCACAGAGCAACAGAGCGGGCGCCTTTCCCTGTCGGTCGTCGACCGGGGCTGCGGCCTTGACCCCGCTTCGCTGGCGCGGATTTTCGAGCCGTTTTATCGGGCAGATCGCAGTCGTTCGCGCGCCACCGGTGGCGTGGGACTCGGTCTGACTCTCGCCAAGCGCATCGTCGAAGCCCATGGGGGTCTGCTCGACGTGACCAGCACCCTGGGCGAGGGCTCGATCTTCACGGTCTCGCTGCCGCTTGTTGCGACCGAGCGCCCGCCCGCCATGCCGAGCCCGGTCGCGTAACGAGCGGGCTTACACCTGAGCGCGCACGGACTCGCCAGCGCGACGCCGACGCCAGTCCCGCAAGCTGACGTGTAGGACCGGCACGAGGAACAGGGTAAACAGCGTCGACACGCTGAGTCCACCGATCACGGCGCGCGCAAGCGGCAGATTCGCTTCGGCGCCTTCACCCAACCCGAGCGCCATCGGCAGGAGCCCCACGACCGTCGCGATGCTCGTCATCAGGATCGGACGCAGCCGCAGTCGCCCGGCCTCGATAGCAGCCGCGACCGTCTCACTGCCGCGCGACTCGAGAATATGGGCAAAATCGACCAAGAGCACGCCGTTGGACACCACGATCCCGATCATCATGATGATCCCCATCGTGCTGTTGACGTTGAGCGTGGTCCCTGTGGCCCAGAGCATCAGCAGCACGCCCGCGATCCCGAGCGGCACGCTGACCATGATGACCAAAGGATCGAGCAGCGACTTGAACTCGGACGACAGCACCATGTAGACCAGGACGAGCGCGAGCAAGGCTGCAAACCTTAGCTCACTGAAAGCCTTGGCCTGCTCAAGGCTCTGCCCACCCAGACGCGCCTCGAATCCGTCGGGCACCGTGGCCTTGGCCAGTGTCGCCGTCACCGCTTCACTGGCGGCACCGAGCGAGGTCGTCGCCGCCACGTTGGCCGTCACATGCACGATGCGACGCAGGTATTTTCGCTCGATCTGGGTAGGACCACTGGCGCGCTCGACCGTCGCCAGCGCATCGAGGGGGACTAACTGACCGCGTGGGGTTCGGATGCTGAGATCCTCGAGATCGGAGACTTTGCTACGATAGGGATCGTCCAGCCGCACGTTGATCCCGTAGTCGTAGCCGGAGCGAGGATCCGAGAACACGACTGGCGCAAACGCCTGGTTACCCAGCAGGCTCGCGAGCACGGTCTGCGCGATATCCTGCTCGGCCAAGCCCACCGCGCCGGCCTTGGTGCGGTCCACCTGCACGCGCAGCTCGGGAGCGTTGTCTTCACGGCTCACCTGGACGTCTGTCAGCAGTGGCCGCTGCTGCGCGTCCACGAGTCCGCGCAGGCGCTGAGCAAGCTCACGCGACACTCGCGAACCTGCCTCAAGCTCATGACCCAGCACCTCGACGTCGATCGGCGCAGCTGCGCCGAAATTCAGGATCCGCTTGACGATCCCGCCACTGGTCACAAACAGCTGCGTGCCCGGAAACCCCTGGCGAAGGGCGACGCGAACCTTGTCCGCCAACGCTAGATCCGAGATGCTGCGCTGAGTGGGCGGCCGCAGATTGGCCTGCACGTTACCCGTGTGAGGCCCCGTGTTGTTGGTGAACAAGGCGGTGCGCCCCGCAGGGAGCCCGGTCGTCGAGAGCAGCAGTGCGGCGTCACCGTCGGCGCGCGAATGCTGGGTGATCACCTTGCGAACCGTGTCCTCGATGCGCGCGGTGACCTGTTCAGCGGTCTCGACCCGGGTCCCGATCGGGGCCCTGAAATTGACGGTGAATTGACTCTCGTCGCTCTCAGGGAAAAACTCGCTGCCGATGTACGGCAGGAGCAACAGGCTCGCGGCGCAAGGAGCCAGAATCCCGAGCAGCGTCCAGCCGCGGCGCCGCAGCGCCCAGGCGAGCAGCCCCGCGTAGCGTTGCTCGAGGCCATCAAGCGCGCCCCGCCAGCGTACGAGCCAGTCTGGCCGCGTTTTTCCAGGGTTGCGATCAAGCCAGCGCAGACACAGCACCGGGGTGACCGTGCGTGACACGAAAAAGCTCATCATCAACGAAAACGAGATGGTGGCAGCGAGGGGCAAGAACAGCGAACGGGCCACTCCTTGCAGAAACAGCACGGGCAGGAACACCACGATCGTCGTGATGGTGGACACCAGGATCGGCATGGCCACCTCGGAGGCGGCATCGAGCACGGCCTGTTCGCGCCCCTTACCCTCCTCGAGATGCCGATGAATGTTCTCCAGCTCCACGATCGAGTCGTCCACGAGCCGCCCCACTCCAAGCGCCAGCCCACCCATCGTAAAGACGTTGAGACTCTGGCCGGTGAAGTACAGCAGGATGAAGGTCGCGATCACCGACAGTGGGATCGCAATGGCCACAATGCCCGTCGCCTGCCAGCTGGCGAGAAAGATCAGGATCACCAGGATGGCGAGCAGACCACCCGTCAGGGCTTCATGCTTGAGGCTGGCCACGGCGTTGCGAATGTAGGACGACTGGTCGAAGGAAATCGTGAGCCGGGTATCGGCTGGCACACCGCTAAGCTTCGGCAGCGCCGCCCGCACGGCGTCCACGACTGCAATCGTGTTGGCCCCGGGTTGCTTGAGCACGCGCAGGGTGACACCCCGGCGTCCGTTGATGCGCACGATCTCAGCGCGATCGGCCGTCCCCTCCTCGAGGCGCGCGATGTCAGCGAGCCGCACCAGCGGGCTCTCGCGACGCGACGCGCTCGCCGCGGGCGCCGGGACCGCGCTGGCCCCAGTGCCGCGCACGATGACCTCCCCGAGCTCGTCAAGGTTCTGCAGCTGCGTGTTGGAAAACACGTTAAAATCGCGATCTTTGGTGCGCAGGTTGCCGCTGGGCAGAAGGAGGCTCGCGCCCCGCACCGCCTGCACCACGTCGAGGATCCCGAGCGAGCGGGACAGCAGCGCGTCGCGCTGTACCCGCACCCCGAGCTCGCGGATCAGACCGCCACCCACGGTTGCGCTAGCCACCCCGGTGAGTCGCTCAAGCTGAGGCTGGATCGTGTTGTACGCGAGATCGTACAGCTCGCGTTCGTCCAGGCGCTCCGAGGCCACGGCCACCTGAGTCACGGGAATGTTCGTGATGTCGAACTTGAGCACGAACGGCTGCTGGATCCCAGCGGGCAGGGTGTTCAGGATCTGGGAAATGCGCTGCTGCACCTCGAACTGGGCCGCGTCGAGGTTGCTGCCAAAGGCAAACCAGGCCGTGACCAGCGAGACGCCCTGCTTGGAGACGCTCTCCACGCGTTCCACGCCCGGAGTGCCGGCAACGGCGCGTTCCACGGGCTGGGTCAGGGTCTTTTCAATGTCGGTCGGACCTGCACCGGAATAAAACGTCGCCACCCGCACGGTTGGGATCGCGATGTCCGGAAAGAGATCCACCGAGAGGCGTCTCATCGAGACCACCCCAAGGACGATCGTCATCAGCGACAGCATTAAGACGAGGATGGGATTCCGGAGCGCGAGTCTTGTCAGCCACATCTCAGTGACCCTGTCCCTGGCTGAGTGGTTTGCCGCTATACGGATCGATGTTGCGCTGGGGGTTGACCTGCATCCCCTCGGAGAGTCCTTCGGCGCCTGCAACGACGACCTCGTCACCGGCTGCGAGCCCTCGCAGTATCTCCACGGACTCACCGCGCTCAAGGCTCTCCCCGAGTTTGACCACACGGCGTGCCACTCGGCCCCCCGGGCCTACGGCAAACACGCTGCTGCCCTTGGAGCTCATGAGCACCGCGGAGTGAGGCACCACGAGCGCGCCCGGGTGATGCCCGACCGCGATGTACGCGTGGGCATAGAGCCCGGCCTTGAGGCGCCCCTCAGGGTTGTCCACGAGCACCTCGGCGGTCACGGAGCGTGTCGTGGGATCCACCACCGGTGAGACCCGCACCACCTTGCCCTCGAGCTTGAGCTGGGGCAGGGCGTCGAGCTCAAGTCGAGCCGTCAGCCCGGTCACGACACCCAGCGCCGCGGGCTCACTCAGGGAGACCAACGCGCGCAGTCGGTCGACGCGCACGAGCGTGAGCACGGCTCCGCCCCCGGGGGGACCCACGAGCGCGCCGGGGTCTACGTGTCTCAGCGACACAATGCCGTCGATGGGTGCCAGGAGGCGCGTCTCACCGAGCTTGACGCCTAGGGCCGCAAGCTGAGCGCCTGTGACGGCGAGTGAGCCCTCCGCGGTCTGACGATTGAGCTGGGATTGCTCAAGCTGTTGGCGGGCAATCAGTCCGAGTCCCGCCTGCTGCTCGGCGCGGTCTTGGTTGGAGCGCGCCAGCGCCGCAGCGGAGCGCGACTGCTCGACCGCCGCGCGCGCAGCTGCCAGCTGGTCGGGCAAATCACTCGGACGCACGAGCGCCAGCAGCTGACCCTTGGTGACGTGGTCCCCGCGATCGACCAAGATCGTCTCGACGTAGCCAAGCGATTTTGCTGCCACGTCGACCTGCTCGACGGGGCGCAGATCAGCCAAGCCACGGCGCTCGATCGCGATGTCGAGCTGACGCACCTTCTGCACCGTGACGAGCGGCGGCGGACGGCCCTTGCTTGCGGGGGGCTTTGCCCCACCCTGGCAAGCTACGGCGAGCGCGAGGGCAAGCGTTCCAACTAGTCGAAGTGACGGAATCACGGCATGGACCTGCCGCCAAGCGCGCTCGAGCGCAAGCCCAGGCCGGCGGGTGACCGCGCGGAGCGGTATTTCCACGCCGTACCAGCACAAAAAACGCAACCCCCGGGGGACCGCTGAGGCCAACCGGGGGTCATGAACGCTCCCTCATCGAGAGCCAGTTCGTTGGGGTGCTCAGTCCGTGATGGCGGACTTGTACAACTGAGTGACGGTCACCTTCGGAGTCACGCAGAATTTCTTGAGGTTACTACTCGAGGAACACTCTGCATCGGAGCTGCAGCCGAGGTCCTCACAGAAGCCCTTGCTGCAGACCCGGCCGTTGAAGCCGTCGGATTTGGCATAGCGAGTCCGGGAATTGGCATAGTCAGTCAGATCAACAATGCCACTTGGGCTGCACTGGAGATCCGAGGTGCAGGGAGTCTTGCACTCCTTCTTGTCCACGCAGACCGCCTTGACATTGTTCAGCTGCCGCGCGCAGTAGGCGTCGTTGTCACAAGCGCCGCTGGCGACGCAAACCTTGGTGGTTGCGTCACAGGCATAGCCCTTCTCGCAGTCGAGCTGGCTGTTGCACTTGCGGTAGCACTGACCAGCTGACTTGAGGCAGATACACTCGCCCGTCGTGCAAGCATCCAAGGAGCGATCTGCCACAACCTTGGTGTCACAGTCGGTGTCGCTGGTGCAAACGGGCACGCTCGCGAGTGGCTGGCACTTGAGCGCTGTGCTGTCGCAGGTCGTCGGAAGTGAGTTGCCGAGTCGGCTTAGCAAAGGACAGCCGCCGGGCAGGTCCGCAGTACTTTCGTCGCAGGGAGCCTTGTAGACGCACTGGTTGTCGGTGCAGCTCCAGGTGGAAGCCGTGCAGTTGCAGTACGTCTGATAGGCAAAACAAGCCTTCTTGAGCGGCGTAGTGCTACCACCGGTGCAGGCCTTGGCAGTCGCCGCACCGCCCAACGTGGACTCAAGGTCCTTACAGGACGCGTAACCGCTGTCAAGGGGCAGGTGACAGCAGTCAGCGGGCGCGGCGCACTCGCCCTCACAGGACTTGCCGGTGGGCGTCAGTCCGAAGGTTGCGACCTCGCAACGACTGGCGGCCGCGTAGTATCCGACCATCTGCGACTGGCAGCTCAGGCCCTCGCCGCAGTCCGTTCCAACGACGCAGCTCTCGCCGTAGGCGCCGAGCTTCGGATCGGGCGGGGTGACGGCCGTGGGGGCCTTGTCCGCGCAGAGCTGGGCGAAGCAAGAGAGACCCGTTGCGCAGTCGGCGCGCTTAGTGCAGCTCTCGCCCTTCTTGCCGAGCGCTGGTCCGATCGCGGTCCCTGCGCCGCCGGCACCGGTGCTCGCTGAGACTTGGCAAACGCCCTGGATGCACGACAGCTCGTCGCCGCAGTCGGCGCGCTTGGTGCAAGACTCGCCGGCTTTGCCGGGGACGCCGTCGCTAAGGACGGTGGTCTTGTCGTCGCCACCACAGGCGAGGGTCAGAAGGGCAGCAGTACCGGATACGAGAAGTAGTGACCAGATTCGATTACGCATGTGTCTCTCCCTAGTTCGCCGCGCCGCGAGGAACCCTCGCGGCGGCGAGATTGGAGGGGAGTAGACCGAGCCCCGAGCGCACTGTCAATTTCAATGAAAACCGGGAGACGTCGATTACAGTGAGACTCAACGAGTTTCGACTCAATCCTCGCGAGTTTTAACGTTTCCTTGGGAGAACCCTAGGTAAGACGGCCGAGCCCCCGCTCGGCACTCCGCACCCTCTCCGCGCGCCCGTGAACCAACCGGCTTGCCGAAGCGTTCCGTGGGGGCAGAACACCTCTCCCCGCTCACTTGTCTGCTACATGGAACGACACCGCGACGGAGACGTCGGGCTTCACCGTGACGCCGAAGTAGCTGGGCACTTCAATCTTGTAATCCGGGAGCTTGAGGTTGATGTGCCCCGTCACCGCGACGTCCCCCTCAGGTCCCTGCAACACGAAGTGCGCCTTGGCGGGATTCGTCACGCCGTGCACCGTGAGTTGTCCATTGGCGTCACCCTCAACCTTGCCGCCATTGGGTTTGGGCAGCGCGGCCACGTCGACCACGAAGCGTGCGTCCGGATATTTCCCGACCTCAAGGTACTTGTCGCGCATGTGACTGTCGCGCAGCTCGATGCCGGTAGAAAGATGCGTCAGCTTGACGCTCACCGTCAGCTTGCCGTCCTTCTCAAGCACCGTAACGTCTTGCGTCTTGCCGTCGATGGCGAGCCCGCCCGGTCCACTGGAGTGAAAGCTCGCTGACTTGCTGCCGAGCTGCTGGTACGAAGCGGCGGCCAATCCCGAGACCAGAAGCACACAAGCTGCCGACGACAACCACAGGGCGGAACGAGGTTTCATGGGAGTAGACCTTGGTGGGAAAACTGAGGCTGTGAGGGGGTGCTAAGTGAGACGCGAGCCAGCGAGGGTTTCTTCCCCGCGCGTGGGAATTCTGGTTGAATTCCCGTGAGTTCAGGGGCGCGTGCCCCCGGACTGACGTCGTCGCCTGACTGCGGCGAGCAAGCCGACACCGAAGACGAGGCCCAGAGCGCCGAATCCCGGCGAGCGAGTCCCGGCCAGCTGTGCGCCGCAACCGTACTCCGGAGACGGGACCGAGTCCGCGGGAGCACCGGTGCTCGGATCGATCCCGTTCTGGAGATCAAGCGTATCGATGCCGTTCTTGCGATCGGAGTTCACCTTGTCCTTGGTGAGCTGCGCGAGCGCCGCATCCAAGGAAGCGGTGTCGTCCGCCGCAAGTCCGCGAGCGAGCAACGCGCGACCGAAGGACGTGACCACAGCGCCGCCGCCTGCGGCCGAGGAGTGACAGAGCGTGCACTGCGGATGAAACGGTAGATTTAGCGCCTTCTGGAGGTCTCCCGGAAACGTCGGAGTGGCTCCGGCTGTTGCGGCAGCGGCGAGCAGGATGAGCGACACAAAAGCTACGACTTTGGACTTCATTTTGCGCCTCCGACTCACAGTGAAACGTGGACCTGGCCGAGGGCGGTGATGGAGTTCATCCGGGCGGCTTCCGGGATGGCCGTCGTGGACCAGATGCCGTCCACCCGCAGATCGACGTGGGGATAGATGAACCAAAGCGCCGTCAGCCACTCGCGATTGGACAGACCCGCGTTGAGCTGCGACTCGCGCTGCGCCTCAGTCGTGAACATGGTGTGAACGCCGCGCCAGGGCTCCCAGTCCGCGAACGCGAGCGCTGCAACGCCTGCAGTGGTGGCACCGCCGACCAGAGTGCGGTGGAGCAGCTCGGCCTCGGCTAAAATCGCCCATTTGTCGTTCACAGCCCAGCGCACCATCGGACCGTGAGCTCCGGTGACGGAGTCCGTGAGCTGGTACGGATCATAGCGTTGGTAACGCACCGAGCTACTGACGCCGAGGGCCACCGATTCACTGAGCATCCACTCTTCGTAACCGGCGTAACCGCGCGAGCGATAACCGTCCGGGCGCACCTGATAGTTGCCGACCAAAACCATCAGCTCAGCCCGATACTTCTCTCCCTGATGAAACAGGCTCGCTCCCCATTCCTGCTGAGCGTCCATGTTCGTGCCAGTGGTGGAGCGCACGTACCAATTATGCTCGGGACTGCGCACGCCGAACGGCAGAGCGAGACGCCCGACGCGAAGCACGGTGTTCTTGTCTTCACTGAAGCGATACCCGAGCCAGAAGGTGCGCGCGACGAGGTTGTCGGTCTCCTTGCGGGTGATGGCGGCTTCTCGCGCGCCCTCGGGAGCATAGCCAAGCGAGCCCGCGACCTCGAAGGCACCGAGGGTGACTGCAGCCTTGAGCTCGGCCTGCATGAGAAAGGCACGCTTCATGGTCGGGCCACCACTCGGCCTGGTGAGCATGTAGGCCTCACGCGCCGAAGCACCCGCATTGAGCCAGCTCGGCAGCGGCACGCCGAAGCCAAACTCACTGCGGCGATCGACCTCATTGCCCTCCGGTCCGCGCCCGAACGTGCTGAGAATCGCCTGGGTCTGCGCGCGTCCGTAGGGCGTGAGCAGAAAGCCTCCCGACGGATCGGTGTGGCAAACCGCGCAGCCCGTATAGGAATGCTTGAGCATCCACGGATAGGCCTGGGCAGGGCGAGCCACGGCGAGCAACCCGAGCAGCAGGCACGCAGCCGTCATCAATAGGCGAATGTTGTGCTTCATAGGACCGTGGATCTCGCTGAGGCAGAGGTGCGGCTGGTGCCAGGGATACTCGCGGCCGTCAGCGATAGTTTCAGACTTTGCGAGGGCCGTACCCTACGAGGCGACCCACCACGATTTCCACGCTCACGCCGAGCAGCCGGGCCACATAAAGTGGGGATTTTTGGGGTTAGTTCGGCGTGGAACCGCGCGGCGCGGACGGATGAATTCGAGGTCAGAATCGGGCGTTCGGCAGCGCTGGGGTCTTTTCCCTCGTCCTACATTGGCCGTTCTGTGGCGGTGCCTGGCGTTGCCGGTCTTCGTCAACTGTTTGACTCTGCGGTGATCGATGCCGTGGACGAGCTGCTCCATGCGTATGAGATCCCTGGGCGCATTTCGCCCATCACGCCAGAGCTCACGCAGGACCCCTGTCTCGCATCGGTGATCGGCTTTCATGGGCATCGCGCGCGCGGGAGTCTCGTGCTGATGACGAGTCGCATGTTCATCGCCAAGATGCTGCCGATGGAGCCGAGTGAAGAGCTGCTGCGGGATTGGATCGCCGAGCTCGGCAACCAGGCGCTCGCGCGCATCCGCGCCAACCTATCCCGCGACGGTGTCGAGCTCCCCATGAGCCTACCCTCTGTCCTGGCTGGGATGCGACTCGAGCTGCGGCACCTCAATGAGGACTACTGCCGCGTGTACGCGTTCACGACGCAAAATGGCCCCATCCTTGTCCTGATTGACGCGGTCGTTCGGAGCGCCACGCTTGAAGTCAGCTCGCCCCCGGAGTCCTCGCATGAGGCCGGTGAGCTCGTGCTGTTCTGAACTCCGTACGCGTCGCGTCGCCGTCGCTCGACCGAGCCGCGTCGCCGTCGCTCGACCGAGCCGCGTCGCCGTCGCTCGAGCGAGCCGCGTCGCCGTCGCTCGAGCGAGCCGCGTCGCCGTCGCTCGACCGAGCCGCGATTGAGCACTAGGCTCGCGCCGTGTCCGGCCCCCAGGCATTCGAAAACGCTCGCTACTTTCCGTCCCTCGACGGACTGCGCGTGCTGTCGATCCTGCCGGTGGTCAGGCACCACTGCACACCGCGTCCGCTCAACGGCTGGCTCGGTCGCGGACCCGTCGGGGTGGCTCTGTTCTTCGCCGTGAGCGGCTTTCTCATCACGATGCTCCTGCTGCGCGAGAGGCTCCGACCGGGCGGCGTCCGACTGCTGTCGTTTTTTTCGCGCCGCAGCCTGCGCCTATTCCCGCTGTACTACCTGGTGCTCGGGGACTACACGCTGTTTGCCTGGGCACTGCCGAGCTCGTTACCCGAGCGGCGGCATTTCTTCGAGAGCCTGCCTGCGTACGCCAGCTACACGACCAATTGGTTCGTGGATTTCGGGGTCAGCCATCCCGTGCTGTTCGCCTTCTCTTGGTCACTTGCGACCGAAGAGCAGTTCTATCTCGTCTGGGGCCCCGTGCTGCGTTGGATGCGCGGGCGACTGGCTCCGGCAGCCTTTATGCTCGGCTGGCTAGCTATCGATCACTATGCCGAGCAGGGCGGCATCGCCCTACCCTGGCTTTCGCGCATCCTCGCTAGCTTTGCGGCCGCGATCGGATTTGGGGCGCTACTCGCTTTGCTGCTTGATCACCCGAGCGCACGCCGCTGGGTCTCGCCTTGGCTCGGCTCTTGGGCGGCGCCGCTCGTGACGCTACCCTGGGTGCTGGCCCTGATCGTTCACGATGGTACGCCACCCTGGCTCCTTTCCTCGTCGCTTACGCTACTGGTGGGGAGCGTTGCGCTGCGCGAGGATCACGCCCTGCGCCCGCTGCTCGCCAATCGAGTTTTCGCGCAAGTCGGGCAGGTCAGCTACGGGATCTACCTGCTGCACGGGCTCGTGATCGGCATAGTGCGGCGACTCGTCCCCGGTGGACGCGAAGCCGCGCTGCTGGTTTTTGTCGTCGCGTTCCCGCTCAGCTGGGCGCTGGCCAGCCTCAGCTTTCGCTATTGTGAAACCCCGTGGCTCCGGCTGCGCGCACGCTTTCGCCCAGCGTAAAGGTGGGTTGCTCGTTCATGTCTTGGCTGCCACTGGCTCTCGGTTCCGCTGCTCTGCTCGGTCTCTACGACGTCGCCAAAAAATCTTCGCTTGACCGAAATGCGGTACTTCCGGTGCTCTTTGCCTGCAGCCTGACCGGCGCGCTGCTGGTGACGCCCATCCTCGCGCTCTCCTGGCTGAACCCTGCGCTTGCCGTCGCCTGGAGACTCGAGGTCGCCCCGCTCAACCTAGCGCAACACCTTGCGATCCTGCTCAAGGCGGGGATCGTGACGACGTCGTGGGTCCTCACCTTTTTCGCGGTCAAGCGACTCCCAATCTCGCTTGCCGCGCCGATCCGCGCCAGCTCTCCACTGTTCACGTTTCTCGGCGCGGTGCTCTGGTTCGGGGAACAACCGAGTCTCCGCCAGATCGCCGGAATCGCCTGTATTTTGGTGGCGTACGGACTCTTTTCGCTGATTGGCCGCGTCGAGGGCATCCACTTCGAGCGCAACCGCTGGGTCTGGATGCTGTTTGCAGGAACGCTCGTCGGCGCCGCTTCAGGGCTGTACGACAAGCATCTGCTGCAACAGGTGCGGATCCCACCGATGGCGGCCCAGGTATGGTTTGCCCTCTACAATGCGGTGCTGCAGGGACTGCTGCTCTGGCTCGCCTGGTGGCCGAGGCGCCGCAGCACCACGCCGTTTCAGTTTCGTTGGGCGATCGTGGCCGTGGGCGTGCTGCTCCTGCTGGCAGACAACCTGTATTTTCGAGCACTCGCGCTGCCGGGAGCCCTGGTGTCGGTCGTATCCGCGGTGCGACGCACGAACGTCGTCGTCAGCTTCGCGCTCGGCAGCCTGGTGTTTCGCGAGCAACAGCGCGGTCGAAAGGCGCTGGCCCTGGCGGGAGTGTTAGTCGGGCTCTACCTCATCCTGCGCTAGCGCGCCGTCGGCCAGGCGGCGAGCTGCGTTCACTCGACCTCGTCATAGGGACCGCTCACCCGCAAGGGTTCGACGACGCCGGCGCCCAAGGCATATTTCTGCAGCCGTTCGAGCACCAGCTCGGACACGATCCGCCCCTTGGGCACAACGATGGCTCCCGAGCGGGACATCACGTTGGCTTCGAGCTTCATGCCGGGCTCAAGCGCAGCGACGCTGATGGTTCGGATCTGGGCACGCGCGGCCGACGTGGCCGGCACTCCCTGGAGCGACTCGAGCGCTGCCAGAAAGCGGGGAGAATACTCCTGTTTTCGTCGCAAGGCTGAAACGCAGTCGATCGCTGCCTTGCCGCGTTCGAGCAGCGTATCGTAAGCAATCGCAACTCGGAGCAGCTCGGCGGCTGCACTGAGGGACGGGTCCAGCGCGACACCCTGCGGTGGACCGAGCTGCCAGCGAATCAACGCGGCGACCGGCTCGAGACGAGGGATATTGCCGAGCATGCGCGAAGCCGTCTCGGGATGTGACGCAAACAAGGTTTGATCACGCTCACTGAAACCAACGCCGCTGGCGTGCCGCTCCAAGATCTCCGGAGGCAGCGCAATGCAGCCGAGCTGTGACATGGAGGCCGCGAGCGACAATGCCCAGCGCGGCTCGGTCTGAGTCTGGTCCGTCAGGTGATTGACAATCAGCTGGAGGCGACGGGTCTTGCTCACGAGCTCGGGTGACACTAGTCCGAGGATTTCCGTCAAAACGCGGGCGGTGCCGCCCAGCGTCTTCTCGAGCAGCTCGCGTTCCGAGCACAGCAGCCGGTGCTGCTCGCAACCAGCCTCGAGCGAACGGGTCAAGACCTCCTCGGAGCAGGGCTTGAGCAGAAAACGGAAGATCTGTCCCTCGTTGATGGCCGACATCGCTGACTCGATGTCGGTCTGCCCAGTCAGCAACATGCGGGTCGTATCGGGCCAGCGTTGACGAACCGCCGCGAGCAGCTCCGCGCCGGATTTCCCTGGCATTCGCATGTCCGAGAGGACCACGGCAAATGGCGGCTCCTGCCGGAAACGCTCGAGCGCCGCGTCCGCTCCCTCCGCAGTAAAGAGCTCGAAGCTGTCCCCGAGCATGCGCTCCAGACCGCGCAGCACCGAACGCTCGTCGTCCACCGCCAATACTCGTCGATTCACGGCTGTCCCTCGCGAAGTTGTTGGGCCCGCATTTCCCACTCACCCAGCCGCTCACTGACACCAAGCCGATTGAGATACTCTGGGACAAGAGTGCGCCCCTCGAGCAACGCCGTGCTGATGGCGGCGATCGCTGGCGGGGTGAGGTACGGCAGCGGATTGCTTTCCGGTCGATGATGACTCGCGACTGCCTCTACGATCTGAAACGGAACGCCCCAGATCCCGAGCAGGAATGCGCCCGCCTGGGGATGGGCGACTCCGAGTCGACTGAGCTCGAGCTCCTCGAGCACGGTCCCGTCTCGTCGTGACTCGCGCAGGCAATCGAGCCATTCGCTGCCACGCGTGGAAACCAACGCCAGCTGCCCCACATCTGCCAGAAGGCCCATCACGAACGCATCACGCGCGAAGCGAGAACCGACTCCGATGAATTCGGCGAGTTTCGCGGTCCGCAGGGCGCGCATCTGCATCTCTTCGAGCAGCGGTCCGAGCAGGTCACCAACGGCGGAATTTACCCCGAAAACCTCCCCGCACAGGATGGCCTGGCGGATGGCTCTGACGCCGAGGTGCACCACTGCCGAACGAATGTCGGTCGTCGGATGCCTGCGCGCAAAAAAGGATGAGTTGACGAGCTGTAGCAGCCGACTCGTCAATCCCGCATCGGTCTCAACCAGGGCTACGACCTGGTCGGCCGTGAAGCTTGGGCCCTTGAGCACGCGATCGAGCTCGAGATAGACCCGCGGGGGAGAAGGCAGTCCGTGCAGTGCAGAGAGTGCAGCCCTCAGTGAATCGTCGCTCAACAGGCGACGCAGCTTGGCTAGATGCGTCAACAGCTCCGCCAGCAGATCCGCCTCGAGGGGTTTGGACAGAAACTGATGGGCGTAGTCCGCCGCTGCGCTGGAGGTGGCCTCATCGGCCTGTCCCGACAAGATGATGCGAATGACCTGCGGATGCCGCTCCACAACCTGGGCGAGCAGCGCAGCACCATCCATGCCTGGCATTCGCATGTCGGTGATGAGGACATCGAACTGTTCGTTCGCGAGGCACTTGAGCGCGTCCGCTCCGCTAGGAACAAATGTCGCATCAATCTCCGCGTCCCAGTCAAACAGCAGGCGCTCCAGCCCGCGCAGTACCTGGATTTCGTCATCGACGAACAGGACCTTCATGGGGCCTCCGCTCCCGTGGGCAGTCTCACGAGGAACGTAGTTCCGACCCCGGGTGTGGTCTCGATCTCAATGCTTCCGCGATGCTTTTCAACCACCACCTGGTACGAGATGGCAAGGCCCTGGCCCGTGCCTTGACCGACGGGCTTCGTGGTGAAGAAGGGTTCAAATACGCGATGCTGAATGGCTTCAGGGATCCCTCCGCCGGTGTCGCTGATCTGGATCTCGGCGTAGGGACCGACAGTCCGGGTGGCGATGCGAATTTCCCCTTTGCCCTCGAGCCCCTGCTCCTTGTAATGACCGGCGATGGCTTGGGCCGCGTTCACCAGGAGATTTAGGAAAACCTGACCGAGCTCATCGCGCAGACAGGGCACCGGAGCCATGTCTACTTCGTAGTCTCGCACGATCTCAGCCACGTATTTCCACTCGTTGCGCGCCACCGTGACCGACGTATCGAGCAGGTTGGCCAGCAAACAGGGGAGTAGCTCGCCGGAGCTCGGGTGCGAAAAATCCTTCATTGCCCGAACGATCGAGGCGATGCGTCCGAGCCCTTCCACGGACTCCTCTAGCGAGCGGGGGATCTCCTCTTTCAAATAGTCGAGCCTGGCGCGCCCGACGCGCTTGAGCTCGTCGGCGAGCAGAGCGTCCATCGGACTGCGCGCGATCAGCGACTGAAGCTGCTCGCGATACGCCAGGGCAAGCTCGAGCAACTTGACGAAGCCTTTGCGCAAAAACACCAGATTGTCCCCAACGAACTGGGTCGGGGTGTTGATCTCGTGCGCCACACCGGCTGCCAGCGAACCGATGGCTTCCAGCTTCTGTGCCTGAAGCAGGCGCGTCTGAACCTGTTGCAGGGTGCGCAGCGTGCCCTCGAGCGCGGCCCGCTTCTGCTCGAGCTCAATGACCTTCTCGGCGACCAGGTGTTCGAGCGCGATGTTTTGCTCCACGACCGCATAGGCCCCACCCACGGCCAGTTTGTCAGCGCATTCTTCAACCCGCTGGGTGAGCGTAGTGATGGTGCGAGCTTTGGCATCGAGCTGCCGCTCGAGCTCCTCAATTCGTCCGCGCAGGCCGGCGCTCTCGTCGCTGGGGCTAGATTGCGACAAGGCCCACTCCCGTCAGAGTGTGATTGACGTGAAGTCCGTGAGTCTGTTCGCCATAGGTCGAAAACCCAACGCACGAGGCACGGCTCAGTCGCGCTCCCACTTCGTCGAGGAGACCCGTGTTCGAGAACTCGATGAAGCGCAGGACGCAATCGAAGCCGAGCAGCAGCTCGGGCTCGCGGTCACCGAGCGCCTGCTTGAGCGCACTGAGTTGTTGCTCGAGACTGATGAAGGGAGAAGTGCTCTGACCAAGCCGGAAGACCTGCCCTTCGACCACGGTGCCGTAGAGCTCAAGCGTGCCGTCGGGACGTGCGAACTTGATGCTGCGAAGGTACTGGTCGGCTCCGATCCGCCCGACCAGGGGATGGGCAAAAAACTCGGAGGACGCGAGCGTTTCGACTCCGACGCCGAGCACCCTGGCGAGCCGCTGAGCCGCGGGCTCTCCGTCGAGCATCTGGAGCCGGCGATGTGCAGTGTCGGCCTTGGTGACGACCATCGGTGGCTCGAGCGGCGCGAAATGGTGGGCGACCATGGTCGCAGCGCGAAACCGACCCGACAGCCCCAGCACGACCGCGGCGTCGTCGTGAAACTCCCCGTCAAAGAGCACTGGAGTCCGCTCAAACCGAAGACAATCTGCGGCCGAGCCCCCCCCCAGGGCAATCCCGCCGAGCGACGCGTGAAGCGTGGAGACCAGGAGTTCCTCCCTGGCGCTGAGCGCGTCCACCAGCAGCAGACACAACTGACCGGCGTCGCTTGGAAGGGCAGCTTGCTCGCCTTTGATCCGCTGCCCGAGGTTCCGCGCCGCCTCCAACCCCTGCTTGAGTGAACTGAGTAAATGGGGCTGAAAGCTCAGGTTAGGTCCATAGAACCCGAGCGCACTTATCCCAGACTTATGGTAGCCGCCCGCACCGAGCAGGGCGGCTCCAGTGCAGCCGACCACCGGGCAGCTAAAGCTCGACTGAATGCGGCGAGCGAGGGGCTCAAGCGCGGTGGCGCTCGGGACCAGGTACAGCAGGACGCCGATCAGCTCAGGCGACGCGAGGGCAGCGGCAACCGACTCCACGTCTCTGCTCAGATCTCCGGAATTCGAGGTCGCGGCTCGCCAAGGTGACACGTTCGTGGGCTCAGACATTATACCGCCTCTCAGTCCCTGACGACCGCCACGTGAAGGAGGGTAAGGGTGAGAGAACGGGGGCCTACCGCCTCAGCTCACGCTGCGGGCTTGGCCTTCGAAGCCGAGCGGGCGCGAATCACTTCGATGATGACGGGCAACAGGGAGACCAGGATGACCACCCCGATGACCAGGTGAAAGCGCGACTTTACCGCAGGGACGTTCCCAAGCAGATGGCCAGCCACGAGGAACGTCGCGACCCAGGCCACACCACCAACGACGTTGTAGGAAGCAAAGCGCCGGTAGGACATCTTGCCGATGCCCGCCACGAATGGTGCAAAGGTCCGCAGGATCGGGGCAAAACGCGCGATGATGATGGTCTTGCCACCATGACGCTCATAGAACTCCTGCGCGCTGAGCAGGTGCTTTTTGTTGAGCAGCCAGCTGTCTTCACGGCTAAACACGGCTGGTCCGAGCCGACGACCGATCGCGTAGTTGGCGGCATCACCGAGCACCGCGGCCACGATCAACAGCGCCAGGATCGCGGGCAGTTTGACGGCGGAATCGGGCAGCGCGGTGAGCGCGCCGACGGCCAGCAGCAGCGAGTCTCCGGGTAGAAACGGCGCCACCACCAGACCGGTCTCACAGAAAATGACGGCAAACAGCACGACGTAAAGACCCGCGCCCATGCTCTGCGACCAAACCGGCAGGAACTTGTCGAGGTGGAGGAAGATGTCGAGGAGCTGGTGGATCAGGGTCAAGGTCGGTTCCCGTCTCTCGAGGCAGATCCGACCAGTCAGTGGGCCCGGATACTCGAGGCCCGAAACTATAGCTCGCCCTCCAGGGCTGGCGAGCGACTCCACGGGCACTATGCTCGGGACCTGTCAGGCTGAACGACCCCAAGGAGACGAAGGAGACAAGCATGGGAAGCATGAGTTTGTGGCACTGGCTGGTCGTCATCCTGATTCTGGCTGTGCTTTTTGGGCCAAGCCGCATCCCGCAGCTCGGCAAGGGTCTGGGCGAGGGCATTCGTAACTTCAAGAAGGGTCTCGAGGGCGATCCCGAGAAGCCGGCCGACAAGGACACCAAGTCCGACAAGTGACGCGCGCCTGCGCGGTGACGGCCGATGTCAAGCCAGCCCTGGCCCCAGTCAGAAGCGCTCGAGCGCAGGCTCGCAGACGCGGGTTTTGAGCTCTGCTGGCCCGTCGCGGTGACCGCGGATTTGCCGGGTCTCGCACCCGAGCCAGGGCCAGCGCGGCTCGGACTGCTGATCGGTAACAACCGGTCGCTCTGGCCGTTGTTTCTCGGGGCTCTCGCGGAGCAAACGCAGCTCGGCCTCGAGGAGCATCCGCTCGATCGCTGGGTGGAAAAGCGCCTCGTCGAAGTCCTGCAACCGTCTCCCGACGCGCGGTCCGTCGCGCCCGTCGCGGAACCCGACGCGCCGCTCGAGGTCGCAGAGCTCGGCCGCTGCCGGCTGTATTTCGCGCATCGGAAGGCCTACGGCCAGTACCCTCCGCTGCAGCGCTTGGTCGCGACTTCTCCCGAAGCCGGCATGTCGCCTTGTGGACTCGTAGTGCATCCGGTCTACGGCCCTTGGCTCGCGCTGCGTGCGCTGCTGGTCACCGAGTATTCGCTCCAGAACGACCTGCCACGGCGCGCCCCGCCACCTTGTGCGGGCTGCTTGGCCCCCTGCCAGTCGCCCTTCACGCATGCCCTCCAAGAGTCCGCGAAATGGCCGGCAGCGAGCTGCGTCCGCGAGCTCTGGCGCGAGTGGTTGAGTGTTCGCGATGCCTGCCCGCTCGGGCAGGCGCAGCGCTACACCGACAATCAAATCGTCTATCACTACCGTCGCGAGCGCGCAGGTTGGCCGGACCCGCCGAGCCCAGGGCTAACCCGAGCTTGCTAGCCGCGTCCCTGGCGGTAAGGAGCGACTGCGACGAGCGAGCTCCCCCAAACTTGGAGACTATTGTGCGACGACCGTCTGTTCTTACCCTGCTTTGCCTGTTTGGCCTGAATGCTTGTGGCGGCGCGAGCACGTCCGGAAAAAAGCACGTCGATGCCGCGCCGCAGGGCCCCGGTTACGACTACACGGCGGCCTGGATCTTTGCGATCGGCTCGACCGACGCACCCACGCAGAGCGAGTGCAAAAAGGCGTTCGAGCTCGTCGAACGAGACGCCAACTGCGCCAGCCGCAGCTGCAAGGCCGCTTCCGATCTCGCCCACGACGCGCGCGCCACTTGCAAAAAACAGCTGGAGCCTGCCGGCGTGGCGCGGCTGCGCGAGCTGGGCGATACCTTCTCGGCGCGACTCGCTGAGGGCCCCGACGTCTGCGTCAAGCGCGCCGAGCGCTGGCTCCGCGACGGTTGCGGTGACGACGGCGCCTGCGAGCCGCTGGCACAGCGCTGGGCCACCCGCTGTGCGGCGAGCGTCAACTCGCCGCTCGTGCTCGCCATGCTCGAGGGCGTGATTGAGCGCTCCCTGAAGGAGCCACGCCGCATCAAACTCGACACGCGCTCGTGTGACTATTTCGAGGGCGAGGTCCGCAAGCTCGCTGCCTGTGGACAGGCCTTTGAGTGCGAAGACGCGCTGCCGAAGGTCGATGATCTGATTCTGCGTTGCGGCGAGGGTGAGAAGCGCGCACTGCGCCCCTCCGAGGCGCTCACGGTGCAGCGGATCCGCCTTGGCGCCGGCAAGGAGACGCCTGAGCTCGCCTTGACCGACGAACCCGTGGGGTTCGGCGCGACCCCAGGGCTGCTCGGAACCGACAATGGCAAGCTGGTGATCCTGAAGGTCTGCGAGGAACGTCCGACGGATCTTGCGAGCTATCTCCAAGCGCGCGCGCAGTGCGGACCAGGCGAGGTGCTGGCAGCGCGTATCGAGAAAACCGGCGCGAGCCGCACGCTGAACCTGGTCAAACTGCCGCACACCAATGACGCCAGCTTCGCGGCCGCCTACCCCGGACTGCGGCTACCCAAGGAGCAGGAGACGCGCGACGCGGCGCAGCTCGAAGCGTTCAGCGCCGCGCTCGATAAGCTCGACAGCGAGGTTGGCTACACCAGCGCCACGTTGAAGAAGCTGGGGGAGTTCGTCGCCGCGTTACCGCTGCACCTGCTGGAGGATCCGCGCCTCGGCGCAGCGGTGGCCAAGCACGATGCCGCCTGGACGACCCTGTTTCGCGCGCTCGGGGACACCAAGGTGCGCGCCGTGACCGCCAAGACGACGGGCCTCGAGCTGGTGTCGATGATCAAGCGAGGCTTTGCTCTACCGCTCGCCGATGTCAACGCCGCAGGCGACGTCAGCTGGGGCGCGCTGCATCCAGCGCTCACGCTCGCCACGAGCGCGCGCTTGCCGCAGGCATTCCAGGCTTATTCGGACCGCATCGCCAAGCTTGAACGCAAGGTGGCCAAGGCCAAGGTAGCCGAGTCCGAGTTTGCGCCACTCGTCGTCGAGCACGCCCAACAGGCTGACGCTTGCGGCAGCGCGCGCGACAAACTGCGGGCCGCCAACCAACGCCTGTCCGAATGCACTTGGGCCACCCCGGCCTGTGCCGAGTCGGAGCTGACCGCGCTGCGCGCAACTGCCGCAGAGCAAACCGCCGTCTGGCTCAGCGCGCGCAACCGTCGCGCTCTGATCGGTGCCACCCTCGCCGCACCAGCAGAACCGAGCGCCTGCTCGACTCCGTGAGTCGGGCCGCGGTCGCGCGGCTAGCACCGCCGGTGCCGTCTCACTTGACGGTGCCGGGAACGACCACGACGGAGTGGGGCGTGTCGAGTCCCACCGTTGACGCGACCTCGAGAAAATCGTGACCCAGCGTCGTGCCGAGGGCATCCAGCACGGTCACCCGAATCACCCAGGGCCCCGGAAATACGGGCGCGCGCGGTAATTCTGCGGTCAATCCGTTGGGGCCACTCTTCCAGTCGAGCGCGACGGTGACTCCATTGACGGTCGTGACTGGACGCAGCTCAAGCGGCGGCGCGGGCGCGCCATCCCGGCGCAGCAGTTGAACATGGAGGCGCACCACGTCACGCGGCCAACGCGCGCGCGCTGGACCGATTTCGACGCGAGCATACCAATCGCGCGGAACGAGCTGCAGCCGCGCTTCGCCTGGCACGCCGGGCTCCCGGAGGCGCACCCAGACAGCGCGACCGCGATTCAGCCGAGCGCTGGAAGTCGCCGGAAAGAAGGTGGCTGCACCGTCGTAGCTCATCTCGAGTCCCGCGGACTCTTCGAACGTCACCTTCTGCGAGGGTTCAAGCACCACCCGGCTCCCGTCGAGCAGCGCGCCCTGCGGAAGCTGCAGACCGATCACGCGCACCGAAGCGGGCGCGGACGCCGGCCCCAAAATACCCAGTGAATCGAGCGCGGCCACGGTCAGAGAAAAGCGTCCTACGGGAAGCGCCGCGAGGCGAGTCTTGGTGTCGCGCAGCTCACGCTGTTCGCGCGGTTGGCCCGACGCGTCCAGCAGTGTCAGGCGATAGCTCTGAGCACCTGGAACAGGTTCAAACTGCAGCTCGGCGCCGTCGACACCGGCGCCCAGACTGAGCTGCGGTCCGGCTACCTGAAGCCCGGAGGGCGCCGCTAGTAGTTGGCGTGCGCAGCCCCGAGCGCATTGGGCTGAAATCTCAAACTCGAAGGGCGCAGGGGTGACGCGCCAATCTGATCCGATCCCGAGATTTGCCCCGGGACCTTCGGGGTGCGCCACACCAACCTGGCCGTTTCGTGCAACAAACACCAGACGCCCACCGCGGTAGAGCACGGCGACCTTGCGTGGCCCCGTGAGCATGATGGCACGCGGAGCCCCAGCGCCCGCCGCACTGGTGACCTCGACGCTCCCCTGCTCGAGTTGGAGCGCGTAGGCCCATTTGCCAAGACCGTTCACGCCCGGAGGCAAAGCCACCGAAGGAGACACGCGAAGCTCTGACCCAGGAGCCAAAAGGACGCGCAGCGACTCGGTTGGACGCAGCAGCAGCGGCTCGGCTCCCGCCGTGAAGTGCTGCCCAGCCTGCCAACGGTTCGCGTCTGGCTCGGCCTGACTCAGGGGAGCGACTGCCAGCAGCAGGAGACCAACACCGAAGTTGAAGAGTCGCCCGGACAACACTGCGCACGAGTTCATCTCTCAGTAGAGAACGGCTGAGTCAGCGCCTCCTTTAGGGCAAGTTCAGTCGTCTCTCTTTCGACTGAAGGGCCGGCCCCCCAGGGATAGCCCTGGGCTCTCGTGCGTTGAGCTCGTTTGCACGCCGCGAGAAAAAAAACTCAACTGCGCGGAATGGAGTCGAGCTCAGCAGGGTTACCCATACAAGCAGCAGGAGACTGCAGAGTGCATCGCCGGTGACTCAATCCCGAGTTCACCCAAACCATGCAAGTACGCGAACGTGGTGACCCGCCGTATACCCAGTGTGATTCGGTGCTTCGCTTCCCCAAGCACGTGTCTCCCATCCCTCCCTTCCCTGGTTGTTTCTGCGTTGTCCCCAACGCGTTGACGCTTGAGCGTTGAGCGAAGCGGCCGAATCGGCGGACCCTCACGGTGCCAGTGAGGGTCCGTTATTTTTTTTGTCACTCACTCCCAGTTGAGCGTCGCACGCAGCACCCGCGAGCGGTCCTTGCGCGGGCGATCGACGAAGTAGACGTCGCGCCCAACCACGACCGGAGCCACCACCGAATCGGCGGGCCCGGTCCCCTTGAGCGCAACACGGAGTTCGAGTGGCTGGTCGCCAGCGGAGTCAAACGACACCGCGCCGAGTCGCCCCGTTCCTTCCACGTCGAGCGTCACCGCCAAGCGACAGCGCTGGGCGTCGCAGTCGAGCCCAATCGACTGTGGTGAACCCATCGGCGTGGCAATGGTTCGCGGGGTTCCGACAAGATGCCCTGCTGCGTCGAGCCGCGCGCAACGCACCGTCGCGGGCACGCCGGCAACGGCGGCGGGCGACTCAAGCCAGGCGAGCACCGCCCCCTCGCCTTGGGGAGCCAGCGCGGTCGCGTGGACCTGACCGGTCGACTCAAAGAGGCTCCACTCGGCGCCCAGCGGGTGACCATCGACCGGCGAGAGTGAGCGAGCAAACAGGGTGGAATTCGCGATTTTTTCGGGATTACGTCCGTCAGCCCAGAGCACGAGCACATTGTCCTTGCGGGGCCAGAGCATGACGCCCACCGCGTCCCCCTTGGCCTGCGTGAGCCGCTGCTCGCCGCCCCGACGCTCGAGGGCGGAATTGACTCTTGCTGCGTAGAGCTCAGGATCCCCATCGCGTTCGTCAACCCAGGCCACGAGCCAGCCGTCCGTCACGGGTGCGGCCGCCACGTCACCGCGCTCACTCTTGGCCCGCGTCAGCATGCGCTGACCGAGCCGCTTGCCCTGCGCGTCGATGCGACTGAGAAAAATCTGGGGCGCGCCCCCGTCGGGTGCCATCCACGCAGCCAGCAGCTCGGGCCCCTTGGAGGCGGGCGCCAGCGCCAAACCACCAAACGACCAGCCCCGGATGGTCAGCGGAGCCGGCCGCGCCGACTCGCTCCCACCGCCAAACAGTTGCACGCGGGCCAGCGGGGGCCCGCTGCGCCCATCGGGACCCGGCTTGGCCAGCTTTTCGGGCTTGAGCTCGGGGTCAAAGTAGGTGACGTAACCAGCAATGCGCTGCTCGCCGACCCCAAGGACGGCAAGATCTGCCAGGGGCTCAGCCTCCTCGACGGACTCGAGTCGTGTGAGGAGCGGCTTGCTCTCGTGCACCCGGAGTCGCGCGCCAGGTTCGGTGCCCACGACCGGGGCAGAGTCCAGCTGGAGCTGGTGCAACATGCTCGGCCGCTGCTCGGTCGCCGCCAGGGCGCGACAACCCCGCCGGCAGTCGAGTCCCCAGATCAGAGCTGGCTCAGCGTCCTCGACCAGCAAGGGACGCGCCGCCTTGAGCGAGAGTCGACTGTCGAGCTCGACGAACAAGGTCGGAGCCGACTCCGTCTCCGGCATCGGAGGCACCGCGAGCATCGTCCAGCCGTCCACGCGCGCGGCGATCTCAGGTTCCTCGGTGATGGCCGCGGTCTGCAGGTAGGTTCGCTCAGGCGCCAAGTGCCCCAGCGAGTCGACGGTCGCGAAACTCAGCACCCTGGCGCCGGGCGGTGCAGGCCGCGCGAGCTCCTCCCAGACGAGCAGCGCTGATGAGCCCTGCGCGACGGGCGGAACGATTCGAACCAGCGCCTGCTCCCCGACGGGACCCGTGGCTGGCGTCGGGGGAGTCACGAGACGCCCTTCAGCGTCGACCGCCGCGAGCATCACCTGCGCATCGAAACGACGTCGCTCGGACCAAGCCAAGATCAGGTGATTTTCGACGCGCGCAAGATCGAGATCGAACTCAGCAGCCGCATTAGCGGACACCACGGTGGGGGCACCGATGGCGGCTCCGTCGGCGTTGAAACGCAGCAATTGGACGGACGCCTGGTGAGTGGCGTCCTGCGCCGTGACGACGGCCACGGCTGCGCCCTCCGGGGTCTGAGCCACTTGCCAAGCCCGAATGTCCGTCATGAGATCGCGAGCGGGCCAACGCATGCCGCCGCCCGACTTGAGCCCAGCGACGCGCAGATCCGCGCGGTCTCCGCGCCGCGTCGCGTAAAACGCCAGAGGGCCCGCGGGCGTCGACACCGAATCGAGCCACAGCAAGGCCTCAGCCGAGACTCCAAGCTCGAGCGGCGCGGTCTCAGCGAGCGCGGCTGGGTTGAGGAATTGGGCACGGATGCGCGAATGCCCTTCGGTGTCGAGCTGCGACCACAGCAGCCAGAGCCCCGCGGGATCTGCGGCTAAGCTGACCAACCCGAGCTCCGCGGGAGCCGCACCGAGATCCTTGACGACCACCGGCTTGCCATCGTCCGTCAGTGCCACCGCGTGAAAGCGCCGCTGCTCGCCGTCGAGCTCCGCCCAGGCGACCACCCGCGTCGTTCCGTACCAAGCAGCCACCGGTCCCTGCGTGCCCGCGGGCACGCTGCCGAGCGGGAGCGAACGAACGCTGCGCGGGTGGCTCACGACGGGAGCTGCCTTGTTCAGCTTCGGTCGCGCAGGTGACGCGGCCTCAGGAGGCTTGCCGCATCCAAACGAGACCAGGAGCAGAGCAACGCTAATCGAGGGGATTCGCACGCCGAGACCGTAACGACCTCGGCCCCGGGGCGCAAGCCTGGCCTTAGACCCGCGACCGAGACGGCGCTAGTCTGCTCGACGATGACCCTCGGACTTCGGCTCTTGCTGACGTTGCTGCTCGCCACCCTGGTCACCGCGACGGGTCTTGGGTTGGCGGTGCGCAGCGCCTGGCACGACAGCGAAGAGGAGCGCTTTCATGCCACCCTGCGCGAAGTCGAGCGTGAGTTTGGGCATGAGCTCAGCTTGGCGCTCGGGGAGCTGCCGCGCGTCGTTCGACCGCTTTGCGCCCATGATCCGATGCTCGAGACGACCTTGACGGGTCTGCAGGGCCGCTCCACCCCAGTCAATCATCGCCAGCGACTGCAGCTTTGGCTGGGCGACCTGCAGCGCGCACTGCGACTCGACGAGCTCGCGCTCTACACCGAGCAGGGAGTCCTGCTCGCCACCGGACTGAGCGTGCCAGCAGACCCAAAGCTCGCCTTGGCGCGCTCGGGCAGCTTGACGGAGACGGCGCAGCTCCGACTGCAGCCGGGCCCCGCGGTGCTTCAAGCCTCCTGCTCACGTCATGAGGGAGGCAGTGGGCTGCTACTCCTGGCGACGCGACAGCTGGCACCCCTGTTGCGCGAGGTCAGCGCCGGTGGAGCAACGCTCAGCCTAGCCCCGCCCGAGCCCAAGCTCGGACATTCCGTGCACCGGCTCACCCCCGAGTCGTTGCCTGGACTCACGGTCTGGGTGAGCCTCTCGCGCGAGCCTCTCACGCGCAGTCTGGCGCGACTCGACCACCGGCTGCTCGCGCTCTGCGCGCTGTCGCTCGGGCTCGTGAGTGTGCTGGCCCTGCTGCTCGCGCGCAGCCTAACGCGGCCGCTCGTCGAGCTCGTGCAGGCTGTGCGCAGCGCAACGCAGGGAGACGAACGGCCCGTCGTTGCCTCAGGTGGACGCGAGCTCGTCGAGTTTGCTTCAGCGATGAATCAACTGCTGTCGGATCTAGCGAGCACCCGCCGACGCCTCGGCGCAACCGAGCGCATTGCGGCCTGGAGTGAGACCGCCAGGCGCGTCGCCCACGAAGTGAAAAACCCACTGGCTCCGATCCGGGCCAGCATCGAAACGCTTCGTCGATTACACGCACGCGGGGATCAGGCCTTCGAAGGGTACTTCGACGAAGCGACGCGCACCGTGCTCGACGAGGTGACCCGCATTGCGCGCATCGCGGATGAGTTTTCGCGATTTGCGCGACTGCCAGCGCCCCGCCCCGCCCCCTTTGACTTCGGGGAATTGTTGACGGAGCTCGCGTCACTTCACTCGAGCGAGGCCTTTACGATTCAGCTCTCACTCGTCGAGCTGCCGCCGCTGTTGGCCGATCGCGAGCAGCTGAGTCAAGTGCTGACCAATCTGTTGCTTAATGCGCGTGAGGCTTGTGAGAACTCACGCGAGCCGCGAGTGCAGCTTGAGTTGTCGCGAGTCGAGCACGAGCGCGTGCAGCTGCGCGTCTCGGACAATGGACCTGGCATCCCGACAGAGCTGCGCGAGCGCATCTTTGCGCCCTACGTGACCAGCAAACCGACTGGCACCGGACTCGGGCTGTGCATTGCAGAACGCATCATCAGCGAGCATGACGGGGAGCTCCGGCTCGAGCCCCCGACGCAGGGGGGCGCCTGCTTCGTCCTGTTGCTGCCACTGCACGGAGCCCGCCGCGACCAGCCGGCCACAAGCCCTGGAAACTCGGGGGAGTGATTGACACCCTCGGGCCCCTGAAGGCGTCATCGGTTCAGTGGTGAAGGTAGGGTCTCTGGCTGTCTTGACGGCGTGGTGACGCCGCTCGGGCGAATCCCATCCAGCTCTCTTGTTAGCGGCACCCGAGGCTCGGTATGCTGACCGATGCCATGGGGAGCAGTTTCTCCCCGGCCCGCGCCCCCTATGATCCGCCTAACACAGCGTCAGCTCATCTCTCTCCTGTTGCTCGCGGCCTGCGCCTTGCTGGTCTCGTTTGGCATGAAGCTTCAACCCCATGTGGGTGAGCTCGTCGTCGGCGCTGCCGGCTTGTTAGCAGTGTACTGGAATCTCGACTCGCAGTCGGGTTCTGGAGAGCTGGTCACTCGCCTGCGTGAGGGGCTGCGTCGCGTACGCGACGGCAAGCGTCCCTCCGCTCCGCTGCAAGCGAATCCCGAGGTACTCGCGCTGTTCGAGGACATCGCGGATCTCGGAGAAGAGTTCAAGGACGCGCAGAAGGCGGCGGGCTCACAGCCCGCCTTGCTGGAGATCACCCGCGCTCTGAGCGAAAACCTGCGCGCCTTGGCCGAAGCCGTCGCCATGCAGCTCGAAGCGAGCGACGACGCCACCAAGAATGTGCGCCAGCTGGCGGTCTCGCTGCGGGAGATTTCCCAGCATGTCGAGGTGCTCGCCACGAGCGCCGAGGAGTCTGGCTCCTCGATTCTGCAGATGACGGCCACGAACGACGAGGTCGCCGAGAACATCCAGGAGCTCGCCTCGAGCGTACGCGAGACGGTCGCCAGTATCGAAGAGATGGCCTTCTCGATCAAAGAAGTCGCCAAGAACGTCGATGCGCTCTCGCTCACCGCTGAAGAGACCAGCTCCAGCATGAATGAGATGGACGTCTCGATCGATCAGGTTCAGTCGAACGCCAACGAGACGGCGCGCCTGTCGGAAGAGGTGGCCCAGGACGCCGAGAAGGGCGCCGAGGCCATCCTCAAGACAATCGGGGAGATCTACCGCATCAAGGAGAGCAGCCAGGAGGCTGTGGCCGTGATGAGCAATCTCGGTTCGCGCATCGACGCGATCGGCCAAATCCTCAACGTGATCGACGACGTGGCCGAGCAGACCAACCTGCTCGCCCTCAACGCCGCCATCATCGCCGCTCAGGCAGGCGAGCACGGCAAGGGCTTTGCCGTCGTCGCCGACGAGATTAAGGACCTGGCCGAGCGGGCCGGCGCCAGCACCAAAGAGATCTCGGACCTCATCAAGACGATTCAGTCCGAGAGCAAGAACGCCATCCAGGCTGTTGAGCGCGGCGCCCTGAACGTCGATCGCGGCGTCGAGGTCTCCAATGAGGCCGAACGAGCCCTCAAGAAGATTCTCGAGAGCTCGCAGAAGAGCACGAACATGGTGCGCGCCATCGCCCGCGCGACGGTCGAGCAGGCCAAGGGAAGCAAGCAAGTGACCGACGCGATCGGCCGCATCGCTGAGACGGTGCAGCAGATCGCCGCAGCCACGGCGCAGCAAGCGCGCGGCTCTGAGCTGATCATGAACAGCGGCGAGAAGATGCGCACGATCGCGCAACAGGTCGAACGCTCGACGCAGGAGCAGACTCGCGGCGGCCGGCAGATCACCGTGGCCATGGAGAACATCAGCGGGATGGTCAACCAGCTCACCGGCTCGCATCGTCAGCATTCCCAGGGCATGGACCAAACCCTGGCGTCGACCGCGCGCATCGAGAATGCGGGACGCCGTCAGGACTCGCTCATCAAAGAGCTGGAGACTCAGACGGATCGCCTTCGTCGTAGCGCCAACGCCTGACCCCAGTTGAATCATGCCGCCCTCGGGGACCGACTCGGATGACGTGGACGTGGGTGAGCTGCAGCGGCTCCGTGAGCAGCTGCAGCGGGCCGAGGCCCGAGTTCGTGAACTAACCGACCAATCCCGCAGCGTCACCGCCGACGGCTCGTCACTCAACGTCGACGCGATGCTCGACGCCTTGCCGGCGATGCTGTGGTTCAAGGACACGAACAATCGCCTCCTGCACGTCAATCGTGCCGCCGCTGCACTCGAGGGCGTCGAGCCCCAGCAGATCAACGGGCGCTCCTCCTGGGATCTCTATCCGCGCGACGAGGCCCAGACCTATTTCGAGGACGATCTCGAGGTGATTGCCTCGCGCCAACCGCGCCTTGGAATCATCGAGCAGCACACCAGCATCGCGACGGGTCAGCACCTCTGGTTGGAGGTGTCGAAGGTGCCCGTGTTTGCTCCGGATGGCTCGGTCGTCGGCATCATCGCGATGGGCATCGACATCACCGAGAAGCACTCGCTCGAGCAGAATCTCCAAAACTCGCTCAAGCTGGAGAGTCTCGGCGTGCTGGCAGGCGGCATCGCCCATGACTTCAACAACCTGCTGACTGGGATCTTCGGCTACGTGGACGTGGCGCGCTTGAGTCCCGACTGCGGTCCGCGCGCTCACAAAGCGCTCGAGCATGCGCTGAGCGCGTTTGGTCGCGCGCGCGATCTCACGCGACAGCTGCTCACGTTTTCGCGAGGCGGGGCGCCCTGCCTGGCCACGGTAGATCTGGTCGACCTGCTCCGCGCCACGGTCGGTTTTGCGCTCAGTGGCTCCAACGTTGACGCCGCCGTACATCTACCGAGTGGACTGTGGACCTGCCAGGCCGACTCCGGGCAGCTCAGTCAAGCCCTCGACAACATGTTGATCAACGCTCGCCAAGCGATGCCTGAGGGAGGCCACCTCGACATCCGCGCCGAGAATGTGCCGGTCGGCGGAGCGCTCCCGAGTTTGCTGGTCCAGCGTGACTACGTGCGAATCACGCTCACAGACACCGGTCACGGCATCGCTGGCGACGTGCTACCGCGAGTGTTCGATCCGTTCTTCACGACCAAGCCCCAAGGCAACGGCCTTGGTCTCGCGATGACCTGGTCGATCATGCAGCGCCACGGGGGACACGTTGAGGTGGAGTCCGTGCTCGGCGAGGGCACCACGTTCCGACTGTGGTTGCCCGCGTCACGCCAGCGACTGAGCGACGTGGTGCCCGGGATACCCTCAAGCTTCGTGGCCGAGGGGCGCGTGCTCGTGATGGATGACGAGAGTCTGATCCGTGATCTGGCGGCGTACATGCTGCGCGACCTGGGTTACGAGGTCGACACCGTGCCCGACGGAGCGAGCGCCATCGTTCGCTATCGCGCTGTGCTGGAGGCTGGAGAACGCTACCACTGGGTGCTGCTCGATCTCACGGTGCCGGGCGGCCTCGGAGGCCGCGATACGCTCGACCGGCTGCGGGAGCTGGATCCCGAGGTTCGCGCCATTGCTTCCAGCGGCTATTCGGAGGATCCGATCATGGCCTCGCCCACGGACTACGGCTTCGTGGCCGGGATCGCCAAACCTTACCTGCTCCCCGACATCGAAGGGCTGCTCGCGCGCCTGACGGCGACCGAGCTCGAGCCAGAGCGGGAAGCGAGTCAGCCGCAGAACTGAGTCACTTGCGACGCGGCGCGCCGTTGGCGGCTGGAAGCGCCGAAGCGGTGCTCGCGGGCAACGCAGATTTCGCGGGCAAAGCCGTGCTCACGGGAGCCACCTGGTCCCCCGAAGCAGCCTGAGGCTCAGCGGGAGCGCCGTCGGCGGGTGCTTCAACACTGACGAAGCGCAGCGGCGCGCGGATGTCCACACAGCCCCCCTTGGGTTCGGGAAACGAGTCCCCAAGCTTGCCGAGCACGCAGCGCTCGAACTCCGGTAATGAGCCGAGCTCGGTGAGAGCGATACCCGAGCGACAAAGCCGCCCATCCCCACCGACGCGCAACATGACCTCGACCCGCCCGGTGGCGCGACTCCCCTGCTCGAGGAGCGCCTGGTAGCAGGCTTGCGCAGCCTGAAAACGCGCTTCGAGGACACTCAGCAGCGGCCCGGAGACGTCACCCATGCACTCGACACGCTGACAATCGTGCGGAGCACGCGACGCGTTTTGACCGCGACCCGGCTTGGACGTGGAAAAGGCCGTGACCTCGGAATCCGGAGCAGCCTCTGGGTCGGACTTGGCCTGGTTGCGGGGCGCAGCGGTGGGGTGGCAGGCCGAGAGCCACGCCAGCCCAAACAGCGCAGCCCAGCAGGGCTCGACGCGCTTGCTCCGGCGGACAAAGGGGCTAGGTCGCTTTTCAGGCATTAGAGCTCCGTGACGAGGTCGTCCTTGTGTACCACGACCAGATCGCGAGCCTCAGTCCCGAACAGTAGTTCGAGCGATTCGCCCTTTTTCCCCGCAGCGCGAGCGACGTCCAGGGCGCCAAGGCGCGTGAGCCCGCGCCCGATTTCACGACCGCTCGGTCCGATCAGGCTGACCGCGTCACCCCGGTGAAACTCACCCCGCACCCCGAGCACGCCGATCGGGAGGAGACTGTGCCGCCCCGAGGATAAGGCCTGAGCGGCTCCGGCGTCGAGCAGCACCGCGCCACGCGGACGCAGGGTGTAGGCGATCCAGTGCTTGCGAGCGCGCAGGGCGTGGGTGCTGGCGGGCAGCAGGGTCCCGACATCCTGACCCTTGAGCACCGCAGTGATGACGTTGGGCATCTTCGAGGAAGCGATCACGACAGCCGCGCCCGAGCGCGTCGCCTTGCGCGCCGCATCGAGCTTGCTCTCCATGCCTCCCGTCCCAACCTTCTCGCCCTTGGACTCGATCTTTCCGATTTCGGTATCGTCGCGCATCACCGGGATGCGGACACCATCGGCGTCGAGCACACCGTCGACATCGGTGAGCAAGATCAGTAAATCGGCCGAAACCAGGGGAGCTACCATCGAGGCGAGCTGATCGTTGTCCCCGAACTTGATCTCCTCGGTCGAGACGGTGTCGTTCTCGTTGATGATCGGAATCGCGTTGGCATCGAGCAGGGCCGCCAGAGCCTCACGCGCGTTGTTGGCGCGCTCGCGATCGGCAAGATCGGCATGAGTCAGCAGCACCTGAGCGGCGGTGAGCTCGGCAGTGGCGAAGGCTTCGTCGTAGCGACGCATCAGGACGCTCTGACCCGCGGCGGCGGCGGCTTGAAGCCTCGCCATCTCTTTGGGTCGCGTGCGATACCCGAGACGGCCGCACCCCAGTGCGATGGCCCCACTCGTTACGATCACGAAGCCGTAGCCACGACTAACAAACCCAGCCACTTCAGCAGCGAGGCGAGCGGCGGCGGCCGGATCGGAAGCCAGGGTCCGCGACCCAATCTTGACGACGACGCGTCGCGCTTTGGCGATGGCACTACGAGGATCGGTCACGGTGGCTTCCTTGCGAGGTACAGGCCCGAGAATGCCGCCTCAGCGTCGTCCGTCAAGCGGCTCGAGGCCAGTCAGCCCCAAACCCAGCTCGACGCAGCTCGCTAGCAGCGCGTCAGTCCGCGGATGACCCTGCTCGTCTCGCGGCAGCGTGACAATCAAACCCGCATTTCCGCCGAGCAGCTGGCTGGTGATGCCCTGTTCGGCGAGGCGCGTCGCCAGCTTCTGCGGTTTTCCGGTCACGCGAGCCAGCACGTGCAGGCAGCCCTCGGGCAGAGAGGGCAGCTGCAGCGCTGCGGAGGGCTCCACCCAGACCACGGTCGAGAGGCTCGCGAGCCACGCACGCTCGGCGGGGAGCGGCGCGCTGGCATACCAGGGCGCCATCCAGCAACGATTATGCACCGCACGGCCGAGCGCGGCTCCATAGCGAGCGAACGCCTGCTCGGCGAGCTGCCCGAGCGGCCAGGCCACAACCAGCAGCGCAGGCTCGGTCAACATGGCCAGCGTGAGACCCGCCAGCTGCCGCACGAGCGAGCCTTCACCACCGAGCGGGGTGCGTCGAAACTCCCCGAGCCCCAGCTGCTCGAGACTGCGTCGTGCGTTCACGCGCGAACGAGCCTGTGACGCAAGCCAGGGCCGCCCCGCCTCGAGGTAATCCTCGACGCGAAATCGGGGAGAAAAACCGACTGCAGTCTGCGCCACCGCCGCGTGTCCCGTCGCGAGCGCCTCTTTCCAATCGAGGCCTGCAAGCTCAAGCGTGCCACCGACGAGCGAAGCGCCGCCGCCAAGCAGGCCGAACCAAGCGTCAAGCGCCCCAACGAGTCCGGCACGCTCAGCGGTGACCTCCAGCGTCAAGCCATCGAGCAGCCGGCGTCCAGCCAGCTCCACACTGAGCGACTCAGCCCGAAACATGGGCGCGATCATGGCTCGTCGATAGTCCATTCGAGGCGCGCGAGAGGCGTGGTGTCCTGCGCGGTCAAGAAGGGCGCCAGCGCTCGAGCAAACTGCAGCACCTGTGGCGGTAGCAACGGAGCCTCGGCGCTGTGCACACCCTCGAGTCCGAGCACCTTGCCGAGCAAGGTTCCATCAGGCGGCGGCAGCTCGACGAGCGGCGCCGTGTCGGTGACGCCTGTTTCCTGGCGCAGCCAAGCCAGGGCCTGCCGCATCCCACCGAGCTCGTCAATCAGGGCAGGAGCGAGGGCGGCTGCGCCGGAAAAGACCTTGCCCTGACCAGTCGCGTCGACCTTCTCCTTGCTGAGATGACGCCCACGCGAGACGCGATCGAGGAACACGGAGTAGTACTGCTCTACCTTGATTTGCAGTTCCCGACGCTCATCCTCGCTGTACGGCCGAAAGAGTGACGCGGTGTCGGCACGCGGCGAGGTCTTGGTGGTCTCGACGTTGACGCCGATGCGCCGCATCAGCTCAGCGACGTCGGCCTTGCCGTAAAACACGCCGATGCTGCCGGTGACGGTGCCGGGATTGGCAAACACGCGCGAGCCGATCGACGCGATGTAGTAACCGCCGCTCGCCGCCACGCTGCCCATGCTGACCACGACGCGCTTTTGCGCCGCCAGCAGCTGAAGTTCGCGCCACAAGGTGTCAGCCGCGAGCGCCGAGCCACCAGGAGATTCAATCCGCAGCAGCACGCCCGCGATATTCGGATCCTTGCGCAGCCGACGCAGATGCTCGGTGAGCGTCATGGCCCCTGCCATCCGATTACCGATCAGCGGCAGGGTTTGGCTGCGTCCGTCGACCATGTCGCCATCGACATAGACGACCGCAAGCGAACGCTGCGCGCCAAATTCCGAGGGAGCGCGCGTCGCCAGCTCGTCCACGAGCTGCATCGGGCGACCCGCCATCAGGGAGACTTTGTCCTCGATCTCATCCTCGTAGGCGTAGTCGTCGATCAGCCCGGCCAGCTTGGCTTCGCTCGCCACGAACGGCCCCTTGGCGATGCGGGTGGCCAGCTCAGCCGTCGCGAGCTTGCGTCCCTTGCCGACGCCCTCCAGCCACTGCTTGTGAAGGTCGGTCAGTAGCTCCAGTCGATCGGCTCGCGTCGTCTCACTGGGCTCGGTATTGGTGAAGGACTCGGGCGCGCTCTTATGCGCGCCAACCCGCACGAAATCGGCGTGAATGCCTAGCTTGTCGAGCAGGCCCTTGAAATAGAACCCCGTGCTCGACATGCCGGCGTAGCGCACCGTACCCGAAGGATGCATCAGAATGCGATCCGCCCCGGCGCAAACGTAGAGCGCGTTGCCCCCCGCATCGTCGACGTGGCAGACCACCTTCTTGCGATGCTGCTGCAGGTTCGTGATGGCGTCGCGCAGCTCCTGGGCGTGAGCCAGTGAGCTCGCTGGGGAGTCGTGCAACTCCAACACCACCGCGTCGACGCCCGGCTCACGTTCGGCGATGGTCCAGAGCCGCCTCAGCAGCGCCACATGGCGACGCGCACCCGGCGTGTCCTCGATTCGCAGACGCAGCGCCAGGCCCGGACCTGCCACAGCCGCGCTCTCGCGATAGCTGCGGAACGCCACGTCGACCATGATGTTGTTGGCGGCCTTGGTATTGCCCTGCGGTCGCAGATCCGAGCCGATCATGCTGCCCACGCCGAACGAAGCGCCACCCCCGGGCCCGTCCAGCTCAAGTGAGAAACCGGCTGAGGCAAGCCAGCTACGCGCGTCAATTCGGCGCGTTGGATCGCTCATCATCCCGTCCAGCCACAGGCGACCAAATCCGGGCAATCGCCAGCTCAGCGTGCCGCGCGGGATCGCGTAGTCCGCCAGGCCTTGCGGCAGCATCCAGAGCGTCGAGAGTCCGAGCTCCACGCGATCGGTGCCAAACGGACGCAGCGAGGTCGCAAACTCCCAGGCGGGCTCGAGCCGACCGCCCCATTCGTTGGACGGACCCCCGATTGCCTTGGCCGCGATCCCGAAACCAATCGCGTCCCCCGGGCGCCAGGTCCAGCCGAGGTTCCAGGCATTGAGACCGTGCAGCCAGCTCGCCGTGGACGAGGTCCGCTGCCAGCTCACGCCGAGCGCCGAGGTTTCCGTCGTCTTGAGCGCCAGAGCCCAGGTCAGCCAATTGTGCTGCGGAAGTGCAGAGCCTGCGGGCGGCTGCAGCATGTCGTAGCGCAGCGTGGTCGCCAGATTGAGGGCGGGGATCGGAAAGCCGAACGCGAAGGCATTGCCCTGCGACGGCACTCGGGAGCCCTCGTTGAGATACATGCTCGTCCAGCGCAGCTCAGCTCCGGGCAAAAACGCCAGACTCGCCGGATTGGTGGTGGCGGCCGAGGTGTCGCGATTGCTCACGGGATCCCGCCCGAGGGCACGCAACGTGGAAGGTCGTTCGAGGCCGTACTGCGCGAGCGTCGCGCTCGTTGCAGTCAGCAGAACCGAGGCAGCCAGAGCCGAAGCGGTCAAGTTGCGAGTGCCAAGCATGGGGGTGCGGCAGCTTAGCGCGCTTTTTTACCGAAACGGCGGACATTACTCCCGAAAACAGCCCGGTGGCACCTGGGTTGGCCCAACCCCCAGGAGTCATGCCAGGATCGCGTCACGATGAGACGCTTGCTCTGCTGGATGCTGTTGGTTGTTGGCTGCGTGCCAACGGCGCGTTCGCGCCCGGCAACTGAGCTCCAAACAGCAGCCCCTCCGCCACCGGCAGCCAAAAGCTCCCCCACCCAGGCGTTTTTGCCGCCAACTCCAGCCGGACCGGAACGGGAACCGACGCCGGACGCAGGGGAGCACGTCATCGAGGGTCGTCATGAGTGGACCGGCAGCGAGTACCGCTGGGTGCCACCCCATGTCGAAAAGCCACGGACGGAACTCGAGTGGGACGCGACCCGCACGACGCACTAGCGCGCGCGTGTGACGCCTGACGCCCCAGCAGCCCGCGCTCGCGGACACTCACGCAGCCGACTAGCGACTTGTACCAGCACCGCAGCGCTCGTTGCCGGACGTGGCAACGACGAGATCGTAGTCCCCAACGTCGACATCACTCGGAATCGCGATCTCACCTGAAAACCGCCCAAACGCGTCGGTGACGAAGCGCCCGGCGCGACGCACGCGCGGGCCTTGAACGAGCAGAACTTCGAGGCCAAGCGAGTGACAAACGTTGTCCCCGGCTTTCACCCGACCCTTGAGCGCCACCGACTGACCGCGCCGCAGCTCACCGCTCGCGAGCGGAGCCAGCTCGATGTTGGCGGGCGGGAGGTCACTGAGCGGTGGAGGCGTCTTGAGCAGCTCCGCGAGCGCATTCTGGTCCTCAGGACTGCCGTCTCCCGTTGGCGTGGCGGCGCCGCCACCTCCCGCGCCCTCGGGCGGAGAGAGCGCGGAGCCGGGCGTGGCATTGCTGGGCCAGTCGAACTCGTCTTTGGGCGGACGGTGATGGGGCGCCTCGGGGGGGCCACCGCGGAAGTCCACGCCGGTGACTGCACCACCGAGATCGATGCGGTGCCAGCTGGTGCCGCCGAATACCTCGACCCAGGCATGCGCCTCGTTGTGAACGAAGCGGGTCGGAAGGCCCCAACCGAGCGCGGTGAGCATAAACGCGTAGGCCCTGTGGCGACAGACGCCCTTGCGAGACAAAGCCAGGGCTTGATAGAGCTCGGCCCCACCGGTCACGAGCGCGGCCTGCTCGGCAGGCTCAAAGCCACGGAAATAGTCCACGAGCTTTTTCAGCGCGACGTCCGGCGGTGTGGCGTCATCAAGCCCGATGCGCGCGAGCACGGGACGCGCCGCCGGTGCGAGGTTATCGGGCAGGGTTGGCAAGGCCGAGGCAAGGGCGCGACGCTCACTCACCGTCATGCGCGCCGTAAAAGCAGCGCGCGGCACGGCCAGCTGCAGCATGAGCCGCTGCGGACCGCGCGCGGACGCACTCCGAACGAACCAGTTTTCAGCCCGATCGCGCCAGAACTCGAGCGGTTCGTCCGGTTCGAGGTGAGCGGCGATCAGGCGCGTGCTCGGCGCCGGCGTGGGGATACGCGTGAACGTGGAGGGGACGAAATCCACCACAAGATCGGCGAAGAACTCGTCATCGTCGCCCTGCACGGACTCACTGCGCACCGCCACGGTGCGCAGTGAGTCCTGCACGATCAGCCGCATCTGCGCGTCGACACTGTCGAACGAGAATACTCGCTTGAATGGCGTGATCCCCGGACGAAAAGACTCGTGATAGGGCAGCCGCGCGGGAGCTCGCGTGTCGCCGTCGATCTGAAACTTGCCGTCGCTGCCCTTCGGATCTTTGCCGTACACCGGCTCTGAGCGACCGGGAGCGCGCCCGGACTCCGGAGCGCCCACGAGACCGCCTGGGGTGCGGATGGCGGCCGGCAGACTGGCGCCCGAGAGGCGCGCACCAAACCGCAGATCCTCACTCGGATCGGGGATCAGCGGCTCGTGCAGCTGGGGTCCGCGATCCGCCTGTGCCGCGAAGGCCACCAGCAGGAGGGCGAGAGTCCCGAGAAGTCGGGGGACGGAGCGATGGGTGAGCTGCAATGGGCGACTTCGACCAGTAAAGGCAGCCCACTTTGTACCGCACCTGCCGCCCCGTCGCTAGCGGAGTCACTCGCTCGGGAGGTTGCAGGTCAACAAACTGGTTCACCGCGTGCTCGCGCAGAGCCAACGCTGTCGGAGCAGCATCGAGCAGCAGGACGACCGTCGACGGCCCTGCTCCGCCAAACATGTAGGAGGCGGTCGACTGATGCGCGCCTCCATCGGGAGCATCACCCCAATCCTGCGAACCCTGACAGCCCGTTACCACGACGAACCAACCCAACAAACCCAAGGCAGAACGGCGTGGCAGCATCACGCCTCATTGTGAGCAATAGGCGAGCCGAACTCGGATGCGGCCAATGCGGCGCGATTGCGCCCGGCGCCGCGACGGTCCCGACAACTGAGTTGCCGCTCGCCTTCCCCTCGGTGCTGCAAAGCGCTAGGCTCCGGAGGTCATGCGTGAGTTCGGCCGATTCCTCCTCTGGACGCTGCTCGTCCTGGGCGTGCTCAGTGGCATTGCGCGGCTGGTGGCCGTGCGTCCCTGGACCGCACCTACCTCTGATCCTTGGCTCGAAGCTTCCATGATGCCGACCATCTTTCCGGGGGACAAAGTGCTGCTCTGGCGACTCACCCCGCCGAGTTACGGTGATCTCGTGCTTTGCCCCGAACCCGGCGCGCCCGAGCGAGTCGTGGTCGGACGCATCCTCGGCATGGGCGGCGACAAGATGGACGTGCTCGGTGCTCAAGTGACCATCAACGGCGCCTCGATTCGCACCGAGCGCGGCTGTCCCGCGTTTCAGTCGATCCATCCGCGCAGCGGCGCCATCGTGGATCAGAACTGCTCGGAGGAGGACCTCCAGGGCAGCCTGCACCATCGCGGCAATATCGCCGACAACTACGCCGCTCCACCGAAGTTCCGCAGCGTCGTGCCCGAGGGCAAGCTGTTCCTCGTGAGTGACAATCGCCAGTTCCCCTTCGACTCACGCGACTACGGCCCCGTGTCAGCGGAGAGTTGCAAAGAGACGGTGATCTTTCGTCTGTGGAGTCGCAAGGGATACATGGACCACGAGACGCGCTTCGAAGTGCTGCACTGAGTCCCCGCAACGCGGCGCTGAGTCTCCGCAAGCCTGCTCGGAGTCCGTCGAGCGCTGGCTTGTGTCCATCGAGCGCCGGACTGAGTCGCCGGACGGTTGGACGGAAGAGCCTCTCGCTCCTACTGGGCCGCCGGGCCTGCGGGGTGGATCCTGGGGCGGCCGCTGGTTCGCCCGCCCGGCTTAGGGCTGCTTCACGCTTGGATGCGACTCCACCTTGATTCGGAGGGGGCGCTGGTCCTACCTTCGCACCTGGACATGCCAGCGCACGCAACCGAGCTTGGTATCGCATGCGGACGCTGTGATCGCTTCAGTCCGATGGGCACCCCTGCCTGTCCGACCTGTGGTCACGGACTGCGGCTGTTTCCTGAGGAAGCTCTCGACCTCGACTCTGCGCCCCCGCCGCATTCTCCTATACAAGCGGCAGAAATTGATCGACCCTCTCAGCCCAAGCCTACCGAGGACCCTCCGGGCGCTCCGTCGGAGGAGGAACTCATGGATCAAGTCAAGCACTTCGTCTGTAACTCCTGCATGACCCCCGTGCCGCGCGGACATAAGTTCTGCGGCCGCTGTGGTGCACCTGTCCCCGATGACGTGCTGAACCTCCGGGTGAAGTTCTTCAGCGAGATGCAGAACCCCGAGAAGGCACGGCTGCTGCTCGTGCGCGGGGATGGCATGGATGGCCTCAGCTACCACCTCAAAGCCGATCAGCATGTGGTCGGTCGTCAGGGGCAGATTGAGTTCCCGGACGATCCCTTCGTTTCACCGCGCCATGCCAACCTCTTTTACCGCGACGGTCGCCTGATCGTACGCGATGAGGGTTCGGTCAATGGCATCTACGTGCGCGTTCGCGGCACGGTGGAGCTCTCAGCGAGTGACACGTTCATCGCCGGTGAGCAGCTCTTCCGCCTCGACCCCGATCCACGCAGCGCCGACGGGGCCGATCCGGACGGCACCTTCTTTTACACCTCGCCCCATTATCCGAGCACCTTCCGTCTCAACCAGGTCCTTGAGGGCGGCGCGCTCGGCATGACGGTCTGCGCACGCGGCAATCGCCTGCAAATCGGGCGCGAAGAGGGGGATCTGAACTTCCCCGGGGACGTGTTCATGTCCGCCATGCACGCCACCGTCGAAGAGAAGGAAGGACACTACTTCCTGACCGATCACGACAGCCGCAATGGCACCTACGTGCGGCTCAAGACTGAGCAGGCGCTTGGTCATGGGGATTACCTGTTCATCGGTCGCAAGCTGCTGCGCGTCGAGCTCAACGCGAACTAACCGCGCACTGCAAAGCACCGAGCTTACCCGACGGCTGAGTCACTCGACTCAGCCGTGGTTGTTTTGTCTTCACCCCGTGGCGCAACTCGCTGAGCGAAACGCGTGCCCCGACGGCAAGGCGCGTGGTGCGACGGCAAGGCGCGTGCTGCGACGGCAAGGCGCGAACTTGGCTTAGACGCGGATGCAGAGGCGACGCACCTCGGCCACCAGAGCCTTGGGACTCCAGGGCTTGGTGAGGGCGCCCGCGGCACCGTCGGGGGTGTCGGCGAGTGAGTCGACGATCACCAGCACATGGGCCTTAGGGTGAGCGGAGTGGATGCGCTGAACGACGTTGCCCGCAAGCACGTCGTGGTGATGTGAGTCGATCACCGCCACGCGTGGCGTGGCCATGGTGGCCGCCTCGGCGAAACTGGCCACGGCCGTGACCGGAAACCCCTCGCTGCGCAGGGTGGCCGACAGCGCGCGCAGCACGAGCGCGTCCGAGTCCACGATCAGCACGGGGTAAGCCGAGGTATCGAGGCGTGGAAGCAGCAGTTCTGCGCAGGTTCCCGGACGATCCGGACGGTTGCGGAGCACGACGCTGCCGCCATGGTCGATCAGGATTTGTCGAGTGATGGCGAGCCCGAGGCCCGTCCCTTGACCGCTCGGCTTGGTGCTGGTGAACGGCTCAAAGAGCTTGCCCTGGATTTCCGGATCGAGCCCTGGGCCGTCGTCCTCGACGCGAACCACGACGTGGTCCTCGTTGTCGATCACCGACAGCACCACGCGTCCGCCGCCCGCCGAGGCCGCGTCCGCCGCGTTCGACAGCAGGTTCATCACGGCCTGCGCTAGGCGCGGCGGATCGTGAGGGACGGCCATGGTCGGGATCGGGTTTTGCTCGAGCTGCACGTTGCGGTTGCGCAGCCGTGGCTTGACGAGCCGGAGCGCGATTTCGATCGCGCCGGCCAGAGGTGCGTCCGTGAGCACGGGTCGCTCACGCCGGGCAAAACCACAAACGTGCTGCACGAAGGTGCCGACGCGGTCGACCGCCAGATCAAGATCGGCGGCGCACTCGAGCATCTCGGGATCACCCGCCTTCTCGGCGACCTCGCGCATGTAGAGCGCGGCTGAGCGCACGACGGCGAGCGGATTGTTGATCTCGTGAGCCATGCTGGCCGCGATGCGACCGAGGGTCGCGAGGCGCTCGGAATGCTCGAGCTCACGCGTGAGATCCTGCTGACGCTCGACGAGCTCGCCCGCGCGAGCCTCGAAGGTCCGCCGACGCCGATCGAGCTCAGCCGACTCCTCTTCACGCACCAGCAGGGGCGAGAGCTCAGCGACATCGAAAGGCTTGGGGAGCGTCGGCAGGCCCGTGCGAAACGCAGGAGCGTCCGGATCATCAAGCAGAAATACGCGCACCCAGGGTCGACCCTCGCGCACACCATCAACGAAATCGGCAAAGCCCGTCAGCACCGTGTCAATCACCACGACATGCTGAATTTCCTGCTCGATCACCTCGCGCGCTTCATCGAGCGAGGTGATCCAACGCGCCTGCTTGCCCGCTCGAGCCAGCGCCGCTATCAGGATCTCGCCGACGTCGAGGTCGCGCGTAATCAGGAGGATCGTCACGCGTCCTCCCCGAGAGCGGCGATTGCGTCACGAGCCCAGCGCTCATGGACGCTGGCAAGCGACCAGGACGCCACTTCCCGAATTGCCGCGGCGAGCCGGGCGCCGTCGTCGCACTCAACCGCCTGATTGCGGTTCAGCTTGGCCTCGATGATGCTGTCGATCGCGCGCTGAATCGTGCGCACGGCGTCCTCGCGATCGGGGAGCTGAGCGGCGACCCGCACGAGCTCCAGTACCAGCGAGACCGTCTGATGACGGGTCGACGTATTGGAGTCCTCTTCCGACTCATGGTCGTCGGGGGACGGACGCGCGGGAGGTGAGGAGCTCTGCTTATCAATCCGAGGCTTGGTGTCGAGTCGCAACCGCGAGCCACTCGAAGTGGTGCGGTGCTGAGGGGTTCCCTCAGTCAGCACGACCTCGATCGCGTCGGAACCCACCCGCACGACATCGCCGCTCTTGAGCGGCCGTTCCTTCTGGAGTGCCTCCCCGTTGACGGTCGTGCCATTGCGACTGCCCAGATCGACGATGCTGAGCCCATCGGCATTGAGGCGCACGGCGCAGTGCTGGCGAGATGCCAACGCATTGCTGACGACGATGCTGCAATAGGGACTGCGCCCGAGGATGTACTCCCCGCGGCGGATTGGAAATCGAGTTCCACGGTAACGGAGCCAGTAAGTCTGCACGGAAACACGATTGTCACCGCGAATGGGGTTGCGGAGGAAGGCATTTCGCAGGCCCGCCCGGTCGGCCGCATCCTGGAGCGCTCCGGATGGTGCTGGTCGCCAGGCCCCGGCCCTGCTAATCGGTCGGGGCTCTCTTTAGCCCCTGCACGCCGGTTCACGGTTATCTGATGGGAACCAACCCGCCCCCCCGACCCCGCTCCAAGCGCCCGCCCCTCGCGGACGGTGCCAGCGAGGCAACGCGTAAGCCCCGAGAACCGCAACGCGCTTCGGCACCACGCAGTCGCGCGCGGCGACCGACGCAAAGCATGGTCGACCATCTCGTCGATTCAGGTGATACCGGTCACGCTCACGGTCACGACCAGGATCTCGATCTGCCGCGCTTCGAGGTGCGAGATCTCCCCAAGGATCTCGATCTGCTGCTCGCGGGCAGCGGCAAGTCCGCTCCGCCCCCCGCGGCGGCGACTCGCCCCGCGCCGGAGTTACACAATGTAACGCTGTCCGAGGAACGCATCGATCCGGACGCCGCGCGCGTCGTGCGACGCTTAACGCGCGCCGGTTACGAGGCTTACTTGGTCGGCGGGTGCGTCCGCGATCTGTTGCTTGGGTTTCAGCCCAAGGACTACGACGTCGCCACTAGCGCCTCACCCGACGACGTGCGCCGGCTCTTTCGCAACTCACGCATCATCGGTCGCCGCTTCCGCCTCGTGCATGTGCTGTTTTCAGCCGGCAAGGTGATCGAGACGGCCACCTTCCGGCGCGCCCCTCAGCAGGATGAAGAGCGCGAAGGTGCGGATTTACTGATCCGCAGTGACAACGAGTTCGGGCAAGCCCATGAGGACGCCCGGCGCCGCGATTTCACGGTAAACGGCCTGTTTTACGACATTGACGGTCGGCAGGTGCTCGACTGGGTCGACGGCATGCCGGACATCGAGCGCCGCACGATCCACACAATCGGCGACCCGGTCACGCGCTTTCACGAGGACCCGGTGCGGATCCTGCGCGCCATCAAGTTTGCCGCGCGCCTCGACTGCGGCATGTCGCCCGCGGTCTACGACGCCATGGTGCATTGTCGTGGCTCGCTCGCGATGGCAGCGCGTCCCCGCTTGTTCGAGGAGCTGCTGCGGCTGCTGCGCGGTCGCGCCTCCCAGCGCTCCTTCTGGCTCGCTTGGGAGACCGGCGTGCTGGACGTGCTCTTGCCCGAGCTGGCCACGTTCCTGTCGGACGATGGTGAATCCGGCGGGATCACTTGGCGACTGCTCGGCGGGATCGATCGCGTCACGGCCGAGCGCGGCACGCCGCTCTCGGATGTGGCGCTTTGCACCCTGCTGCTGCTCGAGCCGATGCTCGAGGCCTGCGAAGGCAGCGATGACCGCATCGAGGCCGTGGGTGATTTCCTCGAGCCGGTGATCGATCGTCTCAACGTGCCCCGTCGCATCGCCGACGCCATGCGACGCATCGTGGCGCTGCTGCCGCGCATGGAGTCCGGTCGGGGTGGGCGATTCCAGCGCACCACGCTGTATTCCGAGGCGCGTGAGGTGCTGGACATCCTGCTAGCCGCGCGCGATGGAGCGGTGACCCCGCCTTCCGCGGCGGAGACAGCTGCCGCGCCTGCCGCGCCCAGTCCCCGTGCGGCCTCAGGCGGCCGCGGTTCCGCGGGCTCTCGTGCAGCCGCGGGCTCTCGCCCGACCCCCGTGGGCTCGCGCGTCGCCCCGGCCGAGCGCGGCGCCCCCGTGGAGCGCGCCACGACCGTGGACCGCAGCGCCCCGACGGAGCGCCCCGCAGCGGCACCCGCTGATCCCGACGCTCCGGCCCCGCGCCGCCAACGTCGACGACGCTAAGCACGCGGACGCTTCACGAGAGCACGGCGCGCTGCCAAGTGGCAGCACGCCGCGAGTCACACGCCGCGCCGCGCTCAGGCCTTGCGACGACGCAGTGCGGTCACCGCGAGTCCGAGCAGCGCGAGCAGCCCGGCAGCGCCAACGGACTTGCCGCGTGCGGCAGGAGCCAAGGCGCAGCCGCCACCGTCGGCCGAGTCGGCAGGGGTGCCGACAGCCGGCGCCGCGCCGGTTGCTGCCCCGCCCGTGCCGTTGAGTGCACCGCCGGCGGGAGTTGCGCCAGCGCCCGTGGTTGCTCCGGTTGCCGCCGCGCCACCCGTGCTCGCTGCGCCACCCGTCGAAGGGGCTCCGCCGCCACCAGGAACGGCGGTGCCGGTGGGATCGGCGCCCGCGATGCCGGTCGCGGTTTCCTTGGTCAACGCGAGCACAAGGTAGCCGTCTTTCACGCCGACGTTGAGCGGCGTGAGATCAACGCGATTGCCACCGAAGGTCCAGTTCCCCATGAGCCAGCGCGTGGGATCGATGGCGTCAAACTTGTCTTCCCAGGCCAGCGTGAATTTGCCGGCAGCATAGTCGTAAACCTTGAACCAATCGACGTACTGGTACTGCGGCAGCACCGTGTCATCAAAGGGCCCAACCCAGGCTTCTCTGTCCGACGACCAGATGTTGAAGCGCATCGACTCGGGATTGACCAGAAGGGCGGATTGTTCACCTGTCGTGCGACGAACCTCGACGTCATCTACGAACCACGCGACGTACTCGGGCGTCCAGTCGATGCGATAGACGTGGTAGGCGTCCGCAAGAGATGCCGCGGTAGTGAAGATCTGCTCGGAGCTCGCGCGGGGAGGACCGGTGATGATGTTCGACTGGCAGCCGACGGCGTTGTTCTTGCCGAGCACCTCGATGTCGACCTCTTCCCATTTCGCTCCCGCCAACTCAGAGCCGTTCTTGTAGAGGAAGAAGGTGCTGAGCACGCCGCTGCCGCGGGCCATCTTCATGCGCATCTCAAAGCGCCCGTACTGGCGCAGCTCGGAGCTGTAGAGCTCAGCGCCTTTGTAGACCATGGCCTCGGCCGAACTGGCGAGCGTGGGGGCAAGAGCAACGGCGGCGATCAGGGGCAGTGCGCGAGATAGCTTCATGGCAACTCCTCAGGGTTGGGTTGTTGGTAGCCTGGCCCGTCGGTGACCCCTGGGTCCTCTCGCTTTTTGTCGCCGTGTTGCGCGACACACGGGTTGCAGTTCTGCAAGCTCGCGGAGCCAACTCGTGGATTCCACCCGGGATTCAGCAATCCAGCTGGGCTGGTTGTTCGCGGCGTGATAGCAGCCTCCCACCATGTCGTTCGTTGAAGTCGCGTTCTCCGAGCAGATCGGCGTCATCACGCTGAACAATCCACAAAAGCGCAACGCCTTGAGCGAAGCGCTGATCGTTGAGGTCTTGTCCGCGCTCGAGCGGTTGAAGGAACTCCGCGCCCGAGCGGTCGTGCTCCGAGCGCCACGTGGCACCAAGGTCTTCTCCGCGGGCCATGACGTCAACGAGCTGCCGCAACCCGGTCGCGATCCGCTGACGTACCACGACCCACTACTCCGAGTGATCGATGCGCTGCGACGCTTCCCGGCGCCGGTGCTCGCGATGATCGAGGGCAGCGTGTGGGGCGGAGCCTGTGAGGTCGTGTTCTGTTGCGATCTCGTCTATGCGGCGCCGGATGTCACCTTCGCGATTACCCCTGCCAAGCTCGGTGTGCCGTACAACGCCTCGGGGATCCTGCACCTGATGAACGCGGCCCCCTTGAATCTCCTAAAGGAGATGTTCTTCACGGCTGGTCCGATGACGGTGGCGCAGCTGCAGAGCGTCGGTGTCATCAATCACGTGGTGCCCAACGAGGAGCTCGAGGGCGTCGTGATGGCGGTCGCTCAACGCATTGCACAGAACTCGCCCCTAGCGATTTCCGCCATCAAGGAGCAGCTCCGCATGCTCGGCGGAGCGCACCCCTTGGCACCGGAGACCTTCGAGCGTCTCCAGGGCCTGCGCCGCGGCGTTTACGACAGCTCCGACTACCGCGAGGGACTCAACGCCTTCCGCGAAAAGCGCCCCGCGCGCTTCAGCGGCAACATCGCCAAACGCGCCTCAAAACCCGAGATTTGACGCGCAGAGAGGCGCGGAACCGCATGCGCGCGGCACGCTGCGCGGGGGGCGCTGCGAGGGCGCCCCCACAAGACTCACCCACCCAGAACGGCTTGGGTGCAGGCCGTCGGCAGAGCGCTTGCGCAGGACATTGACTTGAGCTCAGAGATGCAGGTCTCGTAGCTCAGCTGGATCGATACGGCGACGTCGCAGTGCCGAGCGGCTTTGACGGTCGCCACGCACTGCGTTTTGTCCGAGGTTTTTCCGCAGCGCAGCTCAAGATCGCAGGCGGCTGCAGCGTAGCCTTCGCACAGCGCAACGGCGGGGGCACGATCCCTGATCGCGTCGTAGGTGCAGTCCGCGGGGATGCCGGTGCAGGAAGCCGAACTGAATGTAGCCGCGCACTTGCTGGCGGCCGCATCGGACTTACACGCCATGCCTTGGTTCTGCGCGACGCAGCCCTCCCAGGGCATCGCGCCGCACTTTTGCATGAACTCGCAAAAGCCCTGCTGCCACTGGTGGCAGGCCGCGGTTCCACGCCCCAAAGACCAATCGACAGCGGCGGGTTCCGCCGCAGCGCCGTCATTCGACTCCGCGCAACCGAGAACCGAGACCAGTAGCCCTAACGTGATCATTGCCAACCGCATGAACGGGGGACAACACCCCCAGGCCGCGGAATCAATCGGGATGGTTGGGTCAGAGGGATGAGCGCACCAAGGGCGATGCACGTCGCGTGGTTGCAGGGAGACACGAGCCCTCACCGAACCGCGACCGCATCCGTCGAGCCCTAACGCGGTGGTTCACAAGATGCGGATCTTGTTGATTTTGAGGAATCCTACAGCCCGAAGCGAGGCTCGCTCAGCGAGTCCGTGATTCCGGCACGCGACAGCCTGATGGGAGCGACGTGCTTGACCCGCGCGAGGCGCAAATGACGGTAGCGACCCGCTTGACCCACGCGCGGCGCGTGGCCGACGTCACCGGCGCAGGGCACTCGGTGCGTTGCTTTGCTCAGAACTCGGTTGAGCGCAGACACGACGCCTGCCAGCGCGTCACGCGGTTCTGCTCAGGAGTCGGGTGAGCGCAGTTGTGAACTTCACCCCGTTTAGCGGACAGGTTGACTGGGCGGCCATCAGGTGGACGGTGTAAAGCAGTTCGTACTTGGGTTGACTGACGTGCCCCGTAGTTGGGTGAATTCGTGCGAGGCTGTAGACGCCGTCGATGTGGTCACCGATTTCTCAAGTAGTTGCACGTCAATCGGCACGGGAGAGGACTTCAAGTCTCTGTCAGTTTCCGACGCTATAGGGCCAGATTTGCGCGGTTTTACCCGACGGCCACTCGGTCACTGCATTTCCAAGGACGTGGGGCCACCCGCGGTGGATGGTGATCTGAGTTTTCCAGGTTCGTACGCGTTCACGGGGGGGGTAGTCGGTTCCGTAGCGCGTAAACGATTGAGATTGCTCCATGTTTAACAACGCTCTATCCATTGAGCTGTCGATAGTGCATGGTCCGGCGCCTGACACAACGCGACTGGAGAGACGACCGCATCGACGAGCTGGAGAAGCAGCTCAAGGTCGCGTTGGCTCAAAATGAAAAACTTGAGCAGCTGCTCAAAGCCGCGCTGGGACGTATAGCGATTTTGGAGGAGAGACTCGGAACTTCATCGCGTAATTCGAGTAAGCCGCCGTCAAGCGATTCACCCAAGCAGCAGGCGGACCGCAAAAAGAAGGCGGCAGCAATTACGAAGCGTTCTTCGAAGAAACGCAAACCTGGT
>JBBRAB010000031.1:0-52482 GCA_038207155.1 Polyangiales bacterium
CAAGTGCCGACGGCACGAGCCCGCGTTGCTCCTTGACCTGTTCGAACTGCGTTCGAGCCCAATCAAAAAATTCGTCAACGAGTGGTTTGAGCACCGTCTGTCGTTTCTTGTGCCGCTCCGATGGCGGCAATTGCGCCCAAGATTGGTGAACGTTCACGGTCGCGCATTTCGCCAGACGCGAATAGTCCCAACCTACCTCGATGCGCAGCTCGCTGTGTTGTGGTGGGCAGCGGCGGCGCACGCACTGCGCCTTCAGGAAAAAGAGGAGCAGCGCGCTGAACGGGAGCGAATGCGTGACGAAGAGAAGGCTCGCAAGGAGTACGAGCGAGCCATCAAGGAGGCTGCTCGCGATGAGGATGCTGCCAGAAAGGCATATGACAAGGCGCATCGCGAACTAGAGAAGTCATCGGAAGCGGACCGCGCGAAGTACGAGCAGCGCTTGGCTGAACTCACCGCGCTCCTGCAGTCCGCCGAAGAGCGCGGAAAACGGGCTGTATCAATGGCCCAGCAGACGCGAGTAGGTAACGTCTACGTAATCTCCAATGTGGGGGCGTTCGGCGAGCTTGTCTTCAAGATCGGAATGACTCGGCGCTTGGATCCGGAGGACCGAGTTCGGGAGCTTGGCGACGCGTCGGTGCCCTTCCCGTTTGACATTCACGCGATGATTTCAGCCGAGGACGCTCCCACCCTGGAGAAGGCTCTGCACTCGCGGTTCATGTTAGACCAAGTTAACAAGGTGAACCCCCGCAAGGAGTTCTTCCGTCTTCAGCTAGCCGACATCAAAGCGGAAGTTGAGAAGCTTGGACTCACGGCAAACTGGACCATGACTGCGGCGTGCACAGAATGGCGAGAGAGCCAAGCCCTCGCTCGGCAGATGGAAACCGATCCGGCTCTGCGCAAGCGTTGGGAGCGGTCGCAGGTGTTGGCCGAGGAGGAGATTGACAGGGAGAACCCTTCTCTGGCCGAGGCTGGGTGAGCAGCGCTGTTCCCTGCACTCTGCTCGCCTACTGCGGCGCCAAGTCCGGAAACCCGAGGAATTTCCCAGGGTTGAGGCAATTGGTAATGGTGATTTACAAACATGGCAATTACGGCGAATAGTAACGTTCCAATGCGCCACTGGAAGGACGATCGCCATGACCAAACTGACCTCGCCGGTTCTCGGCTTCACCGCCACGCTGCTCTCACTAGGCGCGCTTGCCGGGCTTGTTACCGGTTGCTCGAGTGACTCGACGGGAAACGACACCAATGGTAACGGAGCTGGCGCGAGCGCGTCGGGTGGCAATGGGAGTGGTGGCTCAGGCAACGGCAGTGGCAGCACCGCGAGTGGCAGCACCGCGAGTGGCAGCACCGCGAGTGGTGGCAACAGCACCGGCACCGGAAGCAGTAGCAGCGGAGGCACGGCCGATTGGGGCAAGGCCGACGTCAATCAAGGTCAAGGCGGTCCCGGTACCGGTTACGCTGCCTGTGCCACACCGGGCAAGGCCTCTGCGGTGGGTAAAGCCTGGGACACCGAAGAGGGAGTCGGGCCCGATTCGCACGACGCGATCTACGGCGCCGCGCCGCGGCTTGTAGCAGCTCCGCGCGGTGACGGAAGCTTTGACGTCGTATGGCAAGAATCGAAGCCTGCGACCGCATTTCATGTCACGCACGTCGAGAAAAACACCAGCGGCTATGCGTCCAAGTGGACAGTCTCGGCACCCTCGCTCGGACGCATCGGTGGCCTTGGGATCAGTGAAAACGGCGAGCCCGTCGTGGCGACTGCGATCCTTGAGGCCATCAGCGGCACGCAGGCTCCGGAAAAGCAGCATCGCGATGGGATCCTGCAGCTCGTCAAGCTTGGTGGTGATTGCAAGGAGAGCTACCGTCAGGAGCTGCGCGCCGATTTTGACGGAAATGCATCGAATTTGCCCGTCTACCAACCTTACCAGGCGGGTTCGTCACGCTTGACGATCGGCAAGGGTACGTTCCTGCTGCACTACACGCAGATGACGGAGTTTGATACGGGCCTCAAGACGCGCCACCAGATCGGGCGCATGTTTGAGGGCACTGTGGCCGACGGCAAGCTGTCGTCGGAGCTGGGCAGCATCAGTCACTCCTTCGATCAGCGCAGTACCTTTGACGGGACGGACTTCATCACGCTCGCCATGGGCGACGCGAGTCATCGGGGCATCGAGCTCTCACGCGTAACAATCGCTGGAAAGAAGACCAATCGCGATCTTTACTCGATCAAGGGCGGCGGCAGCAATACGGGCGGTGGCTACAACAATGTCTTTACGCGACTTGGCGGCGCTGCCTCGAGCAAGAACGGTTACGTGCACCTGTTCGCGAGTGAGGCGGGCAATGAGATCGCCGAGCGCGTCAACGTCTCGCGCAATCTGGCTTGGGTGCACACGCCTGTCGGCTTCGCTCAGCTCGCCCAGCCCGAGAAATATGTAGTGACCGTCGCGGACACGAAGTCGAAGAACGCCACTGCCCAGGACTGGGACGTGAGTATCACGGACTACTGGAACAATTCGTTCGCGGCCAAGAACACGGGCGTGGTCTGGCTGACGGACTACGCTGATCGCCTGACGGCTCACGTCGAGCGCCCCAAGCTCGTGCGTTGGGGTGAAGACCGCTTTTACGTGGTTTGGGAGAAGTGGACGCTCACCGACTACGTCGAGACCTGGTCGATGGTGGTCAACGAATTTGGCGGCGTCGTGGTGCCCGCCAAAGCCGTCGGTGCGGCGCGCCTCTCGCGCGCCGACGATGCGTTTTTGCTCGACGGCAAGGCGGCTTGGCTCGAGAGCCATGGCGGCGTGATGAGCCTGCACACGGTCGATCCCGAGCTCAAGCATCTCAGCTTCGTGCTGTAGCGCGGGCAGGCGGCGTCAACCCACTCACTCAAACGGAGGCGCTAGCGGACGGCGCGGGGTGCCTCCGCCACCGACGCTGGCTGGAGCGTTGTTGGTGACGGCGCTCAGGGCCTGCATGAGTCGATTGACCTCGCCGCGCCAGGTGGCGCTGCCCATGTCAAAGCCCCACTTGCTAGCGAACTCGACCTCTGCGTCGCGCTCCACGATCAAATCCCAGGTGTCCCAAGCCGCGTCTTCGGTGAAGCAGAGGCCGTAGTCTTGCATCGCTGCGAACAGCAGCTTTCCCGGTTCCGTCGTGATGCCGAGCCCCGCTGGCGTGAGCGCGGGCTCAAGCGCGAGCAGCGAGCCCATCACGACATTCGGGTCATTACCTTTGTACGTCCCTGGCGCGTAGCCGTCAGCTGCCTTGGCGGGCCAGCGAAATCCCGTAATTGTCGCGGAATAGTATAGAGCGGCCTTGCCAAAAGGATTGATCTTGATGGCATGGTGAATCGGCGTGGTGCCGACCAACTCACCCTTGCGCAGCGTGCCTCCGAGGGCGCTCATGCCAGAGGCGCCATGGCCTCCACCGCTGATGCCGTCACCCCGCACGCTCTCACGACCTTGATTGTTCGGCCACTGCATCCAATCCGGCATGTAGACGGGACCGCCCGTCACGCAGCGAGCCAGCGTCGTGGCCTGGAGCAGCTCGTCACCATCCGGGAGCAGGAACGCAAATTTGCTATTGGGCGTCGCTCCGTACGGGCTTGAGCCGGCGTCGAGCACGAGCCACGCATCGGGGACATTCACCGTGAAGGGCAAGGCCACCGTGCCGCCGCAGCGACCGGGACCGAACGTCGTGCCCGCGAAGACGGTTCGCTGGGGATCGCTCGCGCTCAGCTTCATCAGGTGCTGAATGTCGACCCTCCGGTGCCACCTGAGGCATTGCCTCGGGTCGCTGTCGCTCCGGTGCCCCCAGAGGCGCCGCCACTGGCGGTTGCGGGGTCGGTATCCGAGCCCCCGTCACTCGTGCAGCCAACCAGCGACAGGGCGAGCGCAACGGCGAACGTGAACGCGGTGGTGGGGCGCATGCCCAGAGCATCTCACGACGCCGAATGAGCGTGCAATAGGCCCCGCGAGCGCCCGGGGCGGTAGCTTCGCTCAGCCGCGCACTTTTCGAACGTAAGCGTCGCCGTCGCTACTCGGTGCTATGCAAGCGACCTCATGCACGACCAGGTCGTCTTCATCACAGGTGCAAGCTCCGGTTTTGGCGAGGCCACAGCACGGGCCTTCGCCGCCAAGGGCGCGCGCCTGGTGCTCGCGGCCCGGCGCAGCGAGCGATTGCGTCACTTGGCAGCGCAGCTGAGCGTGCCGGTACTGTGGCTCGGCCTGGATGTGTGCGACAGCGCTGCGGTCAAGTCGACGCTTGAGAGCCTGCCCGAGGGATTCCGCGAGGTATCCATTCTCGTCAACAATGCCGGGCTGGCTTTGGGTCTTGAACCCGCGCAAACGGCCTCACTTGACGACTGGGATTGCATGCTCGACACGAACTGTCGCGGGCTCGTGCATGTGACGCGCGCGCTGCTCCCGGGCATGGTGGAGCGCGGCCGCGGACATGTCGTCAACCTCGGCTCGGTCGCGGGCAACTGGCCCTATCCGGGCGGCAACGTCTACGGCGCCACCAAAGCGTTCGTGCGTCAGTTTTCCCTCAATCTTAGGGCGGATCTGCACGGAACAGGGGTGCGCGTGACCAACCTCGAGCCGGGTGCAGCCGAGACGGAGTTCTCGGTGGTGCGCTTTCACGGCGACCAGTCGCAAGCCGACGCGGTCTATCAGGGGCTCACGCCGCTGAGCGCGCAGGACATCGCTGAGGCGATCCTCTACGTGACCAGCCTGCCCGCTCACGTCAACGTCAACAGCCTGGAGCTGATGTGTACCGCTCAGTCCTTCGGACCGTTCCCGATGGCGCGTCGCCCGACGGAGCCCGAGGCTAAGTGACTCTCGGCGATGGATAAGAATCGTTGACGTCCGAGCGCCAGCGTCACGATCGGCGCTGGATACTCTTGCCCCAGGCGAATCCCGGCCTGAGCCAGCACTGCCGCGGGAGCGGCGAACGGCTGATGCACAAAGCGCGTCGGCAAGGCCGCCAGCGCGGGCAGCCAACGCCGCACGTAGTCGCCGTTCGGATCGAAGCGCTGCCCCTGGGTGATCGGGTTAAATACCCGGAAATATGGCTGCGCGTCGCAGCCGCAGCCAGCGGACCACTGCCACCCGAGGTTGTTCTGCGCCAGGCTTGCGTCTGTCAGATGGCGCAGGTAGTGACGCTCGCCGAGTCGGTAGTCGAGCAGGAGGTGCTTGGTCAGAAAGCTTGCGGCGATCATGCGCGCGCGGTTGTGAACAAACCCGGTACTGAGCAGCTCGCGGGCGGCGGCATCCACGACCGGATACCCCGTGCGTCCCTCGGCCCAGGCGTTGAAGTCCGCCTCGCAGCTACGCCACGGAAAACCCACAAAACCCGGGCGGAAAGGCAGCTGAAGTAACTCCGGGTGATGGTGCAAGCTTGCATGAGCGAACTCGCGCCACAGCAGCTCCATCCGGAAGCGAGCTGCATCGGGCGAGTCGGACCTTGCCGCGAGCGAGGCGTGCCAGAGGCGTCGCGCACTGAGCAGACCGAGCTGCAGCGCCGTGGAGAGTCGACTTGTTCCATCTTGGCTCAGCTGGTCGCGTCCAACCTCGTAGGTTGCCGCCCTTGCAGCGAAAAACTGCTTCATTCGCCGGAGTGAGGCCGCTTCACCTGGGGGCGTGAGCCGGGGGTTTGAAGTGAGACCAAAGTCACTGAGCAAAGGCACCGCCGTGAGCTCATGTGCGCCGTCGAACTGGAGAACCTCGCCGCCGTCGAACTGGAGAACCTCGCCGCCGTCGCGCTGCTGGTCGCGCTGCTGGTCGCGCTGCTGGTCGCGCTGCTGGTCGCGCTGCTGGTCGCGCTGCTGGTCGCGCTGCTGGTCGCGCTGCTGGTCGCGCTGCTGGTCGCGCTGCTGGTCGCGCTGCGCGTTTACTAGGCCGTCACGAGTGGCCGTGCGACTCAGCGCGTCACCTGTCGGCGCTGGCGGGAGCCGTCGCGGTGCTTTGAGCGGCGGGGCAAGCTCGACTTGCGACAGAAATGCCTTCGCAAAAGGCGTGAACACCGCGTAGGGCTGGCGTGCACCGTTTAGCACTGTTCCCAGGCGATGCAGCGTTTCACCCTCCAGGCATTCCAAGGGCACCGGCAAGGCTTTCGCGAGCCGCTGATCGAGCAGCCTGGAGCCAGGTTCGACCGCCCCGAGCGTGACGACGCGACTGAAACCCCAACGTGTCACGAGGGCGGGCAGCACGTAGTCACGCCGCCCCGACCATAGCCAGAGATGATTGCCACGCTGTTGAATCGCCGCAGCGAGTTCACGCAGCGAGTCGAGCAGCAGCTGGACTTGATTGGCGCGCTCAGCCACGCGTGCGTGACCGAACACTTCAGGCTCGAAGACAAAGACGAAGGCGGCCACGGGTGATTTGCAAGCCGAGGCGACCGCCAGTTGGTCGTCGAGACGGAGATCTTTGCCGCGAAACCAAACCAGGGGACGCACGCTCTATCTGTCGAGCCTTGTCGGCGTCAGGTCAATTGGCTCCAGCGAAAGCGGCCCACGGGTCCGAGGAGGTTCATTGGTGACTCTCCCTAGCCCGCAGCGCCACGACGACCAGCCCGCAGCGCCACGACGACCAGCCCGCACGGCCAGGAACACAAGAAGCTGGGAAAAATCCCGAGTTTGTGGCAGGGCTGGCGCGTGGACGTTTCGCGCACTCCCGCTCGCAGCTCTCAGCGCCTACTCATTCTGAGTGGCTGGGCGGCGCTGCTCGGTCCCCTACTGGTGAGCCTGTGGGGCCTCGGGGTTGGAGCGGATTGGCAGGACGACGAGGCGCTGCTGCGCGGCGTCGCGCTCGTGCCGACGGGGCTGTCGGGGATCACCAGCACCTGGCTTGCCCAGTTGTTCTGGATGCTGCCGGTCGGTGGGGGAGCGCTGCGCCTGGCAATGGTGCAGGCCTTCGGCGTCGGTCTGATTGGCCTCGCGAGCTTCGTCCTCGGGGTGAAACTCCTCACGCGGCACCTCGGGTTGCAGTCGCTGACTCCGCTGCTCGCGCTGTGCGGCTCGCTGCTCGTCACGCTCGGAACGCAGGCCCGACTCGAGTCGACGAGCGCCGGCGGACATGCTCTCGCAGCGGGACTCATGCTCGCGCTCTGGGCCGCGACGCTGCGCGAGCCCCAACCCGCGACCAAGGAACGAGCCGGATTTGCCCTCGAGCTCAACTCGAGTTTTGCACTCGGGGCGCTGGCGGGACTGACGCTGCTCGAGAGTCCGATCGGTGCGCTGACCCTGCTGCTCGGGCTTGCCATCGCTCCGGCGATGCGACGCCAGAGCCCGTCGCGGGACGACGCTGTCGCGTTCACGCTCGGCCTGCTCACGGTCGTGCTGGTGCTCACGCTCGGCCTGGTGCTGGCGGGGCACGAGCGCCTGGTCGGGCTCGCCGATTGGCTCGCTCCGCCATGGCGCGGTCTGGCGGGTCTGTCACTGCAGCCCGCAGCCCTGGGCGCCTGGTTCCAGGAGCTTGGGCCCTGGGCACTGCTGCTCGCCGCTGGCGGTGGGGTTTGGGCCTGGATGCGCCCAGCCTTGCGGCCCTGGGCTGTCGTGACGAGCACGCTGCTGGCGGTGGATCTCGTCTTTGGGCCGGCGCGCTCCGAGCTCGGGCTCGGCGCAGCAGCTCCGCTTCGCTTGGCAGCCCTGGCGTCTCTGACGTTGCTCGCGATGCTGGCGGTGCAGAGCCTGTCGCTCGGGGTGATTCGGCTGAGGGGGCCCATTGCCAAACTGGCGACCGTGTTGCCGCTGCTCTTTCTGGCGACCTTGGTGCTCGTGAATGCCGACGACGCGGGCTTTGCGGTGGAGCGTTCCGAGCGCGGTGCTGCAGAGCGCTTCACAGACGAGGCCTTGGCCGAGCTCGCGCCAAACTCGGTGCTGCTGCTCAGCGATGCTCGCCTGACTCGCCGACTCTGGACGGCGCGCCTGCTCCGTGGACAGCGCCCCGACTTGCTCGTGGTGCCGATGCCCTGGCTTGAGCGCGGCGGACTCACGCAACGTCTGCTCGAGGGCGAGCCAGCGCTGGTCCCGATGCTGCGTGAGGTGCTGATCAACGGACGTCCCTCCGAGTTTTCCCTGTCGGGCCTGGCCGATCAGCGACCGCTCGCCGTGGAGCCCGAGTCCAGCTGGGAGCGGCGCCTGCTCGAGCATCTGACGCCCTATCCCTTCTGGTCTCATTTCGAAGCTCAGACGGTAGGTCGCTCGGATCGTCGTCGCGCCGCACTCGAGCAGCGGACAGGACTCACTCGACTGCGCGCGAGTCTGCCAGCGAGCGGCGCTGCTGGCCCTCCCGGCGCGACTCAGGTGCTGCTGGCGCGTCGCCTTGCCGAGCAGCTGCGACTCCTGGCGAGTCTCGGTGATCGCGAGACGCTGCCGCCGCTGCTCGCTGAGTTCGCCAGTCTTGGAGTCGCATCCGACTGGGGCCAAAGCGCTGAACGCCTCGCGACCCAGAAGCCCAAGGGCGCGCTCCAGCTGCCGACGTTTCCGCTCGACGCCGTCACGTACTGACGCGCCGCCAAGCCGCGTGCATCGCCGAGTGCGCTCACGTCCTTCGCCGCGCTGAGCTTGCGGTGACCGGCTCTGCCTGGCCGTCCCGAGAGCTCGATCGAGGGCGGCACTAGCCATGCGCCCAAATGCGACTATAAATGGAGGTGAAGAAACCTTCACAATGACCCCAGTGAAAAGCATGAGCAATTACGGACACTTAGCGGAAGGCGCCTGTCCGATCGCGAGGCCTAGCCTCGGAACTCGACGGCTCCGCGTCTCGCTGACGGTCCTCGTTGGACTCTTTCTGTGGGTGGAGTTTACCGGCGCGCAGACGACGCGCTCCGAGTCCGCCAGCTCGCCCGTTGCGGCCGGGACGCAGCAACACGCGCAGGCGTCCACCACGCCGCCCCCAACCCAAGACGATGGAGCTGAGCTCGAGCGACTCTTGAAGCTCGCAGCCGAGCATGCGCCCGAGGTTGAGCTGGGCAGGGCAACCCTGACCGCAAGCGGCAGCGCTCAAGTCGGCGCCAGGTTGATGCCGCTGCAGAACCCCTACGTGGAGGTGCTCACCGAGCATGGTCGCGGTGTGACGCGCGATCTGATGCTCTACGGAACCCTGTGGTTGCCGTTCGAGGTTGCCGGTCAGCGCGGGCGACGCATCGCCGAGGCAGACGCTTGGCAAGCGCTCCACGCGACTGAGCTGGAGCGCCTGCGGGTGATGGTCAAGGCCGCTACCACGCTAGCTTATGGTCAGCTCGTCGTGGGACAGGCCAAGGTGCGCCTGCTCGACGAGATCACTCGCTCAGCCGAGCAAGAAGCGTCCGCTCTTTCGCAACGCCGCGACGCGGGGGACGCCACCGAGCGCGACGCGCAGCTTGCCGAGGTCGAGTTTGGTCGAAATGAAGTGCTGCTTGTCCAAGCGCGCACCAGCGTGCTCTCGGCCATGTCCGAGCTCGAGCGATTGACGGGGCGTGAGGTCAGCTTGGCGGGTCTGTCCTCGATCCATCCGCGCCTGGCCTCGCGCGTTCCGGTTGACGCCGCGCAATCGGCCGCCGGCTCCCCGCTGGTGCTCGTTCCCCTCGCGGAGGCGCGGTTTCACGATCGCACCCGCGAACGCCTGCACGCCGAGAGTTATGGGCCCGTTTCCCTGATGCTGATCGGGGCGCGCGGAGACTATGGTGAGACTCGAGTTGGTGCGGGCTTGGCCTGGACTCTGCCCACCTTTCGGCGCATGCAGGGCGAGCAAGCGCGTGCCGAGGCTGAGGCCTTGCGAGCGCGCACTCAGAGCGCCGTCGCGCTTCGTTCGGCCCGATTTAGGCTCAATCGACTCGCGACGGAGAGCCAAGGTGCCGAGTCCGCCCTCGAGCGGCTTGATGCTCATGCCTTGCCCGCGGCTGAGCGCGCCCGCGATGCCGCTGACGCCATGTTTCGTGCCGGCAAGGCGGATCTCGTGAGCGTGCTCATTGCGCGCCGCGATCTGGCCCTGCTGCGCCTCACACACCTCGAGCTGGCCGAGCACCAATGGTTGCTCGCGGCCCAATGGGTTGAGGTCACCGGAAAGCTGCCATGAACGCCCCCGATTCATCCCCCGTTGTCCCACTTCCATCCATGCTGCCTGCGCGCCTGGTGCGCAGCAGGGTCCGCAAAACGGCGGTGCTAGCGGTGCTCGCGGGCGTACTGCTGAGTGCAGCAATTTTCACCTATTTGGGACGGGGTTCTTCCCACGCGCGGGCGGCCGTTGAGCGCCCGGATGTGCCCCGGGTCGAGGGCAAACACATCGTGTTTTCTGCCCAATACGCCAAGCGAATTGGGCTAACCGCCGAGCTCGTCAAGCGCGTCGAGGTGGTCCCATCGATCGCCGTCGTCGGCAAGGTCACTTTCGATCCCGAACATGTGACGCGGATCGGGACCCGCCTGCGCGGGGTCATTCGCAAGGTGCTCCATTTCGAGGGGGATCGCGTCAAGCAGGGAGAATTGTTAGCTGAGATGGACAGCCCCGAGCTCGGCGAGGCTCAGGCTTCCGTCATGATGCTCCAGGCCGAGTCTCAAGCGGCCAGGCGCAACGCGGCGCGTGAGTCAGACTTGGCCAGTCGTCAGCTCACCACCCTAAAGGAGGCCGAGGAGGCCTCGGCCACCGAAGACAAGTATGCGGCCCAACTCTCGGCTGCGCGTCAGAAGGTGTCCGCGCTCGCGGGGCGCAGCGACGCCGTCGCTAGCCGAACCCTTGGCGCCCACGGCCTGACGTCGCCGCTCTCGGGCACGATCGTCGAACGCCATGTCTCGCAAGGCCAGCTCGTCGAAGGCAATCACACGGCCTTTCTCGTGGCCAATCTCGATCGACTCTGGGTCGAGCTGGCGGTCTTCGAACGCTCGCTCGGAGGCATTCGCGTTGGCGATCCTGCCGAGCTCCGCCCGCTCGGAGGCACCACGCCGCCCATCAAGGGGCGGGTAGCTCATGTCAGCGAGGTACTCGACCCCACTACCCGAAGCGCCACGGTGCGCGTCGAGGTTGACAACCGCGAGCGACTGCTGCGACCGGGCCAGGCGGTGGATGCGGTGATTCTCGCCAGCGGCACTGCCGTCGGAGCTGGGCTGGTCGTGCCGAGCGCGTCGGTCACCTATGTGGACGGTCGTCCTCGCGTGTTTGTGCTGGTTTCAGACAACCGCGTGGAAGTGGTCGAGGTCGAGCTTGGTTCGCCCATGGGAACCGAGCAACACATTCGTCGGGGCCTGAGCCCTGATCAACGCGTCGTGGTTCGTGGCACCTTCGAGCTCAAGAGTGAGCTCTATCGTTGAGGTCTCGTGCTTGCAGCAATCGTTAGCTTTTCGATTCGAGCGCGCAAGGCGATGCTCGTCCTACTGGCAGTGCTGATCGGTCTCGGGATCCAGGCTGCTCGCAGTCTACCGATCGACGCCTTGCCGGACGTCTCAACGATTCAGGTCGGCGTGTTGACGAGCGCTCCGGGACTCTCTCCGGAAGAGATCGAGCGCACCGTGACCATGCCGCTCGAGGTGGCTCTCAATGGCATCCCCGCTGGGGTCGAGCTGCGCAGCGTTTCGCGCTCGGGGCTGAGCGTCGTGACCATCGTGTTCAAGGACGGCACTGACGTGTGGTTCGCCCGCCAACTGGTACTCGAACGCCTGCGTGGCGTCGAGCTGCCTCCAGGCACGGCACCGCCCGAGCTCGCCCCGGTTTCCACTGGCCTCGGGCAGATCTACCAATTCGTGGTTCGCAGCGAGCAGCACTCGCCGATGCAGCTCCGCACCCTGCTCGACTGGGAGATCGTGCCGCGCCTGCGAAACGTCTCCGGAGTCGTCGAGGTCAACACCTTCGGCGGGGATCTGAAGCAGTTTCAGGTGACGGTTGACCGCGTGCGGCTCGAGGCTCACGGCATGACGGTCAATCAGGTCATTTCGGGCCTGAAGGCGGCCAATGTGAATGTGGGTGGTGGCTATGTGCAGCGCGGGAGCGAGTCGTTCACGGTCAGGGCACAAGGCCTGCTCAGCGACGTCAAGGACATCCGCGATGTCGTGCTGCGTTCTGACCCCGACGGGACACCGGTGCTCGTCCGGCACGTCGCGGACGTCGATGTCGGTTCGGCCCTGCGCTACGGGGTGATCACGCAAGACGGCCACGGTGAGGCGGTGGCGGGCATCGTGATGATGCTGCGCGGTGCCAATAGTACGACCGTAGTCGCCGATGTTGGCGCGCGGGTCCGCGAGATCGAGCAAGATTTGCCGGCGGGCGTCAAGATCGACGTCGTGTACGATCGCGCCGACTTCGTCACTCGCACGCTGAGCACCGTGATGAAGAACCTCCTCGAGGGGGTCGCCATCGTGCTACTGGTGCTCGTGCTGTTCCTTGGCAGCCTGCGCGCCGCGCTGGCCGTCGTGCTCGGTGTGCCTGCCGCCATGGCGATTGCTCTGCTCGGAATGCATCTGTTCGGAGTGTCGGGCAACCTGATGTCGCTCGGCGCGATCGACTTCGGATTCCTAGTGGACGGTCCGATCGTGATCGTCGAAGCGGTGATCGCAGCCACCGCGGGCCGTCAGCTGGTGGGGGCGGCGCGGGCACGCGCCTATGACCGCATTGCCAAATCGGTGGCGCGTCCGGTCGCCTTCGCGGTCGCGATCATCATGCTCGTGTACGTGCCCTTGCTGAGTCTGGAAGGCGTCGAGGGCAAGATGTTCCGCCCGATGGCGATCACCATGGCGTGCGCGTTGTTCGGAGCGCTCGTCTACTCGGTGTTGTTCTTTCCGGCGGTGCTCGTGACCATCGTGCCGCCCGCCAAGGGGCACGGGCCCAAGTGGATCGAGGCCATCGGCCACTTCTATGAGCGCCGGATCCCCTGGACGCTCACGCATCGCTACCCGCTCTTGGCGGGGTCGGCGGTGAGCCTAGTGTTGGTGGGGTGGTTATTCAGTCGCTCTGGTGCCGAGTTCGTGCCCCGCATCTTCGAAGGCGACGCGGTCGTGACGATCCGTCGCGCCCCAAGCATCTCGCTCGACGCCGCGCGCAAGCTCGATCTCGAGGTGGAGCGCGTGCTGCACAGTTTCCCTGAAGTCCAGCGCACGCTCGGCATGACGGGGCGCGCGGAGGTGGCCGTGGATCCGGTGGGCAATGACAACACCGATGTGCTCACGCGGCTGCGGCCCATCAGTGAATGGAAGTCCGCTGGGGACTTCGACGAGCTGTCTGAGCGAATCATCCGGGCGATCGAGAATCGCGTGCCGGGCACATTCGTAGGCGTATCTCAGCCGATCGAGGACCGCACCAACGAGATGATCAGCGGTAGTCGCGCGGACGTGAAGATCCAGCTTTATGGTACCGAGCTCGCCGAGCTCGAGCGCATCACGGGGCGGATCGGGCAGCTCGTTCGCACGGTCCGCGGGACCGGTGATGTGCGCGTCGAGCGGGTGCTCGGCGGCCCCACCATCACGGCGATTGCCGATCGTGCCCGCATGGCCCGTCACGGCGTGCGCGTCGAGAATGCCTTCGAGGTGATCTCAGCTGCGCGCGAGGGTGTCCGCGTGGGGAGCATGTTTGAGGCCGAGCGGCGCTTTGATCTGCGGGTGCTGATGCCTCCCAAGGAGTCCACCGCGGCCGCACTCGGCGACCTGTTCGTGCCCACCATGCTAGGCACGAGCGTGCCACTGCGTGAGGTGGTCACGCTCGAGGAGAGCGACGGGCCCACCGCAATCCGGCGGCAAGATCGTAGGCGTGCCGTGCGCGTGGACGTCAACCTGCGCGGGCGCGATCTGGTGTCCTGGGTGGCTGAGGCGCGCGCCAAGATCGAGCGTGAAGTGACCCTGGCCAAGGGCTATGAGCTGCGCTGGGGCGGACAATTCGAGAACTTTGAGCGCGCACAAGCGCGGCTAAAGGTCGTGCTGCCCGTCGTGATCGTGATCATTTTTGGCATGCTCTTCGCGATGTTCCAAAACGTGCGGTTTGCACTGGCCGTGTTTGCCCTGGTGCCGCTGTCGCTGATCGGCGGACTCGTTGGATTGCTGCTCAGCGGGTTGCCGTTTAGTTTGCCGGCTGCCGTCGGGTTCATCGCCCTATGCGGTATCGGCGTGCTCAACGGCGTCGTGGTGGCCAGTGAAGTGCGACACCGGCTCGACGAGGGTGAGGGACTCGATCACGCGATCACCCACGGAACTGCCGCGGTCGTGCGCGCGGTGCTCACGACGGCAACGGTCGCTGCCCTCGGGTTTCTGCCGATGGCGATCGCGAGCAGCGCTGGTGCGGAAGTGCAACGCCCGCTGGCGCGCGTCGTGGTCGTCGGGATGCTGCTTGGGACGGTACTGACGCTCGTCGTGCTCCCGGGCTTGCTCAAAGTCGCGCTGCGCGGTTACCAACCGGTCGAAGACGAGGACGAGCTCGCCAACCAGGGCGCGGACTGACGGTGTTAGCCTGCGCGGGCGAGCGCTGAGGCCCGCCGGTCGCTGCCGTTCCGCGCTGGCTACTTGCTCGGCAAGCATTGGCTGCTGGCAGCCGATTGCGCTGCCGACAGTCCCGCCCTACTCGGGACCTTGAACTATTGGCCCGGTTGGAAGTGATGGGTTGAAGGGGCTCACCCGGTGAGGGCCGGCGTCGCAATGATTGAAGGCCACGGGGGCGGCAGATCACCGGGCCAGGAGGCCGGGTGTCGCAATTGGTACCGCGCATTAGGGCCACTGGGGCGTGAGCCGGGCCACGGAGGCGCAGGATGAAACAGGGATTTTTAGCGACGAGAGTGTTGGTATGGGGGGGCTGCCCACAGCTGTCGCCCTGCTGCTCTCAGGTTGTAGCGGTAAGGACGCGACTGAAACGGAGCCGGTCGCAACGACCGAGCAGGCCGTCAACGCGACTCAGTCGGTGAGCATTCAGGTGCCGAGCGGCGCGCAGCCCTCGGATGTTTTGCTCAGCGCGACAGAGAGTCTGCGTTGTGAAGATCGCGTGCGGCTCGGCAAGGCCGGGCGAGCGATCCGCGTTGCCTCATTTGGCAGTAACTCTACCGAGCTTGGCTCGGGCGTGGAGCTGCGCGGTAGCCTTGTGAGTCAGGGCAGCGTGTGACTGCGCTCGCGAGCGCATGTGTTTGGTGATGTGACGACTGCGGGGCGCATCGATCTGCAGGACGGCGTGCTCGTTGACGGAACGCGCGCGGTCAGCACGCCCGTCACCGCGACGACCGAGAAGCTCGAGCTCACCTGGCCCAGCATCACCGCGCCCACCGTGAACCTTGAGCCCGACAAGCAGGGCGGAACGCTCGCGCCCGGTGCGTATTCTGGGCTCGTGCTCAAGTCGCGCTCGGAGGTCACTCTGACCGCGGGCAACTACTACTTCGACGACATCTCGACTGAGCCAGAGTCGCGCATTCGGCTCGACGTGGCGCTTGGTCCCATCGTCATCACGGTGCGCAATTCCGCGACGCTCAAGGGTCAAATCCTCGGTACTGAGGCCTCGTACAAGCGCACGCTTTGGGTTTTGCTCGGCGCGGGCACGACCTATGCCGAGACGCCCCTGCACGGCACCTGGGTCGCCCCCAATGGTCGCGTGGAGCTGCGGTGCCCGAACGACAACAGCGCTCACCGCGGAGCCGTGTTCGCCAAGCAGATCCAGATCTCTTCGGACGCGCTGCTCGAGCAAGTTGGCTTTGACTGGGGTGAGCTCCTGCCGCTGCTGCGCTGTCGGGTCCTTGATAGTGATAAGGACGGAGTCAACGACTGCGACGATGGTTGCCCCTCTAGCGCACTGAAATCACGTCCCGGCGTGGCAGGTTGTCGTGCCCCAGACAGCGATCGCGATGGGGACGGTTCTCCGGACGTCACGGATGCTTTCCCCGACAACAAGGCGCGCACCACCGTCAACTCCTGCTCGCCGCCCACGGGCATCGCGGTCGCGTCTAGTGGCTCGTTGACGAGCGCAAGAGCTGGACGGAGGCCCAAGGGCTCTGTGAGCTCTCAGGCGGCGAGCTAGCTCGCCTCGAAGATTCGTTCGAAAACGAGCTGCTCGCGTTTAGCCAGAATTCGCCGGTGCGGCTCGGTGCCCAGGACGTCGATGGCAACGGTCAATGGAGCTGGATGGAGCAGGACGGGGCCAGTCCCTTCTTTTCAACCGCCAAGCCCAACGAAGGGGGCTACGCGCCCTTTGGTCCCATCGCGCAAGGGCGCTGCGGCGCGCTGTCGCCAGCGGCTCTCGGAGCGCGCTGGCAGGCGCTGGACTGCGCAGAGCAGAACGGCTTCATCTGCGAGCTGCCGGGTCCGAGTCAGCGGCTGGACCTCGGGGGCAGCATTCCGGGCTGTCTGGAGACGGGCACTTGCGGGAAAGAGCCAATAACGCCCTGTATTACGCTCGCCGAGGCGGGCATGCCGACGGACACGGAAACCTTCAGGACGCAGATCAATGACTGCGACACGAACTGCAAGGCCGCAACAGACGATGGCTGCACCAAATGCAAGGGCGCTGCGGCGATCCCTCCGGAGGGGAACAACTGCAAGGACACGTTTGGCAAGTGTCTTCGTGTCCAAGGCGATGGAAAAACTGCATGCACCAACAGTAAGCAATGCAAGGTTGCGGGTGAGATCTGCGGCTGGCTGAAGAAGGCCAATGCCTGTGACGGTAAGACCTGCGACAACGCCAAGAACTCCCATGAGTCTCGCGTCTGTGGCCCACCCCATCCGAGCTGTCTCACTGCCGCCTCCGACGCAGGTCTGCGTTGCGCGGAGCAGGTGCTCTGCGCGGAGAATCCTCTGGTGCAGACCACCACGGAACTTGATCCCGAATCGCAGCTAGGCCAAATCAAGGATCCGGCAGCCGGCTTCAAGCCGAAGCCTGTCGCCGCGCCTGAGTTCTACCCGGCCGATCCGGCCTGTCCTGCTGGCGCGGCCTGCGGCAAGCAGAAGAACAACCATCCTCGGTGTCACCTGAACGTTGACGATACCGTTGGCAAACCCGACTCGCCTCCGGTGGATCGCTCGGGTGGCGCGGGTAAGGGCCAGCTGGTCTCTGTCAACTTCGCCCCAGGGCTCAGCTTGGACTACGATCTCACTCCGGGGCCGCTCGGTGAGCCGAACGTCAATCTGACAGCCTCGGCCACGCTGAGGGCAGGCGCGCATTTCAACGTGCTCAACAAGCAGGGCGATGTGGACGTGGTGAACGCCAGCTTCCGCGCCCACATGGACCGCTGCGTGTTTGATGCGGATGCCAGCCTGCTCGTGTTCGGAGAGGACTATGTGCCCGCGGTCAAGTACACGACTGACAGCACGGACTACTCTGATCCCAAGAACGTGCGGGCGAGCAAGGCTGATTGTGAGGCGAACTACCGCAACTACGTCGAGTCCGCGAATCGCTCGAAGAAGGCTCTGAGGGACGCGCAGGAACTCATTACGCAGTATTACACCCGCCGCGCCAACGGAAAGCGCTTTCCAGATTTGTTCCTCGATGACCTGCGGAAGGCGACTCGGGGCTATCCAAGCGGTTTCAGTATCTCTTCGGCTGCCTATGGAGAGGGCGGCGCGGGTCCCGACACGACACCGGAAGATATTATCAACTCCCTGGTACGCTTCTACTTCGCTCAAACCGACCAGACGCGCAACGCGCAGCTCTACCTGTGGCAGCAGTCCCCCCGTACTCCGGGGTTCACCTACTCGCTTCCACCCGCGAAGGAGACCGAGCAGCTCACGCTGCTCAACCTGCCCTTCATGATCGGGCCGATCCCAATGACGCTTGAGCTCGCGGCTCAGCTCGCCTACGGACTTCGGGGCAGCGTGGATCTGGTGCGTGACGGCGCGACGGACCTTGATATCAATGAGGTCAGACAGGTTGCAGAGGCGAGTGTCGCCGTCACCCCCTACGCCACGGCCAAGTTGCTGCTGTTTGTCGGGGCAAGTTTTGACGTCGGGGTAGCCTCGGCCAGGGCTGGGCTCACTGGCGACGTAACTCTGGTGAATCTCACCGCGCCTCTCAATGCCGGCGTCGGGGTGCAGGTCCGGGCGGTCCCTGATGAGCGCGCTATGCCGGCTGACCTCGCGGCTTACACGGACAAGACCTTCCTGCTCGGGACAAACGTGTTTGGTGCAAAGACCACTACGTCCCGCTATGTTTACAATGCCACCTACCGCTACGGTGCGGCACTTCGCATCAAGGATGTGCTGGCGGGTCAGGTGGATGGCTACGTGAAGCTGAAGTTTGCGTTCTTCAGCAAGAGCTGGCAGCAGCAGCTCCTCAAGTTCAATGGCAAGGATTTCCCCGACGTGGTGTTAGTCGGAAAGAAGATCACCGGAAAAGACACCAAATCAACTGTGTCCCCGCTTAAGGGTAGCGACAAGCCGCTTGGGGAAGCGCGGATGCCGATGCCCTTCCCATCCTTGAGGTTCCTGGAGGCGGATCCAACCATGGCACCGCGCTCCACGGCTAAACAGCCGATGCCAATGGATTTTCACGACGTTGAGAAGCTGTTCTACGAGCACCAATGCACCTGCCTGACCAAAGACCAGAATTGCGGTCACGACGGTGCATGCTGCGACGAAGCGCCGTACTGCTCCATGAACTCATCCTTTAACCGGACGTGCCAGACCTGCCGCGCAACAGGCAACGATTGCGCCACGTCGGCTGAGTGCTGCGCTGAAGCGCCGCTCTGCATTGCTTCGGGAGGACCGTCTGGAAGAAGTACTTGTCAGGCGTGCGCCACTTCTGGCGGTACTTAACGTCGTCGATCTTGCGGTCGGCGTTGTGATCGGTGCCGCCTTCGGCAAGATCGTGACCGCGATGGTGGCCGATCTGGTCATGCCCATTGTGGCGCTGGTGCTTCCGAGTGGCGACTGGCGCAGCTCGGGGCTCGTGCTGCGCGAGGCGGCCGAGCCGAAGAACAATGTCGTGCTCAAGTACGGGGATTTTCTCGGTGCGACGATCGACTTTGTGATCGTGGCTTTCGTGCTGTTCCTAATCGTCTCCAAGCTCATGAAGACGGCTGAGGCCCGCTTTGGCGAGAAGAGGGTCGAAGTGGTGACGACGAAGGAGTGCCCGTTCTGCCTTGAGACGCTCGCGCTCAAGGCGCGTCGTTGCAAAGCCTGCACCGCCACACTCGAGGCCTGAGGCCTGGTTGGACTTGCGCTGGTCGGGATGAGTCTCGGTTGCAGTCACAACTCGGGCTCCGTATTTCCTGAGGCCAAGCTTGAGCAGGAGCGCTGTCACGGTTCAGGTGGGGTGGCGCAACCGCTCGTGCTGGAGTGGTCGGCGGCTGAGCGCGCGAATCTGCAGGCCATGGCGGCGCGCGGCGCGGTTGCCGTGGCGTTCACGGGCTGCACGCTGCAGGTCGTTCCCGAGTGTTCGATCGCGGGCAGCTATCAGTACACGGCGATCACCCCAGCGACTGATCGCTTTGACGTGCGCTCGCGTGATGAGCTGGCGCTCAAGCTCCCGTTGGCGGTTGGCACTCTCGTAGGCGCGCTCGCTGCGCGCGCAAGGTCCGGACGTGTCACTCGAGATGACGTTCAGCAGAGCCACAACCCTTCTGCTTGGGGTCAGAACCCGCAGCCGTAGGTTGTGGTGCTTGGGATGCGGTAGTCGGCGCCGCAACCCCCGAGATTGCATTCTCCAGTGGCGCATTCGGCGTCCTGAAAGCAATCGGAACCATCCTCTTTGAGTGCCACGCAGATCTTCCCCATGGAATCGCAGGCCGCGCCGTCAACGCAGGTGCGTTTGGTCGGTATCCCAGAAACCTTGCAGCTAGCGCCGAGCGCGATCCGCGCGACGCAGCCCTTCATGAAGTCGCAGCGAAGGTCGGCGGCACATTCGCCATCATTGAAGCAGTCCGCTCCAGCTTTGCCGATACCCGGTGCACAGGTTCCGCCCGTACACGTCAGGCCTTCGACACAGGAGCCTCTATCACCGCCGCAGGGCTTACCCTGCGCTGCGACCGCCGTGCAGGTGGCAGCTCCGGAAAGGCCCCCCGTGCAGGCGGTGCCCGTTTCACAAGCGATCTGAAAACTCCCGGTAATCGCGCAGCTCTCGCCGGCCTTGGAAAGCACCGCGCAGCTCGGCGTCTTGGCCTTATCGGTGCACATGCACTTGGAGGAGTGACCCCCGACCTCAGCACAGTCGAGCGACGAGGTGCACTCTTTGCCCTCCGCGACAGAGCCCGCAGGCGGGCCGGAACCCGTATCACTCGCCGAACTGCAGGCCACCGGAGCCAGGGAAACCAGGAGGAAAGCGAAGAGCTGGGTTGTTTTGAGCATCGTGGTCACGTCCAAAAAGTCGAGGATTCGGGAGTGGTACGCGAACTGGTGGGCGGATCTTCCCTCAAGCTGCGACGCGGGTCGCAGTCTCGTAGACCGCGATTTCGGTGGAAGAATAAACCGCTTCAGCGGCGATTTAACGGTTTTCTCGTCCCTACGAGGCCCTCGCCGTCGCTCTATCGCGGGACCCCGCTTGGCGGTTCCGAGCACATCTGGTATCGCATCGGGCATGAACTGGCCGAAACGGGCGGCGTACCTAGGACTGCTACTCTCCCTGGCCGCCTTCGGCTACCTGGTTCGGAGCTACTACCTCAACCAGTCGTTCTTCTCCGATGACGCACTGATCTCCCTTCGCTATTCTGAGCGCTTCGCGAGCGGTCGAGGGCTCACTTGGGACAATTTCGATAAGGTCGAGGGATACTCCGATTTCCTCTGGGTACTGCTGTGTGCCCTTCCGATGAAGTTTGGCATCGACGGCATGGTCGCGGCCCGATGGCTCGACACGGTCGGCGCTCTCGGAGCCATCATCCTCGCAGGCATTGGCCCAATTCGCCTTACGCCGGTGATGGGTCGTGCGTGGTTCGGTTCAATGTTCGCGGGCAGCTTGGTGCCGCTCGCCGTATGGGCGATCGGCGGACTCGAGCACGGCTTCATGGCTGCGGTGATCATGGGCGCGCTCTTGCTGCTCGATCGAGCGCGACACCGTTCGAAGGCTCGACGGGCCGCATTCATTTACGCATCGCTTCCGCTCGTGGCCTTGACGTTGCTGCGGGCCGACGGTGCAGTGCTCGTCTTCGGACTGGGCGTTGGATACTTCGTTTCAACGCGTCCAAGTAGGAGAACGGTCACAGACGCCTTGCTTCTCGTGGCTCCGTCAGTCGTGGCGTGGCTTGGTCAGCTCGCCTTCCGACACGCTTACTACGGAGAGTGGGTTCCGAACACCGCGAAGGCCAAGGTGGCGTTCAACTTGGCCCGCGTGGAGATCGGCGTACAGCATGTCCGCGCGGGACTTGCTCCACTTCTGATCACGCTCGGTCTCGCGGTAGGCCTCTTGTTGATGAGTCGGTTTCGGAGATTTTATCGCGTCGTTCCAGCCCTCGCAGTGACGTTCTTCTGGACCCTCTACCTTGTGGCGGTTGGGGGGGACATTTTCCCGGGATGGCGTCAACTCCTCCTGGGTCTCGTCCCTCTGGCGTTCGTCCTTGGAACACTCGGTTCAGAAGCGTTCTCATCGAAGCGAGCTCGGTGGTTTCAGCTCATCGCGCCCGTACTATTTTTCGCACAGTTGCAGTTTCAGCTGGCTGAGCCGGAGAACATCCGAGCAAACACCGAGCGCTGGGAGTGGGAGGGCCGTTCAGTTGGTCCAGCACTGCGTACGGCGTTCGCGGAAAAGTCCCCGCTGCTTGCGGTCGATGCCGCCGGGGCACTACCGTACTGGACGGGGTTTCCTTCGCTCGACATGCTCGGGCTCAACGATCGATTCCTCGCGGAAAACCCCCCGGCGTGGCACGGTAAGGATCGCTCGATCGGTCACGATCTTGGAGATCCCGACTACTTTCTTCGACGGAAACCCGATCTGATCGCTTTCTGTAACGCCGCAGGCGCCGAGCGGCCCTGCTTTCGAGCATCACAGCTCCTGGTCCAACGCCCCGAGTTTCAGCGCGATTATCGCGCCGTCAGATTCCGAGGGCAGGGTCCCATTGCTGCCACAGGCACCATCTACGTTCGCCTGAACGGTCTGACTGGCATCGAGAATCGTAGGGGTGCACTTGTTTTTCCGGGCTACCTACTGGCGTCGCCTGCGAGTGACGCCGAGAGCTTTCTCGAAGGAAACCGCTTCGTCACGCGCGTCGCGCGCACGCGACCCGGCTTGCTCGCGCGGGTGAAGCTGCCGGGCGGTTCCTTCGCCGTTCGGACGATTGGTGAGGGGAAAACAGTCCTCTCGATGCGGTGCGGACAACGCTCTGCGCGCGAGTCGACGACCGAGATGACTGCCGAGGGTGGTACCGGCGACTTCGACTTACTTGTCGCTCCGACGAACAACGCGGCGGTGGTTCGAGAGGTGGTTTTCGAACGCGTGAACAGCCAGCCAACCCACTCGTGCCGAGCCGTGAACACGGTAGTCCCGGCGGAGAGCCTGACCTCATTCGAGGACGGGTCCCATTGGCTTGCGCCTCCCGCTGTGCTCGCGGATAGGCGGGGATTCAGCCTATCGATTCACGACGGGAAGCTGGGAGACGCGATCCGGATCACGAGCGACAACAACGATGAACTCTCCCTCGCGTTTTCTGACCAAGCTGGTCCGTTTTGGACGGTGCTCACACCGACCATGCGCGATCCGGGCATGAGAACGCGCCGACTCGAGGTTCCCAAGGAGTACACCGGCAGAGCCGTCACGTCCGTTGGGATTGTTCCCCAATCAGGCGATGGCAACTACAGCGTGAGCGGTTTCTCCCTCAGGTAGGCCATGGACAAACGCTAGGCTCGTCTTACCGCCGGGACGTGTATCGCCTGTGAAAGCCCTGGCAGGGAAGCCGCTTGGCTGGGCCCGACCTCGCTGGCGCTGCGCGCGGCTGTGATGGCGCTTCGCCTCGCCGCCAGGTCCGGGGAACCCCGCGCTCCAGGCGAAATTCAGGGAGAACGGCCACGGTAGCCTCAGCACCGGCTGCTTTGGCCCAGCGCGGCTAGCCTGGGCGCGAGCGTGGTACTATCAGTCCGCGGCAAGGCGAGTGACATCTGCGGTCCGCGATTGCACTCTGTCACTCTCACCGCTCTGCATTGAACACCCCACCATGATCCCCGTCGGCAACTACTGCACCCTGTCCGTGAGTGAGCTCGTTCCACAAGGTGCCGTCTTGACCGACGGACGCGAAAAGCTCCTGTTGCCGGCGCGCCATATGCCGCCGGAGCTTCGCGTCGGACAAGAGCTGCGTGTCTTCACGTACACGAACTCCGAAGACGTACTGGTCGCCACGACGCAGACACCTCTGGCGGTGGTTGGCGAATTCGCCTGTCTCGAAGTGGTGGATGGCAACGAGCACGGCTGCTTCGTCAACTGGGGGCTCGACAAGGATCTGTTCGTTCCGAACAGTCAGCAGTTCACCCCGATGCGTCTCGGTGAGCGCTACGTCGTTGCGGTCTATCTGGATGAGCGCACGCAGCGAGTGGCCGCAGCGAGTCGTCTCGGTCCCTATTTCGACTATGATCTGGGGCCGCTCAAGGAGGGCCAGCAGGTCGAGCTGTTGGTCTACGGGTTCGGGGAGCTCGGCGTGCAGGTGGTCGTCAATCGGCGTTACCACGGCTTGATCTACACCAGCGAGGTGTATCGACGCTTGACGGTCGGCGAACAGCTCGAGGGATTCATCGGACGGCTGCGCGGTGACAACAAGCTCGACATTAGCCTGCGGCGTCGTGGTCGTGAGGCAGCCGAGGACTCCGTTGAGCTGCTGGTCAAGGCGCTCACCGCCGCTGGCGGCAGCCTGCCTCTGAATGATCGCAGCGCGCCTGAGGAGATCTACGCGCGCCTCGGAATCAGCAAGAAGGCCTTCAAGTCTGCGGTCGGTCGGCTCTATCGGGCACGCCGCGTCGCCTTCGACGAGCAACGCGTCTGGCTCGTCACCGATGCTGCGACATGAGAGCGATCACAGGGTAACGCGCATCGCGGTCGCAGCAACACTTGCTCTCGCCTTGTCAATTGCTGGCAGTGCGGGTGCTCAGCAGCTCATCGCACCTAAAGACTGCCCCGGGGTACTCCAGCAACGACCCGATGCGACGGGCGAGCCAGCTTGGGTCTGCGTGGTGAAAAGGTCGGACACGGCGCAGCCGCGGACTTGGGTTCCGAACGTGCCCGCGCCAAGAGTGCTCCCAGAGCTGCCGACGGAGCGTCGCTGGTACGGCGCGCCCATGATTGTCACCGATGCTGTGTCAGTGCTCACGTTCGCTGCTGGAGTCGGGACCCAATCGAAGGCGCTCAGCCTGGTCGGCGGTTTCGGTTTCGTGCTCGGTGGAATGACGGTGCATGCGGCCAATGGTCGTTGGGCCATGGTGGCGGCAAGCTACGGACTGCGCGCTTGGACCATGGTGGCGTTTGGTTACCTGGGTCGAGCGATTGATCCTCCCTCGAAGGGTGATCTGCAGGCCGACAGCTACCCGACGAACGGAACGGTCGCAGGGTTAGGCCTGGGCATGGTCGCTGCGTCGGTGATCGACGTCACGTTTTTCACGCACAAGCAGGTGAAAAAGAACTGGGCTGTCCAATGGGCGCCCACACTTGCCACCAGTCCGCAGGCTACGCAATTGGGCGTGCAGGGCGTCTTCTGACACGGCATTTTCGACGGGCGCGCCGCGATGTCACCGGCGCGCCGCGCGTTTGCGCGCCAGCAACACCAGCGAACTTACGCGGTTTACAGGGCCCGCCGAGTAAGTCACAATGCGTCATGGCGTTGCGGCTTAGCTTTGGTGCTCTTCTGATGGTCCCGTGTCTGCTCGTCTCGCAGGCTAGGGCGCAGTCCATGGTGAGCTCGAAGGACTGTCCCGGAGAGCTTCGCGAGATCACTACTGCCGATGGCAAACGGTTTTGGGTCTGCGCCGTCCCAGCGCTTCCAGTCGCGCCAACGTCGGAGCCGACTGCGCCCTCTGAAGGGCGTTTCGCACCGCTTCGACCCATGTTACCGGTGGTGGGTGGCTCGGCGGACGCGCCCGCGCCCGCGCCTTCGCTCTCGCCCAGTGCCGCAGTGGAGCCCCCGGCGAATCCGCCCGCACCGAGAGCAGCGGACGCAAGTTTGGATGAGTCATCGGACCCGTCGCCCACACAGCAGCGCTGGTATGGCGCTCCGATACTCGCGGTTGACGTCGTCTCCACTGGCATGGCGCTCACGGCACTGAGCACCAGACCAAGCAGTCAGTCTGACAGCTGGGCTGCCTGGTCCTACCCCGGCTACCTGCTGGGGGGGCCGATCGTGCACATCAGCCATAGAAACTGGGGAAAGGGATTCGCAAGCTTGGGGTTTCGGTTTGGCGGGTTGCTCGTTGGCGCGCTTGTCGGGGCAGCGGGTCAGACCGCCATTGATAACAACGGAGACTCGATTGTGACTGCTGGTGTCGGCGCTGGTTGCATTGGCGCCATGACGTTGGATCAACTCCTGCTTGCTCACGGCAGCAGTCGACATCGTCGCGTGCAATCGAGCTGGGCTCCCTCATTGAATGTGACTCAGCGGACCGCTCAAATTGGGTTTCAGGGCACGTTCTGAGCAGTTTTCCGCAGGGATGTCTTGATGTCTTGATGTCTTGATGTCTTGATGTCTTGATGTCTTGATGTCTTGACGGCGTGAGTCAGTGCAGGCTTTCGCAGAGGATGTCTTGACGGCGTGAGGCAGTGCGGGCTTTCGCAGAGGATGTCTTGACGGCGTGAGTCAGTGCAGGGGCGCGTGATTGACGGCGTTAGAACTCAATCCCCAATTGAGCGAGCTGCTTTTCGACCTGGGGCGCCCATCCCCGATTGGCTGCCGGCGAGGCGGGGCTCGGGTGCAGGATCGTGGCGATCTTTACCCGCGTCGCCGCTACGGCTCGTTTGGCCTGCTTTTCCGCGAAGGCGCCGACCCCGATCACCCACTCAGGCTCGAGCAGGGTGACGAGCGACAACAGGGCCTTGTCGCAACAACGTTCGATGGCTTCGCGCACGTCACGCGGGAGTTTGTCGGGGGTGATGTTGCCACCCGTCTCGTTCATGAAGACCAGTGGACAGTAGTTCACGACAAAAAACCGCGCGAAAAAATCCTTGGCATCAGGGAAGTGAGCCTGTGCCAATCCCCACAGGCGCGTGCCGCTGACTTCACTCTTCTTGCAAGAAAAGCCCTCGATCGGGCGCTTAGGGTGCTCGCGCTCGGGACGCGCCACTTTGCCCTCGAGCTTCAGGTAGTCACGCACCATGCGCACGTCACCAAACGGGACGCCCGTCTGCGCCATGCCGAACGGGCCGGGATTCATCCCCAGAAAAAGCGCCTGCTTGGGCCCGCCACCGTAGGTCTTCAAATAGGCTTCGTGAGGCGCGCGCGCGTAGTTGAGCGGGTTGTAGGCAAAGCTTGCGACCGTCGAGGTATCGATGGCATCGACCTCACGCGCGAGAGTCCGACTGATGGTCACGAGGGAAGGGGCAGGCACGGCGCTGGTTTCCAACGTTCAGAGCGGCGGCGCAAGGGGATTTCGCTGCGCTCGCTGCGCGCGTCCCTGATGGACCGACTCAAGGCCTGAGTCAATACGCGACCTGGAGCGCGAGCAGTATTCCTACCGCGACCCAGTTTTGAGCGGTGAAGCCTCGATTCGACGCGCCTACCCGCGTTTCGACGGTGCGACTTTCGACCGCCCGCGGTACCCTGCGGACATGCCTAAACTCGGTGCTATGGGCGCGTTCATTCTGGTCGGTCTCTGTTCGGTGGCCTGTGGCCCGAGCGATGACTCTGCAGGCGGCGGCAGTGGCGGCAGTGCAGGCGGGACTGCGGCGGCAACGTAGGCGCCAGCGTGCAACAGCTGGACGCCTATTGCGAGTCCGAGTGCAGCTGGGCCGAGCGATGCGCCACTGCTGGTACCACCAGGCCGTCGCTTTCGGAATGCCAGGCGAGCTGCAAGAGCAAATGGGGAACTGCGGGAGTCCCCCGCGCTGACATGCTGGCTCGTCAAACCGAGTGCATGCGCTCGCTTGACTGCCACACGTCCGATGACACCTGCTCCGCGCGAGCCATCCTGTCGGCTTATCCCGATGTATCCGTGGTCCCGGCCTTTCAGGCTTGCCTGACGCGTCAAAAGGACTGCAAGGCGGCCGGTGCAGGTGGGTTCTCTGACGACTCTTGCGGTCTGCGACTGTATTTCGTTGAGTCGGCGCAGGTCGCGTTCGACCAGAGTGCATGGCCAAGGACTGCGGCGAGGTTCGCGCTGGGGGCCGGCTGCCCAAATACCGCTTCGCTGGATTTACTTTTGAGCTACTTTCGCCGCTCGGCAGACTCACTTAGCCTGGGGGATGCCATGCGAGCTCGAGTCCTAATCGCCACCGCCCTATTCCTGGCCATTCCGGGGCTAGCTACCGCCGCCCCCAACGCGGACAATCCGCCCTACGGCACCGAACGCAACGGGGTCTACGACATCCCGTGGGGTTCGGGCCATTTCACTTGGCCAGAGAAGCTCTTCTGGGAGGCCATGCCGAACCCGGACTGGGGCGCGATGCAGGGCGTTTCAGATGGCATCGTCGCTGACGGCAAGGTGCCCGTGTTTTCAATGGTCGCTTGGGGTAGTGAACTCGCCGACGGACTCGGCGCAAGATCCAACGATCCCGGCTTCAAGCAGTATGGGGAGTGGTTCGGCCCTCGCTCGCGCTACTTTGCGCAGCAGGCTGACGGCGCGCCTTACTGGGACGGCTCGGGCTACATCACTCCGATGATGCCGCTTGATGCAGCGGACTGCCCGGCGGGCATGAAGAGCTGCGCCTATGGTGACTGGCTCGTCGAGCGCCTCGGCACCCTGGCGGTGAAGGCTCACGTCCACGGCGGGTTCGCCGCAGACTTTGTTGAAGCTCTGGGTGACCACAGCTTCAGCGGCGCTATCGACTGGAATCCGCGCAGCGTGCACGCGTTTGAGGCTTGGGCGGGCATTGTCATCCCCGGCAGCAGTCCCAAGGAGTGGCACGACTGGGTCAAGGCTAATGCCTGGCCCAAGTGGAACGACTGGGTGGCTGAGGCCTACGCGAAGTTCTATGCGGGGCTCGCTGACAAGATCCGCACGGGGCTAGGCGTGGAGCCACTGATGGGCGCGCAGACGCATCTCGACACCTCCTGGAGGCGTTGGTGCGGCACGGACTATCGGCTCTATCTCAAGCACATGCCCGCCAAGAACTGGTACTTCCAGATCGAGCTGCAGAGCGACAGCATGAGGTCGGTTCCGCCGATGTGGCTTACGTCCACTAAGATGGGCCTGTTTGCCGCGCGTGAGCCGGACATGCCGCTCGGTTCGCACATGGACGCGGACCATGAAGAGTTCTGGAATTCGGTGCGCAACCAGAATCACCAGACGGATGCGTGGGGTTGGTCCTATCTGAAGCATCACTGGCTCAGTGTCGGCTGGCAGCATGTCGCCATGCGTGACGGCAGCGTGCAGCGCGGCACTCGCGCGTTTTATCGGCACTACTGGGATGGTGGAAAAGTGGATCCGACCACGGCAGAGGTGATGCGAGCGCACATTCCTCGTCATCCCTTCGGTCTGGCCGGATACTACTCTGAGGCGATCGAGCGCGATATCGAGCAAGGTACCGAGCATTGGGACGTCACAGACCGCATGGCGGAGGCTGTGGGCGGCGGTCTCCCGATCGGATACTTCGTTAGTGATGCGGCGCTCGACGCGCTCCGCTCGGAGAACTATCCCAGTGCTTGGGTTGTCTACGAGGCGGCTCGTCTCCCCGCTGCCGAGCGCACCAAGCTCGAAGCGATTGCCCCGATCGTGGACGCGGCAGGCGCGAGCGCCAAGAGCCCACTGTCGTTTTCGGGCAAATTGACCGGATTTGCCTTCATGGATCAGAAGAGTGATCTCGTGCTGCTGGTGGGCAACACCGCCGAGCAAGAGATCGAAGAAACCGTGTCCTTCGTGGGCGTCAAAGACGGAAGCTTTTCCGCCATCGAGCAGTTCGACAAATCGAGCACGGCCCTCTCGGTCTCTGCCGGCAAGGGCAGCTTCAAGGTGCACGTCGCTGCACGTGAGACGCGCGCGTTCGTCATCTCCGGGCTCGATCTCGCCAATCGCGTGGTTGGACCGCCTCCGCCCACCTGCACCGGCGCTCAGCTGTTGTGCGGTCGTGAGTGCGTCGACGTGGCGACGAGCGTGAACCACTGCGGTGGTTGCACGACGCTCTGCAAGCAAGGGCAGACCTGCGCCGCGGGGTTGTGTGCAGGCGCGCCGACCGGTCCCGGTTGGGCGGGCACGGGTGGCGGCAGCTCCACGGGGAGCGTGCCCGGGAGTGGAGCCGCATCGGGAGCCGGCGCTCCGGGAGCGGGAGCAAGCGGTGGCGCGGCTGCGGCGGACAGCAGCGACAGCTCGGGTGGCTGCGGGTGCCGCGTTGGCCAGTCCTCGCTCAGCAATCGGTCACTGCTGTTCGCGGCGGCCTTGACGTTGCTCGGGCTCCGCCGTCGCCGCAAGGCGCGCTAGCAGGCGGGAATCGCGACGGGCTCGGCACTGAGCCGGGCCACGGCCGCCAGCAGGGCCTGCGTGCTGTAGGGCTTGGCGACCACCTCGCGGACGCCAGCCCTCAGCGCGTTTTCGACGTCCGCTTCACTCGCGTTGCCGGACGCCAAGATGATCGGCAATGAGGGATAACGCTGCAGGAGCTCAGTCGCGAGCTCAATGCCGAACATCTCCGGCATGGCGAGATCGAGCACCGCGAGGTCAAAGGACTGGGAGTCACAGTCGATACTCGCCAGCGCGGCCTTGGGTGACGTGTGACCCGTTACCACGCAGCCCGCGCGCGTGAGCACGCGACCCGTCGCGCGCACGATCGAGGGCTCGTCATCGATCAGCAGAATGCGCAGCGCCGAGCGCACCGGTGCTCGGATGCTGAGAGGCGCCTCTTCGGCCAGGCTTGATGCGTCCGCCAGCGGGAAATACAGCGCGATTACCGTGCCTTGGTCGGGCTCGCTCTCCACGTGAATGCAGCCGTCGTGACTTGCCACGATCCCATGAACGATCGATAGACCGAGGCCCGTTCCGTGACCGACCTCTTTGGTGGTGAAGAAGGGCTCAAAGATCCGCTGCTGAACGGCCTCGCTCATGCCTCGCCCGTTGTCGTGCACCGAGAGAACTGCGAAATCCCCCGGCGTCAGACCGGCGCAGGGCAGCGCTGCCGTGCCCGAGAGCGTGACAGACCGAACGCTCACTGCAATCTGACCCTCGGCGTCACCGATCGCGTGAGCGGCGTTGGTCGCCAGGTTCGTGATGACTTGATGGAGCTGATTGGCGTCTGCCAGGACCTCACAGGGGGCACTCGGCGGCTGATACTCGATCGAGATATTAGGCGGCAGGGTTGCTTGCAGGAACTTCAGCGCCGAGCTGACCAGCTTGCCGAGATCTTGGAGTCGTCGGATCTGCTCCTGCTTGCGACTAAACGTGAGGATTTGCTGAACCAGATCACGCGCCCGCTTGCTCGCAAAGAGCACCTCCTCAGCGAGCTCCTGGGCTTCACTGCCGAGCGGCAGCATCTCGCGCAGCAGGTGCCCGTTCGTCAAAATGGTGGTCAGGATATTGTTGAAATCATGCGCAATCCCGCCCGAAAGGGTTCCAAGCGCGTCCATCTTCTGAGCGTGGTGGAGTGCGGATTCGGTGCGAAGCCGAGCCTCCTCCTCATCGCGTAGAGCCGCCGTGGCTTGCCGCGTGGCCGTGAGGTCCCGGTGAAACACCAAGGTGGCCCGACCATCCGCGAGGGTCACGTCCGCAGTCGTCGTAAAGCATGGAAACTGGCTGCCGTCGGTGCGCAGGCCAACGAACTCGTACGCCGTATCCGCAGGGAGACCCTGTTGCCGTCGCTGCAATCGCTCGATGATCTCGGGGCGGCTCTCGGGGGCGACCAAGTCGATCACATGCTGCCGCGAGAGTTCAGCGACATCGCGGTGACCGAACAGCTCGAGGTGCGCACGGTTGGCGTAGAGCAGAGTGCCGGCGCGCTGGATCCCGATCGGGATTGGCGCCCCTTCAATCAGCGTCCGGAAGCGCTCCTCGCTTGCCAGCAGGGCTTCTTCGGCCTCCTTCTTGGTGGTGATCTCCTCACTGATGAGGGTGATGCTCGTGACCTCGCCATTGACCAAGAGCGGTGCGAGCCGCGTTGAGTACCAGACGTAGCGACCCTCGGGTCCCTCTCCCCGAGTCTCAAAGGCTTGCGGCAGGCCCGTTGTGCGGGCCTGTTGGAGCTGGGACGCAGCCTGCTCTCGCTGCTCGGGCTCCATCCACTCCAGCCAGCTGCGCCCGACGACCTCAGCGGACTCGAGCTGCGGCAAGACCCGATTGATATAGGTGATGACGCCGTCAGGAGTGAGCTGCAAAATGTGAACGGGTGCATTCGCCGTAATGCTACGGAGCTTGGATTCGCTGGCGCGTAGCGCGGCGTCCTTGCCGTGCAGCTCTGCGAGCTGCTGTTGCAGGTGCTGGTTGGCGACGCGCAGCTCCTCCGTTCGCTCAGCGACGCGCAGCTCAAGCTCTTCCTTGCTGCGCTGCAGGGCCTCTTCAGTGCGCTTGCGGTCGGTGATGTCCTCGATCAGCCCCACGAGGCCAACTAGCTGGCCTCCGCCGTCGCGCTCGAAACGCGCCTTGCCGGCCACCCAGCGCGTTTCGCCGTCGCACGGTCGCAGGATCTTGTAGTCCCGGTCGAAGTCTTTGCCGCCCGCCTCCAGCAGGCTCTGGAAATACTCCGCCATCATGGTGCGATGCTCGGGATGAACGAGCTCGACCCAGCTCTGCAGGGTCTTTTCAGCGGTGGCGGCAATGCCGAGCACAAGGTTGAGCTCTTCGTCGCAGGACCACTGACCCGTTGCAAGTTCAAACACGAACGTCCCAAGCCGCGCGACGCGGTGAGCTGCTCGCAGCCAATACTCACGCGACCGCGGATTGCCGAGGTCATCGGCCACGCCAAGTGGGCTAGTGGGATCAGAGGGCATGGGGGACGGGCTCTCCCGAGCCGAGGCATCACGATAGGCGGGAATCCTCGTGGGGGGCCTTGCTCAAGACGACCGATCGGGTGCGGGGATTTACCCACGACCGCCGTTGGCTCCGTCACCACGACGCTCAATACAAAAACATTCCTTTAGATTCAGATAGATAACACAAGTTGTATTGACAACTTTACATCCTCGCCTCAGGCTAGCTTTGCCTTGCTCGATCCCAGCTCAGCCTTGCCCCTCTATCGCCAGCTCGCGAGCGAACTGGAGCAACGCATTCGGCGTGGACGGCTTGCGGTGGGTGAGCGGATCCCGTCTGAGCATGAGCTCGCCGAGCGGTTTGGGCTCGGGCGTCCGACGGTGCGGCAGGCTACCGAGCTACTGGTGCGGCGCGGTCTGTTGATTCGGCGGCGCGGCTCTGGCACTTACGTGGCGCCCGTTGAGGAGCAGGTGGATCTGTTTACGCTCGGTGGCACGCTGGCGGCCTTCAAGGGCGCGGGGCTGGCACTCGAAACGCGCTTGCTTGCAAAGCCGCAGTTGGTTGAACTCGAGCTTGCTGAGCACCCGCTCAACGGACAGCTCGTGGTGTTGGTGGAGCGGCTCGGTTCGCTCGCGGGCGAGCCGGTCCTGCTTGAGCGACTCTGGCTCAAGGCGGAGCTCTTTCCCGGGCTCGCTGAGCATGTCGTGCAAGGCGAGTCGCTGTCAGCCTTGATCGAGCGCGTGTATCAGCGGCGTGCCAGTGGCGGCAAACAACGGCTGCAAGTGGCTTGTTTGGCGACCCATGAAGCCCAGTGCCTGGGTCTGCCGTCAGGCGCGCCCGTGCTGCTCGTCGAGCGTCAGCTTGATTTTCCGGGTGCCGCGGCTGCTGTGGTCGCTCACCTCTTTTGCCGCACCGAACGTGTGGCGTTGGTTCAGTCCCTGTCAGCCGCGAGCCCTGCTCCGGCGCCCTAGCGAAAGCGTCAAGTCATGACCGAGCCCGGATATTTTGGACAGTTCGGTGGAGCGTTCATCCCAGAGATCCTGGTGGCGACGTTCGACGAGCTGAACCAGGCCTTTGCTAGCGCCAAACAGGATCCCAGTTTTTGGGCGGAATTCGAGAGCCTGATGAGCTCGTATTCCTGTCGTCCGACACCGCTCACCCATGCGGAGAATCTCTCGCGCCATTTTGGCGGCGCTCAGATTTACGTCAAGCGTGAAGACCTCAATCACACCGGCTCACACAAGGCCAACAACGTGTTTGGTCAGGGTCTGCTCGTGCGTCGCATGGGAAAAAAGCGCGTCATCGCCGAGACAGGTGCTGGTCAGCACGGCGTGGCCACGGCTACGATGGCGGCCAAATTTGGCTTCGATTGCACGATTTACATGGGAGAGGTCGACGTCGAACGTCAGCGCCCGAACGTGTTCTGGATGGAGCGGCTCGGCGCCAAGGTCGTCAGCGTCAAGGATGGTTCCCGCACGCTCAAGGACGCCATCAACGAGGCCTTCCGTGACTGGGTCGCCAACATGGACACGACCCACTACGTGCTTGGCACTGCCTGCGGCCCGCACCCGTTTCCCAGCTTGGTGACGTACTTCCAGTCCATCATCGGGCGCGAGGCGCGCGCGCAGATCCTGGCGCGCACCGGTAAGCTGCCCTCACGGGTCTACGCCTGTGTCGGCGGGGGTTCGAATGCGATGGGCCTATTTAGCGGCTTTTTCGACGATCCTGGGGTTGAGTTGATCGGGGTCGAGGCCGGCGGTCGCGGTGTGGCGAGCGGCGCTCACGCGGCTCGCCTCGCGTCGAGTGACGCCAGCATTGGCGTGGCCCAGGGCTACCGAACCTACTTTCTCCAGGATGGCGACGGTCAAATGCGCGAGACGCACAGCGTCGCAGCGGGGCTCGACTACGTCGGGGTCTCGCCGATCCTGGCCCATCACCGTGACACCGGGCGGGTGCGCTTTGAAGCTGCCACCGACGCCGAAGTGGTGGAGGCGCTCGCGCTGACCGTCCGGCGAGAGGGCTTGATTCCGGCGCTCGAGTCCGCCCATGCCTTCGCGGGCGCCTTCCGAGAAGCTGCTGCGCTCAGCCCCGAGGATGTGATCCTGATCAACCAGTCCGGTCGCGGCGACAAAGACATCTTTACCATCGCCGATGCTTTCGACGATCCCGCCTGGCGAGCATTCATTGCCCACAAGGCAGCCGGCTATGCCAACTCCTCCAAGCCCTGAGGGATGCCAGATGCTTTCAAACGAAATCACTCAAGCGCGTGAGAAAAAGTCCATCCTGCTGATGACGCACATCGTGCTCGGCTATCCCGATTTTGCGACCTCTGAGCGCATCGTGGACGCGATGGTCGCCGCCGGCGTCGATCTGATCGAGCTGCAGATCCCCTTCAGTGAGCCCATGGCAGACGGACCGGTGATTTTGCGGGCCAACCAGGCGGCTCTGGCGGCTGGCTCCACCGTGGAGCGTTGCTTTGAGCTCGCCGAGCGCCTGGCTAGTCGGCACCCGATCCCGTTTCTGTTCATGAGCTACTACAACGTGCTGCACCGACAGGGCACCACCCAGTTCGTCGAGCGCATGGCGCGCGCCGGATTGCGCGGCGCTATCGTGCCCGATCTGCCCCACGAAGAGGGGCGCGAGTACCTCAACGCGATGCGCGCCCAGCAGCTCGACCCCATCTTCATCTATTCACCGAGTACGAGCGACAGTCGCATGCGAGCCATCGACGAGCAGGCTTCCGGATTCGTCTATTGCGTCGCGCGTAAGGGCGTGACGGGCGCGCAGACCAGCTTCTCCCAGGACCTCGAGGCGTATCTGGCGCGTTGTCGGGCCGGCACGCGTCAGCCGCTCGCGGTGGGCTTTGGTGTACGCGAGCGTGCTGACGTCGACTTTCTGCGTGGTAAAGCGGACATCGCCGTGATCGGCTCCGAGACGATCCGCTTGATTGACGAGCGCGGAGTCGACGCCGTCGGGCCGTTCATTGCTGGGCTGCGCTAAGCAGGGCTCGCTCGTGACCGTAAGCCTGCGGCTCATTTGACGGTCCAGCTGCGCAGGGGGCTGCCCGTTGCGGGGCCGGAGCAAACTCGGCCCCCCGGCGTGGCCCTGATCTTGGGGCGAAGCTAGAAAAATCGATTCCCGTCATCCCTCGGGTTGAGCGGGCCAATGGGCCGCGCTACAAGGGGCGCTCCCCGAAAATCTCTGGGGAGAGAAGAAGGACGCAACGTGGCCCGCTTCATTGATGAGCTCCGCCGAACCCACGACTGTGGCGCCCTGCGCGCCGCCAACATCGACCAAGAAATCGTGCTCTTCGGTTGGGTCGCTAACCGCCGTGATCACGGCTCCATCGTCTTTCTCGACCTGCGCGATCGTGGTGGCGTCACCCAGGTAGTCTTTGATCCCGAGGCCTCGCCCGAGGCTCACAAGATGGCCGAGGCCATTCGTGGTGAGTGGGTGATCGGCATCCGCGGCGTAGTGCGCTCGCGTGGTGAGCAGTTCAGCAAGAAGGAAGGCAAGCTGGTCAGCGCCGCTAACCCGCACCTTCCGACGGGCGAAATTGAAATCGTGGCGCTTGAGGCCACCATCTTCAACAAGAGCGAGACGCCGCCCTTCCCGATCGAGGCCCGCAGCGACACTCGTGAAGAGGTTCGACTCGAGTACCGTTACCTCGATCTGCGCCGGGAGCCGCTGCAGCAGGCGCTGATCATGCGCCACAACATCAACCAGGCGACGCGCAATTACCTGGCTGGCGAGGGCTGCCTTGAGATCGAGACGCCGTTTCTCTGCAAGTACACGCCTGGTGGCGCGCGCAATTTCCTGGTGCCCTCACGGTTGCACGCGGGCAAGTTCTACGCGCTGGCCGAGAGCCCGCAGCTGTTCAAGCAGCTCTTCATGGTGGCCGGCTATGATCGCTATTTCCAGATCGTGCGCTGCTTCCGCGACGAGGATCTGCGTGTTGACCGTCAGCCTGAGTTCACCCAGATCGATATCGAGCTGAGTTTCGTCAACCAGGACGACATCTTCAAGCTGATCGAGGGACTGATCTTCAAGGTCTGGCGAGCCGCGATCGGACTCGAGCTTCACACGCTTTTCCCCGACGGCACCTTCCCGCGGCTCGATTTCTACGAGTCAATGAGCAAGTACGGCAACGACAAGCCGGATCTCCGCTTCGACCTGCCGCACGTGGATCTGACGGATCTCGTGATCGAGCACAATGGCGGCGCGATCCCGTTTTTCCAGTCGATCGCCGAAAAATACCGCAGCGGTGCCTACCGCCGCGATCTGCCGACCGAGATCGTCAAGGCCTTGGTCATTCCTGCCTCGGCCAATCTCTCGCGAACCGATGGCGACAAGCTTGAACAGCTCGCCAAGAGCATGGGCGCTGGTGGCCTGGCGCGCGCCAAGGTGGCCGCCGATGGTTCCTGGGTGCAGTCGCCGCTGGCCAAGACCATCACGCCGGAGCTGCGTGACGCGATCAATCAAGCCTTGGGCGCCAAGGAAAATGATCTTCTGCTGTTCCAGTTTGGCAAGACGTCCCTCGTGGACACCGTGATGGCCAACCTGCGGGTTGCCGTCGCCAAGCGCATGGGGCTGATCCCCGAGGTTGGGCACGGTGATCAGTGGAAGTTCTGCTGGGTCGTCAATCCTCCGCTCTTTGAGTACGACGACGACAAGAAGCGCTGGTCCGCTGCGCACCACGCGTTTACCCGTCCGCACGACGAGCACCTCGAGCTGATCGACACCGATCCCGGCAAGGTGCTGTGCTACCGCTACGATCTCGTGCTCAACGGCTTCGAGATTGGCGGAGGCAGCATTCGTCTCCACGATCAGGACGTGCAGAAGAAGGTCTTTGCCGCGCTCGGCATGTCCGACCAAGAAGCGCAGGAAAAATTCGGCTTCCTGCTCTCGGCACTCCGTTATGGAGCGCCTCCGCACGGTGGCATCGCGCTCGGCCTTGACCGCGTCTGCATGTTGCTTCGGGGTACCGAGAGCATCCGCGACGTGATCGCGTATCCAAAAACCCAGAAGGGCACTGACCTGATGAGCGACGCGCCCACCACGGTCAGCCCAGAACAACTCGCTGAGCTTCGGGTCGGCGTTCTCCAGTCCACCTAAGTCAGCTGGCCGGTTTTCGGGCGATAATCTCGCCCGAACTCCGGGGCAGGGCTCCGCGCTTGACGTCCACCGCACACTCAGAACACCATCATGGGCCCCCGATGACCGCGCGCATCCTGGTCGTCGACGACAGTCCAACCATTCGGAAGGTCGTCTGCAGCATCCTTGAGCGCCACGACTACTCGACGGTTTCCGCCGGCGATGGTGCGGAGGCCCTTGAGGCGCTGGCCACCGAGCAGGTCGACTTGGTCTTGCTCGATTTCGTGATGCCGCGCATGAACGGCTATCAGTTCTGTCGCGAGCTGCGACAGCGGCCGGATCTGAACGGGCTGCCGGTGATCTTGATGAGCGCCAAGGGCGACAAGATCCGGGGCCAGTTCCTCCAGCAGACTGGCGCAATCGACGCGATCACCAAGCCGTTCGACTCGCGGGGTCTGCTCGCGGCGGTCGAGGGCTCACTCAAGCGGCAGCACGACAGGCAACAGAGCCAGCCGCCGCAAGCGTTGATGGCTGCGGTGCCAGATTCCGTCGTCTCGAACGAGGACCTACGTTCCTCGGCGACGCACGATCCGGCGCAGGAACCAGCGCAGCAACGTCGCGCGGCGGCCGCAGAGTTCGCCCAGGCCATCGCTCGCGCAGTCGTTCCTGAGATCCTCAAGGTGACGGGCATCCCGTCTCGCGCGGGCGAGATGCTGGCAGCCGCGTTTCATCGCGCGCTCACTCCTGAGTTAACCCTAAGCCTCTCCGGGCTGCTCAAGTCCCTGGAGGCCGCCAGTGGCACGCGCCAGGTGCTCGGTGGGGATCTGGCGGTGATTTCCATCGCCGAAGTACTGCAGCTGCTCCAGATGCAGCGCCAGTCCGGCGCGCTCGTGGTCACAACGCGCGGCGCGCAGGTGACGCTTTACGTCGGTCAGGGCAACCTGGATCTCGCTCGCGCTCAGGGCTTAAGTGACGAGTTTTTGCTCGGGCGCTACCTGGTCAAGGACAAGGTCATCACGCGTGACACCTTGGAGCAGGTGATTGGAGACAACGCCGTGCGGCGCCATCTCGGCGAGCGCTTGATGGAGCTCGGGCTTGCTACTGAGGCACAGCTGACGCGCGCTCTCGAGCAACAGACCGCCGAGCTCGTCTATGAGCTGGTGCGCTGGCAATCTGGGCGCTTTGCCTTCGATGTGGGCGTGGAAGAGGCGGCGGCCAAGCAGTTCCAACTGCAGCTGCCCGTGTCTGCCTTGATCATGGAAGGCTTCCGCCGCGTCGACGAATGGCGCCTGATTGAGGGAACGTTTGACTTCGATGAGGTGCTGCAGCGCGATCCGCTAGCGATCGAACGCCTCGGCGACCATCAGCTGACGCCCCACGAGCAACGCGTGCTCGACGTCATCGATGGCGCTCGCACCATTCGCGAAATTGTTGACGAGAGCGACGGTAGCTCCTTTGAGCTCTGCAAGATCCTGTATCAGCTGGTAAATTCACGCTTGGTGCGTCGCAAGGCTGCCTAATGAGTCGCCGCGCTGGGCTCATCGTGCAGCACGGCGACCAAGTGGCCTTCGTGCCTGCTGAGCTTGTTCAGAGTGTGCGGCGCAGTCAGTACGTCGAGAACCTCCCGGGCAGTGAGCTCGGGATGTCGCTGATTGGAGCAGCGATCGTTCCGGTGCTGCGACTCAGCCCCGAGGGCAAGGACCTGTTGCTCTGCGAGCTCGATGGCGAGCTGGTCGGTTTTGTTGGATTACAGGTCGAATGCAGCGGTTTTTTCGAGAGTTCTCCGGCAGGCGTGCGTCACTTGGGGCGCCGGCTACTCGAACTCGATTTGCGCGGCGTGGTTGAACGCGCTCGCTGGCGCAGCGGCGCACGTTCAAATGAACCTGAGGGAGTGGCACCATGACAACAATCGACGGCGAGCAGCGTCAGCCTTCGCTCGAGGGAGCACGCCTGTTCTCCGAGCTGCAACAGAGCGGACGTGAGCTGGAGACAGCTGCCGATCGCTGTCGAGCGGCGGCGACCAGCACGGCGCAACAGCGCGGGCATCTCGATGCCATGACCGAGCATGCGCGACGCAGTGAGCGGCGCTTGCAGGACAGTGTGGTGACACTCGAACAGATCAGCGAAGCCTTTGAACGGATCAAGCTGGTCGCCCTCAACACTGGGCTCGAGGGCGCGCGGCTCGGGGAGTCCACCGGTTGCGCCCTGGTCGCGGTCGCCGACGAGGTGCGGGGGCTCGCCAGCCGCGGGCTCGAGTTGCTCGCCGATCAGCTGACGCAAGGCGAGACCCTGTCGCGCGAGCAGCAGACGTTTGCCGAAACTGTGGAGCTGACCCGCGAAAACACGCTGCGCGCGGCCAACGATCTGCGCGACGCCCAGGCCGCGCAACAGCGCTCACTTCAGGCTCTTGAGCGCCTGCGGCTGGGTCTCGAACAATCCACGGGTTTGGACGCTGAGTCGGCGCGTCGCGTCGCGCAGGCGACCGAACATGCCTCGGCGCTGGTCGCTTCGCTCGAAGAGCTGGCCGCTCCGCGACGACGGGCCTTGGCGCGCGAAGCCCTGCTGCCGGCGCTTGAACCATTGCTTCGCCTGTTGCTCGACGACCTGTCAACGCCGAGCCAGGGTTCGTGACACGCTCGCCGGAGCTCGATCGCATCCTCGGTCAGGAGATCGAGCGGCGCGTCGGCGTGGAGGGTACGCCCGCACCGTCAAGTGAAGAGCTCCGGCTTGTGCTGCATTCGCTCAAGGGCTCCGCTTCTATGGCGGGGCACCCCGACTTAGCGCTGGTGGTCGCGCAGCTGGATTCCCGGTTCAAATCCGGCGAGCCAGCTGCGGACGACGAGGCCGTGGCGCTGCTGCGCGCGGCTGCCGCTCAGTTGGGACAAGGGCTTTCACCCTTCGAAGCCCATTGGCCTGAACCTCCGGAGGGACTGCGGCCGAGCGTCGTCGAGTCCTCACTGCGTGGCGACTACTTGGCGTTGATGAGCGATCGATTGGCCGAGGTTGACGCGGCGGTGCAACTCGAAGGCGACTCTGTTCAACGCCTCTCCCAGGTGTACCGCTCGGTGCACTCGATGAAGGCGGCGGCCACGGGCGTCGGGGACGACACCACGGCCTGGTACTGCCATGGTCTCGAGTCGCGCCTGCGCAAGGTGCTCAATTCCGGGGAAGGCTCGGATGAGGCGATGGCCGAGGTCGTGCGCCATCGGGCCACGCTCGCGCGGCTGCTCGAGGATCCGCTCGAGGCCTTCGCAATGCTCCATCAGCTTGGCAGCAACCGTGGCGTCACCACGAGTCGGCGTCCGCCGGGTTTGCCCGCGCGAACCACGATCGCGCCCGGTCGCGATGAGGCTGATGTAGACGCTGAAACCTCGCTCAAGATCCCCGGCCACGTGCTCGAGCATCTGTTCGATCACCTCGAGCGCTTGGAGTTGGGGGCCGATCAGCTGCACGCCAGCACCGAGACTGCACGGCGTCTCACCAGCATCCTGCGCGAGACGCGCGCTGTGGTCACCGAGTTGTCGCGCACGCTTGGGCCCTCGCACTCGTGGGGAGCCAGCGCGACCACGCTGCGACGACTCGATTCGACCCTGCGGCTTCTGAGCGACGGGATTCACGACTCTGAGCGCCTGGGCGGTGACTGTCGGCAGCTCGGTGATTTGCTGCGCGGCCAGTGGAGCGAGCTGCGCGGCGAGCTGGGCACGCTCCGGCGAACCACGCTTGGCAGCCTGTTCGAGCGTCTCTCCGGCGCGGTCGCACGCTTTGCCGAACGCGAGGGCAAGCAGGTGCAGGTCACGACCGACGGCGACGAGCTCACCATCGACCGTCCCTTAGCGGAGCGACTCTTTGAGCCCCTCATGCAGCTGGCGCGCAACGCGATCGGTCATGGTATCTCGTCGCCAACCGAGCGCCTGCTCGAAGGCAAGCCAGCGGTGGGCTCGCTGTACCTATCCGCCGAACGGCATGGCGACTGGCTTCGCCTGGTGGTCGAGGACGATGGCCAAGGCGTGGACGTTGAGCGCGTGCGTCAGGCGGCGATCGAGCGTGGGGCGCTCGAGTCCGCGTCGGCGCGGCGACTGACCGAATTCGAGCTATTTGCGTTGCTTTTTGTGCCGGGTCTCTCGACGCGGCGGGGCGCGGACTACCTGGCGGGGCGCGGAGTCGGGCTCGATCTCGCGCAGGACGTGGTGCGTCGGCTTGGAGGGAGCATTCGACTTGAGCGGCGTCGCGGCGGCGGCGTGCGCGCCACTCTGGAAGTGCCAAGTGAACGCGGTCTGCTCGACGTGGCCTGGCTTGAGGCTGCGGGTCGACGCTTTGCGATCCCCGTCTCTGCGCTTGGGCGGGTCGAGCTGTCGCGCCACCGTGCACCGACCGTGAGCCTTGCGAGCGCGGTCGGCCTCGAGTCACGCGTGGCGCCGGTACTGACGCTCGAAGTCGTCGTGCCGGGTGTTCAGGCGCTCGCGCTCGGTATCGACGCATTGGGCGACGCCGAGGAGGTTGCCGTTCGGCCTCTGCCACCGCTGTTGGCGACAGTCGGCCCCTTCGCCGGAGTCGTGGTGCGCGGGGATGGCTCGCTTTGCCTGGTGCTGGACTCGACGCTGCTGACCGCCCAAGCGTGGAGTGCGGTTCACTGACGGGCGTTGCGCCAGTGTCCGCTCGGAGTAGAACCCGCGAGCGAATCCCATGCTGGTCGCGCCGCCCCAACAATCAGAGTTTCCGCGACTGCAAGAGCTGGTCGAGGCCTGCGGGCTGAGCTTCGATCTGCGCGAGGAGTTGAGCCTCGCGATGACCCGACTCTGGGTGGCGCGGCCGTCAGCTGAGGCCCCAATTGAGGCATTTTTGTTGGTGTACGCCGCGGCGGACGAGCGTCACGTGGTGGCGATTGGTACCCGCCCAGAGGTCCGGCGCAGGGGCTATGCCCGGCGATTGCTCGTTGAGTTGATCGACCATGCGCGGTCCCAGGCCGTCCGCCTCGTGCTACTGGAGGTCCGCCGCTCGAACGGACCAGCCATTGCGCTGTACCGCTCGTTCGGATTCGGACTAGCTCGACTGCGCTCGGGCTACTATTCGAACCCTTGTGAGGACGGCATCGAGATGATGCTCACCCTCTCTCCCTCCGGTCAGATTCTTGCGCCGGAGCACGAGTTCACACTTCCGGAGGCTTGAGCGTGCACGCAGGGCATCAGCAACCTACCAGCCATCGACATGTCGACGCCCCATTGCTCCGCCGCGAGAGCATTGGTGATTCCTACCACGTGCTGACGTTTGACCTACCCAGCGGCAAACTCGCTCGCCCAGGACAGTTCACGATGGTGCGCAGTGACGACTGGGGTCACGCCCCGCTCCTTCCGCGTCCCATGAGCTACTTGTCGGGTGGCACCACGCCCAGCATGTTGGTGAAGGTTTGCGGGGAGGGGACGCTTCGCCTGGGGCGCGCGGAACCTGGCGATGTATTTTCGCTGGTGGGGCCGCTCGGGAACGGTTGGCGCGCTCACGATCCGACCAAACGCCAAGTGCTGGTCGCCGGCGGCGTCGGCATTGCTCCGCTGCTCTTTCTGGCGCGTGACCTCATCACGTCCGGCGCAAACCCGGTCTTGATTTACGGCGGGCGCAGCGCGCGCGATCTTCCGCTCAGTGAGGATGTCGCCGAGCTCTGTGAGCTCGAAGTCACGACCGACGATGGCTCACGTGGGCATCACGGTCGCGTCACCGAGCTGCTCTCGCGCTGGTTGCGGCCCGGTTTCGAGGTCTTCACCTGCGGTCCCGATCGCATGATGGCCAAGGTCGCCGCCATGGCTCTGGCGGCCAATGTTCCGTGTGAAGTGTCACTCGAGACCCCGATGGCTTGCGGCTTCGGCGTGTGTCTCGGTTGCGCGGTGCCCATCCAAGCTGGCGGGTACCTCTATGCTTGCGTTGACGGACCGTGCATGGATGCCTCGCGCATCGCATGGGACCGCGCCGAACCCCTGGTCCAGCTGGCAGGGAAGGGTTGAGTCCCATGACGTCACAACAGGTAAAGATCGGCTCACTTGAGCTGAAAAACCCGATTCTTACGGCCTCGGGCTGCTTTGGTTACGGGCTTGAGTTCGGCGAGTTTTTCGATGTCGCCGAGCTGGGCGGGATCTGCACCAAGGGCCTCAGCCTTGAGCCGCGCGTGGGCAATCCTGCCGACCGTATTTGCGAGACGCCGGCCGGCATGCTCAACGCGATCGGTCTGGCGAACGTGGGCGTCGAGGTGTTCTGTCGCGACAAACTGCCGCTGCTGCGCGAGCGCGGGATCACGGTGATCGCGAACATCTTCGCCACGAGCCTCGACGACTTCATCGCGCTCGCCGAACGACTGGAGTCGGAAGAGGGGATCCACGCGATCGAGCTCAACGTCTCCTGTCCAAACGTGTCGCACGGCGGCATTGAATTCGGTCGTGACGTCAAGCTGGCCGCGCAGGTGACCGCCTCGGTGCGGCGCGTGACGCGTCGGCCGCTGTGGGTCAAAATGAGCCCGGAAGCGGGCGATCTGGTCGGCGTGGCGCGTGCTTGTGAGGACGAGGGTGCAGACGCCATCACCGCGATCAACACGATCCGCGGCATGGCGATCGACATCGACAAGATGCGTCCGAAGCTGGCCAACCGCACGGGTGGCTTGAGTGGCCCGGCGATTCGCCCAATCGCGGTGCGCATGGTCTGGGACCTCGCCTCTGCCCTCAAGATCCCGGTCGTCGGTATCGGGGGTATCACGACAGCTCGGGACGCCATCGAGTTTTTGCTCGCGGGCGCTACGGCCGTGCAGATTGGCACCGCCAGTTTCCGCGACCCCAGTGCCGCGCGTCGCATCGTCGATGGCGTGCGTGAGTACTGTGAGCAGCGCAGTTTGAGCGTCGAGGAGTTGGTCGGGCGCGCTCGCCAATGACCCGTTTGCGCCGCGATCAGGGCTGGAGTTCGCAGTGGCCTCTGGCGGCTCCAGCCCTACTCGCGCTCGGATTTGTCACGAGCTGTCGTTCGGAGCCAGCGCCGCTGACGGGTCATCCCGAGCCCGCCGGCAGCGTCGGACATCGCGAGCCGTCGCCGTTGCCTGAGCGGATCCCGGGTATTGCTGCGCCCGAGACGGAGCCGATCCACAGCGCGGATTGGCCCAAGCTCGCTCCCACACCAAGTGCGGAACCTCCTCCGCTTCCGCTGCGCGAGGATCAAGCGCTCGAGGCCGATCCGCTGGTTCGCGAGACCAGCAATCCGCCGCGCGAACCCACGCCCGGCGTTGTGCTCGAGGCAGATTGGCGCACCGGCGATCCGCTGGGTCCGGCGCCAGTAGCGGAGCTCTCCGCGGAGGGCCTCAACGACGCGCGCAACACTACCCGCGCCAGTTTGCGCATCGAGCTCGGTGCGCCCGGACGTGCGCGCTGGGTATTTGTCGGACGTGGGCATGCGCTGCTCGAAAACAGTGAGCTGCGCTCGCGTCGTGATCGGCTCGGACATCTGCTGTTCTGGCCCGATGGGCAGCGCTATCGCGTGGCGCGCCATGGGACCCTGCGCTCGCTGTGGCTCGATCGACGACTTGACGCCGGTAGTAGCTTCACTGTCCCCGCAAAGCTGCTCAGCCCGGGTGGCCTGCTTGGCCACGGGACGCAGCGGATTGAAGTGCAGACACCGCTCGGCACCTTGCAGCTCGAGCAAGCGGTACTCGCTGGCAGCTCGGGGGCTGGAGTTTTGGTTTGTCGTACACTCGTGGAACTGGTGGGGGCGGAACCGTCGCCCACCATTTGTCCCGACGACCTCACACCGCTGCGGGCACAGCTCACGTCGGGAGGAGGGCGCGTCACGTTCACCGTGCTGCGTGTGACGCGTCGCTTGGAGCCGTCTGCGGCCAGTCTGGCGACGCCCCCTGTCGAGGCTCATTTCGTCGCGACGGGGTTGCCAAGCCAACATGGTCCGACCCTATCGCCGACTCAGCTGACCGCGCTGCGCACTCGCGCCACGTCTCAGTCGACCACGCCCGCGGGCGCGCCGCGCACCGGGCTCGTGGCGGTCAATCGCTCACTTGGATTGCGTGGCTTGTGGCTCGACGGCGTGGCGCTTGCTTGGCTCGATCCAGGTGAAGAAGTTGCCGTGCCAGAGCTGCGGATGGCGAGCTACTCACTGGTCTGGCGAGACGCCTTTGGCGCCTTGGTCGAGCCGATTCGTCTGCAGCCCATTCCCGCGCGTGTGGTCCACGGCAAGCCCACCGAGCCGAGCGGAAGCTAGCCGGCGAGCTAGGCGTTGCCGATGACCTCGAGATCCGTCTCGTAGTCTTCCAGTGAGAACTCCAGATCGCTCTGGCCGCTTGCTTCCATCGTTGCCCTCAGGGTCTCAATGATGACCTCGATCGCCTCGAGTCGGGCGCTCAACGTGAAGTACTCATTTTCTGGCAATTCAGGGATGATTTCGAGGCGTTGGCGGATCAGCTCGCGATCCTCACGCGCCACGCGTAGCTCGGCGGAGGGTCCGGGATGTTCGCTGGACTCGGCGAGGATCTCCGAGCTGACGCCCACCGGATTGAACGCGAAAAACGCCGGACGGATGCAGACGCGCCAGGTGAAGGCGTCGGAGGTCGGAAGACGCCAATAGCCGTCAAAGCGTCGCCGCACGACCTCGCCAAAATAGGCGCCCAGTGAGCGCGCGAGCAGCTCGCTGGCTTCGGGGCGCGCATTGAGCCCCTCGCGAGCGTGAGCGATGTAGAAGTCCACGAGCGGTAGGGTATCCACCGTGAAGTCGGGCGCGACGCCCACGGTCGCCAGGACGTAGGCCACACATGCGGCGCAGAGCTCACGGATCTCTTCTGGCGCGTCGGCCGCGACGGTCGGGGCCTCATCGCCGTAACCGGCCGCGCCCTCGCTCTCGTCGCTCTCGCTCTCGTCGCTCTCGTCGCTCTCGTCGAGGTCCACTTCGGCGGCTTGGTGCTTTGCGCGCGGGTCTTCCTGGACGGCGCAGACCGCGCCCGACTGGTCAGGGAAAGCCGGGTTGGAGGCAGCCCCGGGGGCGTCCTTCGCAACGGGGGCAGCGGACTCTGGCAGTTCACGTGGCTCGGCCATGCGGAACCATAGCCAAGGAACCTCAAAGCGCGAGCCATGGCGATCGCTCGGGGCGTGAGCCTGAGGGCCTGCTTCAGCTAACTTGCGTTGCGGCGGTCGGTACGGGCCAGAGCTGCAGGCCGATTGTTCGGTTGCCTGGGGGCTCTCCGAAGATAAATGGAGGCAACGGAGCAAAGCTGGTCTTTCTTTTGAGGCGCCCGTGATACCGTCGTCGTTCACGCTATGCGCCTTGGAATTCTGAGCGACATTCACGCCAACTACGAAGCGTTGAGCGCTGTTCTTGAGGCGTACCGCGACGAGTCGATCGACCGCTACTACTGCCTCGGGGACACCGTTGGCTATGGTGGCTCGCCCAACGAGTGCGCTGAGATTATCCGCGGCCTAGTGCAGGCGACGGTGCTCGGTAACCACGACGCAGCGGTTGCGGGGCGTATGGACTACTCGTATTACTACGAGGCAGCCCGCAACGCACTGGACACGCATGCGCAGATGCTCTCTGAGGAGAACATCTCGTGGTTGCGCGGTCTCCCCTACAAGATCGAGCTCCCTGAGTTCGACTTGAACCTGTGTCACGGCTCCCCGGTGCGGCTTGAGGAGTTCGAGTACATTTTCGCGCCCGAGCAGGCGCGCGAGTGCTTGCCGATCTTCTCTCAGCTCCCGGCGCTGACGCTGATCGGGCACTCGCATCTGTGCAAGGTGTTTGCGCTGACCGCTAACTCCGTGGAAGAGCTTCCCCCGATCGACTTTCAGCTGGACCCCAGTCGGAAGTACATCGTGAGCGTCGGTTCCGTAGGGCAGCCGCGCGACTACGACAACCGCGCCAGCTTCACGGTCTTTGATACGACCCGTAACGTGTTTGAGTTCAAGCGCGTCGAGTACGACATCGAGACCGCCGCCGACAAGGTGCTGCGTGCCCGGCTTGAGCGGAACTTCGCTCATCGCCTGTTCATCGGCGTCTAGCGTCGGACAGCGAGTCGCGGAGCATCCAGTGATGCTCCGCGCCCGGTCTCAGACCATCACGGTCCAGGCCGCGCCCGTGGGCGTGTCCTTCACGACGACGCCGAGCGAGACCAGTTCGTCGCGCAGCTTATCCGACAGGGGAAAGTCCTTGGAGCGTCGCGCCGCGTCGCGGTCGTCGACGAGCTTTTGCACTGCGTCACGCGACAGACCGCGGCAGCGCAGACGGCGCTCCGAAGTGCGCTCCGTGTACAGCGCCGGACTGGTCTGGCGCAGCCCGAGCCACTCGCTGAGGACACCGAGTACGCGCAGGTATTCGTCGGCCACCTCGGCTGCGGCCCAGATGAGCGCCTCGTCCTTGCGGCGCTTGAGCGCCAGATCCGAGAGCTCGTTGGCGCCCTTGAGCAACTCGCAGAGCGCTGTGAGTGCCTGGTGCGTATCGAGATCCTCGAGCATGGCCTGATGGGCCTGTTTGCGAACGCCGTTGGGAATACCCTTGAGCGCTGCCAGCTCGGGTCGCGCCTTGGCGACGGGGGTCGCGCCAGCGAGTGCACTGAGGGCTTCGAGCCGCTCGACGGTGGCGTAGAGATAGTCCACGCGACGCTCCGCCTCATCGACGCCTGGGAATACCACGCGCCCGTCCTCGAGCTTCTCCGTATCAAACTGGATCGGCCCGCGATAGTGGACGTCTAGGAGGAACCAACGGAAGGCCTCCGGATCGTTGCGGGCAAAGACGTCGGATACCGTGACAAAGTTTCCGAGCGACTTGCTCATCTTCTCTTTGTCGACGTTGACGAACCCGTTGTGGATCCAGGTGGTCGCGAAGTCGCCGCAACCCGGGCAGGCCGCTTCGCTCTGAGCGATCTCGTTTTCGTGATGGGGGAAGATCAGATCCATGCCACCCGCGTGCACTGAGAAGCCGAAACCGAGGTAATGGCGGCTCATGGCTGAGCACTCGATGTGCCAACCGGGGCGACCCCAGCCCCAAGGACTCTCCCAGCCCCATTCCTCGCGAGGCGCGCCCTTCCACAGCGCAAAATCGAGTGGATCGCGCTTAGTTTCGCCCTTCTCGATGCGCGCGCCCACCTGGAGCTCGTCGATCTTGCGGCGCGAGAGCTTGCCGTAGTCGGGGAAGCTGCGTACGGAAAAATAGACGTCGCGGGTGCCGCTTGGCATGTCCACCGCGTAGGCCGCGCCCGTCGAGATCAGCTCCTCGATCAGGGTGATGACTTGAGGGATATGCGCGCTGACACGCGGTTCGTGATCGGGCGCAAGGCACCCGAGCGCGGCCATTTGCTCGCAGTAAACGGCGGCCATGCGAGCCGAGAGCTCCAGCGGAGACTCACCGTTCTTGCGGCTGCGCTCAAGGATCTTGTCGTCGACATCCGTGACGTTGCGGACGTAGTCGACGGACTCGCCTTCAGCGCGAAGAAAGCGCACGAGCGTGTCTGGCGCGAGCGCCGCGCGGCCGTGACCGGCATGCGGCACGTCGTAGGTGGTGGGACCGCAGCAGTAGATGCCGAAGCGACCGTCCTTGCCGGGCACGATCGGGTCGAGATTACGGGAGAGGGAGTTGTAGAGCCGGAGTGCCGTCATGAACGCCTGCGTCGAATAACCCTAGGGGTGATGCGGAGCAAGCTCGACGACCGCGGCTAGTTGTGACCACGCCGACCCCAATCACCAGGCCGACCCTGACCTGGAGGTGGATTCCAGCCGCCTCGGCCTTGATTGGGCATGCGCTTCCAGCCCGACCAGGCGGGTTGGTGGACGCGTTGGCGGCCCAGGGCCATGGGGCGCACCAGCAACAAACCCGCTAAAAACCCGCCAATGTGTGCGAAGAAGGCCACGCCGCCCTGACCCACCTGACCGAGACTTCCGAGGCCTGGCAGCAGATTCCAGATGAACCACTCCCCCATCACGAGCCAGGCGGGAAAGACCAGCAGCGGGCCCAGCAGGAACCACAGCGGGAAAAAAGGATTGAGAACCGTGATGGGCGCGCGAGGGTAAAGCACGACATAGGCGCCGAGCACGCCGGCGATTGCCCCCGAAGCGCCGACCATCGGCAAGGTGCTTGAGGGGTCGACCCCGACCTGGGCTGCGGCCGCCGCAAGACCGCAGAAGAAGTAAAACCCAAGGTAACGTCCGTGCCCAACCGCATCTTCGACGTTGTCCCCGAAGATGTACAAAAAGAGCAGATTGCCCCCGAGGTGGGCCAATCCGCCGTGCATGAACATGGCGGTCACGACTGTGAACAGCTCGCCCGGGACATCGGTGAGCAGGCGGTGTGGCACCACCCCATAGGTCGCCGTAAGCCAGCTGGCCCCCGCCCATTCCCCCGACAACTGCCAGAGAAACACCGCTACGTTCGCGAGCAGCAGCGCGTAGTTGACGTAGGGGACCGAGCGAGTCGGGTTTTCGTCACGCAGGGGGAGCATGGGCCTACCCAAGCCTAGTGCGGAGTCTTCGGGAGCCCAAGGCGAATTTGGTCCCCGGCTGGCGGAGTCCGCCAGTCAGCCGAGGCCGGCGTGTTCGAGATACTCGTGGAGAGCGGACCCATCGCCGGCTGCGTGGTATCGTCCGACCCGCTTGATGACCGCAGGCATTCGCATTCGCACTATCGCTTGGGCTGCGCTCGCGCTGGCTGGTTGCAGTCATCCGCGCTTTGACGGGCGCGTCTACCAGTCAGACACCCTCGCCTTCCGGGTCGGTGCATTGCCACCCAGCTGGAAGCCACTCGAGACCGCCGACGATCGCGTGAGTCTACGCGACGCTTCAGCCGACACGCTGATCACGGTTGGAGGCCGTTGCGGCCTGGACGGTGACGATGTGCCGCTGACGGCGCTCACTCAGCACCTGTTTCTCTATTTTACTGAGCGACAGCAGCTGAATCAGCGAAAGCTGCAGCTCGATGGCCGTGAGGCACTGCGCACCGAGCTGACCGCCAAGCTCGACGGGGTTCCGCGCAGCTTCGTGGTCTACGTCCTGAAAAAGGACGGCTGTGTCTACGATCTTATCCGCATCGCGCCCCCTGACGGTAGCCCGTCAACGCTGCCGCAGTTCGAGCAATGGGTCAGCGAGTTTACCACCAGGTGGAGCGATGGCTGAGCCGGCGAGCGCTGTCGCGCCGTCCGCCGCCAAGGTCGCCGCGGCCGCGAACGCGCGAGCTTCCAAGCCGCATTCGGGCTTTTTTGGCCGTCAGTTTGACGGGGTTCTCGCGGTGTTTGGCCATTTTGGTCAGATCTCCGAGATGGCGTTCAACACCGTCAGGACGCTGGGTCGCCGTCCGTTCGAGTGGAAAGAGGTGTTGATCCAGCTCGACTCCCTGGGCGTCGCTTCGCTTGGCATCGTGTCGGTGACGAGTCTGTTCATCGGCATGGTGATGGCCGTGCAGTTCGCGTTCGGACTTCGCAAGTTCGGTGGCATGGAGTACACCGGGCGCGTCATCGCCCTGAGTTTTTCGCGCGAGCTGGCGCCCACGTTGACCGCGGTGATCGTGGGTGGGCGCATCGGCGCCGGCATGGCTGCTGAAGTCGGCTCGATGAACGTCAACGAGCAGGTGGATGCCATCCGCGCGCTCGGCGCGGACCCCCTCAAGAAGCTGGTACTGCCGCGGCTCTTGGCCGCCATCATCGTGATGCCGATGCTGAGCGGCATCGCCCTCGTGCTCGGCTTTGCCGGCGCCACGGTGATCGCCGATTTTGAGTTCGACATCCCCGCGGGCTTTTTCCTTCGCAGCGCGCTGGGCACCGTCACGATGGCCGACTTCATCGGCGGTCTCTTCAAGACGCCATTTTTCGGGGCAATCATCGCGCTGGTCGGCTGTCACTTCGGCCTAAACACGACTGGCGGTTCGGCAGGTGTTGGCAACAGCACGACGCGCACGGTGGTGGTGGTCGCCATTACGATCCTGATCGCCGATCTCTTTCTCACGAAGCTGTCGATCGCGCTGTTCCCCTATCTCTGAGGCGGCCTGTGCGCCCTGGGAGTTTCTGCTCATGAACCGACGTCCGCCCACTGTTGATCGTCCTGCGGCTGAGCGTGCCATCGCGGACTTTCTGCGCGCCCTTGGCCGGGATCCTGAGCATGATTTGGATCTGGTCGGGACGCCCGAGCGCGTCGTGCAGGCCTGGGACGGTGAGCTACTGAGCGGCGAAGGGGTCGATGCGCTGGACCTGGTGCGCCGAGGGACGGTCGCTATGAGCGGCACTCCTTCGGTGATCGTGGTTCGCGACATTCAGGTTGCCACCCTCTGTCCGCATCACCTATTGCCCGCTGAGGGTCAAGCCACCGTCGCCTACCTGCCTGCGCTCGAGCTGCTGGGGCTCGGAACAGTGGCTCGACTCGTGGACGTGCTCTCCCGGCGTTTGACGCTCCAGGAGCGGATCGGCGAGGGAGTGGTGCAGGCTCTGCTCGACGGAGTGGGCGCCAAGGCTGCTTTTTGTCACCTGCGTCTGCGTCACGCTTGTCTGCGCCTGCGCGGCGCGACTGAGCCGACGGCGGTTGTCGAGACCACCGCACTCGGCGGCAGTTTCCGCGAACCCGGCGGGATGCAACAGCTCGATCTGGCTCTGAGAATGGGCGCCCATGGCTGAGCGCAATCCGTCGAGGCGCCCGCTGGTCGCGCTCACGGGTGCGAGTCGAGGCATCGGCAGGGCGACCGCCTTCGAGCTGGCGCGCTGCGGCAGCGATCTTGCGCTGGTGGGACGCGCGTCTGACGCGCTCACCCTGACCGTCGAGCAAGCGCGCGTAGCCGGCGCGCAAGTGATTCACCTCGAATGCGAGCTCTCCGAGCCCGCCCAGGTGAGCGCTGCTGGGCGCGAGCTGGCCTCGGGCGAGCGCGTTCCGGACTGCCTCATCAACAACGCGGGCACGATCACTCGAGGCTCGGTCGAGCAGCAGACATTGGCGGATTTTCAGCGCCAAATCGCCGTGAATCTGCAAGCGCCGTTTCTACTCTGTCGCGAGCTGTTGCCCGCAATGCGCGCCCGCGGCTCCGGACGCTTACTGCAGATCGGCAGCATCGCTTCCACGCTGGGCACGACACAAAGCAGCATTTATAACGCGTCCAAGTGGGGCCTGGTCGGCTTTACCAAGAGCCTCGCGGAGGAGCTGTCCGGCTCAGGTTTGATGACCCTGACGCTACTGCCCGGCTCGGTCGATACCGAGATGCTGCAAGGTAGCGGCTTTGCGCCACGCATGACGGCCGAGGCCGTGGCCGCGAGCATCGTGTACTACGCGCTGCAAGCCCCGCTGGCGCATAATGGCGCCACGATCGAGATGTTTGGGGTGTAGTCTGTCGTTGGCGCCCGGTCGCCTTTCAATCAGCAGTAGACAAATTCGAGGTCACCCTATGACGAAGCGAATCCCTCACTCTGTTCAACCCTCGCTCTAAGCGCAATCTCCGGGCTCTTGTTCGCGGGCTGCGGTTCGACTGACGCCGCTCCCGCAGCGGCTGGCTCGGGCGGTCAAGGCGCCTTCACCGGTACGGGTGGCAGCGCTACTGGCGGCCAA
>JBBRAB010000032.1:0-46797 GCA_038207155.1 Polyangiales bacterium
GTTTGATGAAGCCAATCCCGTCGAGTACTGGCATATTGATATCACTGAGGATCATCGCAGGGCGCTCGCCGGCATCCCACAGGGCCTGGAGTACCTCCAGGCCGTGCTTGCCATTGATGGCCTCAACAACCTCGTAGCCCGCGTTGGTGAGACAGAATTTCACCGCGGCTCGGAGCACCGTAGAGTCGTCGACGACGAGGATTTTCTTGCTCATGCTTGCCTTAGAAAATGAACGGCAGGAGGCCCGAGAAGTCGATGTGGGTGCGGTGATTGTCCGGACAGGAATGGATCCGGAGCTCGGGAAGTCGGAGCTTGAGGGCGATCAAGAGCTGAATCCCGGCGCCGTCGAGCGCCGCCACCTCAGAAAGGTCGAGCTCAGCCAAGGCTTCCGTCGTTTCCAACCGAGCCAACAGGCTGCGTTGGGCCTGCTCCACTTCCTCGACGGTGAGGTCGCCGACGAAGGTTAACTGTCCGGGTGAGTTCTGGATGAGCTGATGCATTTAGGTGACCTAGAAAAAGGTGAGCTCCCCGCCGCTGTCGCCCTGTTCCACGCAGAGGGAGGGATCCAAGTCGCCGGCGAGCCGCTTGTGGGACGCCAGCGTGAAGCGTTCCACGAGTGCGCAGAGCGCCTGGTCCGTTGGGACGGAGTCGACCGGGACACCGCACTCTCGGCTGGACCGCGCCAGCGCGTCCCTGAGTTCCGGTTCGAGCGTTGTCCAACGAGTGCCGATGGCGTCGAGTGTCGACAGATGCTTTTGCAGCCCCTCGAGCTCATCTCGAGCCAGCCGCAGGGGCGTGGTGAGCTCCGCGCCTCGTGCTGCAGCGCCGTGAATACCGTTGGTTAGCATCGCGCTGGTGTCGCGAGAGAGGTCCACGTGCGTGCGTGTTTGCAGCTCGAGTTCGTCCAGTGCTTGGCTAGTCTGCTCGAGCAGGCGGACAATGGACGCAAGCGAGTCAATCAGCTGCTCGAGATCATTTGCGCGGGCTACCAGGCGCTCGATCACCCCAGTGAACGAAATCTCGGCACTTTGAACCTCTGCCGCAATGTCTAGCGCGCGCGTTAGGGATGGGACCCTTGCCCCTTCCATCATGATCACAACTTTCAGCATTCCAAGCTGGCGACTCAGCTCGGAGAACTTGCCGATGCTGCGACGGATGCTTGCGAGGAGTGCCTTCCCAGCATGTCCGGAAGAGTCATATTCCCGCAGTCGAGCCAATGAACGACGGAGTGAATCAATCGTTTGGTGCAACGGTCGAAACAGCTGAGAAAGCTCTGTATCGGATATGAACGTTGCCTTCGTACTGCCAACGGTCAAATCGAGGGCGCTCGTCTCCAATTGGGTCGTCTGGTCGAGTAGCTGCAGGAGGTGACGGTCGACCTGTGACCGCACATCTACGACGATCTGAGTCGCAAGCTCGAATGCGCGTACCTCGAAGGCCAAGTGATCGCGGGCGCCCAGGGGGGTCAGGCTGGCCTCCGCTGGTTGAGCGACCCGCTCCATCAGGAGCACCGCGTGGTTGAGTCCTTGTCGCAGGATGTCTTGTTGCTGGAGACCGACGATGGCCTCGCGTAGGGGCCCCAGTAGCTCCCCTGCGCCCTCGCCAAGGCGCTCCACGTTTCCCAGGAGCGTCTCGAATTGAGCGACGGTGGCGCGCTCAACCTCGGGCAGGCTTTTAGCGCAAGTCTTGGCCGTTTCACCGAGCTCGCGAGCAACGGTGAGCTGAAGCGTATCAAGGCGCTGTACCGCCACGCCCGTCTCGTTGGCCATCTCGGACGCCCGCTTGGCTTCAGCGATGCAGGCGTTGGTCACCTCGGACAAGCTGCGCGTCAGCGCGCCGAAGGCTTCTGCTCCGGCTCCGGCACGCTCTGCCGCAATGGTAGCGTTCAGGGCTGTGAATCTCAGGCGCGTGCCCTGGCGCCCAACGTCCTTGAGGCAGTCCGCGAGCTGCTGCATGCAGGAGATGATCTCGATCGCGGTCGCTCCGATCGACTCGTTCTGAACGGCGATCCCGCGTGCCGCGCCGCATACTTGTTGATGGAGCCCCTGCATCGAGGCTCGAACCGTGTCAAGCGCGCCCTGTAGCGAACTCCCTTGCTCCCCGTTCAGGGACTGGGCGAGCTCGCGGGCGGTCGTGTAAATGTCTGGCAGGCGAGTCGACAGCTGCGCGAAACAGCGCTCGAGGTACTGCTGAAACCGCTCAAGCTCGGCTTTCGAGCTGCGCGCCGCGCCAAGCGCACGCAGGCCCTGTTCGGCGGAGAGGCTCTCGTTGGGTGAGGGGGTGTGGAGCGCAGACATGCGGGTTTGCGGGCTTGAACTCAGCTCATCCACGAGGAAGTGGGTTTGGTTCCGAAGGCGGCTTGTTCAATGCCGTCGACGTCAAGAATGAAGCCAACGCTCCCGTCTCCCAGGATGGTGGCTCCGGCGATGCCCTCAGGTCGCGCGCAACGCTGTTCCATCCGCTGGAGTAGTGTGAAGCTCTTGTCGAGGGACTTGATAACCGTTTGCTCCATTCCGAGGACTCGATCCACCAGGAGTCCGAATTTACGGCCTTGATTCTCGATCACTACGACTTTGGACTCGCGCGAGGGCTCACTGAGTTCGGCGAACGAGAGGACTTCCGAGAGGCGAACCATTGGCAAGAGTTCTCCACGAACAACCACGGCCTGACCACGGCCCTCAATCGTCGTAAGAGTTGCAGGTGCGGGTTCGACGAGCTCCAAGACACTTAGCAGGGGAATCGCGACGGTTTCATGTCCGACGCGCACAAGCATTCCGTCAATAATTGCTAGAGTCAGCGGTAGTCGAATGCGAAAGGTTGTTCCGCGTCCAAACCGTGACTCAATCTCAACCGTACCGCGCAGGTCCTCGACGTTCCGACGGACTACGTCGAGACCCACGCCGCGACCCGAGATCTCCGAGACCTCCGCAGCCGTCGAAAATCCCGGCAAAAACAGTAAATCGCAGATCTCAGGCTCCGTTAGGAGCTGCCCTTCCTGCACTAGTCCGCGCTCGCGGGCGCGTTGCAGAACACTCTCGGGATCGATTCCGCGACCATCGTCGGAGACCTCGATCACGATATGTCCCTCACGCTGAGAAGCCGACAATATCAGCCGACCCGTGTCACCCTTGCCTGACGCTACGCGTTCAGCGGGAGCCTCAATGCCGTGCGACACCGAGTTGCGAATCATGTGCTTGAGCGGATCGACAAGCTGCTCGATCACGTTCTTGTCGAGCTCAGTCTCGGTGCCGCGAGTCTCAAGGACGACGTATTTCCCGAGCTGTGAGGCGAGATCACGCACGGCTCGATGAAACCGTGAAAAAGTTTCTTCCACCGGGACCATGCGCAGTGAAAGCGCCTGATCTTGGAGCTCCCGACTGATGGCCTCGAGGGCCTCAACCGCCGAAACCAGGGTTTGCGGCGACGCCGCGGCGTGGCGCGACTGCTGGCCCACTTGAGAAACCGTGATGACGAGCTCCCCGACCGCATTGACGAGTCGATCGAGTTTGTCGACATCAACGCGGATAGAGGCTGAATTTGCGGTGCGTCGCGCGACCTTCTGTTTGGCGAGCACGCGGTCAAGCGTCTCACGGCTGACTCTGCCGTCTTCGACTAGAAGCTCTCCCAGTTTTCGCTGACGTTGCAGCAGCGCCCGTAGATCGGTCTCTTTGACAGCGCCTTCCTCGACCAGAAGCTCGCCGACCTTCTTGTCGGCCTGGCGCTGCGCGAGTTCTTGCTGGTGATGGGCGGTGACATCGGTGATGTCCACTTGGTGTTCGTCTGAAACGAAAAGGAACACTTGCTCTAGCGTGGCGCGGTTGACTTGAGTGCGCAGCGCCAAGTGCCAGGCGATGAAGAAGCACTGCGGATCAAACTCGCCGAAAGCCGGGAGCTGGGTCAGGTCGGGAGTACAGAACAGCAGCTCTCCCAGCTCTGAAACTTCCCGCACCAGCGCTGTTGGATCGGTGCCTGAATAGAACACGTCAGGACGAAAGCGAAGCCGGACGTCAAATACCCGGAGTTCCTCAGGCGGGCTCTCGGGTGCTGCGTTACGAGTCGGCTGTGCTTCAGACTTGCCAAGCCAGGGCTGGAGCGAGGCGATGACCTCAGTGGCTGTGGCATCGAGGAGGGGCGTGGTTCCGTTGGCGACGAGCGCCACCTGGGCACGAATCACGTCGAGGCCAGCGAGTAGAGCCGATGTGAGTGCTGGTGAGACGGCCAGCGCGTTGCTGCGAACTCGCTCGAGGACGCCCTCCAGACCGTGGGTCACGCTGACGATGGCCTCAAGTCCGACCATCCCGGCGTTGCCCTTGAGCGTGTGGGCTGCACGAAATACCGAGTGGATGGTGTCCTGCTCACCGTCGCCGGCCTCCAGTGCTACCAGGCCACGCTCAAGCTCCGCGAGCAGCTCGTCGCCCTCGGTCACGAAAATATCGAGGAGTCGGTGTGCGTCCACTAGGGCGCCTCCCCTAGAATCTCAGTGCACGCGATCGAGTAATGCCCGAGTCCCATAGTCTCCCCCCGGAATCCTTGCGCCGAGCCGCCACAGAGCTGAGGCGAACGGCAAGAGGCGACATAAACGGCCGGTGACCCACGGGGATTAGGGGGGGGATTCCCAGGGGTGGCGCGCCCCTGTTCAAGGGTTCAGAGGAGTTGCCCGCTCTTCCGTGCGGCGACGACCCGTGCTCTGATGGCGATGACCTGATTTGCCTAGCCGTCGTGAGTCAGCGGTCCGGTCTCGCGTGAGCCACCCCAGCAGGAGTTCCCATGAACCACAGCACGCTCCGATTCATTGCTCTCGTCGTTGTCAGTCTGTCGGCAGGTTGCGGCGGAAGCGAGTCGAGCAGTAGCTCCGGTCCGCCACTCTCAGAGCTCCCGGTCGCCTATGCGAAGGCCTACTGTGCCGCGGTCCATCGCTGCAGCCCGGTGCTCGAAGCGATGTTTGTGGGGCCGAGTGATTGCCCGACGTTCTTGGAGCATCGGTTTCGAGCTGCCAACCTTCCGCTGATCGAAGCAGCCATTGCCAAAGGGACTGTGCGCTATCAAGGCGACGCGATTGCGGAGTGCACCAAGGCCGTAGAGGCGATGGGATGCGAATTCCTGGAGCGCCCTCGGCTCGAGGCCTGTGAGAAAGTCGTCGCGGGCACGGTGGCCGCGGGTGGTGAGTGCGTTTCAGGCGAGGAGTGCGAAGGCGATCTTTACTGCAAACAGAGTTCCAGCTGTCCGGGGAGCTGTTCCACCCTTGAGAAGGCTGGGGCGCTCTGTCGGGAGGACAGTGACTGTGAGGGAGGGCTCGACTGCGTCGACGGAAAATGCACGGCGAAGCCCAAAACTGGCGAGACGTGCAGTGACACGGTGGATTGCGGTGGAGTCAACATGTGCAGCGTCGCCCAGCAGGGCAAGCCTCGTACGTGTCGCGCGTTTGACGAGGTTTTTTCCCTCAAGAAGGGCCAGACTTGCGACATTGCCAGCTCGTCACTCTGTGAAGGCGGGCTCAGCTGCTCAATTGCATCGGTCACGCTTGCCGGCGCAGTGACGTCTAGCTGTGTCGAGCCAGTGGCCAGCGGGACCAAGTGCAATCTAGCCTTCTTCGATTCTTGTTTGCCAACGGAGTACTGCAAGGGGGCGAGCTTTAAACCCCTCACGCTCGAAGGCGAGTGCCGCCTCTTGCCCACCGAGGGCGCTGCCTGTGCCGAGAGCGGTGGCAAGAACTGCGCGAAGGATCACGCCTGCGTCAACGCCAAGTGTCAGAAGCTGCGGGAGAACGGCGATGCCTGCACTGTTGACGATGAGTGTTGGAGCTCACGCTGTTCGAAGGGCGCTTGCATTGCCGATTCCGCATGCGCGCCGACCACCACCAACTAGGTGGTGACGCGACAGACTGGAGGCCAAGCGGGCTAACCGCACGCGCGCTTGGCCAAGCTGCCGGACCAGGGCTGCCGCCCTCAACCGACTTCAGTCTGACCGGCGCCCTCGCACCGGTGCGATGGCGCACCCACGCCACGCCGTCATACTCGACAGCGCCAGGTTTTCTCTCGTATCGCCCACGCCGTGCGCTATCTCTGGTGCTCACCAGCCCTCGGCCGACAGCTGTCTATGGAGTCTCTCTCTCCCTCCCCATTTTTGCTCGACGCCGCGCGCCCTGAAGTCCATTTGCGGTTTGGCGAGGATGGCTATTCGTTAGCGCGCGAGTTGCTCGCGCAGTTCCCGCTAAGTCGCTTGGCGGGAGCGAAAGTCCTGCTCAAGCCGAACGCGGGGCGTGTGGCTGCGGCGGGAACGGGGACAAATACGAGTCCTCAGGTGGTTGCGGCCGCGATCGACGCGTTTCGTGAGGCGGGCGCGATTGTGAGTGTTGGCGACAGCCCGATCGCGGGAGTGCGCGCTGGGGAAGCGCTGGAGGTGTCCGGCATCGCTGCTGTTGTGCGAAAGCATGGCGCGACTCTGTTGGATTTCGATGAGCGCCCTCCGACACTGGTGGCGCTCCCGCACGGTATCGCGATCGACAGTCTCAAGGTCTGCGCCGCGGTGTTTGAGCATGATTTCGTGGTGTCGATCCCAGTGGTCAAGACCCACATGCACACTGGGGTGACCCTCTCCATCAAGAACATGAAGGGTTGCCTGTGGCGGCGCAGCAAGGTGACCCTTCACATGCTTGGCCCCGTCGCAGGCCGCAGTGATCGTCCGCTCGATCTCGCCATCGCGGATGTTGCATCCATTTTGCGTCCTCACCTGGCTCTCGTGGACGGTACTGAGGGCATGGAGGGGCTCGGTCCAAGTGCGGGCAAGGTCAAGCGCTTGGGAGCCCTCGTTGCCAGTGCCGATCCCTTCGCGGCCGATGCGGTGACCTGTGCGTTGATGGGGATCCGCGCTGAGACCATCCCACACCTTCGGCTCGGAGCTGAGCTGGGCTACGGAATCATCGATCTGGAGCGCTTGCGAATCACGCCGGAGGATTGGGCCAGTCACGCCGATCCCTTCGCCGAGCCACCGCGGGATCTCTCGCTGTACATGCCCAAGCTGCGGGTACTCGATCAGAACTCGTGCAGTGCCTGTCAGTCGACCTTGCTGATGTTTGTCAAACGCTACGGCACCGATCTGTTCGACTATCTCCCGGGGCCAAAGCCGACCCAGGTGGCGATCGGCAAGGGACATGTGTCAGTCGATCCGGGGACACTTTGCCTCGGCAATTGCACTCTGCCACACCGAGCAACAGGCGTCTTTGTACCGGGTTGTCCACCGGTGGCGAGCACCATTCACAAGGTGCTCACCCAAGGTCTCGGCAAGGTGACGTCCGACGAAGGCGAGCGTTAGCAGTTCGCGCCTCGCCGTCCGCGCCTCGCCGTCCGGCACTAGTCGCTGCTCGTCGAATACGCACAACGCCAACCCACGTCGTCTTGCGGACCGACGTAGTCGCGGGTGGCCCAGCTCTTGAGTTCCGCGGCCATTCGCGAGCGAAAGCTGCCACCGCGCACGCGCAGTGAGCCATCGGGCTCGCGCACCAACTCGGCGACGTTGCCAGCGAGATCGAGTATTCCGAGCGGGCTCTTGCCGTCGGGCCGCGTCCCGGTCCATTCCGGTCGAGAGCCGCCCTCACCGCAGGGGCCCGCGACCAGACCAAAGCTCGCTCGACGGCAGACCAGCCCAGTTTGACCCCAGGGAAAGCGGAAGCTCTCGAGCGTTGCGGTGGCGCTCAGCCATTGGGCCCGCGTGACGAGCGCTCCTCCGGACCAGCGGCAGTAGGCCTGTGCTTGCTCACCCGAGACCAGGGTCATTGGTGCGCCGGGCTCTTGAAGCTCGAGCATCACGCTGCGCGAACAGGCTTTGGCAGCGACGCAAGCGGCATAGCGCGCCTGGGTGACCTCAGCTTGGTCGAGCTCGAACGCCTCAACTTGCCCCGAGTCTGCCGCAATGTGCTCCGACTCCCAGTCGTTGGGACCCACGCGATAGCGCCTAGCCGAGAGAGCGACTCGCCGCGCAACGACCTGACATCCTTGCTCTGTCCGCTCAAATCCTCCTGGACAGGCCTTGGGCAACCCGAGGCAGGCTCCGGCCCAGAGCCGCTGACCTTCGGCGCAGCAGCGGGGACCAAGCGCGAGCAGTCCCGCCAAACAATGATGCTCGCTCGCTCGTTCTCGCAATCCGTAAAACGTTGCAAGCGCGAGCAGTCCGAAGCCCGCAAGACCCAAGACTAGCCCAGTTCGTCGGGGCGTTAGCTGACCGGCACCGCTCATGGCTTGACGGGGCAAGTCCCCGCGCTGCGCACCCCGGTGCCCGCCTGATTGGCAGCGCAGGGGTTGCCGTGGTCACGGCCATCACAACCGCAAACGGGGTTGTAATCATACGTGCACAGCGTGGGGCGCGGTTTGCACATCGCTGTTGCGTCCGCTGCGCCGCAGAGCTGACCGAGTGCAAACGCGCAGTATTGGTCGGCACCGCAGGTTTGTCCGGCGCTGCAGGTCGCACCGCCGCAGCTGGCCTTTGAGCAGTCGAGTGCTCCGTCGGTGCAGCGACAGGTATTGCAGCCATCGGCGGCAGGGATGCCCTCACTGCCGTCCGGATAGGGCACGCCCGCGATGTTGCACGAGCGTCCCTTGCGGCACTCCCCTGCAGAGGCGACGTTGGCCCCAGCGAGCTGAGCTTCGCATGAGGAATTATAGGTATTCCCGTCGCAGCCACAGACTGGAGTTGGCTTGGGGCACGAGCCGGCGCTTCGCGCGGTGCAGCGACCAGGCTCGCCGCAGGAGCCTTCGGGCCGCTGACAGAGCTCCGTTGCCGCGCAGTCCTCGTTGAGCTTGCACGTGAGGCCCTTTGCGCAGGCCGCCTCATCGCAGCTCACAGTGCCTTCACTGCAGGTGCAGCGGCTGCACTGATCAACGGCCACGAAGGTATCTCCGGAAAAATGGGTCGATCCTTCCCAGCGACACGAGGTGCCGTTGCCAAGGCAACCCTGCGAGAGCCCCGACAGGACCAGCATCAGGATGACGGATGACCGCATGGGCCGCACAGTATGGACCCACCGTCCCCAGGTGGCCATGAGGCGCCCTGAACCCTCTAGGGGAAAACCCTAGGGTTGCCCCAAATAGCCGAGTTTTTCTGTGTGGTTTTGTTCATCGTGGTACCGTTCACCGGTTGTGCGTGACCAGTGCGTGAGAGGGCTCCGGGGGACATGAGCGATTGCAGACCAACGAATGTGGGAGTCGCCGTTCAGGTGGCTGCTCGCGCCGGGGTCGACGTCGCTGCGCTACTGCGTCGCTACGGGGTGGGACCCAACGACTTTTCCGAAGCGGGACCGAGGCTGCCCTGGGCACTGTTTGCGGATGCGCTGACCTCGGCTGAACAAGTGCTCGGGCTTGGTGCCCTCGAGATGCTCGGGGTCGAGACCATCCGCGAGTTTCGTCTGTTCCGACAGCTGGCGTCGCTCTATTTTGACCTGAGCGAGCTCTACTACCTCGTGGGCAACACCCTGATCACCCTGATCTACGGCGAGGCCGTCCAGGCAGACTACGCAAGTGGCAGTGATGGCTCGATCGTGATCACGCTCACGCTCAATGCCAAGTACGCAACCTGCACAACGTTCTGGTCCCTGACGCTCGGGCAATTGCGCGGGTTGCCTCGCCATCTCAATGCCACTGACGCTGCGATTGAAGCCGAAATCGGGGAGCGATTTGCCGTCTTCACGATCCGGGGTCAGAGGCTGAGCCCCGATGAGCAGGATGCGCGGGGCGCGATCCGTGACCGGGTCCGCCAGCTCCTGCTTAGGGAGTTGCTCGCCGTTGATGACACCGGCAGCAGCGAAACCCTTGCCACTGCCAGCGCGCTCTTTCAGTCGCATTCTGCCGGCGCTCCTTCGGGTACGCGCGTGATTGCGCTCGCCCCACCAAGCCAAGAGCTTGCGACCGTTCGAGTGCTCCTGGCACGGATCAGTCGCGAGCTTGGGGCCACCCAGGTCAGTTTGTGGCGGGCGGGGGAGCAGGGATTTGAGCTGAGCGGTTCGCTGGGAGCCCCGCTGATGGGGGCGCGTGTTCGGCGCCTGCTTGACTGGGAGGGCCAGAGCCTGGGCTGGGTGGAGGTGGCGCGCGAACCCGAGCAGGGCTCGAGTGCGGTAGCCCTGCGCCTCGACAAGCGCTGCCTCAGCTACGCCCAAGAATTCGCGCAGATCTGCGCGAGCGGCGTCGAGCAGTCCTGTCCGGACAGTGGAACTCAGCTGACGGGCTCGGTCGCGCCCGCTGGCAGCGTCGCGCAGCGCGTTCGCGAGTTGACTACCCGTTGGGAGCTCACCGCGCGTCAGGCCTCCGTGCTCGCGCTAATCGCCGAGGGCCTCTCCAACAAAGAGATCGCGACGCGACTTCAGTGCAGTGTCGGCACGATTGAGAACCACCTGACGCGGCTCTTTCGCCGCGCCAGTGTCGACAATCGCGCGGCGCTCGCCGCGTCCTTCTGGCGCACAGGCACCTGAAGCAAGTCGCGCGCGTATGGGTCGCTCAGAGCACGAGCACCCAGATGTCGTAGAGCGCGTGAGTCCAGACCACTGGAGCAAACCCGCGCAAGGCGAAGATCGCGGTGAACACCAGGCCCGATACCCAGCGGAACACGAAGGCGCGCAGCGTGAACGGCTCCCCGAGCTCTCCGAAGTGATGCCACGCGCTGAACAGGGCCGCCGAGAAGGTGGCCCATCCGAGCCAGAACAGCACTCGCTTCCACGGCAGAGGGTTCACGATCGTGGCCAGTGAGAGCACGCGTCCGAGCAGGGCGTAGATCCCGACGCGGAACACCAGCTCCTCGTAGAATCCCGCACCGAGTGAGACGACCAGGCCACTGAACAACCCGGTTCCGCCTTCGGGGCCCAGGCGAAGTCCGCCGACGACGGAGCTGGCAACCACGCGCAGCGCGATGGCGTAGACAATGGCTTCAAGCCCCACCCCGACGAAGCGCTGCCACCGCAGCGCCTGCCCGCGTCCGAGCATCCACAGCACCGCCGTGAAGGTGAGCCCAACCGTCACGGTGAGCCCGCTGTAAAGCCAGAGATCGTGATCGGCCAGCTCGATTAGGCTCTGCGTCAACAGATCGGCCGCGTTACGCACCGGCAGAAAGACGACCCCCAAGTGGTAGCCGACGAACACCGGGAGCGTGAGCCCAAGATCCGTCCAGGCGTTCTCGCGATGAACCTTGGGAACGACGAGCTCGGCACCCTGAGTCTCCGCGCTCACTCAACCTCCGGGATGCAGCTGATAGACGACCCAGCCCACGGCCACGACCCACATCAGAACCACCCCAACAAAGGGGCCGTCGCGCAGCATTTCCTGAGTGGGACTCTCGGCCCTGGGGCGCGAGCGCACGATGAAGAGAAAGCGCGCGACGCCAAGCACGACGAACATCGTGCTCATCCAGAGCGAGTTTGAGTGGAAAAACGCCCGGGTTCGCGCATCGAGCGTGTACGCCAGGTACACGACGACGGTCGCGACGGCCGTCAGTGCCAGGGCGGTATCGAGCCCGCGTTTGCTGTACGACTCCAGGGCCTGACGCTGTTTTCCGGTGCGCGTGGCGGCGGTCAGCTCATGGCGTCGTTTGCCAAAGCCGAGGAAGAACGCCAAGAGCGCGGTGCAGGCGAGGAGGTAGGTCGAGACGGTGGTGCCCGTCGCGAGACCGCCGGCCACGACGCGCAACACGAAGCCGGCGGCAATGAAGGCCACGTCGACGTACGCGACATGCTTGAGCTTGCTCGAATAGGCGACATTCTGGGCAAAATACGCCAAAGCGACGATCGCGAAGGGCACCGAGAGCAACAGGCTGCCCGCCAGCGCACTCACCACCAAGACAACGGTCAGCAGTTTTGCCCAACTGGCAGGCACGCGCCCTGAGGGGATCGGGCGATAGCGCTTGACCGGGTGCATGCGGTCCGCTTCGAGATCCGCCAGATCGTTCATCGCGTAGACCGCGCCGGCCAACAAACAAAACACCCCAAAAGCACCGCCAGCACGCAGCAGCAGACCTGGCTCAAAGACCTCTTTGGCAAACACCACCGGTGCGAGCACAAAGACGTTCTTGACCCACTGGTGCGGGCGCATGGTGCGCAGCACGCCGCCGAGGCGCCACAGCAGGTCGCCATCGCTTCGTGGCGGTGGTGGACAGGAGCTCAGCGAGTGGGGCTGAGTCTCCCCGTCGTCGGCAGTCGCTCCCGGGGGGATCGAGTCTTCGTTCCGGACGGGGTTCTCCATCGGCCGCGCGAACCTAGCGCAGTCAGAGAAAAACGCATGCGGCCCAGAGGCCAGAGCTGTGTTATCACGAGTTGCTCCGGGACTTACCATGTCGCTCCTCCAAGCTTCCGAACGCCACGCGGCCCTCGTTCACGAGATCCGTCAGCACGATCACCGCTACTACGTGCTCGACGAGCCGGTCGTGAGCGACTTTGCTTACGACGCTCTGTACCGCGAATTGCGGGACCTTGAGGCAGCGCAGCCTCAGCTGGTCACCCCCGACTCACCCACCCAGCGCGTGGGTTCGGCTCCGCGGTCCTCGCTGGTGACGGTGGAGCATGCGGTCCCGATGACCTCGCTCGACAACACCTACGACGCGGGCGAGCTGCGCGAGTTCCTGCGACGCGTGCGCGATGGCCTCCCGACCGGAACCCCGGTGCGCTTCTGTATCGAGCCCAAGCTCGACGGCGCCAGCGTGGAGCTGGTCTATCGCGCGGGTCAGCTCGTGCAGGCCTCCACGCGTGGTGACGGACTGCGGGGTGAGGAGATCACCGAGAACATTCGCACCCTACGCGGCGTGCCACTGAGGCTCCCGGTTGAGCAGGACCTGGTGCTGCGCGGCGAGATTGTCATCTACCGTTCGGATCTGGCTCAAGTCAACGAGCTGCGCGTTGAGCGCGGTGAAGCGCCCTTTGCCAATCCGCGCAATGCCGCGAGTGGCTCGCTGCGCCTCCTCGATCCGCGTGAGGTGAACGAACGACGACTGCGCTTGTTTTTGTGGCAGTTGGTGGACGGCGAGGCTGTGGCATCGACTCATTCGGCGGTGCTCGACTGGCTCGCCAGCATCGGGCTGCCTACTCATCGCCGACACCGCCTCTGCACGAGCGTTGAGGAGATCGAGCAGGCGCTCGAAGAACTCAAGGGGCTGCGAGCGTCACTGCCCTTTGACATCGACGGCGCCGTCATCAAGGTCGACGAGTTCCGGCAGCAGGCGATCCTGGGAAAGACCGCCAAGTTTCCGCGTTGGGCGGTGGCGTTCAAATTCGCCGCCGAGCAGGCGCAAACGCGCGTGCTCGATATTGTGCTGCAAGTGGGTCGTACCGGCGTGCTAACGCCCGTGGCGCAGCTCGAACCCGTCGCCTTGGCGGGCACGATCGTGTCGCGCGCTTCGTTGCACAATGCGCAGATCATTGAGCAGCTTGGGGTGCGACCGGGAGATCTCGTTACCATCGAAAAAGCGGGTGAAATCATCCCTCAAGTGGTGGCTGTCTCCCTTGCCGAGCGGCTCGGTGAGGCGCCGGCGTTTCAGATGCCTGAGCATTGTCCCGCTTGTTCGTGGCCCGTCATTCAGCGACCGGGTGAGGTGGCGGCGCGCTGCTCGAACCTGCGCTGCCCGGCCGCGGTCAAGCAGGCCATCGTCCACTTTGCGCGGCGCTATGCCATGGACATTGATCACCTGGGGGAAGCGTTGGTCGAGCAGCTCGTCGACCGCGCGCTGGTGGCGGACGTGGCAGAGCTCTACGGACTCAGCGCCTCGACGCTCGCGTCGCTTGAGCGCATAGGACCCAAGAGCGCGGAGAACGTCGTGCAGGCTGTCCAGGCCTCCAAGCAACGTCCGCTGGCGCGCCTGCTCACCGGTGTTGGTATTGAGCTCGTGGGTCAGGTAGCAGCGGTTCAGCTGGCCGAAGCTGCCGGCAGCCTCGAGGAGCTGCTGCGTTGGTCACCCGAGGACACCGCAGGCCGTTTGGGCGAGCTCTCCCGCTTTGGTCCCAAGATGGTCGAGAGCGTGCAGCGGTTCCTGAGTGATCCCGCGCAGCGTCCCGTACTCGAAAAACTGCTCGAGCTGGGCGTTGCTTTGCAGCAGCCGCGTGCTGAGGTCGTGACCACCGGCGTCATGCAGGGCAAGAGTTTCTGTGTCACCGGCGTATTGTCGCGGCGGCGTGAAGACGTTCACGCGGACATCCGAGCTGCTGGCGGAGAGCTCCACGATCGCCTCAAGGCGGGCACGACGTACCTGGTGGCGGGCGATAAAGTCGGCAAATCCAAGCTCGATAGCGCCAAAAAGCACGGCACCGAGGTGCTCGACGAGGCCGCGCTCGGACGGCTGCTCACCGCCGACGCTGGCTGACAGCCTGCCGCGTCCACGGTCAATCCTCAGCGCTTGCGAGCGAGCAGGAAATGCTCGACGTTGCCCTTCGGACCGTGCACGCGAGAATCGCAGGCTCCCAGCAGCTCGAAACCAGCGAGCTCTACCTGTTCACGGACGCGCGCGATCGCGGCCTCGCGCACGACGGGATCGCGGATCACGCCTTGTCCGCGACGCACCTCCTCGCGCCCCGCTTCGAACTGTGGCTTGACGAGCGCAAGTAGTCTCGCGCCTGACGGGAGCACCCGTGCGAAGGCCTCGACGAGTTTCTCGAGTCCGATGAACGAGGCATCCACGACGAGCCAATCAATCGGCTCAGGAAAGCTACCCGCCTCAAGATGGCGGGCGTTTTCGCCCTCGCGATTGATGACGCGCGGATCGCGGCGCAGTTTGTCCGCGAGTTGAGCGTGACCCACGTCGATGGCGTAAACGCGGCGTGCTCCGGCTTGAAGCAAACAATCGGTGAAGCCTCCGGTAGACGCGCCCACGTCGACGCAGACCGCGTCGGTCACTTCAACGTTGAGCTCACTGATGGCGCCGGCGAGTTTGTCGCCGCCCCGCGATACGTAGCGTGAGGTCTCGCGGACCGTGAGCACCACGTCGTCGCGCATTTGGGTGCCCGGTTTGTCGACCCGCTGCTCACCCAGAAACACGCGTCCTGCGAGGATCAGCGCTTGCGCCTGGGTTCGCGAGGGGACGAGGCCGCGCTCGACCAGAAGTACGTCGACACGGTATTTCATGAGCAAGTTCAGGCTAGCACTCCGTTCGCAGTGGAACTCCGGTTCCAGTCAGAACGGCATGGCCGGCTCGCCGGGTCGCCAGCGCGTCCTCCAGGTTTCATGGAAGTTGATTTCTGAAGTGCTTCGGCGCGAGGATGCCGGCGGCTTCGGTCGAGTCGCTCCCGAAACGGGGAATTACTCGGCCCCGCAATTTAGAGGAGGTACCCATGAACCAGTCTTCACTCGTTTTCGCCGGTGCGCTGCTTAGCGCCAGTACGTTCGTTTTCGGCGCGGCTGCCCAGACCGCCGCCGGTGGTTCCGTCGCGGTTGGCGGGTCGGCGGATGCCGGCGCGGCAGCTGCTCCCGCCCCTGTTCCCGAGGCTGCTCCTGCACCTGCTCCCGCCCCTGCGGCGCAGGTGGGCGTGGGCTTGCCCGCGGCTCAAACCGCCGCAGTTGACGGCGGCAGTGATCACGACGCCATGTCCGGTCACCTCGCCGTTGGCTACCTCGGCTACGCGAATATCCCGCTATTGGCGCCCGGCACGGCGGTTCCAGGCGCAGGTCCGGCCGTGGCCGCGCCGGTGATCGGCGTTCGCTACTGGCTCAACCCGAGGATGGGTCTCGATCTCGGACTCGGCATGCGCATGGGCTTTGGCAGCAGCACCGTCAAGGCGGGTGGCGCGTCTCAAGATGTCGACAATGTTAATCCTTCGGCGTTCGTGGTTCACGCGGGCATCCCGCTCGCGCTGTCCTCGGCCAAGCACTACAGCTTTCAGATCATCCCAGAGCTGAACCTTGGCTACGCTTCGGTCTCTCAGAAGGCCGTCGGAGCCGGCGCTGGCGCCATTCCTGAGCTCAAAGCCCACAACCTGCACGTTGACATTGGCGCTCGCGCCGGTGCCGAGCTCCACTTCGGGTTCATGGGCGTTCCCCAGCTCTCCCTGCAGGGCAGCGTTGGTCTCCGCCTCAACATGGAGTCCTACAGCCATGAGAACATCACGGCGGATGTGAAGACCACCACGAGCCAGACCACGATCGGCACCGGCGTCTACGACAACCCGTGGAATATCTTCACGAGCAACGTCGCCGCGTTCTACTACTTCTGAGTTGATGAAGGCGTCGCGCCGGGGTTAGCTCCGGCGCGATGTGGAGGTCGTCATGCGAACAATTTTCATGTTTCCGGTGCTGACATTCGCGTTTGCGTTAAGCGCCTGCGGCGCTGGCGACCGCGTTTCGGCTGACCCAAATCAAAGTCTTGGTGACGGGCAAGCTGTTCCTGCGAACGCCTTCGCCGCGCCCAACAACGCGGCGGCGCCAGGCAACCCGGGGCAGGCTCCCGCGGGCGAATGCGCCGACTACTGCAATGCTGTCGCAGCCAGCGGCTGCAATGCGGGTGCAGACTGCGGTCCGGACTGCAGCGCGGCTCTGCAGGAGTTCCCCGCGTGCGGGGAGCTACTCACAGCTGTGGTTCAATGTGTCTCGGGGGGCGGACTCCGATGCGACGCCAAGGGCAAGCGTCAGTGGTCGTCAGAATGCCTGCCGACGTTCCGCGCGTTGAGTGACTGCGCGGACTGGGGCGGCGGCACCGGCGGCGCCTCCGGCACGGGCGGTAAGAGCAGCACCGGCGGCGCCTCCGGCACGGGCGGTAAGAGCACCACCGGCGGTTCCGCCAGCACGGGTGGCAAGACCAGCACGGGCGGTTCGTCGGGTACGGGCGCCACCGGCACGGGCACGGGCACCTGCACGACTGGCTCCTGTAACGGCTGCGCCGATCCTTGTGCGACCTGCGAGTGCACGCTGGGCAAGGGCTCGGCGGACTGCACTGCTTTCTGTAAGGCGTGAGTCTGGCCTCGATTGGGGCGCGTCTAGGCGCGCCCCGCTCAGCTCACGGCAGGGCCAGCCGCGGCTGACGCCGGCCAGGGGTTTTGGGCGCAACTTGCTGGCTTTGCCAGCAGCGCCCTGCTGGCACGGACCCTCCGAAGCGCGCGGGCGTGAAAGCTCCCTCGCTGCTGCTGGTTGCCTTGGCTGCGCTCGTGGGCGCACTTGGCGTGGTTCAGCCCGTCCCGCTCGCTTGCGCCAGCCTGCTCGTGGTGTTGGCGCTTCGGCGCCATTTCTCTGTGACGGCGCGTTGGGCCGCCGTCCTCGTCCTCGTCCTGTCGTACTGGCGCGCCTCGACGGCGCTTGAGCGGTTTGAGCTCCGTCGCCAGACCGTGGTGGAGCGCCTCGGTGCAACCGCGCGTTGTGCCGGACAAGGCGTCATTGTCGGCTCTCCTGTGCAGCAACAGGGTCGCTACTCGCTGCGCGTCGAGGCAAGCGAGCTGGATTGTGACGTGGGGCGCCTGCCGGGTCCGCTCACCTTGCGGCTCTACACGGAGCAGCCTGGCTGGGTGCGGGGCGATCAGGTGGAACTCGTGGCGCAGCTGGGTCCGAGCTCGGTTCGGTTCAACCTAGGACTCGGCGATCCGCGACCGGGCGCGGCTGCGCGCGGAATTCTCGCGAGCGGCGGCGCACTCAGTCTCGAGCGCGTTGCGCCGGGGCGGGGTCTTGCGGCCATGATTGATGTCGCGCGCAACCACACGCGTCAGCGCATTGAGACGAGCTTCGTCCCTGCTGCGCGTGCCCTGGCGCGCGCGCTCGTGCTCGGGGAGACGGATCTCGACGCGGCTGACGATCTCGCGTTTCGCACCAGCGGGCTCTCGCATTTGCTGGCGGTGAGCGGAACGCACCTGGTGTTCGCCGTTGTGTCGATCGTTGCGGCGCTGCGCGCGCTGCTGCTGCGCTGGCAGGCTCTTGCCCTGCGCTCGGATGTGTCGCGTTGGTCGAGCGCTCTCGGACTGGTGGTGGCGCTGGCCTACGCGGATTTCGCGGGTGGCAGTGGCTCAGCCTGGCGAGCCGCGTGGATGCTCGCGGCAATCTTTCTCGCACGTGCTTGCGGGAGGAAAGTCTCGGGTCAGCGCGCACTGGCTCTGTCACTGCTCGTGGGCTGGGTGCTGCAGCCGCTCATCGTGTTCGATATCTCATTTCTGCTTTCCGCGGCTGCCACCTCCGGACTCCTGCTGCTGAGTCGTCCTCTCTCTGCTCCTTGGACCAAGCTGTCGTTCGCGCCGCTGCGCTGGTTCCTCCTGTCGCTGACGACCACTGTTTCCGCGATGATCCCCTGTACGCCCCTGCTCTTGCTGATGGCGCCAACGCTCACGCTTGGAGGGTTGCTCGCGAACGTCCTGGCGGGGCCGATCGGTGAAATGGCCGCATTGCCGCTGTGTTTGACGCATGTGATTGCCTCGCCGCTGCCTTGGCTCGAGTCCGGTCTCGCGCTGGCGGGCTCGGGTGCCTTGCTGGCCGTGCGCGCGATCGCGCATGTCACCGCTGCGCAGTCCTGGCTCAGTTTTGCCCTGCCTCCGCCGAATGCCTGGCACTTTTCCGTGCTGGCGGTGACGCTGGCCTGGACGAGCTTTGCGCGGCTCGCGCTGCGCCGATGGTTGGCAGTGGGTGGCTTGCTCGGCCTTGCTCTCGTGGAATGGGCAAGCTGGCAAGCGGGACATCCTCGGGGTCGACTGCGCGTCACCGTCGTGGATGTGGGCCAAGGCGACTCCATTCTTGTCGACCTGCCTGACGGGCGGGCCATGCTGGTGGATGGTGGCGGCGCGGTGACGGGCGGACCGGATCCCGGGCTCGCTGTGTTGGCTCCGCTGCTTCGAGAACGACGCCGTTCGTTGGTCGACATCGTGGTCCTCACGCACCCGCATCCGGATCACTACGGCGGGCTGCTGACTCTCTTGCCGCGAATCGCCGTTGGGGAATTCTGGGAGGTCGGCGACTCAGCTGACGCGCCCGCGTCCACCACGCCGCCCTCAACAAAATCGATCCTGGTGAGCGACACGCCGCTGACGACTGTGAGCGAGCTGCGGGCACATTTGCGGCAACGGGGCATCCCGCAGCGCCACTTGGCTGAGCTGTGCGCCGCGCCAATGCTCGCGGGCGCAGGCTCGCTCACGGTGCTCGGTCCCTGTCCGCGGCCGCTGCCGGGCAGCTCCGCGAACGATTCATCGATGGTGCTGCAGCTGCGACTCGGCCCCCATGCCGCTCTGCTTCAGGGCGACGCCGAAGTGGCCGAAGAGAGTCAGCTGATCGCGACACATGGTGGCACGCTGAAGGCAGACTTTCTCAAACTAGGCCATCACGGTAGTCGAACCTCGTCGTCGCTGCCCTGGCTTCAGGCCGTCAATCCAGCGCTGGTGGCGGTCTCAGTGGGAGTCCGCAACCGCTTCGGACATCCACATCGCAGCACGCTCGAGCGTCTGCAGAGTCGCGATATCCCGGTATTTCGCACCGACCAACTTGGTGGAGTCGTGTGGGAGACGGACGGTCATGTGACCAAGCTGCGGTTCGCCCGCGAACGCTCGGTTGGACCCGGCTCGCCCTAACGCGCCAGTGCAGCTCTAGGCACTCCCGACAGCCCGAGGTCGCGTGCTACCCTCTGCCGATGCTCAAGCAACTCGCTGGCTTGCTCGGAATGGGACTGTTGCTCGCTGGCTGTGGGGACGACTCCACCACGGGTGATGGCCAATCCAACGGCGCCGCCGCCAGCGGTTCCGGCGGCAGCTCGAGCAGCGGTGGAAAAACCAGCGGTTCCGGTGGTGGCAGCGCAACGGGCTTTGGCGGCGGAGGCATCACGATGGCTGGGGCCTCGCCGAGCGCCAAAGGGTGGATGCGGGCATTTGCCTCCAACGCGGGAGCGATCTCCTGTGACTCCAGCTACGAGCAAATCCTGGCATCGAACACCCCGCGGCTAAAGTTCGGGGATACCGAGGTATTCGTCGGTTTTCAGCAGTACGGCAACAACCAGGATCCGGTTTTCCGTCGTTTCGACAAGGGTGTCGAGGCCTACTGCGAACACCATGAGAAGGAATCGCCCGACGGGCGCGCCCTAGGCTTCACCTGGGATGGCGGTCCGATGGCGTACGTTGTTTACACCATCGTCGGTGGGGGAAGCGCGTTTGACAGCGCCGCCAGGGGCGGTTGGCTCGACCACTATGGCGACGGAGGCGGTTCCTCGAAGGTGACGGTGGTAAGCCAGGTTGAGCTGCAATTCGGCACCGTCAGCAAGGCCAGCTTCATCGTGGCGCGGCGTCAAGATGGGACCAAGACCAACACCCTGACTCCCGTGGCGGCGCCAACGGTCACGGCCCGTGGTGAGGTCGAGATCCTGGGAGGCTCTGCATATGCGCCACTAAACGCGGACTTTTCACCGATGTGCTCGGGTAGCGTGGAGTATCCCAGTGCTGCACCAGGCAACACTGATGGCCCCTCCTACATCGGGCGCTTGAGTGCCAATCTCTCTCAGCTGGTCTGCGCGCAGACTTGGTCGTGCGGGAACGTGAAGGCGCCTTGCCTCAAATGACCGGCTGACATTTGCTAACAGCACCCCTGGGAAAAATGGCTCCGAGCCGTCCGAATGACGGCGCGCCGGTTGACAACCTCCCCCGAATATCCCTGAGTTCGCTTTATGCCCGGTTCCCAGTCGCTGCCGTCCGTCGAGGTGCTTCACAGTGCGGAGGCCATCGCGTCACGTGTGGCCACGCTGGGAGCTGAGATCACTCGTGACTATTCCGGCCGGCGCCTTGTGCTCTTGAGCGTGCTCAAGGGGAGCTTCGTGTTTACCGCCGATCTGAGCCGTTGCATCGATCTTCCCCTGCGGGTCGAGTTCCTCGGTCTACGCAGCTACGAGGATGGAACCGAGTCGACGGGTGTCGTTCAGATCACGCAAGATCTCTCGACTTCGATCGAGGGTGACGATGTTCTGATCGTCGAGGACATCGTCGACACGGGGCTGACGCTCGATTATCTGCAACGTCAGCTCGCCACGCGTGGTCCGGCAAGCGTCAAGGTCTGCTCACTGCTGCACAAGCCATCGCGCACTCAGCGCTCTGTACAGATCGACTATCTCGGGTTCACGATCCCCGACCTGTTCGTGGTGGGCTACGGCCTCGATCACGCCCAAAAATACCGCAATTTACCGTATCTCGGCGTGGTCCGCGCCAGCTGAGGGTCGTCGGGCCTTGTCCCAGGGCCGGAGAGCCTCTAGGCTCGACGCCATGAAACGCAGCGCGTGGTTGACCGGTTCTTGTGCGATCTCGCTATTGCTGGGCTGCGGCTCGGCAGCGCCAAGCCCGCGCGCCACGACAGCCCAGCCCAAGCCCAACCAAGCACCCGCGAGTGAGTCAATGACTGCGGCCCAGATCGATCAAATGATCGCGCGCGAGCTGCCGACTCTGCCGCCATCGGTTGCGGTTGCCGGCAAGGATTGGAAGGCCAACGTACCCTCGCTGACGCCGCCCAAGCTGACGCCCGGCGACACAGACCTCCTTGAGCTGGCGATCGGAACGAGCGCTCCTGTCCGATGTGCCCTGCGACGGGATCTCGATGCGGCTTCGACGGCCACGGTCTTCCACTCGGTGTTTGCGGATCTTGGCGAGGGAATCACCGTTGCCAGCGTCAAGCCTGAGGCAGTCCTGCTCGCCGGTTCTGTGCCCGTGATGACCGCCACCACCATTTATACGGTAGAAAAGGCCGAGACCAGAGCTTTCGGGGAGCTGAAGATGGCCATCGGGACACTTCGACGTGGAGTGGTCGTGATCTGCAACCACGATGAACCCGGCTACCACAAGTCCTTTGGTGAGATCGTCCGGAGGGTTGTCGAATCCCTCGCCGATGGGAGCGCTGAGGCTGAGGTTGAGCTCGTAGCTGCCACGCTTCAAAATGAGCCCGTGGGCTTTAGTCACTCCTGGAAAACGCGCGACGAGAAAGGCGGGGATGTCTACAGAAGTGCTAACGCCCTGATGATTCGTCGCACCCCGACCGAGCTCGTCTATAGCGACACCTACGCCGAGCAAACCATCAAGAAGCAGCGCGTCGAATCCGGCGTTTGGGCAAAGGTGGAGAACGGCGATGCCGCTTCAGTCATTCGCTATCACCACCTCAAGGGCTCAAAATATGCCTACGAGGGGCTGCTCAAGAAAAAGAAGGTTGAAGGCACCTTCGACGCTGGAAAAGCCGGTCTTCCGCTGCCCCACGCCACTGAGGCGCGCCTGGCCAAGCTGATGTCCAAGCCCGAGTTCTCATTTGAGGAGCGGGAGTACACCCCGTCGTTGTCTCTCGACGCCCTGAGCGTCACCACCTACAGCCGCAAGGCAGGGGATCCGCTGGACCGCGCGCGGACTACCTTCGAGGGACTCGAAGCGCTCGAGATCCTCAACCCTGACGGGAGCGCTCGTAGCCTGGAGATGTCGCTCGGAACCGTTTCCATGCAACTAAAGCAGCTCTACCGCTCTGGCAGCGGAACCGCGGCGCGATGACGGAGCCGCGTTCAGGCATGACTCGCCCGCCGCAGCTGTCGGTCACGCTGCTCGGCCTCATCGCGGCGCTTAGTTGCTCGGCGGGGCCCCAAGGCTTGGCCTCGTCCGGAGCGCAGGCTCCGGCGTCGAAACCGCCGCAGCCGTCGGCAACCGTCCCGCCCCCTGCGGGTTCCGCGGACGCTTCGGCGCTCGCTGCGAGCGCTGCGGGCGCGCTGCCCCAGATGCTACTGGGAGCCTTTGAGCTCGTTGCCAATCCTGGCACACCCTCCGGAGAGCTTGAGCTCGAGCTCTCCGGCTTTGAAGGCAAACCCTTCGGGGAGCTCACGCGGCGGGGGCTGAGTAGCAAGGTGCTCGACGGTCGCCTGCGGGTGAAGCTCCCGACGCAATACCCGAGTTCGTCCGACCCCGTGCTTGCCGCGCACCGCGCGTGCAGCTTCGTGATCGATTGCGATGAGCCCGTTGTGCGAGGCGTGCTGGCGACCTTGCCTCAGTCCATTTCGACCGAACAGCTCCGCGAATTCGTTGCGAGGTTCATCTCGAAAAAGGATCTCTCGCACGGGTTTGACATCGCTTCCGAAACTGCTCGTAGCCACGCCGGGGACTGTAGCGAACACGCCGTGTTTTACACGGCTTTGGCGCGTGGCTCAGGGATGGCTGCGCGCGTCGTGGAAGGCCTGGCGCTCGTAACCGATCCCCGAGGGCAACAGGGGGCCTTCGGTCATGCTTGGGCGGAGGTGAACGTGGACGGCAGCTGGTGGCTCGCCGACGCCGCCCTCGGCGACCAAACGAGCTGGAAGGTGCTCTACCTGCCCATGTTTGTCATGCAATCCGAGGGAACCAACTATACGGTGGAGGCGCTCACCAAAGCGAACGTTCACCTCGTCAAACGCGTGCTCGCGAACCCAGCGTATTTCGAGCGGCGCTAGGTCTTGGCTTGGCCCGCCGCGCGCAGCCGTGCAAGGCGCTCCGCGATCGCTCGTTCGACCCCTTGATCCGAGGGTTCGTAGAAGTGCTGTCCCAGCAGCGCGTCGGGCAAATATGTCTCCTCGGGCACGAAATGGCCCGGGAGGTCGTGCGGATAGCGATATCCATCGCCGTAGCCCTCGGCGCGCATCAGGCGGGTGGCGCCATTGCGCAGCTTTTTGGGCACTTCGAGCGCCCCGCGCTGCTGCACCGCGGCCTGCGCGCTCTTCCACGCCACCATGCAGGCGTTCGATTTCGGGGCGCAGGCGAGGTACAGACAGGCTTGTGAGATCGGGTACATGCCCTCGGGCATCCCGAGGCGACGAAAGGCCGAGTCCGCGTCGAGTGCGATTCCGAGCGCGCGCGGATCGGCGTTGCCGATGTCTTCGCTCGCGAAGATCACCAGACGTCGCAGCACGAACAGCGGATCCTCACCGGCTTCCAGCAATCGCATGGCCCAGTAGATCGCAGCGTCCGGATCGCTGCCGCGCAGGGACTTGATGAGCGCGCTGATGACGTCGTAGTGTTGGTCGCCGCTCTTGTCGAACAGTAACGTGCGCTCATCGCTTGAACGCTGGATGAGCTCCAGATCGACGCGTTTTTGCCCGGGTTCAAGCAGGGCAATGGCGCTCTCGAGCAAACCAAGCGCGCGGCGGGCGTCACCGCGGGCGGCGTCTGCCATGGCTTCGAGCGCCTCTTCGTCGAGCTCGAGCTCCAACGGAGCGAGTCCGGCTTTGGGCTCACGCAGGGCGCGACGTAGCAGCAGCTCAAGATCCGTGACACTGAGTGACTCAAGGCGAAAGACCCGCGTGCGCGATAGGATCGCGGCGTTGACGGCGAACGACGGGTTCTCTGTGGTCGCGCCTACCAGCGTGATGGTGCCGGCCTCCACGTGTGGCAGAAAGGCGTCCTGCTGCCCGCGATTGAAGCGGTGAATCTCGTCGACGAAGAGAATCGTTCCAAGTCCGCGATAGGACCGGCGCTCCTCGGCTGCGGCGATCAGGACGCGCAGTTCGGGCAAGCCCCCGAGTACCGCACTAAACGGCACAAACTCCGCTCTGGCGGTTTGACTCAGGAGGCGAGCCAAAGTGGTCTTGCCTGTGCCCGGCGGTCCCCACAGGATCATGGAAGGCACGCGGTCTTCGGCGATCGCGCGGGCCAAGGGTTTTCCGGCTGAAAGCAGGTGCGTCTGCCCCACCATTTCGTCGAGACGCTCGGGGCGCATGCGATCCGCCAGCGGCGCACTTGGGCCCGTTCGTCCGCAACGTGCTGCGTCCCCGAGCAGCGTGGTCTGCTGAGGCGTTGGCGCCTGCCGCTTCACGTCGTTTCGAGCCCAGGGCTGGGTTGAGGCGGTCGGGCGCCAAAGATCGCCGTGCCAACGCGGACAACGGTGGCGCCTGCTGCGACGGCTTGGGCTAGGTCCTGGCTCATGCCCATACTGAGCTCGCGCAGGCGCGCGGCGCCGCCGTGTCGCTCACGCAGCGTCACCAGCGCATCGAAGAACGGACGCGCATCCTCGGGCGCGTCGGTAAACGGTGGAACCGTCATCAGGCCTGCCAAATGGAGGGCGGACTGCGCCTCGACCGCGTCGAGCAAACCAGCAAGCGCTTCAGGAGCACAGCCCGATTTTTGTGCCTCGCCGCCCAGGTTGACCTCGACCAGCACGGGGAGCCGCCCCTCGGGAACGCCGGCGAGCGCCAGTTGCCGATTGGGGTTTGATGGGAGCTCGGCCGCGCGCTGCCCAAGCTCTTGAGCGAGCCGCAGGTTGTCCACGCTTTGCACGGCCGCCGCGTAGCGCACGACAACCTTGGCCTTATTGCGCTGCAGATGGCCGATCAGGTGAAATCGCAGCTCTGGCAGGTGAGCGAGAGCCTCCGCTTTGTGCTGCAACTCCTGGACGTAGTTCTCTCCGAAGTCGCGCTGCCCCGCCTGATAGGCCTCGTGTATCGCGGCGAGCGGCTGGTATTTCGAGACTGCGATCAGGCGAATCTCAGCGGGATCGCGCCCAGCGGCGCGCGCGAGTTCGCCGAGCTGCGTTTGAATCTGCAAGAGGCGCTGCGAGACGGACATGAGCCTGTCGAAGTACCTAGGAACCCTGCTTCAGGCTGATCGTGCCGGCGCGGCGCAAGTGACCGTCACCCGTGGCTGCTTGAAGGGAGCCATTGAGGGCTTGTCCGTCGCGCGTCAGCACGAGGGCGCCGTTCTGGATCGTCTTGGTGGACTGATCCTCGGCGAGCAGCGTGGCGCGCACACTGTCGCCATCGACGCGACCGATCACCCGATGCTTACCGAGGGGCCCGCCGAGTGTCCCGACGACCTTGCCGTCGGCGTCGACTTCGAGCTCCAGCTCGCCCTTGCCCGAGAGCGCCGAACCGTCATCGGCCTCCCAATCGCGCGGCGCGCCATCCTTGGTGGCCAGGCTCGGTTTGACGCTGGCTACGTCGTAATTGCCCTTCCATTTGCCTGCGAGCGGGTTGCCCTTGGCGGGCACAGCCGAGGGAGCTGCAGCCACCACGGGCGCGGCGCTGGGCGCTGCACTCGGCTGCGCACCGGCACCGGCGGCGGGCGCTTTCGAACAACCGAGCAGCAACGACGCACAGACGAAGCCAACGGGGATCAAACGATTCATTGGGGGTCTCCAGCGACGAGCTCACGGATGCGGATCCCGAGCTCACCATCGACATTCACGAGTTCACCGCGGGCTACGATGCGGCCCCCGACGCGCAGGGCGATCAGCTGCCCGATGGGTACGCGAGTTTCGAGCAGAGCTCCCGGAGACAGACTGGCCCACTGCCGCGCAGGCAGCGCGATTTCCCCAAGCTCCAGACGAACCACCACCGGCGCATCAAGCAGCAGTCCCTGCAGCGAGTCATCGCTGGGCGGGGGGTTTACGAGCGTCAGGTCGTCCGAGTCACTGCTCACGGCTCTCTCCCCTAGCACGATTTGTCCCTCGGATCCGAGCTCGACCGGCCAACCCCGCTCGGCATTCGCGGCCAAGAGGAGCGCGCGACCTTCACCGGATGGGCCGAGCCACCAACCGTCACCCGGCAGCCAAGCGGCGCCGAGTTCGAGCTCATGGAGCTCAGCGCGGGTCATGAGACCGAGCCCGACCACCAGGGGCAGCGCCAGCCTCTGCATGCCGAGCGTCTCAAGCCGAGCCACGGGCGCCGAGTGTTCGCTCGATAGCAGGCTTGAGCGGACGCCAAACGTGAGGTCGTAGGCCGCGCCACCGATGCGCAACAGCATATCCTGCTGAAAGCGAAGACCTCCCGGAGGCAGCGTCATGGCGCTCGCAAAGCGCAGGGCGTAGCCGAGTTCGGCGCGCTCGACGAGAGTCACGAGCAATGCTGCGGCCGCGCCAAGCAGCTCGGGTTCCAGCGTCGCCAGGGGATTAAAACCCCGTGACTCAACCTCAAGCAGACCTGACAGCAGTCGCGTGACCAGGCGCGGATCGATGCAGCAGACCAGGTCGAGCTGATGCTCCGGGAGAGCGAAGCGCAGTCGAGCGGCCGAGCCGAGCGGCTCTCCCGGCATCGCACAGAGCGTCCGTGGTTCCAGACGAACGGGCTCGCCGAGCAGTTCCTCCAGCACCCGACGCACCGCGCTCAGACTCGCGCCGCCGCCGAGGCGCATCGCGAGGGCGTGCCGCGCGCGCAGGGCCGCTCGCGGAACCTGCGGCAGGAGGTCCCACGGGAAAGGCAACATCGACTCCCCAGGTCGCATTGTGCGGTGAGGATACCTCTGAATCGAGGGGTGGCGCTCCATGCTTTGACGCTTGGCCTGTACAGCAGCAGCCAAACTGGCGGCTGGGACCGCTGGCGTCTCACGGATCGCGGCGTCTCGACAGCTCTGGGGGGTTCATCATGTTGGTGACCGAGCTCCGGAAAACGCTGAACACTTGAACGATTCTACGGCAAAGATCAGCTGCACCTGGACGCTGGTGCTTCCTATTCATCGTCAGCTCCCCTATGATGTGGCACTCTCGGACAGTCCCGCTAGCGGGCTGCCCACGACACAATGATGGAGGCACGAGGGATCATGGTTAAGCGAAGACTGCGCGTCGCTCAGGGATCGATTGTAGCAATGGCCGCGCTCTGCTCGGCGAGTGCGATGGCGCAAAGCACCGGCTTTTCACTTGATCGCTTCGAACCCTCCGAGCGAGGCAGCGAGTGGTTCACCGCTGATAGCTTGGATCTTCGTGGCAAAAATCGGCTGACCCTCGGTGTGGTCGCCGACTACGCCTACAAGCCTCTCGTCTTTTACAAAAACGGTGCTGAGGACCATGCCCTGGTCAAAGATCAGCTGTTTTTGCACGTCGGCGGCAGCATCGTGCTGGCCGATCGTTGGCGCCTGGCACTGAGCCTTCCGGTGCTCGCCCATTCCACGGGCACTGGTGGAACCGTGGGCGGCGTCAACTATGCGGCGCCGTCGGGTAGCTCGATCGGCGATCTTCGGTTGTCCGTCGATTACCGACTGCTGGGTGAGTACCGCTCGCCCTTCACGTTGGCGGCAGGCGTCTCCGGATTTGCCCCCACGGGAAGCCGCGACACCTTCGCCGGTGATGGCAAGGTGCGCATCGTGCCGCACGTGCTCGCAGCCACCGAGCTTGGTTCGTTTGTCGCGTCCGCCAAGCTTGGCGTGCAGTACCGCGCGCAGGATGCCGCGTTCGCGGGGACCACGCAGGGCACCGAGGTTGTGGCTGCGGCAGCAGCAGGTTTCCGCTCCAAAGATGGCAAGTTAGTGGCTGGTCCTGAGCTCGCGTTCTCGACAGTGGTTACGAAGGGTGATGCCATCTTCGCGCGACGCACCACGCCGTTCGAGGTCTTGATGGGAGCGCATTACCTGCTCGCCGATCAGTGGCGACTCGGTGCCGGTGTTGGTCCGGGCCTGAGTCGTGGTCTCGGTTCTCCCGAGGTGCGCGTGGTTGGCGTCGTCGAGTGGGCGCCTCAGCCTGAGAAGAAGGCGGAGCCGCTGCCCCCGAGCGATCGCGATTATGACGGGATCTTCGACGATTCTGATGCCTGTATTGATGTCCCCGGCGTGGTGAACGCCGATCCGAAGAAGCACGGCTGTCCGTTGCCTCTCGACCGCGATCACGACGGCATCTTCGACGTCGATGACGCGTGTATCGACGAGCCCGGCGTCGCCAGCAGCGATCCGGCCAAGAACGGTTGCCCGCTGCCCAAGGATGCCGACAAGGATGGGATCCTCGATGTCGATGACGCCTGCGTCAACGAACCCGGTGTGGCTAGCAGCGATCCGAAGAAGCACGGTTGTCCGCTGCCGAAGGACACCGATGGCGACAAGATCCTCGATCCTGACGATGCTTGCGTGAACAACCCAGGCGAGCCCAACAGCGATCCGAAGAAGCACGGTTGCCCGAAGGTGATCGTCACCGAGACCGCGATCCAGATCATGGAGCGAGTCGAGTTTGACACCGGCAAGGCGACGCTGCTTAAGTCGAGCGAGCCGATCCTCATTGCCGTGCTTGGCGTGCTCAAGGATAACCCGCGCATCACCCGGCTGAGCGTCGAGGGTCACACCGACAGCCGCGCCGATGACAACTTCAACCTCGGGCTCAGCCGTCGCCGCGCCGCTACGGTCGTCAAGTGGCTCGTGGATCACGGCATTGACGCCAAGCGCTTGTCGTCTCAGGGCTTCGGTGAGACCAAGCCCGTCGAGTCCAACGACACCGAGACGGGACGACAGAACAACCGTCGCGTCGAGTTCCACATCCTCGAGGAGGGTGGAAAATCGGTAGATCCCGCGCGCAGCAGCACGACCGAGAAGAAGACCGTCACCAAGGAGAAGCCATGAGTCATCCCAAGAAGCGCGTGAACTGGACTTCGCGAGCGGAGCTCGTCGGCCTCGTCGCGATCGCGGTGGGCGGCATCGTCAGCACCGGTTGTCAAACCCTGGTGACCGAGGCTCCCGTTGCGGAGAGCTCTGCCAAGCTGGTGGGTGATCGTGGTGACGTCACCATTACCGCGGCCAACACCGTGCTCAATGGCTACGCAGGGCTGGGCGCGCCGGCTGCGGCGGGTGCCACGACCCTCACGCTCACCACGGCTAGCCTCACTGTGCCCGCTCAGGGCGCCGTTCCCGCTCATCCCGTGCAGCCAGGCGATCTGCTGCTCGTGATGCAGATGCAGGGCGCTGACATCAACACGACCGACACGCCCGCCTACGGCACGGTCAGTAAGCTGAACGGTACCGGAAGCTACGAGTTCGTCTACGTCGGTAAGGTCACGGCGACGACGATCGAGCTCGATGCCGCACGCTGTGGCGCGCTGCGCAACAGCTATGCAGCCGGCGGCAAGGCACGCAGCCAGGTCGTTTTGGTGCCCCAGCCGAAGAGCCTCACCATCACTGCGGGTGCGTCTCTGGTGGCCAAGGCTTGGAACGGCACCACGGGCGGCATCGTGGCTGTCCAGGTGCAGGGGCAAACCACGCTTACGGGCAACATCGATGCTTCGGGTCGCGGCTTTCGCGGCGGCACCGTCGAACAGAACACCAGCCTCAACTCCGCCGTTTGGGTCTCTGCAGACGAGACCAAGGGTGCCTACAAGGGTGAAAGCATCGCCGGATTCTTGGCGGATCTCACCGGTGGCGCGATCGGTCGCGGCGCGCCTGCCAACGGCGGCGGCGGCGGCAATGCCCATAACGCGGGCGGTGGCGGCGGTGCCTTGGTGGCGTCGCCTGGCATCGCCTATACCGGGCGCGGGGTATTCGATCCGCGCGCGCCGTGGCTCAATGCCTGGCTGCTCGAGCTTGGCGGGTTAGCGCTACCCGTTGGGTCCTCTGGCGGCGGTCGCGGTGGCTACACCTTCTCCGCGAACAACCAGGATGCCCTGACCCTCGCTCCTGGCGTGGCTGCCTGGGGCGGAGATCAGCGGCGTGAGCATGGTGGCTACGGCGGCCATCCACTCAATCCCGATCCGGCCTCGCAGCTCTTTCTCTCGGGCGGCGGTGGCGCCGGCGATAGCAACAACGACCAGGGCGGCGCTGGCGGTCCTGGCGGCGGTATCGCGTTCCTGCTGTCCCGCACGGTCACCGGAGCGGGCTCGATCCTCGCCAATGGTGCGGCGGGTCTGAACACCGTTGGACCAACTGGAAACAACGACGCTCCCGGCGGCGGCGGCGGCGGTGGCACGATCATCGTGCAGGCTGAGAGCGTGGCTGCGACGGTCAAGCTCCTCGCCCATGGCGGCGTCGGCGGCAACCAACTCACGATCACGAATGAAGCCGAGGGTCCTGGTGGCGGCGGCGGAGGTGGCTTCATCGCGGTCAACGCGACGGGGTTGACGTTCGACGTGGTCGGCGGCGCCAACGGCACCTCCGCCAGTACGGCAGTCACCGAGTTCCTTGCGAACGGCGCAACCTCGGGCGGTGGCGGACTCACGGCGACCTCGCTCGGGACGCTTCCGTTCTGCTCGGCAGGGGGGCTGACGCTGAAGCTCACTGACGGCCTGACCGACACTCAAACAGCGAAGCCAGCGCAATACACGCTGACGCTTCGCAACGACGGACTGACAACCCTGTCAGGTCGTGCCCTCACGCTTCCGGTTCCCACCGGGGTCGCGGCAGCGAGTTGGACCTGCTCGCCAGCGGCGGCCTGCGGCGCAGTGGCGGGCTCGGGCGGGCTCTCGGACACCCCGACGCTCGCTCCGGGCAACGTCGTGACCTACGTCCTGTCGGCAACGGTGACGGCGCTGCTCGGCGCGACTGTGACCGCCACAGCGACTCTCGCGGGCACTCCGGATGTGGTCGCCACCGACGTGACCACGGTTAACTATCCCAATCTACCCCCAGTGGTCACACTGCCAGCAACGGTGACCGCGACCGAGGACACGCCATTGGTGTTGACGGGCGCGACCGGGATTCAGGTGACTGATCCGGACGCGATTGCCGCACCGATCGAGGTGAACCTGAAGGCGACCCAGGGCGTGCTGACGCTCGCCTCCAAGACGGGCTTGACCTTCACAACGGGCACAGGCACCAGCGACACGGAGGTCAAATTCACCGGCACTCAGGCTGACATCACGGCAGCGCTCACTGGCCTGGTCTACCAGCCCCTGCCGAACTACTTCGGTGCTGCGTCGATCGAGGTCGCGGTCAACGATCTCGGCAACAGCGGGTTCGGTGGTGCCCAGGTAGCCACGCAGACCCTGAGCTTCAACGTCACCGCGGTCAATGACGCGCCGATTGCAGTTCCCGACGCGGCCACGACGACTGACGGAACAGCGGTGGTCATCGATCCTCTCGCCAATGACACCGACGTCGACGGTCCTCTCCCGCTTCAGCTCGTCAGCGCGGACGCGGGAGCAGCTGGGGCCGTTGTAATTGGCACGGACGGAAAGCTCACGTTTACCCCCGCAGCGGGGCACGTAGGCTCGATTCCGATTAGCTATCGCGTAAGTGACGGGGTTGGTGGATTTGCCAACGGCCTCATCACGGTCACGATCGGTGGCGCGGATCGCGACGGTGACGGACTCTCGGACAGCTTCGAGACCCTGATCGGCACCAATCCTGATGATGCCGACAGCGACGACGACGGCGCGCTCGACGGTGCCGAAACGAGTCCGCAGCTTGACAGCGACGGTGATGGCCTCATCAACGCGCTTGATTCCGACAGTGACAACGACGGCCTGTTCGACGGCACCGAGCTCGGGTTTGACTGCGCAAATGCAGCGACTTCGGCGGCCGCCAAGCATTGCCGTGCTGACGGCGATCTTGGGGCAACCAAGACCGATCCGCTCGATCGCGACACTGACGGTGGTGGCGTGACCGACGGTTCCGAGGATGCCAATCTCGATGGCGTTGTCGACACTGGCGAGACAAACCCCAACGCGGGTAACGGCGCTGACGACAGCACTGTTGTCGACACTGATGGCGACGGACTCTCGGACAAGGTTGAAAAGACGCTGGGCAGCAATCCCAACGACGCCGACAGCGACGACGATGGTCTGCTGGACGGCGCCGAGCCGAATCCCGGTGTCGACGTCGACGGTGATGGTCTGATTGACGTTCTCGACGCCGACAGCGATGGCGACGGGCTGTTTGACGGCACAGAGATGGGTCAGAGCTGCGCCAACCCCGCAACGGACAAGAAGAAGAACCGCTGCGTGCCGGACGCCGATGGCGGCAAGGTGAAGACCTCTCCGATCCTCGCCGACACTGACCGTGGTGGCGTTTCCGACGGCGAAGAGGATACCAATCGCAATGGTCGGCTCGACAACGGTGAACGCGACCCCAACTTGAAGTCCGACGACCTCTGCGTTCGCGACGCCCAGTGTGGCGCGGCCGACAGCGCTAAGGTCTGCGGCAAGGCGGGCAAGTGCGAGCCGGGTTGTCGTGGCAAGGACGGCAATAGTTGTCCCTCGAACCAGACCTGCAGCAGCAGCACCGCCGCTGTGGGCACCTGCCAGGACAACGGAACGGGCGGCTCGGCCTCCACGGGTGGCGCGACCGGAACTGGGGCTGCCCCCGCGACGGGCGGCGCTTCCGCAACCGGTGGTTCCACGACGACCACAAACAATCAGGACGCGGCCCTCGAGGGCGGAGGCTTCAGCTGCCGCACGGCCCCCGCTGCCCCCAGCAAGGGTGCGTGGGGAACGCTCGGCCTGCTGCTCGGTGGCCTAATTCTCCGTCGTAACACCAGGAACAGGCGCGCCGTTCGGCGCGCGTGATACCCTCGCCCTCGGAAGCACACCATGTCGGGACGTCCCTCGCTTTGGCTCAGTCTTGGAATTCTCTGTACCGCCCTGTCCGGGGCGGTCACGGCGCGCGCCGAAGAACCGCGGCGCGACCCCAAGGGTCAGCGAGGGATTAGTCCCTTCTGGGAGGCGATTCACCGCGCGGATGGTGCGGCGGTTGCCCGGGATTTCCCAACAGCTATCGCCGCCTATCGCAGCGCGATCGAAGCGGAGGCGCAAAATCCACTCGGGCATTTGCGCCTTCACGAGGTTCAGCTCGCGTCGGGCGACTTGATCGAGGCTGAGGCCTCGCTTGATGCCGCCCTGCGTTTTTCCGACAAAGACCCGGGAACGCGCGCCAAGGTGCTGTTCATTCGGGCGGCCTTTCTCGAGCGCAAGCGCGATATTGGCGGTGCGCTGGCTGCTTGGCGCACCTACCAGGAGCATCTCGCTAGCTACAGCCAAGTGATGGGCTATGCCGCCGCGGCGGACGCTCGAATCAAGGTGCTGCAGATCTGGAAGGAACTGGCTGAGGCTTCGGCAGTAGTCAAAAAGCGTATCGATGAGCGCCTGCGTGTGGCCGAGGAAAAGACGCGCGCCGATGCCAAGGCATCCAAGGATTCGCGTTGAGTCTTGCCCCTGAGCGTCTCCCCGAGGCGCTCTGGATTATTCTTCAGGGTTTCAAGCAACGCGGCGGACGTCTGTGCGTCTTGACCGGCGCCGGGATCTCTGCGGAAAGCGGGATCCCGACCTTTCGCGGCACTGAAGGCTACTGGCGGGTTGGCTCGAGCAACTATGTGCCCGAGCGAATGGCGACCCACGAGATGTTCAGCCACTACCCGGACGAGGTGTGGCGTTGGTACTTGATGCGGTTCGGTCGCTGTCGCGACGCACAGCCAAATGCCGGGCATTTGGCGTTGGTTGCGCTTGAGCAGACGCTTGGTGACCGCTTTCGACTCGTGACCCAGAACATCGACGGGTTGCACCGCCGTGCGGGGAGCAGTGACGAGCGCTGTTTTGCGATTCATGGCGATGCCGCCTGGGTGCGCTGCTCGTCTGAATGTGGGGTCGGTCGTTTGGCGGCGCCCGAGCTTGCAGTGCGGGATTCGCTAGAACCGTTCACGCAGGTCGAGCTCCTGCAGCTTCATTGTCCCAGCTGTGGCTCCTGGCTTCGCCCCCACGTGCTGTGGTTTGACGAGTACTACGATGAGCTCAATTATCGCGCTGACAGCGCTCTGCGCGCCGCTGGAGCCGCAGATCTACTGATCACCGTGGGCACGAGCGGAGCGACCAGTCTCCCGATGCAGATCGGTGAGCTCTGCCTCCGAACGGGCGCCGCCATCCTCGACATCAACCCCGAGGCCAACCCCTTCGGCATGCTGGCGCAGCAGGCGCGGCGGGGTTTCTTCGCCCAGGGCGCGGCCAACGACTGGCTGCCTCGCATTGCAGCCGCGCTGGCTTGAGCGGTTCACGAGCGCCGCGAGCCTGCCGCCAGGGCAAGCCCGCGTGAACGCGCTCAAGGCTTGGCGAGCTCGATCCTCACGACTGCGGACAGCGCGTCTCCGGCACCGCGGGTGAACGCCTCAAAACGAGGGTACTCGCTGACCGCGACACGTCCGGCAGGCATCCGCACCGAGCGCTCAAGCACCAGCTCGGTCCCTTCGAGGTGATCACCAATTTCCACCAAGCGCTCGGCGTCCTTGAAGCTTCGCTTGGCAGCCAGTGGAGCGACCTTCGCACCCGGCGGTAGCGTGAGGCGCAGACTGAGCCGCTGCTCACTGGCATCCCCAAGCACCATGGGCGTCTCACGCGCCGGCAGACTGGCGAGACCTCGCAAATTCGGGCTAAAGGGCGGCAGAAGAGCGAGACTCGCCGAGCGCACCTGCGCGAGCTCGGGCACCTCGACCTTGGATTTTAGGATCAACGGCTGGTCAAGGTCCGTCTTGTGCTCAAACGTGAACGAAACGACTCGGGCTCCCTGAAGGGCACGTCCGAGCAGGCGTCCCTCCACGAGCGTCCGGAGCTGGGCCTCAGGAGCCTGGGCGAGCACATTGCGAAGCGCGATCGCGAGCTTGCCGGTGAAGGCCTGCTCCAACTCGAGCGTCGCCGAGCCGTCCGCGGCAAGGGTTCCCTTGCCAACCGTGTCGAAACTGTCGTGGGAATCGGCGGCATCGACGCGGACGAGCTGCGGAGGCTCCGTGCCCAGGCGGTAGGCGGCGCTCCCTCGAATCTCGGCAGGCACATAGCCAAACGGTGCGTACTTGTCGCCGACCGTTACCCACTGACCTTTGGCGCCGTCGTTGACGAACAGCACGGGCTCAGCGAACTCCGAGGCGCGATCGAAGGGCCCCGCGGCGTCGGGAGTCAGCCGATTGCGCGCCACGGCGTACTCCACCGGGATCCCGAGGCAGCGGCAGAGCTCGATGAATGCGCGCCAGCGGTTGCCGTGGCGCCCGAGCACCACGCGCCTGCCGTCGGCTTCCTCGCCCTCTTCGATGTTGTTGAGGACGAAATGGTACACCAAGCGTGCCTTCTCGAGCGCCGAACCCTTGGCCGCTTTTTGGACGATTCGGCGCGCCACACGCGTTACCCGCGGATCGACTGGGGTGAGCGGGAAGGTGGCGTCGATCACGCCACGAAGCATCAGGGGGAGCTCTCCTCCCCAGCCAACGCGCACGTTGGGAAGCGTTTCTCTGCCGGGGGCGGCAAACGGTTCCTGGGGCGCGGCCTGGGAGCCGTCCACGCGCCAGCGTCGAATCACGAGTCCGTCGCGTTTTTCGACCTGAGGCTCGGGCGCTCCAGCGCGCTTCTCGATCGTGAGCGGGCGCGATTCCGGGCTGATCACCACGAGCTCACTGCGGTGGTAGGCCAGCTGCGGCTCGCGGAAAAACCAGGTGGGCCCGAGGTACGACTGACCGCGCTGGTCGTCGCCACGCAGACTCATCACGACTTCCGTCTCGAGGTAGTCGCCGATCTCCAGATGCGGCAGCGTGACGGTTGGCTTGCCCGCGACGAACTCCGGTTCGTAGATCGAGCCGTCCTTCTTGATCACCCGCAGATGCAGCATGAGTCCATCGGGCGGATCGTACTCGGCGAACTCACGAATCGCTTCGGCGCTCTGAATCCTCACGATTTCATGCTCGAGCATGCGACTCGAGGCGTCGGGGTGGATCCAGAAAGCCGAGTAGTCGAGCACGCGCGCCGCCGTCCCCGGCAGGGTCTTACCACTGGCCTCAAACTCGCTAATGATCTGGGCTCCCGGGAGCCGGAAGTGCTCAAGCTCCGTCATGCCTTCGACTAGATCGAGGGCATTGGACAGGGCCGTGGTTGGAGCGCCGCTTTGAATCGAGCTGACAATCGCCTGACTTAGGGCATTGACCTGACCTTGCGCGAGCGCATGGTCGGCAAGTGAAAGCCGCACTCCGGCGTCCTTGGGGTCCTTCTTCAGACTCGCCGCCAGCTCTTTGAGCGCCTGCGCCGGGTCACCAGCGCGTACCAGCACGTCTTGAATACGCGGCGTGATGTCCTTGCGCTCGGGACGCAGCGCGTGAAGTCGCTCGAGCTCCTTGATGGCTGCTCGATAGTCTTCGCGACCGAGTGCCCGCGTGAGCGCGATCTCGCTCTCAGGGTCGATCGTCAGGATGCGCTGAACGAGCGCGTCGGCTTTCGCCCATTCTCCGCGATCGTCGTGGACCTCGACACCTGCGCGCAAGGCCTCGTCGTCATTGCCGAACGACTGTTCTAGCCGCTCAAGCGCGTGGTTGCGCTCGACGCTCCAGCCCAGCTGACGGTAGAGACGGGTGAGCGCCCCAAGCATTCCCGAGACCTCAGGGAAGCGAGCGGCAAGCTGCTCGAGCCGAGTGACGGCGTCCTTGGGTCCGGAACGTTCCGCGTCCCAGAGTGCCAGAGCCAAGGCCGGCTCCCACAGGCTGGGGTCTCGCTCCAGCGCCTTTTCGTGCAGGGCATGCACCAAATCGCGCGTTTGACTCTCGGGGAAAGCGGGATCGTGCTCGGTGAAGCGAGCCGACAGCAGCAGCGCAGGCGCCGTAGCGTGGGCCAAATCAGCGAGCAGCGGCTCGACCAGCACATTGGCGACGTCGGATTGTCCCTCGACCTCGGCGAGGGTCGCCGCCGCATACCGGACGAGCGGATCTTCGGGTTCACGCACATCGCCGGCGCCAATGAACGGTGACAGCACGTTGGGGTCCGGACGTCGCTCGGGCGGAACGATTGAGTAGGAGGCGCGCGCGTCGGTTGAGCCCGTCAGCGTCGAGGGGCGGCCATCGGGCGACAGCACGCGAATCGAGCTACCAGCTTGACCCACTCGCGCGACCACGCGGTGACGCCCCGCTTCGAGTCGGACCTGCGTACCGAACCTCGGCCAGACTCCCCACTCACGCGGATCACGACTGTTTACCAGCTGATCATCGACCAACAGTGCGAGCGACCCTTGAACAGCGATCACAAGCTCGCGGGCTTGCGGTAAGTCGAGGAAGGTCTCGACGTAGTAGATGCCCGGGCCCGGTTCGCCCTTGGCTTCGAAAAAGCAGCCATGTCGCTCGGTTTCTTGGACCCGCGGACCCACCCCGATACCCGGTTCAGCTGCCCAGCGCGCGGGCCAAGGCCCAGCTTGTTCCGGCGGGAAACTGCGCACGGCATCGCGCTCGGCACCGTGTCCGAACGGTCCCGCCAACCGAAGCTCGCTTACGCAGCCAAATGCACTGGCTGAACGTTCTTCAAGCTTGGATTCGCCAGCGCGCGCCGCTTCGCGTGACCAGAGGTCGACGAGCTCCCCGCGCGCGCGCCAGCCCAGGTGCAGCGGCTCTTCGATACTGCGCTTGACCCAGCCACCCCAGGTCTTCCAGAACTCCGGATCTCGGCGCTTGAGATCGATCGCCGCATGCACCGCGGCCCAAGCAAATAGCTCGGCGCGCGGCTCATCCTGGGACTCGCGTGCGGCCGCCGCCGCGTCCATGAAATGGTTTGGCGCGCTACGCAGTCGTCCGTGCAAGGAATCATCGATTCCCCGCAGGAAATGGGCGCGAATGGACTTGGAGCCCAGCTGCTCCAGACGCTGGCGTGCCTGCTCGGCACCCTTGGCCGTCCCGCCCGCAAGCAACAGCTCGGCTTGGTACCACTGCTCAACACGCTTGGGATCGCTGGATCCTTCGGCGGCTTTGCGTAGCTCCTCGAGCTTCGAAACAGTCGTCTGCTGATGGTGACATCCCGGCACCACAGAGAGGGCCAGGACGAGCGGAAACGCGGTGAGTAGAGAGTGCCTCATGGGTTCAACGTGCGATCACGAGTCGTGGGCCGAGGGCGCGATCGACCTCCGCACAGAACTTGCGGAACTCGGGATAATCCGCGGCCGTGACGCGGGAAACGGTCAATTCAAGTCGCGTGTGCACGACGACTTTGCCAGCAGTCAGCTCCACCTCGACTGAGTAACTCCCAAAGCGACTCGTGCCGCTGGCTTTGGGCGGAGCCGAGACGACGTGGAAGCCTGCCGGCAGCTTGGCGGTGAAATGGTCTTCACGGCGTGGAAACGCCAGGATTCGAACGTCATATTTGCGTGTCGAAAGCGAGGCGTATTGCGGAACCAGCCGCAGATCCGGGGTCACAGCGAGACTCAAGCCATCACCCTCCTGACGCCCCAGCTGTGGGGAGCGACCACGAGCCTCAATGGCGACGTCCTGCTCGACCTCGCTGAGACCGTGGGCGGTGAGCCCCGCAGTGCCCGGCAGCAGATTGAGTCCGGTAAACTCGCGAGACAGCTCTGCACCGACGCGTTCGCGGCGCGTGGACTCAGCCTCAAAGCGATTCCGCCAATCGGGGGCAGTGACGCCGCTCACCTCTGTCCGTAGCTCGACGGCGGCTCCGCCGTCAGCTGACAGCTCGAGAGTCACGTTACGGAGCACACGGTCCTCGGCTTTGCCGTGCTCCGGGAGGCGGACCAACTCCGTCTTGGCTTCATCGATCAGCAGGGCCACTGCGCCACGATCCATCGCCGGAAGCTCACGTGAACCCGTGCCCTCCGCGGTGCCATCGAGGTACAGATCCATTGACGGCACGTAGGCGATGGCATGATCGAACGGCGCCAAACTGGCGATCTTCGAGGCGAATGCGCCTCGCATCTGCGTGCGAAGCACCACGAGCTTGGCGTCGATCCCGAGTGTTCGCAGTAGGGTGACAATGGCCGTGGCCTTGTCCTTACAGTCGCCCCAACCGCGGGTCACGGTCTGCACGGCTCGGTGCGGCTTGTAGCCGTAGACACCGAACTCGAGCGCTACGTAGCGCGTGTTCTCAATCACCCAGTCGTAGACCGCGCGAACCTTGTCTTCGTCGGTCTTGGAATGCACGGTGATGCGACGGGCCAGCTTGCGCGTCTCTTCGTCGATATCGAACTGATCCTTGACGAAGCCCCAGTACCAGCGACCCATGGCCTGCCAGGACTCGAAGGTGGACGCGTGAACGAAACCGACCAGCTCCGTGAACGGAGGCATCAAGGGTTCGGGTTCGATCGGTGCGAGGTTGGCTGCCACGAAGCGATGAATGCGTTCATCCCCGCGCTCCACGACTTCGCTCGTGAGCTGCGCTCCGAGATTGGAGTCGAACAGCATTTTGCGGGATTTTGGCGTAATCAGGACGTATTCCGCATTCTGCACCGGCTGATCCGACTGCAGATAGACGACGTCGCCGAAGTAGTCCGCAAACTCATTGCGCGGCGTACTGTCCTCAAGGCGATACCGCAGCTCAACGACGTCACCCGGCTCCAGGCGTGGGAACTGCACGTAGAAGGTACGCGCGGAGGTGTAGGTCGAGATCGCGGGATTGTTGGCGGGCGCCTCGCCTGACTCGACCGCTTCGTCAGTGCGACCGTCGGCTCGATAGACTCGAGCGCCCCGGAGCTGCACCGTTTGTCGGTCGGACTCGTAGGCGAACCCGAACTGGCGCGAGACGGCGGCAGCCGAGTCGGTCAGCGGCTGAAACACCACCTGGCGGAAGGTGCTCGAGAGGCCATTCTGGAAGACCGTTGTGACCGTCAGATCTCGCAGGGTGCGCTGGTTCTGACCGTTGGCTGGAGCGTGGCGCAGAGCCAGAAACCGCTCATTGGTCCAGGCATATTGCTCGTCCGCAGGAGCTTTGGCCGGCTCGAGATGCTCAAGATAGTCGCGCGTGTCTTTGTCCTGAGGGGTGACTTCGAGCACTCGTCGCAACAGAGCAATCTGTCGCGTACGGTCACCGAGCTCCCCACGGAGGTCCGACAATGCTCGCATGGTACCCACGTCTTCGGGCGCGATGGCGAGTGCGCGTTCGTAGGCCTCGGCTGCCCGCTCACGCTGGCCGAGCGCCTGGTACGTCCGCGCCGCCAATCCAAGCGACCACTGCCCATAGGGACTCACCTCGAGCACGCGCTCTGCCCAACGTTCCGCGGAGGCCTTGTCACGTCGCGCCAGAGACAGCTCGATCATCCGACCCAGCAGTCCACCGTCGTCAAAGCGCTGACCCGCGTAGCGTCGCTCGAGCTCGGTGGCCTCGATGGCGCGTCCGAGGTCGCGCAGTCGTTGACGACTGGCTATCAGGAGTCGCAGCGAACCGGGCGAGCGTTCCATGCCCTGGGCCAGAGACGCCAGGGCTGTCCGTTGCAGTCCGACCGAGGTGTAAAGCTCGGCCCGTTCCACCAGAGCCGTCGGCTCGTCGGGATCGATTTGCAGCACCGCGTCATAGTGCCGCAGCGCCTGCTTGGGGTTGGAGCTGGAGCGCTCAAGCGAGGCGCGTGCCAGCATCACCGGAATGGAGCGAAGCTTGTGCTGAGCCGCGACGGCTTCAGCGCGTTCCACCCAGCGAGCTCGTTGGTTGCGGTCTTCGGCGAACTGAGCTGCGAGCAGCAGATGCTCAATCGTGGGGCTGGCTTCTGCCGCTCGAACCGCGAGATCGCGTGCCTGGTGGCGCGCGGGGTCGTCCCCTTCAGTCACCCGCAGGTAGTCGGCATAGGCGGCCAGCGCCGTGGCGTTTGGTGCCTTGCCGGAGGTGAGGGCTTCGAAGGTTTGGATAGGTCCCAGCAGGGTGGAGGTCGCTAGGGGAGCCTTGGCCCGCTTGCTTCGAGCGGCTGAGCTCGTCTCGAAATCGGCACGCGTCTCGAGGTTTGGATCCGGTGCACCTTGCGCGTCGGCCAAGCGCAGCGTCAGCGCGGGAGGCAGCTCGTCACCGCAAATCTTGACCGTGAGATCGTTGTACCCAGGCGTGAGCTTGAGCGTCACCGCTTGACGATCTGGGTCGAGGCGGCGGTAGCTCTCGTCGGACAACACCTCGGAGCCGTTGAAGTAGAGCTTGGCGGCGCCCGTCGAGCCGAGCCAGGCCGAAAAGCGCCGCGTCTCGGGGGTGCCAGGGCGCGCGCGGACGAACGTTGTCGCAAAGGCGCAGATCTTTTTCTGCGGCCGCATCATGCTGCCAAGATCGAGAAACCCGTACGGAAACACCTCGGGCACCTGACGCCAACGCACCTGACGCTCTTTGCCGGTATACGAGCGTGCGGGCATGATTGCCTCGCCGAACTCCTGCTCGGGCGCGAAGGATTGGGCGAGCCCAACCTTACCTTCATTGTCGAACGGGCCAACGACCAACCAATCTTTGACGAACCCGAGGCCGAGCACCTGTTCGCGTGCCGCGGTGAAATCCCCTCGCCGACTGCGGGCTAGTGCCGAGAGGTATCCGGCATAGCTGCGCGCGGGAACGGTCAGGCCCCGGGAGTTGCTCAGCGTCAGTAGGGCGGCTTCGATCGCGGCGGGTTCCACCCGGTCCCACAGCGCCCAGAGCTTTCGAAGTTCTGTGAGCTGCGTCGGCCCCGGGGCGCTATCGAGCCGCCTCAGTGCGTCGCGCAGTTCGGTCCGCTCCACCCAGGCCACGGCATCGCGCCGAGTCGGGGAGGGAGACGGAGCGGTGGCGGAGGGGGCTCCGCCAGCAACCTTCGGGTCCACCGCGACAGCTGGCTGGGAAACCCCGACCAACAGCGCGACCATCGAAAAAGAATAGCCCGCTCTCACTTGAATTGATCCTGCTCTACTCGTTCGGCCGTCCGTCGGCAAACCATCTGCAGCCCCGGTGAATTCCAGACCAAGCGCGATCACACCACAAGGGGGCAGCAAACCACCAGTTGGAGCCGGGTTGCCGGGCGGGGTCGGTCCCGTGGCCGTCGTCGCGCGGTCTTGAGCGGCAGCTCGGCCGACAGGCGGCCAAAGGGCCGATGACGTAGCTCGTGCAGGGGCGATAGCCTCACATTTGAGTCGAGCGCTGATCGGACCTTGCTGGAGTCGACCACCTCATATAGAAGGGGCGTACTCGTGTCCTTTATCTACCCTTGCGTTTCCGCACATTGGTGTCGGTCTCGCAGGCCGAAGCCCCATGGCGTGGTTTCCGGAGTTGGTTAGGGCGGACAGCGACGCGCGGAGGCACGGATGGTCAACCCCCAGATGGTGATGTACGAAGAGGAGTTCAACCAGATTCAGACGGTCGTCGACCGTTTGGTGAAGGAAGCGAACGCCAAAGTCGTATTCATCGTCGACAAAAACGGCCAGCTCATCGCAGCAAGCGGTGAGGTGGAAAACATCGATACGACGTCATTGGCATCGCTCACAGCGGGCAACATTGCCGCCACAGGGGGAATTGCGAAGCTCCTGCGCGAAAATGAGTTCGCGACGCAGTTCCACGAAGGCGAAAATGCCAACATTCACATTCAGTTGGTGGGCAATCGAGTCATCCTCGTTGTCATCTTTGACTCCAAGTCGAGTCTTGGTCTTGTCCGACTGCGTGTGCGTAAGGCCAGTGATGAGCTGAACCGGGTCTTTGAGGCACTCCTGTCCAAGGTTCAAGAACCCGGCGGCGACTCACCGTTCGCAGAGATCACTGATGAGGACATCGACAACCTGTTCAACGACTGAGGTAAACGGGCGATGAGCTTCATCAACTACATGGCCCGGGAGATCAACTGCAAGATCGTCTATTACGGGCCGGGCCTGTGCGGCAAGACGACGAACCTGCAGTACATCTACGAGCGCACGAATCCGGAAGCGAAAGGCAAGATGATCTCGCTTGCCACAGAGACTGAGCGCACGCTCTTTTTCGATTTCCTACCGCTTACCCTCGGCGAGATCCGCGGGTTCAAGACGCGCTTTCACCTCTACACGGTTCCCGGTCAGGTCTTTTACGACGCGAGTCGTAAGCTGATCCTCAATGGTGTCGACGGCGTGATTTTCGTCGCCGACAGTCAGGTAGAGCGCCTTGAGGCAAACCAGGAGAGCGTTGACAATTTGCGCACCAACCTGGCTGAGCAGGGCTACTCGCTCGAAAAGGTTCCGTACGTTGTTCAGTACAACAAGCGCGACCTGCCCAATGCCTGCACGGTCGAGGAACTCCGTCCGCTCATCAACCCGATGAACGTCCCGGATTACGAGGCTTGCGCGCGCTCCGGCGTCGGCGTTTTCGATACCCTCAAGGCAGTCAGCAAGCTCGTCCTCAACGAGCTCAAGCGAGGCGGTTGAGCCCATCCAAGGGTCCTCAAACCCTCGACATTTCTGCTCTTGAGCAGAAGGCGCTCAGCTATCTCGAGCGTTTTGATGCCACTGCCGTCCAGCTGCGTCGAGTCCTCCGGCGGTTCGTCGCCAGTCGACTCGGCGCGGGCGCAGAGTCCGCGCCAGGGCTGAGTCGCGCTGACTGGGACACCCGCGTCGACGTTCTGATTGAGCGCTACCGCGGGTCTGGCCTGATCGATGACCGCAGGTACGCCGAGGCGCTCGGTCGAGGCCTACGCGCTCGTGGGGCTTCCCGCGCGGCCGTATTGCAACGCCTGCGCGGGCGCGGCGTCGACGGTGAGACTGCCGCGTTGGCCCTCCAGAGCGTCGATGTCGATGGGGGAGCCAGTGCCGAGTTCACGTCGGCATGCGCACTCGTCCGACGTCGTCGACTCGGGAACTATCGTCCATCCGAGGAACGTCGGGACAAATGGCAGCGCGACCTGGCGGTCATCGCTCGCGCTGGATTCGACTTCGACACAGCCCGCCGCGCCCTGACGCAAGCAGGGTCCGAGGATGAAGAGACCTAATTTAGGTGTTCTCGCAGCGGGCAGCGTCGATCAGCGCGACTCAGGCGGCCTTCACCAAACGCAGACGGCGAGTACGATTCTTCGCCTGGTGTTTAGCGTTCTTGCGGGCGCAGCGGGTGCGGTCGCGAAACTTCTTGGCTTTCTTCAGGAAGATCAACATGGCAGCGGCGCCTTACCCCAGGATCCCCGGCCGTGCCACCCATGGACCGGTAAACTCGGTGGCCGGTTCCCGCTTTGGGCTTGACGGCCGCGATTGGAATCGGGTCTCGTGCCTAATGGCTGAGACGAAATGCGCCGTGAACCGAGCAACCGCGTGCCCCGCGCGATATCGCGCGACCGGCTTTCTGCTGCTGGGGACTTCGCTGCTGCTCGCCTGCGGGTCTCCGCCACCCCCGCCGCCTCCGCCTCAGCCGGAGCCCGAGCTCCAGCCTGACATCCCGACCTGGTGCGCATCCAAGGAGAAGCCTTGTCTGCCACCGGCAGAATTCGTGGCGCGTCTATGCCATGGCCAGTATCCCGAGACCGCCCTCTACCTGTTCCAGAAATCGACCCCCTGGGTGAGAGTCTGGACCAAGGGGCGAGACCTCGTCGCGCTCAACGCTTTCGGTGGACCCACGGGTGAGGCGCTGAGGCCCAATGAGGAGCTGCTCCTGCTCGCGCGACGCGACAGTGAGGTCGCTTCCACAGATAAGGGCGTGCTGCGCTCCGACTATCTGCGCTGGGATGGCAGCTGCGTCACCTTGGCGAAGAAGGACGTCGCGTCAGCCCCGCTGGCGACGCCGCGTCACGCGTCAGTTCACGTTGAAGCGCTCGAGCCGTCGCTGGTGCGCGCGTTGATGCGTGACGACAAGATCCGCGCTGCCGCGGAGGAACGCGACCAGAAGTGCGTCGCCTCCGCAGACGACCCGGACTGCGTCAAGGCGCGCGAAGCAGTCGAGTCGCGCGCGGTCGGCGCAATTCACGGCGGTTTGAAGCTGCCGATGCCACAAAAGCGCCCCTGAGCGACGGGCGCCACGTAGAGCTCCCGTCAGGTCCCCTCTTCTTGCAGGAGCAGGCGCTTGGCATCGAGCTGCTGCGCCACTGGACTCACGCGCGCATCGCTCTCGATCAGCGCGAGCAGCTGGCCCATCGCGCGCAGGTAATGCTCCTGCACCAGCTCGCCCCGCAACAGCTGCACTCGCAGAAACAGTGCGGCCGTTTGCACGACGTCGCACAAACAATAATCGCGGACCTCCTGGATTCTCCCGGCGTGAACGAGTGGACCGACGTCTTTGCCGTCGACTCCCACCTTGCCCGGCATACCAATAAGTCGAGCAAGCACGTCAAGTCGCGCGGGCTTGGCGGCGCCATGGTCCGCGACAAAATCCATCAGATCGAGGTGCCCCTCCGGGGAGAAGCGGTAGCGCACGTCGCGACTTCCGTAGTAGTGGCGCAGCGGGATCCCGTACCGCAAACAGCGCGTCGCTATCACGGGCATGTCGAACCCGCGCCCATTGAAGGTCACCAGTGTTGGCCGCCGGTCGTCGAGGAAGCGGGCGAAATCGAGCAGTAGCGCGCGCTCATCTTTGCCCTCACCCACGATTCCGAGTTTTTTCGGTTCGTGTTGCTCATCGAGGGACAGCGCCCCAATCGCCACCACCTTGTGATGAGGTGGGGCGGGCAGCCGTTCTGCATCGCTGGATTCGGCGATTGGCAGCTCGGGATCGAGAATCGTCTCGATGTCGAGAACAAGAAAGGTCTTTCCCACGGCAAGAAGATGCCGGGGCCCGGCGGCCGGGTCAATGGCCCTGGCAACGAAAGCGAAGTTCAAGTAGTTTCGCCAGGTTGAATTGACCCACTTTTCCGCGCCTCGCGTCGCTCGAGCCAGCTCGGCCTCGGTGATGCTTCTCCCAATCGCCAGTGCGAACGGTCGAGGAGCGTCCCGCCCCGAGAGCCCGATGCCGTGGGCGCACAGCCCTATGCGGAGCACATGGCCCGAAACACACTCGTTATTAACTGTGACATCCGAGAGACGCGTGTCTGCCTAATCGAAGATGGCGTCATCGCTGAGATGCACGTCGAGCGAACCGCAGCGCGAGGTTCTGTCGGCAATATCGTGCTTGGGCGTGTCTCGAGGGTTCTCCCGGGCATGCAGGCGGCGTTCATCGATGTGGGCATGGAGCGAGCGGCGTTCCTCCACGTCGAGGATCTGATTCGTCCCAACGACTTCGAGGCCTATCTCAACAAGGACGATCACCGGGACGAAACCGTGGCAGCCCGCGGGGATGGTCAGCGGCGTTTTGGACCGAAGTCTGACGATGATGGCGAAGACGATCCCGAACCAGTGGTCGCCCAAGCCCCGTCAACTGCGGCCGTCGAGCTCGGTTCCGCGCCAGACGTCGCAGCCGAGCTGGTTGCTCCGTCCAGTCCGGAGGCCTCTGACCCCGATCAAGAGGATTTGGTTGAGGTCGGCGCGGTCGACGCCGACGATGCGGACTCGGACGACGATGCCGACGCCGACGCGGCGGACGAGGACGACGATGCGGACGCCGACGATGAGGACGACGACGATGAGGAGGACGACGATGCGGACGCCGACGATGCGGACGCCGACGACGACGACGACGACGACGACGACGACGATGACG
>JBBRAB010000033.1:0-44493 GCA_038207155.1 Polyangiales bacterium
CTACGGAAGGTTCATCCAATCAAGGGTTTCGTGTACGGGACTGCAGAGTTCTGTTCGACGAGACGTGGCAAGTCGATTCGGGTGACCGTTCAGCCCCGCGCGGGCTGCAAAGCGGTTTGCGGGGGATGCGGGATCAAGAGAGCGGGCTACGATACTCTGCCCTTGAGGGAGTTCTCGTTCGTTCCGCTGTGGGGGTTTCTGGTCTGTCTCGTGTACGCCACGCGACGGGTGGACTGTCCAAAGTGTGGTATCAAGACCGAGCTGCTCCCTTGGGCCCTGGGCAAGTCCCCGATGACCGAAGCGTACACATGGTTTCTTGCCAGCTGGGCCAAGGCCCTGTCCTGGCGAGAAACGGCCACCCGATTTTGCACGATCTGGGACGCAGTATTTCGTGCCGTTGACCATGCCGTTACCTGGGGACTTGAGCATAGAAATCTCGACAATATCAAGTCGATCGGTGTCGATGAGCTGTCCTGGAAAAAGGGACACAAGTACCTGACCGTCGTCTACCAGATTGACCATGGCTGCCGACGACTACTGTACGTCGCTCGCGATCGCACAATCGCGAGCTTCAACGGGTTCTTCGACATGTTGGGGCCGACGCGCACACAGAGGATCGAGTTCGTCGCAAGTGACATGTGGAGAGCGTTTTTGAAGGTCGTGAAAACACGCTGCGGCCAAGCGGTTCACGTGCTCGACAGGTTCCACGTGATGCAGATACTGAGCAAGGCGATCGATGAGACGCGCAGAGCTGAGGTGCGCGCGCTACGAGCCGCCGGCCGCAGCCCGATCCTAACCAAGACACGGTGGATCTTACTCAAGCGACCCAAGAATCTCAAACGCAAAGAGAAGGTCCGTCTCGCCGAACTCGTTACCTGGAACCTACGCACCGTTCGGGCCTACCTCCTAAAGGAGCAGTTCCAACACTTCTGGTCATACACCTCGGTATGGGGAGGCCGGCGCTTTCTCAAGGAGTGGATCGCGATGGCAATGCGTTCGCGCACCGAACCGCTCAAGAAGTTCGCTCAAACCCTCCGAGCCCACAAACCACAGCTTCTTAACTGGTTCCGAGCGCGCGGCGCGTTCGCCGCAGGTGCAACCGAGGGATTCAACAACAAGGCCAGAATTACGACACGAAAAGCCTACGGCTTTCGCTCCTACGAACACGTGCGAATCGCCCTATATCACGGCCTCGGAAATCTCCCGGAACCTTCCTGGCTCACCTACAGATTCTTCTGAAGAGGCCCTTTAAGAAGCGGACTTCCCGTGACCCAATGACCCTGGAATACGGCTTAAACGCAGCTACGCGTCGGGCGGATGAGCAAGTGCTCCGCCAAGATCTCGGCTCTACTGGTAACGTTTCCGTGGCTCCTCTCAGGTATAATCCTCTCGCCCAACATTGAGAGCATTCGCCTCAGCGAACGTGGACTTGCTTTCGCCGGAAGTCACCCTGGAACCATGTGCGCTGAGTCGAGCAGATGTTCACTTTCGCCCGAACAGGGCGGTACCCGCCCAGCCCATCCCATGGCGCGAAAACGACGCTTCTTCGAGAGCCGCTTCCACGCCGCACCGACAAAACTCACCGGTCGTCGCTTATCCTAACGCGACCCTTCCAGTACCCCGCTCTGTCGACAGACGTACCGGTGGTTGAGCGTTCTGACGAGGCCCGAGCGACCTCACGCGAGCTACGCGCTCTCCATGCGCTCGGGTCATCCGGGAGCGGCAGCGCCAGAGTCCCTCATGCGATCTCCCGGGAGCGCTCTGGTAACAGCTACGGCAGCTTCAACCGGTGCGCGAAGAGAGTGGAGCCAACTTGGGGATTTGAACCCCAGACCTGCGGTTTACGAAACCGCTGCTCTACCGCTGAGCTAAGTTGGCGTAAGGGCCGCAAAGATACGCAAGGAGCCCCAACCGTCAAGGAGCTGGTCGTGGTTTTCTTCGACCGGCAGTTGGGCCGAGCTCAGCCACTCGCAAGGTCGCCACTGGGCACTAGCCGCCGGCGTCCGAGAACGCACGCAAACTCGCAAGAATCAGGCGATTTTCCTCATACTCGGCCCATTACCCGGTGGCGCTGCCCCAGGCTGTGTAGGCGGCCCCCGTCACGCTTGGGTTGGTGGTTGCGCTGGCTCGCGCAACGTTAGGCGCGCCGGCGCGTGCAACGTGAGCCGCGCTTGTTGGTGACGCCTGACCGCGCCGCTCGCAGTTGCTAGGGTACGCGGGCTATGTCGGACTCACTCGCTGCTATCGCCGGTTTTCGCTTCGCTGCTGTCGCTGCAGGCATCCGCAAGGATGGTCGCATTGATCTGGCCCTCGCCACCGCTGAGCGCCCCGTGCCAACCGCGGCTCGCTACACCCGCAACATCGTGCGTGCGGCTCCGGTCCTAGTTGCAGCCGAGCGAAGTCGCTCGGGCATGGCCCAGGCTGTGCTCGTCAACAGCGGCTGCGCCAACGCATGCACCGGTGAGCCTGGTTTGCGCGCGGCGCGCGTCACCACCGCGGCCATCGCAAGCGCCCTCGGCTGTGAAGCTGCGTTTGTGCTGCCCGCATCAACGGGTGTGATCGGCGCGCAGCTCCCCGCAGATAAAATCGTGGCAGCCGTGCCCGGGCTGTTCGCAGCAGCTGCTCCCGATGGCCTGGCGGATTTCGCCTTGGCGATCTGCACGACGGATCGCTGGACCAAGACCGCCGAGGCCGCTGTGGGAGTGGCCGGGCGCGTCGTTGGCGTCGCCAAGGGCGCAGGGATGATCCAGCCGTCGCTCGGGCGATTTGAGCCAAAACCGAGCCCTGAGCTGCATGCCACGATGCTGGCATTTTTGTTTACTGACGTCGTAGCCACGCCCGAGCTGCTCGACGCGGCTCTCGAACAAGCTGCCGAGCGCGGCTTTAATTCGACCAGCGTCGATGGCGACACCAGCACCAATGACACGCTGATCGTTATGGCCTCAGGTGCCTCGGGTAAGACCGCCAGTCTTGACGAGCTGGTGCAGGCGTTCTGCTCGGTCACAGAATCGCTCGCTGAATCGATGGCGCGCGACGGCGAGGGTAGCGAGCATGTCGCCGAGCTCTGGGTGCGCGGCGTTGCCTCCGACGCGGACGCGGCCCAAATCGCTCGCACCATTTCCACCTCGCTGCTCGTCAAGACCGCCATGGCCGGCAAGGATCCCAACTGGGGACGCTGGCTCGCCGCGGCCGGTCGCGCCGGCGTCGAGTTCGACCCAGCGCAGGCCCGCATCGCGATCGATGGCGTGGCGATCGTGCAAGCGGGTGTCGCCGTTGGTGCCGAAGCTGAAACGCGTGCCAAGCAGTCGATGAAGGGTCCGCGCTACCAGGTGGAGCTCACGCTCGGCGATGGTCCCGGAAAAGCCCGCTATTTCATGTGCGATCTCGGACATGAATACGTGAACGTCAACGCGGACTATCGCTCGTGAGGCGGCGCGCCCAGACGCTCGCGACGCTGCTCGTCGTCAGTGTCTGGAGCTGCGCCCCCAGCCGCGGCACGGTGGGCGCTCGCTTTGGTCGGACCGAAGACGGGCGCCTGACGGTGCGCGATGCGCCGAGCGGGCTTGGCGCCGCGCAGGCGGGGCTGCGCGCTGGCGACGAAGTCCTCTACGTCGACGGCCTGGACGTGCGCGCCCTCTCGCCCGAGCGCTTGCACGCCGTGCTGTCAGGCGACGTCAGTGAGCCGGTGCGCCTGACGGTCGTTCGCAACGACCAGATCCTTCGCCTGACCGTCGCGCGTTCAGCGCCGCCACCCAGTCCGAAGCCGCGCGAACCGTAACGCGCCTCGACCGGTAGCGCGCGCCACCCCTGACGCGCGCCACTGTTGACGCGCGCCAACCGAGCCAGCACTGGCTCGGATTTGGGTCTTTTGCGGCGTGGAACCTAGGCGTCCGGACCAAAGGCGACCACCAAGTAGCCGCCGGATTTCTCGTCCTTTTGCAGCTCAAGTAGTCCGCGCCGCTCGGCGTCAGCGAGCAAGTCCGTGAAGTTGCGATATCCGTGGAAGGTCTCGTCGAACTGCGGCTTTTTGCGCTTGAGGGTCTGCTTGACCTGCGAGCCCCACAGGTTGTCGTCCCGCTCGCGGAACAGCGCGTCCACCACCTCAAGCACCATCTCAAGAGCGTCGAGCTTGCGACGCTCAGTGTCTTCCGCCGTCGGCTTGGCGGGGGCCGCCGCGTCGGCGACCTTGAGGGCGCTCTCGCTCGGACGCTCCGCCGCGTCGCGCAGGGGCGCGCGGGTTAGCTCTGCCGGACGGGGTTCAAGGGCGTTGGTCGACGGTACCTGCTCCTTGGCGGGGGAACCCGGAAGCACGGGGGACAACACGGACTCCCGCGTCGCCTCGCGCTGCGGGAGGTCCTTCGCGGGCAGACCACCGCGCTCGTCGACGCGCGGCTTATCAATTCGAGGACGATTCATCGGCATCGGGGGCTTTCCGCGCCCCGACATCGTCCGGCCCGGTCTGGCCTTGGACCGCACGAGATCGTCGTACAGGATGAACTCGTCACAGTTGTCGATCAGCAGATCGCTGCTCGAGTTTTTCACGCCGATCCCAATCACCGTCTTGGCGTTCTCACGGAGCTTGGCCACCAACGGGGAAAAGTCGCTGTCCCCAGAAATGATCACGAACAGATCGATGTGACCCTTGGTGTAACAAAGGTCGAGCGCGTCGACGACCAGACGAATGTCCGCCGAGTTCTTGCCGGAGTACGAGACGTGCGGCACCTCGATCAACTCGAAGGCGGCCTCGTGCAGCGCGCGCTTGGCTGGCTTGTAGCGGTCCCAGTCGGCATAGGCCTTCTTGACCACGATGTTACCCTTGGCGAGCAGTCGCTCGGTCACGAGACCAATATCAAAGGCCTCGTAACGCGCTTGCTGCGCGCCAATGGCGACGTTTTCGTAGTCGCAGAAGATGGCAATGTTCGGAGCTGAATCTTTTCCCTGACCCACGCCCTGGCCTCTAGCACTCCCTGGCCAAAGGGGCCGCCAGTCCCCGCAGCTGAGCTGGGCCGAGGGCGCCCGGAGCCCAAAGCGGGCCGAAGGTCCGTCTGCCCCTCAGGGCCCAGCTATTGGGGGAGAAACGCAGGGCTGCCGGTCCGCCGGGGGCCTCGTTTGCGACCCGCCAAAACATGCTAGCGTCCACGCACTTTTGGCTGTCCCGGGGGTTGCCCCGGTTGTATGCGGGGCAAAGGCGCCCCCCAAACCCGCCGGCGGCTTCCGGCAATCCCGAATCGCGAGAACAACGATGAGTCGTTACCTGTTCACCTCTGAGTCCGTCAGTGAAGGCCATCCCGACAAGATGTGCGATCAGATCTCCGACGCGGTGCTCGATGCCGCGCTCGCTCAAGATCCGCGCAGTCGCGTAGCCTGTGAAACCCTCTGCAAGACTGGCTTCATCGTTCTGGCCGGCGAGATTACGACGACCGCCAAGCTCGACTTCGGTCAGCTCGCACGCGGCGTGGTCGCCGACATTGGCTACACCGACTCGGCGATGGGCTTTGACGGAGGCAGCTGCGGCGTGCTCGTCGCGATCGAGCCCCAGTCACCCGACATCTCGCAGGGCGTCACCGAGGGCGCTGGTCTGTACAAGGAGCAGGGCGCGGGCGATCAGGGCCTGATGTTCGGCTACGCCTGCGACGAGACTCCCGAGCTCATGCCCGCCACGCTGATGTACTCGCATCAGCTGGTGCAGCGGCTGGCTCAGCTCCGCAAGAGCAATAAGCTTGATTTTCTGCGCCCTGACAGCAAGAGCCAGGTCACGATCGAGTACGAAAACGATCGCCCCAAGCGCATCGACACCGTCGTCGTCTCGACGCAGCATTCGCCTGACGTCAAGCTGAAGGATCTGACCGACGCGGTGATGGAAGAGTGCGTGAAGAAGTCTCTTCCCGCGCATCTGCTCGACAAAAAGACCATCTACCACATCAACCCGACCGGTCGCTTCGTGGTGGGTGGTCCGTTTGGTGACGCCGGTCTTACCGGTCGCAAGATCATCGTCGACACCTACGGTGGCGTCGGTCGTCACGGTGGCGGCGCCTTCAGTGGCAAGGATCCGTCCAAGGTTGATCGCTCTGCCTGCTACTACGCTCGCTACGTCGCCAAGAACATCGTCGCTGCCGGGCTCGCCCGTCGCGCCGAGGTTCAGGTGGCCTACGCGATCGGCGTGGCTCGCCCCGTCGGCATCTATGTCACCACCTTCGGCACGGAGACCGTTCCCGCCGAGAAGATCGAAGCCTACGTCCGGGCCAACTTCGATTTCCGCCCCAAGGCACTGATCGAGGAGCTCGATCTGCTCCGTCCGATCTACCGCCCCACGGCGGCCTACGGCCACTTCGGTCGCTCGGAGTTCCCCTGGGAGCGCCTCGACCGCGCCGAAGACATGGCCCAGGAGCTGCTCGGCACCTCCGCGCTCTACAAGGACAAGGCGCCGAAGGCCAAGGCCGCCCCCGCCAAGGCAGCTCCTGCCAAGGCCAGCAAGAAGCCCGCGCCCGCAGCCAAGGCACCTCCTGCCAAGGCCAGCAAGAAGCCCGCGCCCGCAGCCAAGGCAGCTCCTGCCAAGGCCAGCAAGAAGCCCGCGAGCAAGCGCTAATCCAATAGGGGTTGCGTCGCTTAGTTCGCGACGCTGACTTCGAACAGAACCCCAGGCCACTCGGCTTGGGGTTCTGTGTTTTGTCCGGCGTGAGCCGCGCGTGAGCCGCGCGCGTGAGCCGCGTGTGAGCGCGCGTTACTCGCTGTCCGGGGTTTCACCGAGACGAGGCGGACTGTGCGTGCGCGCACGCTCCATGGCGCGCGTCAGTCGATCGGTGTCCCGCAGACAGTAAAAGCAATCCTCGCGATTACCTGGACCGCAGCCCGTCGTGGTCTGCATCGCTTCGAGCCGCGGCAGGGCTCGCTGATCCGCGTCCTTGGTCGCACGCTCGACGAGACCGAGCAGCTTGGAACAGTCGCGCGTGGCCCCCAGCTCGATCGCGCAGCGCAGCGCGTGGCTGGCGCGTCGGCTGAGAATCGTGAGCTTTTTCTGGAGTTTTTCGGCTTCTTCCGCGCGCTCGGGCTTCGATTTTAGCTCCTGCCACAGCTCCCACAGCAGATCCACGCCATGGCGCCCGAGCGGGCGCTCGGCAAGATTGACCGCGATGCGAAATGCACGCGGCTCACCCGCACCAGCAGCACGCTTCAGATCCGCTAGCAGCACGGCATCGTTTCGCAGCAGCGGTCGCAGCGACAGGATGGCTTGATACGCCAGCGCCGCCTTCTCAAATTGACCAAGCTCAGTGTAACCGCGCGCGAGCATGCGCCAGTCCGACTCGGTTCGCTTGTAGGTTGGCAGGTACTCGATGCGCGCCACCTGACGAGCAAACTCGGACTCACTGCTGTCCCGAGGAGCGGCGCTCGCCACCACGGGGGCTCCCGTCGTAGCGGCTCGAACTCCGGCCACTGGGACCTCTTTGTTAGAATGCCGCCCAACAACCACCGACAGCATGCCGAGCGTCGCAAGCAGCAGGCCGAGGGAGCCCCATACCCATTTTCCTGGGTAAATCCTGCGCCCGACGGTGACGGGCCTGGCGAGCAACGCTACGCCGCGGTTAGCCAAGCTCGCCAGTCGTGCGGCGCCACTCGCCGCTCCTTGCAGGCGCGCGCGGGTTGACGAAGCGCGGTCGAGCCGCGCACCGCGCGTTTCCACGCCGGCCCCAACAATGGCGTCGGCCAGGCGACGCTCGCAGAACGCGGTGAGCTCAGACGCGGACTGGACGCGCGCCGAAGGGGATTTTTCCAGGAGCTGCAAGGTCAGGTCGGCGACCTCGGGGTCCACCGACGGATCGAGCGCAGCTGGCGGCTGCGTCATGTGCATCGAGAGCAGCGCGATCGGCTCGTCTGCGACGAACGGCAAACGGCCGCACAGCATTTCATACAGGATGATCCCGAGTGAGTAGAGATCACTGCGGGAGTCCACGAGCTGCCCCATGCACTGCTCAGGGGACATGTACTCGGGCGTGCCAAACACATGGCCCATCTGCGTGAGCCCAGCACTGGAGTCATCGAGCTGCAGCTTGGCGATGCCGAAATCGAGCACCTTGACGAAATCGGTTTGGCCGTTGCGCTCAACAAGCATCACGTTGTCCGGCTTGAGGTCGCGATGCACGATGCCCTGACCGTGAGCCGCTTCAAGCGCCCGGGCGATTTGGAGCGTAATGCGCAAGGCCTGAGCGAGCGAAAGCGCCCCCTGGCTGTCGAGCTCCGCGCGCAGGCTGCGGCCCTCGATGTACTCGAGGGCAAGGTAGAAAGCGCCGTCGGCGAGGCGTCCAAAATCCGTGGCCACCACCACGTTCGGGTGGCTGATTCGAGATGCGGCGACCGCCTCACGCTCAAAGCGCGCCACGGCTTCGGGCACCCGCGTCATCTCACGATGCAACGTCTTGAGCGCCACGATTTTGCGCATGTGGATGTGTTCGGCGCGGTAGACGCAACCCATCCCACCGACGCCGAGCAGACTAATCACGCGATAGCGCTCGGCGATCAGCTGCCCGACGATGCCCTCGGGTCCGTCGGCACCCTCGGGGCTCGCCGGCTGGGCGAGGTTCGTCATGGCGTCGCCCCCGGCTGGCAGGGTGACTCCGAAGCCAAGTCGCGAGCGAGAGCTATCGTCGGTCATGAAGCGGCGCGGAGTATACGCGAAGCCAGCGGCCTCCCGCGCCAACGAGCGACGTTACATGCCTGGGCCTACTGGTCGCCCGGGCATCGATACTCGGCCGTCGGCTCGCCCACCAGGCCGCCTCACGCGTCGAAATAGAGCGCGTACTCGAGCGGCGTCGGCGAACGACGCGCTTCAGCGACGTCGTGCTCACGTCGCTGATCGAGCCAGATCTCGATCAAGTCACGGGTAAACACGTCCCCCGCGAGCAGGTAGTCGTGATCCGCCTCGAGCGCGTCCAGAGCGTCCTCGAGCGAGGCCGGCACGCACGGCACGTCCCGCAGCTCCTCAGGACTCAACGAATAGACGTCCTTGTCGAGCGGATCCCCGGGATCGAGCCGCTGACGGATCCCGTCGAGGCCCGCCATGAGCAGAGCCGCAAACGCCAGCTGCGGGTTGGCAGTGGCGTCGGGGAAGCGTGCCTCGACCCGGCGACGCGCCGGAGAAAGTGCCGAGGTCGGGATGCGCACCGCAGCTGAGCGGTTGCGCGTGGAGTAAGCCAGGTTGGCGGGAGCGTCAAAGCCGGGAATGAGCCTGCGATAGCTGTTGAGGCTGGGATTGGTCAGCGCGCAAAGCGAACGCGCATGCTTCAAGATCCCCGCGACGAAGCTGAGCCCCATTTCGCTCATTCCGCCATAGCCGTCGCCTGCGAAGAGCGGGCGGTCGCCGCGCCAGAGCGAGAGATTGACCGACATGCCTAGCCCCGGGTGCTCGCGTAGAGGCTTTGGCATGAACGTGGCGGCGTAGCCCGCCGCACCAACCACACTGCGCGCCACATGCTTGAGCCAAAGCACGCGATCAGCCTGGCGAGCGATCGTCTCGTGCGCGATGTCGAGGCGCAAGGTGGCACGAGCCGAGTCGAGATGACTCGAGAGCGTCGTGAGGCCAACCTCAGACAGGCCCATGATCACTCGGGACTGCAGATCCCGCAGGGATTCGGGGCGAAGCGCACCAGCAGGGCCGCCAGCGCCGCGCGAGCGCCCCGCATCCACCACGAGCTCTGCACCAAAATGCGCCCGGTGATCACTCACCTCATGTCGCACCTCGGCGAGCACAGCGAATTCCGATTGGACGCCCACACGACAGGTGTCAGCGAGCCCCGTGCTGCGGAGGTAGGCTTCCGCCCGCTGAACGACGTAGCGGGGATCGGTCGGGAAGCTCTGCCGCGTTATCGCATCCTCCACCCGACACTCAAGTGACAGGATAGGGTGCGCCACGAAGGGCTCGAGAATGGCGGTACTCGGATCGGGGACGAGTACGAGATCGCTCTGTCCCGAGGGGTGGAGACCGACGGCGACTGAGCCCTCGAGCCCAAACCCCTCCTCGAACGAGGCCTCCGTTAGCCGGGAGAAGGGCACCACAAGGCGCCGCCAACGACCGACGAGGTCGACGAACTTCAGGTCTACCAAGACGACGGCATGACGCCGTCCAAGCTCGACCGCTTCTTTCGCCCTCATCGGACCGTGGCTCCTTCCGGCTGGGGTGGCCAAACGGCGCTAGATCGCCGCTTCGCCACGCTCACCGGTGCGGATACGCAGTGCGTCCTCAGTAGCGAAGACAAACACTTTTCCGTCACCGATGCGCCCAGTCTTGGCACTCTTCTCGATGGCGTCAATCACGGGACCGACCATGTCGTCCGTAACGACGATCTCGAGCTTGACCTTCGGCACGAAGTCCACGACGTAGGCCGAACCGCGGTAGACCTCTTTCTTACCGCCGGTTCGTCCGAACCCCTTGACCTCTGTGACGGTCATGCCCTGGATACCGACCTCGGACAATGCGTCCTTGACCTCGTCCAGCTTGAACGGTTTGATGATCGCTTCGACCTTCTTCATAGTGGTTCTCCGACTGCGCGAACTTACGTTGGTCACCCTAACCAAGTCAGGGTCCTTCCGGCGGGTCAGGTCACCGGACGAGCCTACAAGGCCCGTACTTATGGGTATAGGGGGCTAGGTTTCCGGAATGTTTCGCGTTCAAGTCACGTTCAGGGGCATCCTCGAGACGGCTCATTTTGGCCCAGCGTTCGCACCTACCGCTCCCACGCCGCCCCACACAAAAATCGCAAATCATGAATAAGCCCCACCCCGCCCTCGAGCTCGTGGTCCCGAGCCCCGTGCGACGGCTGGCGCTCGACGGACAGGGCGAGCTGTGGGTGAAGGACGACTCGGCGATCTCTCCGATTTACGGGGGAAACAAGGCCAGAAAGCTCGCCTGGTTGCTGCCGCGCGCGCTCGAGGTGGGCGCCCGTCGCTTAGTGACGATCGGCGTCGCAGGCTCGCACCATGTCTTGGCCACCGCACGTTTTGGCGCCGCCGTTGGGCTTCCCGTCACGGCCATTTTGCTGCCTCGCCCGGCGAGCGATGCCGCGCACCACACGCTTGGTGCGACCCTGCGCGCCGAGCCCGAGCTGCTGCCCTGCGGGGGTCTTTCCGATGCGCTCGCGACCCTGCGACGGCTCGGCCGGCGCGGGGATTACTTCATTCCCCCGGGAGGCTCGTCACCGCTTGGCGCTCGTGGCTATTGCGCGGCCGTCGCCGAGCTTGCCGGGCAGGTCGAAGCCGGGCTGCTCCCCGAACCGGACCTGATCGTGGTCGCGGTGGGGACGGGCGGGACTGGGGCTGGACTCCTCGCAGGGCTGAGGCGGAGCCGGCTTGCTAGCGAGTTGGTTGGGGTCGGCGTGGTACCGCTGCCCGGTCTCGCGTCCCTCGTCCGTCTGTTGGCCTGGCGGGTTCCACACGATGTGGGTGCCGCTGGTTCGCCCCATCCCGCGGCGTTTCATCTCGACCGACGGTGGCTCGGTCGGGGTTACGGTTGGGAAACGGCCGAGGGCGCGGCAGCGGCGCGCGAGGCGGAGTCCGTCGGACTGACTCTCGAACCCACCTACACCGCCAAGGCCTTCGCAGCTGCTTTGGACCACCATCGAGCCCCCAAGAACCGCGAAAGACTGACAATTTCGGCCAACTCGCCGAATCGGCCAGTGGTACTCTTCTGGAACACCTATTGCGCTGGTGCGTTTTCCTCAGAAGAGTTGTCCCCGACTAAGCTACCTTCTGGGCTCGCTCGCCTGCTCTATCGGCGCTAGAGGCAGCTCGCTTCGCCCCGCCCCGATCCCTCACGATGCCCCCCGACCAAAGTTCCAATGTTCCGGTCGGTGCTGTCCTGGCTGGAAAGTACCGCATCACGCGGGAGATCGGCCGAGGGGGGATGGCCGCAGTCTACGAGGCGGAGAACATCGCGATCGGCAAGCGCATCGCGGTAAAGGTGCTCGCGGCCGAGCTCATCACCTCGCGCATCGTGCGTGAGCGGTTCCAGCGCGAAGCGCGGGCCACCGCGGCAGTGCGCAGCCCGTACATCTGCGACGTCTACGACGTCGGTGAGTTCGACGGCCGCCCCTTCCTCGTCATGGAACTGCTCGAGGGCGAGAGTCTCTACGATCGGATGACGCGCGTCCGGCGGCTCGACATCGAGCTCACGCTGCGCATCATCACGCAGACCGCCAAGGGCCTGGCCAAGGCCCATTCGTCGAACATCGTCCACCGTGACCTGAAGCCGGAAAACCTCTTCCTCATCAAGAACGAGGACGGCGAGCTCATCACCAAGCTGCTCGATTTCGGTCTCGCCAAATTCTACGCCCCGACGGGCGGAACGGCTGAGCAGGCCCGCCTCACGCGCGAGGGCGCCTTGTTTGGCACCCCCGCGTACATGAGTCCCGAGCAGGCCAAGGGGCGCGGAGAGGTCGACCATCGCAGCGATCTCTGGGCCCTCGGTTGCATCGTCTACGAGTGCCTCTCTGGGCAGACCGTGTGGAACGTCGATCAGGGCGTTGCCATGATCCTGGCGCAGGTCGCCAGCGCCGCGGTTCCGCTTCCCTCGAAGCTGATGCCGCATCTGCCTCCGACCTTCGACGAGTGGTTCCTCAAGGCGCTGGCGCGGGATCCAGACGATCGCTTCCAGACGGCACGCGACTTTGCTCACACCCTCGCAATAGCCCTCGCTCCCGCGTCCGAGTCGGCCTTGCTGCTCGACGACGACACGGCTTCGCCAAGTCGCGTCAACCTCGCGTCACCGGTCTCGTCATCGCTAAACTTACCGGGTCCGCTGACGCCAGTGGCTCCCCTGCTCCCCGGGTCAACCCCTGGAACGGTCGGCGCAGGCCTGCCCTCGCACACCGATCACATCCCGCCGGAGCTCGTTGGCAGAAGCCGAACGAGCCGCTCAGTCTTGGCCCTATTTGGCCTCGCAGCGGTCACGGCGGCGACGCTCTACGGCTATCGTCATCTTGGTATCGGTACGGGCCCACTCGGTTCCGCCAAGGCCTCTGCGCCCAGTGCCAGCAGCCCGGATGGTCTCACGGCCAACGCGCCGCTCGAACGGGCGCCGTTTGTGGCGGCGCTCGGCCGCGCCCAGCGCGCGATCGCGGGTGGCAATGGGGATCAGGCGCTCACAGAGCTGGATTCCGCCGTCCGTAGCGGTGGGGAAGGCCTAGCGATCAACCTACGTTCGCACCTGCGGGCGGCGCTCGAAAACACGGGGCCATGCAAGCTCACCGCCCTCGGGCGACCGCGGCCCTTTGACGTCACCGATCACGCCTCGCGCCCAAGCATCGCCACCACCAATGCGGGGGTGATCGTCAGCTGGGTGGATGGGCACGACGACAAGACGCGTCGACAGGCCTTCACCACGCTGCTCGACGCCAATCTGCAGCGCGCCTCGGCCGTTCGCAACGTCGCGCCCGAGTCGATGAACGCACGCTTTCCCCAGCTGCTCCCCGCCGGGGATCGCATGGTGCTGCTCTATTGGGACGGCCTTGCGGCAGAGCCCGGGGTGTTCGTGCGTCAGCTCGACGCCGAAGGGCGCATCACGGGTCCCGTTCGCCGCGTGGCCCCAGTCGGCCGCGGCGAGTATTCGCCGACGCTCGCCCGCGCTGAAGACGGGACCTACTGGACGGTCTGGGAAGACGACGCCACTGACGGCGCTGAAAACCTACTTGCGCGCCACCTCGACGCAGGCCTTTCCCCGATCGGAAACACGATCCGACTCACGTCATTGCGCCCAAACCGCAACGGACGACCCGCGGCGTACAAGCCCTCGCTGGCGATTTCTCACGGTCACGTCCACGTGGTGTTCACCCTGCGCAAGGGAACCTCACGACGCGTCTACCTGTTGCAGCTTCCGCTCACGAGCCCCGAGCTCCAATCGGGTGTGGCGCTGCGGCCCGGCAAGGCCCCGCTCAAAGACACCTTCGTCGGTCATGTTCGTGCGCTTGGGCGTGAAGGCTCTAGCAGCGACGACGCGCGGGTGAGTTGCACCAAGGACGCCTGCATTGCGGTCTGGGCCGATGACAAGGACGGCATCGCTGCCGCCTACCTCGAGCCCCAAACGGGTGAGAGCCTATGGCGTCGCGAGATTGCGCCGCGCGGCACCAAGCCCAGCCTGGCGACTACGCCGCTCGTTGGAGCCGTGGCCTACTACGAGAACTCTCGGCTTCGCCTAGCAACCGTGACCCGCGACGGCGTGTCAGCCGCCAGCACACTCGGTAAGGTCAGCGGCATTCAGCCCAACCCGGAGCTCGTCCCGTCCGCGCGTGCCAATGAGTGGATGATGGCTTGGCGCGACTACGAGTCGGGACACTTCGAGGCAGTGGTCGCTCGCGCTACCTGCCGTAACCCCGGGCAGTGAGCGGATGCTGGCGATTCCTGCTCGAGCCGAGCTTTGCCTTTGCCCGCTCAAGACCGAGCAGTTGCAGCTCGTGCCACTCGAGGCCACCGACGCTGAGGACTTCTGGAGCTCAGTTTCCTCCGCGCGCGAGGCGCTCGAGCCCTGGCTGCCTTGGGTGCCTTTCACGGACTCACTGCAGGCCTGTCAGCGCTACGTTCGCGCCTGCGCGGTTGACTGGGACGCAGGGCGCGCCCTGCGCTTCGCCCTGCGGAGCCTGCACGACCAGCAGCTGGTCGGCGTCGTGAGCTTTGACCATTGCAACCATCACCATCGCACCGCCGAGCTTGGGTACTGGCTGCATCCGAGCTGTTGGGGGCGAGGTTGGTTGACCCAGGCAGCGCGGGCTGCCGTCGACTTTGCGCTGCGGCGTGCAGGATTTCACCGCATCCGGTGCGCCGTTGCCACGACGAACCAAGCCAGCCTGGCAGTCGTTGCGCGGCTGGGGTTTCAACCGGAAGGCATCGCCCGACAAGCCGAGTGGGTGCAGGGCAGGTGGGTTGATCACGCGGTCTTTTCCCGGCTGGCGACCGATCCGTGACCGGGACCCGCTCATGCGTTTAGCCACGAGCACTCCACCAGAGCGGAACAGCTGACCCGCAAATCGCGCTAACCTCCTGGCGATGCTGCCTCGCTCCCGCTCACTGCCACTCCTGGTGATCGCACCTGCGGTCGTGGTGGCGCTCGGTCTGGCGGCGACCACGCTATTTGGTTGGTTCGGCGCGGCCGAGCTGAGGCATCGGACAGAAGCTGACGCCGCGCTGCAGGCCAGCTTGCTCGCGCACACCTTGGCTGAGCGCCTCAAGACCCTGCCGAGCGAACTGCGTCCGGTGGTGCTCGAGCGCGCTGCCAGGCGCGCGGGTGCCGAGCTGCTGCTCGCCTCGCCCGACGGTGAAACCATCAGCGATGCGATGCTGCGAACGCCGGGCCCTGCCAACGTGCGACGCCTGCTCGTCACCGAGCAGGGCACCACGACGACGCAGCTCGGTAGAGTGGCCTACGCGGTCGCACCACTGCGCGCGCCCCACGAAGCTGCGAGCCTGCTCGTGTTCGTGCCCGCGCCCGACCCCCCACCTGCGCTCGGTCCCTTGGCAAGCTCGCTCGGCGTGCTTTCGGGGATCCTGCTCGGAGCCGCGGCTCTCGTCGCCTACGCGCTTACCCGCGACGTCTACGCGGACGTGGCCTTTGTTCGCACCCGGATCCGCGCCATGGTGGCCCGCTCGACCAATCCGGTGGGTCAAGCCATTCCGGTGCGCTCGCTCGACGCGGTGGGTTCGCTCACGAGCGCCTTCAACGCCCTGGTGGAACGCTTCGCGGCCGCAGAAGAGAGCTACCGCAAGGATCTGACCAAAGCCCTCACCTATGATCGGGATCGCAGCGCATTTCTCGCAGCACTCAGCCATGAGCTGCGCACGCCGCTCAATGCGGTGCTCGGCTTCACGGACGTGCTGCTGGCGGAGGTCGACGGTCCCTTGTCGGACGACGCGCGCGAGAACCTGGAAATCGTGCGCACGAGCGGTCGTCACCTGGCCGCGCTGATCGACGACATTCTCGACCTCTCCGCGCTCGAATCCGGGCAGTTGCGGCTCGTTCGCTCGTATGTGGACCTCTATCGCATCGCGGAAGCCGTGGTGCGTGAGGCGCAGTTTGCTGCCAGCGCCAAGGGACTCGAGGTCCGACTGAAGGGTAGCCCCGCGGCAGCGTTCGCTGACCCCATGCGGGTTCGACAAATGCTGGGCAACATCGTCGGAAATGCCGTCAAATTCACTCAAACCGGCTTCGTCGAGGTCGAGGTCCGGCGAGTCGAGTCTGGGGGTTCCTGCATCACTGTGCGCGATTCCGGACCGGGCATTCCGCGAGAGGAACATCTCGCCATTTTCGAAGAATATCGCCAGAGCGGCGACCACCGGGTGCGACGTGTCGGGACTGGACTCGGTCTGGCCATCACGCGACGCCTAGTCGAAATGCACCGCGGACAAATCGCGCTCGAGAGCGAGCTGGGCGTAGGCTCACGCTTCACCCTGACCTTGCCGTCCGAAGCCGACGACGACAACATCAATGACCTGACGCCGCTCGAGCCCATCAGCATTATGACGGGGGTGCTCACATGACTCACGCTCCGAATCACCTCGGACGGCAGCTGCTCGGGATCCAGCTGGCATGCTCGGGCGCCGCGGCGTTGGTCACGAGCTCCTCGCGTTGGCTGCTGCTGCTCGACGACACCGCTGCCTCAGCCGCGATTCGGCTGTCGGTTGGTGGCATCGCTCTCGGCACGGCCTTCGCCGTCGCGCGCACCTGGGTGGCGCTCGATCGTTATCGCTATTTACTGCGCGCTCTGGCGATGGGCTCCAATGCGGTCGAGCCGACCCGGCTCGGAGAGTTGGCCACCGAAGCCGGGCGAATGACGTTCGTCTGGTGGCTTGGTTGCGTGGTCGGACTGCTGGGCGCCGCACTGATCGCGCGCCCCGATTTTCTCGACCCAGCCAGTGCGGTCGTGGTGAGCCTGCTGGGTCTCGTCGCTCTCACGGCCGCGGCGCTGCCGCTCTACGCCCTGCTGCGCGCGAGCGTGATGGGCGCGCTCGAGCTGGCCCCCCCCGACGTCATGCGCGACTTGACGCAGGCGCTCGAGGAGCAGGGACAATCGCGAGCCAGGCTTGAGCGTCGCCTGATGCTCGCCCTGGTCACCCCCGTGGCCTTCGTGACCCTAGGCTCAGCCCTGATCACGACCGCTCACGTGCGCCACTCCGACGAACGCCAGCGCAGCGCAACGGCGCTGGCCCTGGCGAGGGCCAGCTTTGAATCACTGCCCGGAGCCCTGCCGGAAGGCGGCCTGGACGAGGCACTCGAGCTCACGCGCGCGGCAGGGTTTTACGCGCAATGGAGCCCACGAGCGCAGAACTACCGCTGGGAACGCACCACCGGAGGACAACTCGCGCTCTCGGCCCCGCTCGACAGTGGAAGCGTGCGTGTGGGTTTTGCGGGCACCACCTTTCGCGCTCTGGGGTTTGAAGCCTGGCTCGCTGCGCTGGTCGCGATCGCAGCGGCGGCGGTGGTTGCCAGGCTGCTGGCACGCAGCCTGTACCACGACATCGCGGCCGCCAAGCGCGGCGTCGATGCCCTCGACACGCGCACGATTCTCGAGCGACATCCTGCCATCGTGGGCACCACTCATTTTGAAATCGTCAACGAGCTAGGTCACTGCATCGAACAGCTCGCAGAGCGTTTTCGCGTGTTTGCCGAAGCCCAGGAGCGCGCGATCTTGCTGCGGGAAGCGGCCACGCGGATGCGCGGCCTGTTTTTCGCCAGCGTCAGCCACGACCTCAAGAGTCCACTCAACGCGATCTTGGGCTTCACCGAGGTGATTCGCCAGACTGAGGTCCTCAGTGACGGACAGGCAGAAAGCCTGCAAGTGATCGATCGACGCGGTCATGAGCTGCTCGCCCTTATCGAAACCATCCTCGATGCCGCGCGCGTCGAAGCACGTCAGCTGCAGCTCGTTCGCGACACGGTCACGATCGGGGACCTGATGCGCGACATCATCGAGAAGGGGCGACACCTGGCAGGCGATAACCCGGTGGACGTCGTGGGCGACATCGCCGACGGCATCGGCACGATCGAGGTCGATCGCATTCGGCTCTCGAGCGCACTGGCTACCTTCGTCGGCCATGCCGGACGGTCGGTGCCCGGCGCGCTCGTCCGGCTCCACATCGCGCCCCTCGATGACGAACGGGTCGGGTTCGCGATCGAGATGCCGTCCCCGCCGGAAACGAGCCATATCCTGGAGGAGCAGCGCCGCCGTGGTCGCTCCTCGATCCCCGGAACCCACCGCGGCCTGGCGCTTGGCATGGGCCTGGCGCGCTCAATCATTGAGCTGCACGGCGGCTCCGTCAGCATGTATGACCGCGGACCGAAGGGCCTGCGCTTCGTGATTCGGGTCCCGGCACGCAAGCCCAAGGTCGAGCTAGCTAGCGCCCCCCTGTACACCTCGCCGCTCCCCCCACGAGCGACCCTAACCTCGCAGTCCTAGGCCGACTTGCCGAGCAATTGCGCGGCAAGCGCCAGGGCGCTGTCGACAGTGGTCACGACATGCGAGGGGTGAGGCAGGGGTTGCCGCCGCAGATATTCTAATGGTTCTGGTCGGTTGCCCGCCTATTTGACCCCTGGGGATTCCCGGCGAGACCGTGAGTCGCGGGCCACTTCCCCCACCCGGGGCCCAACGTGGTAAGCTGCCCCCAAGGGAGTCGCCCATGGCAGAGCTTTTTGATCCGAAGCTGATCCGCGCTTATTTGAAAGAAGTCGAGAGCGCGCTCGAGGGCAAGCGCAAGGTGCCTCGCTGGGCCAAGTGGTCACGTCGCTTGGTTCCCGCCGCGCTCGGACTAGGGATGCTTTCCTGCGCGGGGGATGTCGAGCCCGAGGTGTGCACCGCCGACCAGTGTGGCGGAGAGATCTGCAACAACGCCAAGGACGACAATGGCGACGGCAAGGTGGACTGCGCGGATCCGAACTGCGTGGACTCGAGCCTGTGCGGCGCCGGCGCCCTCTATGCCGCGCCGATGCCGACGGAGGTCTGCAACGACGACAAGGACAACGATCTGGATGGCGCCGTCGATTGCGCGGACAGCGACTGCGCGAGCTCAACCCTGTGCATGGCCACGAAATACGGCGTCCCGCTTCCGACCGAGCTCTGTACCGACGGAGTCGACAACGATTTTGACGGCGCCATCGACTGCGCCGATAGCGACTGCGCGGCCGCGCAGTGCGCGTCCCCCGCTTACGGCGTGCCAATTGCAACTGAAATCTGCAACGACAAGCTCGACAACGATTTTGACGGCGCCATCGACTGCGCGGACTCCGACTGCGCCAGCGCGACCCTGTGCATGTCCACGAAGTACGGCGTCCCGCTTCCGACCGAGGTTTGCAACGACAAGCTTGACAACGACATGGACGGCGCCATCGATTGCGCGGACTCCGACTGTACGGACGAAGTCGTGTGTCGTGGAACGATTCTCTATATGGCTCCGCCTCCTACGAAGTGACTCCCGAGCCGATCTGAGTCAGCACCTTCTGCCAGCTCGAGCTTTTCGGGCTGGCAGAAGCCTATTTTGGGACGGAACTATTCGGACAGGATCGGAAGCCGAACGCGCGACTCGGAGGGCGGCGTACCACCTCGCGCTTTGAGCTCCTCGGACTGCCGATAGTAGCAATAGGCGTTGTCCCGCACGAAGCCGCCCTCGGTGTAAACGGTCCAGGTGCAGCCGCCGCGGCACACCTCAGCGTAGGGACAATCGCGGCAGAAGCCGCCGAGCTGGCTCGGCTCGAACGCGCGATTGTAGGCGAACTTGGAGCGGTCTTTCCAGATCTCCTCCAACGGGCGCTGCCGCACGTTGCCTTCAACAAACGCTTCGACCCCGTTGCGCTCCGACGGCAGAGAGAGGCAGCCCTTGATGTTGCCGTTGCTCTCGATCCCCATCACTGAACAGCCCGCGGGGCAGCCAGTCCAAAACGGAATGGCCGCGGTCGTTCCGGCGCGCAGCGGCGCCTCCGGTTCGCCAAAATAGCCCACATCGTGGCCGGGATAAACGCGTGGCATCAGGGAGTCTTGCGACATTTTCGCGATCAGCGGGACCGCGGTCAGTACGTCCTCCGGCAGGATCACGAGCTCGGGGTGATCGGACATGTTGCCCGTGGGCGTGCCGAACTGCAGCTGCCAGCGGGTCACGCCAAGCTCGCGCAGAAACCCACGGAGCTCTTCGAGTTCAGCGAGGTTGAGTCGATTGATGGTCGTGACGACGCTCGTGTTAATACCCGCCGCGTGGCAGCTGCGGATGGTGTCGAGCACCCTCTGCCATTGTCCCGGCACACGACGCTGATGCTCGTGACTCTCACGGAAACCGTCGAGACTGAACCCCACGCTCTCGAGCCCGACGCGCTTGACCGTCCGCGCCGTCTCCTCAGTCCAGAGGATGCCGTTGGAGATCATCGACGTGACCACGCCGCGGCTAACCAACACCTCGGCGATCTCAGGCCAGTCCGCCCGCATCAGCGGCTCTCCACCGCTGAGCGTCAGGTATTTGCAACCGAGGTCGGCCACCTGATGAGCCAGCGCCAGCGCTTCTGCCGGTGACAGCTCGTCCTGCCTGCCCCGCCCTGCGCGCGACCCACAGTGCCAGCATTGCAAATTGCAGCGCAGCGTGAGTTCCCACACCACCATTCGCGGAACGTAGCCGATCTTTTCGTAGAGGGTGCGCATCAGCTGTGGCAGCTATTGTGCGCCCGCCGTCACCCCCGAGGCAAACACATCTTCAGCCGCGAGCCGCCGCCGTCCGCTGCCGCAGCAGTCGGTCAAGCGCACGCCAATACGCGTGTCCCGGGAGCGCGCACTTGGCGGCTTCGAGCGCCGCGGCGGCTTCTTTCAGCCTGCCGCAGTCCACCAGCACCACGATTCGGTCGTGGTACGGATCAGCAAAACTGGGACGACTCTGGATGGCCTGCTCGAGCAACGCGAGCCCCTCGGCGATGGCTCCCTGCTTGACGCGACAAAGCCCAAGACCTTTGAGCGCATAGGCATGCTGGGGCTTGAGGCGGAGTGCCGTCTCGCAGGCCTCGCTGGCACGCGCATAGTCGCCGCCAAAATAGGCGACAAATCCCAGATAATCCCAGGCGCTCAGCTCTAGTGGGTGGTCGACGACGCGCTGCTCAAGCCAGCCACGTGCTGGCACAAGCTCACCCGCATCAAGCAACGCGCGCAAGCTGATGTAGGGATCCCCAGCTTGCGGCAACATGCTTGACCTATGCAGATTCCTTCGAGGTATGACATCCAATCGGAAGGTCTGCCACCCCTTCATTTAGGCTCGACCCTGCGGCCCTCGCGACCCGCCCCCGCCCAGGCAAAGTCATCAGTCAGTCACTTGACCCGCAGCCAAACGGTGGGAAACCTCTGTGAGATGGAACTCTCTGCGCTGTTGCACCGGGGGGAGCCAGCGAGGCTCCGAGAGCTTGGAAAGCTCTTTGGTTACGATGACCGTTCTCGCGCGGAGCTACTCTCCGCGTTGGAGGAGGAGCTGCCGTACTGTCAGATCGACGACGAAGGCGACTGCATCGGTATCGATGGCGCGCTGTTCGTCGCAGCGGATCTGGTTGCGGATCTCGGCACGCTCGAGCTGTTGCTTGAGACGCCGTGGGAACGGGCAGAGCCGAACGGAGTCCTGCACACGTACAAGGTGCTGCCGGGCGTTGAGGAGCTCTCGCTCCGCAAGGCTCGCCTCCTGCTCGGGATGCTCGCGGTGGCCACGTTCGGCGAGGCCGAGCTGCCGATCCCTCCTGGGCTCGACGCCGACCGGTTCCCAGGCGTGCTGGAGAGCGCTGTGACGCGCACGGGGCGCCCGTCAGAGCGCCCGCGCAATAGTCAGTCGCCCAGCGCTCCGCCGCGCAAGCGCATGCCATCGATCCCGCCGGGCTTCTCCCCGTCGCTCGACAGTCAGCGCCCGCCGCCTGGCAGCGTCCCGCCCGGCGCGCGCGCCGAGAAGAAAGCTCCCGCCGATTGGCGCCTGGTCGAGCATGTCTTGACCCTGCCGCGAGAGTCGCTGGTCGCAGCCGCCTTTGCCCTGCGCGAACGTGATCTGGAGGAGACCTCGGTCTGCGTCGGCGCAGGCCGCCGTGCCCTGCTCCCCACCGACGCACTTGAGGTCACCGAGCGCCTCTGGTCGGATCACTCCGATTCGATCCCGCCCCCCAGCTCGAGCGATGCTCGCGGCTCGGCGCTCAAGCGCATCGCCAAGAGCCTCTGCTTCTACGGTATCTCGGAGGCCGAGGGAGCTGAGGTGCTCGCAGTTGCCGCCGCGCTCGGTCGCTTCCCGTCCTTCTGGTCGCAGCAAAAGCCTCCGCCGGTGACAGCGTTGACTGTGGAGCTCTCGGAGACGGATTTCGCGCTTCAACCGCTAGTCGTGGAGTTGCTGTTCGAGGTGTTCTACCGCGAACGGTATCCGGACGTGAGCACCCTCTCGAGCGCCTTCGGACTGTCTCCCGCGTAAGCCTCGCGGAGTCGTCCCCTCGCCACGCGGCCTGTCCTGCCCAAGCGCACGAGGGGCCGCAAGCGTTTGTGCCTTGGCAGCTCTCGGCGGTCAGCGGCCAGCGCCGAGGCTGAAAAATGAGCGAATCTTGTTGAGGAGGTCGGCGGCTGAGCTGGACTCGTGCTCCCTGGCGGCGTCCACCCCGAGACGCTCGCGGACTTTGTCCAGCTGAACCCGACGCTGTGCGAGATCGTGAGCCACATCCGCAGCCAGCTCGGGCCTTGCGCCGAGTAACTCCTGAAAGTCGTCCTTGCCGAGGCGGTAGCACTCGAGTTCGCTCGTCGCGACGATCGTCGCGGTGCGCTTCTCGCCAGTCAGCAGACCCATCTCGCCAAAAAAATCACCGGGACCGAGGACCGCGACCTCGCTCTCATGACCTTCGGATTCGATCCGCACGCTCGCGCTGCCATGGCAGAGCACGTAGAGCCAGTGCGCGGTGGCTCCCTGACGAGTCACGATTTCACCCTGGGCGAAGGGCACCGGACGAAGCCCCTCGGCGAGTCGAGCTCGCTCATGCTCGGACAAGCTCGAAAACAGCCCGATTTCCGAGATGACACGCACCCGCTGCTCCAGCTGGCGGCGCGATTTTTCGTCGCGGCGCTCGGCGGTTTCGGTCGTAACGAACACGGCCTGAGCCGGAATCGCCAGCGGAACGCCGTCACGCTTGAGGGCATAGACGATGCGGGTGCGCACCAAGCTATCGGTCGGATCGTCTAGAGCGGGATCGGTGAGAAAGTAGCGCAATACGTACTTGGCTGTGCTCTCGCCGAGCTCCATCAGCACACAGCTGGGTTGGGGCGTCGTAGCCACGTTCGGGAGCCGGTCGGTAGCAATCGCCGCCACTGCCAGCTCCATGACGCGCTGCGGCGGATAGCGAAAATCGACGTAGAACTGAATCGCGCGCCGCCATTGGACCGGCTCGCCCTCGCGCCGGCCGATCACTGAGACCTGACCCTTGACGATCTGCGAGTTCGGCACAAGTACGGTTTCCCAATTGCGCAGCTCGAGCGCGGTGTAGCGCCAACGCACCTCAAGGACGCGCCCGTTGACGTCCCCCACACGGACCCAGTCCCCGACGCGGACCGAGCTGTCGAGCTGCAAGGTGACGCCGGCTACGAGATTGCCGAGAGTGTCCTGCAGTGACAGGCCAATCACGGCCGTCAGCACGGCGGAGGTAGCTATCAGGTGGGTAAGATTGACCCCCTCGCGAGAAAACGTCACGCCGACGGCCACCACGGCAGCCGAGCCCACCATGGCATCCCCGAGGATGCGCGGCACCCGCAGCCGAAGGCGCGGCGTCAGCACGCCGAACACCAGGGTTCCAAGCGCCCAGGTGACCGCGATCGTCGCGCAGAGGTGCCCGGCAACATGCGCGCTCTGAGCCGCACTATCGAGTTGTTGACGCCTCAGCAGTACGGTGAGCGGCACGAATAACAGCGCGAGCACCGCGAGTCCGACAACTGCGCGCAGACGCTTGAGCTGGATAGGCGCCAAGGCCCGCGTGGCTGTCCAGCTTACCAGCAAGACCGCGAACAAATGGACCACCCCAACGGTGATCGCCTCGTTGAGTAGCTGTCGCAGAAGGTGCACGGCGGGGTCCTCAGGCGGTGAGAGCCGAGCTCGTCAACTGTTCCGACACGAGGCCGAAGCGGCGCTCGCGCCCCACGTACTGCTCCAGAGCCGTCCGGAGCACCTCGGGGGTGAACTCAGGCCACATCAGCGGCAAGAACAACAGCTCGGCGTAGGCGGCCTCCAGCAAGAGGAAATCACTTACGCGCGACTCCCCACCGGTGCGGATCAGCAGGTCGACGTCGGGCAATTCGCGCGTCGTCATGGCCGCGCGCAGCGAGGCCTCCGTGATCGCCTCGGGCTGCAGCTCTCCCCGAGCAACACGCCGAGCCAAGGCTTGAACAGCTGAGAGCACGTCCTGGCGACCGCCATAGGACAGCGCAAGGCTGAGGGTCATGCGCGAGCCATCGGCCGTGGCGCTCACGAGCTCATCGATGGCCCGCCGCGTGCCCTCGGGGAGTCGCTCGATTTGTCCGATCACCTTCACGCGAATGCCATTGAGGCGCAAATCCGCTTGCTCGCGATGCGCAAAGTCGATCATCAAGCGCATCAGCGCGTCGACCTCCTCGGAGGGCCGCGCCCAGTTGTTCACGCTAAACGCGTACAACGTCAGGTATTCGACGCCGATGCGTGCCGCCGTTTCAACGACCTCACGGACCGCGCGAGCCCCTTCGGCGTGTCCCGCGACTCGTTCGAGTCCGCGTGATTTTGCCCAGCGGCCATTGCCATCCATGATGATCGCGACATGTCGGGGGAGTCGACCGTGGCCGTTTTTCACTGCCAGAACCTTTCGGGGGCGCAAAGCCTGACCCATCGTCCCCCAGCTTTCGACTCCGCAATCGTGGAGGTTTTGAGGAGAACAGGATCGGCCGAACAGCGGGGCAAGCCGCGCGCTCCGAGCGGTCCGATTCGCGGCGTTTCCACGCCGTATAAAACACCATCGGCTTCGGGGCCGCTGATAGTCCCATTGACGAGCGCTAGGCGCGCGGGAGCGCCAGCAGGAGCTCGACCTCGGGAGGGCCCGCTGACACGAGCTCGACCCTACCGCGATGCGCGTCGGCCACAGCACGCGCCAGTGCGAGCCCGAGTCCAGTTCCCCCTTGGTGAGCCCGCGTCGTGACGAAGCGACGAAAGAGCTGCGCCCGAATATGCTGAGCGAAGCGCCCTTCATTGTGGACGGCCAGCACCACTTCGGTATCGCGCAGCTGCAGCCGAACGCGCACCGGACTGCCGGGCGGAGAATGCTCGAGCGCGTTGCTGAGCAGGTTGTCAACGGCGCGCGCCAGCCAGGTGGCATCACCGCGAATGCGCGGACAGCTCGCGAGCTGCAGCTCGACGCGCGAACCAGAGACGTCGGCAAGACGCGCGCTCTGTTGCACTAGGGCGCCCAGATCGACCCAGTCGAGCACCTCGACGCCGCGCGCTTCGATTCGCGCAAGCGCTAGCAGCTCGCTCAGCAGTCGTTCGATCCGACCCACCGCCTCACGAATGCGCGCAACAAAGCGCCGCGCATCGTCGGGGTTCTCGAGGGCTCCGTCTTCGAGTACCTCCGCGCTGGCGCGAATCGCCGCCACGGGGTTCTTGAGCTCGTGCGACAAGTCCGCCGCAAAGGCCTCGACGAAGGGTCGTCCTTGAAGCTGACGTCGCATCGAATCAAGCGCACTTGAGAGTCGCGTGACCTCGCGATTGCCGAGCTGAACGGGCAGAGCGGCGCGGTACTCGCCCTCGCTGACGCGCTCTGCGAAGGCCGTCAGCGCTTCGAGCGGACGCGCCAGCGTGCGACCAATCAAGGCGGCCGCGATGGCGGCAGCAGCGGCTAACACGAGCCCGACCGCCAAGATACCTGGAAGCAGATCGAACAGCAGGGCTCGCACGAGCACGGTTGGCTTTTCTACCGTGAGATATCCGGCAATTTTGCCGCGAACCCGCAGCGAAGCTCGCACGCGCAGCAGGGCCTCATCGACGCTCGCTTCGCGACTGTGGGGGTAGAGCCGACGCCCGTCGGGAGACTCGAGTTGAAAGCGCAGGGGCGCCCCGCGCAGCCGCTCCTGCTCGAGTCGTTCGGCGAGTTGCTGCAACGAACCCTGCGAGCGAAGTAGCTCCCCAACGAGTAGCCCCGAGAGCACCGCCACCTCTTCATCAGCCGCGAGCTGCGCGAGCCGCGCCGCGCGCGCTTCGATCCGATCGACCACGATCCAGCCAAGCGCCAGCGAGAAGGTTCCGACGATCAGACCAAGTGCCAGAAATACCTGCAGGCGAACCGAGATGCCCTGGGTGCGCGTCGCCATGAGGCGCGAGACGACGAAGGCCGCAAACAGGATCAGCCCGACTGAAGCCGACGAGACCACCAGCAGCCGCATCAGTGCGACTCCAGATCGAGCTCGGACTGCAGTCGAAACCCGACGCCGCGCACCGTCTCGAGCCATTCCCCGCGGCCGCCGGCCTCGGTGAGCTTGCGACGCAGCTGCTTGATGTGAGAATCCACCGTGCGATCGGTGATGGCAAACCCATCACCCCAGATCCGATCGATCAGACTTGAGCGCGTAAAGACCCGCCCCGTGCCTGCAACCAGTACCGACAGGAGTTCAAACTCGACGCGCGTGAGCTCGAGCGAACGCCCGGCAACGTCAGCGCGGCGCGTCTCGCGGTCGAGCACGATCGTCGCGGGAAGGCCGGCCACGCGCGGTGGAGCCTCGCCCTGGGTGCGCCGCAGGACCGCTCGCACCCGGGCCACCACCTCACGCGGTGAGAAGGGCTTGGTGACGTAATCGTCGGCGCCCGTTTCAAGCGAGGCCACGCGGTCTTCTTCCCCGTCACGGCTCGACAGGATGATGACCGCAGTGCGGCGCTGACTTTGGCGAACCTCACGCAGCAGCTCGCTGCCGTCACCGTCCGGCAGCATCAGGTCGAGGATGATGAGATCGGCCGACGCCAACTCGACTCGGGCCTGCTCACAAGTCCCCGCGACGCTGACCCGAAATCCGTCCCGCCCAAGCGCGTAGGCGATCGACTCGGCGATGGCAGGTTCGTCCTCGACGACGAGGATGTGCTCGGACATGGGCGCATCCTAGCCCCTCGCCCTGGCGAGAGCCGCTGCTCGAGCGGCCTTGCCGCACCACCGGCAAGCCGAAGGCCCCCCAGGTCCGAGGAAATCCGCGCAATCAGCATCGATTCGCCAGGACCCCTCAGTTCGGTGATAAAGAGCCCAACATGAAGACGCTGCTGCTGCTCCGCCACGCCAAGGCCGCCGAGGGTGACGGACTCGCGGATCACGAACGCCCCTTGCTCTCCAAGGGCCAGAAATCCGCGCGCCGTGTTGGGCGGCTGCTGCGCGGGCTCCCGCTCGGGGACGTGCTCTGTTCCAGCGCGCTGCGCGCCGTAGAGACCGCCGAACTGGCCCTCGATGTCGCGGGCTACGAGGGTTCGGTGACCTTCACGAGCGAGCTGTATCTGGCCGAGCCGGCCGTGGTCCTCGCGCAGCTTGAGCGCCTCGAACCTGAGATCACCCACGCGCTCGTCGTGGCTCATAACCCGACTTTGGAGCAGCTCCTTGAGCAGCTGACGGGAAGGCCCACCACCCTGGAGCCGGGGGCGCTCGCCCTTTTGGCCCTCCCGGGGCCGAGCTGGAGCCCCCCAAGTGGGTCCCCGACCGGGACACTTATTGCGGTTTTTCGCCCAGATGATCTCCGCAAGGGTCGGCGCTGCGCAGATCCGGAAACGATTTCCTAAGCACCGCTTCACATTGCGGTAGCACGAGCCGCCCTCAGCTACTGGCATTCGCAGCAAGGCAAGGCTAGAAGGTGGCCCCCGATGACCCAAGCTGGAGCGCCTACGAAGCGGGACGTGATGCTGGCTCTCCTCGAGCAGTCGAGTGTCTACGTCCACCTCGACCCACGGCGCGCGGGTGTCGTGGTCCCTCCGCAGTTCAAGCGCCAACCGCAGCTCGTCTTGCAGGTCGGGTTGAACCTCGCGGTCGCCATCCGCGATCTCGACGTGGGCGAGGAAGCCGTCGGCTGCACCCTGAGCTTTAATCGCTCACCGTTTTACTGCGTGATGCCGTGGACGAGCATTTTTGGTCTGGTCGGCGCGGACGACCAGCGTGGGCGGATCTGGCCTGACGATGTGCCTGCGGAGATCGCCGCCCAGGTGCAGACTGCAGCCCGGCGCGATTCGCAGCCCAAAGAGCGCACTCGTTTGCGCGCCGTCAAATCCTCCGACGAAGAAGGCGACGACGAGGCGGAGACAGAATCGGCCGCGCCCCCGCGCGCCTCGGAGCGCCCGAGTCTCACGATTGCTCCCCCGCCTCCGCCGGAACCGGCGAAAGCAGTGCCGACCTTGGTCGAGCCAGCGGCGGCCGAGCCCGCCCCCGTGCCTGCCGCAGTGCCCGCTCCGGCGGCTGCTCCGGTCCCCGCTCCCCTGCCCGCTCCGGCGGTCACGGAGCACGACGAGGGGGACGAACCCACGCCGCCCGATGCCGAGCCCTCGCCTCCGGGCCGAGGCAAGCGTCCGATCCCTTCTTATCTAAGAGTCGTGAAGTAACTCGGCGACCCGCCCCACGACTCTGGCGACACGGCCTGCAGCGAGCAGGCAGCATAACTCCCGGTAATTCCCGCCGGCGGGTTGAGCTCGCTCTCTCTGAACGTGGCCCGTCGGCCAGCCGAAGCGACTGGGTTCGCCGTAATTCCGCCCGAGTGGTCGAGACGTTTGGCGCAAATTCGGCTGTTTCACCTCGGGCCCGGTACAATACTCTTCCACCGCTGCGAGGAACCTGAGGACCATGGACGTTCGCTGTGCCGGATGCGGCACCGAGTACGAATTCGAGGACGCGCTTCTTTCGGAGCGCGGCACTACGGTGCGCTGTACTCAGTGCAGTCACCAGTTCAAGGTCTATCCACCGCGCCAGGCGGGGGCAGAGCCGGAGGAGTGGATCGTCGCGACTGCGCTCGGGCGCCGCGTCGTCTACCGCACGCTGCGGGAGCTGCAGAACGGCATCTCACACGGCGAGGTCGGACGCGAGGATCTCCTCACGCGTGGCAAGCGATTGCCGCGCCCGCTGGGCTCCATCGCTGAGCTGGAGCCATTTTTCACGTCATCGGGAGGTCCCCGTCGTCAGCCGAGCACGCTGACCGGAGTGGCTCCCGCGCAGTCACTGCCGCCACCCACTCACCCGGGATACTTCGGTGGAGGGAGTCCTCTGGAGCCGGGAGTGAGCGCCGCGGCAGCGCAACGTCGGCGCGACGAGCACGACACCCTGAGCGGCGTCGCTCCGCCCGCCAATCCCCCGCGTGAGCATGACACCTTCAGTGGCGTCGCTCCGCCCGCCAACCTGCCAGCAGCTGGGGGGCGTGGTCAGGTAGCCGTCCCACGGCGCAACACGAGCGGACTGCCCGCGGCGCCGTCACCCAGTGTGGTTCCGGCATCGCCGCAAGCCCGCGCGTCGACCTCCGGCGCTGCGCCTGGTCAGGTTCGCCTCGGGCGAATTGGGCTGTCGCGCACCGTGATGGGACTCGGTTCCCCGGCGGCTCAGCCCAGGTCCGTTCAGCCTCCGCCCGCGACGTCTGCCGTTGCCCGTGAGCCGCTCGTCTCTGAGCCGCCGCAAACGACGCCGTACGTCCCAGTGGCAGCGCGCGCCGGAGCGGCATCGGACCCGCTGACGCCGCGCCTCGACGGCCCAGACGACCTGCAGGATCTCAAGACCTGGCCCCATCCATCCGCGGATCACCAACCCCTGCCAGACATTGTGCAAGAGGCGCCTGCTCCGCCATTGCGCGGGGCGGCTGCGCCGCTCGCGCCGCGTCCCGCGAGCGCGGTGTTGCGCGCTGAGGGTCGTCCGATAGACGCGCCTCCGTCCTCCCCCGATTCGAGGCAAGCGCCGGACAGTGCGGGGTATCCGCAGTCCTCACAAGGCCAGCGTCGTGCTCGCCCCGAGACCGCCGGCACCGAGACGCTCGTGTCCGAGCCGTCACCTTTGTTCGTGCCCTCAGTGTCCGATCCGTTCGACTCTCAGGCGCTCGAGCAACTTGATCTGACGCAGCCCGCAGCGCGACTCAGCGCGGGAGGAGCCCTGGCGAGTTTTGCGTCGAACCCGCCTGATGCACGCCCCACCGCCCCTCCCGCCCGGCGGCCACGCAAAACGGGTGTATGGGCCTACCTGCTCACGGGCGTCGCGCTGGCCGGAGCTGTGGCGCTGTATTACCGCACGCAACCCGCGAAACCGAGCGCACCGGCAGTAAGCTCGCCTGGCAATCGCGGACTCCTTGAACGAGCGCGCAACGCCTGTGACCAAGGCGATTTGTCACTCGCCCATGAGCTGCTCGCAACGCGCTCCGACTGCGCGCAGCCCGAATGCGGACCGCTACGCGCACGGGTCGCCCTCGGGCTCGCTGATCTCGCTGAGCTCGCTCTGCGCATCGCGCCGCCAGAAAACACGGGGCGACAAGCCGCACTCCTGACCGAACGCGCGCAGCGCGTGGCCGAGGCCAAGCGCGAACTGACCGAGGCGCTAGCCCAAGGCCCGGCAACCCCTGAGCTCAAGTTGGCAGAGGTCGATCTCGAGCGCCTCTCAGGCAATCTCGACGGCGCCAGCAGCAAGCTCGCCGCGCTGTCCGGACTCGCGTCGGCCGACGCCGAGACCACGCGCGCGCTGCTCGCGCTCAGTCGCCCGAACCCCGAGTGGCCGAGAATCATCGAACACCTCGGTCGCGCTCGAGCCACCGACGCGGGTCTCGGCCGCGCACCCGTGGCGCTCGTGCTCGCGTTCATCGGCGCGGGGCGACTCGAAGCGGCCCGCGCCGAGCTCGCACGGCTCGAGAGCGCCGGCCACCGTCACTCGCTGCTGAGCGAACTGACGGCGTATTTGCGCCGGATCGAGGCGCAACCGAGCGCGCCCAGCGTCGCCAACGCGGCCCGCGTCGGCGCGGGCGGGGCCCAGAGCGTCGACAGCCTGAGCGCAGACGACGCATCTTTGGTGGACGTCACCCGCGAGGGCGACTTCCGCTTCCGCCTGCGACGCGCAGCGGAATCGGTGGCGCATGGGGAGCTCACGCGAGCGGAAAAGCTCTATCGCTCCGTGGTGGCCGAGCGCGCAGCTGACACCGAGGCGCTGGCTGGGCTCGGTGACGTCGCGCGCCGTCGCGGAGATGTGTCTGGCGCAGCCCAGCTCTATGACAAAGTCTTGACCCTGAACCCTGGTTACCTGCCCGCACTCTCAGCGCGCGCTGACCTGCAGTGGATGGCGGGGGACCGCAGCGGAGCATTGGCGCGCTATCGTCGCATCGTGGAGATGGTGGGTGACAGTTCCGGAATCGGACTCGCCGCTGCCAACCGGATCCGCGAAGCCGAGAATAGCAACATCCCGCGTGAACCGGCGGGCACCATCCCGCACACCGACACGCCGGCAACGCCACCCAGTAAACCTGCGCCCAAGTCCGAGATTGACACCACCGATCTACCCGAGGCGCGCCAGTGAGACATTTTCTTCGTCGGCAGCGAGCACCCTTCGCCCTGTTGTTCGCCGCAGGACTCGCGCTTTCGGGTTGCCGCGGCCGCGCACATTCGAAGCCGAAGAGCGGCGTCGCGGCCGCTCCCAGTGACCGTCACCTCGCCGAGGTCGACCTGAGCGCCGGCGTGCCGGAGTCGACCGACTCGGGCGGCTGGTTCCCGCTGCCTGCCACGCAGACTTGGGTGGGACTGATCCGCAGTGTGGAGCGCCTCACCCGTGAGCGCGTCTCGTCCGCGCTGTTCGTCAAGCTCGGGGGCGCTACCCTCGGTTACGCGCAGGTCGAAGAGCTTGCCCAGCAGCTGCACGCGTACCACGCCACCGGGCGGCCCGTGATCTGCCACGCCCACGAGCTCACGAACACCACCGTCTGGCTGACCAGCGTCGGGTGCGATCGCATCTGGCTCAGCCCCGCCGGTGGAGTCGAGGCGATCGGCATCGCTGCGCAGATGGTGTACCTAAAGGGGCTGCTCGATCACCTCAACGTGCGCGCCGATTTTCTGTCGATCGGTCGCTTCAAGAGCGCCGCCGAGCCCATGACCCGCGAAGGGCCGTCGGACGCGGCTCGCGAGGAACTCCTCACGACGCTCGGCTCCATTCGCGACAGTTGGCGCGCTGGAATCACGAAGGGTCGACCAGGCGCCGACGCCTGGATTGAGTCCGGCCCCTACGGTCCCGAGGAAGCCCGCAAGCATCAGCTGATCGACGAGCTGGGCGACGAGGCCGCAGCGCGCGCGGACGCCAAAAAGCGTGGTCACGTCAGCCGCTCGGAAGTAGCGTTCGGCCACGGAAAGAAGAACGGCGGCAGCGAAATCGCGCAGCTCGTTCGCCTCCTGGCCGGAAGTGACGACGGCGTCGGTGAGCGCCCCCACATCGCGGTGTTGCCGGCCGTCGGCGGCATCACGATGGGCTCCGCCGGCCTGTTCTCGGGCGATGGCATCGTGCACGGAGCACTCGCCAAGACCATCGAGCGGCTAGCCAAAGACGACTCGGTGCGCGCTGTAGTGCTGCGCATCGACTCGCCCGGCGGCTCCGCCCTGGCGAGCGATCTGCTCTGGTTGCGCTTGCGCGAGCTGGCCGCACGCAAGCCGCTGATCGCATCGGTGGGCGGCATGGCCGCGAGCGGCGGATACTTTCTCGCCGTGGCCTCGCAGCACATCATCGCCGAGCGCACCAGTATCGTTGGTTCGATCGGAGTGGTGGGTGGAAAAATCGCCGTGGGAGCGGCGCTTGAGCCCTACGGGGTGCACGCCGTCACGATGTCACCCAACCCGGCTCCCGGTGGGGCTGAACGCGCCGCCTATCTCTCAGTGCTGACGCCCTGGGACGACGCCACCCGGGAGCGCGTACGCGCCAACATGCTCGAGATTTACGAGCTATTCGTGGCGCGAGTCGCCGAAGGTCGTCACCTCCCACTCGATCGCGTGCGCGGCTTTGCCGAAGGGCGCATCTTTAGCGGCGCCCAGGGCAAGGAGCTCGGGCTAGTAGACGAGCTCGGAGGGCTCGCCCAAGCCATCACGGTGGCGCGCCAGCGTGCCGGCCTACCCGCGGACTGCGCGGTGACGGTCGAGGGAGCCGCGGAAGGCCTACTGTCGGCACTCGGCCTCGACGAGGACGCCAACGCCCAGGCGCTCGAGCAGGCACTGCTGCGAAAGCAGGCGGCGCTCTGGAGTCCGCTCCGCTACGCGCCGCGCGCCTGGACCCCCTGGCTCACGGGAGTCGCGCCGTTGCTCGGTCGCGAACACGTGCTCGCAGTCCTTCCGATGGCCGTCACCCTAGAGTGACACTGACGCACTGAACTTCGGGGGACAAGTCCGGTGGGGCGCTCGGCAACGTGATCGTGAAGGCGGTCCCGCTGCCGAGCTCACTGCGAAAACCAAGCTGACCCTTGAGCAGTTGCTCCACGATTAGCCGCGTCGAGTGGGTTCCAATACCGCGGCCCGTGCCCGATTTAGTCGAAAACTGGCGTTGAAACAGGCGTGATTGCACCGACTCACTGAGAACGAGCTGGTTGGTGACAGTAAACGAGAACGCGCCGTCGGACTCCCCGAGCCGCAGACTGATGCTCTCCCCCGGTAGCGACGCCTCAAACGCATTGACCAAGAGGTTGATGAGACAACGCTCAAGCAGGGTGCGTTCCGTCACCAGCGAGGCAGTCGGCTCAGTGACGCTGGTCACGAGTCGCCGCTCTCGAGCGACGGGATGATGACTAAAGACCTGCTCTGCGAACACTGCCAGCTCCGACAGCGTGACGGTGCACCACTCGAGACCGTCGACGCGGTCATCCGAGCCGAGTAGCAGTCGTTGAAGACTCACCTCGCGCGCGAGGTGACGCGACAGGGACGACACCTCCCGCATCAACGCCGGATCGGCACCACCTTCGGAGACCAGCATTTCCGCCGAACAGCTCAGCCCCGTCACGACTTTGCCAATGTCGTGCAGAAACGAGCGAGCAAGGTGCTCGCGTCGGCGCGCTTCGGTCACGTCTTGGAGAAACACCAAGGTGAGGGGACGCCCCGCGAGCTCCAGGGGTTGCGCTCTGACCGAGAAGCACTTGTCCTCAGTACTGCCATCGCTGAGGCGACGCACCAGCGCGCAGTCCCGCGTGGCCGTCTCGCCGAGGGTCTGCGCGAGCATGATCGCTATGGCCGCACCGCAGCTGCGACAGGGCACGGTCGTGCCGCAGGCATTGCTGCAAGTCGCGGCGTTGATGCAGCCAAGCGCCTGCCCCGGGCGAAGCCCAAGCAGGGCCTCCGGATCCTCGATGCCGAGCTGCGTCATGTAGGCGAGATTGGTCGCTATGATCTGGCGCTCTGGATTGATGAGCACCAGCAGCCCCGCCGCGCTCGCGAGCACAGCCGAGACCACGCTGCTGCTGGCGCAAAGCCTGATGTCGCGCTCGAGTTCACCCTCGGGAGCCTTGCCCGCCGCTGCGAACCGCGTCTCAAACTGGGCCCCAGGCAAGCTGCTCAAACGCTCTTTGGCCTCCGCCACCTGGACCGCCTTGAGCGTCTCTGAGCCATTGCCGAAACAGTCACCACCGTCCGATTTCGTCATCAGTATCCCCACCCATAACCGGCACCCCCCAAACGGGAGTCAACAGGAAGGGACAGTATACGGCAATCGGGCGAAGTACCCTGGGAGAGAACGCTGCGGATGCGGCGTCGCAAACGCCTAATGCAAGGTCGGAGACAGACTATTCTGCTCCGCGGCCGGTCCAGTATGCCTTCCCGTGCTCAGACTGGTCCCAGCACGCCGGCTCCGACCCTACGGGCTGACCTGCTCGGGGGCCGCCGCCAGCAGACGGTCCAACTCCCCTCGACGGTCGAGGGCATAAAGCTCGTCACAGCCGCCGATCGAGCGCTGATCGATGAAGATCTGGGGAACAGTCCGCTGGCCTGTCGTGGTGATCAACCACTGACGCTTGGCCGGATCCGCCGAGACGTCCAGCTCGTCGAATGCGATCCCCTTGCGCGAAAGCAGCTGCTTGGCGCGGGTGCAGTAGGGGCAGTAGTCCGTGGTGTAGACGATGACTCGGGCGCTCACGGTTTCATTGTGGCGCCCAGCCTCAGAACGTAAAGCCCCTGATCTACCAGGCCGTCATCGGCCCAAGGTCGTAGATCGCCGAAAACCCTGCGGCCTTGAGGGTCTGGGCTGCCATCTGGCTGCGATGCCCGCTGCGGCAATAGACCACGACCGGCTGATCTTTGGCTCCGAGCTCAGCGAGCCGGCCACTCAGACTCTGGACCGGGAGATTGACGGCACCCGCGACATGTCCGGACCCGAACTCGGCCGCGGTTCGGACATCGACCAAGCGGGCACCCTGACCGACGAGCTCGTGGGCTCGCTGTGAGGTGACGCGATTGGCAGAGGAACCGCCTCGGCCGAACCAGAACCAACCAGCGAGCAGTACGACGCCCGCGACGATGAGGAGCTTTGAGTCCATTGCGTTTGCGGGTGAGAGCCACCAGGCGACCCGAAGGGTTCGCGTTCTCGGTACCTGGGTAGGCCGCTGTCCTACTCATCACCGCAAAACGCTGGGCGCCCCGGCCCCCTGTGGCATAATCCAGACGTTCTTGCTTTTCGACAGTGGCTGGCGCGGTGTCCTGCGAGCTATGTCGGGTAGCCCCCATTCAAGGAGACAACGGCAATGCGACGATACGTCGGTTGGTTAGGTGTAGCTGGGCTCTTGAGCGCCGCGATCGTGGCCGCTTGCAGCGCCACGGATGACAATTCCTCGCTCGATCCGGGCGGCAACGGCGCTACCGGGGCCGGTGCCACCGGTGCTGGTGCCGGACTCAATGGCTCGGGCAGCTCCGGTATAAAGCTCCCCGATAGCGGCCGCCCCGTCGACGGCGGTCTCGACGAGAATGGCAAGCCGATCAACGTCGCGCTCGAACAGCCCCCTTGCGATGGGGTCGACAACGACAACGACGGCATCATCGACGACATCGACGTCGGCGGCGACGGCATCTGCGATTGTCTGCAGGTCGTAACGCTCGGGGAACGGATCTCAAAGGGCGCAAGCCAATCGGACACCACGGCGTTCGTCGGATGGCTTCAGGGCCTTGGGAGCCTCCCTCCGCGTGAAGTTCACAACCGAGTCCTCACACCTGTGGATCTCGCCGGAGCGGACGTCGTGGTGGTGCAGAATATTGCGGACAAGATTTACTCGTCCGCCGAGCTACAGATCCTCAATGACTTCGTGGCCGGCGGCGGCGGCGTGATGACCATGGCGGGATACAGCGGCTCGGATGCTGACGCCAATAACGTTAACAATCTGCTCAAGAGGCTTCAGGCTCCCTACTACGACAGCGCCGGAAGGGGTCCCGGTCTCTGGAACTCAGGGCAGGAGGGCTCAGTCTCGATTACCGGGTTTACCCCAGCGCATCCGATCTCAACGAACGTGAACGCCGTCGGCGTTTACTACGGCTACCCGGTAACCGGCGGCCCCACTGATTCGCTCACCGTTGCGAGCGATGGACTGGGCATTGTTGGCAAGACCTCCACCCTCGGCAAGGGCAAGGTCTTCGTGTGGGCAGATGAGTGGATCACCTTCTCATCGGACTGGACGCAGCGCCCCACCTATTCGGTCCCGAATTTCTGGGCGAACACGATGAAATTCCTCTCGCCCGACGGCGAGTGCAAGGTCGAGATCCCCAAGGTTGTCCCGATCATTCTGAAGTAACTCGCGCTCAGCAGCGAGACGCCCGCGATGCCGCTTCGGCCTGCGCGGGCGTTGTGTTTTGTTGGTGCGGCGCGCCTCAGTGACTCACGCCGTCAAGGCAACAATCCAAACGGAATGCACCACCGCACTATCGCGCTGCCTTCCAAACGGAATGCACCACCGCGCTATCGCGCTGCCTTCCAAACGGACTGCCGCACGCGCTGCTGCGCCCGCTTCGCTAGGGATGCACCAGCACGCGACTCGCCCCGGGCCCACCAACGACGCTGTGCCAACCGGCGGGCAAGCTCGGACTGGTGAGCGCAAAGAGCGTCGCGCCATCGCGCGGCGAGAGGTTCACGCAACCCGCGCTCTTTGGCTGACCAAAGTTCTCATGCCAGTAGGCCACATGGAGCGCGAAGGGCGCGGAGAAGTACTGCGTCGCCGGCACCTCCGCGATCCAAAAATCGCGCTGCTCGACGAGCGGCTCGGGGCTCATCGTGGTGGCGGCGAGCTTATGTTCCAAGCGAAAGCTGCCGGTCGGCGTGGTGCTGTCCTTGACCAAGTTGCCGCCCGGGCGCGGCACGCCACCGGCTCCCGGCGAAACCGCTGTGGCAAAAATTGGTTCCGAACCGCGGTAGGCCACGAGCGTGCCCTGACGGATCGCGATATCGAGCCACACCTCAGTTGACTCGAGCTTACCGGGCATACGCGGCGCGGCCTGCGCGACTGACAAGCAAGCCGCCTCGAGCCAATGCGCACCGACGGCTGCGTCGCCACCGGGCTTGTTGGGACGTGGCTGCTCGGCGCTCACGAGTCGCCAGAAGCTCCGGCCCGATTTCGGATCGCGTCGCTCGCTGGTCACCTGGTGCAGCGTCAACCCTGCAATCCTGGTTGCGGTCTCGCGAAGTGGCAGCTCTGAGCCTTCAAAGACGGGACACCCCGCGAGATGCGTCCAGGCGAGCGGCAAGGAGCGCGTCGCATTGAGCTCGACTCCGGCGAACTCGGAGCGACGAAACGGTCGCAGTCGCTCCGCCGGCACCAGCGTGCCGTCGACCTCGACCACGAACACGCGGCCCTCATGCTCGAGCACCTTCACGTACCCGAGCATCGAGCCGTTCGGAATGATGCGTTCGAGCAGGCCCGGCTCACGCGTGGCAAAGAGCGAGCCCTGCTCACGAAACCAGTCAGGCGACGCAGCATTTACTGTGATCGCGCGCGACTCGGCCAACGCCTCGTGACCGCGATTGCCCCAGGACATCGGCGCGTGGGTGCCCGGCGCGCCAAGCCAGGCCTCGCTGCGCATCCATTCCTGGCGCGTCGGGAGTCGCCGATACATGGGGGCGCCACTCGAGAGCGCGTACTGCAACTCGCCGCTGCGCGCCCAGCTGACGGCGGCGATGCGACGCTCATCGCTGGACTGCGTCACGCGATCATCACCGCACACCCAGCCGCGCGGCTCGATCGGAAGCCAGTCGGCGCGACAGCCCGCTCCGCGACGCGGAGCTTGGGCGCGCAGCGCTACGGGCGTGCCCTCATGCAGTGAACCGATCCAGAGCTCAGTCGAGCGCGGTTTCGGATAGACGAAGACGCTTGCACGTCGCACCCACAAAAATGCCCCACGAGAGGCCAAAGTCTCGCGTGAAGGCGCGGCGATGGCCGGAGCGACGGAGGCGCGGCGCGCGGGCACGTCCGCCTGCGCGAACGCGCGCGAGCCGAGGGCGCCAATTCCAGCTATCCCGATAGTCCGGAAAATTCTGCTCAAGCGCGCAGGTCCGCCTCGAGACGCGCTGCGGGCGAGGCTGGGTTGAGTCACTCGACGGAGCAAACCACGGTCGCCACCAAGTGCAAGCCAACAACCTACTTGGATGTCACCTGCTGGACATCCAATTCTGGTTGACTCCCAGTCTGCGCCACGGCAAGCAGCGCGCGGAGGAGGAATCATGAGAAAGATCTCGAGAACTGCCCTGGTCCTACTGGGCAGTGTTTGGTTCGTTGGTTGCGCGGAGCACCCCCAGGACGGCCCCGCAAGCGAGCTCACCGCTCCGTTGACCCACGTTGACAGGCAAGCCACCCAACGCCTCAACCTCTGACGAACAGGCGGCGTTGGCACCACGAGACGCAGCCGCGATCGGCCGCATTGCAGTGTAACCTGCGTTACGCGCAAGTCGCGACTCAGAACCCACGCCGTCGAATCAGCACACGCCGCGCACAGGTGTTCGCGTAGTAGTTCGCACCCGAATAGCTGAGCATGTTGGTGCCGCAGGCGCCCAGCGCATGGTTCTTTCCTCCGTAGGCGTTCCCATTGGAGAAGACCAAACAGTGCGTGCCCCAACCATAGTTGGGAAATACGTTCGCGACGACCGTGGCGTCTTCCGGAGCGAGCACCCATCCGGTCGGAACTGGTGCAGCAGTCGACAGGCTCTGACAGTTGTTGATCCATGCCCCAATCGCGGCAGTCGGCGGAGCGAAATCAAGCGTCGCGTAGCAATAGCCGGCGTACAGCACGCTGTTGCTAAAATCGCAGGCGAGCGTGGAATTGCAGACGTAGCTGGTCTGGTCGACCTCGCCGGCCTCGAGCGTGGTGTTGCGCGCCGTGCCGGTCGGAAGTCCATCGTCGAGCCCGATCTCGATCTTCTGTCCGCCGCCAATGCAATTGGCGCCAGCAGGTTCGGCCGTCATCTTGAGCAGCACGGTGAAGCCGTTACTGCCCGTCGCGCCAGTGCTGCCAGCAGCGCCGGTGGCGCCTGTACCTCCAACGGCGCCCGTGGCGCCGGTCGCTCCGGTGCTGCCGGTTGCGCCAACCGCGCCGGTCGACCCCGTGCTGCCCGTGCTGCCCGTGCTGCCCGTGGCGCCAGTACTTCCAGTGCTGCCAGTGCTGCCAGTCGCGCCAGTCGCGCCAGTCGCGCCAGTCGCTCCAGGTGCGCCAGTACTGCCCGTGGCACCCGAGGCGCCTGCAACTCCAGTCGCGCCAGTACTTCCAGTGCCGCCAGTCGCGCCAGTCGCCCCAACTGCGCCGGTGGCTCCGACTGCGCCGGTGCTGCCCGTGGCTCCTGCACCAGTCGCGCCAGTGCTGCCGGTGGCTCCGACGCCGCCCGTGGCGCCCGTCGCACCCGACTCACCCGTGGCGCCCGTCGCACCGACGCCGCCCGTGGCGCCCGTGGCGCCGACGCTGCCCGTGGCGCCCGTGGCGCCGTGCTCGCCGGTTGCACCTGTCGCACCGGTGGCACCATCGGCTGGCCCAGCAACACCATTGCAAACGTACGTCGCGGTGAACTCGCCGGCGTCCAGCTTCTGGTTGCCGTTCTTGTCGCTGCCGACATCCACCTCCAAACCGCCGGTAGCGCAATGGCCGTCCCCCGCAGGGAGCTCCTTGGTCGTCACCAAGCCGTGGCTTTCGACACCGCTCGGCCCCGAACAGATCAGAGCCGAGCCCTGAACTTCAGCGTCCGACAGCTTGCCGTCAGCGTCCGCGTCGAGTCCGAACTCGACCTTGCTTCCACCCGCGACGCAGTCTTTCCCCGCAGCGACCGCACTGCTGCGGATCAAGCTCGAATCGCCCGCTTTGACGGCCCCGGAGTCCGCTGCCCCGTCGCTACCGGAACAGGCCACTGCAGCGGCAATAGCCACGAGACTGACGAGACTGACGTACGGGCTTGGGCGATTCACTCTTGATTTCTCCTCCGGACCCGTCACCGCGCCGCACCTACAAAAGGCCAACCTGGTGAGTTTCGCGCGGAATTCAGCTGCACGACTCGGTGACCGGGACCGAATCTCGGCCAGTTCCGCTCGGCAACTAGGGCGGCAAACTGTAGAACGGTGAAAAACGACAGAGGATTAGTCCTATTGCGCGGGAGAATTTCCCTGCGGAGGGCTCTCACCACCGATGCGAGCGGGTGACCTCGCCCCACACTTCAGCCGACCCCCGAAGGACTACCCTCGCCACGCTGCGGTAGCGCGTCGGTGCCCCGCAGTCGGCCGCATTTTTCCAGTAATGTCCCTGTTCTCAAGCAGGGGTTGTGTCCGTCGTGGGAACGGCGTTACCCTGCCGGTCCCCCTATGGAGGAAACATGAGGCTCCTCACCGGATCCGTACTTTTAACGACAGCAGCCCTAGTGGTTGCCTGCGGGGCGTCCACGCCCGTCCCGGCAGATAAAGTAACCCAGACTCAAGCGGCCATCCGTGCAGCAGAAGAGGTCGGCGCCCCCAACGTGCCGAAAGCTGCGCTGCATCTGAAGATGGCGCGCGATCAGTTCCAGACAGCCCAGGGACTTATCGCTGAAGAGGAAAACGAGCAAGCGACGCTCGTCATTGATCGAGCCCGGGTCGACGCCGAGCTGGCCCTCGCACTCGCTCGCGAGTCTGACTTTCGCGCCAAAGCTGCTGAGCAGCTCGAGAAAGTCAAAAAGCTGCAACAAGACATCAAGGACGCCCAGGGCGGGCAGTGAATCGCGACTACGCGAAACGAGGAGAATCCGAGACCATGTCGACGAAAACCCCCGCACTGATCACTGCGCTCGGCATCGCAGCGCTCCTAACTGGTTGTGGCGCAGGCGCCCCCAGCAAAGAGCTGCGTGATGCACGCGCCGCGTACCAGGATGCAAGCCAAGGCAAAGCGGCTCAGCTTGCCCCCGATCGCCTTCTGAGCGCCAAGCAGGCGCTTGATAAGGCCGAGACCGCCCATGAGGACGGCCACGACAATCAAGAGCGCAGCCTCGCCTACATCGCCCAGCGCATGGCAGAGCTCGCAGTTGCCAACGCTGGACAGCTCGACGCTCAGAAGTCTGCCGAAGCGGCGGACAAGGCCTACAGGGACGTTCAGGAGGCCTTCGCCAAGAACTCTCAGAAGACCGCCGCGCAGCGCGCCGAAGCCCTGCGTCGCGCCAATGAGGAGCTCGACCGCCAACGCAAGGAGCTCGAGGCACGCAGCGCGCAGCTCGCCGTGGAAACCGGTAAGCGGGTTCAGACGGACGCCGAGCTCCAGGCTCAGCGCATGGAGCTGGCTCAGCGTGAAAAGGAGCTCGCGGCCGAAAAGGCAGCGCGCGCCGAGGCCGAGCGTAAGCTCGCTCTAGCGATGAAGAGCCTCGAGGAGATCGCCAAGATCAAGGAAGAGCAGCGCGGTCTGGTGATCACGCTCGACGGCGCTGTCCTATTTGCCTCAGGCAAATCAGCGCTGCTTCCCATCGCGCAAACCAAGCTCGACAGGGTTGCTGAAGTCCTTCAGCAGCAGAGCGAGGACAAGCGCATGGTCGTTGAAGGTCACACGGACTCGACGGGTGCCGACGACAAGAACATGAAGCTCTCGCAGGAGCGAGCTGACTCGGTTCGCAGCTACCTGGTGAGCCGCGGTGTCAAATCCGACCGCATCACCGCTGTGGGCAAGGGGGAATCGACCCCCATCGCCGACAACAAGTCGCCTGAGGGTCGCGCGAACAACCGTCGCGTCGAGATCGTGGTCATCAAGTAGGGCCGCTACTCGTCGATAACATTGGGCCCTGCGCCCGAGACTTAGCCTCGCAGACCGCGGGGCTAAGCTTTTTTGTACGCCTTGGCTCTACTTTGCGTCGCTCGGAGCGCCGGCGGCTCCGTTGACTTTTCGCTGCTCCAGCTGAACTTCGAGCTTGCAGGCCTTGCGCACGGTCACTTGATGCTTGAGGCCGTGTCGCAGCACGCAGACGGGCACGGTACCCTCCGGTCCCTCGGGGGTAGCGATCTCGATGCTGCCGTTGGGCATCAGCGACGCGGTGAACTTGGCGTGACCGCCCGGCACGCTGTCGCACGACTCGACGAGCCTACGCATGGTGCCCTCGGCCAACTGCGCGTTCAGGTTCGAGACTGCCCCGCAATCGGAAAAGAGAATGGTGGCCTCGACCACTCCGACCTGGGCCGACAGACCCTTGGCGTCGTCGCCGCCGGCCTGAGGAGTCTCGGCTGGACGTGACGAACAAGCTGCCAGAGCCAACAGACCGACGAGACTGGCAAGACTCCGAAGAGAAGACGGCATAACCCCAAGTATAGCCGATTCGGCTCCTTTGTGGGGCCAGGCCCCGACTCGCCAGCAAGCGTGGTCTGCGTTATAGCTGGACGCGTTCCCGGAGTGTCCGTGTCCCCTCGTATTTATCTCGACAACGCCGCGACTTCCTTCCCCAAACCGCCCGCGGTTCTGGAGGCCATGATGCGCTACGCCACCGAGCTCGGCGCTAGCCCCGGTCGCGGAGCCTACAGCGAATCGCAACAGGCGGGACAACTGCTCGAGCAGTGTCGTTCGCGAATCTGCCAACTGATCGGGGGCTCGCTCTCGTCGCACGTGATCTTCACGCTGAATGCGACCGACGCACTCAACCTCGCCATCCACGGCATCCTTCGTCACGGCGATCACGCCATCACGACGTACCTCGATCACAACTCGGTCCTGCGTCCGCTCAACGCGCTGGTCGCAGCCGGCACCATCTCGCAGACGCGGGTCGAGTGCGATCCCGTCACGGGTCTCGTCGAGCCGGACGCCATCCGACGCGCAATTCGCCCTGAAACCCGCCTAATCGCGGTCGCTCACGGTTCGAACGTCACCGGCACGCTGCAGCCACTGCGCGAGCTGGGTCGCATCGCTCGCGAGCGTGGGATTTGTTTTTTGGTGGATGCCGCGCAAACGGCGGGACACGTACCGCTCGATGCGGAAGCCGATTTTCTGGATCTCGTGGCGTTCCCGGGACACAAGGGTCTGCTCGGACCGCTTGGCACCGGCGCCCTCTACGTGCGCCCGGAATGGGTCTCGCGACTCTCTCCGGTGCGGCAGGGCGGCACTGGTTCGGTGAGTGAGAGCGACTTTCAACCAGATTTTCTGCCGGATCGCTATGAGCCGGGGAGCCACAATGCGATCGGTCTGATCGGCCTTTCCGAGGGCGTGGGCTGGGTGCTCGAGCGCGGCGTCGCTGCCCAGTGGGAGCACGAGCAGCGCTTGGTTGCCGCGATGCTGCAGCAGCTAGCTCAGCGCGATTTGCCCGGACTTGCGCTGTTCGGGCCGCCCACCAGCGAATCGCGGCTCGGCGTGTTCAGCTTCCGACTCCAGGGCTACGACCGCCCTCAAGCACTCTCTGACCTGCTCGAGCAGCGCTTCGGACTGCTCACGCGCTCTGGCCTGCACTGCGCACCGCTCGCGCACCAAACCGTCGGAACACTGTCGCTCGGGGGCACGACGCGCTTCTCGTTTGGTCCGTTCACCACGACCGAGCAGATTGAATCGATCGGCGAAGCGCTCGAGCAGCTGAGTCAGGGCCGCTGACGCGCGCCTCGTAGCGCTGCAACCGCAAGAAACAGCGACGGCGCCGACCCAGGGTCATCGCATCAAACATGGAACGATTTCGATCACCTAGCGGAGGTCACAAAAACTGGCTCTTCCGGTGAATCTGTGGGCGTGAAATTGCGAATTTCCGGGTGATATAGTCGCGGGAGTCGCGCTTTGGGGGCGAGGTAGACGATGGGGGCGCTGTCGTTGGCGCGATGCTCGCTCACACGCCGACGACGAGCGTCGTCAGCGTGCTCGCCGAGCCATTTGGCAGTGAAACTGGAGGGGGGATTCCAGCATCAAGCGCATCGTGTCAGCATGGCGGTTAGCACACCAAACCAGGCCAACACGATGCGCATTCAGTCTATCCTACGGAAGGTTCATCCAATCAAGGGTTTCGTGTACGGGACTGCAGAGTTCTGTTCGACGAGACGTGGCAAGTCGATTCGGGTGACCGTTCAGCCCCGCGCGGGCTGCAAAGCGGTTTGCGGGGGATGCGGGATCAAGAGA
>JBBRAB010000034.1:0-42322 GCA_038207155.1 Polyangiales bacterium
TGCGCGGGGCGGCGCACGGGCGTCGTGATGGTGACTCCGCAGCCGTGGAGCCGCACGAGTGAGACATGGGAGTGGTCGTTCCCTCAGGCCACCTTACCGCGACCGCGCGCTTTTGTCGCGATAGCCTCGCAAGCTGGGCGAAACTCCCCGGTTTTTTCGCCTCCTCAGAAGAATCTGTGGGTGAGCCAGAGAGGTTCCGGGACATTTCCTAGGCCGTGATTATAGGGCGATTCACACGTGTTCGTAGCAGCGAAAGCCGTAGGCTTTTCGTGTCGTAATTCTAGCCTTGTTGTTGAATCCCTCGATTGCACCTGCGGCGAACGCGCCTCGTGATCTCCCCGGTGCTGCTCGGCTGCGGTGAGCACCTGCTTGCGGGGCTCGACCTGAACGCGATTGGCTACAAGTGCACCGAACACGCCTCCACGGAGCACGCCACCCGTCTGGTTCTGACGAAATAGCCCTGGCTTACGTGGCCCAATGGTCTTGTGCCCGCGCAGACCGATTGGCTAGCGAGCGCTCGGTCCGCTTGAAAGGATTGGTTTTGACGTCGTGCGGGCGTCGCTCGGCCCCAGCAGATCCACTGACACTCAAGTTATTGACCCTCACGGTCCGCTCGCCGCACCGTCTCGTTGTTGCGGCGCCTCGCATGGAGTGAGCTGCCCGAGAAATGAACCAATCGGGGCTTTGATGGTGCAATCTATCAAACGTTCGTCAACAAGCGCCCACCCAGCACTCATGGCGCAATCTGCGCAGGCTGCGCAGCTCTCACCGACCCCACCTATCCGAAGGACGATTCGTCATGCTCAGTCGCACCGCGTCTCTGATTTCCCTCGCTGCTTCGGCACTCGCTCTGCTGTCCGCTTGTTCAAGCAGCGATAGCGGCGGAGACGGTGCTGGTACTGGTGCTGGTGGCCTGAGCACGGGCAGCACGGGTTCGGGCACCGGCGGCGCAACGGCTACGGGTGGCGCAACGGCTACGGGTGGCGCAACCGCTGCCGGCCCGAAACTGGGAGACGTTGACACGTCGGGTCGTACCCTCGCTTGGGCCCAGGAGTTCAACGAGCCGAACATCGATCCAGCCGTGTGGAACAACGAAATCGGGCTCGTTCGAAACGGCGAGTCTCAATACTATTCAAAACACCCGCGCAATCAGTTCATCGACAAGGGCGACCTCGTGCTCCGCGCGATCGCTGAGAGTGCTCCCGACGGCGGCACCTTCACCTCGGCGTCCCTCACCACTGAGGGTATCACGAGTTTCAGCTACGGACGCCTGGAAGGACGCATGAAGGTGCCCGGGGGGACCGGCTGCTGGCCCGCGTTCTGGCTGCTTCCCTCGAACAAGCCCAAGTACACCGCGATGGATCGCAATCAGTCGTGGTGGCCGCTTGGCGGCGAGATCGACATCATGGAGTTCGTCAGCCAGGACGACTACCTGGTGTACGGGACGCCGCACTACCAACAGAACGACGCAACGCACGGCGAGGCCGGAAAGACGCTGAAGCTGGCAACTCCCGTCGCCAACGACTATCACTTGTTCGCGATCGACTGGACTCCGGCATCCATTCGCTGGAGCGTCGATGGCGTGTACTACAACGACTTCGACAGCGCTGGCCCGTTTGACGGAGCCCATCCGTTCCAGGATCCCATGTACCTGATCGTGAACCTTGCCGTTGACGGGAGCTGGGCGGAGACGGCCAATCCCGCGGAATACCCGCAGGATTTCCGGATCGACTACATTCGCTACTGGGCGGCTCCCTGAGCATGTCGCGCTGACACCGTCAACCTACGGTGGACCCTCGGGAGCGGCCACCAGCCGCTCCGAGCGTCTCGTCGCAGGACAGCTCGGATACTCGCCATCCGCGCACTCGACGAGCGCGTCCCGGCGTTTCAAGAGACTTTGAGTTCCCCGCGGCTAGCGCTATCCTGCCGTCCCAGAGGGCCCATGTCGTATCGCGGCCGTCGTCGTTTCATCCCCGAGGCGCACCCGTCCGCATCGGCCGTGCTCATGCTGGTCTTAATCGGCGTGGCCACGGGCTGCAGCAAGTCCGAGCCAGCACCAACACCCTACTACGGGACACGCATCGAGGCCGAGCTCAAGCTTGAGCTCGTACTAGCTGACGGCTCAACCTCATGAGCCCAGCTCACCGACAGCTTTGACGTGGCCTTGGTGAACGGATTTGGCGGTGGTGCCGTCACAGCCATGATCGGGGCTGCCGGCGAGGCGTGGAAGCTCCAGCTTGGTCTTACGGCCAACCGCTACCTAGGAACCGGGCATTTTCCGGTCGTAAGTCACAGGGCGGCGACGCAGTCCGTCTGGTCGGAGCTGGATCCCAAGCTCTGCATTTCCGTCGCTGGGTTCTCGCTTGATATCAAGCAAGCTCCCAACGGCAAGCTTGTAGGGACCAACTGGGGGACGATCGAGGGGACGGTTGATGTCGAGAGCGTGATCGTGCTCGATGAGCTTCAGCATCACGTGAAGGTCGATCTTTGGTACCGCGACGCCACCAAGCTGCCCGGTGCCAAACTTCATGTGACGGGCACTGCGGCCGAGCACTGGATTGATGAGTCCAATCCGCCGCCCGTCGACGGCATGACAACCGGACCCAAGGTCGCCATCCCGGATTTTACCTGGGAAGACCAGTTCTGCCAACTCGAACGCTCGTCTGCAGTGGCCGCGAAAATGTCGCGCTACCTCAGCTTCTCGTTGAAGAAGCTGAGGGCCAGTCCACGCACCGTTTCGTGAATCGCTTTGCGGTCAACTACTGGGTCTTTGTCGACGCAAATCTCCGGCGCGTGCTGGACACCGAGCGCGTTACACAACGGCATAAATATGAAATGGCCTCCCGTTGGCAACACGGTCACCTGCGCGCCTGGGGTCAGCTTGCCGACGCGCTGGGCGTTGTCCGCGACCGGGAGCCACTCGTCATTGACGCCTACCACAATGCTGAGCGGGATGCGGATCTGAGCCAAGCTCTCGGCATCAAACCCTGGCACTACCGCGGGCGCCATTGCAAAGACGGCCCGAATCCGCTCGTCACGATACGAGCGTGACGCCGCGTCGAGGTCCGCTAGCCGCGAAAAGTCGACCTGCTTGACGCGCGGGTCGGTCTTCTCGTTTGGGTGCAGATTTCCATACTTTCGCATCAAATCCGGGTGATAAATACCACCCGCCAAGGCTAACACGGTGTAGCCGCCCGCGGAGAATCCGGCAGCGCCAATTCGGCCAGCGTCGACGCGCGCTCCGAGACGCGGATCAACAAGCAGCGCGTCCAGGAGCCGCGAGACATCCGGAGGCCTCCGCCACACGGCAATGAAACCCTCGGGTGAGTCGTCACCATAGCGATTGCCAACATGCTCGACGGCAGCCACCAGATACCCCTGCCCCGCGAGGTGCTCAGCGAGCCAACAGAGATCCGTGCTTGTGCCCCCAGAGCCGTGCGACAGAAGTATCAACGGAAGGCGCGCAGGGGCGGCGGCCATCGGCGCGTTTGGCACTGCGTGACTAACGAAGATCGCGGTCAGCGCCAGCTCGCGCTCGGGGCCCTTGCCAACCGCCGGGTACCAAACACGAGTGGCCAACGGCCGCTTCCCCGCCGGATCCTCAAACCTCAGCGAAAGCACCCCCACCACTGGCCCTGAGCTCGCGGTCCCCGTATCGCGACTTGCCGCCGGACGCGCGGCGCCTTTGGAAGGAGCGTTCGCCCCTTGCTGAGCGGCGCCGCTGCAGGCCGCCAACGTCAGCCCAACGAGCGCTGCAAAGCCACAGAAGTGGCGCGACGCGCGCTTGCTCAGAGATGTGACCATGGCAGAGCCATACCCCAAGTCCACCAGCGCCCACAAGCACTTGGCGGACAGGGATGTGGCCCTCGGGGCCGGGTCAAGGCGTGCCGGCGCGCCAGGATCTCAGCACTGCGGGGCAGGTCGACCGAAAAATCCCCCGGTTCCACGCCGTGCTGCCCACCCCAAGCCGTATGACAAGCATCACCGGTGAGCCGCACCGACCCGCTCGGAGTGCCCACCAGATACGCCATGCATCCATGGCGTATGCCCCGGCACCCAGATGGCCTACACCATCTGATCGCCGAACACATTGGCCACGCCATCGAATTCGCCGGCTAGCTCCTCGTGAATCGCCCAATGCTCAGCTCGGCCTACCCGAGGACCTCACCGCGGCGGTGGATCAATATCCTGCCGCCGTCTCCGACTTTGCCAAGGCCGGAGTGGAGCTCTGCCAATGCCGAGATTGGATCAGTTTGAAGCTGCCGCTGAAGTCCTGTCCCCTAATCCTGGGCCCAAGCGCACATTTTCCGCATTTCAGCCGGTATTTGCGTCGGACGATTTCCTCGTCTAGCAGCGTGCGACTGAAGCAGGGCTCGGCGCAGTTTTTCTCGGACGCGCCGAGCATCCCTTCTCCAACAACCGACTCGTGGAGCTTGATCTCGACTTTGGGGAACTCCAACGAACGCTGTACCTGGCTGCTGCACGCAGCGCGCTCGAGATGCCTAGGGTCCGTGCCGTCGCGGAGCTCTTAGTCGCGAACTCAATCGTGCGGTCGCGCCAAAACGCCCCGTCCGCGGCAAACGCGAACGCTACTTCCACTCCGGCACCCCGGTGGCGGTGACCACGGAGCCGAGTGCCTCGAATTCCGCGCGCGTCAGGTAGCGCACAATGGGCTGATACTCGCCCAGTGCTCCCGTGGACTTGTTGAACCCGAGCAGGCTCTCGTCGTAGGATTTTGAGGTATACTCCGCGTTCCACCCCAAACGATTCTCGCTGGGAGCCCCCGAGAAGTGCCACTCCGGGTTGACACTCAGCCAGCGAATCGTCCAGTTGACGTCGCCGACGGGCCCCCAATTGATCCAGGTCACTCCGGCAAGCTCCGTCGCGTTCGTGGGGCGGTCTTCGGGTGCCGACATCGCGATGACGTAGCGTTGCTGGTCGTCGGTGACGACTTCGTCGTCCATGACGGACTGCAGTGCGGCCCCAACCGCACCGTCTGCTCCGACCATGAACGTCGTGTAGCCTGTGAGCGACCAATAGCGAGCCTCGGCTCCAGTGAACACCTTCTGGCTCTGACGGGTCTTTGGCGTGGTCGGGAGTTTGCCCGTGAGCACCACGATTTTTCCCGGCCCCTTCGAGAAACCGCGTAGCAGGTAGTTGATGTACGTGCAGGAGGTGGCTGACGGCTCGTAGTTTCCTGGCGGTGGCATGTCTTCACCGCGCATGGCGGTTGCCTTGTCGAGCGCGCGCACGTAGTCCTTCGCGACCAGCCAGGACATCCCCTTGGCGATCCCCGAGTAGACTGCGCGGGTGATACCCATTCCCTTGCCCCAACCCACCGACTTGTCGCTGGATTCTCCGAACATGGGAGCACTCGGGATCGCGGGTGTCAGCTTGTTCGATCGCTCCACAAAGGCCGAGAAATCCGCAAGAATGTAGTACTGTCGCCCGTCGGGCAACTGATAGGTAATCTTTGGCAGCGGCACGCCCCCGAGTTTTCCAGCAGCCTTGTCGGGAGCGTAATAGCGAAGCCAAACCTGTCCGACATCCCACTCGCCTCGGTCGTGGCTGATCGGAGGAGCAGCTCCCGCGCGCCCCAGTGCACCTTGATATTGAATCGCACCACCGCAGCGAAAATTCCCCTTGGCGCGATAAAACGGTGGTTCGAACGCGCCAGGGTTGAGCGTGACCGGATTGCCGACCGCCATCTCGTAGATCACCTTGTAGCTGCGTTTGACCGCGCTGCGGTCCGCACCCAGCCGGAAAGGATTGGTGTGTCCCGGCAAGGGCTCGATGTCGGCGTCGACGATCGGAACCTCCCCGACCCCGAAGGCACCGCTGCGAACGGCTTCGGGATGAAGCGAGGGAGTGACCTGAATGTCGAAAAAGCGTGCGTGCGGAAAGTCCCCCTCAAAAATCACCTTGCTGCCAATCGGTGCCAGAAGTGATGGCTGAACCAGATAGGTCACATTCGGATCAGGAAAATAGGCTCGCAATGCAGCGAAATCGATCGACTCGGCTGCGCGAATTCCCCACTGTTGCTCCGGAGTGACGTCCGATGGTTTGACAAGCCGAAAGCTCTTGAGCACTTGGGTCTCCGTGCCCTTGGGAATCAACTCGGGCGGGATTTCTGGAGCGGCTTTGCCATCCAACCATCGCTTGATGTAGTCCTCAAGGGACGAGGAAATCTTTCTGCCCTCCGCGATCACCGGGCAACGCTCGGTGAAAGGTGGGAACGCCGGAACGGCCGGTAGCAGCCCCTGCGCGGGTGACGGCTGAGCGGGCGCGGCAGTGAAGGAGTACTGCTTGCTGTTGCAATCGGAGGGGTCGACGCAGCTCTCGATCGGAGGCGGAATCACAGGGCGGTCGGCGCCAGCTCCGCCGGCGTTCGCACCTGCGCCACCTGCTCCGCCGGCACCTGGCTGAGCTCCTTCATCTTGGGGGCCGTTACCGTCACTGGAGCAACCGACGAGACCGAGCAGGACAACGTAGGGCAAGGCGTACCAATGCGACATTCCGGCTTATCGCGAGCTCGCGCGGTTTTGATCACGGTCACGTCCCATATCGTCCGCACAGCAAACGACGGGCTACGGGCTCCGCTGTGGTTTTTCCCGGCTTGACCACGCCGCAAGTCCAACAAACCTGCACAATTCTCGCCACGACGGGGTCTCGCTGACCCGAGACTGCTCGAACGTACGGCGCGGTGGCAATGACCCCTCGACCTGTTGCCCCCGCAACGCGTAGCCTGAGGCTCGGGGTTGCCCTGCCCCGAGGTGTCCCAGCCAGGAGTCGTCAACATGCGCACTCTCGCTAGCCTATTGGCGTTGGTTCTGCTCGCAGCCTGCTCGTCGGACAAGTCCGGTGAGCCCTCCGCTAACGGGGGAGGCAACGGAGGCAATGCAGCAGCGAGCTCGACTGGTGGAGGCAGCGCCACGGGTGGCAGCCACTCCACTGGCGGCCTCGGTCAGGCGGGGCTCCCGCAAGTGCCAGCGGGCAATGATGCTCCGAGCGTCTCGCATCCCTACACGGAGAGCAGCGAGAATTTTCTGAATCCTGAGCGCGGGTTTTACGCGGCGACCGAGCTCGTGAGCGAGACGGACTACAGCTGGGTGCGTGAGACGCTCAATGTTAGCCTACTGTTTTCCTATCTGCGCCTCGACGACTATCGCGATGCCCCGATTCCGACCTCCCTGCTCGCAGATGCTCAGCGCGGACTCGATGCCGTGCGCGCCGCAGGCCTCAAGGTTGTACTGCGATTTGCCTACAACTTCGGCGACGCCCCGGATGCCTCTAAGGCGCGCGTGCTCGAGCATATCAACGCGCTCAAAGACCTGGTGCATGACAATGCTGACGTGATCACACTCGTGCAGGCGGGCTTCATCGGCTACTGGGGCGAGTGGCATCACTCTACCAATGGGCTCGGCAACGACGCGGACCGCAAAGCGATCCTCGAGGCCGTACTCGCGATGCTACCGCCCAATCGCATTACCGCTGTGCGGACTCCGATGTACAAGCAGGCCAGCTTCGGCGCGGCACTGACCGCTGAGGAGGCTTTCGGTGCGCTTTCCAAGGCGCGTATCGGTCACCACAACGACTGCTTTCTAGCGAGTGAGGACGATTGGGGGACCTACGAAACTCCCATCGCGGATTGGAAGAAATACGTCGCAGATGACACCCAGTACGTCGCAATGGGTGGCGAGACCTGCAACGTGAACCCACCGCGCTCCGAATGCGCCTCCGCGCTCACAGAGCTCGAAATGCTCCACTTCAGCTACCTGAATCAAGGTTATGAGCCGGGCGTGCTCCAAGGCTTCAAGGCTGGAGGTTGCTATGAAACGCTCCAGAAGCGGCTCGGTTACAGGCTCGTGCTGACGAAAGCCAGCTATGCCGACCGCGTCAAGCCGGGTGGCAGCTTTGCGCTTGAGCTCGACCTGAAGAACGTTGGATTTGCCGCGCCCTACAATCCGCGTCCGCTGGTGCTGGTGCTTGAAGGCAACGGTCATCGCAGCGAGGTGACGCTACCTGGAGTGGAGCCGCGTCGCTGGTTGCCAGGTGCAAGCCAGGTGCAGGTGCGACTCGCGGTTCCCAGTGACTGGCCCGTAGGAGACTATCGTCTGGCCGTGATGCTCCCGGATGAGGCCACCAATTTGCGCAAGCGCCCGGAGTACTCGATCCGGCTCGCCAATGACAGTGTTTGGAACGCCACGGCCGGCGACAACACGCTCGGCACGGTCACTCTGGCAGCCAATGCTGCGGGAACCGCAACCAAGACCGGCAGTGAGCTGCAGGTCGTGCAGTAGGGGCCTTGCGCGGCCCGCGCGCCCCGCTCCGACTGCCGGTTCGTCATCAAACTTTCGGGCGCCCCAGGGGGCGCTGTTGATTTCAGTTTCCTGAGCCACGCAGACCGGAGTACTCCATTAGAGACCTGAGGGACTTTGTCACCCCGCCTGGTCAGACGAGGTCGCTCGCGACCGACGCCCACTCACTTCCTGGAAAGGCTGTTTCCCATGCTCCGCGTTACCGCACTGTTGGCTCTAATCCTCGGTTCGCTGCTGACTCTCGCCTGTCAATCGGGGGACGATGGCGTGGGGAATGGAACCCCGTCCGATCCTGGTGGGGCAGCCAGCGGAAACAGCGGCACGGGCGGCTCCGGAAACGCGAGTGCTACTGGAGGGGCGGGCCCGGCCGGCAACTGCGCGGGTGGCGAGAAAATCCCGTGCACGCTCGCGCGACTGCCCTCGACGGGAGATCCCGCTCAAGACTGCGTGGACCGCGTCAATCAGTTCCGCAAGGAGTGTCTGTGCTTGCCGCCGCTCGAGCGCTGGGCAGACAAAGAGGTTTGCACCAATGAGCAGGCAAGCGCCGACAGCGGAGGAGGACCGCATTCGAATTTCGGACAATGCTCGGAATCCGGTCAGTGCACCTGCCCTGGATGGGGTGGCGGCAACGATGCGATCATCGGAGGCTGTCTCCAGATGATGTGGGACGAGGGCCCGGGTGGTGGCCACCACGACATCATGGCGTCCACGCAATACAAAAAGGTCGCTTGCGGCTTCTTTGCGATGCCTGGCGGTAAGATCTGGGCAAACCAAAACTACGGGAACTGAGCGGACGGCTCGCGTTGCGGAGAGGCAGGTCAGCGTCAGCCTCCAAAGCGCAGCGAAGCCATGCGCGCAAGGTCGCCGTCCAGGAACTCCCGATAGCCGAGAGCCAATCCGACCACACGGCCCCAGGACTTGCTCGCAAACCCGTAGGCCACAAATCCTTCGAGGAAATTGCCTCCGTTGAAGTCGACGGAGTCCTTGTGAGTCGAGCTACAGCCCCCCGAGCCGCACGTGACCACGTCCCCTGCGTAACTGTAGCTCCGGCTTGCGCTGATCCAATCGTGGCCGACATTGGCGCCCAGTCGAAATCCCCCGTTTCCTGTGACAATCGGCGGAGACCGGAGTCCAGCAAACAGCCCGCCGTGAAAGAGGCTGACGTGGGCATCGAGCTTGTTCTCCTCGGGCGGCGAGGCGTCTTCAAACATCATCCAGCCGCCCTCAGCGCCGACAGCGAAATAGCTGTAGAGCGTCGTCCCAAGGGAGAGATCGATCAGCCCACCCGAGCGGCTCATCTTGGCTCGATTGGACGTAGCCTCGCTCACAAAGCCCATGATGAAGCCAAAATGACCGATCGTCTCCCAAGTGCGGAGCGGGGTGGATGGCTCAGGCTCGCTCGCGGCAAGGGGCTGCGGTGATACCGGAGGCGCGTCCACCGGCGTCCGGGGACTGCTGACAACCGGAGTCGCCGGCTCGGCGGATTTGGCCTGCTGTGCCAGCGATTCGCAGGCCAGCTTGAGCCCGCCGTCACAGGCTTTTTGCGTGAGACGTTTGGCCTGCGCTTCGTCCCTTGGTACGCCGCTGTCTGAGTTCAGCATCAACGCATGGTTGAAGCAGGCGTTCAGGCTGCCAGCCTCGCAACCTTTGGCGTAGAGCGATGCCGCGCGTGCCGGATCCTTGCCAATGCCGCGGCCGTTCTGAAGCATAATCCCGAGATTGTTGCAGCCGCCGGCCACTCCCTGCTCGCAAGCGCGTTCGTAGAACGGGATGGCCAGCTCGGGACGGTTGGCAAGCACCGATTGCCCGTCGTAGAGCAGCCCCGCGTCGAGACAAGAGCGCAGCTGTCCTTTGGAGCACAGTCGGCCGAGCCCCTCAGCAGCCGCGCCGACGATCGACGTCGGCTCCTGACCTTCCCAAGTCGTACTGGCAAGCAGCCGGCATCCCTCGTCACTCCCGAGCGTGCAGGACTTGCGAAACAGCTCCAGGGCGCGCTGAGGACTCTTCGGGGTACCGTTTCCGGCGAGCGCCAGCTTTGCCAGATTGCTGCAGGCGAACCCATACCCCAGGCTGCAAGCGCGTTCATAGTGACTGGCGGCGAGCTTCGGATCCTTGCCGTCGACGTCGCCCTCTTCCACGAGGAGCGCCAGACCATTGCAGGCGCGGGCATCTTTGGTATCGCAAGCGCGCCGAAGTAGCGCCTGCGCCCGCTTCGAGTCCTTGGTCACCCCGAACCCGACGCGCAGTAGCGAGCCAAGCGCCCCGCAGGCAGCCACATATCGTTCAGGCTGCACCCCTGCTCGTAGAGAGCCCCCGCGCGCGGGGGCTCCGCGGTATCGGCAGCTCTAGCTCGGCTGCGGCTAGAAGAGAGCCCCCGCGCGCGGGGGCTCCGCTGGGACACCCCGCCCTTCCTCGTAGAGCAGACCTGCCGCTGCGCAGGCCGGCGCAAAATGGGCCTGGCAGGACTGCTCAAAGAGCAGCAAGGCTCGCGGCAAATCAATCGCTCTTTCTTTGCCGTCGCGGCAGGCGACAGCGAGCGAGTGGCAATCCGCGGGTCGGTGGCACTCGTTGACCGGCGCCGCGAGCAATGGGGTCGCCGACAACATCGAGACCAAGCAACCTGCAGCGCTGGCGACGAAGTGAGTTTCCATGGTCTTCCCTACGGCTGGGGGCGCAAGCCCCGCTCCAGCGCATCGTGCGCGGTCGACCCTGCGGCTGCAACGATGACCATCTGGTTCTGAAACCCGCTCTCACTCGAACGAGTGCCGCCTGGTCGACGGCTTCCCCCACACCGCTCAGCCCAGCTGATAAATCGCGCGGACCAGGGCCTCAAACCAACTCTGCGGCACGAAACTCCGCAGAGCCACGGCAATTCTCTGAACCGGAAGCCCCACCGTGTACCGCAAGCCGGGACGACGACTGTTCAGGATGGACTCGACACGCAGCGCCACCATCCGCAAGTCCGGGCAAGCGCGACAATCCCGCTCCATGATGACGATGGCGCGGTCCAGCTCAACCCGGTAGGTTTCACTCTCATTGCTGGCAGCCGTGCGCGGGTAGGCCTCGGTCATCGGCGTCAGAAAATCCCCGGGCTCCAGCAGTGACACCGCAATGCCGAAGCGACGCACCTCCATCCGGAGCGCTTCCGTCATGCCTTCCACCGCGAACTTGCTCGCGCAGTAGAGACTCGCAAAGGGCATCGCGACGAGTCCTCCGAGCGAGGTCACGTTGATGATTCGCCCGGAGCCTTGGCGGCGCATGTGTGGCAACACAGCGCGACACATGCGAAATGTTCCGAGCGTGTTGGTCTCGAGCATGGCGCGAGCCTCCTCCACGCTGTGCTCCTCAAGCGCTCCGGCCTGACCGATGCCCGCCACGTTGAGCAACGCATCGATGCGCCCCGCACGCTCGATGACCGCTTGTACCACCCTCGCGACCGAGTCGTCGTCGCACACGTCAAGCTGGAGGTACTCAAATGTCAAGCCCGCCTGGGCACAACGCCGGCTGGCCCCAAAGACCCGGAAACCTCGTTGGCTCAAGTAGCGGGCACATTCGCGCCCAAATCCGGAAGATGCACCGGTAACCAAAGCCACCCTGTCTGCCATCGGCGCGCACAGTAGGTGATAGCCCCCGGTTTCACAAGTCCTGATCCGCCGGCCCGGTCATGGCGCCAGGTTTTTGACCTGCTCGTGACCTCGCCCACCCTCATCTCACCCAAGACGCAATCGTCTTCATGTCCAGGTGGGTATCGACCAGCGTGGCGAGCGCTTCAAGCGAGGTCTCGAGTGGATCGACGAATGATGGCGATGAGCCAAAAAGCGCAGAGAGGACTTCACGCTCCTCGAGCACGCCGTGAAGGTAGGTACCAAGCGTGTTGCCAACGCAGCTGAGGCGCAGGTCCTCCGAATTGGGTTCTGAGCCCGTGGAAACACCGGTACGGATCTCATAGCCGTGAAGCGTTCGTCCGGACAGCGGTGCCCAGAAGCCTTCGAGTTGCGGCACCAGCAGCGAACTCTCACGCACGATCTTGTCCGCTCGATGCACCGTCACCACAGGCAGCAGACCCAAACCATCCGCCTCGCCCTCGGTCCCCGTGTCGCCCTCGATGCGCCCGCCGAGCGCCTGGAGCCCCCCGCAGATCCCCAGGATGGGCTTTCGCGTCGCAGCCAACGCGACAATCGCCTGCGCGAGTCCGGTCGCGCGCAGCCACTCGAGATCGGCCGGAACATGCTTTGAGCCAGGAACAATTACGAGATCGGCCGTTGCGAGATCGGCGGGGTGACGCGCCAACGTGAGAGATACCCCGGGCCAGGACGCCAGCAGCCGGAACTCGTCAAAATTCGAGATCCGCGGCCAGGCCACGAGCGCCACCTGAAAGCGACGCAAGCCGTCGCTGAGGCGAGGAAAATGCTCGAGCGCCACGGCGTCTTCATCGGGGAGCCCATGCTGAACCCGCGGTAAAACCCCCAGTAAAGGCATGCCCGTACGCTCACGCAGCTGGCTCGGCGCAGGCTCGAGCAGTCCGGCGTCGCCGCGAAATTTGTTTAGGACAAAGCCGCGCAGCTGAGGGCGCAAATCCTCCGGCACGAGCGCCCAAGTGCCAAATAGGTGAGCAAACGAGCCACCGCGATCAATATCCGAGACGAGCAGACATTGCGCCTGGCTCTCGCGAGCCGTGTCAAGATTCACGTAGTCACAGGCGGCAAGATTGGTCTCCGCGGGCGAGCCGGCTCCCTCAATGAGCAACAGCTCGTTTTCTTGCATCAGCTCACGCAGCGGGCGCCGTGCGTGCTCCCAAAGCAGACCCGAGCGACCGCGCCAATCCATGTCGGAAAGTGCGCGGTCGACCTGCCCCATCACGACCACTTGGCTGCGCGTGTCTCGCTCCGGTTTGAGCAGGATCGGATTGTGACGCACCTCAGGCGTGCAGCACGCCGCCTTGGCCTGAAACCACTGCGCGCAGCCCATCTCGCCCCCGCGCGCGACACGAGCATTATTGCTCATGTTCTGCGCTTTGAATGGAGCCACCTTCACGCCGCGGTTGGCGAACCAACGACACAGCGCGGCGGTCAGAAAGGATTTACCTGCGTCCGAGGTGCAGCCCCAGACCATCAAGCACTTGGCGGTCATGTCAACCGAGTTTCAAGGCCCCTCAGGCCTATTTCGCGCTAGCGGCGTCCCAATGCGCCTCGGTCTGCGGTACCGCGCGGATAGCGTCGGCGATCGCCGCGTCGGATTCCTTCTTACCAAGTTGATCGGCCTTAGCCACCTCGGCGAGCTTGGCGTGAGCCGTGCAGAACCGCTGCAGGCTGGACTTGGCCTGGTAGCTGCTGTTTTCCAGGGCCGCCGTGCGAGCGAAGACCTCGGCGTACGTCAGGCGATCAACCACCGTGTCTTGGACGCAAATCGTGTGATTTTCGTAGGTGCCGCAGCGTCGGATGGACTTAGTGGTGCTCTTTTTGTCGACGTCCTTACGGATGGTCGCCAGCTCGGTCACCTGGGTATCGAGATAGCTGCCGAGACCTGAGCAAAGGCTTGAGATCGGCGCGGCAGCCCCCTGAATGAACTGCTTGAGCTCGGTCTTGCTCCCGTCCGCCGGCCCCGCCATGTGCGTCACGAGCTGCGAGACGGCATCGCGCGTCGCCTGATCGTCGGCGTCGGACCAATTAGCAGTGGTCACGCCGCTAGCGGCGGCTTCGAAGCGTCCGGCGTACTCGTCGTCGGCGGAAATCGCAGCCAGGCGCTGGCCGTAGAGCGCGAGCACGGCGAGAGCGCGGCGATAGAGCAAATCGGTCTTCTGCGCCTTGGAGCAGGTCTCGGTCATCGACTTATCGCTGCCCCCCTGGGGAGCCGCCAGTGAGTCCTTGAGCACGCAAACCTCAGCGCTGTGAGGAGCAGCGTCCGTGTACTGGCCTAGACCTTGGCCGAGGCCTCCAACGGAAGAGCCGGACCGCACGACACTGCCGCCACAAGCGGTAGCGACAGCCGCGAGAGCTGAGAGCGCTGCGACCGAAGTCCAACGAGTGACCGTGTTCTGAGCGATAGTCATGGCGTGAGAGGGTACTCGCCAGCGAGCAGAAACCCAAGTGTCGCAGCTCGCACTGCTCGATTGGCGCAACAACGCCTGACTATTCCAGAGCACCCAATGCCGCACTGGCTGGCCGATTCTTACCAAGTAGGTCCTTGGAAACCAGCGCTGCGGCTGGGCCGGTCACGCCGCTCGCCTTGCTGCGCGCGGGCGATGACGCCGCGAGTTGGTATGCCGCGAGGTCGAATCCGCCAGGCTTGGCAAACTGAGGATCAAACGTGAGGTCGCCTGGATTCGAAACGATCCCGAGGTCCTCCGGTCGCAGGCCGAACCACAGGTTATTCTCGAAGGTGACGCCCGTCGTCGCGCTCATACCAAGCCAGGTCGGAGTCTTTTCGCTGAAGATGTTGTTCACGAAACGAACGCTGTGACCGTCGCTTGCATCAATGAAGAGCAGCGTCAGCGTGGGCGATTCATTGTAGATGGTGTTGTTGACAAACAGGTGGTTCTTCATTCCACCGCCAAGACCGTAATTGCCGTAAAAGATCCCCGCGTAGCCGCCCACGATTAGGTTATTGACGAAGGTATTGTTGGCCAGCGGAAGCGGCGTGACGTTCGTGTAGGGCTCATTGGCGAGCTGAATCCCGGCAGCCGCCGCGTTACCATCCCGCAGCAGGTCGACGCACTTGCCGGTCGAGTAGATGAAGTTATTCGCGACCGTCACATCCGTGGCGTTGTCGAGGTAGAGGTTCACGCTGTAGTTGTCAAAAACCACGTTCCCGACAGCGGTTCCCCCGGCGGTCAGGATGAAATCGACCCCCTCGCCAATATTCTCGTGTACGAGATTATTGGAGAAATCCACCCGAGCCGCGCCAAAGGACCGCACGTTGGCGGGCCAGGTGGGAGCGCTCGGATTGAGCACCTTGCCCTCGAGCCCGTTGTTGTAGGCCGTATTGCCGTGGATGCGAAAATCCGTGGAATCCGTCTGATTGGACACTACTCCGACGTTGATCGCCGCGTCTGCAGAATCGTGGACCACGTTGCCGATGATGTCGATGAAGTCACCGCCCCAGCTGTCGATCGCGGTACGGCGGCTCTTGACGACCTCGAGCCCGCGCAGAACGACGTAGGCAGCCGGACCGAGCTCGATGGTGTGAGTGCCCTCGGGCATCGCTGAGCCGTCGAGCGTGACCTTCTCGCCGGGTGCCGCCTCAATGCAGATCCACTGCGCTTCGGTGCCCTTGGCCTGGATGCTCTCTTGCGCGGTTGGACGATAAATGCCGCCGTGCAGCAGAATATGGTCGCCTGGTTTGGCGGCGCGTGACACCGCAGCTAACGTCGCAAAGGGTTTGTCGACGGCGCCCGAATTGCCGTCATCGCCATCGACCGCCACGTGAAGCGTGCGCACATTCGCCGAAGCGCAGTGGTCCACGATCGCAACCGTCGGCAGCTCGGTGGGGTTGAAATCTGGCGCCGTCGCAGCTCCACGAACGCGAGGTCCACTGCCACCCGAGCCGCCCGTGCCACCCGGTGTCGCACCGATGCCACTGCCCGCGGCCCCCGTAGCATGGCCGGTATTGCCGCCGGACCCGCCCCCCGCAGCGACCCCGCCCGTTGACGTGGCCCCTGCCCCCGCACCGCCCGCACCGCCCGCACCGCCCGCACCGCCCGCACCGCCCGCACCGCCGGCACCGCCCGCACCGCCGGCATCCGTCGCGTCACCCGACGAGGAGCGGGCGCTGGCGACGAGCAACATCAGGACGACCGAGGAAGGCGTCCAGCAGGACTGGAGCTTTCACCAGCATGGCCCGCAGCTCTACAATGCGGGTTACGGAGCGGCGTTCGTCAGCGACACGACCTTCTGGGCCACCATCGCTGCAGGCACCGCCTTTGCGCTGACTCCCAATCAGCTCGACGTCCTCACGGGGCTCGTGCTTGACGGTGACCGCTGGATGGTGCGCGGCAAGATGTTCGATGAGAGCGCGGACGGCCGCGAGCTATCGCGACCGAATCAGAACTCGAACGCTGTGAGCACTGCCGCTAAGCGACTTTCGGTCTTGGTGCCCGCGAGAAAGGACGAGTTCGACGCGCTCGCAACGCACATCGACGCGGGCGGAGCGGCGCCACTGAGCGGCAATCGCTACTTCTGGCGCTCGGATTTCATGACGCACCCGCGCGCTGCGCTCTACGTCTCGGTGAAGATGAGCTCGTCGCGCACGGTCGGAACTGAGTCGATCAACGGGAAAAACCTGCTCGGTTACTGGCTACCATTCGGCCTGACCTACATCGCGCCCGACGGGGACGAGTACACCAACGTCTACCCGCTCTGGGATTGGGGACGACTCCCCGGGGTGACGAGTCCGCATTTCGCAGCGCTGCCCGATACGCTCAAGCATGCCTCAAGCCGAGTCGGTGGCGTGTCCGACGGTGACAACGGTTTGGCCGCGATGCACCTGGACCGCGCGAACACGACGGCGGAAAAAGCCTGGTTTGCGCTGGGTGAACTGGTCGTGGCGCTCGGCGCGCAGCTCAGCTCCACGCACGCCGAACCGGTTGGAACGACGCTCGCTCAGCGCCTGCTGTCGGGCGCGGTCACGAGCAATCTTGGAGCCGCGGCAGCTGGCACCTCAACGTTGAAGGGCGTCACTTGGCTCCACCACGACAAGGTGGGGTTCCTGTTCTTTGAGCCGACCACGCTGCAGCTCCAGACGGGCCCGGCGACGGGCAACTGGCAGACGCTCAGCGCCGCGCAAAAGTCCACACCAGCCTGCGCGGACCGTTTTCTGGCCTATCTTGAGCACGGAGCCTCGCCCAAAGCGGCGAGCTACGCCTACGCGATTGCGCCTGCAGCAGCCCCAACTGCGCTCTCCGCGCTCGCGTCAAAGCTCCCCGTCACCCTGCTTTCGAACGACGCAAAGGTTCAAGCCATTCGACACGACGCGCTCGGGGTGACCGGATTTATGTTCCATCAAGCCGGCAAATTGCAGACCGGTAGCTTCGTGGTCACGGTTGATCAACCAGCCCTACTGCTGCTGAGCCAGAAGCAATCGCGCGTCACGGCGGCCAGCGTTGATGCCGCGGCTGCGACGCTGAAAGTGACGGTCGCGCCCGTATCGGGCACTTCGCAAACGGTTCAGCTCAACCTCCCGGGGGAGCCGGCGTTGGCAGGTTCCAGCGTGTCCACCATGCTGGCAGATCTGGGTGTGGGCGGCGTGGGAACAGGGGGTTCGGGCGGAGGTGAAGCCCCTGGCGCCGTTGCCGGCAACAACGCCGGAGGCGGCGACTCTGCAGCCAGTGGCGCGGGCAGCGATAACGGCGGCTGCGGCTGCCGAACGGCGCCCAATCGCCCCGCTGGCGCGTTCACGCTGCTCCTTGGTGGCGTTGCCTTGCTCCTGGCTCGGCGACGAAATCGCGCTAGAAACGCCCTGTAACCGTGGTGACCGCCATACCGTCCGCAGAGCTGCTTGAAAGCGGCCAGTTCACGACCGGAGCAGAACCGTCGAGCGAGCCGAGCTATCTCGACCGCCTGATGCGTCGCGAGTCCTTTGCCGCGCTCTGGCCACTATTTGCCCATGCCACGCGCCCCGCCAAGGAGATGACCGAGAGCTTTTCGGCTCTCGTGCACCTGCGACCGATGCTCGCCGCCCATGGGCAATGCCGCGTCATTCACGTCGGTGACGGCGCCCATGCTCGCACCGCGGCGCTCTTTGCGATCAAAACAAGCGCTGAGAACATTAGCGTCGATCCCGCCATCAACGAGTCACTGGTCGAGGGCTGGCAGAAGCGCTTCGAAGTGCGCCGTCTCAGTTGGCGCAAGGCACGCATTGAAGACGTCACCGACGAGCTCAACGCGCTTTCCGCGATGCCGGTGCTCGTCACGTTCGTTCACGCCCATGTCAATGTGGACCGGGTGCTGGCGCGCCTGCGCTGGGACGCCGCCTTCACGTTGGCCTGCTGCCTACCCGGCAAACAGCTCAGTCGCGACCATGTCCCAACAGATGCGGGCTACGACGTCAACGTGCTTTCGCCCGAGCGCCAGTATCAAGTGCTCGTTCGGCGCGCCTAGCGGCCCTCGCTAAGGCGCTTTTTCCTCGCGCAGCTCGCGCAGCTCGCGCAGCTCGCGCAGCTCAGCGCAGCAGCGAAACCCTTCAGCGTAGTAGGCCGTGGTCTCATCGTGACTCGCGGTGATCGGACGACAGCGATTGCGCGCGCCGCTCACCCAATGCCCGCCCTTGAAGACCGATTGGTAGGGCTTGCCGCGAAGCGTGACGTTGACCGCCCACTCGTCCACGTTGCCGCCCATGTCCATCACGCCGAAGGGTGATTTGCAGCCGGCACGCGCCCCGGAAGGTTCACGCTTGGAGAGGCGCTCCACCTCAGCCTGGAGCTCGCTAGCGGGAGCGGTCTTGCTGGCCAGTAGACCATCGTTGGGACGCACCCACAGGCGATCGATGTTGCAAGCCTCGCGATCACGCTCCCACCCGTAGGGATAGGGCCGTCTCTCACGCCCCTCACAGGCCAGGGTCCATTCATCGTCCCCGCACAGGCGCTTTTTCTGCTCGCCGCAGAGGCGCTGAGCTTCGTACCAACTCACCATCACCATCGGGATGGCGCCCACCTTGTTCGGATACTCGTATTCGTCAATGCAGAAATGCTTAGGTTGCTCAGCGCCCACGCATTGCGAAACTCCCGCTTGATAGCGGTCGCAGTAAAACGGCTCCGGCTCCTCCGTGGGGTCCCCGGTGTGGCTCCGACCGCCCTTGACGCAGCGGTGGTTGAGGATCTTGCAATAGTTCCCCTCGATCTCGAGCATTCCAGCTGCGCACCGGGCCGTCTCGGCGATGGGCCCCGGTGAAATGCGGGTGGCTTCGGGGTCGCAGGTGCTCAACGGCACGACGACCGCGCCACTACCAGCCGCGGCCGAGCCGACCGCGCGCAGGGCGTGCTTGGGACGAGTCGCCGGAGCAGCAGTTTCCCCCTCGTTTTCTGGGTCGGCGAGCGCGCAGCCGTTGACGGGAAATAGCGCGAGCGCGAGCGACAGCGGACTGCCAACCAGCCCCATCGCGCGGTACTGAATCGCTCGCCTCACGGCTGCGTCCCCCGCACGCCGTCACGCTGGGTTCGAGCCAATGCCGCACCGAGCAGCAGCAGCGCGACGGCCGTCGCACCCAAGGACAAACTGTGATTGCGGTAAACCCGCAGCAGGACGACAGGCGCCTCTTTTAGCCCTAAAAATGCCTGTTCCCCGGCCCACTCGGGATCAAGCGGGATCACCTTCTGCTTGCCGTCCACCTTGAGCTCTGCTTGCGGCACCCGCTGCGAACGGTCGCGGCGTAGGTACCGAAGCCCCTGAAGCAGCAGCTTGACCGGCCCTCGACGCGTGGGCTTGTCCGTCATCAGCTCCACCCGTCGCCCACCGACGCGCATGATGGCTCCCACGGTACTCAGCGTCGCGCGGGCCACCACGAGTTGATAGCCCGCCGTTCGCGAAGGCCAGAAATGGCCGCGCTCCAGCCTCATTTGCTCGGACTCAGCTCCAACGCGCCGTTCGAGCCAGGCCACCGCGCCCCGAGGAGGCTTTGACTCAGGCTCGCCGAGCTGCACCCGCAGCGCGCGATACGACTCCCCGTGTATGTCGGCGCCCTGCGGCGTGACCAGGAATTCCTCGGGCGGGGCGCCAACGACCCGCCAGAGATAGGCCCAGAGCGCCACGACCGCGCCAAGCTGCACCAGTGCTTGCCAGAGCCCGATGCGCCCCGAGCGTCGCGGACCCCCGCGGCGCTTAAACGCGCCCCGCAGCTCGAGTAACGCGTGTCCGCACCACAGCGTCGCCACGCCAAACAAAACCAATACCCACAGCGAGTGCCAGCGCAGCGCCTCCAACCCGGGCCATAGGCGGTACCGATAAAAGTTGGGGTTTAGCTTCAGCAGGACGGCGCCCGCAGCGCAGAGCACTCCTTCGCTCCAGGCGAAGCTGACTCCCAGCAAGGGATCCGCCAGTTTCGTGAGCGCTCGCCTCCCAATCGATTGCGACATGAATGGCTCCGGGAGCGTGGCATCTACCACGCAGTCCCGCGACCGCAATTGTTGGCTCGCGGTCCCTTCGGGGCGCAGGTCGCTAGGAGTCGCAGCCCCGCTCTGCTAGCCTTGGGGACGGTCATGCCCGCCAAAGGACCCAGGTCCCCTGCCGTGCCCAAGCCCCCAAGCACCACGCGCTCAGCAGCCAGCGCGCGCCAGCAGCTGCCGGCTGAGCCGATCCGTGAGGTCGTGGCCGGACCGGAGACGGGTGCGCTGTTTCGGCTGGAATATTGCGACGTTCGCTTCTGGTACCCTTGGCACTTTCACCCTGAGCTCGAGATCAAGCACATCATCCGAGGCGCAGGCACCCGCGTGATCGGGGATTCCCTCGAGCCCTTCACGGACGGTGATTTGTGCATCATTGGTTCCGGTACGCCGCATTGCTGGAATTCCTCGCCCGTGCGCGGACGTTGGGTGCGTGCCCAGGTGGTGCAATTCGCACCAGAGCTGCTGTCTGCGGAGCGTGGTCAGCGCGGCTTTGCGCGACTCAACTCACTGCTCGCGCTGGCCCAGCGCGGCCTGCAGGTGCTCGGTCCCGAGCGCACCGAAGCTGTCGCTGAGCTTACCCGGCTCTTTGAGGCTCGCACCGAGACACGCCAGCTCGCACATCTTTTTACCTTTCTGGCGATCATTGCCGAGGGCGATGAGTCGCGTGCACTGACGCCATCGCTCACGCTCAAGCCCGAAACTGACGCGCGTCATCAGCTTGCCGCGCGGGTGCTGAGCTACATCAAGGAGCAGTTTCACAGCCCGCTCACCGAAGAGAGCACGGCGCGCGAGTTCAACCAGTCGCCCTCTGCTTTTTCCCGCTTTTTCAAGCGAGAATTTGGGAAATCATTTTCTAGTTACGTCGTGGAACTGCGAGTGGGCAGGGCCAGCAATCTGCTGCTGCGTGAATCGCTTGAGGTACGCGAGATCGCAGAGCTGGCAGGATTTGGCACGGTCGCCTCGCTCAATCGACATTTCCGCGCCGTCAAGATGACGACGCCAACCGCGTATCGTCGACGAGGCCGCGAGCTGAACGCAGGCTTGCGCGTCGCTGAGGAGGCCCCTGCCCGCTGCGACGGCACCGCGGCGCGCCCCAAGCGCGAAGCCGCTCCGCTTACGCTGGCTCGTCGCTGAAGCGCAAGTCGGCGAGAGCGCAGAGCCATCTCGCCGAACTCGTTGACCTCGCCAGCTCCAGCTCGTCGACATCGTCGACCTCGCCGCCTTCACGCTGAGACTACGCGAGTCCGACGAACAGCTTCTGCACGTCGTCGTCCTCGTCGATCGCCGCGAGAAATGCCTCAACTTCGGCGCGCGCATCAGCGTCGAGACTGACGGGATTTTTCGGCAGCCAAATCTGGTTTGCGGCGGTCACGTTCCATCCGCGCGCGGTCAAAGCCTTGGAGACCAGATCGACGTCCGACGGATCGGTCAGAAAGCGCGACTGCCCATCGTCAGCGGCTTCAACCTCCTGCGCGCCCGCTTCGATCGCGGCCTCTTCGGGATCTTCGCCACCGGCGGGCGGGGAAGCCTCGACCGCACCACTGCGGGTGAAATCCCAGCTCACCGAGCCGGCCGCGCCCAGCTGGCCCTTGCGAAAGAGCTGGCGAATGTTCGGTGCGGTGCGGTTCTTGTTGTCCGTGAGGCACTCGACGATCACGGGCACCTGATGCGGCGCAAATCCCTCGAAGACCACCGTCTCCCACTGAGCCTGATCGTCAAGCAGACCCGCGCCCTTCTTGATCGCGCGATCAAGCGTGTCGCGGGGCATGCTGGCGCGCTTGGCCTGCTCGACCGCTAGACGGAGGCGCGCATTGCCGGTCGGATCGGGTCCGCCCGCACGCGCTGCAACCATGATTTCACGCGAGAGCTTTGTGAACAGACGCCCCTTGGCATCCGCGCTCTCAGCTCGACCTTTGGCTTTCCACTGCGCTCCCATGATGGGCGGGATCTAGCCGATGGCCCGCCGGGCGTCTCTAGAAAAGAATCAAGCGCGCGGTTCCCCGGCAGCGCGCTCCGGGCTCGCTCACGCATCGCTTGCGCGATTGGCGACGTACTGCTAGGGCGGGCTTTGGCTCCGTTACCAGCAAATTGCACGCAATTTGTACTGATGTAGCAACGTTTGGAGCCCGCAGCGGCGGCTCGTCTCGGCTGAGCAGGGCGCTCAGGGGCGTTGAGCCTTTGCCTGGCCCGGCGTGGTACCGTCCGGCGCAATGCCGACGACCTTTTCACGCTACGAGCTCCGCACCACTGACGTGAAGGCCGCACGCGCTTTTTTACGCGCAGCTGCTTGGCGCTCACGGCCTCGACATCGCGTCGCTCCCCGCAGCGGCCGCAGCAGCCGGAGTGCCCGCACATTGGCTCGGCTACCTCGGCGCCAAACCGCGAGAATCACGATGCGCCCAGCAGTGTCGTGAGCGAGTCCACGGTGACAAGTCCGGTAATCTGGCACCTACTTCACGCCAACCAGCCCGAGCTCACTGCGGCGACCTACCGCGAACTATTTGGCTGGAAACTCACCGAGAAGCTCGACCTCGGCACCGCGGGCTCGTTTCAGCAGTTTTGCTACGGCGAAGGCCTTCCGAACTGCGGCTCTATCACGGACGTCGCTGGTCGCGCCGGAGTTCATCCCCAATGGCTCCTGCACTTTGGCATCGAAGCTCTGGACAGCGCGATGTCCCTGGTGCGAAGGGAAGGCGGCGAGGTGCTCGGTCCCTTTGAGCTCCCGAGTGGGGATCGCGTGGCAGTGTGTGACGATCCCCAGGGGGCGGCGTTTGCGCTGTATTTCCGGAGCGAGGTCGCTTCCTGAGCCAAGCTCGGGACCGACGCGCCCGCCCCCTAGCGCGGCGCCACGCTACCCTCGGTTTTTAGCTGGATCCGCAGCAGCTTGTCGTGCGCCGTCATGTACAGCGTGCGCCCCTGATCCCCAAAGGCGCAGTTGGCGGTGGGCTCACCCGTGACGATGGTGCCGAGATGCGTTCCCGCGGGTGAAAAAACCAAAACGCCACCAGGCCCCGTGGCAAACAAGTTGCCGTGACGGTCCACCTTGAGCCCGTCAGGAAGCCCTTTTTTTCCGGCTTTCACCAGTGAGGTCGCATCGAAAAACACGCGTCGCTTGCCGACCGCGCCGTGGCTATCAAGCTCGTAGGCCATCCAGAGGGCGCTCGTGGGATCGGATTGCGACACGTACAGCGTGCGACCATCCGGCGAGAACGCCAGACCGTTGGGGAACGTCAGCTCCTTGTCCAGCAGCGTGACCTTACCTGTCGCAGAACGCCGATAGACCCCGCTCCAAGGGATTTCGCGGGTCGGATCCTGTTCGTGCTCGGGCAGTCCGTACGTGGGATCGGTAAAGTAGAGGTCGCCGGTGGCGCGCACCACGAGATCATTGGGGCTGTTGAAGCGCTTGCCCTCGAACCGCTCGACGATGGTCTCAAACTTGCGTTTTTTCGCATCAAAGCGCGCAATCCGGCGGTCCCCGTGTTGACACAGCAGCAGCGCTCCCTTGGAATCAACCACCAGCCCGTTAGAGCCTGGTTCGCCGCCTCGGGCGACCGTGCCGGTGTAGCCACTCGGTCGCAGAAATTCGGTGACGCCCGCGCCCTCTTGCCACTTCCAGATCACGTTATTCGGCACATCCGAAAACAGCACCGCGCCGCCCAGCCACACGGGGCCTTCCGACCACTTGTAGCCGCTAGCGAGCACCTCCACCTTGGCGTCTGCTTCCACCAGCGCATCGAGCTCAGGCGAGAGCCGTTCAACGCCCGTCACTGGAGCTTGCGCCAACGCAGCGGGCGCTGCGTTTGAGCTTGCAGCTGTTGGTTGTGCCGTCGTGTGTCCGCCGCTTGTCGCTGGCGCGGGGCTCGTCACCACGCCGCTCGAAGCAGCAAGGCTTGACTGAGACGCGGCTGGCGCGGCTGGCGCCGCCCCCTGCGCGCTAGGTGACGGGTGACAACCCGACTGCGTGACGGCGACGAGTGTGAGGATGCAAGCGGCGCGGGGCAGGCTCATGGGGGCTCAGATTCTCGTAGCGACGCGGCAACGTTGACGCGCTCTGCAGCGCCATTATACGCCAAATCACCGGACGCCTGAGAGCGAATCGCAGCCGGACCGCCACGGCGGCTGACCCTAGCCAGCACCCGAGCGACCCGCTAGTCACAGCCCCAATCCCCTCCCTCGGCATTCGCCGCCCCCCCCCTGCTAAACTTCGCTAGTTCCGATGCAGCGACTCAAGCCCACAACTGACCTGGTCTTCAAGCTGCTCTTGGAGCGAGATCCTGAGCTCCAGTTGCTGCGCTCGATGTCCGTGTTTGCTTGGGCAATAACGTCCACACGCTTGAGCTGCGAAAGCTGCACCTGCTCTCGCCCAGGAGGACCCCGACATGGCAGACGCCAAACACACGCTCGAAGAAATCTCGTCCGATCCCGACGTGCGCGCACGCGCCTACGAGCGCGAAACCGCGCTGCGCGCCCACTACCACACCATCGCCGCCGAACGCGAAGAGGGAGAGGCGAAGGGTCGCGTTGAGGGCCTTCGTAACGCAGTACTACGGCAGCTCGCCAAGCGATTTGGGAGCCTTCCCGATTGGGCCACCGACCGTGTTACCCACGCAGACGCCGCGCAGCTTGAGAGCTACCTCGACGAGATTCTGACGGCGCAGTCGCTCGAGGACGCGCTGAAGCGAAACGGCTGAGGTCCGTGACACGCGAGCCTCCGCTCAACCGAGGTGCGGCGCTCGAAACCGGTGCCAGGACGGCGGATCGTGGGCTGGCAGCACGCCTCGGAGCGGCTGCCACCGTCCACTGCTCCTCAGGGGTGACGGCGCTCCACCCGCCGGCGCAATCCCCCTTGAATTGCTGCACCACTGCCGCGGTGCCAAGGCGGGTGATTGTGAGCTTGCGATCCTCGGGTCCGGCATAGAGCGTCCCGCCGCAAGCGACCCCGGCCAACGTTCCGGCGCGCTGGGCATCAATGTAGAGCTGCACCTCACCCGAACCGCCGAGAGTACTGGCGGCGTTGGGGACGCGAAGCCCGAGCACCAAGCCTCGATTCCAGAGCTGGAGCCTGGCATCCCCGCGTTTGGCAGCTTGCCCCGAATTGTAGAGTGGCACCCTTAGCGAGGTCGACTTGCCCGCTGGCGCTCCCACGAGTCCATCCACCGCGGGTGCCGCAAAGGCCGTTCCGGGAGCGGCCAGGGTCAGGGGTGCGGTCGCTGGTGCCACCACCCACTCACAGCCATCGGTGGCAGTGGTGCCAACCGTCCAGGGCGCAGTTCCCTCGCCGACGGTCGCAGTCTCAAAGCCTCCCGGCTCGACGACACCTGACTCATCACCGATCGCAAGGGCCACCACCTGAACGTCGTCCAGCCCCTGATCCCCGCTCTCGTCCTTGGCGTAGGCCAGCTCAACCTCGTGGGACGCTCCACCGGTGACTTGAAGCGTCAGCTCGCCCGAGCGATGCCTCCCTGACACGACCTGCCGCTGTACGCCGTCGAGCAGAACCTGAAACGAGTCATGTCCTTCTTCAGTGTCGAGACGGTAGGCGAGACGCACCCACTTAGCCGTCGATGTTGCAGGCCACACGAACGTGCGACGAGACGCGCAGACGCTCGACTTTGCTTGATAGCCTCGAAAGGCTCCAGCGGGCGCTCGGCGGAATCCGTTGACCGGTTGGCCCTCAGCGGTCTTCCAAATACCCCGACCCGAGGAGGACCAACCCGCTGGTAACCGGGAGGCGCCCGCCTGATTGAAGGCCGGCACCTGGATCGTCGCGCCGTCAGTCACTCGCGCGTCTTCGAGCCAGACAGCACCTACCGGCGGCGGAGCGCCGCCCCACCTGACCTCAGCACGCAAAACGTGATTCCCGGGTGTCAGACTCAGCCGCTCTGCGCCACGGGAGTGTTTGCCACTGAGCTGACGAACCACGATTCCATCGAGCTCGAGCAGCAGCTTTTGGCCGGCATCCAGCAGCCCACCCCAGCGAAAGCTGAGCTGGCCCGCCTTCGGCACCGTGACCGCATATTGAAGTACCGAGCTGCAGGCTCCCTGGCAACCGACTTCCGGCGACAGGGTTACCACGCCGCGCCCAGCAAATGCTGACTCAGCAGGGGCGCCCTGCCCAATACCAGCGCCCGAGAGCAGAACCGCGCCCAATAGAATGACTCGTGACTTGCGCGACATTATTCGGGTCCCTTCTCGACGCAGATCTGGCCGTTGCATCTCATCAACTCTCCGCATTCCGGAAGCATTGTATTGAGCACGCACGTGCGCGCCTCAAGATAGTGAGCGAGGGTTCCTCCGTAGGCATCGTATTCTCCGTCGTCGATGCTGTCCGGGAAGGTCCACCCCATCCCAGGCGCACTCACCGGACCGGGTTTGTCACCGAGCGCGCTGCTGTCGATGCCGGCCTCTCGAATCTCATCGTACTCGGCATCATCCTCAATCAAGTAGAAGAAAAGCTTGTCCGTGAAGCGGACCGCTGCGGGACCACCCTGGTAGGCTGCCCAACCACGCAGCGCGCTGTCGGTCAAAGACGCGGTCTCCCCTTCGTCGATGCCACCCGAGATCTCATACCTTCTCACGCCGTCGGAGCTGAAACTGAGCCAAATCTCATCATCCCCGACCTCTTGGGTATCCGAGCAATGCAGCACCGCCGACTCTCCGCCAAGGTCCGAGGAGTAGTACCAAGTGAGCTTAGTCCGCTCGTAAACGCTCACGCTCAGCGGCACCGCCCCGTCCAGGTGCTGAACCTTCAGCAAAAACTTGGTGCCGTGGCGGTAGTCAGCTCGCTTCTGAAGGGAGCCATCGGCATCACTGAGCTTCCAGACGCCATTGGTGTATTTCAGCACGATGGGGTTACGGTTGGCGTCAAGAATTGCCTTTCCCGCAGCATCGTGGAGCGACACAGCCGCCTGAGACGCCTTCGCAGGATCGGCTTTCGCACCCATATTGATCGTAACGTCGATCGCCAACTGCTGATTGGATGCGTCCTTGCCTGTCAGAACGTCAGGCTGGTCAACCCAGAAGGAGAACCAGGCCTCCGTGGCTCCGTCACTCGTGCCCGCAGGCATCAGGAGGTCAGTGCTCTTGAACGGAACGATGTCACAGGCGTCAGCGACTGACGCGCAAGCGCTGCGCGAGGCTAGCAGCAGATACTCCCCGGTGTAGGTTGGGGAATAGACCGCAGAGGGATGATAGATCTTGAGGTAGTAGGGACCCTCCACCAGGTTGTACTTGGCGGACTGCAGACCAGGGGTGAGCTCTACAACCCAGAAGGGAAACTCTGGAACGCCATAGTTCACGCGAGTCTGCCCCGCGGGCACGGTCCTAATCTCGTTCTTGTACGGGGCCAGGGGCTTAGAGAGCTCCGTCGCCGCGTACACTTCCATCACGATGCCGTTGCCATCGCTCTTTGGTACCTGAGTGGCTGGATTCACCGAGAAGCTGTAGGTACCCGGGTCGTCGACTCGAATCCACTGCACCACTCCGCGATTCTCAAGCCGCATTGGGACCATGCTAGTTTTCCCAGGCGCCACCTCCGGCAGAACGAAGGACGTCGCCGGGGTCGAGTGCGGGGTGGCGATGTTAATTTCTGCATTCAACCCAATGTGATCGCTCTGGTTCGAGGTTCCCACAAGGCCGTTGGGATAACCCGCTGGGGCCTGCTCGGTGCCCTTGGGGATCCAAGTCAAGCCGCCCTTGCCGGCGCTACCGGACAGCAGGTTATAGGCGTTGGTCACGTGCTGCGGCCCGAAGTAGCCAAACATCTTGTCATCCGAACGGGTTCCGGTGGAGCCCAACAGGACATAGTCGAGCCGGTCCTCGCTGCTCTGCTTTGCCCAAGTGAACCCGCGATCGTAGTTCGCCGTGCCCTTAGTGCCCTGGACCACGGAGACATCCGGCGTCACGCCACAGCGACGCAGGTTGTCGTCCTTAACGTAAACGGGCGCCGCACCGAACGCGACCCCACTGCAGGCGCGCGGACTCATGGCATAGGCCCAGGTGTCCTTGACGTCCGTCTTGAAGTACGTGAGGGTCGGGTCGATGTTCGTGGACAGACCCTTCACCGTACCCGAACCAAAGTAGATATCCCACTCGGTCCGACCGTTGCCTCGGAGTTCCGCGAACTCGTCAACCGTCTCCTGGTATGCCTGCAGCTGTCCAGGGAGGCACACCGGAAGGTTCGCTCGTTCTTGCGCATGCTCTTTGCACGGAGGTCCCGCAGGGTGGGCCCAGTAATTAACAAATGGGCTACTCAAATCTCCGCCCACGTTGAGGTCACCGATCAGGAGTTGAGCTACCGGCGCTGGTGATTTCCCCTTCAGGCAGCCCATCAGGTGAGCAATTCTCTTGAATTGCGCCTGCCGGGGCCGAACCGAGTCATCTAGGAACGCCTCATCATCAGAGGCGCCGTAGCTGGCCTGAGTATGCGACAAGAACACGTCGTAGCGAAGCCCGCCTGGGGACACGACCCTTGCCCAACCCACGCCCTTGTTCGATAGTGCGTCGGCGGCCTCCTCGGACTTTCCGCCGCCAAAGGACTCAAACCCAAGCGCAGGGAACCCCGTGGAATAGCTTGCCTCAACTAACCCTTTATCCTGAAAGCAATCCTCCGCGTTCGTCGGTGACACATCGATCGGCCACTTACTAAACAGCATCAGACCGCTCTCTTGATAGTACGCGTCCGGGCTCAGAATATTGTCGGAATCATACCGATCGGCGTCTGAGATGCCGTAGGGGAACTTGCCCTCGGCCACAGTACCGTGGAGCGCGTTGAACAGGGCATCCTTGAAGGTGTCGTCGAAGGCCTCGTTTACCGCAATTATATCGTAATTACTGGCAAGAATCTTCGCAGCGAACTCATTGGCCCGACACTCGTAATCGGGGATCCCGAACATGTCGAGTGGACACTCTTGGCTACCAATAATTGCGTCGCCACCAGGGGTCCAATACACGCCGCCGCTTAAAATACCGCTACCAATAGTCTGGGCGGCATCCGTAAACTTCGGCAGGGCTGCAGCATTGAACGTGCCAATTCTTAGCGGGCTTCCTTCGGGCGCAGGAGCCACCTTGGGGCACTCGCACCCGAGGGCAGTGCATTTGCCGACGCACAGGGGATTGGCGCAAGAGATATTGGGATGTGACGTGGTATCAACCGCCACGCGGTGGGTGCAATTGCTACCGACGCAAGCGTCCTCAGTGCAGGTGTTGTTGTCCTGAAAAATGTGATCCGAACAGGCGCAGGTACCCGACAAGCATGTACCCCGGCGTCCAGGACAAGGACCGCTAAAACAGGGAGTGCCGTCATCTTTGGGCACGGGTTTCGGCGGAGGCCGAAAACCTACGGCACCAGTTCCCGAACTTCCACCAGTACTCGAGCTTCCGCCAGTTCCCGCGTCCGAACTGGGCGCCGTAACGCAGTCCAGCGCGACATCTTCGGAGCCTTCAGTCACGTCACACGAACCCGTCGGGTTGCACGTTCACGTCAGCAGCTCCCTCGCCCTCAGGAAGAACGAAGCTCAGCGTGGTTGAGGTGAGAGCCTGCGAAGCGGTGGCAGTCTCCTCCTCACTACGTGGAGCCCCCCCCCCCGCATGACAGCAAGACGGAGGAAACCGTGAAAACCGCGCCCAAACGCGTGACCCAAGGAGCCACCCGCGACCCCGTAACAAAGACAATTCGCCCTGCAATCATAGCAACCCTCGCGCTCGCACTCGCGCCACGCGCGGCACGACCACCGTGACTCACCGCGAGCCATGGCACGCAACAACGCTATCGCGCTCACCAACTGGGGCGTGTACCGCACAGACTCATTGCGGGGTCAAGCGAAGATGACGAGGTCTTCACCGAAACAATTTTCCGTCACCGACGCATGAGCCCGAGCGAGAGTCCACGGGCCTTGCCGAAGCGACCCAGCGAGCCGCTTCGGCAATGAGCGCCCCTCCGAACGCGATGCGGCTCCGTCTTATGGGAACATTCTCCCCCTGTTCATCGTACAACGCGCCAGCTCATGAGTCCCGCTCTGCCTTGTGTCACTGGCGCGCCCAAAAGAACGGTTCACGTGCGGTCTCGCGCTTGTTCATGCTTTCGCGCGCTCGCTCGATTTTGCCTATGTTTGTCCGTCGTGGGAACGTCGGCTTGCGGAGCACCGCCGTCCGGAAAATCTCCGCAGCTGCCCGCAACCCAGTCACGCACGTTGGCGCGAGGTGCCCCAGGGACGTCCTCGTCAGCATCGGCTACCACGCCGCTCAAAACCATCTTCGGCGAGCATGGAGAGCCAAAGTTTCGACTAACGCCCATCGCTTTCGCGGTGGGAGAGCAATCCGAGCCCGAGCAGCAATTCATCCAGGCGCGCGGTCGCGAGCGATGGTATTTTCCGCTCGGGATTTCTCCATCACGAAGGACCAGGCGGCCGCAGTTATGCCGACGCCGGCACTTGGAGACTCGACAACCTGATGCTGTTGGACCAGCAGCTCATTGGCTCCAGCGGCTCGACCCTGTACGCGTGGGACAATCGCACGCTCCAGCTGCTCTGGACTCGTGAAATACCAGCCAATCGCGCTGACTCGACGCACAGCACCAAGCGTCCCATGGGGTGCTTTGGTGCCGGGCTGTTCTGGACGCCGGGCCCCGATTGGCAAATCGTCGGGGTGGCGCCTGCGACCGGTTTTCAGCAACGTCGCATCGCAGTCGGCGAACCGTACTATGAGCAGTTTGTATGCACCGAGGGCGCGATGCACCTCGGGCTTGCCAGCAAGAACATCGCCCAGCTCCGCTCGTTGAAATTCGCTGACGCCAGCAGCTCCTTGCTCGACTTTGGCCCGGGCCGCATTGCTCGCTTGCTTTCGCTAAACTAAACAACCCCCAAGGCTGCGCGAATGATCTTCTGATCGTTCAGGCTGCGCCGGATGGCTCAACGCACTTTCACCGTCTCTCGAGCCCGCAAGTGGAAGTACTCCAAGGCCTTAGCGTGGCCCATCCGGGCAATCTTACGCTTGTCAAGCGCGGGCTAACTCTAACCCAACCGCCCTTAGCGCAACAATTCGCTCCGGTGCTGGGTCAGCTCGAGCGTGCCGCGCTGGAACCCACTGGCGCTCTGCATCCTTGGTTTTCCAGGTTATTTGCCGCTCAGGCGCCGACCTTCAGCGCCAGCGCTCACCTTCCCTGATATCCCTGCGCGTTCTCGAGCAGGCCCTTGAGTTCCAGCTCTCGTCGAACACCGCCGAGCTCCAGCTGAGCAGCTGGCTTCCGACTGCGCGTTCTCAGGTGCAATTTCTGGACCGTCTGATGACCTTGGCAGCCATCCCGAATCCCAGGGTGCCACTGGCAACGACCAACGTTCCGACGACGCTGCGGCGTCAATGGCTCAAGGCCATCGGCAAAGCGCGCTGGCTCGGACGCTTTCCAAAACGAACGATCGCGTCGCCTCGCTGGTTCAGCTCGACAAGGCAGCCGAGCCCGAGCTCTCCATCCCCTGGAGTGGCCAGCACCAAACCGACCTTCTCTGGCGCTGGTGCCCAGTGAGCGGCCAGGCTTCGCTCTCACAGCTCAACGCTCAAGCCTTCGCTGAGCTTGCGCAATACCGCAGCGGCCAGCAGGTGAACGTCCTGAGCTGCGCGCAAAAATACCCGAATAGCCGTGCCTGGCAGCAGGCCGTCAGCGCAACGGTCACCCAACTCCAAACGAGTGCCCTGCTGGAGTCTCTCCCTCCACTACTTGAGCAATGGCCTGCGCCTGTAGCCGCCGCGCTAACTGCCCGACTCAGAGCCGAATCCGCTTGGCAGTATCCCTATGTCGCAGCTCTCGGCGCCTGGCGTCGCCAAGGTACGAACGCCTCTGCCGAAGTGCAAATTCGCCTGCTCACGGAGCTCGTGACGCGCCTGGCGCGCGCGCCCGTCAGCCATCCGCACCAACGCACCATGCTTCAAGTGACTCTGCACTGGGCGATTGAATCGCATGACGGGCAGCAGCCTGTACCCGAGCAGCCGGCAGTCGCCGGCCGGCTTCGAGACTTCGCGACAGCGACGCCCTTGCGCCAAATTCAGCGTCAAATCATCGAGAACGCCGCGCACGTGATCGAGACCTATGTTCCAAGGTGAGTGTTTTTCTCGATGTAGAATTAGGGTCTCGCGCAGCCCGCCTGCACTGTGACATTCAACGCAGCGAGCGACGTGACGGCCTCGAGCACCACCACGTAGTCCGCGTCATCGGCGGCTCCAAACGAGAACCCGGCGACGTAGTCGGGGCCCGAAGCGCTGGCTGGCGCGCAACTCTTCTCGGTGCCCTCGCAATCGGTCCCACGAATGAGGTACAGCCCAAACGGGACGTTGCCCGTGAAGGTGTAGCCGCAGAATCCGTCACGACTGCTCCTGTAGGAAAACGGGAGCCGCAGCTCGCCCGAAGGAAACCATCCACCGAAAGGGCCTCCTTGCATCGACGACAGGCAGCTGCCGCTTTGTAGATCCGTCGCGGTACCGTCGTTGGGAAGGGCGTAATTGCTACCGAACCCCAGCTGCGTCGAACTCACATTCACGCAAGCGACTTTTCCAGCACAATGTCTAGACTAAACGCGCCGCTGCCGCCGTCGTGTGAGTCGACGTGGATAGTGACCGTAGCGCCCGCCGCAGAGCCGGGGCTATGACCCCACAGTCGAGCGCGAGCTCAACAATAGGCCGAGCTCGCAGTCCGAAATGCCGGCGTCAGTACTTGGCCTTGAGCTCGGCGGGACAGAGGACTTCTTTGTAGTTGAAGGTCGGGTTGTTGGCGGCGCCAAACCACTCCACGTACCACATGCACCCCTTGAGCAGATCGGCCTTGGCGGGATCCGCTCCAAAGAGCGCGCTGCACATACCGCGAACGCACGCGAGGATCTGCCCGTGGTTCTCGGGCTTCTGACTGGCGTCCCAGCCGAGCTTCTCGTCGCAGAGCGCGCGGAAACCACCCATGTCTTTGCCCAGGAGCGCCGTGTTGGTCGGCTCGACCTTCCACTGGCGCTTGCACCCGTCTTTGTAGATCCCAAGACCACCGCCGGGGATCATCAGATCGAACTGACCCGAACCGACGTCACCGCCGGTGTTGGTGGCAAGCACGATCATGGTCTTACCGAGCAGGCCCTGTGAGCCCACATCCACGTATTTCGGGTTGTTCTGCTGCTCACGGCTCTTGCCGTCAAAGTCGAGCTGAAAGCACTTTCCGCAGGAGGGCGGACCCGCCGCGGGCACCGCCGCAAAGCCATAGGAGAGGGTCGCGCAGGGCGCCCAGGGATTCATGTCGTAGCAAGTGTAAAGGGCGTTTGCGGCGTCAGTCCCGCAACCGCTTGGAGCCTCGGTGTACTTGTTTACGTCGAGGACCGCGGGGGCATTGCCAATAGAGCAAGCGCGCGTGCGGTTGGTGGGGAGCTTAGCGTCCACCTTCTCCGTCCACGAGCAGCTGGGCTTGCAGCAATCCCAATAGCGAGAACCGAAACCGTGCTGCTGCCCCACCGGGGCAACCGGTGCTGGGGGCGTGGTGCAGGCTGCCGGCGGCACCCACGCCGCTGCGCCGCCAACGCCAACCGCGCCGCCCGTACCAGGAACGCTGCCGGTGGCTGCGGTGCCACCTACGCCCGTGGTCGCGCCGGTTCCAGGCGTATTGCCTGCCCCGGGCACGGCGCCTGAGGCCGGGGTGCTGCCCGCCCCGGGCGTGGCTGCGGTGCCCAGCGCGTTGGTGTCCCCGCCGGCAGCGGCGCAGGCGGTGATTGAGAGTGCGAAACCAGCCAAGAATAGGGATCGGATCATCATCAGCTCTGCGGGTAAAGCGGGGCGCTGCGAGACGGAGCGCGCCAAGGGGTGAATAGGCCTCAACGTTAGCCCACCCACCCCCGTCCATCCACCTCACCGACGCGTATTACGCTGAACCTGAATGATCACACTATGGGCGGCAAATCGGCGCCGGCCAGGCTTTCAGACCTGCAAGCTGGTCGAGGCTAAGCCGTTGTCCTCTCGGGCGGAGAGGACAACAGCGCGCTGCGCCGGGCTAGTTCGTACTCACCTTGAGCGGGCCACCCGCGCCAACGTTCGTCCCCTCTTGAACGAGTTTGGACGGCGGCAGGACGAAGAGATCCACAGGAGCATTGTTGGGCCCCTTGAACGTCACGTTCTTGATGCGAAGCTGCGAGGCATTCGCCAAGAAATTGTGTCCGACGAGCACCGACGGCCGCAGGACGCCCGGAGAACCTGACCCGCAGTAGCTCCACATATTCGGGGGGCCCGCCGCATTGTCGATCTCGACGGACTCGAGCGCATTGCCCGTCCAACCGGATTCGCAGTATCCGATACCGGTCCAGCCCGAACCATCGACGCCGCGGAAAATAATGGGAGCGGCTGCGGTGCCGATCGCAGCCAGTCCAGAAGCTCCGTCGGAAACATCGATACCGCTGCCGCCGGCAAACTCGTAAGTGGAGCCGGCCTCGAGCGTCAGATGCGCCTTGACGTAGATCTGAGTACCCGAGGTCCCCTGATACCCCGTCACCTGATAGATAGCAGGCGAGAGATTGGGCCAGGTCGTGTCTTTCACTATGGGAACGAGGCTGCTCGCCTCGATCCGAACGATGTTCGACTTACCGTTGCCTTCAAGCAGATTACCTGTGCCCGCCAGTTGATCTACGGCCGTCGCGTCGACGCGCGCCGCGCCCAGCGCGTTGTTGGTGATCGTGTTTCCACTAAACTCGCCAAGAGCACCGCCATCGAGCACGGTCAGACCGAACTTGGCTCCGTTGCGGAGGATGGTTGAACTCAGCTTGAGGCGCCCGTTGCCGTCGGAGGACAGCGCGATGTTGCCACTTGCGCCATCCTTTGAACCAGCGTATTCGACAACTGCGTGGCTGATCTCATTGCTGACGGCGCTGCTGTGAAACACGATGCCACCCCAGGAGCCCGCGAGCTCCTGCCAACCGGTGAACGTGATCGGCTTGGCCTCGGATCCAATGGCAACCAGCGCCGCACTGTCGCCGATCACTAGGCTCGCCTCGGCACCGAATTTCAGCTTCGTTCCTGGTTCGACCGTCAGCACCGTCCCCGCGCCGTTCACCGCAACAGTGGCCGGAACGGCAAAGCCGTCGGGACATGCCGCCAGCGGCTTCCACGTCGTGTCCACGTTGATCGAGCCTGACTTCACGCAGTCAGAAGAGGTTGCCCCGCCAGCTCCGCCGGTATTGCCGTTGTGACCACCGCTGGACGTACCGCCTGACGCGGCACCACCAGCCCCAGCGGCACCACCACCGCCAGATCCGGTATCACTTCCGCAACCGAAGGCGGCGACACTCGCCAGTAATGCAAGGACTCCCAATCGACCCGTTGTAATTGCCCGCTTTGTCATGGGGGCACTGTACCACAAACGCATACATGACCCAAACACTTCACGCCCCCTGGGGGAACGCCCAGGGCTCCGCTAGGTGCCGGAGCAATCTCCGCTTCAGCTTTTCCGGCCCGCGCCGTTCCTCGTACTGGTGCCAAGGATTCGGCGCCAGGCAGGAAGCATCTCAGGATGAGAGTTACGTCTTCCGTTGTCGAGCTGCAGGGTAAATCCGCTGCCAGTCGCGTTGAGGTCAATACCGCGAGCCTGCGCTCGTGGCTGGGCGCTCGCCCACAGTCGGCTTCGACAGGGCCCCGCGAGAACACTGGCGCCCCACCCCAACCGTCTCGCAACGAAATGATTGGAGTCTCGCCCGAGGCTCGTCAACCCGCGAGCGACGCCAAGGCATCGCTCGGCGCGGGGGAGCTCCAAGCTGACACCCCGGTTGATGACCAGCGGAGCCATCTGAACCCCAAGCTGTGGCTGCTGATCTCGCTCGTGGAGCGCCTCAGCGGGCGCAGGGTTCACTTGCTCGACGCCAGCGACTTGGGGCAGGGCTCGTCGAACGACGCGGCGTCGAGTCAGTCCGCTTCCGCGGCTTCCTCAACCAACAGCTCGCGCGATAGTGGAGCGGGCTGGGGTCTTGAGCTCACTGCCACTCGCACAGTGACTGAGTCCGCATCAGCCTCGTTCAAAGCGGAGGGCCTCGTGCGCACGGCCGACGGTCGCGAGATTGCCTTTGCTGCCGAGCTGTCGATGACGCATGAGTCGGTCTCGCGTGAGCGCGTGCAAGTGCTCGCGGGCAACGCCCAGGCCCAGGTCAAAGACCCGCTAGTGCTGAACTTTGGTGGTCAACCGGTCGCGCTCACCGCACAAAAACAGCCCTTTGACCTCAACTCCGATGGCAAACTCGAGAACATTCCGGTGCTCGCCAAGGGCAGCGCCATGCTCGCGCTCGATCGCAATGCCAACGGAGTCGTCGACAACGGCAGTGAGCTATTCGGGCCCACCAGCGGCGATGGCTTCGCAGAGCTCCGCGCGCTGGACGACGACGGCAATGGCTGGATCGATGAGGGTGATCGTGCGTTCGGAAAGCTGGGGGTTTGGTTTGGTGGTGCCGGCGCGATCACGTCCCTTGGCGCGGCGTCAGTGGGCGCGATTTACCTAGGATCCGCGGCAACTCCATTCACGCTCCGGGACCCAACTGACGCAATCGCTGGGCAAGTGAGAGTCACCGGCGTCTGGCTCGGTGAGCAGGGCAAAGTCGGGACCGTGCAACAGGTTGACCTCGCGACGGCCTAGGGACGCGGCCCCCCCGCAGGTTGCCTTGCCACGCGAGCAGCGCTTCCCGACACGCAGTGCAAGCTGCGGCGTGCGATGGGTCAGTATTCGTCATACCCACGGGCTTTTTCCAGCAGTCCCAGTCGGCTCTCGCATCTGACCAACTCGGCCGGGCGCCGCCATTGACATCGGCCCCCCACCTGGAGTTGTCTGGTCAGCTGCTGAGCCTTGCGCTCCGCTGAGCGTTTCCTTGAACTCCTGAGGCCCCCATGCCTCAACGCCTTCCGATCGCTTTGCTCACTCTCGGACTCTTTACCCTCAACTGCGGCGGTGGCGACGACGGCGGAGGTGGCGGTGGCGGTGACAGCAGCGGTACGATGGGCGGCGGCGGAGGTACGGGCGGCGGTGGCGGTACGGGCGGCGGCGGAGGTACGGGCGGCGGCGGAGGTACGGGCGTTACCGGTGGCCGCAACGGCACGGGAGGCTCGGCTGCAACGCCCAAGTGCGGCAACGGCAAGCTCGAGACCGGGGAACTCTGCGACGGCAACTGCCCCACGGCGTGTAGTTCCAAGGACCCTTGCACCGCGTTCTCTCTCGCGGGCACTGCGGCGGAGTGCAATGCAGCCTGCGTCGGCAGCCCTGTCGTGAGCGCCACTTGCAAGCCGCCATTTTACGTCTCCAAGGCGGGTGACAACAGTGACGGCCTCAGCTGGGCCACGGCCTGGAACGAGCTCACTCAGATCAAGTGGAGCGCGATTTTGCCCGGCGCGCGCATCATGCTCGACGGCGGCAAGACGGAGATGCGTTACACGACCAAGCTCGTGATCGGAGCGAACGGCGCAAAAGACGCCCCCATCACGCTCCAGCTTTCGTCCGAGCCGGACCACAACGGCAAAGCCGTGATTTTCGGGGGCGTCGACGACCTCCCGTACGACGATCAACCCAGCTATGACGGCCCTCAACCGAAGCTCGATACGGCAATCGACATCGGAGGACACTCCTGGATCGTGATCGATGGAACTCGCTGGGAAGGCATCACGATCCACGGCACGGGCCACGACGGCGTGACGATCGGCGCCCACTCCAATGATCCCAAGCTGGAAGCCAACCAGATCATCCTGAGGAACCTTAAAATTGAGGAGATCGGTACGCCCGAGCAGGTCACCGATGCCGTTAAGAAGGACAAGAACTACGCGGGATTCACGACGGGCCACTGGCACACCAAAGGCAACGCGACGGGCATCTTCTTCAGCTACCAGCCGGGCGCCAGTAACGTCACCCTCGAGCGCTTGATTATCGCCAATACTTCGGACGAGGGCATCGGGGAGGGCCCCTGCCGTAACCTGATCCTGCGGCAATCCTGGCTCGACAACAGCAAGACGGATCCCGCCGGCAACCCGTTCAACTACCACAACCACCCGGACGGCATTCAGAACTACAACTGGGGTGGCCCGCAGGGACCTTGGCTGATTGAGGACACCATCATCGGCCCTCGCTTCATGCAGGGTATTTTCCCGGGCGAAGCAAGCACGCCGGTCAATGACGTAACGATCCGCAATCTCCTCTTGCTCGACAACACCAGCTCAAACACGCTGCTGCTCAACGCAAGCAACTGGAATTTTGACCACATCACCTCGTTCATGTCCGGCAAGTACGATGCCCTTGGCAGCTGGAACAACTTCCAGCTCTATGACCACACGGGCGTCTCGTTCACGGATTCCATCTTCTACGGCAAGGCGATGTCCGGGACCTCCCCAGTGACCTTCACCGGAAACGTTTACTTCAATTCTAAGCCGAATTTTTCGGGCTTTGACGCGACGAAGAACAGCGGAACGGATCCCCAGTTCGTCGACGCCGCCACCTATAATCTGGCGCTCAAGCCGGGCTCGCCCGCCACAGGCAAGGGGTCGCGCATCACGTCGGTCGCGAAACTGTTCGAGCTATTTCCGAACGGCAGCCCCTGACCTTGGCGTGCGTGCAGCCGTTGATTCACGCCGGGCCAGCAATCAGCCACAAATAGACGGCGTCCGTCTCGTCGAGGGCAGCTCTGGCCCCGTCGAGACGGACGCGCTTTGTGACCGTAGCTAGAACGTGTAGCCGATCAATCCGCCGAGATGGCGACTCATGAGGGCTGTGTCGCTCGCGTCTAGCACCCTGGTCTCTGTGCCGTGCACGCCCAGCTGCCAACTACCGAGCGCAACCGTTGCCTCGTAGCGATGCTCCCTCACCTTGTAATTACCGGTGCAGGTGGGCATCCAGTGATAAGCAAGGTGGATCCCAAAGCTCTGGTTCGGAAAGAGCTGAGCTCGCCCCGCTACGAGCGGATAGGTCCGGCCATCCTCATTTTGCCAATACGAGCCAAGCTCTGCACCGGCGCCGAGCCCAAATACGAGGCGCCCCGGCAGACCGCCGCCCCAATGAATTGGTGCGTAGTCGAAGGCGAATTCGGCTTTGAGATGCGGCTTTGACCAATTGGCAGAACGCTCGATGACCCGCTCAGGATCGGCCTTTTCCGGCGTTAGATAGCCAGCGCCGACCAAGAACTCGGTGCCAACCAAGGTATCGAAACGGGTCTTGTCCCAGAACGAATAGTACTCGTAGGTGACCCAACCGACGGCGCGATTGTACTTCTCCTTCGGTTCAACAAGGGGCGTCGCGACTGGCGTCGGAGGAACCGGGTTCGGGTTCACGTTGGGATCGACAGCGACATCTCCGTCCGGCGTCCATGGTCGCTCCCCCTCAAGCATGCCTCCGGAGACCGAGAGTCGGTTGTTTCCAGGGTGACCGTAGCCGAGTTCGAGGAGTTCCTCGGGTTCTTCCGCGCGGGCGACCGAACTCAGGGAGACCGCCGCGGCGATGAGGGTTGTGATCGTAAACAGATGCGTTGCTCTCATAAGCGCCTCCTCAGAACCGCAATCCCGCCTCAGCCTGGGCACCGAGCCCATAGTCGCCGAAGCCATTGAGTGAGCCGTAGCCCTTCACGTAAAGCCGATCGGTGGCATTGAGCGTCACCCCGACCCGCAGCGAACTCGTCCACAGGTAACCGTCCGACTTGAGCTTTTTGCCACTCGTATCAAACAGGCTGAGCACGTTGGCATCCCACTGACCGAACCCCTCCATGTAGCGCGTTAGCGGTACCACGGCGCGCAGCATCAAGCCGATGTTCGAGTAGTAGACGCTGCCGAGATGCTTACCGGTGGCGCCGAGCGCGTCGACATCTGACCCCGGTCCCTCTCCGGCCTTGAACCGAACGTTGTCGACCGCCATGTGAGACATCACGAAGGCGATCTGCCAGACGGAAGACAGATCACCCAGCATGCCAAGCTCACTGGTGCCGCCAAGGTAGTACTTAAAACCGCGAGCTTGTGGCATGCCCTTGGGGTCACCCGCGAGGTTGGGCGCATACACCATGAGTTCCATGATGTAGTTACCCTCGAGCGCCTCCTTCAATTGCGCCTGCTGAGCAGCGCGCTCCTCAGGACTGAGGGAGCGGTAGTAGTCGACTCGGTAGTTGTAGCCGTAAGACGACCCGACGTACTTGCGGTCGTCGGCGTTGCGCCGCAGGAGCGGCAGGTGCGGCGGGTGCCGCCGGTGGGGCTTCAACAACTGGGGCTGGCGCGGCGGTGGGAGCAGGTGCGGTCGTATCGTTGGACGAGGGGGGAGCGACGTCGTTGGACGAGGGAGGAGCGACCGCATTGGACGAGTTGCTGTCCTCTTGCGCCAGGGCCGTCTCTGCAGTCAGGAGTCCGAATGCAGCGAGCAAGACAGCGGCTCTGCGCTGCCTCCGATGAGACGCGCTTTGCCGCGGGGGCCGCGCTGAGTCAGGGTCTATTGGGTGCGATTTCATCCTGTCGTGCCTGCGATTGGGGTCATGGATGCGCTGCTCGACCTTCTCCCCACGGGGGACGGCGCAGTGTCAAACAACTGCATCCGAGCCAGCTGCCTTCCACCTGCAACTAGCGCTTGTTGATGAACACGTAGCCCGTGTCGATCGTCACGAACTGGTCACCCTTGTTGTCGACTAGTTTTCCCGAGAATTCGCCTTCGAGATTGCCGCTTCCAGCATCCCGCAGAGTCACTTTGCAATAGGACCCCGTGTTGACGGACCAGCTGGCGCCGGGGTTCTTTCCGTCCCACTTGGGCTCGCCGAGCAGCACCGCCAAGACGGCAGCCTTGCTACTGGGACTTCCCTCGTAGACGCCCGGCTCCAGTTTTGGCAGCCCGAGCATCATGTGACCAAGTACGGTATTATCCGAGGTCTTGGCGGTTGCCACGATCACAAACAGACCGGCGGACTCCTTCCACTCGGGCGCGGTGAGGTCGACAAATGCGACGACCGTGCGTTTACCCGTCGATTCCTTCACAAACGAGGCAAGCGCCGCGGTTCCGTCATCCACCGCGGCAGCTGCACGGCGGATCGTGTCGCGCTTGCTGGCAAAGTCGCCGTCAGAGCTGTCCGCAGCCGGTGCGCTCGACGCAGTCGAGCTCGAGGTCGGCTCACTCGTCGCGGGCTTTCCCTCGGTGTAGTAGCCACCACCACAACCGACGCTGCCCGCGGCCGCGAGCAAGGAGACGGCTAGGATCGTCCGAAAACTGCCCGCTTGGATTGCGCTACGAGCGCAATGAATACTCGCTACCATGGTTCCCTCTCCAGATGTTTGAGCGAGCAAGCCGCTCAGTTTGACCGACCAAGCTAGGCGACCCAGGGCGCCGATTGCAAGTGCAACCTATACGGAAAAATCGCTCGACGTTTCGCCGCTACGTGACTCGACGATTCGCCGCGACCTCCCTCGACGTTCCCTGTTACCTAGCGATTTCTGACTTGATGGGCGCAACGGCCCAGTCACGGTTGGGCGCAAGCCCCGACCGCAGAGATCTTTACCCCGCCGAATCCCTCGACGGTCCGCTTCGGGCAGCTCCGGCCCAATTCACTCAAAAAATCCTGAAATACATCGACCTCTCCCAACGAGACGACGACAACAAGCAGGCATTCAGGCCACGAGGTCGGTGGGGAAGTGTAATTGTCGCTGATGGGTATTTGTAATTGACGTCAGCCAGGAGCTGAAGGGGAGTACCGTCAGCAGGCCACGCGAGAGGCCAGTGCCACTGTGCAGATCCTGAAGGTCGAGCGGGTTTCACTCTGCAACTCGTTTAACACCTGCAACGGAACCTGTCAACGATTCTGCGACACCGGAGAGCGTCAGTTTAGTGGCGGCACCTCGGTCGGATTGGGGTGGTTTCGCGGGGACGGGCCGCGGCGATCATCGTGAGCGGCAGGCCGCGCGAGGCGGTGCTCGCGGGGCG
>JBBRAB010000035.1:0-42126 GCA_038207155.1 Polyangiales bacterium
CCTTGACGCGCTGCTGACGCGCCACGGGCTCGCTCAAGCTCACTGACGCGCCGCAATTGCGCCGGCTCAGTGATGCGGCGCGGGTTTGGCTGACGCCGCGGCCGCCGGAGCTGCTGCGCTCGCCGAAGGCGCGGCGCTCGCGCTTGCTGCCGGTTCCGGCGCTGGAACGTAGGTCAGCTTGAGGTCGAGCTTGGTCTCAACGCCGTCGCGGATCTCAATCGACTGCTCAGTCTGAGCCGAGGCCGAGGGCAGCAATGCGGAGACGCGCACTTTGCCTACCGGGAGCCCCGAGATCTTGAAGCTGCCGTCTTCCCGCGTGACCGCGTAGGTTGGGAACTGCACCACCAACACGTCCGCCCGCACGTACAGTCGCATGGCGTCGTAGAGTTCATAATGCCCCGGTTCCGGCGGAAACAGGCTGATAGGAGCGCCGCTGGGGATCGCGACGAGCTGCGCGGTATCCCTGCCGCCAAGTAGGCTCGGGATGTACGGAACCTTGTCCTGATTGAGCACGTCAATGCGCTGCCCATAGGTCACCACCACCGTGCGCCGATCCCAGGCGCAGTGATTCGCCGTGACGTTGACGACCTCACTCGCCGGCTTCACCCAACCCGAGTAACCCGTGACCGCCACGAGCACGTCCGCCACCTTGCGTCCGGGCCCTTCGCGAAACAGCGGACCGTAAAAGGCCTTGGCGCCGGCGCAGTCCGGACGGATCTGATCGAGTACCTTGGGCTGCAGAGGCGCCTCGGGGCCCTCGATCGTGACCGTGCCTGTTACCGAACCCACTTTGCCCGAGTAAGGCTCAGTGAGTCCCGGGTGCGTGAGAGCTATCACCTTCTTCGGATCGTAAGGCGACTTCACCGCGTCAGGCGATTTCACCTCAGCCTTGCCGGGTGCAGGCTTGGTCTTGTTTGGGTTGCAAGCGCTCACCAACAACAGAAATCCGATCAGGATTGGCCTCATAGCGCGCTCAGCCTAATGCCTCCTGGCTCCTTTCCCAAGGCGAATTTGCCTGGATTCGACCAGCGTTCCGTAGGGCGCAACCGCAGGGGGCCAAGCTCACGCCGCCGAGCGCCACCAGACCATGCTAGTTTCGGCGCCCATGGTCCGGGCTATCACCGTCCTTGCGCTGCTCTCGGCAGGCGTTGCTTGCAACAAGTGGACTGAGCAACGCGCGCCCGCTCCGGCGAGCAAGGCGGCAGGGGAGCCCGCCGCCAGCAGCTCACCCTTTTTGCGCGAACAACCGAGCTATCGCCTGCGCCTGCTAGGCTCACGCCCTTGCTCGGTCGCGGCCGCGCCCAGCTCGTCTGCCGCGCCTGGCAGCGCGCCTCCCACGACGAGTCGCATGAGCTCTATCGCGGTTGAGCTCGAGCTTGAGAACCGCACCAACCAGACTCAATGGATCAGCCCGTATTTTGCGCGGCTCAAGGAACCCGAGGGTCCCGAGCGCGTGACGAGCCTGCAGGACTGCGGTCAGCCGCTGCTGGCACAGCGCCTGGCCCCGGGCGACAAGGTCAAAGGCACCGTAGCGTTTGATGCGCCCACCGGCGCCCGCAGTCTCGTGTTGCTCTATGCGCCGGTGTTCGACCGCCCTCATGTCGAGGTCAGTCGCATCGAGTTTGAACGCTAAGCGCATCACCACGACGCACAAAACCAAGGCCTGCGAACGCTTGTGAGCGCCGTCACGAAACGAGGCTCCACCGAGGCCGCAGGGTGGGGCAATGAGCGAGCCGCCTGGCATCCATAAGAAAAGGCGATGAACCCGTTGGGGCTCACCGCCTTTGTCTGTTCGGCGTGCAAACGTCAGTGCGCGGACACGCCGAGCGTGGCCTGCGAGAGCGCACTCAAGGCCGCTCCCGGGAACAAGCCAAGCCACAGCACCCCGAGCGCCAGGATCGCGAGAGCAACGCCCACGGCGGGAGCCCGCATCGGAACCGCAACGGGCGCGTCCGGCTCTGGCTCACGCATGTACATCGCCACGATCACGCGCAGATAGTAGTAAGCGCCGATCACGCTGTTGACGAGACCGAGCAGCACGAGCCAGGTCAAATCGCCTTCGATCGCCGTCTTGAAGATGTACAGCTTACCGAAGAAGCCCGCCGTCGGCGGAATCCCCGCGAGCGACAGCAGGAACAGCGCAAACGGGAGGGCCACCGCAGGATGACGGCGACCGAGGCCGGCCAGATCCTCAAGCGTGGTGGCTTCCTTGCCCGCTGAACCGCATAGGATCAGCGCGCCGAACGCTCCCGCGGTCGAGAGCGCGTAGGCGAACAGATAGAACATCACGCTCGACTGAGCGTCAGGCGCGCGAATCGCGGACACCACGCCCACCATCGCGTAGCCCGCATGGGCGATCGACGAGTAGGCGAGCATGCGCTTGACCGAGCGCTGCCGCCCGGCGACGAGATTGGCGCCCGTCATCGAGAGTACCGCGAAAAGCGCGAAGATGGGCGGCCAACCGGCACCCCAGCTCGAGAGGCGCTCGTCCGCGAAGGCCACGAAAAGCACGCGCATCAGCGCGGCAAATGCGGCCATCTTGACGACTGACGCCATGTACGCCGTAGCCGGCGTGGCAGCCCCTTCGTAGGCATCCGGAGTCCAGCCGTGAAACGGCACGACGGCGACCTTGAAGCTGAAGCCGGCAAGCACGAGCACCATGCCGCTGACGAGCAACGCGCTGCCCTTGGCACCGGCGGCTACGGCACCGACGGCGGTACCGATCCCAGCCAAATCCGTGTGGCCGGTGGCTCCGTACAGCAGCGCGCTTCCGAACAAGAGCAGCGCTGAAGCAAAGCTCCCCAGCAGGAAGTACTTGAGCGCAGCCTCGAGCGCGCGCCCGGTGCGACGCAGGCCGATCAGGCAGTAGACCCCGAGCGAGAGTGTCTCGAGCGAGACGAAGAGGCTGAGGAGATCCCCGGCCGCCACGAGCCCGAGTGCGCCGACCGTGCTCCAGCCTAGCAGCGGGAAAAACTCGCTTCGATCGATGCCGTGCTCGCCGAGGTAACCCGACGCGAGCAAGCAAACGAGCCCTGCCAGCAGGCAGATCACAAAGCTGGCAAAAATCGAGAACCGATCCACCACCAGATACGGCAGCAGCCCCTCGACGCCGAGCCGCTCAGGCCCTGCGAGGCCCACGGCCACCGCCGCGATCGCGCCGGCAAACAGCACCACCGCAGCCACGACCCCGAGCTCAGACTGACGGCCTGACCCAGCATCAAAGGTGTCGAGCGTCTTGCCGGCGGTGGCTGGCGCGCGACCGAAAGCCTCAGCCAACATCAGCAGCAGCACGCCGAGCGAGACGACGAGAAGCGGGAGAATTCCGAACAGAGAACTCATGGCTTGGCACCTTCCGCCGGAGCCGGAGCCGCAGCGACCGCCTCGGGCTTCGAGGCGCTAGGCGCCTCCGGGTATCCGCGTTCAAGGGGCCCACCACGACGGGGCATCAGAACGGGATGAATCGACTCGGGAGACTGGTCTTGATAGCTCCGGCGCCCATCACGGTAGCTGTCGAGCACCGAGGTCACGGTGTCGCGCATCCGGTCGAGAAAGAGCGAGGGAAACAGACCAATCACGAACACCAGGGCGACCAGCGGCGCGAGCGCAACCGTCTCGCGCACGTTGAGATCGAGCAGCTTGCGATTCGCGTCCTTGGTGATCGGTCCGAAGAAGACCTTCTGAACGACGCCGAGCATGTAGACGGCTGCCAGGATGACGCCGCTGGCGGCGCCAATTCCCATCAACTGCCCCATCGGTCCGAGCGCAGTCGAAGCAAACGTCCCCATCACGACCATGAACTCACCCACGAAGCCGTTGGTGCCCGGAACGCCGATCGACGACATTGTGATGAGCACGAACACGGCTGCGTAGACGGGCATCACCTTGGCAAGCCCGCCGAACTCACTCGCGAGGCGCGTGTGTCGACGGTCGTAGATGACGCCCACCAAGAGGAAGAGCGCGCCGGTGGACACGCCGTGGTTCAGCATCTGCAGGACCGCGCCCTCGAGGCCGGACTGCGTGGCGCTGAACACGCCGAGCATCACGAAGCCCATGTGCGCTACCGAGGAGTAGGCAACGAGCCGCTTGATGTCGTTCTGACGCCAGGCGACCAGCGCGCCGTACACGATGCCACCAAGCACTGCGGCCCCGGCCAAGGTCGCCCCGGAACTCCAAGCTTGCCCGGGAAACAGACCCATGCAGAAGCGGATGTAGCCGTAGGTACCGAGCTTGAGCAGGACTGCCGCCAGGATCACCGAACCACCCGTAGGAGCCTGGACGTGGGCGTCCGGCAACCAGGTGTGGAACGGGAACATCGGCACCTTGATGGCAAACGCCACCGCGAACGCGATAAAGCAGAGCCAGCCCGCCTTCGGCGTCAGCATCACGTGAGTGAGCGCGATGTAGTCAAAGCTCCAGAAGCCCGCCAAGCGATGGTGGGTGTAGGCCAGGTACAGGATCGCCGCGAGCATGAAGACGCTGCCCGCCATGGTGTACAAGAAGAACTTGTAAGCCGCCTTGATGCGCTCCACCCCGCCCCAGACGCCGATCAGGATCAGCATCGGGACGAGCATCAGCTCCCAGAACACGTAAAACAGGAACAGATCGAGCGACACGAAGGCGCCAAGCATGCCCGCCTGCAGCAAGAGCAGAGCAAAGCAAAGGTCCTTGACGCGCTCACGAATCGAACCGAACGCCGCATAGGCTGCGATCGGGGTGGTGAGTGTCGTCAGCAGCACGAGCCACAGGCTGATGCCGTCGACCGCGACGTGATAGCGGATCCCGAAGGCCGGCAGCCACTGAGCGATGTACTGGTGATGCCAGCCAGACGACATGTGCGTCCCGAGCAGCGCCAGCGAGGCCAGAAAATCGGCCAAAAAGACCGCCATCGTGAAGCCACGCAGGATGCCGGGCGATTGGCGCGGTAAAAAGAGCACCGCCACCGCCGCCACCAGCGGGATGAACACGATCAGGTTGAGCAGGTGGGGCCATTCGCCCGGAGCGTCCGCGGCGGGCGCCACGGTGCCACCCCAGAGACCACGCACCAGCGCCAACGCGAGCACGCCCACCATACCGAGCGCGAAGCGCTCCCACTTGACTTGCCTGCTGGGCAGCAAGGTCCCAAGCACGAACACGAGTCCGTACGGGACGATGTCCACGATTGCCTTACCTAGGGGACTCACTGCGCACTCCCTGCATGGTCGCTGCCAGCTTTGATGGGATTGGGTTGGCCCGGCTGCCGACGAACAACGCCCTTCCGCCCTCCCTTGGAATCGGGATAGACGTCGATGCGCTGGACACCAAGATCGGTGCTCTTGTCCTCAGCCGGTCGCTCGAGTGAGAACGTTTGGCGGCGGATCTGCCCGAAAGCGCTGCGCACCTCAAGCACGACTTGGCGCCGCTCGGTGCGCTCGAGCTTGAGCTCGAGATTGCGCTTTTCCGCGAACTTTTCGGACTCGAACTTGCCGTCCCCGTTCGCGTCCCAGCGGTAGGCGTAGCCAATGCCGGGAGGCGCTTCGAGGGTGTAGGTGCCCGTGACCACGTCACCGAGCACTGCTGCGGTGGCGTGCGGCACGGTGAGGTACCAACCGATCCCGGTTAGACCGATCACCATGGCCGTCGCATAAGTCTGCAAGCGACCCGTCTGCAGCAATCGGAGCAGTGCGCCCGAGATCGCCACGGCGCCCGCCGTCACGCGAGCCAGCAGGCCATCGACGACCCACTTGTCGACCCACACGAGAATATCGGCGACCAGCTCAAGCGCGCCAATGACGACCTCTTTGTAGAACTCATCGACGCGCCATTTGTCCGCCACCAAGCGATGAAACCCAGGGAACATGGCGACGAAGCGCTGCGCGGGCACGCCGCGCTGCGCGACGTAGACCCAGAGTGCGGTCCCTGTTCCGAGTGCAAAGGCCAAAATTCCAAACGGCAACAGCGAGAACGCTAGCTCGTGCTCGTGAGGTCGCACGACCACCGTGTGCACCGAGGCAAACACGGGCTCAAGGAAATGGCCGAGCGGCTCAAATCCGAACAGCGGCATGTTCAGCAGACCCGCAAACAGCGCCAGCGAACCGAGCACCACCAGCGGGAGCGTCATCTGCCAGGGCGACTCGTGGGGAGCCTCTCCTTCGAGATCGAGACCCGCGACGGGTCCATCCTGGTGTCCGGCATCGTCATGCCCATGTTGGTTGTGAGCGGCGTGGTGACCCTTGATGATGGTCCAACCCTTGAACTCGCCAAGGAACGTCCCGACGAACAGTCGCGTCATGTAGAACGCCGTCATCACCGCGCCGGCCACGCCGAGCGTGAACAGCAACGATGAGCCCCAGCTGGGCCAGGCCGTGATCGGAATACCGCCAGCGCCACGATTGGCCTCGACCATCCCGCTGTGGTTCGGCAGCCCAATCGAGGACGTGAAGGCCTTGAGTAGGATCTCGTCCTTGGAGAAAAAGCCGCTGGTCCCGGGGAAGCCCACGATGGCCAGCCACGAAGCCGCGAAGCTCACGAACGTGAGCGGCATGTAGCGCCTCAGGCCGCCCATGAAGGACATGTCCTGCGACGCGTCCCCGTCGTGGATCCGGGCGTGCATGGCGTGAATCACGCTGCCAGCACCGAGAAAGAGACAGGCCTTGAAGAACGCGTGCGTGAGCACGTGGAAAAAGCCGGCCGTGAACGCGCCGACGCCAACCCCGAGGAACATGTAGCCCAGCTGACTCACGGTGGAGTAGGCCAGGACCTTCTTGATGTCCTTCTGAGCGAACGCGATACTGGCAGCGAGAAGGGCCGTAAGCGCACCCACCAGCGCAATCACGAACATCGCCGAGGGGCTGAGCGCGAACACCGGCGCCATGCGGCAGACCAGGTAAACGCCTGCGGTCACCATGGTCGCTGCGTGGATCAGCGCGCTCACCGGGGTGGGACCCGCCATGGCGTCGGGCAGCCATACGTACAGCGGGAGCTGCGCGCTCTTGCCGGCGCAACCGAGGAACAACATCAACGCCACGAGCGTCGAGGCCATTGCATAGCGCGGGGTGAGGAACCACTCGCTGACGCTGTTAACGCCAAGCGCGTGGAAAACCTTGGCAATCAGCTGATCTCCACCGGTCGGGGTCAGCTCGACGCCCGTCACCAGGCGGTGAGCCCCCTCCTGGATGCCCTGCCAGTCGAGAGCTCCGACGTAGTAGACGAGCAACCCCATCGCGACGAGCAGGCCGAAATCACCGATGCGGTTGGTGATGAAGGCTTTCTTGCCAGCGGCGGCGTTCTTCTCTTCCTCGAACCAGAAGCCGATCAGCAGGTAGCTGCAGAGTCCGACGCCTTCCCAACCGACGAACAGCACGGCCAGGTTGTCGCCTAAAATCAGCACCAACATCGAGAAGATGAAGAGATTCAGGTAGGCGAAAAAGCGGTGATAGCTGGGGTCGTGCTCCATGTACTTCGTTGAGTACAGGTGGATTAGGAAACCCACGCCGGTCACCACGAGCGCCATCGTGCCGCTCAAGGCATCGATCGAGAAAGCGACGTCGATCGGAACCGGGCCGCCGTCCTTGGCGGCTGAGATCTGAAACCAGCGCCAGAGCTCGATTGCGAGCCGGGCGGGGTGCTCGGCGTGACTGCCCACCGCGTGGGCCGCTTGCGCCTGCTGGGTGAGCAGCATCGAGTACGCCGTGACGCTCGCGAGGAACGCCACACCGACGGCGGACAGCGCCATCAAGGTGACGGCGGACTTGCCGAGTCGCTTGCCAAAGAGCCCGTTCACGATCGCCCCGAGCAAGGGCATCACGAGGATGACCAGGATCAGGCTGCAGTCCGTGGCGGGAAACAGGGTATTAAGGCCGTGCATGATCAGTGCCGCAGGGTGTCGGCGTCATCGCTGTGGACGCTGTTGCGTAGGCGGAAGAAACCGAGCGCGATGGACAGACCCACCGCAGCCTCGGCAGCCGCGATGGCGATGACGAAGAAGGCGAATGCCTGCCCGTTGCCATCGCTGGAGTGAACGCGGTTGAAGGCAACCAGCGAGAGATTGACGGCGTTGAGCATCAGCTCGACGCACATGAGTTGGATCAGCAGATTGCGCCGCACCAGAAATCCGATGGCGCCGATCGCAAACAGCACCGCCGACAGTGCGACGTAATGCTCAAGCGCGTGACCGAGTAGGTTCATCGTGCGCTCTCCTTGGCCAGTGAGTGACCCGCATCGCGCGGGTGAACCGGACCCTTGAACAGCCGGCGAGTTTCGTTGTCGTCCTCGGTAACAACTGGAGTCGTTCGACGATGGCGGGCCACCGCGATGGCGCCGACGACCGCGACGATCAGCAGGGCCGTCGCGAGCTCAAACGGGATGATTGCCCTCTGGAAGAGCTGGGTGCCCACCCCGGCCACGGTTCCGAGCTCAGCCGGAGCCGGACGGAACGCGGTCGCGTTGTACAAAAAGCTGCTGCTAAACAGCCCGCCCGCCGCGACGAACAAAAACGCCATTAGGCCGCCGCCCACAAAGCGCACGACCGGCACCTTGGACGGCCCCCCCGGATCCGTGGCGTCCGAACCGAGCAAGATGATGACGAACAAGAAGAGCACGACGACGGCTCCCGCGTAGACCATCAGCTGAATCGCAGCCAGGAACTGAGCGTGCAGGCTCAGATACAGCCCAGCGATGCTGACCACCGTCAGCAACAGCCCGAGCACGGAGCGAATCGGGTTACGCGAAAACACTGTCACGAGGGCCCCAGCCAGGCAGGCCGCCGCGCACAACGCAAAGTAGAGATTGCCTACGAGTGTCATAGTGCAAGTCGACGGGTCTGATGCTGCCCGCCGTTCAGGATGTAGTCCTCGAAAGCGCCGCGGAATTTGCGTACGAACGCGAGCATGGGGCCGGCCATGCCGTCCCCAAACGCGCAAATGGTGTTGCCACTGACGTTGGAGGCCACCTCGCTGATCAAGTCGAGCTCCTCCAGCGAAGCCTTGCCAGCGACGATCTTGTCCAGGATGCCGTCGAGCCAGCCGCAGCCCTCACGGCACGGCGTGCACTGACCGCAGGACTCGTGCTTGTAAAAGGCCATCAAGTTCCGGCAGGCGAGCACTGGATCCGCCTCGTCTGAGAGCACGATCGCGCAGCAGGTGCCGAGCATCGTGCCCACGTTGCGCATCGTGTCGACGCCCATCGGCAGGTCGAGCACGCTCTTGCCCTCGTAGGGAGCAAAGCGCGCATCCCCGGGCACGTGCACCAGCTCATCGGGCAGCAGGATCGGGCAGGACGAGCCGCCGGGTATCACGCCGAGCATCGGCCGGTCCCCGAGGATGCCGCCGCCCAGATCGTAGATCAGCTCCCGCAGGGTGAGGCCGACCGCGGCCTCGTAAACCCCGGGACGCTTGACGTGACCGCTCACCCCGTAGAGGCGAACGCCGCCGTCATTGAACTCGTGCAGCGCGCTGAGGCGACTGAAGGCGTCACCACCGAGCTCAAGCGCCAGGGTGACCGCAGCCACCGTCTCGACGTTGTTGACCGAGGTCGGGCATCCAAAGGCGCCAGCTTGCGCGGGGAATGGCGGCTTGAGTCGAGGCTCGCCACGCTTGCCCTCAAGCGAGTTGAGCAGGGCCGTCTCTTCGCCGCAAATGTAGGCGCCGGCACCGGTGTGCACGTAGATCTCGATCGGGAAGGCCTTACCGAGCGGGCGCTCCCCCAAGTAGCCCTTGGCCTTGGCCTCGGCGATCGCTCCCCACAGACGCTCTTTGGCCAGGTGCAGCTCGTGGCGCACGTAGATGTAACAGACGTTGGCGCCAATCGCGTGGCACCCGATGATGCAACCCTCGATCAGTAGGTGCGGGTTGCGCTCCATGATGGTCCGGTCCTTGATGGTACCTGGCTCACCCTCGTCGGCATTGACGACGAGATAATGGGGCTTTTTGGACTCCTTCGGCATGAAGCTCCACTTCGTGCCGCAGTCAAAGCCTGCTCCGCCGCGCCCGCGAATGTGGGCCTTTTTGACCTCTTCGACCACCGCTTCACGCGGCATCGCGAGAGCCTTGCGCGCGGCGCGGTAACCGCCGCTGGCTTCATAGAGCGCCAGCTTGAAGGAGTCTGGCTTGTCGTAGTTCTTGGAGATGTAATCGGTCTGCTTGAGCATCGGGGAACTCCGCTAATTCCTGCGCTACCGTCGCTCAGCCGCGCTGAGTGAGCCGGTCGAGGATGGCGTCGACCGCCTCGAGCGTAAGGTTTTCGTGATAGGTCTGATCCACCTGCAGCATCGGCGCCCCCGCACAGGCCGCGAGGCACTCAGCGGTCTGCAGGGTCACGTTGCCGTCAGCGGTGGTTTCGCCCGCGTGGATTTTCAGGCGCTTCTCGCAGTGCGACAGAATGTCCCCGCTGCCGCGCAGTGCGCAGGACAGCGTGCGACACACCCAGAGCTGATGCTGACCGGTGGGCTTGTCGTTGAGCAGCGAGTAGAAGGTCACCACGCCCTTGACGTGCGCGGTGCTCAAGTCCAGTCGCTCGGCGACGAAGCCGATCACCTCATCAGAGAGCCAGTTGCCATTGGCTGACTGGCATAGATGGAGCATCGGGATGCAGGCGGCCTGCTTGTTGGGATACCGTGCCAGGATCCTCGACAGTTCCTGTTCGCGTTCTGCATCGAGGCTAAATGCCATGTTCGAGTCCGTTCAAGAGAGAGCCGACCTTGGCTCGCCACGCCTCGCGGCGCGACCGAATTCGCAGGGGAGGTCCCGGGGCGCCGGGGCGAGCGAACCGTAGTGAGCGCTTCTTAGGGCTGTCAAGCTGGAAGGCCAGGGATTTTTTGCGGGTCGGAAGGCCGAAAAACCCCCGAAAACCAACAGGTTACGCTGCGCTGGCGTGCCGGCCGCTCATCTTGTCCACGTTTGGGTGTCGAGCGCCCCGACTTGATTACGTTGATGCTGTAACCACGGGCTAAAGACCAACAGATCGAACGACGGGCCGCATACCAGAACTACCGGGTTGCCCCAGGGTCTGAAAGAAAGGGGATTCCCCACTTGAGCGGGGAGACCGAGCACGTGTAGTCTCCCCGGGACTTGGTCGCCCTCGGCCGAGTCCATCCGGAGGTCGACCAGAGTGTTTTGCCCGAATTGCGGCACCCAGAACGATGACAACGCGGCTACGTGCCAAAAGTGCGGCTTCAACCTGAAGGGAGCAGCTGCACCGCGATTCAAGGGCACGATGCTGATGGTCAATCAGCCAGGCGCACCGAGTGCGCCCGTTATTCCAGCAGCGACCCCGCCCGCTCCCGCGGCACCGGCGGTCCCCTCACCGGTTGGGGTTCCCGGAGCCTCGTCGAGCGCTCGGCCCCCCGCGGCAAAGTCCGTGATGAAGGGCACGATGATTGGGGTAGCTCCCCCATCACCTGGCGCCGTTGCGCCGCCACCCGCGGCCTTCGCACCACCCGCTACGTCACCGTCGACTCCCGCGAGCGCCGATCCGCTTGCAGGCACCTTCGTGGCTGACGCTGGCGCGCTCGGGGCACTTGGACTCCAACCACAAGCCCCGGCGCAACCTGGCTACGGCGCGCCTCCTGCAGCACAGCAGGGGTACGGCGCTCCGCCCCAGGCATCTCCCGACTTTGGCGCTCCAGCCCAGGGCTACGGCGCTCCGCCAGCTCAGCCGGGCTTCGGCGCTCCGCCCCAGGCAGCTCCCGATTTCGGCGCTCCAGCCCAGGGCTTCGGTGCGCCTCCTCAGGGTTTCGGTGCGCCTCCTCAGGGCTTCGGTGCTCCACCCCAGGGCTTTGGTGCTCCGCCCCAGACGGCTCCCGATTTCGGCGTGCCTCCTCAGGGCTTCGGTGCTCCGCCCCAGACGGCTCCCGATTTCGGCGCGCCTCCTCAGGGCTTCGGTGCTCCGCCGCAGCAGCCGGCGTACGGTGCGCCGCCTGGCGGTCCAGCCTTCGGCGGCCCCCAAGCGCCGCCGGGCTACGGTCCGCCGCCCGGCGGTTTCCCCGCGGCACCTCCTGGAGGCGCCTACGGCGCGCCGATGGGCGGAGCGATCCAACCCGGCGGCTTCGGCGCGCCCCCCGCCGGTACCGGCGGCATGGGGCCCGTTGGCCAAGACCGCAACCCGGTGATGGTGCTCGTGCTGGGCATGGTCTGCTGCGTGTACGCGATCTATCAGTTTTTCACGATGATCTTCGAGCTGAACAAGTTCCTTCAGCGCCCGGCGGTCAACATCATCATGCTCTTCATCCCGATCCTCGGTTACATCGAGATCTGGAAAATGGCGGGCATTCTGCTCGAGGCCAAGCAACTCGCCGGGGTGCAGAACCCCACGGTCGCCCATCCCATCCTGTACCTGTTCGTCGGACAGTACTTCATGGCGGGTGACCTCAACGAGATCTGGGCGGCAGCGCGGCAACGCGGCGCCGTCCAGGGCTAATCCAGGAAACGGTTCCACACTACGAGGACGCGTAGCCACGCCTCCTCGTAGTGTTTTGTGGGCTGGCCACGCCTCTGTATGACGCTGGCCAGGAAGGAACCACAATCTCTCCCTTGGTTGTTACGAGACGGCGGCACCAAGCGTCCGGCCAAGCTACGCTAGGGTCGTCACCCAGCCATGATTCCAGGTCGAATCATCCTTGATCGGTACCGCATCATTCGAGTGATCGGGCGTGGTGGCATGGGCGTTGTGGTGGAAGCCGAGCACCTCGCGCTCGGGAGTCGCGTCGCGATCAAGTTCTTGCGCGACGATGTGCATAGCGAGATCTCGCCAGACGCACGCTTCATGCGCGAGGCGCGGCTTGCAGCGCGCATGTCGAGTCCGCACTCGTGTCACGTGCATGACTACGGAGTTTGGGATCGCGGACCATTCCTCGTGATGGAGCTGCTCGAGGGGCGAACCCTGGCCGCAGAGCTCGCGCAGCGACGACGCCTCCCCTGGCCTGAGGTCGTCGAGTACATCATCCAGGCCTGCGACGCACTCGGCGAAGCCCATTCACTTGGTGCCGTACATCGCGATATCAAGCCGAGCAATCTCTTTCTGATGCAAGTGCCGGGGCGCGCGCCGCGGCTAAAAGTGCTGGATTTCGGCGGCGCACGCATCCCTGGGCATTCGGTGTCCAAGGATGATGAACCGAGCCTGACGGACGCGAGCACGCTGATCGGAACTCCCGCGTATATCTCGCCCGAGCAGCTCAATGATCCAAAGCGACTCACGTCCCGCTCGGATGTCTGGTCGCTCGGCGTCGTGCTCTACGAGCTGCTCGCAGGGCGTCAGCCCTTCCGCGACGCCTGGGTTCCGAAACTGCTCGTTCAGATCGCACGGGAAGAGCCGTTACGCCTCGAGGACCTCGATCCGGAGCTCCCGCTTGGGCTTTGCGAGCTCGTGCATCGCTGCCTGTCGAAATCTCCCGAGCAGCGCTTCGCCAACGCGGGTGAGCTCGGTCTGGCGCTGACGGATCTCACGCAAGCCAGCGATGACCTGCTCGATCGTCTCGCGCGCTTTGCGACGGCTCCGACCTCCCCTGCGCGTCCGGCGTCCGTCCGACCTGTCGAGGACGACGGCGTAACGGTCTTTGATCACCGCTTTGACAGTCTCGATCCCCACACCACGACGACGATTCACATTGGGCGTCGTCGCACGCGACGACTAGCAACGAGCCTCGTCGCTGCGATCGTCACCGCCGCGGTGCTTGGGGTCTTCTGGCTTGGGCGAACTACGGGTTGGCGGGCGGCGGCGTCCACGGCCCGCGCTACTGCGGGCTCGGTTGCCGCGCCTGTGGTCGATGACGACGTCGAGCTGGCCTTCGTCGCAGCCCCTGGCGCCGCGCGTTTCTACCTCGACGGCCAACCGCTACCGTCCAATCCCTTTCAAGGGACGCGGAGGCGTGACGCCCGCACGCATGACCTGCGAATCGAAGCCCAAGGCCACAAAACGCAAACGCTCGTGGTGCGCTTCACGCATCCCGTGGTGCTGACGGTCTCGCTTGAAGGCTTGGTGCCGAGTCCCCTGCCCGAAGCCACGGCCGGGCCCGCCGCGGTGGTCCCAGCCGCGGGGAGTCCGCAGCCCGCTCAGCCGCGTCGCGCCGCCACCCCGCGCGAAGGCTTTGGCAACGTTCCGCTCGATCGAACTAACCCCTACGGTCAGTAGCCCGCGCGGACCCGCTCAAGCGCCGGGCTCTGCCGTGCCAGTTTCTGACCTGCAAGCGCGCGTGAGCGCTGCGCCTAGACCAAGGCGGGCGAGGCCGCGTACGGAAAGCGAAGGCGCGCTACCAGGAGAGCCTCGGCGTCCGTGCCCGGCTTCGGATAGGCAATGGCGTCCACCGCGCCAGCTGCGAGCGCGCGCGAGCGAAGGCGCTGGGTCGAGGTGGTGGAGAGCAGGATGAACTGACTTGCCAGGGTGCGCGGATCACTGCGAAGGAGTGTCAGGATCTCGAGCCCGGAGCAGTCGCGAAAACTGTCGCCCGCCAAGACAAAATCGGGGGGCTCGCTCTCGCACTGCTCGAGCAAGCTCTCCAGCTCAAATGCCGGCGAGGCATCGATCCCCAGCTGGCCGAGGCGCAGGCACAGCGTGCGGGCGCGCCGACGATCGGAGTCAAGCAGCAGCACGCGCGGCACTACGGGCTCGCTCGTCGCGCGAACGTATTCGAGCAGCTCACAGAGGCCGGGCTCGACGCCGCTGCTCGGCAACACATAGCTTGCGCCAGCCCGCAACGCCGCACGTCGCACGCTGAGATTGTCGCTCTCCACCAGCGCGATCAGCGTGATTCCGAGCCCTCGATGCTTTTCGAGCCGGTCCACGTCGCAAATGATGGCAAGGCCGTGAGCTTCGTCATCGAGCTCGGTGACGTCGAGTCCAACCTCAAGACCATGGCTCGACAGCGTTACGTAGAGCTCGTCGGCCTTCGCCAGGTCGGCCAGATCGAGCCAGACGCCACCGTCCAAACGCTCGGGCACCTCGGTGGCGGAATGAACCACGACCGGTCCCGGCGCATTGTCACGCTCGGGCGCGCGTTCGCAGATGACAGAGGCCGCCTCGTCCTGCGAAAAATCTGCATCGTTGGCGTTCGCTGCCGGCATCACCACGGGCCGGCAGTGGAGCATCGCCCGCTCGGTCTCGATGGTCTCGGCGAGATCACTGAGTAGCTCACGCACGTCACTCAGGTTGCGTCCGAGACATGCCCGCAGGCGCCACTCAACCGAGCGTGCCGCCCGCGAGACCTCGAACAGCTCGTGACTCGCCGCGACTTCCGCGAGGCGTCGCGCCACGCTCATCGCGTGCTCATGAGCCCCCGGCTCGCCGCGCCAGGCGGCTGTGCAGGCCGAGCGGAGCTCCACCAGACTCGCCGGCATGGTGTCGATCGTACGTCGGTGCAGTTCGCCCAGCAGGCGCGCGACATCGGGCGCGATGCAACCGGGACGGTCTGATGTGGTGTTACGAACAGGCAAGTTCACGCTGCATCCCCCAGGAGTGGCAATGGCCTAAACGGCAGGAACCGTCGAGAGTTGAGGCCCTGGGCGACCCCGAAGTGGAAGTCTACCCGTTTTCAAGCAATTCCCGCCACTCTGCTGTTGTCAGGGAGGCCTCAAGTTCACCGCCATCCACCACGCCGCCAAGCGCACGCTTGCGCTCCTGCAGCTGGAGCACTCGCTCTTCCACCGTGTCCTTGGTCACCAGCCGGTGTACCAATACCGGACGGTCACGACCGATGCGATGCGCGCGATCTGCGGCCTGGGACTCGGTCGCCGGATTCCACCAGGGATCGCAGAGAAAGACGTGATCCGCCGCAGTCAGGTTGAGGCCAGTCCCGCCAGCCTTGAGTGACGCGAGCAGGATCGGTGCGCCGCTCGACGACTGAAAGTCTGCCACCACCGAGGCTCGGTCCTTGGTTTTTCCGTCGAGCCTCAAAAATGGCAGGTCGCGCTCCCGAAGTAGGGGCTCGACGCGATCGAGCAGCGAGGTCCATTGCGAGAAGACGAGCGCCTTCTGACCACCCGCCACGAGCTCCACCAGGGATTCAATGAGCAGCTCGGTCTTGGACGATCGCGCCTCGGTGCGCCCAGGCAGCAAGCCAACGTGACAGGCGGCCTGACGCAGCCGCAGCAGGGCCTCGAGCACGGCCAACGACGTCGTGCCCTTGGCGAGCTCAGCGCTCAGCTCGCGCTGCGCGCCTTGCAGGAGCGCCTCATACACCTGGCGTTCAGCGGGCTCGAACTCAACCCACAGGATGTCGTCGGTGCGCGGCGGCAGTTCCGGGACGACGTCACGCTTGAGTCGCCGCAGCACAAACGGCAAGATGAGTCGTCGAAGACGCGCCCCCGCCTCGACCTGCGCGCTGCCGTCAACCGACGAAAACCGCTCTTTGAACCGAGCGCGCGAGCCGAGCAGTCCGGGATTGGCAAACTGCATCTCGCTCCACAGATCCTCCAGGCGGTTCTCGATCGGAGTACCAGTCAACGCGAGTCGCGTGCGTCCCTTGAGCTCGAAAGCGGCCTGAGCCGTGAGGCTATCGGGATTCTTGATAGCCTGAGCTTCGTCCAGCACGATCCAATCCCAGTTCACCGCCGTCAACTTGTCGAGGTGCTGTCGAAGCACTCCGTAAGTTGTGAGCGTGATTTCGTGCTCGCCTACGGGCCCCCGCTCACCGCCCTCGTAGCGAGTCAGCTTGAGGCCAGGTCGAAAGCGTGCGCACTCCGAGGCCCAGTTATGAACAAGGCTGCGGGGACAAACGATTAGACTCTGGCCAGACAGCACGGCCAGGGTTTGCAGCGTCTTTCCGAGCCCCATGTCATCGGCGAGAATCCCGCCGACGCCCTGCTCGGCGAGCGAGAGCAGCCAACCAACGCCCTGGCGCTGATAGGGACGCAGCGTGGCCGACAGCGCGTTGGGGCTATCCACTTCTTGCTGCCGCGCGGCCGCAAAACGCGCCATGGCGTCGAGCTCTGCGGGGCTCACGACTCCGGGGGACTGAGCATCACCGCACAGGGCCAGCCGAGCCGCGCGTGGCACGGTGCCGTCACCACGCCGCGCCAACAAGAGCTCGCCGAGCCACGCGCCGTGACGCGAGAGCCAATCGGTTGGCAGTGCTGCCCAGCCACCGTTCGCGAGCGGCAGCTGCTGCAATCCTTCGTGATACGCGCGCAGCACGAGCACGGCGCTCACGCTCTGCTGTGCGCCGTGAGCAGCTCTTGCCGCGGCTGAATTGTCGGACGCCAACGCGTGACTCGTGCCTTCGTCAGTCACGAACGAACAGTGCAGCACCTCCTGCTCCCAGACCAGCTGCGCCGAAAGCTGTCTCGGCGCGCTGCCCCGCTTGGTCTCGCCCGACTCCACACCGCCATTGCGCTGCTGCCACTGCCGAAGCCGCGCGATGAAGTGCGCTCCATCCGCACCGGAGCTGCGCAGCGGGCGCTCGAGCAGCAGTCCAAGCTCGTCTTTTAGCGACAAAGCAAGGGTGTTTTCCGCGTCATGGTCACGCTTGGGTGCGGGCCCACCGAGCGAGAGTAGCTCGCCCTTTTCGACCCGCGCGACCGCCGGCTCACCGTACACAAGCTGTGCGACCACGCTCCAGACGCCCTCGGCTTCGGCGATCGCAAACGCGACGCGCGGCTTGAGCGTACGCACGCGATTAGGCAGACGTTGGGTGAGCACATGCACCACGAAGCGATGCTCGAGCTCAGGCAAAACACGCCCCGCGAGCTCCGCCCCCTGCTCGCGTCGGAATCGACGCTGACTGGGCAGACGCTCGAAACGCGCGCCCGCCAACTCCATCTCACCGAGCGGTCGCAGCACATCGCCACTGCGACCCAGGCCGGGCGCGAGCACCTCACTCAGCTCAGGTGAGGCGGCGAGATGCAGGATAAAACCTGAGCCATCATCGACGATCCGCCCCTCGGGCAGCAGCGGCTCGGTGCTCACTTTGGCGGGGCGCCCCTCGAACCGCACGTCGTCAGCCCCCGCGAGCGTGGTAAGCACGGCGAGTAGCGTCGGTCCGGGGCGATAACGTCCCAGCGCGGAACCAAGCAAGCGATCGAGATTGAGATCCTCCCGACGCGGAGCGAGCTCGCGCACGAGTGCCGCTAGCGTCGGCAAGTGAAGTGATTGTCGCAGCGGCGTCTCACTGCCGTCGGGCGCCACGATCACGCGTGACAACCCGAGTCCGGTGGCATCGCGGGACCAGCGATAGCCGAGTCTTCGACGCGGGGTGATAGCGCTGCTGGCGAGCGGGGCGGAGCTGTCGAGGCTGCTTGGCGGAGTGCCGTGACGCAGCGCCTTCGAAGGCGAGAGCGGACGCTCCGAACGAGCGCCGTCGCGCGAGCTTGGCGCCGACTCCTCGTCTGAAACGGCGCCGACGGACGGCGCCTGCGCGGCCTGGGCGGAGCGCTCAAAGAACCACACCGCCGCGGCCACGATGTGATTGCAAGGGTCCATTTTTCCCCCGCAATCACAGGTCCATTCCTCGCTCTCGAAATACAGCGTGACCTCGGCCGCCGCCTCGAGCCCGGTCGCGCGCACCCGCAGCGAGGCCTCAGTCTCGGAGCTTGCCTCGAGACTCACCGCGCCGCGGATCTGGGCTAGTCGCTGACCCTGGGAGCGAACCCCCAAGAGCGCGCTACGCAGCAGAAAAGCCAGGTAACTCAAGCTCTTGGCCTCCAGCGGCGAAGCAGCAGCGAGCTGGTCACGACGCTCACGCTGCTAAACGCCATCGCGGCGCCAGCCACCATCGGATCCAAGCGACCGAAGGCCGCCAAAGGCAAGGCGACGATGTTGTAACCAAATGCCCAACCGAGGTTCTGGCGGATCTTGCGACGGGTCGCGCGAGCCACCTCGACGGCGGAGGCAACCAGGCGTGGATCCGGTCGCAATAGCACGACACTGGCGGTCTCGATCGCGACCGCTGTCCCCGAGCCCATCGCGATGCCGACGGCTGCTGCCGCCAGGGCGGGAGCGTCGTTGAGCCCGTCGCCGACCATGGCAACGCGCTGACCGGCGCTGCGCAGCGACTCGATGTAGTCCTGCTTACCCTCGGGGCTGACGCGGCCCGTCGAGCGCTCAAGTTCAAGTGCGCGGCCCACGCTCTCGGCGACCTGCACGGCATCACCACTCAACAAATGGGCTGAAATTCCGAGACGCCGCAGGGCCTCGACGGCTGGACGGGCCGTGTCTCGAATGGGATCGGCGATTCCGAACCAGGCCAGAATCTGTCCGTCGACCTCGAGCCCAACGACACTGTGCCCGGCCCACTGGAGCTCCAGCTCCTCACCGCTCGCAAGCCCCGAAGCGCGCGCGCTGTCCACGAGAAACTCGCGACTGCCGATGCGCAGCGCGCGCCCGCTCACCTGCCCGCTCACGCCTCGCCCGACGAGCGAGCTGACGCCCTGGGGTTCGACCAACGCAAGCCCGCGCTGCCGCGCCGCAGCCACCATCGCGGCGGCCAGGGGATGCTCGCTGCCCTGCTGCAGAGCCGCGGCGAGCGCCAGCAGCTCTGCGCCGCGATCCGCGTCAGCGTAGCGTTCATGGGCCAGACTGGGACGCCCCTCGGTGACCGTGCCGGTCTTGTCGAATACGACGACCGTGACCTCTGCGAGGCGCTCGAGGGTGTCGATGTCGCGCACGAGGATGCCCGCCTTGGCAGCGGCCCCCGTGCCCGCGACCACCGCCGTTGGCGTCGCGAGTCCGAGCGCGCAAGGACAGGCCACCACGAGCACACTGATGGCGGCGCCCGTCGCCTGCCCCAGCGAGCCCGTCGCGAGCACCCAGCCAATGCCCGTGAGGAGCGCGAGCCCGAGAACGCTCGGAACGAAGATATTGCTGATGCGATCGACCAGCTGCTGCACGGCGGCCTTGCCGCCTTGAGCCGCGTACACGCGGTCCACGATCCGTCCAAGCAACGAGGTCTCTCCCACCTGGGAGACCTGCAGCACGAGGCGTCCGGTGCCATTGAGGGTGCCCGCGAACACCGCCGTCCCCGCGCTCTTTTCGACGGGCAGACTCTCACCGGTGACGAGCGACTCGTCGACGCCGCTGCTGCCCTCGCTCACCCAGCCATCAGCTGCGATTCGCTCACCCGGGAGAGCCACGATGATATCGCCCACCTGAAGACTGTCGGCGGGCACGATCTCATCCCCCGAGCTCCGGCGCAGGCGCGCGGTCTCAGGGCGAAGCGCCAGCAGCTCACGCAGTGCGGAAAATGTGCTGCGTTTGGCCCGCAGCTCGAGCCACTTGCCGAAACGCACGAGCGCGATCACCACTGCGGCGCTCTCGAAATAGAGCTGCCCCGTCGTGGCAGCCGCCCCTTTGACGAGCAGGAGCGCCAGGCTGTAGCCGAAGGCCGCCGTGGTCCCGAGCGCGACCAAGAGCTCCATATTTCCCGCGCCATGGCGTAGCGCATTGAACCCGGAGCGATAAAAACGCATTCCGAGACCAAACTGCAGCGGCAACACGAGACCGAGCTCCACCCAAGGCGATGGGTGAAAATGCAGACCGAACAGCATGAGGAACATCGGCAGAACTAGCGGCACCGCGAGAGCCAGGCCGATGAACGTGACGATGCCTTCGCGATGGAGTCGCTGTCGCGACTCCTGCTCGTCGGACACGAGCTGTTGCGCCGGAGCCTTGGGCGACTCGCGCACCTCGAACCCGGCTTGAGCGACGGCCGCAGCCAGGCTCTCAATGGGCGTGCCGGGCACCACGAGAATGCGCGCCAGCTCGTGAACGAGCTGCACCTGCGCACGGTCCACCCCGGGAGTCGCCTGCAGCACACGCTCGAGCCGAGTCGCGCAGCTCGCGCAGGTCATGCCGCCGACGCGCAGAGTAACCTCGATGCGCGGCGGGTTGGGCACCCCGAGTCCGGGGGCGGACGCCGCATCAGGAACCGTCACGCCTCGACCGCGGGGTAGCCCGCGGCCTCGAGCGCGGCGATCGCGGCTGATGCCGTGAGCGAGCCCGAGATCCGCACCTGACCGCTGGCGAGCTCCACAGTGACCTCCGCAGCGGGCTCAAGACGCGCCAAGGTCTTCTTGACGTTGCGCTCACAACCACCGCACGACATGCCGGAAACCTTGAGTTCGATCATGGGGACTCCTGTCTGCAGAGAAACTAAGCCCGCGGCGGCGCGAGTCAACCGGTTGAGCGAAGCCAAGTCGCGCTGCCCGCCGCGCAGCCGAGCGGTCCGCCGACGAGCCGAGATCAAATACGCGGGGCCGCAGCTCGACGAATCCCGGCTCCTGCGCTAACCCGCCCGGCGTTATGGGATTTTCCTGCGGAATCGTCGGTCTGCCAAACGTTGGCAAAAGCACGCTCTTCAACTCGCTTTCCACGGCGAAGGCTGAGGCGCAGAACTTCCCCTTCTGCACGATCGAGCCCAACGTCGGGATCGTGCCGGTGCCCGATCCGCGACTCGACAAGCTGTCGGTGCTCTATGTCACCGATAAGAAGGTGCCGACCACCATCCGCTTCGTGGACATCGCCGGCCTCGTGCGCGGCGCCTCCAAGGGCGAGGGGCTCGGCAATCAGTTCCTCTCGCACATCCGTGAGGTCGACGCGATTGCGCATGTCGTGCGCTGCTTCGAGGACGACAACATCACGCACGTCGAGGGCAAGGTCGATCCCGTCTCGGACATCGCCACGATCGACACCGAGCTCTGTCTCAAAGATCTCGACACGGCTCAAAAGCGCCTTGATCGTGCCCAAAAACAGTCCAAAAGCGGTGATGCCAAAGAGCAGCTTGCTTTGCGCGTCGCGGAAAAGCTAGTCGCGCATCTCGACGCTGGACAGCCCGCTCGCTCGCTCGTGCTCGATGAGAAAGAGGCGGTTGTCGTCGCAGAGCTGCAGCTGCTGACGCACAAGCCGACCTTCTTCGTCGCCAACGTGGACGAAGCCACGTTGATGAACCTGGCTGGCAATGCGCACTACAACAAGCTCGTCGAGTACGGAGCCAAGCAGGGCGCCCGCGTGGTTCCGATCTGTGCAGCGCTCGAGGAGCAGATCGCCGAGCTTGAGCCCGCCGATCGCCCCGAGTTTCTCGCCAGCGTCGGACTGAGCGAGCCCGGCCTCTACCAGGTGATTCACACGGGCTACGAGCTGCTTGGTCTCATCACGTTCCTCACCGCTGGCAAGCAAGAGTGTCGCGCCTGGACCGTGGCCAAGGGTGCCTCAGCCCCCGAAGCGGCCGGCGCGATCCACACCGATTTCCAGCGCGGCTTCATCAAGGCCGAGGTGATCTGGTGGGAGGACCTGATCGCGCTCGGCTCCGAGGGCAAGTGCCGCGAGGCGGGTAAGCTGGCGATCGAGGGCAAGGAGTACATCGTGCGCGACGGCGACGTGATGCACTTCCGCTTCAACGTCTGACGCTACGACACCTGCGCCTGGCTCCAGTGGGACGCGGGCGGCCCCAAGGCTCACCCGCTCACGCTAGGTTTCGGGCCTCGGGGTTGGGTCACCCAGTCGCTCGCCGCACTCAGCGAGCGACCGGGATCAGTTGGCGAATACGGATGACCAGCGGTCGAATTAAGTCCTGATCCCAAAAATATCAGGAAGCCCCGACTGAGCGGCACCAAGGTTTTTGGGCCGCTCCCCGGAAGGGCGTCGAGCTGCTCATTGGCCGGGGGCCAAATCCCTCTACTGCAGCCCCTCGAGCTCAAGACTGTGAGGCTTTCCGGCGATCGCCACCTCGCAGACGTCGCCGAGTTCCAGGCCGATCAAGGCCCGACCGAGCACCGATTGGGGGGTGAGCACGTTGATGCTGCCGGCGGCCAGTTTGACCCCACCGCCTGCCGGGCAGATCCAGTACGTTACCTGACGAACCTCGTCGTTCGTCGTCACGAGCGCTCCCACCCGAACCTTGGCTCCGGCCTCGAGCGCCCCGAGTGGCATCGATTTTACCTGCAGCAGGGCCGTCCTGAGCTCGACCACGCGCTGGGCCTGACCGCGCGCCAGGTAGCTCTGCTCGAGTGCCCGAGTGTCCTTGTCGTTCTCGGGACGAGCCTCTTCATGGGTCACTCCGGCCGTGGTGGCCTGGTGAGCCCGCTCGGCGTGCTGCAGCTGCTCACTGAGCTGCCCCAGCAGCTCATCACGCAACGCGGTTTTCGAGGGCAGCGAATCCATGGCCCGCTCTTTTAGCCCGCTCGCGGCCGTGAGTCGACCTGACGCAACGGCTACCACCAGCGCGCCACCGGCACTGGACCCCCGAAGGCCCCCGCGAAACGCGCAAGCCAGACCCCGACAGCGATGAGCAGCACGAGCAGCGCTCCGAGCGTGGTGAGACGCGACAACAGCAGCGGGCTGCCAGCGCTCGACACGTCGCCATCACGCCACACGAATCCGCCGACCTCAAGCCCAACCAAAACGACCACAATTGGTGCGAGCAGCGGCGCCAATGGATGCCAGCGCAGCATCAGCGCCCAATCCCCGTGCAACATCGCGACGCTGGCTCGGGTGAGTCCACAACCCGGACAAGGCAGGCCAAGCAGGCCCGCCACCGGACAAGGGGTCACCCCAACCACGAACAACCCTGCCAAGGCCCCCAGCGCGAGCGCCACCGACGAGCCGCGCTTGAGCCGCGCCGTGAACCGGGAAGCCCAGGTTGGCTCGTTCATGCCCGCTCCAAGCTGGCACAGCGCAGGGCCTCCGCAAGGCCCGTCTGCCGCGAGACGCGCCGCGCCAAGGCTTCTCCAATCGCCGCTTTTTGCCCGATCAGGGTGCAACGACGCCGCGCCCGGGTCAGCCCCGTATACAGCAGCTCCCGCGACAGCAGCGGCGAGCCGGGCTCCGGCAATACGAACAGAACCTCGTCCACCTCCGAGCCCTGCCCCTTGTGCACCGTCATCGCGTAAGCGAGCTCGCAGGCGGGGAGACGCGCCATCGCCAGCCGTCGCACTTCCGGCAGCCCGGCGAACGCCACCTCGCGACCGGCGTCCCGGGCGCGACGACGCGCCACGCCGAGATCCCCATTGTAAAGCGACAGACTCGACGCGTTTTCCGTCAACAGCCAGGGTTCATACTGCGCGCGTGCACCGGCCGCGAGCCGCGCCAAACGCTCATTGAGCGCAAGCACTCCGAACGGCCCGCGGCGAGGCCCAGCAAACACGCGATACTGCCACAAGGCCTCAAGCGCGCTCTCCGCGCTGCGCGTGCGCCAGAGCGGAGCATAGCCGCGGCACACCTCAGCCTCGAGCAGCTCCGACTCACGCGCGCCGCTGGGCAGCTCCAAAAAGCGCACTTCCGTCTCGTTGCCTTCGAGCAGCTCGAGCGCTCGCGCGAGGTCACCTCCGCGCACAGCTGCCGCAAGCTGCCCGAGCGCGCTCGACTCGCTGAAGCGTCGACTGTGCGTCAGCTCGACGATCGCGTCGCTCAGTCCGACTGGAGGTCCCGTCGTCTCAGGCACCGCGAGCCCCGTCACCTGACTGAGCACCCGAGCGAGCGCGGGCGAATATCCGAGGCTTCGGCCGTGAGTCAGATCCGACAACACCGCTCCCGCGTCGACCGATGCCAGCTGGCCCGGATCGCCGAGCAGTACAAGCCGTTCCACCTTGCGACAGGCCAGCAGCAGCCGCCGCATCACGCCCAGATCCACCATCGACGCTTCGTCGACCACCACCAAGTCAGCCGCCAGCGGCTCGGGCGTCCCTGCCCAAGCGCCTCGACCGAGGGCGCGATGAATCGTTGAAGCCTCGGTCGCCAGCGTCTCGCGCACCGCCGTCGGGCAATCGACGTTGCCAAGTTGGTGACGAATCGACTCCGCCAGACGGGTTGCGGCCTTGCCAGTAGGCGCGAGCAGTAGCACGCGCGGCAACTTGCCACACGTCTGAAGCGTCATGTTCGCCGCAAGAGCCAACAGCCTCGCCACCGCCGTGGTCTTGCCTGTACCCGGACCGCCCACGATCACCGTGAGCGGCGAGAGCCAGGCCAAGGCGGTCGCGAGCCGCTGCGGGTGCGTCAGCGCATCGCCAAGCTCATAGTGACGTTCGAGCTCCTGACGCAGCTGCTCTGGGTCACCCACAAGGCCGAGCGGAGTGGCGCGCTCCACGAGCAGTTGCGCCAGTTCCTCTTCCTGTTCGCGATAGCGTTCCAGGTAAATTCGGCTGCCCGCGAGCACGAGCGGGGCCCTCTTGCCGTCGGGCTCCCCAAGCGTGCGAACCCCCGTCGAGGCGCGCAGAGCGCTGAGCCACGCCTCGAGTTCTGGAAAGCGCAGCTCGGCACGCGCGTCGGTTTGCCCCAGCTCAAGCTCCTCGAGTTCAGCGCCAAGCTCCGTATCGAGCAGGCGGCGACCCGCACAGTCCGCGAGCTCCCAGCACACGTGTCCGTGCCGCGTCGCGCGACTCGCCAACGCCACGGCCAATGCCAGCTCAAGCGAGCGCTCGCCTGACACTTCAGCGACGACGGCAACCAATTGACGGTCGAGGGGTTCGAACAGTCCGGTGAGCGCTCCCCAGTGATGCCAGCTCATGACAGCTCTCCTTCAAACAAGCGCGACAGTCGCGTCACCGCCTCAAGTGACGGACGATGGTGGTACACCCCGTGTCCGGGGCGCAGCTCGGGCGACATTCCTCGAACAAACAGGTAGAGCACGCCGCCAAAATGCTGCTCGTAGTTGTAGTCGCGCTTTCGCAGGCCGAGCCAGCGGTGGACCGCTGTTGCGTAGATCGACGCCTGCAACGGGTAATGGTGTTCCGCCATGGCCCTCGCTAGATGGACGGGACCGTACTGCTCTGCGGTCACGCCGAGCCGGTTCGATTTGTAGTCGAGCACGTAGAATCGCTCGCCGGCGCGAAACACGAGATCGATGAAACCTCGCAGATGTCCGTCGAGCTCGCCAAACTCAAGCTCCTGCAGCGAGCGAGTGTAGTCCTCAGCGAGGCCGGTCAGCGCCGGGGTCACCACCGCGCCCATCCGCTCGGGCGTCAGCTTGGCCACCGGAAACGTGAACTCCAGCTCGCGCCAGGTGTCCTGCAGCCGCAAGCCCTCGAGCCGCAGCTCGGGCTCCGTCTCACTCAACCTGGCACCAACCACTGCGCGCAGCCCCGCTCGCACAAGCTCGTGATCGAGGCGTGACAGGCCATGTCTTGCCAGCACCGCGCCGAGCTTAAGCTGCTCGATGCTGGGCTCCAGGCTGCCAAAATCGAGTTCTTCGAATAGCGAGTGAATCGCCTCACCCGTGGTCGCACCTGCCGGAAGCCCCAACCAAGGCAACGCTGCTGTGGTGATGCCTGTTTTGTTGCTGGTCGTGAGCACGTCGCGATCGCGCCCTCCGGTAGCCGACAATCCGGACAGATCGCGGGTCAACGCGCTATAACTGGCGAGACGCCGAGTCGTCCTCAGGATCCGTTCCGGCGCCACAGGCGGCGTCAAGTGACGCGCCAAGCGCGGAGCCGGTGAGCCAGCGAGCTCGCCCACCTGCGCGAGGCGACGGACGCGGAAAGTCGCCGTCGCTCGCTCCCTGAGAGCGCGCACGAGGTCCTCGGCGGTTCCGCTTTCGAGCTCCGCCGGGTCACTCGTTGTCGGAAATAGCCAACGTCCAAGCGCGGAGTTGCCCCAACCCTTGGCAACGGCCCCGCACAGCGACACCGCATGCTTGGCCCTCGTCAGCGCGACGTAGAGCAAGCGCGTTTGTTCCGCCATTTCTTCCCGCATCAGCTGGAGCCGTTCCGGGGAATTCTCGGGCAGCAGCGACGGCATCAGATGAAGACCCCAGCGCCTCGGCTGCTCAAGTGGCACGAGCAGCGACGGGCGCGGACGACCGGAACCAATCCCCGCGCACAGAAACGGACAGATCACGATCGGGTACTGCAGCCCCTTGCTCCGATGAACGGTGGTCACCACGACGGCTCGCTCGTCACTCTCGATCCGCGTCTGCCGCGACTCACTGCCCGTGCTCGAGTCACCCGCTCGTTCGTCGCGGAACCAAGCGAGCAGGGCCTCCGGACCGAGACGCTGCTCGACGCGCGCCTGCTCGAGCAACTCCGCCAGGTGAAGCAGGTTGGTCACGCGCCGTTCGCCATCGAGCTGTCCGATGGTCTGCGCCACCACGTCGCAGTCGTCGAGCGCGCGCCGAATCGCCACAAACGGACCAAGGCGGCGCCAAGCCTGACCCCAGTCCAGCACGCGCAGCGTCCAACGTTCCCACTCCGGACTCGACTCGGACCAACTCGCGAGCTCTTGCGGAAGCACGCCCAGCAGCTCGCGCGACAGCAGCTGTCGCAACGCCGGCAGCGAGCCCGGTGCGAGCATGGCGAGCAAAAGCACCTCGATATCTGCGGCCTCGGGCGCTGAGAACACCGTCTCATCCCCGGTCTGCACGCTTCGGAGCCCCAGCTTGGAAAGCGCGCGCTGCGTCATGCGCGCCTGGGAGTTCGAGCGCGTGAGGATCGCGATCTGGCTTTCCATCAAGGGCTGGTCGCCAAGCACGAGCCCGCGCTGCAACCATTCGCGCGTCAGCTCTGCCGCGGTCCGAGCCGCCAGCGAGTCGTAGTCCGCCTTGCTGAGAGGCGCGTCCGCCTCACCGAAGCGGTCGAGCCAGACCACCTCGAGGCCACTCACCAGGCGACCCTCGGCGTCGCTCAGATCCGCAGCGCCAGGACGAGCCTCGACCGGTTCGAAGGGAATCTCGCTGGTGAGGAACGGGTTTTCGAGCCGCGCGTAGCCCTCTTCCAGCGCTGACAAAAGGCCGGGATCACTGCGCCAGTTGACGCTCAGCGAATAGCGCGCCACTGCCGAGCGCGAAGCAGCCAGGTACGCTTCGATGTCTGCTCCCCGGAACGCGTAAATGGACTGCTTCGGATCTCCGATCAGCAGAAGGCAGGTCCCCGGCTCGCTATAGACCCGAGAAAACACCGCATATTGCACGGGATCGGTGTCTTGGAATTCGTCGATCAGCGCGATCGGGTGGGCGTCGCGCAGGCGACGAGCGAGCTGCTCACCTTGCGGTCCCGCGAGAGCCTGAGCCAGCCGCGTGAGCAAATCGTCAAAGGAGAACTGCCCGTCGCGCTGCTTGCGCGTATCGAGCGCTTCCACGACGCCCCGGGCAAAGCGAGCCCGAAGTGCAATAGCGCGCTGCTGCCGGAGCATCTCAAGCTGCTCGAACGACGCACAAACCCGGGCCATTTGCGCAAGACAGGGTTCGTCCGGCGGCGCCTCACAGCCCTTGTCGAGCAAGGCCTGAGGTGTCAGCCGCAGCCACACCTCGGGAATGCCAAATAGCTCACGAGCGGGCGTTTGCAGCGCCAACGCGGCCGCCTCAAGCCATTTCGGCAGGTGCGCAGCGCTGTAGGCTCGCTTGTGACTGCCCTTGGCATTCTTGATGGACTGCATGATGCGCGGCCCATCCCAGCTCGTCCGCAGGGCTTGGCGCAGCTGATCGAACCCGCGAGCGGCTTGTTCCAGGTCGTCGTCGGTCGGCTCCACGACGGCCGGTAGCAGCTCGGCAACCAGCTCCGGTCGACGCCCCACCTGCGTGGCGAGCTCACGCAGCGACTCGAACGACACCCCGTGACTGCGCAGCTCGGCCAGCTCCTCAAGTGGACGCGCGTGCAGCTCCTGAATGAAGAGATCCGCGGTCACCTCAAACAGCAGGGAATCCATCGATTCCATCAGCTCGGCGTCAAAACCAACCCCGCTCTCGAAGGCATTGCCCTCGAGCACGCGCTGACAATAGCCGTGGATCGTGAAGACCGAGGCCTCATCGATTCCGAGCAAGGCCTGCTCGAGCCGCAATCGATCCTGCTCGGGCGCGGGCCGCGCCGCGAGGTAGTACTGCAGCTCGGGGTCATCTAGCGCGAGGCCAGGTTCCGAAAGATAGCGGTGAGCCTGCCGCAGGCGCGCCCGGATGCGCTCCCCGAGCTCGGCCGTGGCGGCCCGAGTAAACGTGACGACCAGGATCCTGCGCGGCTCTAGCTCGCGCTCGAGCACGGCACGCAGGTAGAGGTTCGAGATCGCGTGGGTCTTGCCCGTGCCGGCGCTCGCCTCGATCAGGCGAGTCCCAGACAGTGGGAGCTTGAAGGGCTCGAGTTTCATGATGCGCTCCCCGGCTTGGCCGCAGGCGTCGCCAGACGATCACTGGCCACTCCGAGTTCGTACTCGAGACCGAACCAGCGAGGCAGTCCGCGGTAGAGCCCTGCCTCGGGCCAAAGGGACTCGAACGGCGATTCATCGCCAAATAGACTCATTACCTCGGGCTCGGCAGGCGGAGCCCCGTGGTCGGACGCTTGTCTGAGTCGCGTCGCCTCCCAGCGCTGTTGGAGTCGACTCGACACCGCGCCGAGGCTCGACAGCTCGCAGGACTCGAGTTGCTCGCGCGTCACCTCGCCAGTGAGCGCGCAGCGTTTACGCATTTGTGCCAACTCCGCGCGCAGCTCGGGGAAATAGGGCAGCGGTTGCTCGCGCGCCCAGTGAGCGAGTGTTACCCAATTGGCCAGCAGCAGGCGCGCCGCTTCGGGCGAAAGCGCTGGATAAACCAGGTGCTCAAGCCCGCCATCCCGGAGACGTAGCAAATGAGTCTCAGAGAGCTGCGCGCTCGCACTCCCGAGCAGATGACACAGCGAGGCGCTCAGGCGGGCGCCCGGGGCGAGCTTGGACGGTAGAGCATCGAGCAGCCATGTCCCGTGCAGCTCGAGACTCCCGGAAATCGTCGTACTGGGATACCCTTGGCTCTCGCCGAATAGTCTCAGAGCAGCCTCATCGAGCAGCGCGCCGTCAAGCGTCAGCTCGAACTCACGGGTCCGCGCTGGCCCCCTTGCCCGCAGTTCCTCGAGCTGGGCGCGCAGTGGCGCCACGCGTCGCTCGGCCGTCGAGTAGTCAAATTCACCAATTTTACCCGGTGGGAGCCAACCCTGCGCCCGCGCGCGAACCATGGAAACTTCGCGCTCGCCGGATCCGAGCAGCAGATCGCTGACCTTCCAGCGCTCCAACCCTGCCAGGGTCAGAGTCTCACGCTCGGCCAGTTTGTCGGGCAGGCGGTGGGGTCGCACTCGCAGTCGCTCGCGCAGCCAGTAGCGTGCTGGAGAGTTCAGGAACTCGCGCAAGGAAGCGAGTGAGAGCTGAGCGCGCGCGCCACCCGGGCTTCGGGGCACTGCCGCACGACGACTGGGCTCACCGTGAGCCAGCGCCACCGCCGCGCGATAGGCCTGAAGATCGCGGCTCGTCAGGCGCGCGCTCTTGCCATCGAAATAGCGCGGACCGAAGGCCTGCAGTGGATGCTGGACCACGATCAGTTGCCGCGCCGGACGACACTCATGAGTGACGGGGTCCTCCACGACAGCGCACTCGTCCACCGCTTCAAGTAACTCCTCGAGCACGACCGAGGGAGGTCGCGTCGAGTCATCGCGTGGACTGCGTCCGATATACGTGAGGATCAAGCGCTCCCGGGCGCTGAGCAGTGCCTCGAGAAACAGGTGACGGTCCTCGTCCCTGCTCGACCGATCCCCGAGCCTGGGCGCCGCGGCGATTCCATCGATGCTCGAGCGACGGACTGGCCGCGGAAAGGCCGTGTCGTCGAGGCCCACCATTGCGATCACACGAAACGGAATCGAGCGCATCGGCAGCATCGCGGAGAAGGTGACGCCGCCTGTGAGAAAGGCCCGCGCGCTGCGGTTGCCCTCGAAATGCTCGCGCAGCTGAGCGATGAACGCGCGCTCGGACAGCGCCTCATCAAAGCCCCCTACCTCGGCCTCCGTCACGAGCTGCTGCAGCTGTTTGAGCAGCTCAGGCTTCTGCCACTCCTGGTCTGGCTCCAGTTGACAGAGTTCGGCAACAAGCTCCCCGAGGCAGCCGGTCCAACCTGCCAAGGTCAGGGCGCCGATCAGGCGCTGGCGCCAGACAAACAGGCGCTCAATGAAGGCGGCAAGCACTCCGGCCTGCTCGGCGCGGTCCCCCTCGAGCTCATCGGGCAAGACGCCGAAATACGGCTCACCCGAGGCGCTCATGGCAGTCCCGAGGATCAAGCGCCGCAGGCCGAATCTGAGGGTATTTTCCTCGTAGCTCGGCAACCCGAGCCGCGCGCGATCCTCAGCATCCACGCCCCAGCGCGCGCCCAGCTCGGACAGACGAGTGCGCAGCTGAATGACGACCTCCCGCTCAAGCCCCATTTTGCGTTGCACCGGTTCGAGCTCCAGCAGCTCGAAGAGTCCGACCAGGGAGAGTCGTCCGGTGAGGCCCTCCAGCAGACGCACGACCGCATCAGCCAGGGTGTTTTCTGCACGCAGCGTGCGGTCTGCGATCGCATAGGGGATGCTGCGCGGCTGTCCGGGAGGCGTAGCGCCAAATACTGCGTCGACCAGCGGTGAGTAGGCTTCAACGTCCCGCAGCATCACGAGCACATCCTCAGGCACGAGCGTCGGATCCGTCTCAAAGGCATCCAGCAAGAGTTCCCGCAGGACCTCGAGCTCTCGGCGCGGTCCGTGACAGCTGTGCACTTCGAGCGAACGGTCGCCGGTTGCCAGCACCACGGCCGGGGCGCTGCCGCGCGGCCCGCGACGTCGCAACGCGCACAAATCCCCCTGCAAGATGCGCAGGAGACTGGTCGGTTCGGGTTCGACGAACCCGCTTCCTTCAATCTCCTCATACTGGCTCGTCTCCTCGAGCACCCGCGAGAGCTCGCGTCCGGTCCGCCCGAGCGACGCCAGTAGCGGCAAGGCGCTGGCCAGCTCGCTCTGAGCGGTCGCGGCGTGACGCCCTGAGCGCCGCGCGAGTTCTCGGCGCGTCGGTTCGTCTCCGAGGTACTCAGGGCTCGGCGTCAGAAGGTACCAGTGCACCTCGCAGTGATGCCCAAGGTACTCGAACAGCTGCACGAACAGCGGAGGGAGCGACGCGATCCCGAACAAATGGATCCGCTCAGGCAGGCGCTCGACGAGCTGAAGCAAGGCCTCGCTTTCGCCCGCCAGCTTGCCGCTCGATACCACGCGCGCCAGGCGCGCTGCGAAATGCTCACGGCCGTGCCGTCGCACGAGCTCCTGAAACAGGATCGGTTGCCAGGCTTCGACGACTGACTCGGGACGCTCCCCCGACTCCCACCCGAGCAGCCAATCCGGACGAAATACCAAGTACTGATCGAACGCATCGGCCACACGCCGAGCCAACCCCAAGCGGCGCAAAAGCTCCGACTCAGGGTTGCTTTCGGCTGCGCTCTTGCCGCGCAGGTAGGCGGCCACCAGCTGAAACTCGGGCCGCTCGCTGAGCAGAGGAAGCAGCGCAGCGATCGACCAGACCAACGCGCCCGTGCGAAACGGCTCCGGCCCCGGCTCACGCGGCGCCAGGATGTCGAGCACGCGTTCCACGAAGGCCCGAGGGAACGGATAGTCCGAGCTCGTCCAGATCCCGAGCCTGCTCGCGAGGGTCAAGCTGAGCCAACGCTCCATGCCCTGGCTCTGCACGACCACAACCTCAGCGGCGAACGGATCGCGCTTTTGCGGCTCGGAGACGACCGACGCCAGTGCGCCTACGAGCGCTTCCATTCGATTGCTTCGGTGAACGTACATCCGCTACGACTCGCTCTCACCAGCCTCGACCAAGCACGACCGGCAGCAGGTTATCGCCCATCGCGCAGCGCTGCTCAAGTCCGACTTTCTGGCATCGGACATTATTTGTCATATCTTGGTCACGCTGGCGCGGCGCGTGACGCCGCCGAAGGGCGCGCCCGGGCCGACAGCGGCCCGACGCCCCGACACGTTCGCCCCGGAGAGGCAGCGTCGGCCACTGGGCTGGCATTTCCGGATCCTGGGACAATCGCTCCCTACCGGCAGGCCCCTTGGCCGCATTTCGCACGTCCACCAAATTCCGTCTCGACGCGGGGAACAGCTGTCACCAGGCTAGCGTTTAGGTGCAGCGCTGCTGCCTCGCTCCCGAAGTGTGACTCTTCGGTCACACTACCGGGCTGCCGGGTCAGCCTGTGCTAGTCCTCCGCGGGTGTCCTCGTGGGGGCACTGTTGGCGGGTCGACTGCGACCCTAAGAGATTGTTTCAGTGGAAGGTTCGAGCAGATGAATCTTGTCGAGTGGCTTCAGCGTTTGATGACTGACTTCGGCGCCGGGTGGGTCATGTGGGTCCTCGTCGCGCTAAGCGTCGTGTCCGTCGCGATCATGCTGGAACGCATTTGGTTCTTCTTCAGCCTCCGGGACGACATCGCCACCCTGGCGACTAAGCTCCGCAAGGCCCTGCGCGACAATGACGTCAAGGAAGCCCGCCGCCTGCTCGACGCCAGTCCGAGCGCGGAAGCTGCTGTCGTGATCGCAGGGCTCGATGAGCTCGAACACGGCGCACGCTCGGCTGACGAGGCCATGAAAGGCGCAGCAGCTCTCCAGCGCATGCGCCTCGAGCGCCGCCTGGCCTACCTTGGCACGCTTGGCAATAACGCTCCGTTCATCGGGCTGTTTGGCACCGTGATCGGCGTCGTTCAGGCCTTCGAAGCACTCGGCAAAGAAGACACGGTGCATGCCGCAGCCCAGGCCGCTCAGGGCATGGCGCCGCAGCAGGTGATGGGCGCCATCGCTGAAGCGCTGGTCGCTACAGCTGTTGGTTTGGTCGTCGCGATTCCGGCCGTGGCGATGTACAACGTGTTCATGCGGCAATCCAAGTCGATCTTGGCTAACACCGAGGCGCTGAGCCGCGTTCTTCTGGCGCACTTGGTGTCCGACAGCACCTCTACCGCCCCGCTCTCGGAGGACTGAGTCAGCATGGCGGGTGCAAGCAGTAACGACGACGACGGACTCATCTCCGCCATCAACGTGACGCCCTTCGTGGACATCGCGCTGGTGCTGCTGATCATCTTCATGGTGACCGCGCGCATCATCGTGTCCCAAGGCATGCCGATGGATCTGCCAAAGTCTGCCAGCGGCGAGGCTCTCCAAACGGTGTTCAGCGTGGAGCTCACGATCGACGGCAAGACAGTGGTCGACTCGAGGGCCATCGCTAACGACGACGCGATCTTGCCGCTCGCCAAGGAAGCCAAGGCCAAGAACGCCGACATGCGCGCGGTCGTTCGCGCGGACACCAAGGTCGAACATGGCCGTGTGATCCACGTGCTAGATCTCCTCAATCGCGGTGGCGTCTCCAAGATCGCCTTCGCGGTCAGCCCTTCGACCGACGTTGGCACCGCACCCGCCGCGCCCGCCGCGCCCGCGAAACCCTGAATCGATCCGCTCGCTCCCCTACTCTAACGACTAACAACCATGCCCCGACGCCAAAGTGAAGCCACCCGCCGCGCCGCGCGCTCCAGCGCTCCGGCCCCCCGCGTCGTGATGGCTACGTCGTCGCACAGGTCCGCGGGCAGCGCGCGCAGTCCGGACTTGGCGGAGGACGCACCCGCGTTCGCTGACGCGCTCACGGACTCCGAAGACGGACCTCCATCATCACGGCGCCCCCTCATGTCGGAATCCAGGCAGCTTCGCCCGCACGATTCGCCCGAGAGCCGCGCTCCCTTTGGGCGCGTCCTGCTGCTCGGTGAGCGCTCCAAGCAGCTCGGTTGGCGCGTGGGGCTGGTCGGGGCGTTCCTGGTGCACGGCGCGGCAGCCAGCTATGGCGCGACGGCGCTGATCGACATTGGTGCGTTCGTCACGCACGTTCAGAACGTCACCCGTGAGACCGCACGGCAGACCTTTGCCGTCCAGGTTGAGCAGAAGCTCAAGCCGCCACCACCGCCGGAGGTTGAGCCGCCCAAGCCAGCGCTCACCCAACCGAAGGTCGCCGCCCCCAGCACGACCGAACCGCCTCAGGAGGCCCCTCCTGCGGCCGCTGAGGCTGGCAAGGTGATGACTGCCGAGCCCGATCCTAATGAACCGCTCGATCTCACTGATCAGGGCTTCATCAGTGGCAACGGGGATCGCTTTGCGGGTGGAGTTACAGCCGCCACCGGCACCTCGAAATCCGCCGTATCCGATCTCCGCGCTCGTCCCGGCGGTGTCCCCGGAGGGACTGGCAAAGGGCCAGCCCAGGCTCCGCGTCCACCGCCCGACAAAGACCTCTCACGTCCGGCGACCCCGGCGATCATGAACTGGGAGGACTGCGGGTTCCCGCCCGAAGCGGACGTCGAGCAGATCGACTACATGCAGGTCCGCATCGTCGTCACCGTGGGCGTCGACGGCCACGCCAAGAAGGTCAGCGTGCTCGGCGATCCGGGCCATGGGTTTGGCAACCTGGCCCGGCAGTGCGGTCTGCGAAAGACCTACAACCCGGCCTATAACCTCTGGGGCCAGGCGATCGAGTCTGCCACCCCGCCGATCCGCGTGACCTTCCGCCGCTAGTTCCTCCCGCTGAACGGGTTCTGGCCGCGCAGCCAGGGTTAGCCAAGGTCAGGCCAGTTGTTCCACCAGTTGTCCCGTGAGGGCCAGCGCGGGTATAGTGCCAGCGTGCAAGACCGCGTCGAACAGCTGTCGCAAGTCGCCCTCTTCTCGAGCTTGAAGCCTCAAGCCCTGGAACTGCTGGCGCGCGTCTCGACCGAGGAGAGCTATGCACTCGGCACCCGCATCTTTGCCCATGGGGAGACGGGGGATCGCCTCTATCTGATCCTCGAGGGTAAGGTTCGCATCAGCCGAGAGGTCGCCGGCATGGGGGAAGAAGCCCTCGCGGTGCTCGGTGCGGGCCAGGTCTTTGGCGAAATGGCGCTGCTCGACGAGGCGCCACGCTCGGCGGACGCTATCGTGCACGAGCGTTGTCGGTTGCTCGTACTACCCAAGGGCGGCTTTGACGAGCTCCTGTTTTTGCACAAGGAGCTCGCCTACGAGGTTCTGTGGAGCTTCGTCCGGTTGCTGGTCACCCGACTGCGCGACACCAACGAGAAGCTCACCTTCCTGTCGATCAGCGGTCGCTTCTAGAGCGGGCGCTTCGGGGAATCTCACGACCCCGCGACCGAGTGCCTCACGCCCGCCTCGGGCCCGCGACTGCCCGCGTTCGCCGCCTCACGCCCGCGTTCGCCCGCGCCTAACCGTGCGCGCCCGGGCGCGCTGAGTCCGATTTTGACCCCCGACCCGGAAATCGTACAGCGGCTACCCTCCCGTCAACCGGCCCTTTTGCTCGCAATTTCAAATACTTGAACAGATGTCGCCCCGGCCGTGCTGCCGCTAATTTGACGGACCAACACCTGTTCAGTATCGTGTACCGGCCATGCAGGGATTGACGCAGCGACAGCAGCAGACGCTGGAGTACATTCGGCACTCCATCAACGAGCGCGGTTACCCCCCCACCCTCCGAGAAATCGGCGAGCACATGGGGATCCGCTCCACGAATGGGGTCAACGACCACCTGCGCGCTCTTGAGCGCAAGGGTTACCTCCGTCGGGAGGATATGAAGAGTCGCGCGCTCAAGCTGGTCGGCGAGTCGATGGACAGCGCTCATAGCGAACCGGTCGTTTCGCCAGTCGAGATCGCTCCGGCCAATGACGATGACCTAATCTCGATCCCAATCCTGGGTCGCGTTGCCGCCGGTCTGCCCCTGCTCGCCGAGGAGAATCTGGTCGACACCGTGCGGGTAGATCGCATGATGATCCGCGGTGGTCGCGACGTCTTCGGCCTGCGGGTCGCGGGCGATTCGATGATCGAAGCCGGGATTTTCAACGGGGACTACATCTTCGTCCGCAAGCAGTCCACCGCGGACCGCGGTGAGATCGTGGTGGCCCTGATTGGCGACGAAGCCACCGTCAAATACTACTTCCCGGAGCGCGACTACATCCGGTTCCAGCCTGCCAACGCACAGATGGCCCCGATCCTGGTTCGCGCCTCAGATTTCCGCTCCACGATGCTTCTCGGCAAGGTCGTCGGCGTCTTTCGTCGCCTCTGAGCCCTACCGGTCTGAGTCTCCGCGGCGCGTTCCCTGACGCCGCTTAGCTGCCGGGCCTCGTCCCGGCAGTTTGCTTTTGAGCCCGCGGAACCGCATCTTTCGCCCGTCGCTGACTGAAACCAGAAGGAATCTGCCAATCGGCCGACAGCGACTCCCTCTCAGAATAACCACGGCCAGTAGGCCTATCTGAAGGCGCGCTTCCGCGCCACTTGACCCCCGGGGGACAAACCCGGCACAAGAACGCAGCTCTCCAATTGACGGGCCCGATGGCAGATTGCTAGCGTCCACCCCGTCGAGACGCAGTCCTCGAGGCGTCGGATGCAACTCATTCCAGGTCGTTTTTGCCATGCGGTGGGCCTCGTGCTCACTGGGTCCTTACTTGCCGCACTCGTCACCGGGTGTGGTCATCCGCTTTATGCTGCGCGTGCGGGAGCCGCGTCGAGCAAGTTGGAAGAAGCACGCGAAGCTGGCGCAGAGCAACGCGCCCCTTATGAGTTCACGCTCGCGGACGAGCACTTGAAGAAAGCGATGAGCGAGGCGTCCGAAGCCGACTACGGCGACGCCTTTGATCTCGCGACTGAAGCGCAAGAGCATGCCCAGCGCGCTCTGGCCCTCTCCAAGGGTGAGACGGTCGAGGATGCCCCGGCAAGCTCCGCGGACGAAGACAAGCCCGCACCGGTGAAGGTGCGCGCCAAGCGCAATCTCGAGGATCCCTTCGACGACGGTGAACCGCGCAAGGGCTCGTCGAAAGCGGAGGACGACTGATGAGGCGCTATTCACCCGCACCGCCACTCGTGCTTGGGGCAGCTCTCACGCTGTTTGCCTGTGGTGAAGGCGCGCAGCTCCGCGGCAAGGTCGCGGGCTTGCAGAAGATCGCAGCCGAGGCCAAGAGCCACGGCGCGGAAAAATGTGCCCCGCGTGAGCTCGCGCTGGCCGAGAGCCACTTGCAGTTCGCCGAGCTCGAGCTCGAGCAGGGCTCGGTCTCCGCTGCCAAGCGTCATCTCTGGCTGGCCGAGCCAAATACTCACGCCGCATTCTTCCTTTCCCCCGCCGCCCATTGTCTGGACAAGGTCGTCGCGCCGCTTGCACCCAAGCCCGCAGATCGGGACGGGGACGGCCTGCTCGACAGCGTCGACAAGTGCCCCGACAACGCGGAGAACTACAACGGCTTCGAAGATGCCGACGGTTGCCCCGATGATCCGGACACCGACGGGGATTCGATCAAAGACTCGCTGGACTCTTGCGTCCTCACGCCCGAGGATCTCGACAAGTACCTCGACGACGACGGTTGTCCCGACCTCGATGACGACGCCGATGGCGTGCTCGACGTCACGGACAAGTGCCGACTCGAACCCGAGGATCCCGACGGCTATCAGGACGACGACGGCTGCCCCGAGCCTGACAACGATCAGGACAAGGTGCTCGATGTCGAAGACGGTTGCCCGAATGAGATCGGGCCCGTCGATGCCAACCCGAAGGGTTGTCCGGTCAAGCCGGCGCTCGTGGTCGTGACCGACTGCGAGGTCAAGATAACCCAGCAGATCCATTTCGAGTTCAACAAGGCAACCATCCGCAAGGAGAGCTACCCGGTGCTCGATGCCGTGGTGGACGTGCTCCGCACGACGCCCGCGATCAAACTCGAGATCCAAGGCCACACCGACAACAAGGGCTCGCCCGCCTACAACAAGAAGCTGAGCGACAAGCGCGCAGCCTCTGTCCTCAAGTACCTCGTAGACCACGGCGTCACGACAGACCGTCTGACGTCCCACGGCTACGGACTTGAACGACCCATCGTGTCCAACGATACGGATCTCAACCGCTCGCTGAACCGTCGCGTTCAGTTCGTTCGCACCGAAGGCACCAAGGAAGGCTGCCCCAAGTGACTCCCAACGTGAGCTCTCCCTCCTCCCCCAACCCACCCCGCGAGGGCCTACCCCTCGCCGGAGGAACCGCCGTGAAGCCCAGTAAAGTTCTTCGAAGTTCGCTTGGTCTGCTCCTCACCCTCCTGACAATCAACGCGGCAGCCGGTCCCAAGGATGGCGCGGCGTCGACTAAGATCGATGAGGCCATCAACACGCACTACCTCGCCACGGACTTTGCCAAGGCCGAGGCGGTGCTGCTTGGCGTGGTCAAGGCCTGCGGCACCAATGGCTGCAGTCCCGCCGTGGTCGCCAAGGCCTGGATGTACGTCGGGCTCGTGCGCGGCAGCGGCAAGCAGAACCTGCCGGGCGCAGCGGAAGCTTTCAAGACGGCCAAGGCAGCGGATCCGGGAGTTCAGCTCGACACCGCGCTGGCGACCCCCGAGGTCAAGGCTGAGTTCGACAAGGTGGCTGGCGGCGGCGGAGCCACTGCCGTGGCACCCACCCCGGGAGCAGCGGCTGTCGCGCCTGCTGCAGAGGGTGACGTGCAGTGCAGCCCGGCCGCTGGCTATGAGGTGGAGACCCGGCGCGCTATCCCCGTGAGCTGCTCGGCCGTTCCTGGCGCCACCAAGGGTGTGCTGTCGTATCACGAGCTCGGGGGCTCCGGTTTCAAGACGGTTCCGATCAAGCTCGAGCAGGGCACGCTCCGCACGGTCATCCCGTGCAGCGCCACCCAGATGCAGGGCGCCCTGCCCTTCTTCATCACACTGCAGGACGCCAAGGGCACCACCGTCGCCGAGTTTGGCAATCAGGCCGTGCCCGAGCAGTTCACGCTCGTGCCCACGACCGCCAATGCTCCGCCCGCGTTCCCGGGCGCGGCGCCTCCAGCGCGTTGCGCTGAAGAGGTCGAGTGCCCGCCTGGCATGCCGGGTTGCGAGCGCAAGGGTGGCGGCGGCTGGGGTGACAGCTGTACGCCGGCCAGCCCCTGCAAGTCAGGCCTGTTCTGCGACAATGGCACCTGCGGAAACGCCCCCAGCTGCGAGATCGACGCCGACTGTGACAGCGGCAAGTGCAGCAAGGGCTTCTGCGACATGGGCGACGGCGCCGCTGACGGTGAAAGCGGCGAATCGGGCGGAAAGATGCGCAAGCTGCGCCTCGGTATCCACTTCGGCGCAGACATCGGCTTCATGCCGTCGGTGGACGACGCTTGCTCGGATACGAACCTCGCCAATGGTAACTACACCTGTTACAACTCCGGCTCGACCAGCAGTCCGTTGCTTGACCGCGTCCGCGCTGGCAACGCCAACGCCGGTAAGGTTTCTTCTGGTGCCAGTCTTGCCACCATGCGCGTGCTCGCCTCGGCTGACTACGCGATCAAACCGGTCCTCACGCTCGGCGTTCGACTTGGCTATGCCTTCGGCGGCGGACCGGATTACGTCAAGTACACCGCAGACCCAGGAGGCAACAATAATCTGCTGGCTGCCACGAGCACGCACAAGAAGTTCCTCCCGCTGCACGCGGAAGGGCGTGCCGTTTACTGGTTCAAGTCCCTTGCGCAACCAGGGCTCCACCCCTACTTCGGTCTGACGGGCGGCTTGGCGCAGGTCGACGTGAAGCTCAAGACCCAGATTCGCCGACCTGGCGACAACGCGGTCGTCAACGTCGACGTCTACCGCAAAGCCGGTCAGGGTTTTGCCGGCGCGACCACGGGTATCTACTACCCGATCGGCGCGCGGGGTGGCCTTCAGCTCAACATCAACGTGATGTACATGCTGCCGACCACCGCGATCATCCTCGAGCCGAGCCTCGGCTACCTGATCGCGCTCTGAGACCACCCCTCACCGCGCAGGCGGTTTGAGCATTGCGCCCCGCAGTCACCTGAGTTTCGGGGGACCCGCGGGGCGCGCTGCTTTGGGGCGCAGCGCGAGTAGCAACCCCAACACCGAGCCCGCGAGCAGCCCCGTCAGGCCGCGCAGCAGCGCCGACGTGGGACGCAGCCCGACCCACTCCGTCATCACGTCGAGCAGCAACAAAGCCAGCACCATCACGAGCGCTGCGCGCAGCAGCCGGAGCGGCAGGCGCGGCCAACCGAGCGCCGCCCCCGCGCTCATCCCCACGTAGAGACCAAGGCAGCGCACACACACCGGGAGCGCTCGCCCCCACAGCTGCAGCGAGCGCGCGGGCTCCTGATGACACTGAAGTCCGTACAGCGCGTAGAGCCCCTCGCCAAGCGGCGCCAATGCCGGAACCAAGAGCAGCGCTCGTGCCAGCAGTGGGAGCAGACCGCCCGCGACGACCAGCCAGCGCAAGGCCGTGAGCGCGCGAGCCGCCGCCCGCGACGACACCACTAGCTCACCCCAGGCCTGCTCGGACATCGCGGCCGCTAGTCGCGCGAGGGCCCGCGGGCAGCCTTTAGGTCCGGGACGGGACGACCGAGCTTTTTCAGGACCTCGACCATGTCTTGCCACACGGGGCCCTTGGCCGAGGGCGTCCGCAGCAGGTACGCGGGATGAAACGTCGGCATCACCGCCACCTTGCCGCGATACAGCCGCCAGGAGCCGCGCACGCGCGTGATCGGTTCCTGGATCCCGAGCAGCCCGCGCACCGCGGTGGCCCCAAGCGCCACGATGATCTCGGGATTGAGCAGCTCAAGCTGTTGCTCGAGATAGCCACTGCACAGTGCCGACTCATCCGGCTCGGGTGCGCGGTTGCCCGGCGGGCGACACTTGACGATGTTGCAAACGTAAATGTCATCGCGCAAAAGGCCCATCGTCGCGACGAGTCGATCAAGCAGCTGCCCGGCGGGCCCCACGAAGGGCTGCCCCTGCTCGTCCTCCTCCGCCCCCGGACCTTCCCCCACGAAGCAGAGCCCAAGCCGGCCTGTTCCTCGGGAAAATACGGTAGTCTTTCGCCCCTCGTGCAAGCGACAGCGCGTGCAACCACGCACCTGCGACTCGAGCAGCTCGAGTCGTTGTTGACGCTTGGGATCCGCAAGACCGTAGGTGGTCGGATCCAGATCGGACGCTGGCGCGCGCGCAGGCTCGGGGCGCGCCGCAGCGACGGGCCGCGCCGCTGTCGACTGGGCCGCGGCCGCTGGTTGGTGCGGCGCGGAAGCGGGCGCCTGCGCGAACGCGGGATACTCCGGTGCCTCGGACGCAGGAGGCTCGGTCGGGTAGACCGGACGCGGAGGCGCGGCGCGCTCGACGACAGCGGCGCGCTCGACCGGAGAGGTGCGCGGAGCCTCAAACTCGGGCGGCGCTACCGCAGACTCCGCTACAGCGGCGCTGCGCACTGCGCGCGGCAACCCGACGGACCCGCTGGCGAGCTGACGCTCGAGCTCCGCCCGCAGCGCTCGCACGATGGCGAGCGCTTCACGTTCCGGCGACAGAGTCTCGAGCTCTTCCATGCGCTCAGTGGCCGCCACGAGCGCTTAGCCAGCGCTCCGCGTCGAGGGCCGCCATGCAGCCCGTGCCCGCCGCGGTGATCGCCTGGCGGTAGGTCCAGTCGGCGCAATCGCCGGCGGCAAAGACGCCGGGCAGCGAGGTGCGCGCCGTGCCGGG
>JBBRAB010000036.1:0-41862 GCA_038207155.1 Polyangiales bacterium
TGGTTCCACCCGTCGTGGTTCCACCCGTCGTGGTTCCACCCGTCGTGGTTCCACCCGTCGTGGTTCCACCCGTCGTGGTTCCACCCGTCGTGGTACCGCCAGTCGTGGTACCGCCAGTCGTGGTACCGCCAGTCGTGGTACCGCCGGTCGTGGTACCGCCGGTCGTGGTACCGCCAGAGCTTGTTCCGCCCATCGTGGTTCCACCGGTTGCGCCCGCGCCCCCGCCTGCCGCTGAGGTTCCGCCGGGAGGACTGCTGCCTTCAGCGCAGGCGAAAAATACAAGCGTGCTGATGAGCGATGGGACCAACGAAGCGAAAGGGGAAGAACGGCGCACGGTAACCTCCGACGATAGGGGAATTGCCTTACAGTCTACGCTGTCACCGTGTTTTTTGGCAGGGAGAATGGTTCACCCAGAGTGAGAATTTCTCACGTCTGCGCGAACGTGGGAGCGTCGAGTCAATCGGTCGTCGGGTGCTGTCCGTCAATGTAGGGACAGTACACGGACGAGCACTGAGCACCCCTCGCGCGGGTGGCTCACGATTTGGCGGCCTAAAGTGGCGTCTCGCTCGACGGTCGAGCGGCTCTCGCGGCGCTTTGAAACTCGTAGCTGCCCTCACGACCGACGAGCAGTGTATCCATTCGCGCTGCGTGGGCGGCATCGATTCCGTATTGACCGTCCTCGAGGACGAGGCAGCGCTCGGGGGCGATTCCAAGCTGGCTTGCGGCCAGGAGAAAGCCGTCGGGGGCAGGCTTGCCGCGCGTCACGTCCTCGGCCGCAACCACCACCGAGAACAGGGAACTGATGCCAATTTTGGTCAGCGCCGCGTCAACCGCCAGACGACGACTCCCCGACACCACTGCCACCGCCGCAAAGCTTCGCACGTGCTGCAGAAAATCGACGACGAATTGGATCGGCTCGACCGCGCCCTCCATCGTGGCAAACAGCGCGCGTTGTTGTGTCGCGACCTCGCTCGGCGGCAGGGTCAGTCCAAACTGATGGTTGAGCTCCACCACCGTTTGTTCGAGCGTCATGCCTGCACGTGAGTGAAAAAGCTCCCAGTCAAAGTCGAAGCTGGCCCCGTGGGCGCTCAGTGCCTGGCGCCACGCCGCGTGATGCAACGGCATGGTGTCGGCTAGGGTTCCGTCGCAATCGAAGAGGTAGGCGTCGTACTGGCGCGTGGCGTAGCGGAGCACGGCCCGCTCTAGCACGAGAGTCACGGGGGCTGGCCGAGCGGGCTCGCCACGCGCACGACCACCCTCTCGAAAGGTCCCGCGCGCCCTCGGCTCTCGCCGGCAGGGGGCAATCTCCGACCCCAAGGCGGCCCCAGCCAAAAAAAAAGAGTTCAGGTGTCCGGGGCCACCTGGGGAAATCCCCAGGTGTTCCCAGGGGTTATCACTTCCGCGCGGAACGATATCTGTCACGCATCCTTGACGGCCATGCGACAAACGTCGCACGCTTTGACCCTCACCGATTGTTTCGTTACGCCAGACTGGTCGTTGGAACCCACCTCCGTCCCGCCGATGCCCAAGGATCCATCACAGAGGCCTGAGGGCCGCACTCCGAGTGACCCCAATCCGGGGACCGGAGCGGGCGCGTCTGAGGTGCCCGTTGATGCTCACGAGGTCTTGGCGCTGGTGCGGGCCCGCCTCGCCCTGCCGGCGGTCCCCCCCAGTGGTTTTACTGCCGAGGAGCGCCTCGCGCAGGCGCGGGCTCCCATCACGACCCCGTATGATGTGACGCCGGCCCCCGTCGTGGTCGGTCCGGATTCGAGCACGCGCCACCCGATCTCCGCTCGTGATGCCATCGAGTTGAGCATGGCTGAGACCCCACCTGAGCCGCTGATGCGGAGACGGAGCTCGGCACCTCGATCCTGGGTCGACGAAGAGAACGTCGAAGAGGGGGACTCCGCTGCAGAGCCAAGGTTCCTCGGCCTTGGGGAGCTCCAGCGTGCTGAGTCGCAGCGCGGTGGTGCCCTCGCTCCGTCTGCGCTCGCGTCGACCTCGAGTTCACCCGGCTCACCCTCCTATCAGCCTCCGCGCAAGCCTCCAGCGTTGCAGTTGCTGCTGCAAACTCAGGAGCATTTGAGCGTTCGCGTTGCGGCTGAGTACGATCCGCGGGCGCCGACCTTGCCCAAGGTACGTCGTCGCGTCGAGGCTCCTCGCGCGCGCTGGAGCTACGGAGATCACTGGCTGGTCGGGGGGCTCCTGGCGGGTGGGCTCTTTGTGGCTGGAGTGGTGGTCGTGGTGCATCGCCTTGCGCTGTCGGAAAACACTCCGCCGGTTTCCAGCGCGAGTCCAGCCGCTCCCGTGACGGCCGGGCTCACCGGTCAACCAGCAGCCCGAGCCCACGGTGAGTTGTCATCGCCCGCAGCCACGGCGTCCGGCGCCGTTTCACGGGGCGCGCTCGCGGCGCCGCCGCGAGCAGCCAATTCCGGCAAGGCGACCTCTGGCAGTGCAGAGTCCGGTAGCAATTCGGCGAAGCGTCTTCGTGGCAATCGAGAAGTCTGGATCCAGTGACCCTGTCTCGCGTAAGTTGAGCTCCGTCGCCGAGATATGGGCGACGCAGCCAGCTGACCAGGGGCCGAAGTGCATTCCCAAGAGACAATGCGACAACCGAGCCTTCGGGCCAAAAATCGACCGAGCTGGATGACGCGGCGTTGGTGTGCGGCGGGGCTACTTCTCGGGTGCTTTGTTGGTATTGGCGGCGTGGCGCAGGCCAGTGACGCCTCCGAACTCTCTGATGCGGAGCTTGCCGCCATGCTCTTTCGTAAGGGCAACGACGCTTTTGCCGCCGGACAGCTCGTGGACGCAGCCGGGGCCTACACGAAGGCCTGGCAGCTGTCGCGCAGCTACGACATTGCGTGCAACCTGGGTCGAACCGAGGTCGAGCTCGGTCGGTCGCGCGATGCCGCCGAGCATCTGTCATTTTGCGTGCGCCATTTTGCAGCCAGTTCGCGCTCAGACGTGCGCGAAGCGCGTGAAAAGTTCGTGGGCCTGTTCAATCGAGTGCGCGAAAGCATCGCCGAGCTGGTCCTGTCGGTGGAACCCGTCGGGGTCCAATTTACGCTGGACGGCGTGCTGCTCGGTCCGCTCCCTCTTCAGGAACCATTGTTCGTAGCGGCAGGTCCGCATCATCTGGATTTTTCCCTTCCAGGAATGCGACCGGCTAAGCGCGATATCGTGGCCGGTCGCGGAGCAACGGAACGAGTGATCGTGTCGCTGACAGCGGCCAGTTCTTCCGCGCCTGGGGCGTTGCCCATGGCCTCGGCCGCCGGTTCTCCCGCGAGCGTTCCGCTTGAGGGCGACGTGCAGCTCGTGGCCGCGCCGCCCGCGGCCCTATCCACTCGGACCTGGGTGCTAATGTCCGGTTCAGCGTTGACGTTGGTCGGGCTCGGCGTCGGCGCTGGCTTCTCGCTTGATGCGCGCTCTGCGTCGAAGCGCGCCGACGTACTCCGAGCCCAGGTTCAGGGAAGTACGGGTTCCGATAGCGGGTGCTCGGGCGTGGAGTCGGCGACGTGCCATGAGCTTCAGCAGGCTAGTGACCGCAATCACAGCAGCTCAACCATCGCCACCATCGGGTGGCTGGTGGGGGGAGCATCGGCGGTCGGCACTGGACTGACGTTCTTGCTGTGGCAGCCCAAGTCGCAGTCATCCGCGCAGCGACGGCGCGTCACCCTGACGCCGCAGCTGTCGCCGACTCACCCCGGGCTGCTCCTGTCCGGTCATTTCTAGCCGGGGCGTGGTTCGTTCGGGTATCGATGCCTGGGTCAGGCAGCTGCGCGCCCAGCTGACGGCGCTGGAAATCGTCCGGCTCTAGTCCAGTTGACGCAACTGAGACTCGCGCCGTGTCGAGCGGTCCTGACGCGCCAAGGGGTCCCACGGGCTCATGCCCTCCGATGGCGCGGCCTTGCCGCGCAATCCGCTCCGGCCGACGGCACCAGGCGACATCGGGGGGCGTCGAGCAAGGAGGAGCCATGGTTCTACGTCGACATCTGCAGCTGACGGCGTTGATGGTTGGATTGACGGTCGCCGACCTGAGTGCGGCGGAGGCAGAGAGCTCTGTGGAGCGCGCTCGAGCGCTCTTCGCGGAGGCGACTGAGCTGCGTGAGCAGGGCAACTATGCGCAGGCGGCTGTGCTGCTTCGCGAAGCGCTGACTCTGCGCGAGACGCCGGGTCTGTGGTTTCATCTCGGCTACTGCGAAGAGCAGCTCGGGCATGTCATGAACGCCTGGTCGAGCTATGAGCGTGCCGACCTCCTCGTCCACGCTGGTGCGCAGGCCAGTGACCTGAAGGAACGGCTCGCCGAAGCTCTGACAAGAGCTGGTGGCCGGGTATCGTTCTTGATCGTCGAAGTCGAGCCAAAGTCGACAAGCGGAGAGGTCCTGATTGACGCGCGTAGGACGCCGGCTGCGCCGCCTTCTGCGATTGCTCTACTACCCGGGACTCACCAAGTGGAGGTTCGCGACTCCTCGCGCGAGACGCGCCGCGTCCAAGTGCAGCTCACCCCAGGCGAAAGGCGTCGCGTGGTCGTGCTGCTCTCCCCGCCGACTCCAACCGCCGTCAGTCCTGCGCCCGCGGAAATGCAAGCGACGGAGCGCCGACATCGTGAGTGGCTCTGGGTTGAGGGTGGCGCGGTCGTCGCTGGCTTGGCGTTAGGCGTCGTGTCCACCGTGGCACGCGCGAATGCCGCCGGCGCAGAGCGGGACGCCCTCGCCACCATCGACGCCCGTGACGCGCGTCCTTTTGCCTGTCAATCGGCAGCGCCGGACCTCGCGCAACCCTGCGCCGACTTGCGCGAGGCCGAAGCGCGGCGAAGTGACTGGAAGCTTGGACAATGGGTGGGGTTCGGTATGGCGGGGCTTGGATCCGCCGCATTTGTCGCAACCTGGTTCGCGTTTGCCCCTAAGACCTCCAGTGTTGGAAAAGTGGGACTGCTACTCGATCCCGTGAGCGTCGGGCTCGGGTATCGCACGAGTTTTTAAGTGCGTATTCGCGGTTGATCCTTGTAAGTCCGGGGAGCGCGGTGCTACCGAACAGGGGATGGGGTTCAACCCTTCTGGAGCAACATGAAAATCCTGTTCATCGGCGGCACGGGGATCATCAGTTCGGCCTGTACCGCGCTCGCCGCAGCTCTGGGTCACGATGTGACTCTGTTGCGACGGGGGCGCACGGATCGTGACGTTCCAGCGGGAGTTCGCACGATAATCGCCGACATTCGGCAGCCGGCGGAGGTGCGCGCGGCACTCGGCGCTGAGCAGTTTGACGCGGTGGTGGATTTCATTGCCTTCGAGGTGCCTCAGATTGAGGTCGATCTCGAGCTGTTTCGCGGCAGAACGGGACAACTCGTGTTCATCAGTTCGGCCTCTGCCTATCAGACGCCACCGCTGGCTCTGCCGATCATCGAGTCCACTCCGCTCTACAACCCGATCTGGCAATACTCGCGCAACAAGATCGCTTGCGAGGAACGTCTCGTGCGCGCCTATCGTGAGGAGGGATTCCCGATCACGATCGTGCGCCCGTCTCACACGTATGACGCGCGACTGATCCCGCTGCACGGGGGCTACAGCAATCTCGCACGCATGAGGGAGGGCAAGCCCGTCGTCATCCATGGGGATGGCTCCTCCTTGTGGGTGCTCACCCACCACAGCGATTTCGCTCAAGGCTTGCTCGGTCTGCTGGGCAATCCGCGCGCCATCGGTCAAGCGGTGCACATCACGAGCGACGAGCTGCTCACTTGGGACGAGATTGCCCGGCAGCTTGGTCGCGCACTCGGGGTGTCGCCGTTGCTGGTTCACGTGCCGTCCGAGCGCATTGCCGACGAGGACCCGAGTTGGGGTGACAGCCTGCTCGGGGACAAGACCCACAGCGTGATATTCGACAACAGCAAGCTCAAGCAGCTCGTCCCTGGTTTCATCGCCAAAGTACCGTTCGCTCGCGGAGCCGAGGAGATTGTCAGCTGGTACGAGGCGCATCCTGCGGCAAAACTGCGGGACGCGGCATTTGAAGCCCTGCTTGAGCGCCTGATCTCGCGCTGGGGACCGGCTGCGCTACAATCGGCGAAGTGAGCCGCCCCGCCTCAGTCGCACAGCTTGCCGGCCCGCCCCCGCTGCGGAGCTGTTGCGCGCTGGTGGCGGGTTTGCTGCTAGCGGCGGAGTTTGGCTGCGGGCGCGCTGACTATTTGTTGGAGCAACGAGCGTCAACGAGCGACCAGTCGGGGGCGCGTTCAGGGGTTGAGCGCGGCGGCGCGGGCGGCAGCGGCGGCAGCGTCGGGCAACTGCGGTTCGAGTGCGGCTTACCAGCCGCATCACAGGATTTTCCGCTCTGCGCAGCGCGCAATGTCGGGAGCACCAACGACGATCGGCTCGCGGCGGTGGCGCTCGGACGCGATAGGCGGCTCTGGGTTGCCGGTGCGTTCGGTGAGTTGCCGGGAGTGCCAACCAAGCGGCTCGACAACGGTACCCAGGTGGCTCTGCTTGAGCTAGCGCCTGACACCCTTTCTCCCATTCGCGGGATTCGGTTGCCGGGGGGCGCCAGAGCGTTGCAAGTCGATCCGATCGACGGTCAGCTCGTAATTGGGGGTGATTTTGGGGTAATGAGTCTTAGCCCCGACGCCAGTACGGTTCGCTGGCGTCAGCCGATCGGCGTCGTCAGCCGCTTGGCCCTGGATCAAGCGGGCGGGATTGCTGCTCTGATTGGTGCGCACCAGGTTGAGGTTCTGCGCGCGGGCGGGGTTCGCGAAACCAGTTTGCGTGATGATGGCAGTGAGCTGCTCGATGTGGCCCTGGATTCGCGCGCCGACGCGCTCTACGTGGTTGGCTCACGTCAAGTCACGTCCGGCACCTGCATGGGCACGGTCCCCGTTTTGCGGCGCTACGCGCTGTCGGGGGTGTTGGTATGGCGTGACTACGAGTTCGCCGATCCCAAGGGACTTTGTGCTTCGTCGCGAGGACTGCGACTGGTCGTCAAGGGGCAAATACTCTACTACGTGGGCGACAACGAGGGGGGAAACAGCGTCCACTCAGTGGATCCCAAGAACGTGGCGCTCGCTTTGCCCCCGCAGTCAGGCGATGAGTATTCGGTGACTTGGGGTAAGGCGATCCGCCGTTACGCATTTCTGGGTGAGTTCTCCGTAACCGACGGAAAACTGCTGGCGCGACGTTTCTTGTTACCTCGGGACGCTCACGTCGGGGGGCAGCTGTTGGTCTCCTCCCTTGCTGTCGACGCTGCCGGAAGGGTGATCGTTGGGGGGCAAACCAGCTGCTGCATCGCTGACCGCGACACCCAAACCGTGGCCGGTCAGAGCTTGGCGACGTTCGGCAGTGACGAAGCGAACGTGGCCACTTTTTCAGCAGATCTTTCCACACGCCTCGCCTGGCACGTGTTTACTCGACAGGGTGACAGCCCGTCCACCGTGGTTGGCCTCGCCGTCGGGACGGACTACGTCCTGGTCGCCGCGCAGCTCATTTCCGGCTTGGGACGACTGACGACCTGGCCAGAGTTGGATTCCCCTCGTCTTGGCGGCGCGGACGGATGGCTCGCCGCCTGGTCACGCTGACTCAACTAGCGACCACCGAAATGCGCCGACACCGCTAAGCCAGCGCTTGCGGCAAGTCCGCCGAGCCGCAGCGAGTGTTGGTTGGAAATGCGTCCGGTCTCGACGGGCCAGGCCAGGCCAGCTTCAGCAAACGCTGATACGTCCAGCGCGCCAAGCATCAGACCGAGTTCGAGAGTGAGTGCGGTGCTTGGACCGAGTCGGTGGGTCGCTGAGGCGTGAGTCGCCTCAGTTCCCGAGTGTCCGCGAGCATCGGTGCGTTGCAATCCGAGCGACAGACTGCTTTTCCACAGTCCGCGCCGCGAGAAGCGCTGACCCACGCCGAGCACGCCTTCGAGCGAGTAGCTGTTCCAGCTCACGTCCCCCAGGGGATAGTCGTGGCTCCCTGAACTCGTGCCAACGCGGACGCCCGCCATGAGGCGTTGTCCGACGACGAGAAAGCGTCCGCCCTGCATGACGGAGCCTTGCGGAGCGGAGAGATCGTTCATGCGCAGGCCGCCCAGGAGCGCGAGCTGGAACCTGCGCGGCGCGGGCCTGTCTTGCGCACGCTCGGCTGCCGGCAGGGGCCGCGCGGCTGATGTCGGCGCCGACGAGGCGGGTGAGGACTCCGGTTTGCGGGGGAGCGATGCTTCGCGACGCGTGCCGGTCACCGCGATGCGGGGACCCGTGACGGGCAGCCAAGCCACCAGCATTTGCGAGGCAGCTATCGCGAGGATGCGCTCGGCGGGCTCGGCAGAGAGCAGCTCAAAACTGCGGACCAGATGCCAGTTGTGCGCTTCGTCATGCAGCTCCAGTACGTAGCGTTCACGCGTGCAGCTGAGCGAGAGTGGGGGCAGGGTGATCCCCTCAGGCACCCCGAACTCATGCAATTCGAGCGCGAGCGCCTCTTCGATTGGTTCGCGCTTGAGGGCGCAGTCTGGAGCGACCAATACGCTGGCCTCCTGTGCAGCGCATGGCCTTGCAAAGGTTGCCCACAGACCGAGCAGCATCAGTCCGCCAACCCCGAGTCGTGACCGCCCATTTGGGTGCGCGCGGCGGGTGTCCGACGCTGCTCTCGCCTTGGCGGGCAAACCACTGGGGGGAGCCGGTAAGCCTTGAGTGAGCGCCGCCCGTCCGTGAAGCGAGCCAAGCGGGCTAGTTCGTCGTTGCCCCGACGAGGTGGCGCATTCGCTCGGCATGGCTGCCGGAAGGGTAGCTCGACAGGTAGAGGGTCGCCGCTTCAACCGCGCGAGCGCGGTCACCCGCGGCGCGCCACGCCGAGGCCGTTTCAGCCAGCGCATCCTCGGCCAGCGCGCCAGCTGGCTGCAGGCTACGACACCGCTCGAATGCCTGCGCCGCAGCCGCGGGATGGCCCTGGGCCGCCTCGACGCGACCAAGTGTGAACCAAGCCGACGCGCTGCGGGGATCGGCTCCAAGGGAGCGGGTCAGTCGCCGTAGTCCTTCACTCGCCGCTGCCAGGTCCCCACGCCTTCGTGCCGCATCGACCTCGCGAAACTCCGCAGCTGGGTCCAGCCGCGCCGGTGCCGTGTCGATCCCTGGGGGTGGTATGACCGGAGCCATGGAGACGAGCGGTGTTGGGGCGCTCCGTACGGGCTCGCGTGGCGGCCGCGAGAGTTCAAGGCGCTCCCCTGTTGCGAGCGAGAGCTGCCGTGCGCCGTCGTTCACCTGAACCCGGCCCCGCTCGACGCTGACGAGCGTCGTGTCAGCGCACAGCTCCACCACAAAAATGGTGCCGATGACGCGCACGCTGACCTCGTTGGCGCGAACCAAGAACGTGCGGCGCGGATTCGGAACGACTTCGTAGCGGACCCTGCCTGCCAGCTGGCGAAGCTCGATGCCATCCGCGCCATCACGGACCGTCGTCACCTGCGCCCCGAGCGCCAGTTGAACTTGAGACCCGTCGGTGAGTTTGAGCGAGGATGAGGCGACTGCAGCAACTGGGGCCGCAGCAGCGGGAGCCGGCTCAACTCTCGGGTGACGCCACAGGTAAAGACCGACGCAGGCCGCCGCAGCCGTCGCCAGTAGGGCGACGCGCCCGCGCCCAGCGCGCGTTGGCCTGGCCTGCGGCACCAGGTCTTCACGGGCGAGCTCGGACTGGATCCTGTTGAGGACTCGCGCCTCGGTGAGCTCGCACCATGGGGGCTCTAGTCGGTCACGCAGGTGGGTGAGCGGGTCAGTCACGGAGCCTCCTTGCGATGAGCTCTTCTGCGCGGGAGACGCGACGTTTGATGGTGGAGACGGAGGCGCCGACCAGCTCCGAGATCTCTTGCAGTGACGAGCCCTCCACGCGTGCCAGGAGCCAGGGGATCCGTAGCTCCGGCGACAGCTCCGAGAGCGCGGAGTAAACCCCTTGGGCCTCCGCGAGATCGGGCAGAGCTGGTGGGGGCGGTGGGGTGCGAAGCATCAGCTGGGCGAGCAGGTTAGCTCGGCGGCGTGAGGCCATCAGTCGATGCACGTGTCGAACGGCGATCGTGACGAGCCACGGGCGGACGCTCTCCTCGTCGCGCAATTGGTCCAGGCTTCTGGCGGCCGCGACGAAGGTTTCCTGCACTAGGTCCTCAAGCTCAGTCGCCTCGCCGAGCAGCCGGTAGGTGACTCCAGCGACGTAGCGCGCATGGCGCCGGTAGAGCGCGGTGAACGCGCGTGAGTCCCCGGCCCTGGCGCGGGCGACCAGCTGCCCATCCGAGGGCGCAGTCGCCTCCGGGGTTGCTGGTCGGAATGACGGTCGCACGGGCATCGGGTGTGATGGAGTGCCCTTCAAGGCGACTGAGAGCTCAAGAGAATCTCGCGACCAACGACGATTTGTCGGACCTCACGGGATGATACAGGAGCCATCCCCCGTGCAGTTGCAGGAGCCACCTTGGCAGTGCACCGTGCAGCTGGCGGTGGCAGCGCAGTCCACCTGACACTGTCCACCGTCACAGAATAGCTCGCACTCGGCCCCTAGCGCGCAGGAAAGCGGGCAATTCCCGGCATCGCATTGCAGCAGGCAGCGGGCCGAGTCACCACAACTCAGCGAGCAGTCGCCCGCGCTACAACGAACCGCGCAGCGCGAGCCGGCGTCGCACTGATAGGCACAGCTGGCGCCAGAGCAGTCGTCCGAGCAGCGCGTTTCCGCGCCGCACCTACAATTCCCTGCCCGCTCGCAGTCCAACCCCAGCGACGGGAAGGTCGAAAGCGTCCCTCCGGCGGCCGAGTCGCTCGGGGCGGGCGCTGAAGCTCCCGGTGGTCGAGTCCCAGTGTGGTCGAACTGACAGCCCGGAGCGCCGAGCAGCGTCAGGAGCGACAGCAAAACTGGGCGTGCCTGCGTCAGAAGTAGCGCCTGGCGGGCGTGGGGGGACATGACGGGCGGGGCGTTCGGTCGGAGTCGATTCGAGTAGCCGCCCACCTGACTTGGTTGGGCAGACTCCCAGGATATGAGCGGCCAATCCGTGATTGTCTGAATGCCGCGCGTGAGCGGAACTGTCGATCTGCCGAAACCGCGAACCCTGACGACGGAGGCGCCCCCCCTCCGGCTGGATTCCAGTGGAACTGTTGCTGCTTCGACGAGGTCCCGTGAGTGCCATCGCGTCGACGCTGGAATCGATTTTGGGAGTCCCTGGGCGCTCTGTATCGTTGACCCCCGACCACTAGGGGCGGTAGGGTCGCGGCTGCACCAGCATTTCCCCCGGCGCGGCGTTTTTTACGAATCGCGGGGTGGTGGCCAGAGCCTTGTTGAGCCTTGGGACTGCACGGTACAGACTTGGAATCGAGCGTGAACACGGTCCCTGAATCCAGCTTACTGTCGAACCAATCGGGGGAGATCGGTCCGGGCCATGTCCTTGGTCGCTACGAACTCTTGCTGCCAATTGCAGCGGGCGGCATGGCGATGGTCTGGGCTGCGCGACTGCGCGGCACGCGGGGCTTTCAGAAGATCGTCGCCGTCAAGACGATGCTGCCGAAGCTGAGCGAAGACGAGCAGTTCGAGCAGATGTTCCTCGATGAGGCTTCGCTCGCCTCGCAGATCCGCCATCCGCATGTCGTCGAGATCTCGGATCTTGGTGAGCAGGAGGGTGTGCTCTATCTGGTGATGGAGTGGATCGATGGGGTCCCACTCAACCAGCTGATGAAGGCGTCGCGCGCGACGGGTGGCGTGCCGATCCCGGTCGCCGTGCGCATTGCGATGCAGGCCTGCGCGGGGCTTCACGCCGCGCATGAACTCAAGGACGCATCGGGCAAGTTGGTGGGGTTGGTCCACCGCGATGTCTCTCCTCAGAACATCTTGGTGACCCACGACGGCGTGGCCAAGGTCGTGGATTTTGGCGTAGCCAAGGCCACTGCCCTCGGCGGAGGCGCCACGGTAGCCGGACAAATTAAGGGCAAGGTCGCCTACATGGCGCCCGAGCAGGTCAAGGGCGGGGACATCGATCGCCGCGTTGACGTCTTCGCGATGGGCATCGTGCTCTACGCGCTGACGACCGGTAAGCATCCGTTCCGACGCGAATCGGAGGCGGCCACGATGTACAACATCTGTGCGCCCCAGCCCGTCATGCCGCCGAGTCGTGTCCTGCCCGAGTATCCCCCTGAGCTCGAGGCGATCGTTCTCAAATCTCTGGCCAAGGAACCGGCAGACCGGTTCCAGAGTGCCAACGAGATGCTGCGCGCGCTCGATCAGCTTCCGACTGCCATGCGCGCAAGCACGGATGAAGAAGTCTCGATCTGCGTCGAAGGGTTGTTCGGAGCGAAACGCCTCGAGCGTAAGGCGGCTCTGGCGGAGGCGCTGACCCGGGCGGACGACAATCTGCGAACTCGGGGCTCTCACACGGGATTTCCGAATGAGCCGATGCGCCAGTCGATTCATTCGACCGTGAGCATGGTGACGCGCACTGGCGTGACCGGTGGAGAGCTCTCGGGCGTTCCGTCGGTGAGTGGTGCGATCGGCCCCGCCGGAACGGGCGTCTCGATGCGCCGTCGACTGGTGATCGGTGGCAGTTTGGCAGTCGTGGCCTTGCTGGCGTTCGCTGTTGTCTTCGCCCTTGCTCAGAAGCGCTCCACCGCTAAGGTCGCTCTTCAGCCGAGCCCGTCAGCCGCCGTCGTGTCGGCGAGCTCTGTTGCTTCCGCTCCGGCGCCGGAGGCTTCCGTCAACGCGGCGCCCGCCGCGAGCGGCATGGCCGTCTCACCAACGCTGGAAGTCGCGCGTCCGACCAAGTCCGTCCATTCGCCGAGGGCGACGAGCTCGCCGGCGGCCGCGCCCGCGAACAAGCCGACGCCCCGACCCGCCCAAGACCGCACCTGGAAGCACGACCCCGGCTTCTGAGCTAGCGCGATCTTGAGAGGCGCGAGCGGCAGTCCATCGTGGCGGGAGAGCCGCTCGGCGTTTGCGACCGGCGCGCCGAGCTGGCTGAGCGCTACAACTGTGGCTCTAGAACTGTCCGATCACGCTGAGGCCCGAGTTCGCGCCGGGCGCCCCGGGATACAGGCGCCAGCTGGCCGTCTTAGCGGGCGGCGGCGCGCTGCGGGATTCCGTGAGCAGCAACACCGCAGCGACGCCCAACGCGATGCCTCCGCCAATCGGCAGGGCGATCGCGAGTGTGTTGTAGAGCCTGCGATCGCTATTCTTCTTGTCGGCCTCGGCAAGCTGATCCGCCGGCAGTACCTTGACGCAATCGCGCGCAGCACCGCAGAGCCGGTCGAGATCGGTCTCCATTTTGCGCTGGAATAAGTAGGAAACGCCGCCAGCCACGAGCAGCACGCCACCGCCGGCACCGATGACATAGGGCAGGGTGCGCGAAGGCCGGGTCATTGTGTAGGTGACCGAGCCGCCGCTCGCGTTGCCAGCGCTGCCTCCGCCGGGACTCGCCGAGTCGGATTTTTTGAGCGTGATGACGACATGCTCGGTCTTCTGCTCAGGCACCGTGATGGTCTCTGAAAAGGTCTCGCGCTGAGGCGCGGTGGCCATCACCGTGTGAGGTCCGGGATCGAGCGGGACCTCCACTCCGACCGAGCTCGCGCCGAGCGAAATGCCATCAAGCTCGATTGTGGCCGCCTCTGCGCCCTCGCCGCGCTCGATCACGAGCTTCGGGATGCGACCGCGGAGCGCGGTCGTGCGTCCTTCGACTTCCTTCTGGAACTCCGGACCCATCGATTCGGCTTCCGCCAGAGCGAGCTCGTAGCCTCCGAGCGCCGCAACGAGCTTGCCGAGGTTCTCCTCGCAAAGTCCGATGTGATAGCGGACCTGCGGAGTCATGCGAACTTGACCCACCTCGCGGAACAGCTGCAGTGCCGCTCCCCAGTTCTTGGCCTGCTCGAGCTCAGTGGCTTGCTGAAATTTGCCGCGGGCGCGGTTGAGCTCTTCCTTCTCGGGGGCAGCCGAGGCCGCGTTGGGCACCGAGAGTGAGCCGAACACCAAAAGAAGACTCGCGACGAGTCCGAGTCGACGGAAAGACAAACGAAGCATACGGGGGCACAGCATACACCAAAGTCCTGCAGGCTCAGCCCCGCAAATCACTGTTTCAGTCGACGTTCGCGGCCGATTACGAATTCGCACGGGGCCGATTGTGGCGCCGGTGTGGCAGGAAATCGTGGTCCACTTGTCGCGAGACGTAGGCTGTTTGGATACCCGTGGCGCGCTCCGGCCGAGCCCGGTGTCACGGAGCTCGACCGATACAGCAGCGAGGCGAAGCGCGCGGGGCAGCGAGGCTCCCCGCGCGAACCGCTCTTACACCCCGAGTACGGGCAGACCTGCCAGCGACCGCGCCAACTCTTTCTCGTCGTAGTTCTTATCGACGAGCTTGCCCTCGAAATAGTCCGTGTACGCGCTCATGTCGAAGTGACCGTGTCCGGACAGGTTAAAGAGAATCGCCCGGCTTGTTCCCTCGGCCTTGCAACGCAGCGCCTCGTCGATCGCCACGCGAATGGCGTGGGTCGACTCGGGCGCAGGGATGATGCCCTCAGCATGAGCGAAGGTCACCCCTGCTTCGAAGCAGGCCAGCTGGTGAAGGGCCCGCGCCTCAGTGAGGCCTGCGGCGTGGACATGGCTGACGAGCGGAGACATGGCGTGATACCGCAGCCCGCCCGCGTGAAAGCCCGGGGGAATGTAGCTTGAGCCGAGCGTGAACATCTTGAGCAGCGGCGTGAGCTGCACCGCGTCGCCAAAATCGTAGGCAAAGTGGCCGCGCGTCAGCGACGGGCAGGCCGCGGGCTCCGCAGCAATGGCGTGCACCTTGCGACCGCCACGCAGCTGTTCCCCGAGAAATGGAAAAACCAAGCCAGCGAAATTGCTGCCGCCACCGGCGCAACCGATCACGATATCCGGATAGTCATCGGCAATCTCCATCTGCGCGAGCGCCTCGATGCCGATCACGGACTGATGCGTGCAGACGTGATTGAGCACACTGCCAAGGGCGTAGTTGGTGTCAGAATTCTTGGCTGCGACTTCGACCGCTTCGCTGATGGCAATTCCGAGGCTGCCCGACGTATCCGGAAACTCTGCCAGGATCTTGCGACCGGCTTCGGTCTCGCTGCTTGGGCTCGGGATACACGTTGCCCCAAATGCCTGCATTAGAGCCTTGCGATAGGGCTTCTGTTCATAGCTGATCCGAACCATGAAGACCTTGATCTCAATACCGAACAAGGCGCCTGCATAGGCCAGCGATGAGCCCCACTGCCCCGCTCCAGTCTCAGTCGCGATCTTGCGTACGCCGGCTTCTCGATTGTAGAAGGCCTGCGGCACCGCGGTGTTCGACTTGTGGCTACCGGACGGACTGACGCCCTCGTACTTGTAGTAGATGCGCGCAGGAGTATCGAGAATGCGCTCCAGTCGACGGGCGCGGTACATCGGACTTGGACGCCATTGGCGATAGACCTGTCGCACGGGCTCGGGAATGTCGATCCAGCGCTCCGTCGACATCTCCTGTTCGATCAGGGCTGCGGGGAAGATCGCGCCGAGATCCTCCGGACCTGCAGGCTGCTTGGTGCCAGGGTTCAACGGTGGTGCAAGCGGTGTCGGAAGATCCGCCGCGATGTTGTACCAAGCCTTGGGTAGACGGGATTCTTCGAGAAGGTACTTTACCGTGTCGCTCATTGGGATTGCCGGCGCCGGTCCTGGTGGCGCTCAGATGAGCGTAAACTGACCTGAGTGGGGCGAGCCTGTCGAGAGCCGTTCGGCGGCCCGGGGCCGATCTGGGGCCATTCGAGCAAAATTAGGTGGGTAAAAGGCCTACCTGTAGCTAGGCCCTGGCTTTTGCTGCAACTGGGCCGAGTTCCGTACTAGCCTGGCCTCAGACCTCATGGCCACGGAGCTCTTCCTTGCTCGGACCCCAGTTTTTTCTGGGATTTCACCCGTCATCTTGGGGGAGTTGGCCGCCGTCTCCACCACGCGCAGCCTGGCCCGCGGTGACTACCTCTGGCACGCCGGAGATCTCCCCGGCTACCTGACGGTGATCCGCGCCGGTCTCGTCAAGATCGTCAAGACCGGAGTGCAGGGCAAACGTTCCATTTGTGGTTTGTTCGGCGCGCCGGACAGCGTTGGCGATGCGGCGGTGGTGCGCGGGATCGCCTATCCCGCGGACGCGATCGTCTCGACCCAGCTGGCTCAGTTGATCGACGTGCCGCGCGCAACGCTGATGGCGGTGCTCGACCGAGAGCCGTCGCTGGCGCTGGCTCTCGCCTGCGCAGTCCAGTCGAAGGTGTCGACGCTGCTCGACAAGATAGACGTGCTGAGCGCCGGCGCCGTGGACGTCCGTCTGGCGACATTGCTGCTGCATCTCTACGCCAGATTTGGCGACGATTTCGACGATGGAACGAGCGTGGTGCCGGTGGCGCTGTCCCGCCAAGAACTGGCCGATCTGGTGTCCACCTCCTTCGAAACGGCCATTCGCGTCATGACGCGTTGGGAGCGCGAACAGCTCGTGGAGACGACGTCCACCGGGTTCGTCCTGCGCAGTCGCACAGAGCTCGAGCGCGTGGCAGGGGTCGTGATTTAGCGCTATTGAGCGGTGCGTCACCGATTGCGACGCGAGGGTTCCTCGGGGCTCGACGAAGCGAGCGGAAAGGGAGAGACTTGTCCGATGCCCATGCGCGCGCATTCCTGCGTCTCCGTTGAACTTGAGCCGTACCGAGCGGGCCTTGAGCTCGCGTCGCAGCTAGTCGAGCTCGCTCCAGAGGTGGTCTTTTTGTTTCCGAGCATCCACTACCAGGGGTCAACAGAGCTCGTGGCCGGGCTTTACGACGGACTGGGCAATGACGAGCTGCTCGTGCTCGGCAACACAGGCAATGGATTTTACTGCACCGACCATTGCGGGGAGATTGGGGTCGCTGCTCTCGGCCTGAACGATGCAGGGCGGATTCGTTACCACGTGAGCCACGCAACCGGAGTTCTTGCCGAGCCCTATGCGACCGCTAGGCGTTGCGTCGAAGGACTCGGTGAGGCTCGCGCGCGCTGTCGACTGTTCTTCTTCGCTGTCGATTTTCGGACTGACACGAGCGAGGTTCTGCGAGCGATGCAGCAAGAGCTGCCGGCTCCTGCCGTGGGTGGCGCCGCTGGCGACGACTATCGAATGACGCAATCGTTTCAGTATCTGAATCGACAGGTCCTCGAAGACTCTCTGGTGCTAATCGGGCTCGAGGGGGATTTTTCCTTCGATATCAGCGTTGCGCATGAGCTGCGCCCCATCGGGAAAATCGGGATAGTTACCGGTTCGGAAGGGGTGACGTTGACCTCGATCGACAACAAGCCCACCCTTCAGTTCGTGACCGAGCAGATTGGGCGTCCGTGTCTCGAAATGGATATGGGGGTGATCTGCTTTCGAGTGGAGACGTCCGTGGAGACCAGCGAGGCGCGTCTGCGCTCGCTGATGCCGTTTCCCGATCACGAGTCAGGGGCGGTGAAACTCTACGGGGGTATCGAGCCGGGAAGCCTCGTCAAGTGCTGCGTCGCGCAGCCCGACGATATGCTCCGTGAGGTGGACCAGTTGGTCACTTCGCTGGCTCGGCTGACGTTTCAACCGCGGGCAGCCTTGGTTGTCAGTTGTGCCGGGCGAAAACAGCTCCTGGCGGGTCGGGTGTCGGGCGAGCTCGAGCCCTTGATGCGCCTCAAGTGGGTCGGCGAGGCGGCGGTGGCGGGCTACCCTTCCTATGGTGAATTTGGGCCAGTACGCAACGAGACAGGGTATTCGCGTCACCTGTTTCACAACATGACCTATTTGCTGCTCCTGCTCGGCGACGCGCCAGGACACGACTGACCATGATGGCTTGTCCACTCTTTAGTTTGGCGGCCGAGGCGCCGCCGCATTTTCAGCGCTGCTCGCCGACGAAACGGGAGCTCCTAGCGGGGCCGTGCGTGCTGTACGCGCTCGAACTGGAGAGTGCCTGCGGATACCTGGACGGCCTGCTCTCGGCCGGTACGGACTCGCCGGGTGAACGGCTCCCGACCGAGCGGGTCACGGGACTCCTGGCTACTCCAGGGTCCCAGCTCCGGTTCGTCCAACTTGGCGCGGTGCTTTGGCATGTGAGCGTGCCCGCTCCGCTGCTGAGTCAGCTCCACCTGCTTGGTGAATTCATCGCAACCCGGCTGGAAGCGGAGAGAAAGACGCTGGCGGCGGGCACGCTGGCTCAGCTTGAGCTCAAGCGTTCCCGTGACTGGATTACGCTATTTCGACGTAACTACCAACAGACCACGGATGACGCCGTCGCCCGCATCGCGGAGCTTCAGCGCGAGCATGAACTGCGGCTCCTCGCAGAAGAGAGCCTGCGCCAGACCGAAAAGATGCGGGTTGTTGGGCAGCTGGCGGGCGGCGTTGCCCATGATTTCAACAATATTCTCGCCGGCATCCTCGGAGCGGCAGAGCTGCTGTCCGCTGGCGCGGTCGACGAAGAGGCGCGGCAGCTCAGTGAGATGATCGTGCGCGCTGCGGAGCAGGCCGCAGGGTTGACCAAACGACTGCTTGCGTTCACGAGTTCGCGCAGTTTTCCAATTCGAGCCGTCAGCCTGCACCAGGTGCTTGAGCACGTTTCTGCGCTGCTAGCACGCAGCGTCGACAAGCGAGTTCGGGTCCGCCTATTGTTCGAAGCCGAGCAGTTTACGGTGGCGGGTGACGGCGGACAGCTCGAGAGCCTGTTTCTGAATCTGGGGATCAACGCCGCGCAGGCCATGCCCCAGGGCGGCGAGCTTGAGTTTCGGACGAGTCTCGTCAGCTTCGCAGAATCCGGTGTCACTTCGTCAGGCTTGCCGCTCGTTGCTGGGCGCTACGTACAGGTGACCGTGACCGATACGGGGGGCGGGATCGAAGAACAGGTCTTGTCGCGAATATTCGAGCCATTTTTTACAACGAAAGCGCCGGGAAAGGGGACCGGCTTGGGCTTGGCTGCGGTCTACTCGTCGGTTCGCGAGCATGGCGGGAGCATCGAGGTCCAGTCGCTGCTCGGCACAGGCACAAGTTTTCGCGTTTGGTTGCCGCTCGACGAATCCGCTCGCCCGGAGTCCCAAGCGCCGCCTGGGTCCTTGGCGAGAGGCGAGGAGACGATTCTCGTAATTGACGACGAACCAATGGTTCGGGTCGTGGCGCGGCATTTGCTCGAGAGGCTCGGTTACTCGGTGCTCGAAGCGGAGGATGGAACGGCGGGGCTCGCGAGCCTGAGAGAACACGCCGGTTCGATTGCTCTGGTGCTGCTCGATATGGTCATGCCTGCGATGAATGGAACGGAGTGCTTTCACGCGCTCAGGGCCATCTTGCCGGAGCTCAAGGTGGTGATGATGAGTGGGTACGTTCGTGATCAGAATGTCGTTGAGCTTCAAGCCCGCGGCTTGGCCGGGTTTCTTCACAAGCCATTCCATCTTGAAGACCTGTCGGCAGCGGTGCGAGACGCCTTGAGCTTGACGGAGCCCGCGGACTAACGCGGTGAGCGGTCGCGCTTTAGCGCGGGACAACCAGAGGCCAGAGCACGAGCACGCCGAGATCCCAGACGGCATGGGCGATGAGGGGAGCAAGAAGCCCGCCCGTGAGCTGTCGCAAGGCGAGCAAGCTCGTGCCCAGTCCGAGCGCAAGCGCCCAGAGCAGCCACGAGGGAGCAAACAGCATTGGAATGAGGGTAGCCGCGAGTGCGACCGCCATGCCTACGCGAGGCCCAAGCTGTCGCAAGCTGTAGGTCGTGACCACGCCGCGCAAAGCCCACTCTTCCAGCAGGACTATGGTGAGCAGGACCGGTACGGCGCGGAGCGCTCCGGGCTCGGACGCCAGTAGTGCGTAGAGCGCAGCGAGCTCACGACCGAGGAACGGGACGTAGCGCAGAACTGGCGGGACCAGCAGCTCGGTCGCAAGCAGCAGCACCAGACCGACAAGCAGTCCGAGCGAGAGCTCGCGCCGAGCGTTGCGTACTTGGAACTCCTTTAGCGAATCTGGGACGGCGAGCAGGCACAGGCCCGCTGCGAGGCCTGCGCTCGCTTGGGCGGGCCAAAGCCCAAGCCAATGTCGGAGTAGCCAAGCTGCACCTAGCGACAGAAGGGCAAGCAGACTGAATGCCCCGCCACGCCGGGCCGGCGTCATGTTGGCACCGCCAATCGGCGACCGAGCGCGCTGAGTCGATGCCGCAACGCCGGGCCCGGATTGCTCGGTTCATTGAGATCGGTGATCGCGTCGAGCAGCGCGCTTTCCAGATCGCGCGTGGGAGCGAGACCAAGCTCGGAGAAAAAGTCGAGCCCCGCAGGGGAGAGATCATGGGCCAGGCCCGCGACAAGCTCGCGGACGAGCGCGCTTGGGACCAGCGTCAAGGCGCCAAGTGCCCAGCCGAGGACCTCGGGAGCGAGGGTGAGCGACGAGGCCTGCCAGACCTTTTTTCCGTAGTAAGCCGCGAGACGCTCAAGCAGTGCCCGATGCGACAGCAGCTCTGGCCCCGCGAGCGCGAAAATCCCAGGATTCGTACTGGGACAGCTGGCGCAAAGCAGCAAGGCGTAGACCGCATCCTCTATCGCGATTGGGGCCGAGCGGTGGCTCATCCAGCGCGGTAGCAGCAGCCAGGGAACGCGGCGCGTGATGTCGTGCAGGAAGCGAAAGCTGGCGCTGCCCGCCCCGATGATCATCGAGGCGCGTAGCTCAATGGTCTCGAGGCGGCCCGAGCGCAGTATCAGGCCAGTGTCGAGTCGACTTTGCAGGTGTTGCGAAGGTTGTCCCCAGGGACGCACGCCTCCCAGATAGACAAGTCGCCTGACGCCGGCTTGCTCGGCTGCCTCAACGGTGTGCCGCGCGGCCTTCGCTTCCACTCGGGGATAGTCGTTGGTGTCGCCGACGGCGTGGGCCAGGTAGTAGACCAGATCGACGTCTGCGAAGGCCGGGCGGAGCTCGACGGGCGATGCGAGCAGCTCACAGTGAACCGCCTCGCAATTGGCGGGCAGGGTTGACGCGGCGATCGGCCGTCGGGACGCGAGGCGGACTCTATAGCCAGCAGCCACCAGGCACGGAATCAAGTGGCGACCGACGAATCCGGTAGCTCCGAGCACGAGGACAAGGGGTGCGGGCATGGCGTGGGAGTGAGCCTAGACGAAAGCCGGCGCAAAAACGAGGGTTGGGGGCCTCGCGCCCGGGTGAAGGCTGGATGACTCGAACTCCGGAGCGTCGCGTTACCAGCGCTTGAATCCTTTGTCTGGGTCTCCGGCTCTCACTGGCGAATCCTCGACCGCTCACCCACAAAGGTTCCCAATGGCATTGCTCGACCTAACCGCCGCCACGTTCAAATCCACCGTTCAGGGCTCAGGCGTCACCGTGATCGATTGGTGGGCTCCCTGGTGCGGTCCGTGCCGCGCGTTTGCCCCGATTTTCGCCCGTGTGGCCGCAAAGCATCCGGACGTCACTTTTGCCAAGATCAACACGGAGCAAGAAAGTGAGCTTGCCCAAGCGTTCTCCATCCAGTCCATCCCAACGTTGATGGTGATTCGTGAAGGCGTGTTGCTGTTCACTCAGGCGGGCATGTTGCCCGAAGCCATCCTAGAGCGCCTCGTTGCCGACGCGCAGAAGGTGGACATGGAGCAGGTGCGAAGTTCGGCGACCGCGGGCGCCGCGGCGGCGGGAGCCGCGTGAGCGTGCTCGCCTTTCACCTCAGGGAAAACCCCTGGCTGCGCACCATGCTGTTCGCCGTCGGGGGAGCGCTGGTCGGCTATCTCTACCACCGCGTCGTTGGCTGTAGGAGCGGAGCGTGCCCCATCACCGCGAGTCCCTACACGTCAAGCCTGTACGGCGCTGCGATGGGGTTTCTCGTGAGTCGAAGCTAGCGCCGGAGGCATCACAGACGCTTCGAGTCCGGGACTTATCAGCTCGCGGGGCCCAGAACGGCAGGTCGGGGTAAAATTGCCACGAATCTGTGGGGGGCGTGGTATTCTGCGCCCTCCGATGAACGGCTTTCCGACTCAGTTCTGTTGGGGAGTAGCTGCCGCTGCTTACCAGATCGAGGGGGCAACCCACGACGGCGGGCGCGGCCAAAGCGTGTGGGACGTGTTCTGTGCTCGGTCCGGCGTGATCTGGTCGGGGCACAGTGGCGACCAGGCCTGCGACCACTACCACCGCTACCCCGAAGACATTGCGTTGATGAAAGCGCTTGGCGTTCACGCCTATCGCTTGAGCGTGGCCTGGCCGCGCGTGCAGCCGACCGGAATCGGACCCGCCGAGCCCCGGGGGCTCGAGTTCTACGACCGACTCGTCGATGGCTTGCTCGAGGCAGGCATCGAGCCATGGCTGACACTCTACCACTGGGACATGCCGTGGGAGCTGTTCTGCCGTGGCGGCTGGTTGAATCGCGATTGTGCCGATTGGTTCGCCGAGTACGCCGCGATCGTGGTGGAGCGCCTGTCGGATCGCGTGAAGAAATTCATGACCCTCAATGAACCTCAGGTGTTCATTGGAGAAGGGCATTCCAACGGGAACCATGCGCCGGGGTTACAGCTGCCCTGGCGGGAGGTACTGCGGGTGGGGCACCACGCGCTGCTGGCTCATGGTCGTGCCGTCCAGTCCATGCGGGCCGCGGCGCGTCGACCGATCGAGATCGGCTATGCCCCCGTCTTGCTCCCGAAGGTCCCAGCCAGTGATTCCGCAGAGGATCTCGAGGCTGCTCGCGAGGCGACCTTCGCCGTGACCGAACGCAGCCACTGGACCAACTCCTGGTGGCTCGATCCGGTCGTACTCGGGCATTACCCGGCTGATGGTCTCGAGCTCTATGCCGCAGACCTTCCGCCGATGCTCGCTGAGGATGCTGCCACGATCGCTCAGCCACTCGATTTCCTTGGGATCAATATCTACACGGCTGAGCGGGTTCGACGCGCTGCGGATGGAGGAATCGAGACCGTCGTTCGCTCCCCAGGGCAGCCGATTTCGGCGTTCAACTGGCCGATCGTGCCCGAGTGTGTGCACTACGGACCCAGGTTTTTGGCAGAACGCTACGGCCTACCGATCGCCATTACTGAGAACGGTATCTCGTGTCGCGATACGGTGGGGCTCGATGGGCGTGTGGTGGATGGCGCGCGAATCGACTATTTGCAGCGGCACCTGCTGGAGCTCGAGCGTGCCTGCGCTGCGGGCGTTGACCTTCGCGCGTATTTCCATTGGTCCATTCTCGACAATTTCGAGTGGGCCGAGGGGTACAAGGAGCGCTTTGGTCTCGTATTTGTCGATTACGAGACGCAGGCTCGGATCCCAAAGGAATCCTTCCGGTACTACCAGCAAGTGATCGCGTCCAACGGCGCTTGCCTGGCGACGCGCTAGCGGTATGCCCCGAACTCACAGTTCGGCGCAGCCCCAGGCTCCGCGAACACTGGCGACGCGCATGGCGTAGTGGCTGGCCTCGCGCAGCGCCGAGGGTAGGTCTGCCCCGCCGAGCAATGCGACCGACAGTGCTGCAACGAAGGCGTCGCCCGCACCAACGGCGTCGCCGGGGGCGACGCAGGGAAAGGCATTTTGCGTGAGGTGTTGCTCGCGAGTGAAGAGCTCACTGCCGTCTCGCCCATGAGTGAGCGCCACCAGCTCAAGTCGCGGGTGACTGAGTAGCCAGGCAGGGACGTCCGCCACGCCGAACAAACCAGCCAAAATCCTGGCCTCGGCGGCGTTGAGCTTGAGTAGGTTGGCTTGTTCGAGCAGGAGCGCTGTCAGCTCACGCGTGGGAAGTGGGCGACGAAAGTTGAGGTCACAGAGCGCGCGACAACTCGGTGGACGCGCATCGAGCAAGCGGGTGAGTTCTTCGGCAGCTGCCGGGCTGCGTTGGGCGAGCGAGCCGTAAATGACCAAGTCGATCGACGGTAGGAGCGAGAGTGCCGCTGGCTCGGCCCTCAGCTGGTCCCAGGCGGCTTCGCTGCCGATCTTGAACTGAGGCTCTCCGGCTTCGAAGGTCACGTTCACGGTGCCCGTCCCATATTGCTCATCGATCTGAACGAGCTCGGGGTGGACTCCTTGGCGTGCCAGGGCAGACAGCGCCTGGACGCCAAGTGGATCGCGACCGATCCGCGTCACGAGCCAGGCCTCAGCGCCCAGCTGCGCAGCGTGCACCGCCACGTTCGCTGACGCGCCGCCGAGCTGCGGACCGTCTGGGAATAGGTCCCACAGCAGCTCCCCCCAACACAGGATTCGGGGGGCAGGGCCAGGCTTCGAGGAGGGCTGCGGGGCAGCCACGCTATCGGGGGCTCGCATGATCGGGTCTCGGCAGCTAGGGTTCGCCGCATCATGCCTCCGATCGACCTGCTTGACGTCCTTGCTCTGCTGCTCGGTCTCTACCAGGCCTATCGACGAACGGACGTGCGTCAGACTGCTCGGACGGATTTTCCCGGCGCGAGCGACCAGGATTTCGCGCAATGGCGCAGCCGCCTCTCGCTGCTGTACAGCATTGCAATGGCGTCGTGCCTGCTCAAACTAGTAGTCCGTTTTGGTTTTCTGCGCCTAGCGATGGTTCGTAACTGGCCCCCAATCGTGGTGTGGCGAGGGGGCTTTCTGATCGACGTCTCCTGGCTGGTTTCGATCATCGTGGTGACGAGCCTGGCGCGACTGGTGCGTCGGGAGGGGATCCGGCGTGGGATCGCTCCAGATCTCCTCGGCAGGTGAGCGTGGTGGGTACGTTCGCGATGGGTCAGTCGGTCGAAAATCGGCTAATTCCACGCCCTCCCGGGAGGCGAAGGATCTGCATGTCTATGGGGAAGCTCCAGGGGGGGGGCGACCGTACAGCCTTAACGATGACTCCGGTAGCCGATCTGCTCGCCATCCTGCTCTGCCCGTCACCCTCAGAGCTTGAGCCTCGCTGTCGGACGGCGCTACTTCTGCAGCCCGGAGTTCCGGCGAATGATGTGACGCTTCCCTGCGAAACCGCGGGCCTCGAATGGGGAGTAGGGGCCCCTAGAGCGCGAGCGGTCGCGGGCTCAATCCGCCCATGAGCAGCTGCAACTGGCGGCGGTATTGCTGACGGACTTGAGCCAGCTCGGGGCTCCCGAGGCGTAGCGGGATACCGAACAGGGTATTGACGAGCGCGAGAGTCGTGGCTTCGTGATCGGTCCCAATCTCGAGCTCTCCGAGCTGTTCTGCGCGCAATAGTGCGCGGCTGAGTTGGTCCGTCAGGCTCACCTCTTCCAGGTTCCAGGCCTCGCGCAGCTCGGGGAATGCCAACCAGCGTTCGGCCGCGGTCAGGGCCACCTCATCGAGGGTTTGCTCGGCAGAGCTCATCGGCCGGAGACGCGTCGCGAAGTATTCGACGAAGGCGCCGGGCTGTTCCTCGATGCAACGTCCGGCAAAATCGAACAGAAAATCGATGTAGCCGAGGCCGGCGTTGGCGAGGCCGGTGGCTTGGGCACGCGCGGCGATTTCCAGGTCAAACAGGCGTCCGAAGTAGTCGAGCAACTCTTCTTTGCGCCTGAAGTAGTTGAAGAAGGTGGCTTCACAGATCCCTGCCTCGAGACTGAGCTCTTTGACGAACACGGCGCTGAGCGGGTGCGTGCTCAGGCGACGCAGCAGTGCGTCGCGCAGCGCGAGCCGAGTGCGGGCGTGACGTCGCTCGCGCAGGGTCGGCGAGGGTACGGCGGCGCCGCAGCGGATGGGAAAACTCGAGGTCATAGGCTGGACAACTGTGTCTCGGCGTCACATAGCGCTGAGCGCGCCAACCGACAGTCCCTGGGAGGCCACAACCCCCATCTTCGGTAACCAGCGGCCGAGTGGACTTGGTCTCGCGCTGCACTACGGCGCGACCCAAACGGGCTAGGGCAGGGTTTTGCTTGGACGCTGAGCCAGACAGCGCTCAATGGCGGCAACGACGGTTGGCGACGCGACCTTCGGAAGCTTGGGTCGTCCCATGACCTGCGTGAGGAGGCGGTCCCAGGTCACCGCGCCTTGGCGGTCGAAGCTGAGCCAGACAAACAGCGCGCGTCCCTTGATGTTGGCAAACGGCGCGCCTCCGCCCAGCCCGTGATTCCAGCGGCGGGAGTCGCTGCTGTTGTTGCGCGCATCGCCGAGCACCCAGACCTCGCCGGGGGCGACGCTGTAGGGGCCTTCAGTGACCTTCGACGAGTTCTCCTCGAAGAAGGTCAGGTACGAGTAATCGCCGAGGAACTCCACGTCGAGGTCGCCGCGTTTGGTGACGCCAGAGGTCTCCTCGAACTCGTAGTAACCCGCCGAACAGTGCGGCACCGGCCAACCATTGAGGATGGGATGCCCGCCTTCGACGAGCAGGGTGTCGCCGGGTAGGGCGATCACGCGTTTGATGTAGTCCGTGCGCGGATTGGGGTCGGGATCAGGATACTCGAACACGATCACGTCGCCGCGCTTGGGCGGCATCCCTCTCCACATCCGAGTCTTGGAAAACGGGAGCGTCGGGCCGTAGGCGGCCTTGTTCACGAAGATGTGATCCTGGATCTGCAGCGTTGGAAGCATCGACCCGCTCGGGATCTTGAACGCTTCCACCACCAAGACTCGCAGCAGCGCAGCCACGAGCAGGGCCACGATCAGGCTCTCTGAGTACTCGCGCAGGTCGCTCTTTTGCCAACGCCCGAGCTGGCGCTGGGCCAGCGAACTGGCGCGATCGTAGTCCTCACGAAAGGACTCCGGATCCACCGGCACCGCCAACATGGTGGCGTCGAGCGCATCGAGCGCGTCGCGCAGCTCCTGACGCGCTGGCGCGGGCACATTGCGCTCCACCGCCGCGCGATACTTGGCGAGAATGCGACGCGATTCTTCGAGCAAGACGCCGGCCTGTTCGAACTCGGCTCGCAGTTCACGTGGCAGGCCGTCGGGGCCGAGAAAGCCAGCCCACTTGGCGCCCGGCAGGCGCTCCTTGAGCGAATAGAGCGCCATCTCGTAGATCGTGAAAAACACAATCACGGCGGGCACTCGTTGCTCTTCCACCAGCCCACGAACGAACGCGAGTGCGCCCGTTCCGTCGCCGCTGCTGAGCGCCAAGATGACCGGAACGCTCCCCAGGGCGAGCAGCGCCGGCAGGAGGATGAACCACGAAAAGACGAAGAGGGAACGGAGCGCGGGGTTCGGCGTGTTTCGCACGGTTAGGCTCAGGGACGGGACGGGGTGGCCCGTTCTACCCTCGGCTGCCAAGGCGAGCAACGGCCAAGCTGAAATCCTTACCGAAGCCGGGGGAGGGGCCCATCAGGGCCGCCGGCTCACGGCGTCTTGCCCAGCAGAATGGCGTAGTCGACCTTTGCTGCGCGGTCGTCGCGGGCGGACTGCCCGGGCGGCGCCGACGTTCCAACTGCGGCGCTGTTGTCGAGCAGGAGGTAGTACTTGCCCACCGGGACTGGCACCGTTCGAATCGAGACGGGCCCGTAGGGCACCGATTGCTCGAACAGGGGGGGCAGGGTGAGGGGGATCGCGCCGGGGCGGCTGACATAGGCCTCGAGGTGGCTCTTACCAACCTCGGCCGGCAGCAGCGCGATATCGACCGCTGGGGCACCATCGACCTCGAGCGCGACCGTCAGCGACTGACCTTCGTCGGTGACCTCAAAGGCGCCGATCAAATCCTGCTGACCGGAGTGGAGCTCGGTGCGGTCGTTGGCGAGCAGCTGCTTGTCGCTGGTGATCGTGAAGGGCACGAAGGGGCGGACCCCCAAGGGGACGGTGCCGACGCCGTACTCGATCTGACCGCTGCCGTCCTGGCGAATCACAGTGAAGCCTCGCTCAAGTTGGGCGCGGAAGATCTGCAACCCAAGTTGATTGGCGTCCGTGCGTGCCAGCGACATGGCCTGGCGAGCCAGCGGGGACTCAATCAGACGCGTCTCGAAGGTCGTCGATTGCACATTTCTAGGGCGGAAATAGACGTACATGGCACGGTCGGGAGCGACCTGAAAATCGGGGGCGAGCTCCACGAGAGCCACGACGTGAAAACCCATTTTGCCGGTGACGTTGGTCCAGGCAAATCCATCGCCCTGGAGCCGCACCACCAGGGATTTTCGCTGCTCGTCGTCGATCACCTCCGACTGGCAATCGGTGGCGTAAAACCGCCCGAGCACCGGATGATCGTCGCTCAGTTTGAGCGGGATCCCGCGGCGTGCGACCTCGGCGCAGAAGCTCTCGAGACCGAACTTCAGGATGTCGAAACGCAGCGACTTGTTGCGCGGGTCATTGACGACGCCGGCACCGAGCAGCGTGACGCTCTTGGTTCCGACCGCGCTCTGCGAGGAGCAGGCCGAGAGCAGGGCAATGCAGACGAGACTCGCGCAGCGGCGTAACATGGCGGCCGAGCATACCCCATCCCCCTCGGAGCAACCCGCGGAGTTGGGGTTTCGGGCGGGGTGAGGTGTCGTTAGTCGGCCGGCAGGAATGTGGCTGTTCGGCTCGCAATTGACACCGGGCCTCTGCCGGCCCATCGTCGGCTCGATCATGAAGCCTTTGGCCGTTCTCGGCGCGGGTGCCTGGGGCACCGCCCTCGCTCGCGTGCTCGCTACCGATGACGCCGAAGTGCGGCTCTGGACTTGGCAATCCGAGCATGCCGAACGCATGCGCGAGATGCGGGAAAATCGGGACTTTTTCCCAGGTTTTTCCCTGAGCGACCGCATCCTGCCCACCGCCGATCTGGCCACCGCGCTGCAGGGTGCGGGGCTCGTGGTCCTGGTGCTGCCCTCGCACGCATTCGCTGCCACCCTCAAGCTGGCCGCCGCGCACATTGCCTCTGACGCCCTGCTCGTGAGCGCCACCAAGGGCATCGAAGAGGGCACCCTGCGTCTGATGAGCGAGGTCGTGACCGACCAGCTCGGACTTGACTCCGCGCAGCGCTTCGTCGCGCTCTCGGGGCCCAGTTTTGCCAAAGAGGTGGGTCTTGGCATGCCGACGAATCTGGTCGCGGCGAGTCGTTCGCCCGAGGCCGCGGCCGAGGCGCAGCGCGCATTTTCCACCGAGCGGCTCCGCGTCTACACGAGCGACGACCCTGTGGGCGTGCAGCTCGGTGGTGCGCTAAAGAACGTGATCGCGATCGCGGCGGGCGCCTGCGACGGCTTTGGATTTGGTGACAACGCGCGCGCCGCCCTGATCACGCGTGGCATTGCAGAGATATCACGCCTTGGTTCACGCCTCGGCGCCCACCCACTTACCCTGGCCGGTCTGGCTGGCGTTGGGGATCTCGTGCTCACTTGCACGGGCGAGCTCAGCCGCAACCGTACGGTGGGAATTGGGCTCGGGCGGGGAGAGAAACTGGCCGACGTTCTCGCTGGCCTCGGTCATGTTGCTGAGGGCGTGATTACGGCCAAGAGCGCTTACGATCTGGCCTGTCGCTGTGACGTCGACATGCCGATTACGACTGAGGTCTACCGCGTGTTGCACGAAGGCAAACCGGCGCGCGACGGGGTGAGAGATCTGGTCGCTCGACCCTTGCGCGCTGAGCGCGACTAGCTGACAAGCCACGGGAAAAACTGATGAATCGATCGCTAACCACACTTTCGGCTCTCGTGAGTCTCACTGCGGTTTCCTTGGCTTCCGCGCAGGGCTATGCGCCGCAGCCGGGTTACGCGCCGCAGGGCCAACAGCAGCCGGGTTACCCGCCGCAGCCGGGTTACCCGCCGCAGCCGGGCTACGCGCCGCAACCGGGCTATGCGCCGCAGCCGGGCTATGCGCCGCAGCCGGGCTATGCGCCGCAGCCGGGCTATGCGCCGCAGGGCCAACAGCAGCCGGGTTACGCGCCGCAACCGGGTTACGCGCCGCAGGCAGTTGCTCCAGCCACGCCCTATCGAACTGCGCCCGAGATGGGTGAGCTGTACGTCACCTCGGTGGTCTACGGCGTGGGTATGGGCGCTTGGGTCAGCACCGAGATCGGTTCAAGTGACCCTGCGCTGGTGCTCATTCCACCCGCTATCTTGGGCATTGCAGCGCCGATCGGAGCCTACTTTCTGGATCGCCCGACCATGCGCGAGGGGGTGCCCTCCGCAATTTCGGCGGGTCTGCTGCTCGGCGCTGGCGAGGGCATCGGGATCGCTGCAACCCAGATGGTCACCGCGAGCTCCGAGCACGCTTGGGGATTTCGCGGTCTGGCTCGCGCGACGGCGCTTGGCGCGACCGTTGGTGGCGTGGGCGGCTGGGCAGCGGGCACCTTTCTGCGTCCGACGCCGATGACCAGCTCGATGGCCATCAGTGGGGCCGCTTGGGGCACCGCGATCGGTTCGATGCTCGCTTACGGCTCAACACCAGGCAGCTCGAGTTATGGCGCTGCCAATGACACCACCTCAATCGGCGGGCTCGTTGGTTACAACCTCGGAGCGGCCGCCAGTGCGGTGATCGGGGCCACCGCGCGTCCTTCGCCCTACCAGCTGGCGTGGATGTGGGGAGGCGCGGGGATCGGAGCGGCGGCCTCGACCCCAGTGTTCCTGCTCTACGTCGGCAGTGACTCGCCTGCTCGGCGGGGGTTTTTGTTCATGGGGACGGCGACCACGGTTGGTATCATCGCCGGTGGCCTGTTTTCGGGTGTGGGTGGGGGGCTCCGTACGGCGGAGGTTCCGACGCGTTCTGCGCGCAAGCTGGCCAGCATCGACATGATTCTTCCAATCATCCAAAAGGATCAGGTTGGGGTCTCCCTGGCTGGGACGCTCCAGTAAACACGCCGGTTCGGCCGGGTTCTCTGCTACCCTTGCTCACCGCTCATGGCCACCCTGCGCTACTCGCCGCCTAACCGCGAGCCGATCCTCTACGCCGTACATAAGCCGGTCACGATGATTGGTCGTGAGCTGTCCAATGATCTCTCGATGTCAGACCTGGGCGTTGCCGAACACCACGTACAGATCGTGTTTGACGGTCGCGATTTTCAGCTGGAAGAGGTTGATCGCAAGGCCGAGATCCTGATCAACGGGAAAAAGAAGCGCCGTGCCCGGTTGGTCAACGGAGACTTACTGCAGCTCGGGTCGGCGCAGCTGCGCTTTTCCCTGTTCAGTGAACCCGCGTCCGTGAGCGTCGAGCCGTCCACGGCTTCGCCTGATTTTAGCAGCCTGCGCCGACTGCAGTCCTTTAGTGAGCGCTTGATGACGAGCCGCTCGGTCGACGCGCTCCTCGAGACTCTGCTCGACGACGTGATCGAGTTCACTGGCGCGGCGCGCGGCCTCGTCTTGCTGGTCGACCCCGAGGGCAGTGGAGCGCCGCAACCGCGTGTGCGCGCCGCGCGCAATGTCCTGCGTGAGGCCGTGGTGGATGCCACGGGCACCTTGAGTGACAGCATCGTCCGTCAGGTGATCGAGTCCAAGCGGCCTGTCATCGTGAGCGATGCCTTGACGGACACCACGTTCGGCAAGAGCGAGAGCGTGATTGCCCTGCGGCTGTCGAGTGTGATGTGCGTCCCGTTGCTTAACCAGGGTGAGGTCAACGGCGTGCTCTACGTGGGCAACGACGACATCAAGAATCTGTTTAATCGCCGCCACCTCGACCTTCTGACGATCCTGGCGGCGCAGGCCTCGCTCATTCTTCACAACGCCATGCTGGTGTCCGCTCTGCGCGCGGACAAAGAGAAACTCGCTGCCGAGCTCAGTGACAAGCGCTTCGGCGAAATCATCGGGACTTGTCCCTCGATGGTCGAGGTGTTTCGCAAGCTGCAGAAGGTGGCGACCACCGATATCAGTGTGCTCATCACCGGCGAGACCGGCACCGGCAAGGAGCTGATCGCGCGCGAACTCCATCGCCGCAGTCCGCGGATCAAGGGCCCATTTGTGACCGTCAACTGCGGGGCCATTCCCGAGAGCTTGATGGAAAGCGAGATGTTCGGACATGTCAAAGGCGCCTTCACCGGCGCCATCGCCACCCGCGCCGGCAAATTCCAACAGGCCGACGGCGGGACGTTGTTTCTCGACGAGGTGGGCGAGCTCACCCTCCAGCTTCAGGTCAAGCTGCTGCGCGCCATTCAAGAGCGCACCGTCGTGCGCGTTGGCGATAGCCGCCCGGAGAAGTGCGATATTCGCATCGTGGCGGCGACCAATCGTAACCTGGACGAGATGATCCGAACGGGTGAGTTCCGTGAGGATCTGTACTATCGGCTCAACGTCGTCAATATCTGGCTTCCCCCGCTGCGTGAGCGCGGCGACGACGTGCTGCTGCTCGCCAAGGTGTTGCTCTCGAAATATGTCGAGGAGCTGCGAAGCGCGGTGCGTGGTTTCTCACCGCCAGCGCTGTCAGCGATTCGCAAGTACGCTTGGCCGGGGAACATTCGCCAGCTCGAGAATCGCCTAAAAAAGGCGCTCGTGCTGTGTGACCGCAGCCTGCTCGGCGCGGAAGACTTGGACTTGATGGAGACCGAAACCCCAGGGCTGCTCCCGCTTGAGAAAGCCAAGGAGGAGTTCCAGCGGCGCTACGTGCTCGAGGCGCTTGAGCGCAACAACGGCAACCGTACCCAAACCGCGCGCGATCTTGGCGTCGATCCCCGCACGATATTTCGCTACCTGGAGCGTGAGTCCCAGGCCTCGGGTGGCTCGCTGGCGCCCGGCGCTTCCAGCGTCGACGAGGCCTGAGTCTCGGCCTGCTCACCGCGCGGTTGAGCAGATGCAGCACGAGCGACCGCTGCAGGGCAGGGGTCGCTCGTGAGAGAGCCGCCAGCGGAGTCGACTCAGTGCATGTCGCCGATCAACCAGGCGAACGCGGGCACCAGCACCTCTTCGGGAGAGGCTCCACCGTGCCTGGCCGGGCCAGAGCCATCCACCAGGGGATCGAGCACAAAGCCGTGATCCCCGAACACGAGAGCCAGCGTCCTGGGCGCGAGCTTCTCGAGTGCGCCCGCTAGCGCGGCGGCCACATCGTCGGCGAGGGCATCGAGCCGCTCGGGAACGCTTTCGCCACGCTCGCCGAGACGGGACTCGACGAGATCGAGCTTGAGCACGTCACGATGCCCGGTGCGAACGCGACGAAGAGTGGCCGCAGCGCGACCGCGGGCGACCAGCACGGGGGTATCCGAGGGCGGCTCGAAATCCTTGAGTCCGTCGGGGCCGCGACCGATCAAATCGAGCTGCACGGAGGTGGTGGTCGGCAGCGCACTCCAGAGCAGCAGTCGCTCGGTCATGGCCGCCTGTTGTCCGAGGGTTTGACGCATGCGCGCCTCCACTCGCAGTCCGAGATCGTAGCGGAGCCCGTCGACCATCACCAGCTGCACGCTGCGCGCTCCATGGAGTCGACCGATGCGAAGTGCGGCGTCCGCCACGTCGAGCACCATCATCGGTCGCTTGCCCCGGAGTCGCAGTGCGTCAAACGCGTCGGTGTAGCTGCGAGCAAAGCTTTGGCTCCACACGCTCAAGGTGCGGCGCGCGTCGGGTCCGGCGATGCCTCGGGCCACGGCGTCAGCGAGCGGTACGTAGGCCGACACGAAGAGCTGCTCGACCGCTGCCAGGGGGCGCGGGCCCTTGGCCTCCTCCAGTGTCTGCTGCCACTCGGGCCAGTGACGGTGCGCGTCAGGAAATAGCAGACTCGAGGGCTGCAACTCTGGAGCCGGAGGCGCCGGAGTGGGCTCAATCGAGACGCTTGAGAGCCACTCGCCCTCGGCAGAGGTCTCGTCTTCACGCTGCCTCTGCAGGGGTTCCAAGGGCGCTTGGGCCGCAGTCGCAAAGGGCTTGTGCTCGAGCAGGTCGGAGCGGTCCGCTTCGTCTGGGCTTGGCGGCGTGGCGACCACGGGCTCCGCAGCCGTTTGCAGCTCCGCAGCTGCGTGCAGCTCTGCTGACGCGCTTGAGGGCTCCTGATGGGTCGGGAGGCTCGGTTCGTCCGACTCTGCCTCCTCAAAGGCCTCTTGAGCCAGCAGCGGAGTCTGTCCGCTGCGCATGGCCGCGGCGCTCAGGACGATCTCGGAGGCAACCGGTGGGATGGGGCTGCTCGGGCTGCGAACCTGAGCGCGCTCAAGGAGCAGGCCAAGCAGAGTCGGCGCTTCGTAGATCCCGAGATTGCGGTCCTGCGCGTCGAGGTACAGGCGGAGTGGCCGCTGTTCGGTCGCGCGCAGCCACCAGCGCAGGACTGCGCTGTCCTCGGCATCGAGCGCGCCAGCACGATTGGCGATTCCGGCGAGCGACGGCAGCGGCAGGGCGAAGCCCCGTGCCCCGAGCAGTCGCGCTCGGTACAGCTGGTCGCTCAGGGAATTGTCGAGATCCGCACTCGCGCCAACGCCGGGCGGGCAAGCGCCTCGCATGGCGAGCGCTGTCTCAACGGCCTCTTCCAGGGTGAGTGCCAGGCGACCTCGGTTGGCCGGGCCAAGTGCCGGCACCCGGACCACCAGGTAGCCCGCGGCCTCGGCTCGAGTCATCGCCTCGGTGCGCTCTTGCGCGCACAACAACCGGAATTCTCCGGAGCTGACCCAGGTGGTGGCGGGTTGCAGGGCTTCGAGCGTCATGACTTCGTCCCATGGCTGACTTTTGCCGTTTTGGCCCAGTTTCCAGCGTCAATAGTTCGCCGATTTCGCCCTGGTCCCCGAAGCCGACCCTCCCAAAATGCGAAACACCCCCGAGCCCAAGAGCTGGAGGGTGTTTGGCAGGCCAGCTCGGACTTAGTCGCGGATCGGGCTGGCCTTGAGGGCTGCCTTGCCTTCCTTGACGTAGACCGAGAACTTCACCCGAGACGCCCCATGGCGTTTGACGAGGGCTTCCTCATTCTTACGCAGGGTGGTCTCGAACTTCTCGTAGGTGAACCCCTCGACGTCCTCGCCACATTCACGCTTGAGCGCCACGAAGTCCTCGTGGACCTTGCGCCACTCGGCGAGCTTGATGGCAGCGGGATCGAGGTCTGCCTCGGGTGCCGGCTCGGCCGCGGCGCCCGGCAGCTTCGGGAGAGCCCGGCGCGGCGGGGGCGGTGCTCCGCCAGCGGGCTGCGGAACCGTGCGAGCGGGGGCGGCGTTCGGAGCGGAGCGCAGCGGCGCCGATTGCGCGGGATTACTGGCATCCCCTGGGAAGGAGAACGCGCTCATGGTCGGCTGGTCCGGGAGATCCCCGAGCACTTGACTCAGATCCGCGGCCTTGCGCGGCACGCCACCCTTGGCCGCAACATGGTCGATGCCATCGTTGAGATCGGTGGCGATGCGACGGAATACGCCTCGGAACTTGCTCGGCTGGAGCTGATCCACCTCGCCCTTGGCCATGCGCAGGGCTTCCTTGCGGAAGACCGAGAGCGGACGGCTGTGCTCGAGAATGCTGAACAGGAGTCCCAGAATGGCGGCCCCGAGCGCGATCGCGATCGGAAGAGCGATGCTGGCCTGAGACTTGTCGACGTCGTCCGCCTTCAGGAAGCTGAGCGGGTTGGCCACATGCGAGGGCACGCGCGCGACGGCAAAACCGGCACCGAGTGCCCAGGCTTCACCCTGCAGACGCGAGTACTGCACGCCGAACGTGTCGCCAATCACGCGCACCTTGCTGCGACCTTTTTCCTGGAAATCCTTGTCACCCGCGAGGCCTTCAAGGTCGCCCATGATCTGGTCGAGCTGACTCTTGTCGAACTCCTCGGGAGCGCCTGAGGACTCACGCTGGCCGCGCGCAAAGAATCCGATCGCCGCGCCGGTGCGCTGCGACAGCTCGCGTGCGAAGCGGTCGTCGATGATGCGCGCGCCGATGATCGCTCCGGCTGGCGGCTGACCCACCTCAAGCTCGACGGGGCGTGCGACCACGCGATACATCCGGTCGAGGATCAAGGTGTCGTCGCGGATGTAACCGTGCAGCGCGTCTGCCACGACGGGATAACCACCCAGCTCGAAGTCCTCAAGACCCGTGGCCTGGTCATAGCCGAGGCGTCCTACGACGCGGCCATGTTGATCAACCGCGAACACGGCGTCAAAGCCCTGCTCGCGCGGGATTTTCTCGTTGATTTGGCGCAGCTCTTTGGTGATGGTCTCGCGTGAGGCGTCCGGGACTTTGGCGTCGGATTCCGACGATTTGGCCAGCGCCTTGGCGAGCTCGGGATCGACCGCGAACGAGATCAGCTGAGCCGCTCGTTGGCGAGAATCGTCCTTCAGATACCAAGAGACGACCTGGCTGTCGGCGGAGAGCGCCTCGGCCATCGCGCGGGCACCCGCGCGGTTATACATTGCGAAGGCTAGGTACAGAACGAAGACCGTTGCACCAAGCACCAGGGCAATCAGCACGTTCCAGAAGCGTGTCAAAAGCATCGTTCAGGTCCTCTCACTTCTTCGCTTCTGGCTTCATGACGACAATGGGCTCTTTGGTTGTGTCCACGTCGGCTGCGTCGACCGTGACGACCTTCGCGGGACCGACCTTCTTTCCCGCAAAGTAGGCTTGGACCTGGTATTCGCCCGGTTCCTTGATGTTCAGCGAGAAGTCGCCCTTGAGCGACGGGAACCCGATGGCCGCTACGTTTGGCTCTGCCACTACCCACATGCGCAGGCTTGGGGCGGCCTCATCGCGGATCTCAAACACGCCCGCCTCGGGCACGGTCCAGTCGCGATTGGCGCCCTTCTGCGTGTCTGATGGGGTGAAGGTCGGTAGCCCGACCACGTAGAGGCGGTGGGCGAAGGGATCGGTGTTTACGAAGCTCAGCTGCGTCTTGGGGGGAACCACCAAGGTGACGGGAGTGGTGCGTCCGCCCCCGATCCGGATCAGGACGGGCGGCAGGGCACGTTGCACTCCTGCGGCAAGTGCAGCCACGCACAGCTCCTTGGGAATGTGCGGGTAGAGTTGTCGGACCTCGGCGGGCACGGTCGGCACCGCTTCGCGAAACGAGAACAGATGCCGATTCGGATCCTGCGCTTCCGCCCAGACGGGATTCCTCAGCAGCTTGAAGCCGATCAGCTTGCCCTGGATTCGCGCTGCTTGGGTAGGAATGGTGAGCCCGAGAACGGCTCCCAGCGCCAGCAGCCCGAGTAGGGCTTTGCCTCGGCGGGATCCTCGGCGGCCCGACAGTAGGGCCACGAATGAACCTCGAGAAACGGTCATGGCCCGCACGTTACTCGACTCGCTCGCAGGTGGAAAGCTCACGGAGCTAGAGAAACGCAGCCGTCGCCCAGCTGTCCGGCCTTAGTCTAATATTACAGTGCGGACGGTATCCGGAGCACCGGAGCTCCCGTTCCGTGGGGACCCCAGTCTGAGCCGGCCTGGTCGTCTGAGCGTACGGCCCAAAAGTGAACAGGCCGGCAGCCAAGGCTGTCGACCTGTTCGTTCGGTTCCGTACCGTTTAGGCCGCTGGGTTGATAGTGTTCAGAACCCCTAGCTTACGCTAGGTGGGGGACTAATCGCGGCTTCTGGCTTTCTCGGTGAAGAGGTCCGAGCCTAGCGCTCCACCACGGGACTGCCCCCCGGGTTATGTATGCTTGTCAGGGATTCATTGAACACTCCCGGGCGGGCCCGACAGAGGGAGCGTCTCTCCAACTTACGGGCGCGTTCGAGCGCCGTCAACTGGGAATCGGGGCGTCGGAAAAGGTTGAACTGGGAGCCGCCCGGCTCAGTCCGTCCCAGTCCAGGGGAGTAGTCGGTGCGAATGCGGCCCAGTGGCCGGACTCTGGTCATCTGACGCTTTGCACGCATCTGCGAGGAGCAGCGAGCCGAAGCAGGCAGGTTGTTTCAGGACCCGCCAGAGGCTGAGTCGCGAGCCATCTCATTTGGGTTGGTGCGTCGTGGTCCAGAGCAGGTTCGGTCGCGGGGCATCGAGTGGAGGACCATCATGGGAAACGTCATACATCGAGAGCTTGGGGTACGCGGGGTTGGATTGGTGGCGGTGGGGCTGCTGGCGGCAGGTTGCAGCTCGGCCTTTTCCGGAGACTCGGACTGTGCGGCTACGCGGAGCTGCGACTCACAGGGCGAGAGCCCGACTGGAGGAACCGGGGCGCAGGGCGGCAAGTCCGAGTCCGTACCCTGTGAGACGGACGCCAGCTGCGACGACGCCGAGCCTTGCAACGGTGTCGAGCGCTGCCCCGCGGGGCGATGCGTCAGCGGCAGCGCCGCCTGCCCCGCGAGCAAGGACACGCACTGCTCGGTGACCTGCGCAAACAAGGCGGGCGTGGCCAAATGCACCACGGCGGCCAAAGACGCGGACGGTGACGCGCATGGTGACGCCAAATGCGCGGCCGCTCCCGGTGACGACTGCGACGACACGAGTAAGGCCGTGTTCCCTGGTGCCGCGGAGACCTGTGACGGCGTTGACCAGAACTGCAACGGCGTGAAGGACGTGGCGGAAGAATTGATTCTGCTGGGGAGTTCCGTACTGCCGATCAAGGGCGAGTCGAATGCCAGTACCGAGTATCGCGGCTGGCCCATTACCGTTGCTCCGGACGCTAGCGGCGGTTTCTTGCTCGCCGGCACGACGAAAGCGAGCGCAGTGGTCCTCGAGCACCGCGCGGCGAGTTTTGAGGACCCCGGCGCATTTGAGAGGCTCGGGGTGTCCTTCCAGAACTGGCTGCCAATCAAGCTGGCATACGGCGGTGCGACGGTGGGGCACAACCTGATGTGGGGGGCAAAGGGGAGCCCGTCAGCAGACATCGTGACGCGCACCATTGACCCATCTGGTGCTCTTGGTTCTCAGCTCACGGTTCAGAGCAGCATGACCACTGAGCTCACGGGTTGGGATCTCACGTGGAGCCCAACGCGCGACGAATGAGCGAGCAGCTACTGGAAGCGGAGCAGCAGTTCCACAGAGGCCGACGAAGGACTTCATGCCAAAGTCGTGTCGAGCCGGGGCAGCGGACAGACATTGATCCCATCATCGTGGGCAGACGGTGACTCTGGAAGTCAGTCCAAGCTGGTATTTGGTGCTGGCCAATACGCTGTGCTCGGCGTTCAGGAGGCCCGCTCGGGCGCGTATCCCCTCGATAGTCGACTGGTCGTGTTCGCCGGAACCTCCCTTGCGACTCTACTGCCCGTGGACGAGTCCACCAAGGACTTCGGGCTCTACAACGGCGCAATCGATGTGCCGGGTCCGGGCTTTTATCCCGTCTTGCTCGGGGAAAAAGACGCGATCACCTTCGTGTGGCGTGAGGGTTACGATGACGCGGGCACCGCAAAGGCTGAGCTCGTCGTCCGCCGCATGGGGCCCAACGCGACGTGGCTCGGTGAGACCGTCCGCATAAAGAACCCCGATTTTCGTCCCACTTCCCTGGTTCGAACGGGCCAGGGGCTCGCATTGATCGGTCAGTCCAGCAGCGCCAAGGCGGGCTCAACCTGCCAACCGTTGCTCCTGATGCTTGCCGATGACGGCACTCCGTCTGGGATGGCTCGCAACCTTGGGGATGCACAGATCTGCGATGATGGTGAAGTCATTGCCGCGCACTCGCAGGTCACCACGGATGGCGTGACTTCCCCCGGCAACACGGTTGTGGCCTGGAGCAGCGGCGGCAAGGGATACTACCGCCTGCTCGGCAAGCACCTCTGTGATTAGCCATTGGTAGCGAGCAGCCGTCGCCGCTGGGGGCGACGGCGCTCAGGGGTGGATTGGCCCCTAAAATAGGTAGAATTTCCCACGAACGGCGGCGCTCAGCCTGGGTATAGTCGCCGATTAGCTCGAAGCGATCTACCCGAAGGAGTTCTCCTCATGAGTCACTGGATCAAAACCACCCTCGTCTCCTGTGCCTTGACCGTCGTGGCCGCCACGACGCTGCCCGCTTCAGCGGACACGTTTCTCAAGATCACCGGTGTCGCGGGCGAGTCGGTCGTGAAGGGGCACGAGGGCAGCATCAATGCTCTCAGCTGGACCTGGGCCGTCGTCGCCAATCAAAGCTCACGCGGGGAGGGTCCAGGCAGAGCCGTCGGCAGGCCCCAGTTCACCGAGCTCGCGGTGACCAAGTCGGTCGACAGTGCGTCCCCCGCGCTCCTTGACGCGGCCGCCAAGGGCACGCATTTGAAGGACCTCTCGCTGACGGTGATGGTCGGACGCGAGTCCTCCGCGGCCTTTGTCACTATCAAGCTCACCGACGTGCTCGTGAGCGCGGTGCAAATCAACGCGCCCGCGTCGGCGTCTGACTCGCCGACAGAGAGCGTCTCGTTCAACTTTGGCGCTGTCGAATTCGCGGTCACTCCGCGTGACGCCAAGGGTGGCAAGGGCAAGCCGGCGACATTCAAGTACGACAGCAAGACTGGCAAATAGCAGCGGCGTACCGACTAAAAGACGAGTGCGTGGGGCTCGTGGGGACCTTTGGGATGCTCAGGATCCCCCTCGTCCACGAGCCCCTCGTAGTAAGCGCGCTCCTCGTGGATCTTGCCAGCTGACCAGCGCTGACTGAGCACCTGTTCGAGTCGTTGGGGACGTCCATCGGGACCCGTGAATCGCACCAGCAGCTCGACGTACGAAACGCCCGTCTCTTCATTGAGCGCCCAACCGCGCAGTTGAAAATGCGGTCCGTCGAGCAGGGTTGCCCGCTGAGCGCGTTCGCGCACAAGACCCGCGGCACGACCCGCCAGGGCGAGTTCGCGATTCTCGTACACCACGACGTCCTCAGCCCAATGCTGCTCGAGCGCCTGCTCGACTTTACCGAGGGCCAGGAGGGCGGCATAGGCCTTGGCGCATTGAGCCAAAGGCGAGGGTTGCGTCATGGCCCAGAGGTATCAGCTCGCGGCCCACTGCGCCCATCTGGCTGGTCGACACCAGGTTTTTTTTCACGCGCGTCGTTTGGCACCCAAGCCCGGGCAATCGAGCGGAGTCTCAGGTGGCTGGAGGCTTCATGAATCGCTCAAAGGGAATCAATGAAGGTCGGCTCACTGTCATTCGCCCGAGGCACCCTCGCGCGGGGCTGGCGCCGCAAGTCGCTCTGCGCTGGTTGCTGCTGCCCCTGGCGCTGGTTGCTGTGTTCGTCGTGGGACCGGCGCGCGCGGACGTCGTCGAGCGTGACTTCAACGGCCAGGATGAGACGATGCGGTTCGAGGATGAGTCGATGCTCGGCGTGAGCTCCATGGCCTCTGGGGACGTTGTGCGGCTGCGGCTCCCACCGGCGCGCGCGCTGCTGATCCGTCCGCGTACCCAGTTTTTGGCCGAGCTGGCAAAGTCGGTCGAGCGGCTGTGAGCCGCGGTCAGCTGCGATTTTACCGAGCGAGGTCCGGGCCTGACGCCAACTCCCCGCGCAGAGCGTAGCTGCGGACCTTTGGCCGGTACGAGCAGCCCCCAAGCACGTCACCGGCGGGCACGCTCGGGCTTTTGGCAAGCCCAGGCTTCTGCTATCCATCGCCGGACCATGAGTGACACGCCGCTGCACAAAGTCCTAGTGATCGGCTCGGGCCCCGCCGGCCTGACCGCCAGCATCTACGCCGCCCGCGCCAACTTGAAACCGACCTGCGTTGAAGGTTTCATGGCGGGCGGTCTGATCCCCGGTGGGCAGCTGATGTTCACGACCGAGGTCGAGAACTTTCCCGGCTTTCCCAAGGGCGTTCAGGGCCAGGACTTGATGGCGCAGATGCGCGAGCAAGCTGAGCGCCAGGGCACCAACTTCATCACGGCTGACGTGATGCGCGTCGATTTTTCCGCGCACCCGTTCAAGGTGTGGGTTGGCGATGGCGAGGACATTTTGCACCTGGCCGAGTCGATCATCATCTCGACGGGCGCTCGCGCCAACTACATCGGCTTGCCAAGCGAAGAAGCCCTCAAGAACAAGGGTGTTAGCGCCTGTGCGGTCTGTGACGGCGCGCTATTTCGTGGTTGCGACGTGGCTGTGGTGGGCGGCGGTGACTCCGCGATGGAGGAGGCCGTCTACCTGGCGGGGCTCTGCAAGAGCGTGACGCTCATTCATCGCCGCGATGAGTTCCGCGCCTCGCAGGCGATGCAGCAGCGCGTGCGTGAGAACGCGAAGATCACCGTTCTCTACAGCCATGCAGTGGAAGAGGTGCTCGACGTCTCGCAGGACAAGGTCACGGGCTTGCGCGTCAAGGATCTCAAGACGGGTCAGAGCCGCGTTGTCGCGGTGGAAGGCCTGTTTGTCGCGATCGGCCACACCCCACTGACGGAGCTGTTCAAGGG
>JBBRAB010000037.1:0-40079 GCA_038207155.1 Polyangiales bacterium
CCAAGTGAATCGAGGCTGGTCTCGGCGGCGGCGACGTCCGCGGCGCTGAGGTGCCCCCAGGCGACCGCGACGCGCAGCGCGGTGCGTGACTCGCAGAGCGAGCCGCGAGCGGTTTCAAACCGCAAGCGAGCCTGCCCCCGCTTGGCTGCCGAAGCCTTCAGCGAGATTGAGCGACACGCTCGACAACGCGCGCCGCAGCTGCGAAGCCAAATCGCGATCGCGCCCCGCGATGCGAGCAAGGAGCGGCTGCACGAGCGAAATAGCCTGAAGACTGTGGTCGAGCAGGTGCTGTCGGATGGGACTGTGGTCGAGGAGTTGCTGTCGGATGGGACTGTGCATGCGACTTCCACGCGCAGCTTGCATGACACCGAGCGAGCGCTTACCCGTCGTACAAAGCCGGCGAGGTGGCGGGGAAGGTGCGCGCCTCAGCAGGCACAGTCCCACCCGACAGCAAGCGCCAAATCATCAGCCCCAGCGCCCAAATCGCGCTGACAGCATCCTCCCCCCAAGTCCGTCCCCACCAACAGCTCACAGCTCACAGCTCACAGCTCACAGCTCACAGCTCACAGCTCACAGCTCACAGCTCACAGCTCACAGCTCACAGCTCACAGCTCACAGCTCACAGCTCACAGCTCACAGCTCACAGCTCACAGTCCCCAGTCCCCAGTCCCCAGTCCCCAGTCCCCTGTCCCCAGTCCCCTGTCCCCAGTCCCCTGTCTACGGCCTGGCTTTGGGGCCATGCGCGCTCGACTTGGCGAGGCGCGCCAGGGCCTGCTCGAGTTGTTCACGCGTGTAGGGCAGTTTCGCGAGGGCCTCCTCCTCCGTCGCTCGTTCCTTGCGCAGCTCCGCGACAGCGGCGTTGGCCCTCTCCACCCATTCTCCACGGATTTGTTCGCGCTCGGCCACGCGCAGGGTTTGCTCGAGCAGGTTCAACGCCTTTTCGATCAGGACTGAGTACCGCAGACGCATCGCCCCCTCGAACAACTGACGTCGTTCGGGATCCTGCTCGGCATTCGGAGGAGGGGGCACCTCGAGTAGCGCCACGTGCAGATCACTGTAGAGCGTGGCAACGCGCACCCCAGCCATGGTCGACCAATGCGCGTCGTGCGCGCGCATTGCATCCGAGTAGGCTGTCTGTGCGTCAAGGATGAAGCGACAACGCGCCTCAAGCGCGTCAGCAAAATCTCCCGAGCGTTCGCGCAAAACGATCCTCTCGGCGCGCAGCCGACGGACCTCGCCGAGCGCGAAATAGACCAACGCAAGGTCACGATGGATGCGCCCCGGCACATCCAGTTGGTGCTGATCTATCAGCCCCCGAGCGCGCTCAACCTCTCGTGCAGCGGTCACGTCATCGCCTTGTCGACTAGCGTCCATCGCGAGCGCGCCACGCAGGCCGATCAACTCCAGAGGTCGCGGATCGTTGTAGCGACGGAGAAACTCACGTGCGAGTTCCGCGGCTTCTTGCCAGCGTTCCAGGTGCGCGAGCAGTCGAACGGCTCGCACTGTCGCAGCGCGGGCGTGCGGCGCGTGTGGACAGGTCGAAACCAGGCGACGAAATCCCTCAGCAGATGAGGTAAAATCGCCTATTTCGTCGGCCGCGACGGCCCAACCCCAAGACAGCTCCCATTCGCAATCCACCTCAGGATGCTCTGCGAGTAGTTCATGAAACTCCAACGCGGCTTCGCTGAAACGACCGGCGTCGGTGTGCGCGCGCGCCTCAAGAACACGCGCTTCGAGCAGCGCTTCAGTTGAGCGAATCACCACGGGTGCGACGGCGATCGGAGCGGGCGCACTCGGAACGCGCGCAGGCGGGCGCGCGCCCGCACAGGCAAGGCTAAGTGAGGCGCCAACCAGGAGAAGCGTGATGCGAGCAGGCTGCATGGGGGATCGTCGTGAGCGCGGCCTAGAGGCCGCCCCGAGCTTTCCAGGAGCACAACGGCTCAGCTGCCCGGAGCTTTCAGTGGGTAACCGGATGATCTCGGGCAACGGCGGCGGGTGAAAAATTCTGGAGGCACGGCAGCGCACAGGAACCCCAACGTAAGACATCGTGCGAGGCAGTTCGTTACCGGCGCAATACCTACGGGAAACACTTGGGGGGTGACCGCCGCCGCAGAGAGAACCGACCGATGTCGCCACACCGATTATGGGTTGACCGGTGCAATGGTGGCCTTAGTCTAGACGGTATGACGAGTCGCGCTCGTGGGCATGCGGCACTGACCGGGAACAAGACCGGTGCGCACGCCCAGCGAGACAGAACGACTCCCCTGAGGAAGAGGTGCTCTGCATGAGCCAATCGACAGCCGAAGAACGCGTATTGGAGCTCGAGGCCCGTCACCGCCAACTGCACGAAGAGGTGCAGAGGCTGGAACGCAGAGTGATACCAACACCCGAGGAGCAGCGGGTCATGGCTGAACTAAAGCGCCAGAAACTCGCCGCTAAGGATGAGCTTTATCTCCTCAGACGAGCGGTGAGCTAGCGCTTCAGGGGCCCGGGCGGGTTGGTTTGCCCGGGCCGCCCCACGGCCTTGCGGCTACTCAGTAGCGGGCGGGGCAGTCGTTGAAGCGGCAGGGGCCGCGCTGGCAGCAGCAGAGGTGCCCCAGACTTCGGCGTTCAGCTCATCGAGCGTGGTCTGCAGCTGACCCGACGCTTCGGAGCTCAAGCCGCCACGGTGTTGATCGTCGATCGCGTGCGAAACGGCTAGCCAGTGGCGAGCATCCGCCCGGTACCCGAGGCGAAACGCCGTCATGCCGCGCAAATAAGCGTAGCGGGCCTGCTCGGAATAGGTGAGCGAGTCAAAGTCCGTCTCAAGAACGCGCCATATCGCGAGGGCGTGATCGTACTGCGCGTCCAAGTAGAGCCGCTGGCCGCGATTGAGGTCGTCCCGATAGGTGGAACAACCGAGCGCGAGCAGAAACGGAATGGCAAGCAGGAACGAACGACGCATGGCCTGGCGGGAGGGTAGGCTCGAAGCGCGACCGAATCAACCGGGATCGGGGACTGTGCTCGGGTTCGGGCTCGAAGCGACCGGCACCAAGGGACCCGCTCCCCCGCGACGGCGGTAGCGCAGGCGATAAATCGGCAGCCCATCGGCCATGGCGCGGCGCTCGCGCGGACTGCGCGCGACATAGGGATGGTCCTCGATCCAGGGCGACTCTGCGAAGGGCTCAAGCTCGGCCGTCGCGTCGAGCAGCTGAGCGTACTCCTGAGCGCGCTCCTCGACGTCGGTCTGCACGAACAGCTCGCCGCCCGGAACGAGCACGCGGGCGAGCGCGGAGCCGTAGTCCCCCGAGACGACGAGCCGCTTCTGGTGGCGCTTTTTCCACCAGGGGTCCGGAAAATGCACATAAATCGCCGAAACGCAGGCCTCAGGGAAGCGTGCGACCGCCGCGCGCGCATCCTCGGCAAACACGCGGCCCCGCCCTCCTAGTCCGCGTGATTTGACGCGTTCGTCCACGATCTGGGCCCATTTGCGGCGTATTTCTAGCCCCAAGATGAATACCTCGGCGAAGGCCTCGAGTCGTTCGATCAGGAACCACCCCCGACCCGGGCCAATCTCCAGCTCGACGGGGCGCTCCCCCGATCCGAGCACGAGACGGGGGTCAATTGAATCGCCCTCGGGCAGCTTCGGGGCATGGGCGTAGGGGTCCAGGCGCATCGAGCGCCCCATACCCTCACCTTGGCGTCGATGCCACAGCTCCCAGTTTGCTATAGAGGCTCCATGCAGCTCCGCTCACTCGGCCGCACCGGCATCCAGGTTGGCGAGCTTGGCCTCGGAACCTGGGGACTCTCCGGTGACGGCTACGGCCCGGTCGCCGAGCGCGACCAGCGCCGGGTCCTTGAGCGCGCCCGAGTTCTGGGCGTCGATCTGTTTGAGTGCTCGCCGAGCTATGCGGCAGGCGCCATGGAACGACTGCTCGGCGAGCTCTTTGGGAGTGACCCGAGCGCCCGCATCGTGACGCTGCTGGGCACCTTTCTTGATGAGGTTCCGCCGCGCAAACGCTTTGATCCGGCCTCCTTGGAGCGGGCCCTTGGGGAGTCGATGGAGCGCCTGAAGCGCTCTCGCCTCGATGTTGTGCTTCTCCACAATCCCTCGGTCCAGGCCCTGGCGCGCGGGGAGGCCACGAGCTGGCTCAAGGCCCAGGTCGAGGCAGGACGGATTGGGGCCTGGGGCGTGAGCGCTGGCTCCGGTGAGGCGGCTGAGGCCGCGCTCGATCAGGGCGCCCCCATACTGCAGCTCGCTTTCAACGCCCTCTGGCCGGGCGATTTTCGGCGTGTTGCCGAGCGCGTGACCCGCGATGAGGTCGGCTTTCTCGGTCGCAGCATCCTGGCCCATGGCCTACTCTGCGGCCTCTGGGCGCCGGACCACGGATTTGGTCTCGACGATCATCGCGTCGAGCGCTGGACACCGGACGACCTTCGCCGTCGTCTACGTCAACTCGACGCCCTGCGCCCGGCTGTGCGTGGTGAGATCGGCACCCTGCGCGCGGTCGCCCTGCGCTGGGCCCTGCACGAGACGCGTCTGTCGTCCGCGATCCTCGGACCCCGCTCCACGCTGCAGCTCGATCAGCTTCTCCGTGAGGCGGGCAGCGGTGCACCCTACTTGGCGCCGGAGGTGTTCGAAGCGTTGGAAGGACGCCTCGCCGACGTGGGAGCGCGTCCATGACGGAGCTCCCTGCCCTGCTTTCGACCTTGCTTTCCATCGCGGACGAGGCCGCCAAGCTCGTGCTGTCGATCTACGCGACTCCGTTCACTGTCGAGGAGAAGGGCCCCAATGATCCGGTCACTTTGGCCGATCAAGAAGCCAACCAGCTGATCTGCGAGCGACTGGGCGAGCACTTCCCTGACGCCGCCATCGTCGCCGAAGAGAGCGCACCGGAGAGCTACCGGAATTTTGCGGCGTATGAGCGGATCTTCTTCGTCGATCCGCTGGACGGTACGCGCGAATTTGTGCGCCGAAGTGGGGAGTTCGTCGTGATGCTGGGCTGCGTCGACGGGGACCTCGCCACCGCGGGCGTGATCGTCGCGCCCACCTCCGGACGAGCTTGGTTGGGACGGCGTGGTGACGGCGCGTTCCGCCGCAACTCGGCGGGGTTGATCGAGCCAATTTCACCAAGCACGACCGGGGAACTGAGTCGCGCCTGCGTGGTCGCTTCGCGCTTTCATCGCGCACCCCACCACACCGATCCGCTGACGATGCTGGGCGCCCGCGAGATCCGTCCCATGGGCAGCGCCGGACTCAAGGGCTCGCTTGTCGCTGAGGGCGCGGTCGACGCCTACGTGGCTCCGGGCAGGGCCGGAATGCGCTGGGACGCCTGCGCCCCCGACGCCATCGTGTCGGCCGCCGGAGGAAAATACAGCGACGCCACGGGGCGCCCGATCGACTATCGCCGACTCGAGCTCACCAACGATCGCGGCGTCATCGCGTCCAATCGCCACCTGCACGCCGAGATCTGTGAAACCCTGGCGCGGCGCTAGTCGGCCGGTACTGACGAGGCCGCATACTCGCTGTCGATGGGCGAGGTTCGAGCCACCCGAAACCCGAGCACCGGTCCGACGCGGGAGTGACTCATTTCGCTGACGAGCCCAAATCGATCCTTCGGCCAGCGACTCTGACTGTCGGGTTCTGCGCTGCACGGGGTCCGAATCCCCGACGCTGGCGCCACGGGCTCAAAGACCCCAGAACACTTCAATAAGAAGTGTCTATTCAACTAGTTAGTCGATGACCGAGCGCTGTCGAGCTCAACGCCAGCAAGACACCGGCCGGCCGCTCTTTTCTAGGATGGGGACGGGACTCGCTGGCTCGTTGACAGGGCGAAGCCCCCCGGCGTACTTTCCCCCAACGCTTGCAAACTTGGGTTTTGTTGAGGTTTTCTCGGGCTCCGGGCTAAGCTGACCGGCGGTCACCAGCCAACCGACTTGTTCATTCGGAGGAATTCTATGTTCCGCTCCACGCGTACGTTCGCGTCGCTCATCCACCATCTCATGCTCGGCACTGCCGCCGTCGCTGCGACCGCATCGGTCTCAGCGGTCTTGGTCGGCTGCAAAGACGATTCCCAGCCCGACTATTGGGTGGAAAAGCTAGACGAGCAAGCTTGGCGCCCGCGGGCAGTCAAGCGGCTCGAGCAGTTCTACGAAGACTCAGTCACCAAAGCCAACAAGAACGCCTCCGATCCGGACGTCGCTGCGCTCCTCAACAAGATCGTTGAGCCGCTCACGAAGTCCTACGTCGAGCATGCAGACGACTACGACAGCAAGACCCGCGTCGCGCTGATCAAGTTGATCGCCGGATTCCGTGACAAGCGCACCGAGCCCGCCCTGAAGAAGGCCTTCGAGGACTTCGTCAAGCACCCGAAGACGAACAAGGACGACGCCGACATCAAGTGGGCCTCGCGCGCCGCCGAAGATCTCAAGCTGCCGGGTCTCGCTGACTCGATGGTGCAGACCTTCACGAAGCTCAAGGCGAGCACGATGCTCGGAGGCGTCACGTACAAGGACCTCAACGACGCGATGCTGGCGATGCCGCAGCAGTCTTGGACCGGCCCGCTCCGCGCGACGCTCGACGCCGAGATTGTTCAGCCGAAGGGCAATGACAAGGGCGCCGTCGAGGCGTTCAAGGATCAGCTGTTCTGGCAGAACACCGCCGCCATGTTGCTCGGCGAGCTCCGCGACACCGCATCGGTCGAGGCACTCACCAAAGTCCTGCTCGACCCCGCCAAGGCAGACGTCCAGGCCACCGCTCTGCTGGCCCTCGTCAAGATCGGCAAGCCCGCCACAGCTCTCGCGCTCAAGGTACTCAAGGGCGAAGACGAGAAGCTCGTCGCGTTCCACGCGCGCCGCGTCAAGGAGACCTCGGGGCAGGCCCCGGCCGCAGACGATCATCCTGAGCAGCGCGTCGCAGCGCTGATCCTCGGGACCCTTGGGCGCCCCGAGGCGCTCGGGCCGATGATCGAGCTCCTGAAGACCTCCAAGAGTGAGGTCAATAAGGCCATTCTCGCCCGCGAGCTAGCCAAGATCCCGGCAACCCCGGAGTCGAAGGCTGCCTTCCAGGCCGCGTTCGAGAGTATCTCGCTCGACACGAACATTCCCCCGGGACAGAACGCTCTGCAGACCTTGGCGGAATCCGCTGGTCAGCTCTACGACCCCAGCATGATCGACTGGCTGCTGCAGCGAGCCGAGAAGACCGCAGGCGCCGGTGATGACAAGACGGCGCTCCAGAGCGCTATCCTCGTCACCGTGCTCAAGCTCTGCAAGCCCGAGCAGCTCGAGATCGTCAAGGCTGCCGTTACCAAGTACGGCACGGCGCTGGAGAAGGACATCTTGGCGCTGGTCGAAAAGCAGCTCAAGGGCTGTGGCGACCGCGTTGCCTGCTACCTGGCCGAGCTCGACAAGAACGAGAACCAGGACCAGAACAAGCAATTTGCCGCATTCAAGGCTGGCTACATGCTCGGCATCCTCGGCAACGACTCGACTCGCAACGAGCTCGCCGACCACGTGATCCCGATCGAGAACGCGGCGATTCGCTACAACGTGGCTCAGGCCATCGACCATCTCTCGCCGAAGGGCGCCAAGGACACGGCGGCCAAGCTGCGCAAGATCATCACGACCAACGAGAAGTCGGGTGACAAGAACAAGATGGCCGGTGATGCCCCGCTCAGGCAGGTCATGTACCGCATCGAGTCACGCGCGGAGTAAGCCTCTATCCTGAGGCGGACGTTGACGGGTTCGGTTGCGAAAGTGACCGGACCCGTTGGCTATTTCGGAGCTATGCTGGGGCAGAGGATCAGTGATGCAACTCCGCTGGATGCAGGGTCGAGAGCCCGCCGTCGTCGAGTATCCCGAGGGCAGCCGACTCGAACTGGGAAGCGCCCCTGACTGCGCGCTTCACCTGCTTGGCGAGGGGATCTCGCCGCGTCACGCTCGTCTGACTCTAGGCGTTGAAGGCGCGCTGCTCGAAGACCTCGGGAGCAACTGGGGCACGGCCGTGCTCCGCGCTGGTGAGCGAATCACCGTCGGCGACGGTTCGTTCCCGCTCGCGCTGCAAGACTGGGACATCATCGAGCTCGGAGGCTTGATGGGGCCGCCGGTGGCAGCGCTGCAGCTCGAGCCCTCACGCGAGGATGCTCCCCAGCAGATCCTTGCCGTGCGCCCCATGACGGCCCTCGGTGGCGGCAGTCAGACTGATCGTCTGGGCGCCACGCTGCAGACGCTGCGCGACGCGCAGGAGCGCATCGCGAAGGCTGTTGCACTAAGTGACGTGCTCCGGACGATCCTCGATACGTCGCTCGATGTGGTCCGCAAAGCCACGCACGCCACGCTGATTCTGCGAGAATCCCCCGACGAGCTTGGCCCCGACGCGCAGGCCACCTATGTGCCGATTCTCACTCGCGTGCGTCACGCTGATGGTTCGCTGACTGAAGAACCGACTGGCGTGATGACCGTGCGGAGCGTGTTTCGTCAGGTCATTCGCGACCGCGCCGCGATTCTCGCGGCCGACGCACCGAGCGGTCCGCTTGGGACCGAATCCCTGCTCGGCGCAAGCATCCGCAGCACCCTGGCCGTACCGCTTTGGCAGGGCGAACAGGTCCTCGGCGTCCTTCAGCTCGACAACCGCGACGCCCCAGGCATGTTTGCTCGAGCAGACGTCGACGCACTTGGGCTGCTCGCGGGGCTCGGCTCCCTTGCGCTGGCAAAGACGCGACTGATCCATCGGCTCATGCAGCTCGAACAAGAGCTGCGACACGACAACGCATTTCTACGTCGCCGGGCGGGCGAGCCGGGCACCACGATCATCGGCAATAGTCGCGCCATGAAGGAGCTGTCGTCGCAGCTCGATCGCGTCGCGGTCACGCGCGTCTCGGTGTTAATCGAGGGGGAAACGGGCGTTGGTAAGGAGCTTGTGGCCCACGCGGTACATCGCCGCTCACCGCGCGCCGAACGACTGTTTATTGCGCAGAACTGTGCGGCCCTACCCGAACAGCTGCTTGAGAGTGAGCTGTTCGGTCATCGTCGCGGGTCGTTCACGGGAGCCACCGAGGACAAGCGTGGGCTATTTGAGATGGCGGACGGCGGCACCTTGTTTCTCGATGAGGTCACCGAGATGCCACTCAATCTCCAGGCCAAGCTGCTGCGCGCCTTGCAGGAAGGAGAGGTTCGTCCGCTCGGGGCCCAGCAGACGCGCAAGGTGAACGTTCGCATCGTCGCTGCGACCAATCGCAAGCTCGAGGGCGAGGTCGCCGCTGGCCGTTTCCGCGAGGACCTCTACTACCGACTCAACGTGTTCCCCGTGCGCGTCCCACCGCTGCGCGAGCGCCGTGACGACATTCCGTTACTCGCCGACCATTTTTTGCGTCACTACTCGCTCGAGTTCGGCAAGCCTGTGCTGGGGTTTGGTCCGGGGGTGCTGGAACTGCTCGCTTCTCATGATTGGCCCGGCAACGTGCGCGAACTCGAGAACGAGGTTCAGCGCATGGTGATCGACGCCGAACCCGACGGCCCGGTGCTCAAGGAGCATTGCAGTCAACGCCTCACGAGCGAACTCACCGGGACGCCTGAGAAAGCTGACGTGGGAAGCCTCAAGGAGCGCGTGGAGCGCTTCGAGCGTCGACTCTTGCTTGAATCGCTTGCCCAGCATGACCAGAACAAGTCCGCGACCGCCCGCACGCTCGGGATCACCCGCGAGGGGCTGCACAAGAAACTAAAGACCCTCGGTCTCGGCTAGGCCCTGCTTGGACGGGCCACTGGCGGAGCCAGCAGGCGCCAGGGCGGCTACTTGAGTCCGTACTCCTCGAGTCGCCGATAGAAGGTGCGGCGCGGGATCCCAAGCAGCACGGCTGCTTGGGCACGGTTCTGACCGCACCTGGCCAACGCCTCAACGATGCGGGCGCGCTCTTCTGTCTGGGACCCGGGAGCCGCGGAGACCGGTCGCTCGCTTGGGCGCGGAGACACGGGCGGGGCCTCACTCCCCGTTGGACCGCTAGTGCTGCGCCAGGCGAAATCCTGCGGACACAGGTCATCGTCGTCGGAGAGCACCCAAGCGTTGAGCAGAATATTTTCGAGCTCACGTACGTTGCCGCGCCAGGGCTGCGCCATGAGCATGGCCATCGCTTCACGCGAGACGGTCTTTTTCTCTTGGTGATAGCGCGCCGCAAACAGCTTGAGAAAGTGATCCACCAGCTGAGGAATGTCTTCGCTTCGCTCGCGCAGCGAAGGCATGGCGAGCTCGACCACGTTGATGCGATAAAATAGGTCCTCGCGGAACGAACCCTGCGAGACCAGGGCGGCAAGATCGCGGTGGGTCGCGAACACGAGTCGAACGTCGACCGGTTCCTCGCGCGTGCCGCCAACAGGACGCACGCAACGCTCCTGGATCACGCGCAGCAGACCAGCCTGCATTTTCGCGGGCATTTCCCCGATTTCGTCGAGCAGGATGGTCCCCCCCTGGCTCTCGCGAAAGAGCCCACGGCGATCGCGGTCAGCTCCCGTAAAGGCGCCACGAACGCAGCCAAAGAGTTCACTCTCGAGTAAGTGTTCCGGAATTGCCCCGCAGTTGACACCGATGAAGGGGCCACGCGCGCGGCTGGAGGTCTGGTGAATCGCGCGCGCGACCACCTCCTTGCCCGTGCCGCTCTCACCGGTAATGAGCACGGGCACCCCGGCGTCCGAGACCCGTTGGATCACCGAGTAAACGCGGCGCATCGCGGCACTGGTGCCAACCAGCCCCTGGAAGCCGAAATGGCCGTACAGGGTGTCCCGCGTCTCGCGCAATCGCTGGCGGGTGCGCTGCAATACAGCGGTGCGATTGGCGAGGGCTTCGCGCAGTCGTTCCTGCGCTTCTTGGAGGGCCTGGTTTGAGACCTCGAGTTCCTGGGCCCGCCGCTGGTTCTCGAGCACCAGCTGAGCGTTGTGCAGGGCGATTCCCGCCTGATCGGCGAAGGCTTGGAGCATCGGGAGCTCCGTCTGGAACTCATTGCCGCGTCGCAGACGCGTCTCCACGTACAGGGCACCCAGCACGGGCATGCCCCGCGACGAGCGGATGGGTACGCAGGCGACCGATTCGAGCAGTAACTGATGAACGCTGGCCCAGCCCGCCATCCGCTCGTCCTGCTTGGCATTGATCGAGACGACAGGTTGACCGCTCGCCACGACGGTCTCGGCGGTAGTCTTGGAAAAATGCAGTCCCGGGTCGGACGCGTCGTAGCTCGCACTCGAGGTGACGCGGAGCCCCTGGTCCTTGTCAACGAGCAGCACAAGACCCCGCTCGGCTCGCACGATTCGCAAGGCATGCTCGATGATGCGCTGCATCAACCGCTCGAGATTGACCTCACCGACCAGCTCGGCATTGATCTCGAGAATGCGCGCCAGTCGCTGTTCCAGCGGCGTGGACAGGAGCGTCGAGACGTCCGCATTAAGCTCACTGCGCGGGGTCGACATGACCTCCATCGGCGCATGAGCGATATCTCGCCGTGAAATGTGCTCGCGCAGCTTAGCGCGGCGAGTGTCGTCCCAGAACACCTCGCGCAAGTCACGCGGCAACTCTCCGGCGATCTCCTCAAGGGCGAGCAGGGCTTCTTCCCGATCGCGCTGGGCACGCATCACGCGCCCGACACGTTCCTCTAGCTCGGCGCGAGCTTCGTGGGCGCGCCAAACCCAGGATTTTTGGGCTGTTTCCCGGGCGTGCGCGATGGCCGCAGTCAGCGCGTTGCGGGCCGACTGCTCGTCGCCCGCGAGGTACTCGAGGGCAGCCTCCACCATCAAGCAGAGCGCCCGATGAGCCGTGGAATCCCCGAGCTCCTCACGCGTGCGGTCCAGGCTCAGTCGAAGTGCGGGGACGTTGGCTTGAGACGACCGCGTCTCAAGCAGCAGCCCCTCGAGCCGCGCCTCTGCCGCTTCTGACACGCGACCGAGCGCGGCGTAGCTCTCGGCACACCTGGCATAGTCGCGACTCGCTCGGGCAAACTCGCCGAGGCGTGAAGCCTGCTCGGCCTGAAGCCCAATCAACTGAGCGCATTGCAGCGGCGAGAGTTCCTCCTGCTCGGAGGCCAGCGCCGTGAGCTGGGCGGTCACCCGCGCCAAGCGACCGAGATACAGATCGAGATTGGCCAGATTGATTCGAGCGTTTCGGACGGTCGCGAGTCGCCCTGCGCGTTCGCCGAGATCGAGCGCGCCCTCGAAATGCTCGAGTGCGCCGGCGAGATCTCCGCGCATCTTGAGCAGCCCGGCGAGATTGAGACGTGCCGTCGCGAGCAGTCCGGCGTCCCCCGCTCGTCCGCCAAACTCCAGCGCGGTACGGTACGCATCGCGCGCCGCGTCGAGCTGTTCTTCGCGCTGGTGAATGAGGCCACGCGCCACCCAAATAAGCGCCACTACCCGCTCAAAACCCTTGAGTTTGGCGCTGGATTCGAGCGACAGGAGCCGGCTCTGCGCTTGGGCAGACTCGCCGAGATAGGCGCGCGCCAGCGCTGCCTGGGCGGCCGCCTCGAGCGCCAGCGAGTCCTCGCCCACGCCAAGCTCCTCGAGTCGAACGGCGGCCTGAAGCGCGTCGCCCTGACTGAGCTCGGCACGGCCAAGCGTCAATCTGGCCCAGCGAGCCTCATCACCCGGTTGGCTCAGAGCACCCGACGCCTCCAATTCGACGAGGACTGCGCGTGCCTGCTTGCTGGCCCCAGTGCCTTGGTCGAGTCGCGCCTGCGCCACGAGTCCGCCGAAGGACGCGCGTGTCTGGCCATCCAGCTGCGCCAGGACTCGAGACGCGTCTCGGTAACAGCCGCGCTTGAGCAGCTGCGTGACCCCCTCGAGACCGCTCAGCTTGGCCGAGTCATCGACACCCTCGAGCTCTGCCGCCAAGTCTTCTACGTCCGTGGCCGACGAGAGCGCACGCGACTCAGCGCGAGCCAGCAGCGCTCGCAGTCGACCGGGGCGACAGCGCGATAACTCGAGCAGACGCGAGAGGGCGGCGCCCGCGAGAGAAGGAATGGAGCGCGTGACGAGGTCACTCGCGATCGCGCCAGGGAGCGGCGGAACCGGGAACCAACGCGCATCACGCGGGGCCTCCTCGACCACGGCGATCACGCGAGCCCCGTGCGTTCTCAGTAGCGCCAGACGCTCAGTAACGGGGCCCAAACAGCCCTCGTAATCATCGATCAAGCAGTAGGAATGCGCGACCTGCTCAAGCTCGGCCAGCTCGGCGAGCGCAACCTCAGGTGCGCGACTCGCGGCATCGTCAATGTAGCCGACGGTGGCGCCACCCACGCCGAGCGACCAGGCCAGGCGCCGTAGTAACGTGGTGCGCCCAGAGCCGATCGGGCCCGTAACATAGAGGATCCCGTCCTTCGGGAGCAGCGCACAATCGGCGGCCAGTGCCGTCGCGAGCGTGTCGATGCCGAGGATAGGCCAAGCCGCCGCAAGGGCGCGACCGTGACTTGGTTTGCCGAGCGCCGAGCGCAAGGCGACCGCAAACTCATCCGCCGAGGGGAAGCGCGTCGCGGGGTCGAAGGCTGCGCCGCGCGCGGCAATGCGCGAAAGCTCGCTCGCCGTGGCCACGTCGCACCAACCAACCTGAGCGGCCTCCAAAGTGTCTTTGAGGATCAGCCCGAGCGCGTAGAGTTCAGCACGCACCGTGATGGGCTTGCCGCTGAGGAGCTCGGGCGCGGCATAGCGCGGCGTCAAGCCCTCGACCTGCGTGCCCTCTTCACGCCAAGGCGTGGCCAGACCGAGATCCACGAGGGTGGCTCCTCCCTCGGTCCGCACGATGATGTTCGCAGGCTTGACATCACCATGCAGCAGTCCGGAACGGTGCAACACGGTGAGCTGCTCGGCCGCCGCCGCGAGCGCGAGCAGCGCCCGCTCGGTGGACTGACGCAGCACGATTTCCAGGCTATCGCCCTGCACCAGTTCGCGCAGCACGTAGGCGCGCTCGCTGCCTGCTAGGCGACCAAAACGCACGATGCGCGGCAGTCCCAGCCCTTCGAGACCTGACAGCGTCACGCCCTCGCGAACGAGGGCGTCCATCTCACGCTGACCCGCCAAAGGCGACAAGAGCTTGAGCGCGAGTGAAGCCTGCGTTGCCCGATCTCGGACTTGCCAGACCTCACCTCCCCCTCCTGCACCGAGCGAACACTCCAGCTCATAGCGAGCTGGAAGTCCGCTCAGACCGGCCTCAAGCGCTGTGCGGTTCACAGTCCGTAAGCGCCCGCAAACCCGACAAACGGTCCTGAGATGCCAAAGCCAACGTCAAACCGCGTCATGAAGTTGCGATGCGGCTTGAAGCGAAAGCCCGTCTGAAGCGCCAGCCAGGGAAAGAGCACCGGCTTGGAGCCGCCATTGGACCAGCTCTTCTCGGTGTAGCCGCCATAATGATCGTTGTCATTGCCGCAGAACTGGCCATTGGGTTGCCCAACTGCGGTGCAGTTCTGATAGGTCCCCGCGTCCGTCGCACTACCGGTGGGATAGGCTTGGTTGCGGTAGAGATCGCCCCACACGAGGCCGAAACCAGCGCCAACCCCGAGGTTGAGTCCGAAGGCAGGGGAAACCTGCTGCGTCCAGTTAAAGTCCGTCGTGAGGTAGAGCACGTTCATCTTGCTCTTGACGCGCTCGTACGCTTCCACCGGATCGGACTTGGCCTTGAAGGTCGTCCAGTCCATCGAGTAGTCCGCCCACCAAGCACTGAACACGTACTCGAAATTGCGACGCCGGATAGTGGCTTCGAGACCGAGCGCGTCAACGCCCTCGGTGGTGCCGCCGTCGCCGAACATGTTCATCATGAACTTCGGCACCCAGATCCGACGATAGCGCGCACCGATGAAGGTGTACGTCTTGCGCGGACTCTCCTTCGGACTGCTGGCGTTCTCAGCCTCCTTGGTGCGATCGATCTCGCCCGGATCGAGCTCGCGACGACGCTGCGTGCCGTCCACATTCTCGGTGTTGACGGCCGCACCTTCAGCGGTTCCAACCGCACCATCACCCGGTTCGGGCTGAGGCTCGGGCTTTGCCGCAAGGGCCATTGAGCTGACCAATGAGAATGCGGTCGCGAGGGTCGCGACCGATAGGGATGTTAGTCTACGCATGGGTGACTCCGTGATTCCGAGGGGGGACGGCGGGCAGACCTGTGCCAGGGCATGCCAGCGTGGGCGCGCCGATGGTGCCATGGCACAGCCCCTCGACGCAAAGGCGAGCCACACCAATTTCACCCGTCGAGCAATGAGCGCGACCCGACGTGCAGACGGCCCGCCTGAGACCGCGCGCGCCTCAGCGAGCCTGGCGAAGGCTGGCGACTTCCGCCTCGAGCAGCTCGAGGCGCGCTTCGAGAGACCGCACTCGCTCGTCGGTAGCCAGGTGAAGGTTCTTGGCAAAGCGAGCGCCTTGCTCGCTCCCGAGCTCTCCGAGGCGGTCGGGGACCTCGATCAGGGTCGAGAGGGTCCTAAGCAGCTGCTCATTTTGCAGCAGCTTGAGCAGGCGCGGATCGCTAAGCAGTCGGATGCCGGCACTCTTGAACTCGTCTCGCATTCCCATGATTGCTCCTTGTAGGCCCCGAGGGGCGCCACCGGCGAGTATCACGCCCCCCTGGGTTCGCAAGCCGCTGTCACCTCGGTGGCACTGCAGTGGCGCGAGCGTGAACGTGGCTGCCCTCCGAGCGCGGCCCCCGCCAGCCGTTGGAATTCGTCGACCATGGGGCTGGCAGGTTGACTTCGCCGGCACTACACTGAGGGCCTTGTGTTCCGTCCGACACTCGGCCTTGTGGTTGCGGTTTTCGCCCTTTCAGCCTGCTCTGGCAGTCTGAATCGGGGAGTCGCTCTTTACGACGAGGGGCGCTATGTCGAGGCCGCCGAGGTGTTCGAGAAGCATGAGATTTCCCGGGATTCGGGCGGCTCAGCCAGGGGAACCACCTATGCCTTGTACCGGGGGATGACCCTGTTGGCACTTGGGGATGAGCGGGGAGCAGAGCATTGGTTGTCCGCGGCGCGGGAACGCGATCACGGAACCGCAGCTCTCTTGCCTACGGAGCGCGAGCAGCTTCAGCGAAGCTGGCAGGAGCTTGGAGCACACCGCCGGGAGACTTGGCCGGCGCCGGGGGCACCGTCGCGCCTTGCCAAGCAGGGCGGAGCGGACCAGCTACAGGAGTCGGCGCTCCCGGCCGTGTTGCCTGCCGCGGCCGCTCCCGGCTCCCGCTAACCACCGTCCGCCGTCCGCCTTCGGGTTTCGCGCGCGTGACGGAATCCGCCGGACAGGCGGACGTTTGTCGGTACTATGTCGGCCAAACGCTCGTAACGATTGGGTGACATCGCCCGTGGAAAGCTGGTCATGAGTCAGAATGCACGCCACCGCTCCGGGCCTCCCGCGGCGGATCCAATCTTCGCGCCGACGGCGGCTCCCCCCTGTCCCTCCTCGAAACGTGCACACCAGATGAAGGATCAACGCGTCTTTTTCAATCGCGAGCTGTCCTGGCTCGAGTTCAACTCCCGCGTCTTGGCGGAGTCAGATGACGAACGAGTACCGCTCTTTGAGCGACTGAAGTTCCTCTCGATTTTCGCGACAAATCTCGACGAATTCTTCATGGTGCGGGTCGCCAATCTGCAGGCCCAGCTCTCAGGCGACGTCGATGAAGTCAGCCCGGACGGTCAGACACCGGCCACTCAACTTCGGGCGCTCGGCGAGCGTGCTCAGACCCTGGTCAGTGAGGCCTACAACATCTGGGGCAATCACCTTCGCCCCGCGCTGAGCGCCGTCGGCGTCTCCTTGGTTCAGCCCGCCGAGCTCGCCCCCGAGGCTCTCAAGGCGCTCGACGCCCATTTCGAGAGCAATATTTTCCCAGTCTTGACCCCGATCGCCATCGATCCGGTTCATCCGTTCCCCCACGTCCGCAACAAGAGCATCAATGTCGCGGTCATTTTTGAGCGCGCCGACGAGAGCCCCGAGCCCGCCTTCGGCGTTGTCCAGGTGCCCGGAACGCTGCCTCGCCTGATTCGGGTGTCGCTTGAGGGAGGGACGGCAGCGTTCGTCGCGCTGGAAGACGTGATCCTACGTCACGCGCAGCGCGTGTTTCCGCGCATGAAGGTGCTCAGCACCTACGCCTTCCGCGTGACCCGCAATTTCGATGTGCAGGTTGACGACGACGAGGCCGAAGACCTGATGCGGTCGCTTCAGGCCGAGCTCCGGCGCCGTGAGCGGGGGAGCGCTGTCAGGCTCGAGGTGAGCAAGGACGCCCCCCGCGAGTCCATTCTCTGGCTCTGCCGCGAGCTGTCGCTCGATCCCGAGCTCTGCGTCTACGTCTGCCACGGTCCGCTGTTTCTCGGCGCGCTGGCCAAGCTCACGAGCGAGGACAAACGTCGCGAGCTGAAGGACGAGCCCTTCTCTCCACAATACGTCCCACCATTTCGCGACTCAGAGGACTTTTTCGAGACGATTCGTGCGCGTGACGTGCTGCTGCATCACCCGTACGAGTCCTTCGAAGCCGTGGTCGACTTCCTCTGGCAAGCCGCCGAGGATCCGAACGTGCTTGCCATCAAGCAGACCCTCTACCGAACGGGTGGAGAGTCTCCGTTGGTGCGCGCGCTACAGCGAGCGGCAGAGCTCGGCAAGCAGGTCACTGCGGTCGTCGAGCTCAAGGCGCGTTTCGACGAGGAGAGCAACATCCGTTGGGCGCGAGCGCTCGAGCGCTCGGGCGTAAACGTGATGTACGGCCTGCTCGGGCTCAAGACGCACTCCAAGGTCCTGCTCGTGGTGCGCCAAGAGGGCGCGCAGCTGCGCCGCTACGTGCACCTTGCCACCGGCAACTACAACCAGCAAACGGCGCGTCTTTACGAGGATCTGTCGCTGTTTACCGCGCGCGAAGACTTCGGCGAGGACGCCACCTCGTTCTTCAATTTGCTGACCGGGTACAGCGCACCCGAGCGGTGGAATCGACTGATCGTTGCGCCACTCGGTCTCCACGAAGGGATCCTCGCGCTGATCGCGCGCGAGGCTGAGCACGCCAAGGCCGGTCGCCGCTCAGGGATCGTGGCAAAGATGAACTCGCTCGTGGACGCGGAGGTCATCAAAGCCCTCTACTTAGCCTCCCAAGCGGGCGTTCCGATCACGCTGTTGATCCGCGGCATCTGCTGTCTGCGTCCGCAGGTGCCGGAGCTGAGCACGAACATCCGGGTATTCGCGGTGATTGACCGCTATCTCGAGCACGCCCGCATTTTCCACTTCGCCAATGGCGGCAACGACGAAGTGTTCATGTCGAGCGCAGACTGGATGCCGCGCAACTTCACGCGCCGCGTCGAGACGATGATCCCCGTGGTCGACGAGGAGCTGCGTCGTCGCATCATCGACGAAATCATGGCGCCGATGTGCGCGGACGATGTCAAGGCCTGGGAGCTTCAAGAGGACGGAACCTACCGGCGCCGGTTTGACCCGCTGACCTCCAAGCTGCGGTCTCAGGAGCGCTTCATTGAGGCAGCTCGTGAGCGCGCGCGCATCCCGGACGCCTATGCCCGACTTGGCCCGCGGCGGCCTGTCCCAACGGGCGTTCAGCCCGACGCGCTCGCCAAGCTCCGGCGCCTCAAGCGCAAGCGCCGCAAGCGCCGCGGCGAGTAGCTCGCAGGGGCCAAGCTGCATCAGTTTCTTGGCCCATCACGCGGTCTCGGGTTGGGATGTTCGGCAAATTCCACTAAAGGGGGAAAATAGCATGAACAATCACACCGCACCGAGCCTCGCGTCGATCCGTCAACGCGCCTACCTGCTGTGGCAGCAACGGGGCTGCCCAAACGGGGTTGCTGAGAGCAATTGGGCAGAGGCGCAGCGACTCCTCGCAGCCGAGCTCACCACTCCGGCCAATGACACCGCCCCCAAAGCGCGCTCGGCCAAGGCCGTCGTCGAGGCCAAGAGCGACCGCCCTGCCCCAGCGAGCGCCGCAGTGAGCTCGAAGAAGCGCGCCCGCAACTGAGCCAAGGCTCAGCGAGCTATCGGCGTGACGTCGAAGCTCGAGCTGGAGACCCCAGCGTTGAGCGCACCATCACTCACCCAGAAGACGTAGCTCTGAGGGGCACTCGTCCCCTCGAGCCAGAGATCGAAGCCAACCGTTGCGCCCGGGTCAGCCATGAAGCTGACCTGGTCTACCTCGGTGCCTGTTGTGGCAAAGATCTCAAACACGCCATCCGCGCCGACCCGGGCCAGATCGTCTGCGTCGAAACCCGAGCTGTCGAGCTTGCTGAGCGCCTTGCCCGTAAGCGACTGCGCGGTTGCGGAGAACTCACAAGAGGTCTTGGTCTGCGCCGTGTCGCAGGTGAACGACAGCGTCCACCGTCCGTCGGCGGCGTACTCGACGAAGATGCCGACGCCCGTGGCCTTGTCGTCAATGGTTGCGTCCGCATCGATTCTGATCTTGGCGGGAGTGACAGGCGCGCCGCCCGTACCCGAGGGCGCGCCGCCCGTACCCGAGGGCGCACCGCCCGTACCCGAAGGCGACGGGCGCAAAGTCGGCTCGGGCTGCTCCGTCAGGCGCGTCTTGCCTTCCGTATCGTAACCGCAGGCGCTCACCAGCGTCGGCAGAAGGAGCAGAGCGAAGCTTGTCCGAAATGAAGACGGAAAGGACATCAAGTTAACCTAGCGATGGGGTCGCGAACCGCGCGACGGACTTGAGTGAAACGACGGACTCGAGTGAAACGACGGAGTCGAGCGAAACGACGGACTCGAGCGATACGACGGACTCGATTGATACGACGGCGCCGAGGGACTCCGGTAGCTTGGTGCCGAGAACGAGGGCGCGCGATAGGTCGGCGTCGTCGTGCGCGGCACTGCGTAGGTTGGAGTCGACGGCGCGCGGTAGGTCGGCGCCAGATAGGAGGGACGTGCGGGAGCCAATGGCCCGGGACGCGGCGAGCGCGCAATGGGATCACCAGAGAGCCGCATCGGCTGCTGCATCGGAGAGCGAGGTCCGACGAACGACTGCGGACGCATTGCCGCTGAACCGCCGGGACGCAGCGACTGCGGCTGACTTCCCGGGCGCGCCATGGCCGGGCTCGAGCCTGGTCTGGTGGGACTCACCCGTGGAGCCGCGGCAATGCGCGGACGTTCCCAATGGGAGGCGCCACCGGCGCGAGACGGTGGAACGTAGCGAGGACTGGCCGCATAACGCTGCCGAGGCAGATCACTCACGGCGAAGTGCGAGCGATGAAGCGGAGGCCCGCCGTAGTAGTACATCGAACGGTAATGGCCGTAGTAGTACGGGCGGTAGTAGAACGGATCCCAGCCGTAATAGCCGTAATAACCGTAATAGCCGTAGGGCCAGTAAACCTGGGTGGCCATCCCCAACGTGCCGACAAAGACGCGGTCACGCACCAGGTACCCACCGACGCCGGCGTTAAACAGGTACGAGCTCGGGCAAAAGACGTAAGAGGCCATCGGAACCGTGACGTAGTCAACCGTCACTCCACCAAACCAGCCATAGCGCGGTGGCAAGGGAGCCCAACCAACGTAGGCTTGGGAACCCGTGGGGATACGCCAGATCACCCAATTTGGCGCATAGCGGAGGCCCGGGATCCAGACCCAGCCGGACTGCCCAGCGTACACCCAGCGACCATAGTGAAAGACGACGCGCCCGAACTGAAAATCACTCACCCAAATCCACTGTTGAGCATCGTCGAGTGCCCAGTGTCCATTAGTCACGTAGGGCGAAAAGCTCGGTCCGACAAGGTCGCGATTTGGCACCCAAACGCGCCCGTAGTTCGGCTCGTCGAACCACTGCCCGTACGGCTGCAGCTCACTGCTAAAGGCGTCAAGCGCGCGCGGATCGCGGTCCTCAGTGTCTGCTTGCGCGGGAGCCGCTGAGGCGTCAGCGGCAGTCGGTGGCAGAGGAGACTGCGAGGGTTCACTTGGAGCGAGCGCGGAGTCGGCCCCGGCATACGCATCAGCGGACTGTGCCTCATCGACACCTGGGGCCACCACACCTGGGGCCGTCGCAGGGGGCTGCGCCCTGTCAGACACTTGCCACGACTCGCCCGAGGTTGGAGCGACGGCACCCGGTGGGGTACCAAGCCCGCCCGCTGCGGGCACTGCCGCTGCGGGCACTGCCGCTGCTGCGCTGCCACCTGCCAGAAGCCAGGCCATGCAGCACCACCGAGTAACCCTCGCAAGGTGGGAGTGAGTGGACACTTGTGTAAGCATGGGGTGCTCCAACGGCCTCCGCAATGAAACTCGCGAGGAGGTGCAGTCATTCCCGAACTAACACAAACCGTGCCAGCGTTTTCTTGTGTCGCGGAACTCATGAACCGGCGAATTTGCAGCTTTTGCGCTAGGTAATGCCTGCAACTCCTTGCTCGCGAATGATAAACTGTGACGCTTTGCAGGATATAGGCTGTCGGGTCCGCCGAGCGCGCGGCCATGAGGACGTGAACAAGAGATGGCGCCACTGTCGCGAATTTGCCTCACCGCTCCCGAACGAGAGCCTCCTCACCGAACAGGTCTGCAGCCCTACCTACTGGTGGGGTTGGCATTGCTATGTGGGTGCGGCGTGGCCAAGCCGGAACGCGGACCCGCGAATGTACCAACGACGTCGCACGAGCAATCCGGGACCGCGAGTGACAAGCCAGCGATGGCGGATGATGAACGGGGGCTCCTGACACCCGTCGCGCCAAACCCGGGTGCCAAGGAACCAGCGATGCGTGCGCGGCTAGTGGCCGGACCCGAAGGGCTGGCGGAGCTCGCGCTCGACAGCTTCGAACCCGCAGTCATTGCGCTGCCGCAAGGAGCTGGCCCGCACCCACTGGTCATCGCGGCTCATGGCGCCGGCGGCCGCGCTGAATGGCACTGCAACCACCAACGCGCGATTTGGGGACCAAACGTGATGATCGCTTGCCCGAGAGGCAAGCGTCGCTTCGCGCGCGAACCGGAGCGTGGTTACTACTTCCCAGACCACCATGCGCTGGCAGCCGAACTGCGCTGTCTCGAAGCGTTGCTGCGACGGCAGTTCGGCGTAAGGCTTCGCAACACCCCCGCGCTCTACGTCGGCTACTCTCAGGGAGCCAGCATGGGTAGCCTCGCACTTCTGACAGAGCTTGCGGCGTATCAGCCTTGGGTGCTCGTCGAGGGCGGGTTCAATGATTGGACAAGGCAAGCAGCACAGCGATATGCCCAGAGTGGTGCGGGCGCGCTGCTATTTGTGTGCGGCACCAGTGGTTGCAGCAAGGGAGCGCGCCGCTCCGCTCAGTTGCTGCGTGCTGCTGGAGTGCGTGTGATTTTGCGAGACGCGCCAGGTGCGGGCCATCGTCCCGACGGACCCGTTGGTCGCGCGTTGGTTGACGGCTTGCAAGAGCTGCTCGCGGCAATTCCCGCTTGGTCGAACGAAAAAGCGACGGCGCCTTCGAGCTTGCTGCCAAACGGGGAGTAGCGCGAGCGGCGGCGAATCCGGACAAACGTCCGGTTACCTGCTGCCCTCAGGCGAGCCGTTAGCGCAACTGAGTAACTGCTAACGGTGGCCACTGAACAATTGCGATCACCGTGCGACTTTAGCTACTAATTCGACGTTTCCTTTAGATGCGGGTCAGTGCGCTTTGGTTCAGATGCGCAGTACTTCCCCAATCCACTGAGAGCGGAACCGTGCTTTTGCGTCACTTGGCTTCCCTCGCGCTGTGCAATCAAGTTAGCGTCTCCGCATTGTGCGGGGGAGCCAGCTCTGACTCCAATCGCATTTCACAAAAGGGAAGAGACACAATGAGAACGCTAGGAATTTTCGCGCTTGGTTTTGCGCAAACGCTGTTGATGGTTGGTTGCGACGGTGGCGACGGCAAGGACGGCATTCCTTGCACGGTGACGCAGGCGAGTGGCGTTACCAACATCACTTGCCCCGACGGCACCAATGCCACGCTGAAGGCTGGCACTGACGGCGCTCCAGGCGACAAGGGGGCGACGGGTTCTGCAGGTCCAAATGGCGCCACCGGCGCAATGGGTTCTGCAGGTCCAAATGGCGCCACCGGCGCAATGGGTCCTGCAGGTCCAAATGGCGCCACCGGCGCAACGGGGCCGGCAGTCCCAATGACCTGCTCGGTCTCCACCGACACGCTGGATCCCGCGCACAAGATCATTTCCTGTAGCGACGGCAGCAAAATCGACGTCTACGACGGCGCAACGGGCGCCACCGGCGCCACGGGCGCAATGGGTGCCACCGGCGACGTTGGAGCCACGGGCGCAATGGGTGCCACCGGCGACGTTGGAGCCACGGGCGCGATGGGCGCTACCGGCGCGATGGGCGCTACCGGCGCGATGGGCGTTACCGGCGCGGTCGGCGCTACCGGCGCGATGGGCGTTACCGGCGCGGTCGGCGCAACGGGTGCTACCGGCGCGGTCGGCGCAACGGGTGCTACCGGCGCGGTCGGCGCAACGGGTGCTACCGGCGGCCCGGCCTGAGCAACGGGTTGCAACACCTCGTATCGTCCGCAGGAGTACGCGGCTGACGCCACCCTCCGCCCGACGCTGACCGTGACCTGCTGCCATCAATCTCAATCGCTTGGCGCTAGCGCCGAGCCGACGGGCCCTCGCCGAGTATTCGGTGGGGGCGTGTTGCTATTTGGCGCTACGGACGCTCGTAGAGCCACACCACGGGCACGCCGTGAAACGTGGTCAGCGCGACTGGCGTGGTGGTGCCGTAGGCCTCCCAGATCTGGTATTCGACGCGACTCATGTGGGGCTCGTGGTGATAGAGCGCCAGCGACGAAGCCGGGATCGAGAGGGCCCCTCGCAGCTCCGCGGGCAAGGTGCCGTCCAGCTGATACTGCCGGAAGGCTTGCGGCGCGGTGTCGTGAAGGTAAAGGACCTTGCCGGCACGCTCGGGGACCAGAAGCTCGTCGCGCAGGGCGAGCGTCGTGTAACCCCAGAACGTGCGATTGAGCCCGAGCGTGGCCGCTCCCGGAGCGCCGCCCACCAGCGGCGTGTAGGCACTGAGCCCGAACGGGAACGAATCCCACGTGATGACGAGGGGTGCTGCGACCACGCAGAGCGGCACGGCCCAGCCCAGCTGCCGCGAGAGTCGCGGAAACTCAAGCGTGAGGGCGCGCAGGCGCTCCACCAGACGTTCGAAGCCCAAGCCTGCGAACAGGCACAGGTAGGGATAGGCGGGCATCCAATGCTTGGTCCCACCGAAGATGGGCGTGTTGGGCGAGAGCCAAGGCGCATAGGCCAGCAGCATCGCCAGCAGCCACAGGAGCTCGATGTTGACGCGCTCGCGCTGCAGCACCGCCACCGCATGGGCGAAGCCGTCCTGGGGACGAACCGACACAGGTCGGTTTGGAGCGCGTAATGCCTCGACCCCGGGCTTGCTTGCCCAGGCAAAAATCCGCCGAATCGTCACCACGACGCCCACAACCATCAGCGCCAAAGTCGTGAGCGGCACGGTCCCGAGCGTCATCAGCCAGGCGTACCCGAGCGGCATGGGCGGACGGTGGTAGGTACGCCCGAGAAACTCCATGTTGTAGTACTCATGCCCGAGGTGAAACTGCACCCAGAACTTGAGCCGCTCGAACGTGTCAAACCAGAGCCAGGGCCAGAGCGCCACCAGGACGATGGGGCCGATCAGCAGCAGCATCCACCAGGGTCGCAGCAGACGAATGCGCTCGCTCCAGCTCGCTGCCCATAACGCGCGTCCCTCGACGAGCAGGAGGTGCAGCGCAAACGCCGGTGGCATGAGCCAGGCGTTGTGCTTGGTATCGAGCATCAAGCCCCAGGCCAGCCCAGCAGCAAGCGCCACCCCAAAGCGCCTGGTCTCGACGGCTCTCCACCAGGCGTAGGTGCAGAGCAGCCCGACCGCAGTGACGGGAACATCGAAGCAAGCCAGATGCGCGTGGTGAAACACGCGCGGCAGACCAATGAAGAGCAGTCCAGCGATCAATCCGGAGCGACGTGACAGAGCGTGCGTGCCCCAGATGACGATCAGAAATACCGCGAGCATCCCCATCAGCATCCCCGGGATGCGATAGGCCGTGCCCGATAGAGAGACGAGATGCCAGCGGTCGCAGAGCCACAGACGTGACAGGGCAAACAGGGACTTCATCAGTCCGGGATGCTCAGGATTGGCGCTAAAATGCGCATCAACCGCGATCCGTGTTAGCGCGTCCGCCGGATTCTGAAAGAGGCGCTCAAACCAACCGGCATAGGAATCAGCGGCGCGGAAGTAAAAGCCCTCGTCACGCGCGTAGCCAAGCTTGGGCGCAGTCCATAGCAACCAAGCACCGTAGGCCAGACTCAACCCAAGGGCGTTGAGCGCCCCACTCTTGCGCGGCTCAGTCATCAGCGCGTCTCCAGGGTAAAGCAGAACCGCCGCTCGGCGGCGACCGCGCTCGTGATGATCAGCTCAAAGTCGCCGCGCGTGCCGGTGAGTCCCGGCGTCGGCCATTCAAAGCGCGTCCAGCCCAGCTTGTCTTCGACCTTCACGAATCCCACTTCACGCGTCCCGAACTTCAGGCGCAGGTTGACGGGGGTACCAGCACCGTCGCGCGAGAGAAACCAGGGAAACCCAGCGTGTCCGACGATGCGATCACCAAGCTCGACCTGGCGAAAGATCAGCGTCAGAGCGCCGTTCGGCGTCGGGTGCGCCCAGATGCAACGGCGCGGGCGAAAGTCGGCGTCCGTATCGATCGTGGTCACGCCGACCAAAAAAGGCTCTCCGGAAGGGCACGCAAAACGTGCAGCAGGTAACGTTGGCTGTCCGAACAAGTCGCCACCGCCGACCGCCGCATGGGATTGGAACGGACAAGGCGCTCGATCCCCTTCGTCGCCTTCGAAGACCTCGAGCTGACCAGGGCGCACGCGCTCGAGCAGGCGACTGCGAGCGAGTGCCGGACTCGGATTGCGGAGCAGCCGCAGCGTGAAGGGCCCAGAGCGTCGCTGCTCGAGCTCCTGCCACTTTCCGAGTTCCTGGGCATGCTGTCCGAAAAACGAGATCTCGATCGCTCGCTCGTAGCCGTCATCGTCGGCGCGCCCGAGCATCGAGAGGGGCATCCACTCCTCTCCAAGCGACTGGCGTGCGAGCGGCTGCGCCCAGTTCGGGGCGATCGCGATCAGCGCGCCCTTGGGATCCCACGGCGTCAGCGCTTCGGTCAGCGCATCCCAGTCACCACTCGTTGGCGCTGAGTGAGCAAAGTAGAAATGGGCCCCCAGCTCAGCGAGACCGAGCAACGGGAGTCCGAGCCAGAGCCAAGGGCGCCAACGCATCGCGGCGACTCTGCCATGACCCCCGCCCCGAGCGGGGCGGGATCGCCCTCGGCCCTGACCCCTGCCCGTCGGAAGGAGTCGGGCTGACGAGCGGCCCCAAGGCCTGCCTCGTAGGCTGTGGCCTGTGCTCGCACTCTCGAGTGGCACGAGGGGCACGTTAGGTTTCACATTCGTCGCGAGATGTTGCACATATGCAATTCTCAGGGGCATCGGACGGGCGCAAATGTCTGTATTCATTGCTGCATACCGACTGGCATCCCGGATGCATTAGTGTGAGACGGCGGTAGTCGAACGTTGCTGAGCACTGTCGTCTACTGCCGGACACTCCCCGCACGGCGGCTCGAATCCCCCCCTCCTTCGAGCCGCCGTTGCCTTATTTTGGAGTCCGGCTGGGACTGATGATTTGCCACCACTGTTGTTAGAGTCCGTCGCTTGCTGACGAGCGTCAGCCCGTGCCGAAGGACTCTTCGTGTTTGGACTCTCGCGTTACCAGTGGTTGGTTCTGTTTGCAGCCTGGCTTGGCTGGGGGTTCGACGTCTTTGACGGACTGCTCTTCAACTACGTGGCGCCGATCTGCGTCCCCAATCTGCTCGGGCTCGATCCTGCCGCCAAGGCCACCAAGGCCGTCACGATGTTCTGGACGGCGAGTCTGACGAGTCTGCTGCTGCTGGGCTGGGCACTCGGCGGCATCCTGTTCGGCAAGATCACTGATCGCCTCGGGCGCACGCGCACCCTGATGCTGACGATGCTGACCTACGCGCTCGGTACCGCCGCCTGCGCCTTTGCTCCAAACATTCTGGTGCTGGCGCTGTTCCGGTTCATCGCGTCACTGGGGATTGGTGGTGAGTGGGCCGCGGGAGCGTCGCTGGTGGCCGAGACCTTGCCGAAGCATCGGCGCGTGCTTGGCGGTGCGCTGCTCTACACCTCAGCGCCATTTGGTCTGTTTCTAGCCACGTTCGTCAACGACCTATTTACCCGCCAGATGAGCCACTTGGCGGCCAACCCGAGTCTGTCCTGGCGGATCGTATTTCTCACAGGACTCATTCCGGCGGCGGTCGCAATCCTGCTCCGACTCGGCATCAAGGAGCCCGCACAGTGGAGTCCCTCCGCTCAAACGCCGCGCTTGAAGGAGCTGTTTACCCCCGAGCTGCGGCGGCGCACGATTGGTGGGCTGTGTCTGGCGATCATCGCGCTGGTGACTTGGTGGAGCTGCAGCGCCTTCATTCCGGTGCTGGCGAGCTTTCTCGCCGCTGAGGGCAATCCGCCACTCGTTGAGCTGGCTCTGCGCAAAACGCGCTTCATCACGACGGCCACCTCCGCGTTCAACATCGGTGGCCTCGCAGGCACGCTGCTGACGGTGCCGATCGCGCTGCACTTTGGTCGCCGACCGATGTTCTACGGCTATTTCGCGTTGGCGTCCGTCAGCATCTGGTGCCTATTCGCGCTGCCCATGTCGTCCGAGTTGCGCGTGTTGCTGCTCGCGCCTCTCGGCGTCACTGTGTTCGGGATCTTCGGTGCCTTCAGCTTCTACCTCCCGGAGCTCTTCCCGATGCGACTGCGCGGAACTGGCTCGGGCTTCTGCTACAACGCGGGCCGCATCGTGACCTCGGCCTTCCCCTTCGCCGTCGGTCTGATCGTGCGCTCGGGCATCAGTCCGCTCGAGGTGCTGCGCTGGGTTGCCGTGGCCCCGCTGCTGGGTCTCGTCCTGCTCGCCTTTGGCATTGGCGAAGAAACTAAAGAGCTCTCACTCGAGTGAGAACTTGGCACCAGTTCCAGCTGAGTCGAGCAGCTCGCGGGACCTTGAATGAATCAGCCGTCTGATTTGGTTGGCGCGGCGTGATGACGCCGCGCTGCGCTCACCAGGGCAGACGCTGAAATAGCCACGACGGGGTGTGATGCAGCGCAAACGCCAAGGCGCCCCAACGCCGGGGCACATAGGCGGAGCGGCTGCGCCCTGCTGCGGAAAGTGCCAGCACCTTTGAGGCTGCTTGCTCGGGTGAGATGAGCCAAAGGCGCTCGCTTCGACCATGCATCATGGCCGTGTCCACGAGTCCCAGCTTAGCGGTCACGATCCGGATCCCGGTCCCCGCGAAGCGATTGCGCATGCCCTCGAGGTAAGTCGTGAGCCCAGCCTTGCTCGCGCAATAGGCTGGAAACGCCTTGCGCCCGCGCTCCCCCGCGATGCTGGAGAGTCCGAGCAACGTACCTGCACCCTGCTCGCGAAAATGCTCGAGCACCTGGCTCGTCCAGGCCACCGCGCCAACGAAATTGGTCTGCACCATCGCGAGCTCATCCTCGACCGAGTCGCGTCCGTCACTGGGCAAGCACAGCAGGCCCGCGGCGTAAACGACCAAGTCGAGCCGCCCCCCGAGCTCCGCAACGACTCGCGCCAGCAGTGGCGCCACTGCGGCGACCTCCTGCACGTCGTGGCAATAGACGAGCGCCCGTGCGGGCGCGCTGGACGCGAGCTGCGCGAGGAGCTCACCGCGTCGTGCGACAAGCGCAACGCGACATCCCTTGGCGAGCAGCTGACGCGCTATTTCTGAGCCAATCCCGGAAGAGGCGCCGAGCACCAGGGCTGTGGAGAATCGGGGCGACGCGGCCATCTTGCGAAATCCCCTGCTAGCCACGGAACTACTTCAGTCGTTTTCCGGTGGTGGTGGCTGTGAGCTTACCGTGCTTGACGCCCTTGACGCCGATCAGCGCGTCCGCAATCGACTGAACGACTGAGCCCTTGCCGCGCACCGCGATCATCTCGAGACAGTTATCGTGATCGAGGTGGATATGCGTCGCGGCGATCACGGCGTCGTGGTGATCATGCTGAATGCTGGTTAGGCGATCGGTGAGCTCCCGTTTGTGATGATCGTAGACGATCGTGATCGTTCCGACGATCTCGGCATCCGACTGCCACTCTTCGCGCACCAGAGCATCGCGCATCAGATCGCGAATGGCCTCCGAACGGTTCGTCCAGCCGCGTTTTTTGGCGAGCCGAAGAAAGCGCGTTAGAAGGTCGGTTTCAATCGAGACGCTGAACCGCGAAAGACTGCTCATGGGTTCCTACTGGACGACGTGGAGGGTACCACAGACTAGCGGAGTCCATGCCGCCACTTGCTCCCGAGACGCAACGGTTGCGCACTGGCCCTGGAGTCGTCAATTCTCCGCAAAACTTCGGTAAGAACGTGCCGGTCACTCTAGGCTTCCAGTGCGGAGGGCTCGGGCGTAGCCTGGCAGCTACGTGCTTGCCGCCAATCCCAACCCGGTTCCCTATCGTCTCAAGGCGCTGAGACGTGTCTCCGGGAGCGCTGCGCTGGCCCTGCTGCTGGCGACAGCCACCGCGTGTAAAAGCTCGGATGACACGCGGCCTCGGCCCCACCGCGAGACCGCGTCGCCGCATCACCGGTTCCGTCTTGGCTACTTTGCACCCGAGTTCTATGCCGGTCAGGCCGCCATCATGGAAGGCGTCCTGGCACGCGCCCGTGAGAGGGGCTGGGAGCTCCAGCTCGCCAGCGCGAATTCGAACGCACAAACCCAGGCCAGCCAGCTGCGCTATTTTGCCGACCGCGGGCTCGACGCAGTGGTCGTCGTACCGGTCGACAGCAACGACATCGTGCGCGTTTTTCGCGAGCTGCGCGAACGCAGGATCGGCGTCTTCACGATTGACCGCGCGCCGACTGAACCGCCCCTCGATTTGGGCGTGCTGTCCGACAACTACATGGCTGGAAAACAGAGCGCTGAGGCGCTCCTTCGACTGAAAGTCGGAGACAAGGATCCGGTGACGGGTCCTGTGCTGGAGCTGGCTGGTGACCTCCGCCAGAATGTGGCGCAGCTGCGCGGTAGCGGTTTTCACTCGGTACTGGATCAACACCCCGATCTACCGGTGGAACGCCATGCCACCGACTGGTCGCCGTCTAAAACCAGTAGGGTCCTCGAGCAGGCGGTCGCCAAGGGGCGTCCGCGTGCCCTCTATCTTCACTCCGATGCGGCAGCTGTCCCCGTGGCCCTCGAGATCCTGGGAAAAGCGGGCTACCTCCATCCTCGCGGTAGCCATGGGCATGTTCCAATCGTCGGAGTGGACTGCTCGCCGGCGGCGCTCGCGGCGATTCGCGCAGGGTTCATGGATCAATGCTCAGCTCAACCCATCGCGAGCTTCGGATTGGTGATCGAGTACATCGAACAATGGCGCAGCGGTCACCCAATTCGCACCGAAACGGTCACGCGACCAGGCGAGCTCTGGTCCCCCGCGCAGCTGAGCGCTGACAACAAGCTCCCACTTTTATTGCTGGCCACCACCTCGGTCAACGAGTCCAACTGTGACGACTCGCGCCTGTGGGGCAACGCCTTGCACCTAGCTCAACGATGAAAGACTTGGTTGTCCCCCCAGCGATGCCCAGGACCGTCGTTCCGCGACCGCGGGCGAGCGTGTACCGCAAGCTCCTGCTGGTCATGCTTCTGGGGTTCTGTGCAATCCTATTGGCCGAGGCGACGCTGCGACTCAGTTACGCTCGAAACAATAGTGAGCGAATCGAGCACGAGACGCTGCTGCGCGACTACGACGACTTCCTACGCGACACCGCGCTGCGTCAGCGCGCCACAGCAGCTGTCGTCAATGGACTCGCCGACAGGCCGGATCTGGTCGGGCCGCTCAGCCAACAGGACCGCACGGCACTGCTTCGCAACCTCTCACCCACGTATGAGCGCTTGCGGCAGCAGCTGGACGTTACCCATTTTTACCTGCACGAGCGGCGCGGCTACGTGCTGCTCCGGTTGCAGGAACCAGAGATTTATGGCGACGCCTTCGGATCCTACCGGGCCATGCTGCGCGACGCCCTGCGGCTCAAGCAGACTATCGTAGGGGTCGAGCTCGACGCCAACCAACTCGGAGTCCGTGGCATCGCGCCGGTCAGCATGGCCGGCGAGCTCGTGGGATTCGTCGAGGTCGCTCTCGACTACGGCCAGCCCCTGCTCGAGTCCCTCAAGCAACAGAGTCGGGCAGACTACACGCTCTGGGTGAGATACGCGGAGGCCGCACCCGCGGGTCTTTGGCCTCGGGCGGGTCACGAGGCGTCCCCCCATTCGAGCGTCTTTTCCTACGTCACCACGAACGTAGCAGCAGAGCACACCCCTGCGGCCGCCTTCGCAAGCGCGCTCGGCGCTGCTACGCCACTCATCACGTTCTTTTCCCGAGGCGAGGAGGATTACGCGACCTTGATCGGGAAGATCCCGGGCTACGCAGGGCACTCGCCGGGCGTCGTTGAGATCGTTCGTTCACGCGAGGCAGCGCTCCGCGCACTGCATTCGCAGGAAAAGACCATCGTCACGCTCTCGTGCTCGGTGGCCGCGCTCGCGCTACTGCTAGCCTGGTGGCTACTGCGGGTCGTCGTCTTGCGACCGCTGGCCCACCTGTCAGAGGTGGCGCTCGAGCAACTTGCCGGCAACCGCGACGTGCGGGTTCGTCACCTCCCGAACGACGAATTCGGCGCACTCGGTCACACCTTCAATCGACTGGCGCAGAGCATCTCGAACCTGGTGAAGGAGCAGTCCGCGCACATCACCGAGCTCCGCGCGGTCGAGACAGAGCTGCGCGCCAGCATGGCGGAGCAGGCTCACGCAGAGGCAGCCCTGCGCCAGGCACAGAAACTGGAAACCGTGGGGCGCCTGGCGGGTGGCGTCGCTCACGATTTTAACAATCTCTTGACGGTTATTTCGGGCAACGCCGAGCTCCTGAGAAGAGATCCGACTACCGGCCCCAACAGCGCGGAATCGCTCGGCCAAATCACAGCTGCCGCTGAGAGCGCTGCGGCGCTCACGCGGCAGCTGTTGATGTTCTCACGCAAGCAAATCGTCGAACCGCGCTACATCGATCTCAACGAGGTTGTCCAGCGCACGCGAAAAATGTTGGTTCGCATCATCGGGGAAGACGTCGCGCTCGAGACGCAGATCTGCTCGCTCTCGGTTCCCGTACTGGCCGATCCAACGCAGCTCGAACAGCTGCTGCTCAATCTGGCGGTCAACTCCCGAGACGCCTTGCCTGACGGCGGCACGATCGTGATCGAGACCGAACGCACCAGCTTTCCACCGCCGGAAAAGCGGGATGGCTCAGATTCCCCGACCGGACCGGCGGTGCGGCTCACGGTGCGCGACGATGGGACGGGGATGACGCCCGAGGTGCTTGAGCGAGTATTTGAGCCATTTTTTACCACTAAACCGATGGGGCGTGGCACTGGGCTCGGACTTGCTACGGTCTACGGCGTCGTAAAGCAGAGTGGTGGCTGCGTGCGGATCAACACCGAACTCGGCCAGGGCACCTCCGTTCACGTCTTTCTCCCCTTTGCGGAGGGTGAGCAACCTGAGCTTCTCAACACGCCGCCGCCGTCATTCCAACCCACTCGCGGTGCCCTGCTGTTCGTGGAGGATGAAGCCATGCTGCGACGCCTTGGACGACGGGTCCTTGAGCGCGCGGGTCATGAGGTCGCGACGGCCGGCAACGCCGAGGAGGCCTTGGAGCTACTCCGAAGCGCTCGCAAGCCGTTTGAGCTGATGGTCACAGACGTCGTGCTACCCGGCATGAACGGCCGAGAATTGGCGCACCAGGCGCGATGCATATTGCCGCAGTTGCGCGTTCTCTATACCTCGGGCTATGCCGAGGAGGTGCTCGCGCGTCACGGGGTACTGGAAGAGAACATTCAGTTCCTCGCCAAGCCCTACCTCCCGGCATCGCTGCTGGGCGCCGTCGAGCGCGCCCTAAACGCGCCCATCGCAGTCGCCGAGCCAACTCCATTGCTGCCGGACCCGCCGCAAAGCGGCAGCGACACCGACGTAGACTCACAAGACTGACGTCAACTCGACAGCGGCGCTCGCTCCCCAGAGGCCGCGACGAACGCGCTCAGTAGCTTGAACTCAACTGGCAGGGCAGGCGCAAACGGAACAGCGTCCCACGACCTGGACTGGACTCAAAATCCACCGAGCCATCGCTAGCGCGAACCGTGGTTGCCACGACGGCCAAACCCAATCCTGTTCCACGCCCCTCAGCCTTGGTTGTGAAGAAGGGCTCAAAGACCCGGGTCGCCAGCTCCGGGGCAATACCGCAACCGTCATCCCGCACAGCCACGATCAACTCGCCTCCCTCGCTGGTGCAGGCTACCTCGACGCGCCCGCCTCCGATGCACGCGTCCTTGGCATTGAGCACCAGATTGAGCAGCAACTGTTCAAACTCGTAGCCGTCGATAGCAATGTGGCAGTCCGCACAGTCCGACGCAAAGGTCAGAGCCACGTCGGTGGGCACCATTCGCCGCAGAATTGGCGCAAAGTTGGCCAGTACCACGGACGGCTCACAGCTGGTATTGACACGTACCTCACGCCGAGAGAAGGCCAGAACGCTCCGCAGCAACGCCTGCGCGCGCAAGGCTGACTCGTGAATGTCCACCACCGCGTCGTGATGCGGGGTTGCCGCGAGGTCATCGACGAGGAGCTCACTGAGCCCGAGGATCGGCGTGAGCAGGTTGTTGACGTCGTGGATCACGCCGCCCGCGAGCTGACCGAGCAGCTCGACCTTCTGATGCTGCCGGCGCTGCTCCTCGTGCAGGCGCCGCTCGAGTTCGAGTCCGGCGCGTCCCGCAAAGACGCCGAGGCGTGCAACGAGGTCATCGCAATGAGTCGCGGGATGGTCGTCGAGCGCGGCCAGTACGCCAAGCGGTCGCCCGTCTTCACCCGGAATGACAACGCCCGCGTAGCTTTGCGCACCCATTTGCGCGAGCAGCAGGTCGTCCGGGAACCTCGCAATGATAACCTCCAAAAACTGACAGGCGCCCTCCCGCGTCACGTCAGCACAGGGGGTCCCCAACAGCGGGTAAACGAAGCTGGGGAGGAAGTGGTCCCCGTCCCAGGCTGCCAGCGTGCGAACCTCTGTCTTCGTCGGCAGCAGCTCACCCACGAGCGCCCAACGAACGCCTAGCGTGCGGGCAGTCGTGCGCGCCAGGGCCTCGAAAAAGGCTTGTCCAATTACGCCACTGGTGGCCGTGAGCAGCTCGCTGACGGCCTCGTTGAGTCCTAGCCTCCCCATCTCCTCAACATAGGTGAAACCGGCCCTGATCGGGAGCGAGGGTTTTCCCACCCCCGGCTTTTTTTGACGAGAGCCGAACTGCGGAGTTCCCGGCGGCCGGGACGGAATTGGCCTTGAGCGTCACAGGGTCCACATGGGGCTAAGTCCCCCTACATCGCGATCGTCGAGAAGGGACACTTCTGCTTGAAGGCATCCAGCGCGGAGCATTGCGAATCAGCTCCGCCTGGCATGCAATCGATCCACGCGGGGCAAGCCGCGCTCTGTTGGCAACCGCAGCCACAGTCGTTTTGGAACGACGTCGTGTTGGTCGGACAAGCGAACTTGAGCGTCAAGCATTTGGCCAACTCCGTCGCCAGATAGTTCTTGGGCGGAGAGTCGAGCTTCGGATCACAGGCAGGGCAGGCCATCTCCGTGCAGAGTATCGAACCGTTGGAGCTGCAGCTGCAGCTGTTGCAACCGTCGGGTGCGGCGAAGCTCTCACCAACCCGGTGGAGCTGGCCATCGACCCCTTTGCAGACACCGTCGACAGGCGCCCAACAGCCGCCGACGCACTGCGACTTGACACCGCCCATGTCGGCAACCTCGCCCTCCACGCAGGCGCCACAGCCGCACTCGGCGTTGCAACCCAGCGAGCAGAATGGCGGAGCCGCAACTCCGACGAGCGCGCAGTTGGAGGCCCCTGAACCGCCGGTGCCGGGCATCGCGGCAGAGCCGCCAACTCCCATGCCTCCGTCGATGCCGCCATCGATGCCGCCAGTAGAAGCCCCTCCAGTCATGGCGCCACCCGTCGACGCGCCGCCTGTCGCGGGAGCACCGCCGTTTGCGTTCGGATCCGTTTGCACGGTCCCAGCACAAGCAACCAGCAATCCCGCGGTGACTAGCGCAGCAAGAGCGAATCGGTGATTCATCATGGCAAGGCCTCGGCTTTATTGTGTCGGACGTCTCGGCTCAGGTCACGCCCTAACCTCGAGCTTGAAACCGTCAAAATGACTTCCGGACGAGCTCGATCGATGGCATGTGGGTTGCAGAGGCCCGGTTGATGCGATCTTTGGTTCTGAGCGGCGTGTTGGCCCTGAGTGTCGGTCTGTTCTGTTCGATGGGCAGGGCGGCGCCCGGCGATGCAGCGGTTGTCGAAGGTTCCTCGGCAACACCTCCCGTTGCCCCCTCCAGTAGCGCAGCGCTCCCGAGCAGCGACAGGGCTGCGTTCCCGACAATCGACGAAGCGGCGCCGACCAAGTCGAGAGAACCGGCGGATGCGAGCGTGCCCCAGGGCAACAGTGTGGCGCCGGTCCACAGCAACCCGGGCGAGACGAGCCCCAGTCTGCCTGCCAGCTCGACGCCGGTTGTTCAAGAATCGCAGCCTCAAACACCGCCGGCGAACACCGCGCCCGTTGCTCAGGTGCAGGCGCCGCCGCAGCCACGTCGCCTGCCGGATGTCGGCCCGCCAGGGCCCTCCTATACCCGCGAGTGGTACGGAGGGACGACCCTGATCGTGGACGGGGTGGGCCTCGTCACCATGCCGATCGTGGTGGGCTTTGGGGTCTACCTGTTTGGTGGCCCAATCGTCCACATGAACTAAGGAGAATATGGACGGGCCGCGGGCAGCTTTGGACTCCGGCTCGGCGCGCCACTCGTGTTGGCGGGCGCTGGCCTAGCGCTCGCGTCGCTCAATGAAGACACCTCCCTCAGCGCTGAGCAGCGAGGCAACTTCGCTGGAGCCGGCGGGGCGGCTGGTGGGCTTCTGCTTGGCGGTGCACTCGGTATCCTCACAGCCATCACCCTCGATGCGAGCGTGCTCTCGTATCACCGTGTGCCCAAGCCTGCTTCGAGTCCACGTCAGGCGGCGGCCTCCTCGGGCTATAGCCTCGTCCCGCGCCTGAGTCTCACGAAGACCGAAACAACGTTCGGCGTCGGGGGTTTGTTCTAGCCGCGACCATGCGGGCGCTCGGCACGCGTGGTACGCCCTAAAGCATGACCGCTGATTGCGTTCGCCAACCCATCTGTCACTCCGGCTCGCTCAGCGTCGGACAAGCCGTCACGCTCGACGCCGAGCAGGTCCGAGCCCTGCGGTTCCGCGAAATCAATCCAAAAGAAGCGTTTACGCTGGCAGATCGCGACGGCCAGTATTTTCGCGCGGCGCTCACCGCGTACGATGCCGTTGGCGGGCGCGCGCAGATTTACGAAGCGATGGCAAGTTGTCCCGAGTCGCCGGTGCACATCACGCTGCTGTGCGCCGTGCTCGGTCGCCAGCGCATGCTCGGCGTGATTCAGAAAGCCACCGAGCTCGGCGCGATGGCGGTCGTGCCGGTGCTGTCGGAGCGGTCGGTTCCGGCGACAGGGCTCGCTCACGAAAAGGCGCATGCCTGGCCCGCGCAGGCGCTGCGTGCGGCGCGACAATGTCGTCGTGCGAGCATTCCCGAGGTGACGACCGCTCTCCCGCTTGAGGCCGCGCTGCATACGGCCGCGTTTCGCGACGCGACGCACCGCTTTTACCTCGACGACCGCGCGCCCTTGGGCTCAAGCCTGAATTCACCTCGCGCCGACGGTCAGCGGATTGTGTTCGTCACGGGACCCGAGGGGGGCTTTGCCGACGCTGAGCGCGAGCTGCTGCTCGCCAAAGGGGCCAGCCCCCTGCGCCTCGGGGGTCGGGTGCTGCGCGCCGAGACCGCCGCCCTGGTGGGACTCGCGCTCTTGCAGCATCGTTTCGGCGATCTGTAGGCCGCTCGCGAGAGTCCTGAAAATATTTTCGCAACGCCTGTCAGGAATTGGGGCTGAGCCCGTCCTTCTCGAAGGAGGTCTCGACCCTACCATGACCCGGCTTGCTGACGCCACGGGGTCCGGATAGGCTCGTTCAGTGCGGAACTTCGGGCTGAATCGAGCGGGTGTTTGGCAGAGCAGCGCGTGGTTTCTGCTCGGTTGCGGCGGACCTTCACCGGCGGCGAAGCCAAGCGATCTGCCGCCAGAACGCGTCTGGTCGCTGCCGTGAAGACGGCGGAAGGACTCGAGGCGCCCGGAGATATCTTCCGTGCGTTACCGTCGCGTCCTGGGTGGCACGACGTACAGCGCTGCGGTGCTGACGACCGCGAGCACGGCTGCGTCAACGGCGGCAAGATCACCGAACTCGGCGGCGTTGGCATTGCTGATAACATCCATATCGCGCACGCCCGCTCCCGCGACGTACCAACCATAATGCTGCATGGCCTCAAGGATCCTGAAGGCCGGCAGCGGGAGCTTTAGCGCGGACAGATCCAGAGCCGGATCGAGCTGAACCAAGGCGCCGTAGGGCAGCAGACCTTCCCAGAGAAGTCCGCGCTGCGAGTCGTCCATGTTGGCGGCGGGATAGACCATGGCGTTGAGCAACCGCGCGGGCCGCGTCGGACCCGTAAGCGCATGGGGGATCGGACGAGCGGGATCGCTCACCTCACCCTCGCGCAGCAACGCTGCGAGATCGGAGAACCCCGCAGGAATGACCCCGAGCTCCGTACCGAGACTGCCCAGCGGCGAGGGTGGCGGAACCAACGTGCCACACCAGGCCACGGGAGCCAGCCCCGCTCGTGGTCCCCACAGCGTGGTGACCGTGAGCGCGGTCGCGTCGATCAAGCTGGTGTTTTTTCCACCATTGTTGCTTGGGAAAAAGTCCGCCGCATCCTCACGCACCACCAGCGCGTAGTCGGTGCCCGGACGACTGCAATCGTCATTGCCCGGACCTGTCGAACGCACCGTCACTCGAGGGTCGTTCGCGCGCTCGGCACCGCCGGAAATCACGACACCGATCCCCCAACCATCACTCTGGCTCGGGCCAGTTTTGGCGGGACCAAGCGTCGCCGGCGCGTCCACGGTCGATACGTGAAAAGCGCCTAAATATCCCTTCGGTAGCCGCACGCGCGGACTGTCACTGGGGATCGCGTGATAGAAGGTCGCGTCCACTGAATAGGGCTGACAAAAGGTCGATGCGAGCGCCTGTGGTGTGAGTGCGCACCAGGCGCGTGGCTCAGCGGCACGCAGCTCAGCGCTACTCAGAGAGAGATCGATTCCCGCCTCGCGATACATCGCCACCACGGCCTTGACGGCGACGGGATCAGCGGGACTGTGACTACCGACCAGTCGCTGATAGATATCGTCTACCGAGAGCTTGGCCGCACTGGGATGTTGATAGACGCTCAGCTTCTGACTGAAGCCATCGGCAGCGAACTCGCAACCCTCCGGGAGCGACTCACCATTTCGCAGATGCCCGAGCACCTGCGGGGTGCCGTCACAGGCCGCGAGCATCGCAAGTCCGGCACCCAGACTGGCGACCGCGCAAGGCCACGCGCGACTCACGGCGCTGCTCGTCTGGCGGCTTCGGCGGCAATGCGTAAACGCTCAGGCGCAAGCTGACTCTTTGGGAACTCGCGTTCGTGCTGCTTGACGAGGGCTAGCGCGCGCCTGGGCTCGAGCTCGAGCGCGCGACGCGCCTCGAGCAGCAGCGCCCCCTCACGCGGTGTTGGTGCGGTTGGTTGGCTCGGCGTGGCGGACGCGACTGCGGCGGTTGCGGCAATGCGAGCAGTCGCGAGCCGGCGCGCGCTCGGACTTGCGCTGGCTGCGGAAATCGCATCGACTGCGGGCGCGCTCGACGCGCTTGCAACCGACCCGCGCGACGCACTTGCAGCACTTGCAGCGCGTGCGACCGACGCACTCGACGCGCTCGCGGCAGGCTCGCTCACCGCCGGAGCCGAGGCCACTGGCTTGGCCGAGCTATCCTGCTGACGCGAGGCGAGCTGCCAGCCACCGACTGCGAGCAGACTGAGTCCGGTCAGGCTCAACCCCCACTTGACGGACGTGAGCTTCATCAAGCGTACCCACCAAGCCGTGGTGACTGAGGTCGTCGCGAGCGCGCCGAGGAGCCCCACGGACACCAGCCCGGCTTGAACGCGCTCCACGGCTTGCGGCGTGAGCGCATCCTGCTGCGCACCACGCAGCAGCTGAGCCAGTGGGGACTCAGACTCACTTAGGCGTACGGGCTCGTTAGTCATCACGAAGTTCCTTGGAGCAACGACTGCATCCTGTCACGGGCAGCGTAGAGCCGCGAGTAGGCCGTCTGAAGCGGACAGCCGACGGTGGTGGCGGTGTTGGGCATCGTCATCTGCTCGATCTCAAACAGCACGAACACTTCACGCTGCTCGGCGGGCAGCTGATCGAGCAGGGCGAGGAGCTGACGGCGTTGTTGCTGACGCTCAACCGCTTCCTGCTGCTCTGCTGGAGCGGCAACCTCGGGAGGTTCGGCCACCGCGTCCTCGGGGTGACGGCGCTTGGAGCGCCGGTAGTTACTCGCGACATGAACGCAGATCTGCCGAACCCAAGCTCGCAGCGAACCTCCTTCAAACTGCGCGAGACGGCGATGCACGACCACGAATACCTCCTGACACGCGTCCTCCACCTCGGCCTCTCGGACTCCGAGATAGCGCAGGGTGCGACCCACCTGGGGCGCTTCCGCCCGAAAAACCTGTTCAAAACTCAGCTCGGCAGGAGCCACGGAGTCCGGGGTCCTCGAAATCTGCAAGGGTCTGACTGGTCCATGTCCGCTCTGCATGGACTCTATGACTCAGACTGCAAAATTATAGACAGAGCGCCAACTGGCGCGAGCCAGGCCACGCGGTGCAGCACCACGTAGTGACCGTCAGCGGCCTCGAAACCCCAGGGATCCCTAAGCAGGGGTAGGAGCACCCCAGGGCAATCGCATCAAAAAGTGGTCACGTAGCGACCCCCAGGACGCGAAGCATGAAGCCAACGTTCCAGCCGGCGAGCAGGCGCTTGTTGTATACTCCAATTTTGTCGTTCCTCCTGACGCCGACTTGAGCATGCT
>JBBRAB010000038.1:0-40003 GCA_038207155.1 Polyangiales bacterium
GGCGGGATGTGTCTCGTAGGTGGGCGTACGAGGGACCTCAGGTCGGTGTTGTCCGAGCTGCTGGGGGGTGAACTCGGGCTCCTCAGTCTCTTTGCGCGGATCAAACTCCAGTTGGTCTACGCAAGTGGCCGGCGGCGGCACGCTATCGCGGCCAAGGTCGAGCTCGAGAGACGGAATGCGTCCTTGCGGGTAGCGCTGGGTTTCGGCGCCGAGGGCAGCATCGACTCGGCGTTCAAGATCGAACGGCAGCTCGCGGCCGTCAGGTACCAGAGCACGCGGGGGAGCGGTGCGCGGCTCGATGGCCTCGGCATCAGCCATGGCGCGGGCCACGAAGGCTTCCATCGGCATCTCGGGGATGGTGGTCGGGCGGTCCCCGTCGTCCAGATCGAGATCGATGTCGAGCGGGTGGGTGTCGAAGGGGGTCCCCCCGGTACCAAGGTTTGGCGCGCGAGGGGGCGGGACGTCATCGTCCCAGCGCAGATCGAACTCATCCAACTCCGGCGCCAAAGACTGGGGCGGAATGGTATCTAGCCAGGCCATTCGCGGCCTCGGGAAGGGGAGCTTCGGAGGGGGAGTAGTCTTGTCGCTGCTCATCGGGGTCCTCAATGACCGCGCGACACGACACCCTTGAACATGCGGATCGTGCGCTCAAGCATCTCGAGCTGATCCTTGAGGGGCTGGGTTTCCTTGCGCCCCAAAGCTTGCTTGGTTTGTTCCATCACGGCCTGCGCCTTGGTGAGCGCATCCCGACCGAAGTCCGAGGCTCCGACGACCCGCTGAACCTCGGGGAACAGTGCTTCAACCTCGGACAGTAGGGATTCTGCAGACTGCCTGGCCGCCTCAAAGGCCTCGTCGGTGCGCCGCTCGACCATGAAGCCTTCGGCGTTGTTCACCATGTTGCGGATCTCATCCTGGGTCAGACCACTCGATGCGGTGACTTGGATGGACTGCGCCTGATTGGTCTCGAGGTCGCGCGCGCTGACGCTGACGATACCGTCGGTGTTAATGGAGAAGGTGACCTCCAGCTCCACCTGTCCTTTGAGCGCGCGGCGCAACCCGGTTAGGATGAACTCGCCAAGCAGCTCGTTCTCGTCGGCGCGCTGACTGTCGCCCTGCATCACCAGGATCTTGACGGCCGTCTGGTGATCCCGACTCGTGGTGAAGGTCTTGGCGCGGCTGGTCGGAACGGTGGTGTTCTGGGGGATCAGCTCTTCGAAATGGCTGCCGACCGTCATGATTCCCAGCGCGTGGGGGGTCACGTCGAGCAGGATCATATCATGGCGATCCTGCACCAGTGCGGCGCCTTGAATCGCCGCGCCGAGTGCGACCACCTCGTCCGGATGCACCCCGCGATTGGGTTCCTTCACGAAAAGGTTCTGCACCGCGCGCTGCACGGCGAGCATGCGCGTCATTCCGCCGACGAGCACCGTGTCGTCAATCTCGTCGACCTCGAGCTTGGCTTCGGTGAGCGCTGCCTGGGTGATCTGGATCGTGCGCTCCACCAGATCGGCAGTCAGTTCGTCGAGCGTGGCGCGCGACAGTGTGCGCTGCAGGTGGAGCGCTTCACTGCGGCCGGTGGAGATGATGAACGGCAGGTTGATCTCGGTCTCGTTGAGGGTGGCCAGTTCACACTTGGCCTTCTCAGCGGCATCGCGTAGGCGCTGCAGGGCCATGCGGTCTTGACGTAGATCGATCCCGTTTTCTTCGTGGAACGCCTGCACCAGCCAGTCGATCACGCGGGTGTCGAAGTCCTCCCCCCCGAGGAACGTATCCCCAGTGGTCGCGATGACCTTGAACACGCCATGAGCGCCGATTTCCAGTACGCTGACGTCGAAGGTGCCTCCGCCGAGGTCATACACGACGATGGTCTTGTCGTAGCCCTTACCAAAGCCGTACGCGAGCGCGGCGGCGGTGGGCTCGTTGATGATGCGAATGACATCGAGCCCGGCGATTTGCCCCGCGTCGCGGGTGGCCTGGCGCTGGTTGTCATTGAAGTAGGCGGGAACTGTGACGACCGCCTTGCTGACGGATTCCCCGAGATAGTCCTCGGCGATCAGCTTCATTTCCTGAAGCACCATCGAGCTGGCTTCTGGGACCGAGTACGTCTTGTCGCGCAGCTTGATGCGGACATCCTGATGCGGACCCTCGAGGATCGTGTACGCACAGCTCAGGAGGGCATTTTTGACCTGCGGAGTATTCCACTTGCGACCGATCAGGCGCTTGGCGGCGTAAACGGTGTTTTCCGCGTTGGTGATGGCCTGCCGCTTCGCGATGTGCCCGACGAGGCGTTTGCCAGCCTCCGTGACGGCCACGATGCTCGGGGTAGTCTTGTAGCCACCTCGGTTCGGGATGACGACAGCAGCGTCCCCTTCCATGATGGCGACGCAGGAGTTGGTGGTCCCGAGGTCGATGCCGATAACGCGCTCCATGAATCCCTTTCCGATCTACGCCTCTCCACGACGAACGCGGGAGAGCAGGTCGAGGATGGTAACATCCTCTGGGGCTAAGCGGTGAGCTCGCTCAAGCGAGGTCACCGCGCTGGCAGGTTTATTTGCTGCAACGAACACGCGGCCGATAAGCAGGTGACTCGAAGCCCGCTCGGGCTCGAGCGCGAGTGCTTTTTTAACGAGCTCACCGGCAAGCCGCAAATCCGTGCCCGCGGCGAGGCTGCAGCGCGCGGCGCGTTCCCAGAGCTCGGCGGTGTTGTGGGCGCGAGCAGCGCGCTCATAGGAGCGAGAGGCCTCTTCTGGACGCCCGTTCTTCTCCTCGTATTCGCCCTGGCGCTGGTAGGTGTCGGCCAAGGCGCCCTCGGCGAGTTCCTGAACCTCGACCAGTCGGCGTTTCAGTCCCGGATCGTCGGGGGACATTGAGCCGGCGATCCGAAGCGACTGCACGGCGCGGATCGGGTCGTTGCGTTTGAGCGCTTCGTCGGCGGCGTCGAGGTGATTGCGCATCCGCTCGTCGTAGCTGCGCTGACCGTGCTGCGCGTAGATCTGCCGGAGGGACACTGCCGCGAGCTCGCGGGCGGACACCGGCGGTGGCGGCGGAACTGAGGGCCGTTGGCCGACGGGGCCTCCGCGAAGCTTGCGCAGCAAGGCCTGTCGCCGTTCCTCCTCGGAGAGCTGACGCTGGCTCGAGCAGGGTTGGGGGGCGCTGCTCGGCGAGCTATCGATAATTCTTGGCTCGGGCTCGGGATGCGCGAGCTCGACCGGCTCGAGAATGCGCGGCAGAGGTTGTGGCTTGAGTCCGCGCGAATCGAACTCGGCGAGCAGGGATTGCTCGAGGTTGTCGAGATCCCCCAGCGTCACATTGGTCGACAGCATTTCCTCGAGCCGCAGCGCCTGTCGCTGATTGTCGAGGTAGGCGTCGTACTCTTGACGTGAGTTGCGACGTGACAGCACGTCGTGGGCCTCGGTGATACGCGTAAAGCAGCGCTCGAGCTTTTCCTTGAAGCTGCCGAGGTTTTTCCCAAAATAGCGGTCCGGATGTAGGATAGAGACCAGATTGAAGTAGGCGTTCTTGACTGCCTTCTTATCGACGTCTGACTTGACCCCAAGCAGCTCATAGTGGTCACTGCTGCCGAGTGAGTAATAGAGTTGCAGCACCTGATGTTTGCGCTCGGGCTCAAGCTCTACCGGCTCCTCGAGCTCGGAAATGTCGTAACGCAGCGCTCCGCTGGTGGGGCGACGCGCTGGAGGTGACGCGGTTGGTGGAATCGACGAGACGCGTCCGCTGTCGAAGGGGTCGCCGCACGGCGACGAAATCATCTGCACGCGGGGGCTCGGCATGGTGTTCGGATGAGCCGACATCGAACGCTCTGCCGGCGAGCTTTGTCGTTCGGCCACTTCGGTCACGCCGCTTGCAGGCTCCACCCGCTCGGCAAGGACGCCGAGCTCGGCAAGCCGATCGAGGATGCGCCAGACCCGCTCGGTTTCGAGCCCTGTCGACAAAGCGATGTCGAGCAGGCTGGTGCTGCCGTCGATCCGCGAAATGACAAAAGCCTCCTCTGGACCGATCGGCAGAGCGAGAATGTTCACTCGCTCGACGAGCTTTGGTTTCTGGTGCTGGGAGAGACTGGTCACGGCGTTGGTTCCGGCCACCGCAATTGGAACAGTCTAGACCAGGCGGCGGAAAACCGCGACACTTCAACAGCCTACGCCGACTGCGGCCATGCGGCCGCAGTCGGCGTAGGCTGGGGCCAGTCATCGGCCCCCAGTTTACTAACGGCAATCGGTGCAGCGCTGCGAGAGCTCCCGACGAGAGCCCTCCAGTCGCGACGTGGCACTCGAACAGCGCCGCAGGGGATCACTGTTGGCAGCCAAGCCACAGATCCGCTCGCGCGAGCGTTCCATCGAGCGCAGTGCCTTGCAGCTTTCCGTGCAGGTTCCCCCGTGCGAGAGGGCCGTGGCCGCTTGGTCAAACTCCGCGATGGCTTCGAGCAGGGCGGGGGACTCGGCAAAGGCGGGCCCCAGGGGTTGAGCGGCGTCCTCCGCGGCCGCGAGCTCGGCGCGTGAACCGGCCGCAGCTGCCGGGGCGCCGGCCTTGCGCGCTGGGGCCGCGCTTCCGCTACCTGGAGAAGAGGCCTTTTTCTCCTTCAAGGCCTCGCCCTCGGGGGCAACGGCCCGTTGGCGCGCTTCGTCGTCGACGATGGGCTTGGGCGCGGCAGCGGGTGCAGCCTGGTTGTCCGCTGCCTGCGGGGACTGAGCAGCCGCCTGACGTGGACTACTCGAGGCTGCGGACTCGGGCGGAGGCTCCTTCCGGGCGGTCGCGCAGCCGCTAGCGCCAAGCAACGTGCCCATGGCGAGCAGGGCGCAGACCGTAGCCAGACGGTTGCAGGATGGGAGCACGGGTTGGTTCAACTCTCTCACGGGGACCTCGGGGCACCCTCAGTCGGTGCGGGTGGGTGGCGACGAATCACTTCGGCCTGGATCTTCATGCCCTCTTCAAACGCCGCCAGCGCGCGTTCCTTGGCCAGCCGCGCCGAATTTTGGTCGTTTTTGGCTTTAGCGGCGCGGTGACGGGCCTCTTCGAGCAGACCGAGTACCTCGAATAGTCGACCTCGGTAATAGTTGACGTCCGGCACGAGCCGAAGCCCGAGCTCAACATGCAAAGCCGCTGCGTCAAAGCGCGCGAGCTGCACCTCAAGCTCGGCAATGCGGGCCAGGGTGTCCGCCTTCACTTCCAGGGCTTCCACGGGCAGGGGATTGCCGAGTTCCGCCGGAGTGTCCAGCATCGGGAGGAGCGCGGCGACGGCCTGCTCGGCTGAGTCTTCCTCGAGAAGATCGGCACGATGGTGCGCGGCGCGCGCCCGGCTCAGAAATGCCTGCAGCGGAGGCCCGAGCGGCAACGCGGTGCTGCACGCGAGCGCCGTGGCTCGATCGCGCGGGGCGGGAGCCTGCTTTGACCCGTTCTGACAAGCGAGCACGCCACAGAACAACAGGAGCGTGAGGCGGTTCATCGGAGCCCCCAAGCTTGGTAGCGACTCTCGCGGAGCTCTTGGGCGCGCACGCTCGCGATGCGGTCGATGCGTTCGGTAGCCGTGCGGCGTCCGAGCACGAGCGCTTCGGTCGAGTGAGCCTGTTGGGCTTGCGGTAGGGCGGTGAGCTCGGGAGCGGCGGGCGCGTACGCCACGGCGTCACTCGCCCCCGACGCGGCGAGCTGCGCGCTCGGCTGGCGCGAGAACCAGAATGCCGTTGCGGCTGCGACCGCCATGACGGACGTGGTCACGACGGACCAAGCCCAAGGCTTGCTCGCGGTTCGTCTTGGCTTGGCTGTCTCGGCGTTGAGCTCAACCCCTGCGGCGGCCTCGGATTTGTGCTCCGACGGCGTGGTTGTATCGGCGTTCGCGCCAAGGAGCGCTGAGAGCAGCGCGTCGTGGCGGGCCTGAGCGAGCGGCTCGGGAGCAACTGCGCAAGCGAGCTGCGCAAGGAGCTCTTGGTCGTCGGTCGCTGCGGGTTCGGGTGAGGTGGTTGCACTCGAGGCACCGCTCAGCAGGGCCTCAAGCATCGCGTCGTGCCAGTCCTCGTCGAGTGGCTCTGGCGCGGCCGCGGCGCGCAGCAACTCCGTCAGCTCGAGCTCTTGCTCACGCGTGAGCCGCTCAGCTCCGAGCTCGACGATTTGGCCGTCCTTTGGGGGGAAAGTGGTCATGGACTCTCCTCCTCTGAGGCCAGCTGCAGCTGCCGCTTGAGCGCCGCCATGGAGCGGTGCAGTACCACGTCGAAGGTGGCCAGGGAAACTCCAAGCTCGGCGGCGCAGTCCTCGCGTGAGCGCCCATCGAGCACCCGCAACCGCAGGGCGCTGGCGTAGCGCGGATTGAGCTGACCCAGCAGGGAGGTCACCCGCGTGCGCGCTTCGGCGAGATCTCGTTCTTCGAGCTCTGCGCTACTGACGGGACCCGACGACACGAGGCTGGCCTCAAGCACCTCGGGGTCAAAGAGCTGCTCGCGTTTGCTCCGGCGCAGGAGATCGATCGCGACGTTGAACGCGATCTGGCGAATCCAGGGATAGACCCCGACCGCCTGCCACTCGAAGCGGGCAAAATGTTCAATCACCTTGGTGTAGGTGGCTGACAGGGCCTCTTCGGCGACCGCCGCGCGGCCGAGCCGCGGCAGCAGCACGCTGCGATAGACGCGTGGCCCATGCTTGCGAAGGATCCGCCCAAGGGCCTGACGGTCGCCTGCCTGGGCGGCAAGCACCCAGGCTTGCTCTTGCTCAAGATCGTCGGGCTCCCCAGACACGCGCTGGACTCTACACGAGTCGCGGAGCGACGCGGTATCGGGGAATGATTCCCTGACGAGGGCAAGGGCGCTGGTCACATGACAGCAACGCGGAGCGCCCGGGTTACTTACAGTCGGCTATTGGGCCTGCACTGGTTTTCCCTGGGGTGGCTTGCGTCCCTGACGTTTCCCGAGGACAACTCGGGTCCCGATGTCGTCTCGCGCCACCGTTTGCCCCCATTGCGGCGCGCTGATCGCCCGCGATCAGCGCCAATGCTTCCGCTGTTCGAAACCCGTGGCCCCCCCCTGGGCGCGACGCCTGAGCTCGACGCTGCTCGGACTGTTCGGGGACGAGCTGCCGGCGACCATTGCGATCCTGGTCGCCTGCACCCTGCTGTTCGTGGTCTCGTTTTTCGCGGTATTTCAGCGCGCGCCGTCCGATTTTGGCTGGCTGCTGAACGGCGGGCTCGGCCTGGACGAGCTCCTTCGATTTGGGGCCCTGGTCGACAGCCCTTCACATGGGCTCTGGCTCGCGCGGGGGCCGCTCGATGGCCTCCCCTGGCGCGAACCGTTCCGTCATCTGACGGCGGTGTTCCTGCATCTCAGCGGGCTTCACCTTGTTTTTAACATGATGAGCCTGGTCTCCCTCGGGCGTGCTCTCGAGCCGCGACTGGGTTCCGGCCGTTTTGCGCTGGCCTTCCTGCTGACCGGGGTCGCCGGGTTTTTGGCGAGCACGGTCTACTATGAGTGGCTCGGGGAACCCCTGACGACGGCGGGCGCCAGCGGGGGCGTTTTTGGGCTGATCGGCGTGTTGGTCGGCTATTTCTACGCTCGCCGGGATCCCAACTGGAAGACCATCCTCTGGCAGAACCTGGGTTTGGCGCTCGCGCTGGCGTTCATCATGCGGGTCAATACCGCGGCCCATTTGGGCGGGCTCGTGATGGGGCTCCCGCTCGGCTACCTCTTTTACCGCGAAAAGCGCCCCGGTCGGCGCAATCTCTGGGTCAATTGGGGGGCCGCCCTCGGATTTGCCTTAGCCCTGGCTTCCCTAGTGGCCTGCGTCCGCTCCCCGGTGACCCGCGCGGTGACTGTGGTGGTCGAGGCCCAGCGGGCGCTCGAGCAGGGCACGAGCGTGATTCGCCATTTGGACGGCCCCTGAAGTAAAGTGAGAGGATCTCATGCCGGTCGTCAATCCGCTCGCTCGCGAACTCGTGTTCAAGGTCGTGTATTACGGGCCTGGCCTTGGCGGCAAGACGACGTCCCTGCAGCATGTGCACAGCGCGACCGCCGCCGAGCACCGCGGCAAGATGGTGAGCCTCGCGACGCCCGTCGATCGCACGCTATACTTTGACTACCTCCCGATCCGCATCCCCAATGTGCGTGGGATGAGCGTGCGGCTGCAGCTGTTCACCGTTCCGGGACAGGTGCATTACAACGCGACGCGCAAGCTGGTGTTGACGGGCACCGATGGCGTCGTGTTCGTCGCTGATTCGCAGCTGCTGCGGCTCGACTCCAGCCTTGAGAGCCTGCGAAATCTTGAAGAGAACCTGCTTGAGCATGGGCGCGGGCTCGACGAGATGCCCCACGTGCTCGCCTACAATAAGCGTGATTTGGCCGATATCGCGCCGATCGAGGAGCTCGAGCGGCTGCTCAATCCCCTGGGGGCACCCTCGTTTGCGACCGTCGCGACCAGCGGCGAAGGCGTGTTCGAGTCGCTGGAGGCGATCACGCGTGCCGTGCTCGAGGACTTCAACGAACGTCACCCCGAGCCGCGTCAGGCCTCGTTTGGCGAGCTGGTGCTTCCCGAGGGCGGACTGGCCGAAGCGCTGCGCGGCGCTCGCAGCGAGCCGCCCGCAGTCGCTCCGCGCGAGCTCATCGCTGCGAGGTTGGAGCGGCGAACCGATCCTGGCATGGGGACCGCAGAGCCAGTCATTTTGCGCGCGCCAGCCCTGGCGCCGCCGCCAGTCATCGCCGATCCGATGGGCACGCGGCTGAGCTTCGAGGCGCTTTTTGAGCCAGAAGACCGTCCGTTCGTCGAACAGATCGAGGTCGCGCTGGCGGCCAGCGATCCGCAAAGCGCCGTCGTGTACTGCGAGCGTCTCGTGCGCTCGATCCTCCAACGCGGACCCGGCGCAGAGCTGGGCCGCTCTCCAGAGCATCTCCTGGTGTTGCTCGGACTCGACGGACGTCGACTGCTTGAGATCGAGCTGACCGCGCGACGCCTTCGCACCAGTCGCGGCAGCGCCACCGAGGTCGACGCACTGCGCGCCTACTCTTTCGTGCTTGAGCTGCGTGGTGCTTTGCTGCGCCTGAACGTTTGAAAACGGGTCAGCAGCTCGGCTACCGGCTCAAGCAGCCGCGCGTTGCGTGGACCGCCAAACTGCACGGACGTCGGGAGGCTGAGCCTCGAGTAGCCGAGCACGCGCGGCGTGGTTCTCGCGAGCAGGCCAGCGGCGCCGTGCACGACGCCAAGGCCGCTGGCCCGTCGAGGCGCCAGCGGGAGCTCGGGACAGACGTAGCTGGAGAGCACATCGTCGACCAGCACGTGCGCAAGCTCGAGCTGGTCTGCGAAGCTGGCGGCTCGCTCGAGCTCACGCCCGAACACATAGCCAGCCAGGCCAAAGGGCGAGTCGTTGACCCAGCTCAGGGCGTTGGCTTCGTCGTCATACGGCACGCAGGTAACGACCGGGCCAAAGAGTTCGTCCGTTACGACCGGGTGCAGAGGGTCGTCGCAATCGACCAGCGTAGGAAAAAAGAAGTTTCCCGGTCCGGGCAAGCGTGTTCCGCCGACCAAGATGCGGTGCCCAGCGGCCTTGGCGGCTGCGACGGCCTGCTCACAACGCTCGACCTGCGCTGCGGTCGTCAGCGCGCCAAGATCGTGGCTGCCATGTTCCGGATCGCCGACGGTGAGTCGCGCGATGCGCTCGCGTAGGGCCTCGAGCAACTCGGCTTGACGCGACCGCGCGACGTAGACGCGCGCGACTCCGAAGCAGGACTGACCGGAGTTGGCAAAGCCACCGAACAGGATCGCTTCAGCGGTGCGGGTCACGTCGCAGTCGGGGAGCGCGACGAGCGCGGAATTGCCTCCCAGCTCGAGCGTTAGTGGCGTCAAGGTCTCGGCCGCGGCGCGCGCTAAGAGCCTGCCAACTCGCTGCGAACCCGTAAACAGTAGCTCGTCAAAGCCGGCGCTCGGGAAGGCCGCTCCAAGCTCAGAATCCCCAAAAATAACCTGGAAAACATCAGGCGGCAGTCCCGCCTCGCGCGCGAGTTCAGCGGCGCGCTCGAGCACGAGCGGCGCGTGTTGGCTCGGCTTGACGACGACCGCAGAGCCGGCGAGCAGGGCGGCTGCTGCGTCATAAATGGCGATCAACAGCGGGAAATTGAACGGAGTTAGCAGTCCGACGACGCCGCGCGCTCGGTGCTCGATCACATGACGTCGATGCTTGAGCCAGCGGGCGTCGGGTTGCTCGTTCGCCAGTAGTTCCGGGCCCTGCTGCACGAGCCAGTCGAGGGCATCGAGCAGGGGCAGCAGCTCGTGAAGCTGCGCTTCGCGCGTTGGCTTGCCGTTGTCTGAGGCGAGCAGTCGTACCAAAGTCTCGCCGTCGGAGGCCAGTCGAGTTCGCCACAGGCCAAGCCGCTCGGCGCGCGTCGCCACAGGGGTCGCGGCCCAGTCTCGCTGCGCTCGGCGCGCGCGCGCGACGCGTTCAGGCAGCTCTTGGGGGAGACAAGCGGGCAACTCTGTTAGAAGCCGACCCGTGCTCGGAGAGGTGACCGGGAGCCTGGCGCGACTCACTGGGCAAACGTGCCATTGGCGGACTTAGAGTCGGCGGGACTGGTGACTTTGCCGACCCAGGTGCCAGCGCTCGAGAGGGCTTTGGCCTGATCATTGACGCGCAGAGCGCCCGCGCTGCTCAGCTCGAGGCTTGTGCCGTAGAGAGTGCCGGTTTTGGCCTGCGCGTTGGCCCACATCGTCTGAACGGCGCTCGAACACAATCGCGTGACGCAGGCCGCGTCGCAGAGGTCGGATGGAGCATCCCCGAGGGCTTTGGCGAGGCTCGGACACTTGACGACAGACTGAGCCAGGTAGTCGGCAACCGTGTTGTATCCACCTGTCGGAAGTGCCAGTCCCTGAGCTACGAGGCAGCCCAGTACCGGGCCCTGCGTCCAAGAAATTGTTGACGACCAGAGCAGTCGATCCCCGGGTTCTACCTTGAACGAGAGGGGGCTAGTTTCGGCGATCGAGCAGCTACTGGTCTTGAGTCCGAGAAAACTCTGCAGCATCAGCTGTGAGTCCGTCTCGACGGCGCCAAACACCAACGTGCCCTTGGCCAGGTTAGCGGGCTTGAGGTTATCGCGCGCTTGGGTGTACGCGGACTCAAGTGCCGCGCTCAGCGGCCGAGCCGAGCCGAGCTGCTTGAAGTATTGGCTGATTCGACCTGACCAGTCGTTGTTCAGTTGTCGCAGCTCAACCTCGGGTTTCTCGGTGCCAACCGCCGCTTTTCCGGTCATCGCTTCAAGCAGTGCGGCGGCGTCCTGTCCGCTCGAGCCGAGGAAATTGTTGACGAATGTCGGGAGCGCGGCGTCGAGGGTGTCATTGATGGCCGTTGACTGGAGGTCAAGGGCCAGTGAGAAGGGGAGGCTGGTTGCGCTCAAATTGAGCGGGATATCGCTCAGCTCAAGCTTGAGTCGTCGCTGCTCTTCAGCACTGAGCGGGTCGACGTCCACGCAGCCGAACAGATTGTGATCGCCGCGCACGCCGACGGAAAACGGGGTCTCGGCGGGTACATCGGTGATCGTCAGCTCGGACAGACTGGTCGAATGCACCGCGAGAGCGCCATCGGCCGGCGCTGAAGCGCTTAGCTGCGCGCAGGTCTCTTGAGAGTGGATGCTGGCCGTGTACGTGGTGCTCTTACGCTGTCCAGGGTAGGTCGCGTCCAATGTGAGCGAGCCGTAGCCACTCCCGGAGACAGACACGTCCAAGGTCGCCGCCACCCCCGAACTCCCCGCGACCTGCACCCTGAAGGCTGTGGACTTGGTTGGAGCCGTGAGAGTGAAGCTCCCCTGACCAGAGTCGGAGGTCGAGAGCGAGTTGCTGTCGAGGGAGGCATCGCCGCTGCCCTCGAGCAGGGTCAGAGCGAGGGAGTAGCTCACGGCCGGGAGCGTCTGAACGGCCACGGTGGCCTTCTCTGCCGGTCGAAGTCGCAACGTGCCCTTGGGCCTGAGCTCGATCTGGGTGGGCGAGGGAGCTCGCCCAGCCGAGCCACCCGTGCTCACCGAGCCGCCGAAGCCATTGAGGGGTGGACCTTCCGCGGAACTCGCCTCAATGGAACCGCAGCCGGGCAGCCAGCCCAGCGCAGCAACCAGGCTGACCAGCAACCTAATGTGACCGCGAGCAGTCATAAGAATAAGAGGACGGGGGAGAGTCCGTCGCTCCAAAGAGTCTACGGCCCACCCCTAGCCGGCGCAACTGGCGGCAGGGTGAGCGGGCGCGACACGGCTGGCCGTTAGGGGGGCCTTCGGTCCCGGCCGAGCGCGTTTTCGAGGCTCAGGTTGCGCGCTTCCGGGCTACTGTTCTAGGGTACCTAGTTAACTTGGTGTCGATAGCCCCCCCTCCGCTTCGTCTGCTCGTCGTCGACGATGAGCCCGGTATCCGCCAGATGCTGGAAATCCTCTTTCGGCGGGAGGGCTTCGAGGTCGTTGCGGTGCCCGGCTGTCGCGCGGCCCTTGAGGCCCTGCGGGAAAACCCGCACCCGTTTCCCGTCGTTCTGTCCGATCTGCGCATGCCGGATGGCTCGGGACTCGACGTCCTGACGGCGGCCAAGACGCGCGATCCATCGACCGAGGTGATCCTGATCACCGCTCACTCGACGGTCGAAAACGCGATCGATGCGGTGCGAGCGGGCGCTTACGATTTCGTCACCAAGCCGTTTTCGCCACCGGAACTCGCCGCGCTCGTGCAAAAGGCGCTCGAGAAGCACGCGCTGACGTCCGAGAACGCGCGGCTGCGTGCGCAGGTGCGCTCGCGACGGGGTGACGCTCCGATCGCGCGCTCGCGTGCGATGCGCGAGCTGCTGGAGTTGATCGAGCGGATCGCCCCGACTCGCTCGACGGTGCTCATCACGGGAGAGAGCGGCACCGGCAAGGAGCGCATCGCGCGCGCGATTCACGAGCGTTCGGACCGCGCCGCGGGACCGTTCCTCGTCGTCAACTGTGGCGCGCTTCCCGAGGCCCTGATGGAGAGTGAGCTATTTGGGCATGAAAAGGGCTCGTTCACGGGTGCGACGTCACGCTCTCTCGGACTGTTCCGCGAGGCGGAGGGCGGCACTCTCTTGCTCGACGAGGTGGGGGAGCTGCCTGCTTCGCTGCAGGTGAAGCTGCTGCGCGCACTCCAGCAGCGCGCCGTGCGTCCAGTCGGCGGCGCGCGTGAGCTTCCGATCGACGTGCGCGTGCTGGGCGCCACCAACCGCGACGTGGAAGCCGACGTTGCTACGGGCACGTTTCGTCAGGATCTCTATTACCGACTGAACGTCATCCGCATGCGGCTGCCGCCACTGCGTGAACGTCGCGAGGACCTGCCTGCGCTCGCCGAGGAGTTCCTTCAGCGCTACGCCTCCGAGCTGGGTCGCGATGTGGTGGGCTTCACGCCTGACGCGCTGCGAGCCCTCGGGCGCTATGCCTTTCCGGGCAACGTACGCGAGCTCGAGAACGTCATCGAGCGCGCGGTGGCGCTGTCAGGCTCGCGCACGCTCGGTCTCGGCGATCTCTCGCCCGAGGTCAGCGGTCTCGCCAGCGCTCCAACGCCGCGTCTCGCCGAGCTTCCGGTCGAGGGCTGCGACCTTGAGGAGGTACTCGCTGAGCTCGAACGGCGGCTGCTCGTCGGCGCGCTTGAGCGCGCGGGCGGGGTGCGCAAGCGCGCAGCCGGCTTACTGGGAATTACCTTTCGTTCGATTCGCTACCGCTTGAAGAAGCACGGGCTCGATTCCGACGAGGCAGATGACGACGACGAGGACGGCGTGACCCAGGCGTAGCGGCCTTGGCATGAAAACGGCATACTGAACGACGGCCAGCCCAGAACCATGACCCCCAGACATCGCCCACGCGGGTTCAGTCTCGTCGAGCTCCTCACCGTCGTTGCGGTGGTGGGAATTCTTGCTGTGGTCGGCGTGATGACGGTCCGCAATCACCTGCGTGCTGCCAAGGTCACCGAGGCCTTTTCCGTGATTCAGGGCGTGCGCGCGGCGCAGGAGCGGTATCGCTCCGAGAATCGGCAGTATGCCAACGTCTCGGGAACCCTGATTAACTACTATCCCGCGACCTCCGACGGGATTAGACGCGGCTTTTTCCGGACTCTGCCGCCGACGGCGCCATCGGACACGCTCGATGCGGCCTGGCGTCGCTTGGGTCCCGTCGTGCCCGGACCCGTATACTTTGGCTACGCCGTGCAGGCGGGGCCCGGTAACAATGAGAACTATCCGACGCCGAGCACCGCGTCAGCTCCTGGCTGGACGACAGCGACGAGTCCCTGGTTCGTCGTTCAGGCCGAGGCAGATCTCGACAATGACGGCTCAAAATGCTGGGTCGTGGCCTCAAGCCTGAACAACGCCGTGTACACGGAAGGTGAAGGCAACTAGCGCGGCCTCGTTCGAGCGAGCGCCGGTTCCACGCCGAATCAACAGCCCGCCTCAGCCCTGGCGGCGGCTGGTTTCCCGGCAGAGCCTGCTGGTCCGCTTTTGAGCGGCTGGCACGTGAGAGGCACCGGCGGCGGCCCGCACGGTGACCAAGGGGGGCACTCGGCGAGGCTCGGGTGACGTTTCGCGTCACCTTAGCGCTCCAGTTTCGGGGGCTGAACGCTTCGCAGGAGGGCTGACTCTTGGTCCCATTTTCGGGTGGAGGACCGCTGGCGCGGCTCGCGCCGGAGCCGTAGCGGCCTTGCCTCGGGCGAATGACCGGGATCCGGCGCCGTGCCGGGGTGGTTGCGGCTCGCCCGGTGGGGCGCGGGGTGGGGACTCAATCAGAGCAAGTCAGGTCGATGCTGCGAGATCGTGTCGTTTGGCACAGGTTGTGCTGGCATAATGGGACCGATGTCCCCCGCCCAACGCTCTTCGCTCCGCGGTTTCACCCTGGTGGAGGTGATGATCGTGGTTGTCATCGTGGGGGTCCTGTCGGCTCTTGCGGTCTACGGCGTCAAACGCTACGTCGACGCGTCCAAGAGCAGCGAAGCGATCCACATGATCGGCAGCATCAAAGCTGCAGAAGAGGCCTATCGCGAGGAGACCTACGCCTACCTCGATGTTGCCGGCGCAGGCAAGGACCTCTCCACTGACGATATCCTCTACCCAAGGGTCCCCGGTAAGCTCAAGTCCGATTGGACGAATAACACTCACGCTTGCTACCCGCGTTGGGTTTCGCTCGGCGTGCAATCATCAGGTCCAGTCTATTTTGGCTACGCTGTTAAGGCTGGCAAAGCCGGGGACAGCATCTCGAGCGTGTCTGCTCCCAGGACTAAGACGGCGTACAGTTTTGGCCCCTACGCCACAGCCCCTGGTCCCTGGTACGTGGTTCAGGCCATGGGGGACGTCAACGGCGACACGAATCGTTCGGTCTTCCTCGCCTCGAACTGGACGACGGATATCTACGTGGAAAACGACGGGAATTGATGCTAGGGCGCTTTGGTGCGTCCGCTCGCCCTGCTTGAGGTTGTTGCCCTGCTTTCGCTCGGTGGCTCGTTGCTCGCGGTCGCGGTACCGGCGTTCGTGATGAACCTGCGCGCCTCACGGCTCGCCGAGCCGATCGACGGGCTGGCTTCAATTGCCGGTCGAGCGACGCTGCTCGCTTCGGGGGCTGAGGTCCCGTTGGCCTATCCCGCCTCGGTAGCCATGACTCCCTCACGCGTGCCCGCTGGACAGCGGGTTGCTGATCCGACCGGCAGCTGGGATCACCCCACCTGGCGTCGACTCGATTTTAGCATCACGGACACCCACTCGTTTGCCTTCTCGTTTGACTCGACCCTGAGCGCCACGGAGTCTCGCTTTGTCGCCCGAGCGCAGGGGGATCTCGACGGCGACGGCGTGCTGTCCAGTTTCACGCTCGGGGGCTCAGTGCGTGCTGGAGAGGAACCGCGGCTCGGGCATCTCGAGGTTTATCGGGAGGTCGAGTGAGTCGCGGCACGCTCGGAGCGCTGCTGGTAGCCGGGCTCGGGCTCGGCTGCGTGCATGGGGTGCGCGCTGGGCTGGCGAGAGATTTTTCGCACGTTCGCCAGCGCTACGACATTCACTCGCTGCCCTCGCCGGAGCGCGCCGTCGTGTTCTCGATGGGGTACCGCTCGGCATTGGCGGATCTGCTGTTTGCCGGCACGCTCGTGGAGTCAGGTCTCCATTTGCAGGCGCACCGCCCGTTTGAGACGGTGGTCGAGCGGCTCGACGTGGTCCTCAAGCTCGATCCAAAGCTGGCGACGGTCTATCGCTTCGCCGACACGCTCGTGACGTTTCAGGCGCGCGGTGTCGGTCGCAAAGAGTACTTTGCTGCTCGCCGCCTGCTTGAGCAGGGGATGCGCGAGCTGCCGTACGATGGTGAGCTTTACCTGAGCGCGGGGCAGTTCATGGCCTACGTCGCTCCGCCGAACCTGCTCAAGACCGAGTCGCCGGAGGTCGTTGCCGAATGGCGAAGTGCGGGGGCTCGGGCCATGGTGCGAGCCTGTGAACTCTCGGGCGGACAGCAGAATATTGCGTTTCAATGCGTGACGGCCGCCAGTCTGCTGCGAAAATCGGGTGAGGTGGAGGCGCTTGAGCGTTTCGTCGAACGAGTGCTCGCTGTTACTGACGATCCTGAAATCCAGCGTCAGGCCCTCACGTCGCTCGAGCGAGCCACCAGCGAACATCGACGTGAGCTCATGAGCCAGCGACGTGATCGTTCGGCTGCTCGGAAAAAAGCGGACATTGCCTTCGTGAAGCGCGACTTGTATTTACTGCTGCCTCCGCCAAGCGACGTCTGGCGCTGCCTGGCTCCGGGGGCAAGTGACGCTGCCTGCGCACAGTCGGGGCGCAGCCTGCAGCAGGCGACCGAGGGCCGCTCGGGGCAAAGTCTCTGATTTTTGGGCTTAGTTCGCGGGGCAGTCGGTGCTAACGTCCGCGCTCGCCATCTCATGAAAGCCGTTATTTTAGCAGGTGGACTGGGAACGCGACTCGCCGAGGACACCGCGCTTCGACCAAAGCCGATGGTGGAAATCGGGGGCCGCCCGATGCTCTGGCACATCATGAATCTGTACGCCGCCGCTGGCGTCACCGAGTTCGTGATCGCCGCCGGTTACCGCGCGGACGTCATCAAGAGCTATTTCCTCAATTTCTACGCCCTCAATGGGGATCTCTCGCTGCAGCTGGCCACGGGCGAGTGCCGCGTCTCCAGCCAAGGGCGTCAGGTGCCTTGGACCGTCCATGTCGTGGACACGGGCTACCAAACCCAAACCGGCGGACGCCTACGTCGCTTGCGGGAATGGCTCGGCGACGAGACGTTCATGATGACCTACGGGGACGGCCTTTCGGACATCGATCTCGCCGCGCTGCTGCGGTTTCATCGCGTGCATGGTCGCTTGGCCACAGTGACCGCGGTCATCCCGCAGGCACGGTTCGGCGCGCTCGGGCTGGACGGTGACCGCGTCACGCATTTCGGGGAAAAGACGCACCATGAGGACGCCTACATCAATGGCGGCTTTTTCGTGCTTGAACCGCGCGTACTCGACTACATCGAGGGCGACGCCACGCTCTGGGAGCAAGAGCCGGTGCAACAGCTTGCTGCCGAGGATCAGCTGCGGGCCTATCGGCACGCGGGCTTCTGGCAACCGATGGACACGTTGCGGGAGCGTCAGCTGCTCGAGTCCCTGTGGGCTTCGGGTAACGCCCCCTGGAAGATTTGGACCTAGGAGCTACGATGACTTGGTCGTCTCGAACGGTATTGGTGACGGGCGCTACTGGGCTCGTGGGGGCGTCGCTCGTCTCCGCTTTGCTTGCGAAGGGCGCGCAGGTGGTGGCGCTCGTGCGCAACGCCGACCCGCTGCGGGCGCTGAATCGTCACACGGGGCTCGAGCGGGTGCGGGTGATCACGGGCTGTCTCGAAGAGCTCTCGGACGTCGAGCGCGCCGTGGTCGACTGGGAGGTGGACACCGTGTTTCACCTCGGGGCGCAGACCCAGGTGCAGACGGCCTGGCGCAATCCGCTCGGAACCTTTGAGGCCAATGTGCGGGGCACGGCCCATGTCCTTGAGGTGTGTCGCCGTCACTCGTCGCTGGTGCGCGCCCTGGTGGTCGCTTCGAGCGACAAGGCTTACGGACCCCTGCGCGATGGGGCCTATCGTGAGGAAGCCCCGCTGTGCGGCAAGCATCCCTACGACGTCTCAAAATCCTGCGCGGATCTGCTCACTTCGGCCTATCACGCGAGCTACGGTCTGCCCGCGGCCATCGCGCGCTGTGGCAACATTTACGGGCCAGGCGACGTCAATTTCCAGCGCTTGATCCCGAGTACGCTCCGCTCGCTGCTGCGGGGTGAGCGCCCCGTGTTGCGCTCGGACGGCACCCACCGGCGTGACTACGTTTACGTCAGCGATGTGGCTGAGGTTTACATGAAGCTCGCGGAAGCTCTTTGGGCCGGGCAAGCTGCCGGGCGCGCCTACAATTTTGGGCCGGGACGCAGTCACTCAGTGCTCGAAGTGGTGAGTGAGTTGCAGTCCTTGCTCGGCGCCGAGGCGCTCGAGCCGATCATCCTGAATCGCGCCGTTGGGGAGCATCAGGAGCAGCATCTCGACGCCAGCCGACTGCAAAATGAGCTCGGGATCTCGCCGACCGTCATGTTGCGTGAGGGCCTCGAGCGTTCGATTCCCTGGTACCGTCGTTACCTTGAGGAGCGCGCTGATGAGCAGTGAGCGGGCAGCCGAATTGCGACGGCAAATGTTGGCGCTCGGGCGCGAGTATTTCGCCGAGACTCAGGGTCCGCGGCCCTTCGTGGCTGGACAGAGTCGTGTGCCAGTCTCGGGTAAGGTGCTCGACGGGGCTGATCTTGATCAGCTGCTTGAGGCGTCGCTCGACCTCTGGCTCACGACCGGACGCTTTGCGGACCAGTTTGAGTCAGCCTTGGCGAAACGCACCGGGGCCGCCCATGCCACCCTAGTCAACTCCGGTTCGAGCGCGAATCTCGTGGCCGTGAGCGCGCTTTGCTCCAGCAAACAGGGTGAACGCGCGCTTCGCCCCGGGGATGAAGTCATCACCACGGCGATGGGTTTTCCGACCACGCTCAACCCGATCCTGCAAAACGGGCTGATCCCGGTGTTTGTCGACGCCACGGCACCGACTTATGGGGTGGATCCAGCCGAGGTTGAGGCCGCGATTGGGCCAAAGACGCGCGCGCTGGTGCTGGCGCACACGCTCGGTAATCCGCATGAGCTCCCGGCGCTCGCTGCTATCGCGGAGCGCCATCAACTGCGCTTCGTGGAGGACTGCTGTGATGCGCTTGGCGCCACCGTTGGCGGTCGTCCCGTCGGGACGTTTGGTGAGCTGGCGACGCTGAGCTTTTATCCCGCGCACCACATCACCACGGGTGAGGGCGGGGCCGTGCTCAGCCATTCAGGTCGCATGAAGCGGATCGTCGAGTCTTTCCGGGATTGGGGGCGAGACTGTTGGTGTGCGCCAGGCCACGATGACACGTGTAACAAGCGTTTTGGCTGGCAGCTCGGGGAGCTGCCACACGGCTACGACCACAAGTACACTTACTCGGAGATCGGCTACAACCTGAAGGCCACCGACTGGCAGGCGGCTCTCGGTCTGTCACAGCTCGCTAAGCTCGATGGCTTTGTGGCCCAGCGCCGCGCGAATTTTCAACGGCTCTACGCGGGCCTCAGTGATCTGAGCGAACAGCTGCTGCTGCCAGAGGCCACAGTAGGCACCGAGCCGAGTTGGTTCGGGTTTCCGATTTGCGTGCGCCCCGGTGCTGCCCTGTCGCGCGGCGAGCTGGTGGTGGCTCTCGAGCAGCGCTTGATCGGGACGCGCCTGATGTTTGGGGGCAATTTGCTGCGCCAACCGGCCTATCGGGATATTTCGCGTCGCGTCGCCTGTGCGCTGAGTGGTACCGACAACATCATGAAGAACTCGTTCTGGATCGGGGTCTACCCGGGGCTCGGAGAGGCCTCGCTCGACTACGTGCTCGAGGTATTTCACGCGCTGCTCAAGTAGGGGCAGCGCGTGGCGGCTGGGTGCGCGCTGCGGCTGGGCGCGCGCGGCTCGCGAGGACTCGCGCGCGAGTTCTAGGGCATCACGCGACGTAGGGTTCGTCCGAGCGCCGCCCGTTCGCTCAGCTGGTAGCAGAGTCGCTGCTGCTCGGCGCGCTGCGGCGCGCAGCCAAAGCGCCGGTACAGTTCGGACACCGCTTTGGCGCTGCCCTGGGTCGCAAAAAAGAGTCCAGCAAAGCCGAGCACCGCGTCACTGGGTTGATGCTCGAGGGCCTCAAGCCAGGCGATTTCAGCCGCGGGGCGATTGCCGATAAGCTCGTAGAAGCGGGCGCGACTGGCGGCCTCGAGCTGCTCGGGATGCTCCACAGTAGAGAGCTTTTCGCTGACGCTCAGTCGTTGCCTCAGCCGCTGGACCGCGAGCTTGTCGCCTGACTGGACCCTCAGCAGTTCGAGTTGTCGCTTGCAGTCGGCAAGCTGACCGGCACGCAGCTGCAGCTCCGCAAGCACGAGCCTTGGGTGAGCCAGCGTTGGCGTGAGCGCGACGCGACGCTGCTGAGTCGCTTCCGCCTGGGTAAACTGACCGCGCAGCGCAAGCGTCTGCGCCAGCCCGCTGAGGGCCTCGCGCTGCGCCGGAGTGCGCTTCAAAATGGCTCTAACGTGGCTCTCAGCGCGCTCAAAATAGCCCGCGCGCGTCTCAAGTCGAGCCAGCTGCAGGTGCGGGAGAGCCGTGCCCGGTGGGCTCTCCACGGCCAGCGCGTTCCAGAACGCTTCGGGCGCGGTCCAGAGCCGAACGCGCCGTGACGTGGCCACGCCGCACAAAACCAAGGCCGCAGCCAGCACCCAGCGCACGCGTTCGGTGGGGACCGCCCGGGCGAGCAGGAGCGTTAGCGCAAGACTCGGCAGGTACAGACAGCGCTCCGCATAGCCGCCCTCGACGACGAGGCGCAGTAGCAGGAGCAGCAGAGGTGCGGCCAAGAGGAGCGGCGCGCCCAGAGGCGCTCGCTGCGGCTTGCAGCGGCGCGCCAGGTAACCGAGCAGCAAGGCGAGCGCGGCCCCTGCAAGCATCACTCCGCCGAGGCGCACTAAGCGCGAATCGGGCGGTTCAAGCCCGGACTGGAGCGCGGTGAGCCGCATCGGCGAGAGCAGCGACTCCGCGCTGCGCGCGAGCGCTTCGAGCAGGCGCGCGGCCCGCTCCGTGATTGGGACGAGCGCCTGCGGCGACCGGGCGTGCGTGACGACCCACCAGCTGGCGGCGGCGACCAGGCTGAGCTGCTCTGGCTCAAGCAGACGCCGATAGCCGGCTTTACGCGTGCCGGGCCGCGAGCGCGACAGGCTCGCGACGTAGTTTGCCGCGAGCACCACCCAACCGGCAGGTCCCGTCAGCAGGCTCAAGCTCGCGAAGGCAGCGGCCAGCGCGCGCCTCGGGCGGCTGGGGCGCCACAGCAGCCACGCACTCAGTCCGAGCAGCGCCGCGAACGACTCGCTGCGAGCGCTGACGAGGGCGACGGTTTCCGTCAGCTGGGGGAGAACAGCCCAGGCGGTGGCCAGTCCAGTCGCATAGAACGTCCCGAGTGCGTGGTCCGCGAGTTGACGCCGGAGGGCGGCAAAGAGCAGCGCGCAGACGCCGAGGTGCAGCAGGAGATTGCTCAGGTGACCGATGACGGGGTTGCCGCCCGTGAGACGCTGCTCGAGGCGCAGACTCAATGTCGTCAGTGGGCGGGGCGTTGGCTGGGGCCGCTCGAGCGACGCGCGCTGAGGCCCCGTGAAGTGGCGGCTGAGCGGCGCCGGTTGCTGGATCTCAGCTGCGCCCAGCACCTCGACCTCGTCGAGCCAATACAGCGGCGCGTCGAGCAGCGGCATGAACAGGCTCGCGACGAGCAGCAGTGCTGCAGCGATAAGGAGTGAGGCTCGAGGCATCCGTCGAGGGCGACGCTACCACCGAGTGCGGGCACAGGGCGGGTGTAGTGATTTTCGGTACAACGGAACTTGCCGCGGTGACGCCCCACGGCACCCGCAGCTCAGCGGGTGACCAAACGCGTCACCCCGGAGCGCGTCGATTGGCGGGGACCGCCGGCGGATCCCCAGAAAATCCATAAATCGACACAAAAATAGCTATCTCACCGCGCTCCGCAGGGTTGGCACGGTCGATGCGTCTAGCTAGTTCGTTCCCGAAACGGGAGCCCGAGGATCGGCAGTCGAGCCGACCCAGTGAACCCTCGAGGCCCGCCCCGGCCCCTATCGGAGGCACAAGGAGATTTATTATGATCACTCTTCGTAAGACCAAGCGCGGATTTACCCTCGTCGAGCTCATGATCGTGGTTGCGATCATCGGTGTTCTCGCGGCTCTAGCGATCTACGGCGTCAAGAAGTACGTCGCGAGCGCCAAGAGCGCAGAAGCGCGCAACGCCATTGGTCGTATCGCCAAGGATGCCTCCAGTTCCTACAACCGTGAAGGCATGCCGGCTGGTGTGCTCGCCCTCGGCGGGCAGGCCGCGTCCTCGAACGCCATCTGCACGACCGCCGCCACCACGGTACCCGCTGCTGCCACCGGCATCAAGGGCACGAAGTTCCAGTCCAGCCCGGCCGAATGGGCCAAGGGCAGCCAGACCGCTGGCTGGGCCTGTCTCAAGTTCTCGATGCAGGATCCGCAGTACTTCATGTACGGCTACTCGGCTGTGGGTTCTTCGGCGCTCGGTGACTCCTTCACCGCGACGGCCAACGGTGACTTGAACGGCGACGGCGTGCTGTCGGTGTTCTCGATGACCGGTTCGATTCAGAAGGACGCCTCGGGCAGCGGTGGTCTGATGGTGACCCTCGCCCCGAACCTGCTCGAGCAGAATCCGGAAGAATAAGTTGGACTCGCGGCGAGCTGAGAAGCTGAGCTGCTGAGCGCGCAAGGGTCTCATTGCCGATCTTGGCAGGGGGCCCTTGCTTTCGTTTGTGCGCTGGGTGGATAGGGGTTGTATCGAGGCTGCGCTCTGCGTTAGGCCTGGGGCTAATGCGTTTGGACACCTTTCAGGCAGAAAAACCCGCGTGACTGACTCGCCACAAAGCAGTTCTCCGCCCCCGGTTGAACTCTCGCTCGAGCGCTTGCGCGACGTGCTCACGGTCGTGGTGCTGCTCGCGGCGGTCGCGGTGGCGTATCTGCCGTTTCTCGACGCGCCGTTTGTCTTCGATGACCACTTTGACATCGTGGCTGATGCCAGCCTGCGTCAGCTCTGGCCCGCGACTTGGCTGCACGGCAAGCGTCCGCTCACGACGCTGACCTTCGCCTTGTGCTGGGCCTTTTCTCCGAACGCGGTGGAGGGCTTTCGGGCGGTCAATGTGGCCATTCACGCGGGCGCAAGCTTGCTCTGTTGGGGGCTCGCGGCGCGTGTGCTTGCGCTGCCGCGTCTGAGCGCGCTCACGGCGCCCGCCTGGCTCGCGCCACTCGTTGCGCTGCTCTGGGCGCTGCATCCGCTGCAGACCTCGGCGGTGACCTACGTGGTGCATCGCTATGAGTCGCTGGCCGGCCTTTTTTACCTGGCGACGGTGTATTGCTTCATTCGCGGCTCATCGTCGCCGAAGCGCTGGCGCTGGTATCTGTTCTCGCTCGCGGCTTGTCTGCTTGGGGGTCTCTCCAAGGAGACGCTGATCACGGTGCCGCTGGTCTGCCTGCTGCTCGATCTCACGCTCGTCGAGTCGAGCGTTCGCCGGCTGCTTGCTGCGCGCTGGCTCTACTACATCGGGCTCGGGCTCTGCCTGCTGCCCATGCTGGTGATGGCCGTTTGGATGCCCGTGGCTGCTTCGCAGAAGGCGGGTGAGGGCACCGGTCCCCTGCAATACCTGCTCTCGCAGCCCTCCGCGCTGGCGCATTACGCGCGCCTAGTCGTTTGGCCTTGGCCGCTCTGCATCGACTACTACGACTGGCCCGTCGTGACCTCGCTGCGTCAGTGGCGCTGGCGGGAAATCTTGGTTTTGTGCGGCGTGGTCACGACCCTGGTCGGACTCGCGCGGCGGCGGCTGTGGGCCCTGCCGCTCGGGCTCGCGTTGCTGATCCTGTTGCCCACCTCGTCGATCATCCCGCTGCGACATGAGCTCGTGGCTGAGCGGCGCCTGTACCTGCCCTTGCTGCCGCTGCTGGCTGGCGCGCTACTGGGCGCCAATCGCCTGGTTTCTAGGCCTGTTCGCCTGTTGCCCGGAGCCGGAATTGCCGTCGCGTTGCTCTGGCTGGGCATGACGCTGATGCGCAATCTTCAATTCAGCTCGCAGATTGGGCTGTACGAAGCCGAGGTGCAGCACCGGCCACGCAACGCGCGGGCAGCCATTTGGCATGCGCGCTATCTGGCCGATCGCGCGCGCCTCGTGGAAGCGGACGCCGAGTCCCGCCGCGCGTTTGCCCTCGATCCGACCGTGCCGCGCATCGAACGGCAGATGAATCGCATCGCGTCGCTCACGGGCGATCTTGTGCGAGCGCGACAGTTTGCCGAGCTGGGCCTGCTGCGCGATCCGAAAAATCCTGAGTCTTACCAGCTGGCGATCGACGCCAATGTCCGTGCGGGTGACGTCGCTCGCGCGGTCGCGCTGCTTGAGACCGCCGTAAAGAGGCGCCCGCGGGAACCCGAGTGGCGCGACATGTTGGCTTGGTACCTGGCGACCGAGCCGTCCCTGCGTGATGGCCCCAGAGCACTCAAGCTCGTCGATCAGGCGCTCGCGTTGCCCTGGAAACGGAGTCGCGAGCGGGCGCTGCAGACCCGAGCTGCGGCGCTGGCCGCCTGTGGTCGCACCGACGAGGCGCGGCTCGTGATCGAGGAGCTGCGCCGGGCCGCGCTGCAGCAAGGGCATGGGCGAGATGCCGCCTGGCTTGAGCAGCAGCGGCGCGTCTACGCCGAGGGACGCCCCTGGGATCGCACGTCAGTCGCCCTGCCGTCAGGCCCGGGTGACGACTCTCCCGCGAGTCCCGCTCAGTAGGGCCGCTTGGAGCGCGGGTGCAGCAGAGTTAGGTTCGGGTAGCGCCCGTAGTCCTCGACGTGGACCTCGTAATGCTCGTTAGCCAGCTCAAAGAACCGCGTCGGGTAGTGGGTGAAGTCGTTTCGTAGAAAAATCAGCAGCGCAAACTCGCTCTGCGTGAGGCGACGAAAAATGGCCTCTTCACTCGGTGCCGGATGAAAGGTGTCGCGGTGCCAGAGGGCCAGCGGCAGTTGCGCGGGTGACGGGAGCTGAAAGGCGGCATAGGCCCACTCGAGGCGCGTTCCAAAGTAGAGCGGTCGCCCCTCATATTGAAGCGTCAGCTCGCTGAGCTCCTGCTCCAGGTCTTGAAAGCGTGCTCCTGACAAAAGACCGTCAAAAAACGGCAGGTGCTGCTGAGTCTTGCTGACGTCGGCCTCGAAGTACGCGCCATAGCCGATCCGGGCGATGCGATGCCGCGTCCCTCCGACAGTGAGTCCGACCAGGGCCAGCGCGATCGTGTAGATCAGCCAGACGCGTGACGTGCTGCGCTGAAACGGGCTGGGCGGCGCGGCCGTCTTGACCACAAATCCACCGTTCATTCCGACCGCAAGCAGTAGCAGCCAGGGCGTCTCGAGCAGCTTCATCTCACCATGAGCGAGCGCCGCAAACAGGCCCGCAGCGGCGCCGCAAAGCAGCAGTGCCAGCTCACGCCAGGGCAGCGGCGGGGGCAGCTCACTTGGCCTGCCGCGCGGCGCGAGCGCGAAGCGAAAAGCGAGGGGGCTAAGCGCTAGCGCGAACCAGAGCCAGGCGTAGAGGGTGTCCGAAGGTGGAGCGCGCCAGGCGTCCCAGGAGGGCTGGGCGCGACCCGCAATGCTCAGGTAGCTTTGCGCTACGTCCCAAGGCGCGACGCCGATTGCGCGCAGCAAGAGGAGACTGAGCGCCGCGCCGAAGAGCGCAGCGAGCAGGGCGCGCCATCGCACAGCGCGCGAGCTGAGCAGGACGAGATTGACCGTGACGAGAAGCAGCGCGGCGATGTTCGGCTTGGTGAGCGAGAGCAGGCTCTGACTCACGACGAAACCAACCCAGAGCGGCACACTCCTCGGATGCCTGAGCCAGACAAAGGCCGAGAGCAGCATCACCCAGGCAGCTGCGGAAGTGACCGGATTGTACCACCAGAACGCGCAGACGACGGTGGTGAGCGCCTGCTGCGCCAGGCTGAGCAGCGCTGCTTTGCGCGCGGACATCCCGAGGCGAGTGAGCAGCCAGCCCGACCAGAGACAAGTCAGCCAAGAGACGGCTGCCGTGAGGTGAACCAGGCTGAGAAAGCTGGGCCCCAGCCAACGAAATGCCAATCCTGGCAGGGCGAGATAACCGATCGGCAGCGTGCAGATGAAGTCTCGATAGGGCACTTGCCCGGCATACAGGCGCCACGCCGCGGCGATGCCGACGACCTGATCGCATCCGCCGAAATGAACGCGCCCAAGGACCTCACAGGCCAGTCCAACGAACGTTGCGGCGAGCAGCAGCGGCAACCACGGAGCGCGCGCTACGCGGCCTAGGTTCAGTCGTGGCGCGAGCCGCGAGCAGCGCAGTCCGAGCAGCAGCCCACTGGCGGTCGCGACCCCAAACCAGGCAAATCGTTCGATCTCAGAGCGAGCGAAGGCCTCCATGGTCGTCTGAGTGCGCGCTGACACCCACCAGCCGGGCTCGAAGAAGGACGGGGGACGGGAGGGGTCCCAAGGCGGCCAAAACACGACGCTGAGAAACCCGAGCGCGGTGAGCGCCAGCACGACCTCGAGCCAGCGCTCCCTGCGAGCCAGCTTTGGAGGCGCGCCGACACTGGCGGCGGGGGCCCGGGGGCGCTGAGCTGAACCGTCCAACGGCTAACCCACCAGCCGCGCGTAGAGCACGGTGTCAAAGCCGTTTTCCGCGTGCGCTCGCAGGTAGTAGCGAAACATTCCGGGGTATTTTTCGGCGAGGTAGCTCGGTAGCACCCACAGATCGTCGGGGCGGTGATAGGCCGCCAGCGCGAGCTCGGTTTGACCGCGAGCAAGCACCTGAGACGCGCCCTCCAGCGCACCAAGCTCGGCGCCCTCGATGTCGAGCTTAATGAGGCTCGGGACGAAATCCAGTTCGGCGCAGAGCGAGTCGACGCAGCGCAGCTGAACAGCCATTCCCTCGTCGTCCCGACTGAGGTGTGAAGCCGCACCGGCGCCGAGCGAGAACCGCGCAACCTGATCGAGCGACGAGAGTCCTGCGGGGATGACCGTGACCTGCGAGAGCGCGCAATCAGCCAAATACGCCTGGAGTCGCGCGACATTGGCGGGATCGGGCTCAAGCGCCAGCGTGGGGCCAAGGCTGTAGCCCGCTTGCCGCGCCAGCCGCAGGGTGTCGCCATCGAAGGCTCCCCCGTCAATGAGGTGCAGCGGCTGCGGCCAGCGCGCGAGATCAGCCGGGAAATACTGCTGCTCAGGCACAGGGCGGGGCAGCGCCTCGTAGTCGTCCGACTGGCGCAGCGCGAGCGCGGCGTCGAACAGCGCGCGGCTGTCGTCGTCCGCCCAGAGGGCGCGCACGCGCGCGATGGCGTCGCGCTGCTCGCTCCAGGGGAACTCGAGGTCGAGCCAGTAGCCGAGCTCAGGCCGAAAGCCGTACTTGCGGCAGAACTCAGGCAGCGTGAGTAGCTCGGTCCAACCCACGGCCCGCAGCTGTCGGCGCACCTCAGCCACGCTCACCGCCGGATTGTGCAGCGCCAGGACGACCGTCGCGCTGCCCGCCCAGCTCGCGCTCTGCTCGAGCGTGCGACAGGCCAGCCCGGACACCGCGGCGAGCGACTCGGCTTGGCGATCGATGAAGCCGACGGTCGGCAGCAGCTGTCCGCGCAGAAACGCGGCGACCGCTCGCCCCATGTTGCCGGCGCCGTAGATCGCAAAGCCCGTGGGGGAGTCGGGTGGCACGGGTTAGAGTCCTCGCTGTTTGATCACGTCACGCATCTCGGGCGCATGGGCGATCGCGCTCTCACAGTGGTCGAGCGTGAGCGGCTCATGGGGTTTGAGCGGCGTTGCTAGGATTTCCCCGGCCACCAGCTCGCGACAGGAGAGCTGCCCCTTTTGCAGCGGAACCGCCAGGTAGACGTCCGACTCACTCAGGGCGTGACCCGCCGGCAGCTCGCGCGCCGCATAGACCCCACGCACCAGCGCGTCGAGGTAGGCGCGCTCGCGCTCGGGAACGCGCCTGCGGTGCGTGCCCGGTCCTCCGCAGATTTCCTTGGCTTTGGCAAACGAGCGGAACCACTCATCGACCTGCGTGGGCGTGGAGCAGTAAGGCGACACGACGTAGTTTTCGTCGGCAAGATCGATGTGGCGCTCAAATAGACGCGCCCCCTTGGCCCAGGCCGCGATGATCGAATAGTGCCAGTCGTGATACTCGTGCGTCGAAAAGCCGATCGTGACTTCGGGATAGCGCTCGCGCAAAAAATCGATCTGATTGAGCTCGAGCTCGTTGTCCTCACTCGGGTAAAGTGAGACGCAGTGGTTGAGCGCGATCGGGATGCTACGGCGCGTGAAAAAGGTCACCAGATCGTCGATGTCCTTGAGCGAGCTGCCACCGGTCGACGCGATCACGGGCTTTTTTGTGCGGGCAATCTTCTCGATCAACACCCAGTCGTTGATGTCCGAGCTCGCGAGCTTGATGATCTCAACCCCGAGCTCAACGCAGCGTTCCACCGAACGCTCATCGAAGGGCGTGGCCATTCGAATGCAGTTGTTCTTACGGACCTCTTCCATCAGGGTCGCAAAGGCTTCGGGCGGCAGCTGCGTCTCAATCGTCTTTTTGATGTAACGAATGTCGCTGCGTTCGCGAAAGTCGCGATGGATGAAGGTGTCGACATCGCGCAGCTGGAGCTTGATGGCGGCGCGGACGTTGTGAAAGCGCGCCACTCGTCCAAACTCACGGATGATGCGCAGGCCGCGGTCGAGGCTGCCCCAGTGATTGTTGGCCAGCTCGAGTACGAACAGCTCGTCGAACAGATTGCGATTGATGATGGTCACGGTCGGTAGCTCCCTTGCGGCCTGGGCGCTGCAGTTAGGGCAGATCCTGCGGAGGGGTCAATAGGTTTTCAGCGAGCTCGTTGCGCGGCAGAAATGGTGCGAGATCCTCGAGCGGCGCCGAGACGAAGCTGCCATCGTCGAGCCGACGGGCCGCCGCTTTGGGGGCAAAGGGCTGGTTTGGCTTGAGATGAATGTGGCAGAGCCGGGGGCTGAGCCCTTCGAGCGCCCACCCAATGGCCGTGTCGAGCTCCTGATGACTGTCCACGGAGCGATACGGCAGGCCGAAAGCCTGCGTGAGAGCCGCGAAATCGGGGAAGCCGACGCCGGTGCCCGCGTCAAAGCCCATCAGCCCGTCGGGAAAAAACGCGTTCTGAGTCGAGCGAATCGACAGGTAGCCCGCGTTGTCGAGCAGAAAGATGGCGATCGGAAAGCGCTGGTAGGCGATCGTGGCCAGCTCCTGCAGGTTCATCATGATGCTGCCGTCACCGGCCAGGCACACGATCCGCTTGCCCGGAGCGGCGGTGGCCGCACCGATCGCCGCGGGGAGATCAAAGCCCATCGGCGCGCTCCCCGAGTCACTGAACAGCCGCTGTTCGCCCTTGAGCACCGCGGACTGAAACATCGTGACGCAGGCGGTCGCGTTGGCCGTCACGGTGATGGCGTCGTTTGGCAGCTGGGCGCTCAGACGCTGGCCAAAAACGTAGGGATTGATCGGGCTATCGAGCTCCGAGTACTCCGGCAAAACCACGGGGTAACGGGCGACTCGCGCGCGACACCAGTCGAGGTACTCGCGGTGCGCCGGCACGGGCGCGAGAGGAAGGCGGCGCTCGAGCTCAGCGATGAAATCCGACAGATCGGCGTGGATCGGCAGATCGAGCTTGAGCGTGGGCTTTTGCAGCTCGGCGCGGTCGACGTCCACCATCGCGATCCGGGCTTGGCGTGCGAAGCTCTCCCAGGCGTAGCCGATCTGGCGAATGTTGAGACGACACCCCAACACCAGCACAAAATCTGCGTTTTGTATGGCAAAATTGCCAGGGCGATCCCCGACCGTGCCCGGGCGTCCGACGTACTGCGGATGCTCGTTGGGGACGACATCATGGGCGTTGAATGCCGTCGCTATCGGGAGTCCGAGCTGGGTCAAGATGCGTAGAAAGCGCGCGTGACAACCCGATATGCGCACGCCTGAGCCCGCGAGGATGACGGGGCGCTGCGCCGCGGCGAGCCGCTCGAGCAGGGTGTCGACGGCGGCCACCAGATCCGTCTCGAACTCGAGCACGTCCTCGGCCGGATCGTAGCCGCGCAGCTGGTCGAACTCGACCTGCGTGCCCTGCACGTCGACGGGCACGTCGATCCACACGGGGCCGGGTCGGCCCTGGGTTGCCAGGTGTAGCGCGCGCTCAGCGACGTAGCGGGTGTCGAGCGGGTCGAGTAGACAGGTGGCGTATTTCGTGATCGGGGCTGCAATGCGGGTGATATCGGCTTCTTGATCCCCCAGCTGCCGTAGCGGCAATCCGGTGCTGGTCAGCATCGTTTGGCGTTTGACCTGCCCCGAGACGACGACCATCGGAAGCGAGTCAACCCAAGCTCCGTAGACTCCGGACAGGGCGTTGGTGCCTCCGGGACCAGTCGTGACATTGACGAGCGCCGGATAGCCGGTGACGCGCGCGTAGGACTGCGCCGCCATCGCGCAGGCTTGCTCATGGTGGCAGGCGAGCCAGCGCATCCCCGGCGCCTTTCCGACGGCGTCATTCAGGTGCATCGCGCCGCCACCGGTGACCAGAAAGGCTTGCTCCACGCCGCCCTCGACGAGGATGCGGAGAAGGACGTCGGCGACGCGTTCAGTCATCGGGCGCGGTTCCAATCAAGGGTGGATTGCAGGGCTTGACGCAGGGAGAGTCTTTGTTCGAGCCCGAGCTCGCGCGCAGCTCGCGCTGTCGACGGAACGTAGCGCGGTGCTCGCTGCCCCGGGCTTGGGACGCCGGCGACCTCATAGTTCACGCCGCCGAGCTCGGCGATCAGCGCTGCGAGTTCACGAATGCTGACGGCCTGTTCGGAGCCCACGTTGTAGGCGCGTCCGGGCTGTCCGCGCAGTAGTATCGTCAGCAGCCACTCCACCAGGTCGGTGGGGTAGAGATAACTGCGTAGTGGCGAGCCATCCCCCGCGACGCGGATCGGGCCTCCCGCGAGGGCGTCGCGAATGAAGTTGCCCGCCGCAAAATGGGCATCGAGAGGCAGGTGCGGGCCGACGAACGCAAAGGGACGCGCGATCACGCAGTCCAGGCCCCGCTCGCTGCGATAGGAGGTCGCGAGCTGTTCGGCCATGCGCTTGCCCTCGGCGTAGGCCTGGGTCGGATCGAGCGGATCGGGGCCGCCGCGGTAGTCCTCGCTCAAGCGGGGCAGCTCAGGAGGTTGCGGGCCATAGACGGCGCCCGAGCTCAGGAGCAGCAGTTTGCAGCCCGCGTGACGACTGGCGAGCTCGCAAATCTGACGCGAACCCTCCACGATCACCGAGAGCATCTCAAGCGGGCGCGCCGCGTTGAGGGCTGCGCTCGCTGCGGTGGCCGCGTGAATGATGTGCGTGGGCGGCGCGAGCTTGGCCGCCGTCAACTCGCGAATGTCGCCCGCCAGCCAGTGCAGCGAGCGCTCGTCGGCGAGCCCGGGTGCGGTCGTGAGCAGGACTTCGGGAGCGCGCGCGTGGAGCGTCAGCTCAAGCTGAAGTCCGAGTGTCCGGCGCGCGTGGACCAGGGCAGCGACGCACCATTTGCCGAAAAAACCGCTGGCTCCGGTTAGCAGCAGCTGCGACCCGTCCAAGCTGCGCAGCAGCGGCGCAAGCCGCGCCACGAGCTCGTCAAGTTCCGCTTCGGCAACCCCGACGTTGCCAGCCGCGGTCATGGCGGGAGCTCATCGGACGGAGCTCGAACTGGCCCAGGCGGAAAGTTCAGACGCTCTTCGATGATTACGAAGGGGCGCCGCCGGACCTGGGCGTGAATCGCCCCGATGTACTCCCCGAGGATGCCGAGAAACACGAGCTGCACGCCTGAGAAAAACAGCACGAGCACGATAATGCTGGTCGCACCAGGTGCCTGGACTTGCCACAAAAACAGCTTGATGATGGCGTAGACGATGGCCGTGGCAAACGACCCGAGCGACAGCAGAGCGCCAACCAGGGTGGCCGCGCGAATCGGCACGATGCTGTGGCTGATCAGGCCGTTGATGCCGAAGTCAAACAGGAAGCTGAGCCCGTGCTTAGAGCGGCCCGCGCGGCGCAGTTGACGCTCAAAGGGGATAGGGATCTGCTTAAAACCGACCGTCGCAATGATGCCGCGAATGTACGGGGCGTGATCGTCCACCTGGGTGACTTCGTCGAGCACGCGGCGATCGAGCAGGGCAAAACCCGTGAAATCGCGCGGCAGCTTGTCCGGGGACAGTTTGTCGACGAGAAAGTAGTAGGCGCCGCGCAGGGTGCGCTTCAGAGGCCCCTCATGGGGGTTCTGGTAGACGCCGTAGACGACCTGGTTGCCCGCCTCCCAGAGCCGCACCATGTCCGGTATCAGATCAGGGGGTTCCTGAAGATCGGCCGTGATCCCGACGACGGCGTGCCCGGCGGCGTGGCGCAGCAAAGTGAACGACGACTTTTCCGCTCCGAAGTTGCGCGAGTAGGCCAGCACCTTCACCCGAGGATCGGCTGCGGCGAGCTCGCGCAAGATGCCGAGCGTGCCGTCAAGGCTGCGATTATCCCCGAATACATGCTCGTAGTCATAGCGGTCGGCGAGCGACTCCATGACGCGACGGACTTCGGAGTAACAGTGGCGGACGTTGTCCTCCTCGTTGTAAAGGGGAGTGACGACCGTAATGAGTTTTCGACGAGGCGGAGCGGACACGGAAGGGCCGCCTATGATAGGGGTTCCACTCGTCACTGTCACCTTCCGACTTGGAAACCGAGCACTTCATCGTGAGTGAGTCGATGCCACCACAGACCCACCGCCCGTCCGAGCCCGGCACGCAGCCACGCGTCGCCCGGACCTTTCGGCCGTGGAAATGGCTGCTCGCGCTGCTGGTGCTCATTCCCCTCGCTGCGTTGCTCTGGCGGATCGAGCCGAGCGCTGTCTACGCCGCATTTTCGCTGCTCGGGCTGCGGCGGGCTCTGCTCTGTGGCCTGCTGCAGGCGTCGTCGCTCTCGTTTGCGATCCTGCGCTGGCGCAGGCTCGTGCAGGGCTACGGTGGCGAGCTGTCGCCGAGGGAGGCGTTCGAACAGTTCGCGATCGCGCAATACGTCAATTTTCTGCCCGGTGGGATCGCGGGTGACGCGCTGCGCGCAGGGGCGTTGCGCGCCAAAGGGATGCCGGTTTCCACCGCGCTCTGGTGCCTCGTCGCCGAGCGCGCGGCGGGCTTGCTCGGGCTGATTGCCATCGCCGGAATCGCCTGGGGCCTTGGGCCGACCTTGGGGGCGCCAGTCCCGAGGTTGCTACTGTGGGGAGCCGGTGTCGCGGTGGCGCTGTTGGTATTACTGGTCTCCCTGCTGCCGGGTTGGCTCGCGCGCGGTCACGGCAGCCGGCTGCGCGTGCGCCTCGGGCTCCCGGATGAGGTGTTTCGGCCGCGCCGTCGCGGTGTCCTCCTTGAGACCCTGGCCTGGTCCACCCTCACGCAGGGCTGTTTCGTGGCCTCGATGCTGGTCGTGGTCGTCACTGCTGAGGCGTCGGCGAACTGGGGACTAGCGACGGTGGTCGCGCCCTGGGTCGTCATCGCGCTGATCATCCCGCTGACGCCGCTCGGGGTCGGTCAGCGCGAGCTGGTGTTCGTGCACCTGTGGGGTTTGGCCCAAATTCGCCCGGAAGCGGCGCTTGCCGCATCGCTGCTGCATTTTGGGGTGGGGGTATTGCTCGTCGTGGTGCTGGCGGGGCTCGCCCTGCGGGGCAACCCGTTTGCCATCGCGAGAGTGCTCGGACTGCGTGCTGCCAAAGGTGCCATGCCGGGCACTGACGCATTGCGGGGTTGAGGCGGCCCCCTCAATGTGATTTCGTGCGACGGCGTCCATGCGAAATCTGTTGACTCGATGGCAACCGCTCGGCCTCAGGCTCCTGCTCTCGCTTGCGTCCCTGCTGGCCTACGCTCCGCTGCTGACACTCCAGGTGCTCTACGTGACCGACGATATTTTCACGTCGGACATCGCCAGCGGTGAACTGCCGGGTCGCATGCTGGTCGGTGCGGCTCTTCGCGACGGGTTTTTGCCAACCTGGACGCCGCGCCTCTGCTCAGGATTTCCGCTCGAAGTGCTGGCCGGCGAACCGCTCTCTTCCAGTCTATTTGCCTTGTTTTCGCCGGTTGTTGCGCTTGATTTGTGGGTGCTCACGCTGATCCTGATCGCGGCGCACGGCGCGTTTTCGCTCGCGCGGCGCTTGGGCGCCAGCTCGGCGGGCGCACTGCTGGCGGGCGTCGCGTTCGCTCAGTCCGGGTACTTTGCGACGCAGCTCAAGCACCTGTCGATCATCGCCACGCTCTGCTGGTTACCCTGGGGATTTTGCGCCATTTGGTCGCTGTTTTCCGGCCTTCGTCGCGAGGCTGGCGTCGGCGGTGGCGGGCGCTCGGAGCTGCTCACGGCGCTTGGTCCGCTGTCGGGTTTTGCGGCTGTGATCGGAATGCAGTTGCTGGCGGGTTTTCCGCAGTCTGCGTACATCTCTGCGCTGGCCTACCTGGCTTTTGCGGCCTACTGCGTGGGGCCATGGTTGCTCGGGCGCGGCGGGCGTCCGGGCGCGGGGCTCGCGCGTCTGGGGCTGTCCGGGGTGGCGGCCCTGCTGGGGCTTGGGATGGGCGCCGCCACTTGGTTGCCGCTCTACGAGCTCGGCAAGCTTTCGGATCGCGGTGCCGAGCAGACCTACGAATGGGCCACCATGCTGCCGTACTCCCTCGGCGACCTCTGGAACCTACTGGTGCCCTATCCGAACGGTGATGTGGGGCAGGGAACGTACCTGTTTGGAAGTCACTCGCTGTTTTGGGAAGGCTACGGTTACGTCGGACTAGCGACGGCGCTCCTCGCTCTGGTGGCGCTCGTGCTCGGCTACCGGCGGGGGCTGACCGCATTTATCGTGCTGCTTACCGGGGTCAGTCTGCTGCTCGTTCTCGGCCGCAATACGCCGGTTTTTCGCTGGGCCTGGGCGTTCGTGCCGGGCATGAAGCTGTTTCGTTTTCCGACCCGGTTTCTGATCGTGGTCGAGCTTGGACTGTGCTTGCTTGGTGCCCTGGGGCTCACGTGGTTCCAGCAGGCCTTGCCGCGTCGACCGTCTTGGCGACGCGTGAAAATGCTGTTGCCTTGGGGTCTCGCGCTGCTCACGGCAGCCGAGCTCGGGTACCATCATCAGCGTCAGAATCCGTTCGTGTGGGCGCGGGACTGGTTCGCGCCTCCCGCGACCGTGCAGGCGATTCGTCAGCGCGTACCGGTCGGCGCGCCTCGCATCTACACGCCAGAGCACAAGCGCCTGCACACCGAGGCTTTCATGCGCGCCTCGGGTTGGAAGGACCTCCGACCCTACTTCTCGCAACGTGAGTTCATCGAGCCAAACACCGGGGTTTATTACGGACTCTCGGCGCCCAATGGCTACGTCGGGATCGCACCGCGCTGGCACGTGGATGTCTGGGGCGATCACAATCGCGCGGGCGTCGCCGATCAGGGCCTGCTTGCCGACGCCAGTGATCGCATGCTCCCGACGCCCGGGCTGCTGCGTCTGCTAAGCGCCCACTCGGTGCGCTTTCTGCTCTCGAGTCATGATTTCGAGCTGCCCGGGCTGGCCAAACTACCGCGCTCCGGTGCGGTGCAGGTCTACGAGAACCTGCGAGCCCTACCTCGGTTTCGCCTGGTTTCGGACTACGAGGTGACCGAATCGACGGCCTCTGCGGTGCTCACGCCTGGGTTCGAGCCGGCCGTGACGGTCGCGCTGTCGTCCCAACCGCACTGGCCCAGTTCGTTGCCGCAGCCGGCGTCTGTGAACGAAGACGGCGTTTCCTTGAAGTACGAGCAGCCCGATCAGCTACGGCTCGAGGTGCGCAGCACTGGCGAGCGCCTGCTCGTCGTCTCGGACACCGATTTCCCTGGTTGGGAGGCGCAGCTCGACGGCGTGCGCGTCCCGATCCTGCGAGCCTACGGCGACGTGCGCGCTCTGGCCATCCCGGCGGGCGTTCACGAGGTTCGCTTCGCCTACGTGGCCTCGGCATTCCGTCGCGGCGCGCTGCTCTCGCTCTGCTGCGCGCTCGGGATTCTCGCGGCCGCACTACTCGCGTGGCGCGGCCGTCGACTGCGACCGAACGCTGCCTAGGGTGCGGACACGCGAGCGCGGGTTCGGCAGCTACGGCTCCACGCCGGGCCTACAAAAAGCAGCAGGCCGAGCTCCACTGGAAGAGCTCGGCCTGTCGCTAGCGACTCGCGGTCGCCGACGGGCTCAGGGGAAGCGAACCGCGGCGGTCTGCGTTTGCCCGGGGATCACCGTCACGACGATTTGCTTGCGACCATGCTCGGGGTGCACGAACACCACCGTGTGAGCACCGGCGCTCGTCGCAATCGCGAGCTTCGGCGTGGGACCGAGCGGGCGACCGTCGAGGATCACGTTCGAGACGGGGATCGAGTTGATGTTCAACTTGCCCTGTCCCGCGGCGGGTGCTGCAGCGGCCTCACTGGGCCCCGCTGCTGCCGGCGTTCCTCCGGTGAGACGCTCCAGGCGTGGATCGCGTCCGGGGGTGGCCGCGTGGCGAGCGGGGGCTTCCGGCTTAGGCTCAGGTTTGACGGCGGGCTCGTCGGGCGTGGCTGCCGGCATGGGTGCGACTGCGACTGCGGCGGGCTCGGTCGTGCTGGGCGCCTCGCCCACCTTCAGCATTTGCACCGTGAAGGTCTTCTCCGCTTTGCCCGCGTCAAACGCGAGCGGCATGTCGAGATCGACGAAGCCCTTCTTGGTGGCCACGAGGTGATAGGCCTTGGACACCGGGATATCGAGCTTGATTGGCAGCTTGGCGAGCACGCGCTTCTCTGTGCCCGACACGAGCTGGATCTTGGCGCCGTCTGCGTTGGTGCCAGTCTCGATCGTGGCAAGGCCCTTGAGGACCTTCAGCGCGATCGGTCCAACCACCTTGGGCTGATCGGCAGCCACGGTGACCTTCTCTTCGTAGGCCTCGTAGCGATCATTGCCCGCGATGCGAACCTGATGTTCACCCGGGGTAATGCCCTTGATTTCCTGCGGCAGCGGGCCGACTTCCTTGCCGTCGACCCAGAGCTTGAGCCCGGTTCCTTCAGCGGAAACCTTGAGTCCGGAACCCTCAGCCGCCGCACCGAGACGGAAGGGCACCTGCGTGCTCTTGTTGGCGGCCACCTGAATCGTCATGGTGGGGGATGAAGCGAACCCAGAAGCGATGACCTTGATCTTGTGCTCGCCCGCCTTCTGATCCTGAATCAGGCAGGGCGAGGTCTCACACTTCATCCACTTGGCGCCATCAACGAAGATCTGAACGCTGTCGATCTCCTTGTTGGCGGCATCGGTGACCGAGACGTCGATCGTTCCGACCTTCGGCAAGTAGAGATAGACGAGCGCGACGATCGCTGCTGCCGCTGCCGCCAGTAGCAAGCCGACGAAGCTCTTCGAGCCACCGGAGGCCTTGCTGGGAGCGGCGGCCTTGGGCTCGGCTGCGAGCACGACTGCCGGCTGGGCCGCGACTGCCTTGGGAGCAGGTGCGGAGGCCGCTGGCTTGGAGACCGGCGACGCCGCGGGCGCGGACTGAGCGCGAAGGGTTGGGCTACTGGCCGCAGGCGCTCCGGCTGCAGGAACGGGGGCGCGCGGCGCGCTGGTGGGCAGCTCGTCGCCAGCTTTGTCGAAGATCGCCGTCTTCTCGTCGTCGTCGTCCCAGTCGATGTCCATGCCCGCCTTCGGCGCAGTGCCGGGCAAGCCCGGCAGCGAGCCCGAGGCTTTGTTGGACGAGGGCGGCGCTGCGAGATGAGGCAGCGCCGGAGCCGCGGGGGGCGGCGGAAACGCAGGCTGCGGCGGCGGGGGAGGCGTGGGGAGTGCGGCCGAGCCGAGACCGACCGGCGCGGGCGGCGGATGATGACCACTCGACAGCGGCGCAAGCGGCACCGAGGGCGGCGGCAGGGGCGCGCCATGCGAAACGGGGGGCGCCAGCGGCGCACCGAAGCTGGGTGGTGGAGGAAGCGGCGCGCCACGCGAAGCGGGCGGCTGTGCACCGAAGCTGGGCGGCGGCGCTAGCGGCGCACCGTGCGACGAGGGCAGCGGCGGCGCGAGGCTGGGCGGCGCAAATGGACCCGCAGCTCCATTTTTGCTGGGCGGCGGCGCTACCGGCAACCCAAGCAGAGTCTTTAGCCGAGACGGAGGTGGAGCCGCGCCGGGCTTGCCAGGCGGAGGTGGGGGAACGCTCGCCATAGGCAGCGGCGGCATGGGAGCGCGCGCACTAGCAGTAGGCTCACTCGGCGGGGGGGCTTTTTTGCTTAGCAGCCCGTCGAATACGTCAAGGTCGGATCCGCCCTTGTCACTCATGATGCGGTGGTTCTCCTAAAAAGTATCGCGATGCGACGAAACGAGTCCATGCCGAGCCAATGCTGCTCGGTGTGAGCGTCTTCGTTGTGGGAGGTCGATTGGGGGCCACCCGGTAAAGCCGCATCGTTCCAGTGGACATAGACTACAACCACAGCAGCAGGTTGGCGAGGAACAATCCAAGGGAATTGTTCCCGATTTTTCTGCACGTTTTGCGCGCCGCTCGGAGTTGAACCCTGCCGCCGCATGGTGCTTGGGTGACGTCGTAAAAATGCTTCGTCACTGTTCCGCTTCGCCCGCCGGACCGCTCGTGACCGGACCGCGGCCGAGCGTCAAATCTCGCGAATTTGGCACAGAATTGGCCCACCAGGCCGCTGGCGGCTGCGCACGCGTCGCTTGGAGACGCCGCTAGGCCGACTGCAAGCGAGGCCCGAGCCGCACCTCATCTTGCGGTCCTTAGCGAAGTACTCCCGCAAGTACCGCTTTGGTTTGTTGGCGGCGCGTGTCCACGCGTCGCGTTCGGAGCTGCCCAGTCGACCCAGGTGACCTGAGGCTCTTGGGCGGGGGGGACCCCGGTTCGACCGAAGCGCTTAGGGCGAGGGCGGCTCGGCGGCGGGCACGCTGGGCGCGGCGGGCGGCGTCACTGCGCTCGCGCTGGCGGCGCTCGCGGCCTTGGGCTTTGGAAAATAGCGGACGCGCTTGGCCTGGAGCCTTACCCACTCTTGCGGGGGCACGATGGCCGTCTCGGAAAAGAACCTTCGTCCGCCCGGACCCTGTTGACGCACGACGAGCAAATCATCACTCGAAGCCTCGCCAGGACCGAGCCGCAGCCCGAGCGGACGTTCGAGATAGAGTCCCGCGCTGGCTCCCAGCTGCTGCAGTAGGCGCTGCAACACGAGGCCGTCGCGCTGAGGTTCGCCGCCGCTGGTGACCTCGGCGTAGAGCACGAGTTCATCACCGAGCAGACCCAACGCGCTGGTGACTTTGGCCGACGGCGTCGCAAGGCCGCTGGCGACACGCTGCGCGTCTTTGGGTGGGGCATCACTGAACACTGGCCCCGACGGTGCAAAGTACAGACCGCGACTGCCAGCTCCTGGCCGACGAAGTCGCGCGAGCACGAGCGTTGCTGCCGTCGCTTGCTGCGCGACGCCGGCATAGCGGGGATCGAACGCCACGAGGGTGACCTTGAGCTGCGGGCGACTGGGTTCAGGCCGCAGCCAATTGGTCGCGAGCGCGTAAGGCCAACCGTGTTGAGCGAGGCCGTGGGTCTGCCATTTCCCTTCGTCGGGCTCTGGTGGCGAGACCACCGGAGAGAGCGCGTTTGGAGGCAGTAAGCGACGTCGCGTGAGGTAGAAAAAGTCACGCGACTCGGTGCGCACATAGCGTGGGAAATGCATCAGGTTCATCAGGCGAATCATGCGTCGCCCCATGAAGTCCCAGCCGTCGAGACCGGTGAGCGGTCCTTGCGCTTCCCACTGAGAATCCATCGCGTGGCCGAGCTTTGGCAGCTGCCCCTTGGGCGCCACGCGATAAAACTCGAGCCCGGTGTGTCCCGGATTCATGTCGAGGTGCACGCCGTACT
>JBBRAB010000039.1:0-39930 GCA_038207155.1 Polyangiales bacterium
CAAACTGGTCCATCGGCAGACCGCTTCTCTCCCACTCACGAACTCGCTCGACCCACTTGGCTTCGGTTTCCGTCATGCGAATCAACATGACGCATTGGCTCAATCGGCGGAAGTACGGGGCTCATGCACCGGATACCCAGAACACGAGCTAGCATCGGTCCAAGCGTTGACCGAAGAAGACGAACTTCTGGTTTCGCAGAGCAACTGCCTGCCGAACTGGACGTGCCCCAATGTGGCGCGTCCGTCGTGCCCCCATCGGAGGGCTACCGGATCGGCGGCAGCGTGGGTGGACGCTTGCGGTGGGCAGCGAGCGCTTCAACGGCCCGTCCCATCACTGCCGGCTTATGCCGGAAGGGTCCGACGAACAGCCGGTGAGCGTCGGACGGCTAGGCTGACCGTGCATCACGGCTCCGATTTGCCTCACCCGTGTCAAAGCGGAGCGTGTCGACAGCTGCGGAGTACTAAGCTGCAGTGCGCAGTTCGGTGTTTCGGTGAAAGTGGTGCCGCACGTGCGCGATGAGCTGTCCATCCGTTGGGTGAGCCAGCGCTTCCACTCCGAGGATTTTCGGCTCCAGTGCGAGGTTGTGCTTGTGCACGTGCCGAATGAAATCGAGCGTCGTCGAACAGGGTCCGACGATCAAGATGTCCTCTGCGTCTTTGAGCGCGTCGGCAACGGTGCAAAAAAAGTCTCCGATGCACACGTACTGGCCTAGTCCTTCGGTCTGCCGCGACAGGCGCTGGAGCGGCGTCTTGATGTGACCCGTCTCGAAGCCTTCGGGCTCGCTCTGAAAGACCTTGGCCTCGTTGTGGTCAATCCAAACGGCGGTGTGATGAGCGGTTGTCGGCGCCGCACCGGAAGACAGGTTATGCACTTCGGTCACTTCGGTTCCCGCGAACCGCATGAAAGAGGACGAGAAGTGTAACCGAGCCGGCGACGGCAACGACGAGGCTCCAGAGGTTGAACCCTGTAACGCCGCTTGCGCCGAGCAGGTTAAACAGGAAACCTCCAATGAACGCTCCCACAATGCCGACGACAATATTGCCGATCAGGCCTTCGCCCCGATTGTTCACAATCTTGCTGCCGATGAAACCGGCAATGAGTCCGAGCACGATCCAGGCTACGATTGACATAGTATCTCCACGACGGTTTCGAGTTTTTGGTTCACGGCGGCACTCGTGTACGCGAGGCCCACCACAGGGGCGATAGCAAGAAGTCCGGGCACTAACTCAAGTCGTCGCGTGTGAGACAGCGGTCCGACCGGTTGCAGGAGCGTTCGGGCCCTGAGCGCGTATGAACGACACCAGCACCAGTGCCCCCAGACGGGTACTCTTCTTGAGTTGTGCCCGGTGTTTTTCACGTCGTTCCCACGATCGGGAGGAGCATGAGTCGAACGTCGCGCGTGTCCTTGTCGATCTGGTCTTTGAGCGTATTCCACTCACCAGCGGTCGCCGGAGGGATCTGCCGGAGCTCGGCGCTGAGGATCTCCCGTTTGCCCGCAAACGTGGCGAGATTCTCGTTGTTCTTGGTCTTGGCAGCCGGCTTCGCGGTCAGGTTAGAGGCGCGGATGTCACTCATCCTCTTGTCGACGTCGGTGAGCAGCGTGGTCAGCTTGGATTGGTAGTCATTCTTAGCGTCCGTCAGGGACTGATCCGCCTGCGCTTGTTTCTGCTGGGCGTTCGCTTCGTCTTGCTGGCGAGCTTGCTCGGTTTCGCGGTTGGTCTTGGTGGTGTTGTCGTCGGCCTCTTGGCGCGCCTGATCGGCATTCTTCTGTGCCTTGTCCGGTGATTGACAGGCGGTGACCAGACTCAAACCGATTGCGAGCGTCCCGAGAATAGTGAATGGCGTTTTCATACTGTTCGTTCCTCGGATCGCCACCCTGCAATCGATGTGCCGCGAACTGCTGCGCATCAATTCTCGCTGAATGTGGCTCGATGCTGGGTTTGGGTAGCTCATCGAGGCCCAACGCGGTCCGTCAAATTGAGGGGGCCAATGGCCAATTCGAAGGGCGCACGCCAGAATGCCATGGCGATTGCGAACCGACGCAGTCCCTGGTGCCTCACCCCCCACAGGGGCCCCGTTGGCCTTCCGTGCGTGTGGTCATGACCTGAATGCGCTCACGAAACAGGGCGAACCCGCGTCGAGCCAGTGCTGACCACGTGACCAGGCTGTGACATTTCGTGTCGCTAGCTCGATCCTTCCCTATGGCTGCCCGCAAGCCCTTGACCCGTGCTTCGCCTCTATTCAAGACTGCCCCGGTCCCGAGAGGGATCCGTAGATGAGGGATCTGCGGTCGCGCCACTCGGAGGAGACCCAACTCATGAACAAACTATTCACAGTTCTTCTGATAGCAACAACCGGCCTGTTTGCTGCGGCCTGCAGCAGCGACACCGAAAGCACCACGACGGGCACCGGCGGCAGCAGCACCGGCGGCAGCAGCAAGGGTGGCGCCGCGAGCACCGGCGGCAGCAGCATGGGCGGCGCGGGTGGCGTCAGCAACGAGCCCACCTGCATGAGCCAGTGTGAGCGCGGTAACCGCCTCTGCAAAGACGGCAACAACTGCACGACGTCTTGCGCGGACATGGCCAAGCTAACTGCCTGCAAGACGGAGATCGACGCGATGACGGTTTGCTCAGTCAGCCTCTCGGACACGGAGCTTTGCCTCGCGACTCCTCCGGGTTGCAAGACAGAGTACGACGCGATGATGGCGTGCATTCCCAAGCCCTAAGGCCTGGCGTACCGTCATTTTTCCGCGAGCGTTTGTCTCATCACATTGATGCTGACGAGCGCTCGCGGCGTCTTGCCTATCGTGAGATCGCGTCGAGTAGCTTCTGTGCTTCCTGACGACGATAGCCGCCGAGCTCACCGGACGCGAAGCGCCCGAGCTCGCGTTTGGCCTCTTCGTCGCGACCGAGGCGGATCAAGCACAGGCTGCGGTTGTAACGCGCCTCCAGACTGAGCGGGCCGCCTTGTGCCAAATAGGCATCCCAGGCCAATATGGCTGAGGACCAATCACGTTCGCGAAAGTGCAGGCGCTCAGCTTCGCGGTAGAGAGCCAGCTCGCGAGCGGCCGCGGTCTCTACCGGCGTGATGGTTGCATCGCCGTTGCCCTGCGGCGCTGCCACCGGCATGACGGGTTTCCCATCGGACCCGCTCCGGCCCGCGACCACCACCGCAACGCTCGTGTTGGGTTGGGGCGTCGTGGTGACACCTGGGACCGGAGCGACTGGCGCATGCTGGGTTCGCTCCTGAGCGTCCACCACGGGAGCCAGACCCAAATCAGCCGAGGCGCGCTGCCGAGCGGGCTGCAGCTTGCTACGCGGCTCGGTCGACTTAGGCGCCGTGATGCCGACCACTTCGCGGAACCGCTCGATGAATCGTGGGAAGTCACTGCGCGCTGCGGCGTCGTGGAACCACGCGGCGCGCTCAGCGATGTCGGCGGCGGAACCGGTGGGGTCACGGCGGGTGCGGTTTTTGACGGACGCAGGCTGTCGAGCAGCTCCACGGACTCATCGCGACGCAGGTTGGCCGCGAGCAGCGCGATGGTGTCGACGGCCCGCGCGGGATCGCGACGTCGCGGGCTAGCGCTTTGGGACGTCCGCACAGCAGCGAAAGCGCAGATCGGCGGCCTTCGTCAGTTTGGTGATGGAACGCTTGGCGTCGCAGCCAGCCGCGCCGGCTGAATCGAGGTAGGAGCCGCCGCCGCATTCGCCGTCCAACGGTCGGTCGCCAACGTACTTGCCGCTGGAATCGCAGAACTCCGCTGCCGCGCAGGGGCCATTGGCCAAGCACTGCACGCACAGCTTGACGCCGCCCAGGCAGAATCCAGTGCCACACATCGATGAGCGCGTGCAGCTGCTGCCATTGCCCTGGAGAGCTGCGCAGGTTCCCGCCGCGGTGCTGTAGCTGCCGGCGGCGCACTCAGCGTCGTTTCGACAATCAACGCAGGTCAGTGCCATGCTGCACCGTCCGCCAGCGCAAAGCCCGTCGACTGGACCCCCGTTGCTGCTGCAGTTGGCCCCGAATCCCCCGCTGCCGTGCATTGATGGCTCGCGGAACAGACGGTGCCGCCCGCGCAGCCCACAGTACTGCCCACCGTGTTGCACGCGACGCAGGTGCCTCCGCCTCCCTGTTGTGAGCAGTGCCCGCTCAGACACATTTCGTCGAATGAGCAAGGGATGGTCAGCCCTCCGCTTGCGTTGCAGCTGCAAGGCGCGCCTCCGCAATATTGGGTGGCGGAGCAGCCTGCCGCGGGAGGTGCGCAGGGCACGCACTCGCTCGACGTGTGCGAGGGGTTCCCAGGGAGTGCGATCGTGGTGGACTTCTGACAATGCTTGCTCGCTCAGAGCGCGTCGACAGGGTTGCCAGCGGTGGTGCCATCTGAGGAGCAGTCCGAGCCGAGCGCCTGAGGCGCGATGCAGGCATGACGGGCGGAACAGACGTTGCCTTTCACGCAGCCCGTGGTGCTACCGACGGTAGCGCATGCCACGCAGGTTCCCGCGACACAATTGCCGCTGCCGCACTGCGGACCGACCGTGCAGCACTGCCCGTTGCTCAGGGCACAGATTTTCGCCGCGGTGTAGTATTCCCCAACGGGACAGGCTTGCCCGAGCGCGCCGCTGGTTCCAACGGCTTGGTCGGACTGGGCGAGCGATTCGCTTCCGTTTTCCACTGAACAAGCAACCGCCCCCGCCAGCGCAAGGACCGCCACGAAGGACAAGACGCGTGAGGTCAGGAATCGAGACTGAAGGTTTGGCTGCGGCATGGTGGCTCCTAGTGCGCGGCGGCGGCGCGCCGACTTCGAACGCAAGCACCTCGAACGCTTCGGGAAAGGGATGGTTGGTTCGGCGTGGTGACATCCAGCGCGAATCCCCGATCCGACCCCGATCGGAGTCCCGACTGACCTCAGCGTTCCGGGTCGCGTCAAGCGTCGATCCCCCGGGAAAACCGCCGGGCAGGCGCGAAATCGGGCGCGCCACGCGGTGACAAATGTCAACGGCGGGTCCGCAGGCCGCGGTTCCACGGGCAGCAGACCCAGACCGCTTTCTGCTCGCCAGTCAAAAAATCCAGCGTATTACGCCTGGATGCGTGCTGATGCCGAGCCAAAGCTTGCGTTACTTGAGTCCATGGTGCGCGAGGTCGGGCAGCAGCTTCGCGCGCGCGAGGCCACCGGGGTACGGGCCAAGGGGAAGCTCGATTTGGTGTCGGACCTCGACTTTTGGGCGGAGTCGGAGGTGACGCGTTTTCTCGCCGAGCAGTACCCAGGCGATCTGTTGCTCTCGGAGGAGTCGGCCAACAGCGTTGCGTACGGTGAGCGGATTTGGATCCTCGATCCGCTGGATGGAACCGTGAATCGCACGAGCGGGATCCCGCTCTACGCGTTGTCGCTGGCGCTGCTCGAGAACGGGCATCCGCAGCTGGCCTTCATCTACGAGCCCGAGCACGACGAGCTGTATTTCGCCGAACGCGGTCGCGGCGCAACGCTCAACGACCAGACACTGACCCTGCAGGAGCAGTCAGGTTCGGGTATTGCGCTCACCTCGCAGGTCGTGCGCCGTCTCTGTGAGCGCTCTCCGGAGAACCTAGTTGAGCTAATCACCAGTCATGGGCGGTTGCGCGGACTCGGTGCGCAGGCGCTGCATTTGGCCTATGTTGCGGCAGGGCGTTTGTCGCTCGCGGTGAGTCTTGAGACCAAGCTCTGGGACAATGCGGCCGGTGCACTGTTGGTGACCGAGGCTGGCGGTCGCTACACGGATTTGGACGGACGTGACCCATTCCCAATCGTGGAACAGGACGAGGCCCTGCGTGGCGCGGCCAACGGCTGCATCGCCGCCTCGCCAGAGGCCTTTGAGCGGATCTTTCCTCTGCTTGCAGCACTTGGAAGCACGCAGTAGAGCGGAGAAATCAGCGCGCCCGGCTAGCAGGTGCGCAGCGCCTCCTGCACCATCTGAGATGCGTAGGTGTCGCGGTCGAAGTGGCCCGGTGCCCAGCCGAGCAGGAATCTCTGAAAATCTGCCCAAGCGACGGGGTACAGCGAGCGCCATTCCGCTTCTAGGGCGTCCAGCTCGACTTGGATTTCACGCTCGCGCAGCGCGCTGCGCAGGGCGACGAAATACTCACTGAGGGCATCGGCGGCGTAGGCGCGGCACTCGCTGGCGCTCCACACGCTGCTGAAAAAATACGCAACGTCCTTCATGCCGCAACCACCACCGACGTATTGAAAGTCCACTGCGGGGACTCCCGCGCTGGCACCGTTGGCGGAGGGAAAGCAGAAGTTGTCGCTCTTGGCATCGCCGTGCACGAGCGTGCGATAGCGACCTTGATTGAGCCGCGCGTCGAGCTTTGGCGCTGCGGCGCGCAGCACCGGATCACGCATCTGCGCGAGCTCGTCGGGGCGCGTGGCGAGGTGCCAATACGTGCCCGCGGCCCACAGTTTCGCAGGCTCTTCTCCCAGAAATTTGGCGTGAAAGGCGGCTAACCAACGCACCACCGCTTGGATCTGGCTGGGGTTCGGACGCGAGGCACGCGCAGCATAACCACTGGCATCGAGATCCTCCAGCACGAAGAGCCAGCGCTCGGGTTCCGCTTGAACCGCGTAGCAATGTGGCACGCGGCAGCTGTCGTCGCAGCGCGCCGCCCAATGCTGATACCAGTTGGCCTCGATCGCGTAGGACCGAAGCTTGCGCTGGTGTGACAGATCCGGCGCGCCGTCCCGACCACGGGCGCGTAGCTTTGGCGGCTCCACGCGTTTGACGACGCAGCTCTCGACACTGGCTCCGTCGAGCGTCATCCGAAACAGCTCACCATAGCCGCTCCACAGCGATTGGATGTGGTCAGCGCGGCGGGCACGCGTCGCACCCGTTGCCTTGCAAACGAAGCTCTCGCTGGGATCGGCGCTGGACACGCGGGAGCCATACCATCCCTGCTACCAGTGACAACAGCGGCCTGTCCGCACGGTTGGTGCCGTCGGCAATCTGCTGCGTCAAGGACGCGGATTACGGCAGCTGTGGCAATAGCGCATGCAATGCGCCGGCACGAGCGCGAGTCTCAGGTATAACCGCACCTTGTCCGCGACCACACGACCCCAACCAACAAACGCCCCAGAAGGCGGGGGTTCGCGTGCGTACCGTCGCTCGCGCTGTGGCCTCTGTGGGCTTCCGAGTGAGGCCTGCATCTGCGACCAGTATCGCGCTCTGCCTGCCACCGCGCTGCGGATCACGTTGATCGTTGCGGCAGATGAATCGACCCGTCCGTCGAACACAGCTCGACTCCTCGCGTTATGGTTTGACGGCGCGGAATTGCGGGTGCGCGGACTGCGAGGGATCCCTTTGGAGCAAAGCGGGTTCAGCGAGCCCGGCACGGCAGTGCTCTTCCCCGGACCGGACGCCACGGCGCTCACCTGGCCAAGCTTTGCGGAGCTTACGGCGACGGGGAGTGACGTCTCGGCGGCTCCGCGCTGCGACGTCTCGGCGGCTCCGCGCTGCGACGTCTCGGAGGGCGCGCCGAGCGCAGTGCGGCACCTGCTCGTGCCAGACGGCACTTGGCGTCAGGCGCGACGGATCCTGCGTCACGAGCTGCTCCCGCTGGGGCTGCCCTGCGTCACTCTGCCTGAGGGATTGCCATCGCTTTACGGCCTGCGCAGGCACGCCGAGGGCAATCTCTGCACGATCGAGGCGTCGTGCGCGGCACTCGCTTGTCTCGGCGCGCCGCGCACGGCGGCGAGTCTTCTCAACCGCTTCGCTCATTGGATGGCGGTTGCCGACGCGCATCACCGCGGGCACGATCGCGTCCCGCTCGCGCCCGAGCGCGCGCGCCACCCGATGGCCCAGCTGCTCGCTGGCGCGGAGTAGCGCGCGCTTGCACTCTAGACGCGGGGGCGTTGCTTACGTCGCAAGTCGGCCGCCGATACTAACGCCAGTGCGGCAAATACAGCCAAAAACCCAGGGCGTCGCGTGCTGGGTAGCGCGCAGCTGCAGCCTCCACTGCCGTCATCGGCGGCTGCGTCAGCGTTGCTGTTCTGGCTTGCGCCATTGCCCGAGCCGCCGGCGCTCGCTCCTGCGCCGGTCGCCCCCTGAGCGCTGGCGCCGCTGCCCGAGTTGCCGCCGCTACCCACGGCACCCCCGGTGCCGGAGCTGCCACCGGTGCTCGCGCCACCACCAATGGGTGGGGCCTCGTTGCCCGTGACGACGAAGCCGTCCTCCTGTACCTCGATTTTCAGCGTCCCAATCTCGAGCTTCTGAAGGATGCCCTGGCCCGAGGCCGTGACGACCGGTTGCGTCTGACCCGCCTTGGCCACGGTGAGCACGACGAGGTGCTTGCCGTCACTGCTCTGGGTGTGAACGTAGTTGTTCTCGAGGTACTCCTGCGCGCCGAAGCTGAAGCTCGAGCCGCGCGCGCGCTTGCCGATCTTGGTAGCGTGGTCGCCCGCGCCATACACAACTGTGGCTCGCAGCGAGGCGCCATCGACTCCCGCGATGTCAAAGCCGGTCGCGGTCGCGGTGATCGCATTGCCCGGCGTGGTCACGAGCTGCCAGTATTTCCCATTGTCCGAGCTGTCGGCGATCACGTAGACCGCTTCGACCCCCGAGCCCCCAGAATACTCGGCAAGAAAGCGACGTTTGTGAGCGGCCACGCCCAGATTGCTCTCGGTCATGCTGGCCACGACGAAGCCGCCGCCGCTCTGCGGGAAGTCTCCCGCGATGAACGCTCCCGAATTGCCGTTGGACTTGAGCGGACCATCGGGATCGCTGGCGTAGAGGGTATCCTGCGAGCTGTAGTACACGTTGCCCGTGCCATAGCGCCCACCGCCAATCGCCCAGGCGTTGCCTGCGCCCAGTATGCGGAAGCTCACTGAGTCGGGGCCGTTGTGGCCCTTGTTGCCGCGGAGCTTGGCGTAGAGCTGCGCGACCATGTCCCCCGAGTCGCGGTAGCGATTGCGGAAGGTGAAGTATCCATTGCCGTCGCGGTCATCAAAGCCGCTGCGCCATTCGGGCAAGCTGAGTGGATCGGCGGGAGCGACGCTCGAGCCGGGATGAAACAGGATGGAGTAGAGCGTGCCCGCGCGAGCCGAGTCCCACTGCTTGCTGCCGAGGCCTCCCTCGAGTCGCTCGTACCAATAGCTGAGGCCCGGCTGGAGTGCGGGCAGTGAGCTCCAGAAGGCCAAGCCATAGGTGCCCTCGCCGCGGGAGCGATTGTTGTCGTCGCCAAAATCGGGGTGAATATTGGGCGAAATAGTGGAGACCGTCGCGTAGGCCGACCAGAGCGCATAGCCCACCGCAGGCACCGTGGTGCGAATATCCAGGCTGGGGTTGTGACGTGCCAGGGCGATGCCAGCGGGACCGACGAAACCCCAAGGATAGTAGGTGTAGCCGAGTCCCTCGATGTTCCAGCCGCGTGCAGCCGCACCGGTTCCGAGGTTGTCAGTGAGGTAGCGCGTGAGCTTGCCGTGACTCGTGGTGAGCTTGGCCTCGTCAAGAGCGTGGTCACTGGCGAGGTACGCAAGGGCGGCAGCTGAGAAGCGGTTGGCTTGCCAGTTGCTCGCGGGATCGGTGTTCTGCTCGGTGCCGCCGTTGGTCAGGAGCATCTCAGCCATGTCATAGAGCCGCTGCGAGACGAGCGTGCGAAAGGCGGGATCCCAAGCGTCGTACGCGAGGTCATAGGCCAGGGCGACCCCCTTGGCCTGCATGTACGAGGTCAGGCCCTTGAGCCCCGGATCCGCCCATTTTTTGGCCTTGTCGTCAAAGCGCGCCTGCACGTGGTCCCGGGCCTTCTGTGCCCAGGCGGCGTCCCCGGTGATCTGGTACAGGAACGCGCATTTGACGGCCACGTGGGAGTCCGAGTATGCGCCGCTCGTGCCGTCGGCATTGTCTTCAGTGACGTCCTCGGCGTTCATCTGAATCATCGCGAGCATGCTCGCGTAGGGCTCCGTCTTGACCTTCTCACGCAGCGCGGGGACGTCTGCTTCGCCCAGCAACAAGCGGGGATGACCCCCAGCTGCGAGCGCAGCTGACGGGAGGCTTGAGAGCCCAAGCAGACAAGTGACAGCGAAAGCGGAAAATTGCGGTAGGGCTCGGCGCATTGCGGGCTCCTCGGGGTTCGTGGCGTAAGAGCCGGCCTTCGCGCCCAGGAGCTCAAGAATCGAAGCACCGGGAGCGTTTTGTCTCCCCGCTGACTCGCGGCCCGACAGCCGCGGAGCGACCATGTTCCAGCTCGGCCCGTGAGATCGCCCGCGGCCCAAGGTGAGTTGGCCCAGCGCAACGCCACTGCGGCGGCAGCGATCAGCAGACGGCGCGAGGCTTGTCACTTTCCGCTGGCTTCACCAGCAGCGATGCAATGACCGACGTCGCAAGGATGCCGAGGATAGTCAGCAGCGAGACTAGGGGCGGGATCTTGTAGAACTCCACCATCGTCATCTTGACGCCGACGAACACCAGCACCGCCGCTAGGCCAACTTTGAGGTAGCGGAATTTGTCCACCAAACCCGCCAGCAGAAAGAACAGCGAACGCAGCCCCAGAATCGCGAAAATGTTCGACGTAAAGACGATGAAAGGATCCAATGTGACGGCGAAAATGGCCGGGATCGAGTCGACGGCAAACACCACGTCGGTGACCTCCACGAGAATGAGCGCCATCAGGAGCGGGGTCGCTACCCACTTTCCATTCTCCTTGGTGAGGAAGTGGTTCCCGTCGAGTTTCGCGGTCGAGGGAATCACTCGGCGAGCAAAGCGCATCACCCAGCTGCTCTCGGGGTGCTCCTGCTTGCCGCGTTGGAGGTAGAGCTTGATGCCAGTCACGACCAAGAACCCGCCAAACACGTAGATCAGCCAGTGGAATCGCTCGAGCGCGACGGCGCCGCCGAGGACCATGATCGCACGCAGCACGAGTGCCGAGAGGATCCCCCAGTACAGCACGCGGTGTTGATAGATAGCCGGGATGGCCAGCGCCGAAAATATCACCACAAAGACGAAGATATTGTCGATTGAAAGGGATTTTTCGATCAGATAGCCCGTAAGGAATTCAATGCCGCGTTGTTGCCCGAAGTTGACCCAGACAATGGCACTGAACACCAGGGCAAGAGCGACCCAAACGCCGCTCCAGCCGAGCGCTTCTCGAAAGCCAACCACATGGTCCTTGCGGTTAAAAATCCCGAGATCGACTGCCAGCATCGTCAGAACGAACGCAACGAAGCCAAGCCAGAGTCCGGGGGTGCCAATGCTCGAGGGTTCCATATTTGGGTCCTAGATCTGATTCTAGAGGTGCCTGCTACAGCGCGACAATGGGTGTTGTGAGGTCAGAGTAAGTGATGTCGTGTGCGTTCTCAAAGCACTTATCAAGACCGTCCTCAGTCGAGCAAGCCTCGCAACACTGGGAGTGGGATGTGGCGGCCCGAAGTCTTCGGTTCGCTGCGAGCCATGGCCATGAGTCGGGCCACCCGCTCTTCGGTCGGTGGATGTGTTGAAAAGAGCTTAAGCCCCGCTCCCCCACCCGACAGCGGATTGACGATGAACATGCTGGCGGTGGCTGGGTGAGGTTGCTCGGTCGCAATGACTTGGCTGCCGCGTTCCAGTTTGCCAAGCGCCAGCGCGAGCAGCAGCCCACCGAATCGACGACACCAGGATGTCGCGGTTCTTGATGTGGGCCAGCTCGTGCGCGACGACCCCGCGCAGCTCGCGCACGCTGAGCAAGTCGAGCAGGCCTTCTGTTACGGCCACAACCCCATGTTCGGGATTGCGCCCGGTGGCAAAGGCGTTGGGTTGGCGGTCAGCAATCACGTACAGCCGGGGCTTGGTTATTCCGGCGCGCATGGCGAGCTCCGCAACCATCGCATGAAGCTCTGGCGCTTGCGCGCTGTCGAGCTCTCGAGCGCCATGCATCCGCAGCGCGAGCTTGTCGGAGAAGAAATAGGCGCCAATGTTGATGGCCACGGCGAGCGCCACGAAGACGTAGGCAAGCGAGGGAGTGACCGCTGTTCCGACACCAATTACGAGTGCCGAGAGGACGGCAATCAGTAGGATGGTTCTGAGTTGGTTCTTCATGGCAGGTTCTTACTGAGTACGAGTCAAGTTCCTTGAGTTAGGGAGCGGGATAGGATGTGTTCTGAAGCGCTTTGCACTAGTGCATCGTGCGATTCTCGAGCTCTCGGCATTGGATGGCGCGAACAACGCTGCGCTGCACGACTGCGAAGGCTCTGTCGACAGCCGCCCTGAAGTTCTTGTCACGCGTTTCTGCCAGCTGTTGGCCAAAACTCCCAGTGACCTCGACGGTACAACGCTTGTCGATGCCACCTTTGGGGCCATTCAGGTCGTCAAGCCGTACGACCACCGAGGCAATCCGGGTACCGAACCTACCCAGTGCGACGGCGGCCCGGTCGCGCACCTGTTCGTCGAGTTCCTTGTTGCTGATCGCTCCTCTGACACGCAATGAGAGTCTCATGTCAATCTCCTTGAGCTCTATATGCGGCTCCCTGCTCCTGAAGGAAAGTCTGGAAGTTTCTTCATGACATGGCGGCTATCCCGACATGTTCAGTCCGCATGCAATGGCTGAGCTACCACCACCACCACTGCTCCGGGCTGGCAGCGCGTCAGGGCGGACCTAGCAAAGCAGCGAGCCAATTGGCGCGAATCCGCGGGTCTGCACCCCGTAGCGCCCGCTAGACCTGCCTGCCGAGATCCGATAACTCAAGCTCGATCGCTCCGGTGGAGAGCCAAACCTCGTAGAGGGACACGACTAGCGACGCCGTCAGCGAAAACAGACTTACCCCGAACAACAGATGGGCGATACTTCGCTGGGAAAAGAAGATCAGCGCCATGGAAAGGCTACAAAGGATGAAGCTGAGGACCGCCAGCAACTGCATGAGCTTCATCAGCCACAACCTGCGCCTGAGGTTCTTGATTTGCCGGACGACAATGTCATGCACTTCAACGCGATTGTTGCCGTGAAGCTGCCGGATCAACTGAGCCAGAACCAAGAAGCGATTGGTGTAGGCGAGAAACAGCAGAGAAACCGCCGGAAAGAGCAGCGCGGGAGTGGTTAGCTCAAGATCAATGGTCATCACCTGGTGCTTCGCTGTTGGGTGCTCGCCTCGCGACTAGGAGCATTTAGCAGTTGCAGGCAACTTCTGCCTGGCGAAATTCATTTGGCGCCGGCTTCACGCCGCTGAACACCTCAGCAAGATCGCCAACGTCGAGCGTTTCTTTCTTCAACAGGCGCTTGGCCCCTTGCTCCAAGACAGCGCGATTGGTCTTCAAGATCTCCTGAGCGCGAGAGAAGGCCGTAGCGACAGCCTTGCGCACGGCACAATCAATTTCGCGGGCGGTATCCTCGCTGTAGCTCCGCTGTTGCAGCGACTCCCCGGCAGCGCCTAGAAATCCCCGTTGCTCGGTGTCGAAAGCAACATGGCCTAGTCCGAGCTCCATGCCGTAACGCGCGACCATGCTTCGGGCGATATTGGTGATTTTCGAGAGGTCGTCAGCCGCGCCAGTCGAGAGATGTCCGTAGACCACGTACTCGGCGGCACGGCCACCCATTAGAACTGCCATCTTGTTCTCGAGTTCGCCGCGCGTCATCAGGAAGCGATCCTCGGTTGGGCGTTGAATCGTGTAACCAAGGGCGCCAATGCCGCGAGGAATAATCGAAATCTTGTGGACGGGGTCCGAACCGGCTATCGCGCTTGCCACAATTGCGTGGCCCATCTCGTGGTAGGCCACGATCTCTCGCTCTTTCGGGTTGAGCACGCGGTTCTTGCGCTCGAGCCCCGCAACGATTCGCTCGACGCCGGCGTTGAAGTCGATCATCGCTACCTCCTCTGCGTCACGCCGAGTAGCTGCGAGTGCCGCCTCATTCACTAGATTGGCGAGATCGGCACCGGTAAAACCTGGGGTCAACGCCGCGACTTGCTCCAGCTTGACATCGGCACCAATTCGGGCCTTTTTGACATGCACCTCGAGGATCTGAACCCTGCCGAGCTTATCTGGCCGATCGACGAGAACCTGTCGGTCGAAGCGCCCTGCGCGCAGCAGCGCAGGATCAAGAATCTCTGGGCGATTGGTCGCAGCGATCAGCACGATCCCGCTCACCGCATCGAACCCATCCATCTCCACCAGGAGCTGGTTCAGGGTCTGTTCCTTCTCGTCGTGGCCACCGGCATACGCATTTGAACTGCGCGCACGCCCGAGCGCATCGAGTTCGTCGATGAAAATAATGGTGGGAGACGTCTTTCTGGCCTGTTCGAAGAGGTCACGGACGCGAGCGGCCCCGACGCCTACAAACATTTCCACGAAGTCCGAACCGGACATGGAAAAAAACGGCACCGATGCCTCACCAGCAACCGCTCTCGCCAATAAAGTCTTGCCGGTTCCAGGTGGCCCCACAAGCAGGATCCCCTTGGGCATGCGTGCTCCGAGACGACCGTACCGAGTCGGATCCTTGAGGAACGCGACTGTTTCTGCTAGTTCCGCCTTGGCTTCGTCGACACCTGCAACGTCGGCAAATGTAGTCTTGATGTCAGTCTCAACGAAGACTTTGGCCTTGCTCTTGCCGATAGACATCATGCCGCCCCCGGCTCCGAGCTTTCCAGACATCCGCCGCATGATCAAGAACCAGACCCCGAAGAACAACAACGCAGGAACCAGCCAGGACATGAGAGTGGGCAGCAGCACGCTCTCGATCTTCCCAGTGAACTTAACGTCGTGCTTAGCGAGATCTTGAGCCAGATCAACTTCCACGCGCACGGTTTGAAAGAAGCGCTTCTGGTTGGCCTTGGGTTTCTTTAGCTCGCCACGGATCTCATTGGCCGTGATGGCGATTTCCTTGACCTCACCTGCCTTGACCAGACTCTGGAACTCGCTGTAGGCGATTGAGTCGCTCACGCTCTTGCCCACCCAGAATTCATGGGCGAGCAAGATCCCGCCGACGGCAATCAGAATATAGACGGCGCTGAAACGTGAGGTCTTCTCCATGGTCGTTCCGGTAGGGTAGCGCTGACAAAGGATTTGTCATCACTCCAAACGGGCACATCCCCAACGCAGTCGCGGCACGCGCAGTGACTCCCGGACCTTTCGAGAGTCTGCTTGAGCTGCTGGTTTGCCAGTGCCGGTGCGCTTTCAGCGTTTAGGGCTCCTCGGGGATGACGTCAAGTCGCTTTCGGCGTGATACGTTCGGAGCACAATCGATTCGCGGGGGGAGCTGCCATGCACGACGGTCGCGCTACACTCCAACAACCATGAACCTGCGGAGACTCTCCGGGCAGTTGCGAGACTGGATGAAGAACCTGATCGGCGTGACCGACTCGAGCGAAGCGCTGGCACGCGGAGCCGCTGTGGGTTTCTTCTTCGGGATGAGCTTCTTTTGGGGACTGCAAATCCTGCTTGCGGTGGCAGGGGCGCATCTGCTTCGTGGCAACAAGGTCGTTGCAGGGAGCATGACGGCCATAAGTAACCCTGCCACGAGTCTTCCGCTCTACACCGCATGCTACTTCGTCGGTGAGCAATTGCTCGGCAGAAGCGGTAGGTTGCCAGAGCTGAGTCGCCTCGAGAGTCTCGGCGCAGTTCTAGCTCTAGGTCCGGAGTTCTTGGCGTCCATGCTTCTCGGCACGACGGTGGTCGGGCTAGTTGGAGCCGTGGCAGTCTACTTCCTCTCCGACCGCTTATTTGCATGGTTGCGACGCAGGTTTCATCACGTTGAGTCGCCTCACTCTGCCGTCGATAGCGACGGCGCCTCGTGACGACGATGCTCGCGGCTGGTAGGGCCTTCGACGTCCCCCCCGTCGCCGCGCCGCCCTTGGGCGATCGGCAGCTGTGGTTCCACGCCGGACCAACCCAGCGCGCGCAGCTAACCCAGCGCGCGCAGCCAACCCAGCGCCCGCAGCCAACTCAGCGCCCGCAGCCAACTCAGCGTCTGGGCCAATTGAGCGCCTAGTCTCAAGGGGTCCGCGCCCTGCCAACGACGGCGCCCTGCCAGCGACGGCGCCCTGCCAGCGACGGCGTCCTGCCAGCAACGGCGTCCTGCCAGCAACGGCGTCCTGCCTACAGCGGTGCCCGCGCGATATGGCTGCTTTAATGCCCTATTCGCCGCGGGCTCGGGCTTTGCGCCGCCAGACAGAAAAAGTGAAGGAATGACTTCGAAGGTCGCATTACTGCAGACTCCTGGTTCGGCCGTCGCCCTACCGAAAGGTGTCTCACATGAAGCTCTGGCGCTCGCGACTCTTCCTCTGTACCACCTCAATCCTGGCAGTCCTGGCAGCCAGCGGCTGCAGTAGCGACAACACGGGCAGCAATGCTGACGGGGCCGGAGCCAGCGGAACGGGTGGCAATGGCGCGGGAGCCGGTAGTGGCAGCGGGAGCGGCAGCGGGACCGGCAGCGTGAGCGGTAACGGCTCGGGAGGTGTCCCGATCACACGAGGCACGGGTGGAACCCAAGGAGGCAGTGGACCGAGTGCGGGCTGCCTCTTTGCTCCCGATGTCACTTATGATCCTGTCGCGGCCTACAAGGCGCCCAAGAGCAATGCGACGCAGATCGTCACGAGCGCTGCGGACGCGGGCAAAGGCTCGCTGCGCGCCACGTTGGCTGCGGCTCCTGCGGGCAGCGTGATTGGCTTTTCCCCGAGCCTCGCGGGCAAGACGATCCTGCTTAGCTCAGTGCTTGAATTGCCAGGCGCGGTCACGCTCGATGGCTCGGATGCCCCTGGTATTACGCTCGATGGCGGCGACAAGACGCAGCTCATTCACTTTAACGGGGACGCCCCGACGCGCATCGCGTTCTTCAGTCTCGTACTCAAGCGCGGTCGCACGGACGGCTCCGGCGGGGCCATCAGCATGAACGGTGGCGCGCTGGACGTGGAGATCGGCGGGTGCACCTTTGACTCGAATTTCGGCAGCGAGGGCGGTGCGATCCGCATCGGCTACGCCAAGGTCACCAAGGTGTTCGTTCACGACAGCATCTTCCGAAACAACGACGGCTCGGTGCCCGGAGGTGGCAATGGCTTTAGCGCGGGTGGACTCTCCACGAGCGGTAGCAATGTGCACGTGGCGCGCTGTCGCTTCGAGGGCAACCAAGGGCCCACGACCGGCGGATTTTACGGGATGCACTCCGATCCGCTGGTGGAAGACACGGTGTTTGTCAACAACCGCTCGAGTCGTCCCGACGGCGGCAGCGGAGCCTTCTTTGCCGACGGCGGCGGAGCGGGAGACTACAACACCCCGGACAACAAAACTCCCGGGCAAATTAGCCTGATCCGCACGCTTTTTGATGGTAATCACGGCGCGGGGGACGACAGCGGTTCGGTCGAGGCTTACGCGTACCCGCAAGACACGGTGACGGTCCAGGATTGCGTATTTCGGGCCAATGTTAGCAATCCCGGACGTGCCGGCGCGCTGTTTATTCATGCCGACAAGCAAGTCAATATCACGCGCAGTGCGTTCATCGACAACCACGCCAGCGCTTCGGGCGGTGCGATTTGGGCCGATGGCTCAGCGCTCTACACCATCGAAAATAGTCTATTTTCCGGCAACAAAGCGGACGGTGATCTTGGCGGGGCGCTCCGGTTGAATATCGACGACAAGGCTAAGCTGCGCATCATGAGCTCGACCTTCGTGGACAACCAGTCCAAGGACGGCAACGGCGTGCTCTGGATGGGTGGAGAGCGCGACGCGCGTATCAGCAACTCGCTGTTCGTCAACAATACGGGTGTCAGCTGGTCTCAGCAGATCAACTTCAAGGTAGCGGACGACGGAGGCAATATTCTCTGGCCCGATCCAGGCACCGACCAGCCCACGCTCGCGAACGCCAAGTTGGTTGACCCTAAGCTTGGCAAGGTGGAGTTCGTCGACGGGGTGCCGATGCGCGTGCCTGGCGCTGGCAGTCCCGCGCTTGATGCGGCGGTGGCTCCCTCACCGACAACCGATCAGCGCGGAGCTCCCCGCGGTGCCAAGCCGGACATCGGCGCCGCGGAGGTTGGCGCCGGTTGTGGCGGGTAGGGGTGAACTGCGCAGCGGGGCTGAGGACGACTCCGGAGACGACCCCCATGAAGGCGTCTCCGCTCGGCTCGAGCACCGCGTAGGATAGTGGAGTACAGCGAGCGCATGAGTTCAGAACTCGCGGCGACGCGGTTTTGGTCGCGAAAAGCGCTGCCGCTCGCAGGAGCGATGCTCCTGCTGGCAGTCGCAGGCTGGGGCGGGCTGAGGGCTCTGCGCGGTCCCACGGTAGCAACCGTGGCAGCGCGGCGCGGGCCCTTGGTTCAACGGGTGGTGCTCACCGGTCGGGTGATGTCCGCGGGGTCGGTCCAGCTCGGCACGGTCACCCTCGGCACCGTTCAAGACGTGCTGGTGGATTCAGGCAGTCACGTTCAAGGGGGCCAACTCCTGCTGCGGCTGGCGGACGCCGAGCAACGTGCGGCAGTGGCGCAAGAGATGGCGGGTCTCGCGTTGGCCAAAGCGCAGCTGGGGCAAGTGCGACAGGTCAGTGACCGCGTCGCGGTTGCGAGCCTCCAAGATGCGCAGGTTGCCGTTGCCCAGGCCGAGCGCGAACTTCAGCGAAGTGAGTCGTTGGCCAGCTCCGGCGCCATCTCGCCCCAAGCGGTGGAGGCAGTTCGCGACACCCTCACTTCAGCGCGCACTCGCCAGGCAGCGGCACAAGCGCGAGCGACCGGCGCTCGCGGCAGCGAGGCGCAGCTGGCGGGCGCGCGAATTGCCGAGGCGCAAGTCGCGCTGGAACTGGCCAAGGCTAGGCTGGCGCTCACCACCTTGTTGGCGCCCGCCGCAGGGGTGATCGTGGAACGCCACACTGAACCTGGGGACATCGTGCAGCCGGGCAAGGTGTTGCTCGTACTCGCTCGGGACGGCGGGCTGCGCCTGGAAGCGCAAACCGACGAAAAGAACCTCACGTTCCTCAAGACCGGTCTGAGCGCGGAGGCCGTTGCCGACGGGGTTCCGGGTCAACCGTTCCCCGTGCATTTGAGCTGGATTTCTCCTGCCGTCGATCTGGATCGGGGGAACATTGCGGTGCGCTTTGCCGTGTCCGCAGCGACCTCGTGGCTCAAGCCCGACATGACGGTCTCTATTAACGTCGAGATCGCGCGCAAGCAGGGGGCGCCCTTGCTCCCGCTTGCGGCGGTGCGCGACGCCACGACGGAGCGGCCTTGGGTGCTAGTGGTGCGCGACGGTGGAACTCTGCGAGCAGCGGTCACCGTGGGCTCACGAGGGACCGACGAGATCGAGATCCTTGGAGGTGTCGACGGACAGACGGACGTCGTGGTGCAAACCGGGATCGCCGAGGGCAGCAAGGCCCGCCCCAACCGGAGGGAGTGAAGTGCCTTTCGAGTGGTTCGTGGCGCTTCGCTTTCTCAAGGAGGGGCGCTCCCAGACGCTCTTGATCTTTGTGGGCGTCGGGGTGGGTGTCGGCGTGATGATCTTCCTGTTCGCGCTGATTTCCGGGCTACAAGTCAGCTTGATCCGTCAGACGCTGTCGACTCAAGCCCACGTGGTGGTGCGCCCGACTGAGCGCGCACCGCGCGTGCTCCCCGATCAGGACGACGTCGTTGTGGGCGCCACGGTTGAAAAGGGTCAGCAGCGAGTGGCACGCATCGACGGATGGATGCCGCTGCGCGATGCTATTGCTGCCACGACGGACGTCACGGCCGTTGCGCCCACCGTGGCGGGCTCAGCCTTTGTGCACCGGGGCCCGCTGAATGCTGCGGTGGCTCTTCGGGGAATCGATCCTTCGAGCTACGGGCTAATCGTTCCCCTTCAGGAGAAGCTTACGGCCGCTCGCCTAGAGCTTGCGGGTGGTGACGCCTTGATCGGGGTTCAGCTTGCCAACGACTTCGGACTGCGGGTGGGCGACAAGTTGCGACTGCAGACCACCACTGGGCGCCAGGATGTATTGCGCGTGGGCGGCATCTTCGATCTGGGCAACAAGGACGTCAATCAACGTTGGATCTTTGTCTCACTGCGTGAAGCCCAGACCCTATTGGATCTAGCGGGCTCGATCTCGACCTTCGAGGTACGGGTGAAGGATCCCTTTGATGCTGAGTCGGTGGCGACGGCTGTCGCTCAGCGCACAGGGCTAGTTGCTGAGTCCTGGACGCAGCTCAATTGACAACTCTTGGTGGCCCTAAAATCGCAGAGCTCATCGAGCTGAATGATCCAGTTCTTCGTGGTGTTGGCGGTCGCGCTCGGCATCGCCAGCGTGCTGATCGTGAGTGTGGTGCAGAAATCGCGAGAGATCGGGATTCTGCGAGCGACCGGGACGAGCGTGCGCTCGGTGAGCGGCATCTTCCTCATCCAAGGGTTGGTGGTGGGTGCAGTGGGCTGGGCTGTCGGGGCACTTCTCGGTGCAGGACTTGCCACGCTCTTTGCTCGGATGGCCGTCAACCCCGATGGCTCGTCGACGTTCCCCGTAGATCTTGGGGCTTCACTCTTTCTGCGTGCGGCCCTGGTCGCCTTGGGCGTGGGGTTGTCCGCTGCGGTATTGCCCGCGCGTCGGGCGGCGCGGCTCGATCCGGCCGAGGCAATTCGTCATGTCTGAGCCGATCCTGCAGCTGTCGAAGGTGTGCAAGAGCTACGGGCTCGGCACTGCCGTCGTCACCGAGGTGTTGCATGACATTGACTGTCAGTTCCTCGGTGGCGAGATGACGGCACTCGTCGGGCCCAGTGGCTCGGGCAAGAGCACCCTGCTCAATTTGCTGGGATTGCTCGATCGGCCGTCCTCCGTGTTCCGTCTCGCGCTTGCTCGACGCCAGCCTGACGGGCGTCAAGGCGTGTGAAGAGCCGCAGTGCAACTACTTCCCCGGAGACGACGACCATGACCTATCCTACTCGCGCCACGCTGCTTGCGGCGGCACTACTGGGAACGAGGCGCCTTGCCACCGCCGCTCCCGAGCCGGCACGTCGGGCATTCGAGTTCGCGTACGGCTTTCGCAGCTACGACCACATAGAAACTACCTTGTATCACCGCCTGGGAAACCTACCCGAGCCCGATTGGCTCACCCACAGATTCTTCTGAAGAGGCTGAAAAATACGGCAACGACATGATCATCGAATTCAAGTGGGGGCAAGGAGCCAAGGACATCGGAGGCGAGATCCAAGTAACGGATATCCAGTATGCCCAGTTCCTGAAGGATCGCGGCTACGTGGTTGATCCCGATCCGGCTGATCCTGTGGTCCAGGCCAGCTACAAAGACGGAGCCATTCACGCGTTCGCACGCCACAGCCGTCTTGGAGCCCCTAACCTCCAGAGCGCAGAATACGTTCGCGAACAGGTCATGATGTCGGTCAAGCACCTGCGCAAGCTGGGATTCAAGCGTATTTCCCTGAAGACCGGAGCCTACGGCATGGAGGCCCTTGCCTTGGCAATCCGTGTGGCAGTCGATGCCCAGCTCGATCTTCTCACCATCGATGGAGCGGGTGGCGGGACCGGCATGAACCCTTGGAACATGATGGAAAACTGGGGAATTCCAGGTCTGCGATTGCACGCCAAGGCCTACGAGTACTGCAAGATGCTTGCCGACAAGGGCAAGAAAATTCCTGGGATTTCGTTTGGCGGTGGACTGGCGCGCGAAGACCATGTCTTCAAGGCGTTGTCACTGGGTGCGCCGTTTGTGAAGCTTGTTTGCATGGGGCGCGCACCCATGATTCCCGCATTCTTGGGAAGCAATATCCAGGGTGTGCTCCAACCCGAGCGCCGCGCTGATGTCAACGGCAATTGGGACACTCTCCCCTCGAGCGTCACCGCCTACGGCCAAAAGCCCGAGGAGATCTTCTCTGCTTGGGAAATGGTGAAGGCCAAGGTCGGCGCCGACGAGATGAAGAACATCCCTTGGGGTGCGATCGGAGTGTACGCCTGGGTGGACAAGATCTCCTGTGGTCTGCAGCAGTTTATGGCGGGTTCTCGTCGTTTCACGCTCAATCACCTAATGCGCGATGACCTGATGGCTGCCAACGAGGAAACGGCGCGCGTCACGGGACTTCCAGGAATGACCGAAGCATTGGCCGAAAAAGCCCAGGCAATCTTGCTGGGGTAATTGCGAGTCGAGGGATTCAGAGAGTCTCCGTTGCGGGAAAAGTTCTTCGACGGAGACTCGTCCATCCATGAAGCCGCCATTCCAGGCAAAGTGGCTCTCAAGCTTTGATCAAATGAAGTCGAACTGACCTCGAACTGAAAGGCTTGGTGCGACGCGATGCCCCTAGCTGGGGTGAGGGCATCGCATCGTGCATTGGTTAGTGGCCAGTCTGCCGAATACGAAACGCCTGGTTTTTAAGGATCCTGGCGGAGCCCCAGGATCACTCAGTGGTACTGGGGCTTCAAGCTATTCGGCGCCGCGGTGACGCAGGAGAATCGTGGACGCGATGCTCCGACCTGAGGGATCTTACAACTGAGCGTGCAGTTGGCGCCGTGCCCGTTGAGGGGGCCAGCATCACATTCTTCACCGTCAGATTTCTGCACAATGCCGTCGCCCCAGTAGGTGACCAAGGTGCAATCGGGATTGCAGCCGCCGTAGCCGCCAACGTTTTCGGCCGTGGTGTTGTCGCACTGTTCACCCCAATCACTGTCGATCACTCCGTCACCACAGTAGCTGGCCTTCTCACAGGTGGGCTTGCAATCGCTGCTGGTTGGATTCTGGGTGTAGTAGGTGGCGTGGAGCGGATCGTCGCAGGCCTCATGGGCAGGGGCGACCACCCCGTCACCACAACGTGGGCCCAAGGTGCAAGTTGTCCGGCAAGCTCCGTAGGTATTCGCGTAACCGGGGGCCACGTTTTCTGTGCCCGCGTCACAGATTTCGTCTCCAGCGCGGATGCCATCGCCGCAGACCGGCGCGCACACGCTCTTGGTGTTGGAGAAGCCCGAGAGGGTGAGGCGGTAGTTCGAACCGAAAGTGTGGTGTTTGTTGATGGCTTCCTAATTTCGCGCAAATCTGGCTTTTTGCGCAGGACGGAGCCAAGTTTCCGCGCCAGCCCCAGGGGGTTGTCGACGCAAGGATTTTGACTCTCGGTTGCAAGAGTCACTAGCCTTGACTCTCCGAAATAGGTTTGAAGGCCCGGTCTCGCACACCGTGCCTTCGTTGGCGATCGCGCGGATCACGCGACAGCGCCATGCTGGCGTTTCGCAGATTCTGGGCGAGTTGTCTAGAAAACGGATCCGATTTTCGGGTTTCGGTGTGCGAGCATCAAACTCAAACATGGCGCCTGTTTGCCTGCGGGATTTGCAATACCCCGACGGAGGTGTGTCCTGGGTGCGACCATGGGCAGCGGTACTGCAGTGAGCTCTGTGCCCGCCTGGCGCGTCGGATGCAGCAACGGCTGGTCTCACGCGGTTATCAGGATACCCAGCCCTGGCCGTCCAAGGGGAAGAAGGTAGCGGAGGCATAGCCGTAGGTACCCGTGGTGCCGGCCACTCGCGTCAGGGTGAAGGGCTCCACGACCGTCAGGTTGACGGTGGGATCAGTCTTGTACCATTGGGCGAAGGCGGTGGCATTGGCGCTCCCTGCTGCATCGACGTGCACCGGGTGTGGACGGTCGAATCGTGTCGGACGAACGGGCGCCAGCGGTGCTACCGTCGCCTTGACAGCCATCTGGTGAATCGCACTGCTCTGGAGTCGGGTGATCTCGGCGGGCCATCACGGCGCTGCTCCCAGGACTCCCTCGACCACGATGTTGTCAAATGCCACCGTGGAGCCCCAGGAGCCCAGCGCGACTTGGCGGGTGTTTGAGCGCAGGACTTCTCCAGTTTTCTCGTGCGTCGAACCGTTGACGGTCCAGGAACGTGAGTTGTCCGTGAGCGAGATTTGAACCTTATTTGTGCGATCCTGCTCTAGTCGATCAAACCCATCTTCCACCGTACTACTGCCAAGCGTAGCCCAAACGCGGCCTCCACCGTTCTGGATGAAGCCGTAGCCGTGAAGCGCCTCCCAACCGCCGTCGAGCACCGTCGAAGCATAGACGTTCATGTGATCGCCCTCGAGCAAGCGACCAGTGAACGCGAGTGAGTCAAGCAGAACACCACGGTTCAGGGCTGCCACGCCGAGGCCACTCGAGGAACTCGTGACCACGAGTTCACCACTGACGACCGTGATTGTGCCGCCCTTCGCGCTCCAGTCGTCCTTCTGTGTCGCGTCAGAGAAGTTCCAGCAAAGCCGGGTGCGACCCCACTGAGACTCATCGCGGTGGCCTTGAGGCCCGGCACCACGGTGGGCGTCCCGTCAGCGCCGGCGCTGCAGCTCCCGATCGACGGTGCTGCCGCACTCCCGCCTGTGCCCGGACTCCCGGCGGCTGCGGTTAGTTCGTTCGTCTTCGCGGTGGAACCTCCACCTGAGCAACCCAGCAGCAACTGTCCGAGCACGAGCAACGTGCCCCTTGGCGAATTGAGAAAGCAGCCGTGGTGGAAACGATACCCGGGTTCTCACCAGTGACAAGCGATTCGGGTGACCCTGAGGCTATCCCCTAGTCCGCCGAAGGAAACCGCGAAGTCAGCACATATCTGGCGGGTATTCCACTAGACTTCCGAGTATGCCGCGTCTCCTCTCGACTTCGATTGCGCTGCTCGGGCTGGGTGTGTCGTCCCTCGCAGGCTGTGGTGGGGGTGATTCCACCGGGGACGGTTCCGCGGCTCCCGCGGGTACGGGCAGCTCCGTCACCACGCCGCCCAAACCAGGCACGGACGGCACGACAGGCTCGGGTCACTACGCGGGTGGCGATGGCACCGTGTTGGAGGGGGGCGCGCTCAGTTGTCCTCGCTACCAAGCCTTGGCTGCGGACTACTCCGCACTCACCGATTACCTCAGCGGGCCAGCCTATGCGGCGTTTCACAAAGACGATGGAAGCGACAAGCCCACCGTCTATTCGCGAAACAATGGGGGAACCTTTTGTTACGGGGATTGCGACAAGGCTCCGGTTGATTGGGCTGGATTCGGTGGACAGATCCTGTACGGCAAAGGGCCGGGCATGTCGCGCGCACGCTTCAACTGGGCGCGCAGTGAGGGTCATGGTGGCAAGCAGTTCGCTCACCTCTATTTGTTGTTCCCCACGAACCACGCAAACGACTCCGATCACGACTCTTGGTACACGAGTTTGATCGATCCGGCTGTCGATCAGCCCGCGTGGAAGAAGGCCAATGGAGGCAAAGCACTCGCTGAGCCCTTGGCGATCGGGCGGGGCAAAATCGCCTGGTCGAACAACGGACTGGTGGCTTTCAAAAGCGGACTGATTGGCGCGGTTGGCAGCGGCAATAGCAGCGACAATTTCCCCTTTATCCAGCTGGAGGCTGGCAAGCTTCCGACCGATGTGGCCGTCACCAACAACAACGAGTTTGGCTTGGTCACGCTCTGGGACACGAAAAACTGCAAGGGTCAGCTAGCGGTGATCGCGCTGCAGCAGCGTGATGGGTACCTGTTCGGAGTGCCGAATGAGGGCTTTCTCTCCGGGATGAAGCTGCTTGGCTATGTCGACCTGCCTGTCGCCGCGCCTACTCGCATCAATGCGTCCAACGACTATGCGCTCTACATGAGCTACTCGAGCAAAGCTGCCGTAGCCGAGCTCGCAACCCAGGCGGGTCGTGACCGCTGGAGTCGCGGGGAGGACGTGCAGCATGGTGCCGCCAGCGCAGGATTTGCCCTGATCGCGTCGCGCGAGGAAAACAAAGTCGTGGTGCTCGATCTGGAGCCGCTCTTTCAGAGCTATCGCACGATGTATCTGACGACGCAGGCCAACTACGACAAGACGCTCAAGTTGGGCGATGCCCCCGGTGACTGGCCCTACGCATTTTCGGCGTCCAAGGGCTTGAGTCCGGTCGTGGTGCAGACGCTGGACGTTCCAAGTCCCTGCGCGGTGGTCACGGGCTATCCGGTGGGAGATCGCTCTTTCACAGACATCGACTTTGCCAAGAAAGCCTACGTCGCGAGTCTCGACGGAACCCTCACGAGCTATGACGTTGGCGGCTTGGCCGTCAAGGGTCCGGTAACCGCACTGAAGCCCGGAAATGCGGTCAAAATTGGCAAAAACCCAACGCGCGTCTTCTACAGCGCCGCTGCCGGGAAATCTCGCGACGGACTGGTGTTCGCGTGTCGCGGAGACCGCACCATCCACTTTGTTGATGGCGGTGGAAAGTCGCAGCAAATTCTCGACGACAGTCGTCTCAAGGATCCTGTCGATGTCCTGCTGGGGAATGCTCGCGGCGCGGTGACGCTGACGGTCGCGGACTACGATGGCCACAAGGTCGTAAACTATTTGGACGGACCCATCGACGCCTGGGGCGACGATCTGTTCAACGGACTTGGTGCAGACGGCAAGTCGCCGTTTGAGTTCACCGGTTGGCTTGGGGTCGACGGACCCGCCTTTGCCGTCAGCGCGGCGCAGGTGCCGTAGGTCTTCGCGAGTGCACTATCGGCGGGTCGCCGCGCTGCCCGGGCGGAGTGCAATCCCAGAGGGTGCGGCTCGCCGCCCTGTGAGAAAAACGCACGCGAGCTGAGCTCAGCAAGGCCCCGGCGGTAACTAACAAGCGACTCGATGGAGCCGAAACCCCACCCCCGCCGAATTGGCGCGACAGCGCTGCGGGGGGTGCCTTGCGCGCCGCTGAGCGATGCCGAGGTGTCACTCGCCATTGGGCGAGGTGACAGGGCGGCGCTCGGGCTGGCTTGGGATCGCTATTCCTCCGCGGTCCGGCGTTGGCTGTTGGCACGGCTCGGGTCGGATCAAAGCATCGATGACCTGCTCCAGGAGGTGTTCCTCGGGCTCTGGCGCTCGGCTCCGAGAATGACCGAGCCTGCCTACCTACGCGCGTACCTTTACGCAATCGCGCTAAAGCTCGTTGCTCTTGAGCTGAGGGGTCGCAGCCGACGGGGGCGCTGGTTTCAACTGACGCGCAGCGGCGAGCTGCCTGAGATCCCATGGAGCCCGACGATCGTCGAGGAACGCGACTCCGTGCGCGCCCTCAATGACCTGTTGCAGTCCCTTGAAGCGCGTGAGCGCACGTCCTTCTTGCTTCGCTATGTCGAGGAGTTGTCGCTTCCCGAGGTGGCGCTCGCGCTGGGCGTCAGTCAAGCGACCGCTAAGCGACTGCTCTCAAGAGCGCGCGAGCGCGTGCTGTCGCTCGCACTCACCGAACCGGCACTCGCGCAGTACAACGCCGCGCGCTCTGATTCAATCTGGCGGCGTGCTCTATCGTTCATCGGAGCCAGCGCTGCTCTTGTCCGCAGGACTGCGCGTTGGATTTTAGGCTGCGCGTGGAAATCCTGAGCTCACACTGCGTCGACCGGCAACTCAGGGCTAGGTGAACATCTCAGCGGGGCGTCCCCCGAAAAAGAGCCATATGCAACCATCCCTCCGTTCCGGCACATCCCTGTTGCTCCTCGTGTCTAGTCTGTTGGGCTGCAGCGAACAGACGCTCAACGCCACTGAGGATCCCGCGACGGCCTCTGGCGGGAGTAAGGCGACGGGAGGCACGGGAGGTTCGCCTTCTCCCGTCGGCACCGGAGGGTCTGGGGCCAAGCCGAATCCAATCGTCTCCGAGCCGGTGGTACTCCCACCCGGAGTCGACTTTTTGGCAAGGCCCGCGAGTCGCGCGCTACCGCCCGGCACGACGACCGTGCTGCTGACGGTGAAGACGCGGGAGGCGGCTGACGTCCGTCTCGACACAGCAGATAGCGCTTTTCCACAGATGACCGTGAAGGCGACCAGCGCGGCCGACAACACCTATACGTTCACGCTGCCGCTTGAGGTCGACCGCCCATACACCTTCTACGTCAAAGCGGCTCCCTCGGCCACGCCGAACGCCGCCTGGCCTGGCGTGCAGAAAGTGAACTACCGCGTGCTGCGCGATTACAATCCCCCGTATCCGCGTCTCTTCACGCTCTGGGGGCCCGCGTACTACCTGCCCACGGATCAGCAGGGGGAGCCCGCCACTGCCGAGTCGATCTCAAAACTCTCGGTCTTCATCCACAATTTTCACGGCGAGATGCCACTCGATGCGGCCATGTTCCCTGCCGCGCGTAAGCTAAACCCCAACGTGAAGATACTCACGCAGCTCTACAGCACCTACGGCTGCCATACCACCTATTGCGCGGAACTTGACGCGGTCGACGAGGACGCGTCCAAGCCTGCGACGTATCACAAAAGTTTCGTTAGAAATGCTGACAAGAGTCCTTGGCTCTACGGTACTGCTCGCGTCTACAACTTCGCGAATCCGGCGACGGTCAGCTACTTTGTGGAGAAAAACGCCGCCCTGTGGAGAGAGGATCTCCTGCTCTTTGACGGCGCCTTCATGCACAATGCCTGGCGCGGCTTCCGGTGGGTCAGTCCTGGAGATCCGGACACCATCGATCTTGACGGCGACGGGAAAGCGGATGACCCACGCACTCGCGATCGCGCCTACGAGTTCGGTGAGCAGAGCTTTCTCAAGGCGCTGCGTGCACAAATGCCGAACGCGATCCTGATGGGAAATGCCACGGGTGGTTTCCCGACGAAGTTTGATCTTTGGGACACGGACACACCCCTCACCGACGAGCAGGGCAAGCCATTTTCCTACCTCGACGCTGTGGATGGCGTGGAGTTCGAAGACGACATCGGAGCCTTGGGTCGCGGCGTATACTGGCGTGAGTTCGCGGAGTTCATGTCGAAGTACCGTGCATGGACGCAGACGCGATGGCCGATTACCCTCGTGCCGTTCAAGCTTCCGGACAACGCTACCACGCCGAGCGATGCCTACAAAACTACCAGGAGATGCGCTTTGGGCTAGCCGCCGCGCTGATGGGCGACGGGGCCTACCACTACAACGGCTGGGGCTACTACTCCTGGTTTGACGAGTATGACGTGAAGCTGGGCTACCCGATTACCGCTGGCTCACCGGTTGCCGGAACACCCGTCTGGCGGCGGGACTTCGATGGTGGCGTCGCACTGGTCAATACCAGCAATACTGAGAGCGTTGTCGTAAAGCTCGGGGCGACAATGCGCGCTCTCTCGGGGACTCAGGACGCGGCGGTCAATGATGGGCGGACGGTCACTGAGCTCACCCTGCCGCCTCGGGATGGTCGCCTGCTGCTCAAATAGCGAGCCTCGAGCTGCGCGTTCGCGGGTGTGACATCCTGTCGCACCCGCCGAGGGGACTCGCGGCCCCTACTGCAGTGCTTGCCGCGGCTTCGGCGTTCTCGCAGGGTGCCGGCCGCGATACTCCGGGCGCCCGAGGCCGAGAGCGCGTACGGTGCCAGCATGCCTGAGACTCCGGAGTGTCGCGACTGCGGAGTCTGTTGCTCGTCGTTGTTGGAGGACTACGTCAATGTGCCCGGCAGCGACTACGAGCGGCTGGGCGTCCGCGCGGATGAGCTGACGCAGTTCAACGGAACCCATGCCTTCATGCGGATGCACGACGGGCACTGCTCGGCGCTTGAGCGCAGCCTCGTCAGTGGGCAGTTTTTCTGCAACGCCTACGAGACGCGGCCGCAGGTTTGTCGTGATTTAGCGCGAGGTTCCGGGGCTTGTCGCGGGGAGATTGACGCCAAGCAGCAACGTGCGCTGCTCGTGCCAAGGCTTGGGCGTGGGTCATTGCCGGTCGTGCGCTAGCGCGCTTGCGGTACTGTCCCTAGAGTCCGCGTTGCCACTCGGGGCGCAGTCGGCGTTCTCCAGCGAGCGCAGCGTCAAGCTCGCCAAGCAGACGCTCGCGCTCACGCGGTAAGCGCCCCGACAGCGACAGGTAATTCGAAGCGTGATTCGAGCGAAAGACGCAGTTCGTCGGGGCCGCCTCGGCCACAAACAGTCGCACCTCTTCGAGCAGTCCGCGCACCCGCGGGAGCTCGAAGCGTCCGCGTCCCTCAAGCGTGGCCAGCGGCGTGCCCGGCACCACGGTCACCGTCAACAGCGAGAGGTGTCGTGGATTCATCGCGGTGGCGAGGCGCGCCGAGGCACGGGCATGTGCGAGCGAGCGCTCCACGCCTGCGACGCCCACGAGAAACATCAGGGACTGCGTTAGCCCAGCGCGATGCGCCTTGTTGGCAGCCTCGACATGCTCCTCAAAGCTGGTCCCCTTGGCGATGGCCTTGAGCGTCACTTCGTCACCCGATTCGGGACCCAGGTACAGCATTCCGAGTCCGAGAGATTTGAGCTCACTGAGCTCGCTATCGGTCTTTTCGAGCAGGTTGGTCGCGGTCGCGTAGCAACTCACCCTCACGAGGTGCGGAAAGTGCGTCTTCAGAGCGCCCAGCAGCCAGCGCCATTGCTCCATCGGCATTCCGAGCGCGTCACCATCGGCGACGAACACGCGCCTGACTGCCGCGCCGTAGGCTGCCACCGAAAGCCGCAGGTCCTCGGCGAGCTCTTGCTGCGAGCGCACGCGATACTGCTTCATGCGGTACATGCCGCAGTAGGTGCAGTGATTCCAAGAGCAGCCGATCGTGGCCTGAATGATCAGGGACTCGGCTTCGCTCGGCGGTCGGAAGATGGGGTTTTCGTAGCGCACGCTGCCTTGCGATACCCCTTGAAAGTCGCTGCGCAAGGCGCGCGCCCGACTGGAGCATTGCCCGAGCCCATGGGAGCGTTTACCGAAGCCAGTTGCGACTCCCGCCTTCGGTGGAGTGTTGCCCGAGGCGAGTGGAGCGTTACCCGAAGTTTTGAGGCGTTTTTTCCTGGTCGGAGGCATGTTTCGGAGGTCAGCCGCAGGACTTGTCCCTCGAGCTCGGGACCCAGCAGAAAGCCTATCCGATGCACCATGACCACTGTCACCCCCACCCTCGTTGTCATCACCGCCGTGGCCCCCGCCCGTTCTTCGGCGGCCTGCTCGTGCTGGGAGGTGGTGCTGCCCTCCTAATGCACTTTGGCGTCCTCAAGGGCATTGCCCTCTGGAAGCTGTGGCCTCTGGCTTTGGTTTGGGTCGGCGTGCTAAAGCTGGTGCGACCCGGACACTGGAGTCGACGACTGTCCGGCTTGGTGATGCTTGCGGTTGCTGCAGTCGCTCAGGCGCATTACCTGGGTTACCTGCATTGGCATTGGAATGCCATCTGGCCAATCCTGGTGATCGGTCTCGGCGTGAAGCTCCTGCTGCGGTCCCACTTTCATCCGCGCAGGAGTGGCGCTTTCCCCGCGGCACCGTCCGACCTCGGAGGCAACTTCGAGCTCGAGGTGATGCTTGGGGGTCGCCAGGACACGTTTGACGGTCGCCCCTTCAGCGGCGGTGTGGTGCGGTGCACCCTCGGCGGCTACGAGCTCGATCTGCGCGGCGCGCAAATGGTGGGAGAAGAGGCCATTTTGGAGCTCGACGTGACCATGGGCGGCGTTGAGCTGCGCGTTCCTCGAAATTGGCGCGTAGACGTGGAAAGCTCTCCCTTCATGGCTGCCGTTGAGAACCACACCAGCTGCAGTGACCCAACCACGGCCAAGCACCTGATCGTGCGCGGTCGCGTCGTGATGGGGGGCGTGGAGATTAAGAACTAGTGTCACCCCGCTCGCATCCCTTTCTGGCGCGGCTCAGTCTCGGTTGGATTCTCACCAGCCTCGCTACCGGTGCGTTCACGGTGATGCTTCAGCTCGCGCGCGCCGAGCTTAACCTCCCGCGCGCGTTGCTGATCGTGGCGCCTGCGGCGCTGTTCATCGGTGCCGCGAGCCGCAGTGCCAGCTACCTGGTGCGGGGTCGGGCTCTGAGCGCGGCGCGCCGTGTCGGTACCCTACTGGGACTGCTGAGCGCGGGCAGCGTCGTCTCGCTGCTGTTTGCGTTGGCCGTGCTCGCGATGCGCGTGGTGGTGACCGATACCCTCCCTGGTCTCGTGGAGCTTCCCATGCTGATGGTTGTGGGGCAGGTGGCCTATCTTACGGGAGCCGTGCATCAGGTCGTGACGGGCGCGGCAAGCGAGGCCAAACAAGCGCGCGATGACGCAGTTTTGGCCGATTTACGCGCTCGCGACGCGGAGCTCGGAGCCCTCACGGCCAAGGTCAATCCGCACTTTCTCTTCAACAGTCTGAACTCGATCGCGGCGCTGACGACTCGCGATCCGAAGGGCGCGCGGGACATGTGCATCAATCTCGCGACCCTGCTGCGCGAGCGTCTGTCCGGGGACGTCAGGACGGTCGTCACGCTCGCCGAGGAGCTAACGACGATTGGCTGCTACCTCGACATCGAGCGCGTCCGTTTCGCCGAGCGCTTACAGTATGAGCAACAGGTGTCCGAGGCTCTGGGCGGCATCGAACTTCCCGCGCTCCTCTTGCAACCCCTGCTCGAAAACGCCATCAAGCATGGCATCGCTCGGCGGGAGCTCGGAGGCAAGGTCAGCTTGACCGCGCGCGAACAGGCTGGCCTGCTGGTGCTCGAGGTGACTAATCCGCTGGCGGATCTCCCGAGGGCCAAGGGGGTTGGCTACGGTCTGAGACTCATTCAAGGTCGCCTGGAGGTGCTCTATCAGGGGCGCGCGTCGTTGACCTGTGAGACCCGCGAAGGGACGTACGTAGCGAGTCTCCGGCTTCCGCTGCAAGGTCCAGGTGAGCCGGCATGATTCCGGCAAAAACGCTGAGAATTGTGCTCGCAGATGATGAGCCCTTGGCGCGTGAGCTGCTGCTGGAGCTGCTCGCCGAGCAAGCGGGGACGCAAGTGGTGGCCGTCTGCACCAACGGGTTTGAAGCGGTGAGGGCGGTGGCAGAGCATCGACCGGATCTCCTGCTGCTCGACATTGAGATGCCCAAGCTTGACGGCTTCGAGGTGCTTGAGCTGCTGGAGCAGCCGACGGCGGTCGTGTTTGTGACGGCCTACGACGCCTATGCCGTCAAGGCGTTTGAGGCGGCGGCCGTCGACTACCTACTCAAGCCCTTCTCAGGCGCCAGACTCGCTCAGGCGCTTGAGCGAGTGCGACGCGCGCTACCCGGCACTGCGCCCGAGCCGAGCGCGTTGCGACAAGCGCTGCAACGCGAGAGCGCGCTGCTCGAGCGTGTCGCGGTCAAAGATGGCGCCGAGATCGCCATCATTCCGGTTGGCGAGCTCGACTGGGTCCGTTCTGAGGATGACTACATTCGGTTGCGTTCGCGGGAGCGCGAGTGGCTCAAGCATCAGTCACTGTCGTCGCTGGAGCAGTCCCTGGATCCGAAGCATTTTGTCCGAATCCACCGGACCTGCCTCGTGAACGTGTCGCGCGTTGTTCGGGTCGAACCAGAGACGCGCGACCGCTACCTCGTCGTGCTTAGGGACGGCACCGTGCTCGCCGCGAGTCGCCAAGGTGAGAAGCGGCTGCGCGAGACACTAGGACTCTAGCAGGGCTCTTCCGAGCGTCGCGGGAGCCCGCCCGGACTGGGACGGTGTCTAGCTTACTGACGTCGCAGCCGGCGAAGGTTCGTGCGCCGGTGCTACGTAGGCCAGTTTCATTGCGGCACACATGGCGGATTTTCCTGTGGCAGGGAGGCGTGATAAAAGAGACAGATGGCGACCAAGCCCGGCATCATCGACTATCTCCTCGATCAAATCGGCCGCACGCAGTCCGTCACCGCCAGGAAGATGTTTGGCGAGTACGGTGTCTATAGCCAAGGCAAGCTGGTCGCGTTGGTATGCGACGATCAGTTGTTCGTCAAACCCACGCCGAAGGGTCGGGCGTTCATCGGCGAAGCCTCGGTCGTCGAGGGCAGTCCGTATCCCGGCGCCAAGCCCTACCTCCAGATCGAAGGAGATTTGTGGGACGATTTTGAGTGGCTGGGAGAGCTGATCGGGATCGTCGCCGCGGAACTCCCCACGCCAGCGCCGCGTGCGCTCAAGGCCTCCGCAGCCAGCGCCAAAGCGAAGCCGCCTGCCCTGTCCGTGAAGCAGACGCCCGTGAAGCAGACGCCCGTGAAGCAGACGCCCGTCGCGTCCGCGAAAAAGCCGTCCGCTTCTGCCAAAAAAGCGTCACTGCGCGTTTCCACGCCGCGGAAAACCAAGCAGGGCTAACCAGTGCCGGGCGGGGGTGTTTTCCCTTGCAAATGACCTGATTTGCGGCGCATTTTGCGCGGTCGGCACATGCGGAGGGGCGACTTGTTGCTGGCGCGAGCAGGTGTTCCCCTGTGTGTGGGCCGAGTCAGCCATGGACGTCCGGGCCTAGGGTCTGCTACGACCGAGCTTCATGGCCGCAAAGAAATCCGCTAAGAAGAAGTCCCCCGTCGTCAAAACCCCCGTCGCCAAGGCGTCGACCAAGCCCGCTGGCGCGAAGGTCAACAAGTCGGCCTTCATTCGGGAGCGCGCTGACAAAAAACCCGCTGAGATCGTGGCAGAAGCCAAGAAGCTCGGTCTCGGGATCTCACTGACCTTCGTCTACGCGATCCGCGGGGCGGCCAAGAAGAAGGCGCTCAAGACGGGCGTCGGCGCAGCCCCTGCGGCTACGGCCTCTTCGGGTCAGTTGGCTTCGGCCGAGGCGCAGTTCCGCTCGCTCGTCATTCGCGTTGGCACCGAGCGGGCCACGGAGATCCTTCGTCGCTTGATGGCGGAGTAAGCACCGCCCGCGACCGCTGAGCAGGCCGTCTCACAGAGCAATAGGAGCGACGCCGATTGGCCTCGCTCCTATTGGGGATCGTCGGGGGGGGGCAGCGCTACTTCAGGAGGCGCGGTGGCACGGGCACCTGGCAGCGCTTGCCAGGGGTGAGCCACTTGAAGATGTTCAGCCAGAGGCGCTCGACCTGCTGGTCCGCGGTGTCCTGCCACTCACTGTCGTAGGTGATCCACTCATCTGCCCAGACGATTACGCGCCCCGAGGCCACGGTCTTGGTCACCATGGCGGTGACGCCATTGGGCGTTGTGGCGACCAGGGTGGCATCGCTTGGCTTGATCGGAACGCCGTTGTCCGTGTTGATCTTGAGGATCCCCTCGGCGATCGGGTGTTTTTCCCATTTGTCGACCAAGCCCTGAACGTTGTCATTGTTCACATAGCCGACGGCAAATGGCGCAAGCAGCGTGTTGACGTTGACGACTTCGGCGGTCTCATCGCTATTATAGCCGATCGTGGTCATCACCCCGCCGCCGGCCTTGACCCAGTCCGAGAAGACCTTGACCTCTGCCGCTGAGAAAGCGTGATGCGGGGGATCGTCCTGCAGTGCCGCAGTGTCCGTTCGGAGCACGACGATCACATCCAACCCCGCGAGCTTCTCCTTGGTGAGCACGCCATCGCCTAGTGAGACGACACCGATCGGGCTGCGCGCCTTGAGCCAGGTCTTGAAGATGTCGCCGCCAGTGCTCCAGGGGCCAATCGTTCCGATCGTGCCGATGTTGAGACAGTCGCAGATGCCGTCGCCGCCGACATCGACGTCATCGATCAGCCCATTGCCGTCATTGTCCTTGCCGTCGCAAGTCTCTGGGGTCCCATTGCCCGGCTTGGCTCCGGTTCCGACGGAAGAATCGGGAAGCCTCAGTCCGCCATCAGTACCGCCGGTTCCAGACGTGGTACCCGTGAGCGCGGTCGAGACGTCGGGCTTGCCATCGAAGTTTGTGTCGAGCGCATCGATGATGCCGTCCTTGTTCGTATCAAGGCCCGCGGCATCTGGCTTACCGTCGCCATTGGTGTCCACCGCGACGCCGGTCTTGAACGGGTCGGGCTTGCCATCCTTGTTCGCGTCAACGGCGGTTCCAAGGTCGTCCGCAATGCCGTCTCCATCTTTGTCGATCGAACCACCTTCATCCTTGCCCGTCGATGACGACGAGCAGGCGTAGACGAGTGAAAGAGCGGCGGCGAGAGCCACCGCAGTCAAAGGGAGGGAGCGACGAAGCAGCATGGGTGGGGCCATAGGTATCACGGTGACATCAATCGGAGGGAACGGGAACCTGAAAGTTGTTTCCAGTGAGCTGTTGAAGGCATTTCAGGCACGCGCTTGAGCGCTGCCTTGAGCAGAGTGTCGAACCCCCAATCGACCAAGATGAGTGCACTGCAAAGCGCGACTGCGGGGGGTGAGGTGAGCGGGCTGAGCGGGAGAAGGGTACGTCCAAGTGAGTGCAGGTGCAGGGCAAGCTAACGCCGACAAAATGCGTTGCAGTGCCCTTGGAATGCCCGTCGTCGTGCACTGCGTCTGAGCAGCAGATTGCTCGGAGGAGTCGCCCGGCGTCCTCGGAGCGCCCCCCGTTCGGGGCGGGGTACTCCGGGGCGAACCTGCGTCACGAGAGCGTCTGACTCACTGTGAGCGGGGCTAAGCGGCCGCTGGAACCCGCCGGGCGAGACTCTTGAGGACATTTTCTAGCAAGCGGTGTCCGACCCGACCCTCCAGCGTGAGGATCGATTCAGGGTGAAACTGCACCGCGGACAGGGCCAGCGTTCGGTGTTCAACCGCCATCACCACGCCATCGTCCGAGAGGGCGGTCACCTCGAGCGCCGGGGGCAGCGACTCCTTTAGCGCGTAGAGCGAGTGGTAGCGACCAACGGAGAGCTCGCGAGGCAACCCAGCAAACAGCTTGCCACCGAGCACGTTGAGCCGTGAGCGCTTGCCGTGGATCGGTTTGCTGAGCACTCCAAGCGTGCCGCCGCAATACTCGACCATGCCTTGAAGGCCGAGACAGACCCCGAACACCGGCAACTGCCGAGCGCAGAGCTCGCCGAGCAGCGCCGAGAGCCCAAAGTCCGCTGGACTTCCCGGTCCCGGCGAGAGCAAGACCAGATCTGGCGAGAGCTCGTCCAGCCGATGCGGAGCGAAGCCGGCGCGCAACGTCACGACCTCTGCTCCGGCCTCGCGCAGGTATCCGCCGAGCGTGTGCACGAAGGAGTCCTGATGATCTACCAGCAAGATGCGCTTGCCCGAGCCCGCACCTGGCGTTGATACCGATTCGATGCGCGCAGGCACCGTTGGTTCGCGCAGCACTGACATTAGAGCCGCGGCCTTCAAGTGGCACTCCTGCTCTTCCGCGTCGGGATCTGACTCGCAGAGCAGGGTGGCGCCGGCGCGCACCTCCGCAATGCCGTCAAGGACGCGGATCGTCCGGATGGTGATGCCCGTGTTGAGGCTGCCGTCGGCCCGAAGAAACCCGATGGCACCTGCGTACCAGGCGCGCGGTGAGCGCTCATGGTCTTCGATGAACTGCATCGCCCACGTCTTGGGGGCGCCGGTCACCGTTACCGCCCAGGTGTGAGCCAGAAACGCGTCCAGCGCGTCGTAGCCGTCGCGCAGGCGCCCCTCAATGTGATCGACGGTGTGGATCAGGCGTGAGTACAGCTCCAGCTGCCTGCGCCCGAGCACCGAACCAGTGCGTCGGCTCCGCGCGTGATCGTGCCCGCGATCGGGCAGGTCTCAACCCGGTCGCCTTCGACCCGAACGAACATCTCCGGGGATGCTGCGATCAGGTACTCGCCATCGCCGAGATTGAGCAAGGCGCCGTAGGGGCTCGGGTTGCGGTCACTCAGTCGCGCAAATAGCTCCGATGGCGGGAGCAGACAGGGCTCGAAGAACGTTTGTCCGGGCACGGTCTCGAACAGCTCACCGCGACCAAAGGCGCCGAGTGCCTGACGCACGCAATCGGCGTACTCGCCCGGAGAGTGATCCCGGGCTCGCGCGGGCTGACGTGCTCCTGCGAACGCCACGACCTGGCCCTCACGGGGCAGTCCGTGCGTAAAATGCCCGTTTAGGGCAAAGTCGTATTCGACCCGCTGCGCAAGCTCCGTACGATGATCGACCACGAGTAGTCGATCAGGAAAATACAGCACCATGTCGCGATGTTTCGGCGGACGCGTCAGGTGTTCGACGATCGGCTCGAACTGAAACGCCAGATCGTAGCCGAAGGCTCCGTACCACCCGAGGAGCGAGTCCTGCGGACTGCTCACCACCGTCAACAGTTGACGCAGCACCGTCAACACCGAGGGCTGGCGACTGCGTTCTTCCTCGGTGAAATCCTGCTTTGACGCGGGCACGACGCCGCTAAACTGCTGGGCCTGGTCGCAAGTCACGGGCAGCTCCAGCTGGCGCAGCGCAGGCGCGAAAATGGCGAGCAGTTGCTCACCACGCGCGTTGAGTGCGTCGAGTGTGAAGGTCCGACCCGTCGCACCAAATCGCAGCGGAGGATCCTGAGATCCGACATCCCAGCGCGTGTAGCGACCCGGGACTTCATAGGTCGAAGCGAACAACGCACCCAGGTGCGAGTCGAGTGCCTCAACCAAGGGCAGCGTCGCTCCCTCGAGCGCCAGTGGGCTCGAGGAGCGAGTGATTTCAAGAGCGCGATCAGCAATAAATACGAGCGTTTCCATGTTGTGCTCCAGGCAGAGCGCCAACGCGGGAAGGCTCAGACTAATCACACGCGCAACTCAGAGCCTCCTCGCGGGGCGGCTCTGTAGTTGTCGAAAATGCGAAACCTACCGGGCCACCAGGGTTGGTAGCCACCACCATTGACTGGTAGTGAGGCAGGCGACGTGCATCGGGCTAGCGTGCGTTATCACGACGGTCAAAGCAACAGAATTGGCTTCGGTTGCTACCATCGGAACTCAGACGGGTTCGGGGGTGTTGTGAGGTCCCGGCGTGATTCCAGCGAGATCCGGATCCTCACCTGACTCATCGCGTGGGCCTTTGTCCGTCCGGCGCTGATCACGCTTGGCAGCCTTCTCGGACTGGTGCTCCTTGCGCTGCTGTTCCTTCTGACGCTTCTTGACGCTGGGATTGACTGCCACTCAGGCCTCTTTCTCGCCCACACTGCGACGGTCGCAGAGTCCGAAACTGGGTATCCAAGGCCTCAGGAACCGATTGGAGCTGTATCCAGCTGCCACTGCTGGGCCAGCCGTGGCCCCGGAGGTTTTGCACAAGAGGCTGGGATCGCTAGTCGAATGTGGCTTCCTAAGTCCGGCCCAGTTACAGCGAGTCGGTGAATGAGCCGCTCTGGGGCGTGATTCGCCGACACCAGGCCCAGTGACCCGAAACACAACCGGGCCCAGGTCCGGTCACTTCCTGTGTCAATCCGGCGACCTGGGCGCGTCGATTGTGTTGAACGGTTCCGACGGCACCGGGCACGACCCAACGAAGTGTGAGAAGGAATCGCTTGGCAATGGCGCCGCGTCAGCCCGCTCACCGTGTTTGCTGAAAGGTCGTCAGTGACTGCCGGGCTCAGTGCAGCCATGCAGCGCGATACGACCGCTGCGGGGTCCTACCTTGGCGAAGCTGCGTCCACCGATCGTTGTCGCGTTTCGAGCGGTGCGCTCGCGCTCGCAGCCCTGCGACGGAGGCGAGCGACGAACCTAGCGAGTGCGGCCGAGCGCCACGAGCTCTTCGACGTACGCAACGACCGTGGCGCGCGCCTCGTCGCTGATGGTCGTGAACTCGATACCGAATAGCGCGGCTTGCGTCGTGATGTGACGGATCACGCCACGCGCCTTGAACGGACGGCGACCTGGCAGCTTCACGATCAGATCGACCGCGTCTTGAAGATCGCAACCGGCGAATTCATGGGGAACGCGAACTCCGATGCCTCCGACCGAGACGTCCCGCGCGCGAAGGGTGTCGAGGAAACTACCTCCCATGACCTGAACATCCACCGGGTGGTGGGGCAGAGGCTCAACGCGTACATAGCGCCGGCTCTGAGTAGGCTGAGGGGAATGTGCTTCGAACACCAACCCCGTAATCTAATCCATCTGAGTCCGGTTCGCTACGGCTCCCTGGCGCGCCGCAGGCTTTGGCCCGGGATTTTCGCTTCCCGGCGCAGGCAATCCCGGATAGGGTCGGCTCACCACAATGAAGACCTTAAGCCTGTATTCCCTTATTCCGATTCTTCTCGCACCTCTGGCTTGCTCGACTAGCCCGACCCAGGGAGGGACCAACATTGGCGATTCCGTCGCGCTGTCTGACTACCCCGCGCTGGCTGCGGGTATTGTCTGCAAGCGTGGGCTCGAGTGCACCCCCGACCAGATGTCAACTCATGACACGGAACCTGTCAACGATTCTGCGACACCGGAGAGCGTCAGTTTAGTGGCGGCACCTCGGTCGGATTGGGGTGGTTTCGCGGGGACGGGCCGCGGCGATCATCGTGAGCGGCAGGCCGCGCGAGGCGGTGCTCGCGGGGCG
>JBBRAB010000040.1:0-38405 GCA_038207155.1 Polyangiales bacterium
GACGCCGACGATGCGGACGCCGACTATGCGGACGCCGACGATGCGGACGCCGACGATGCGGACGCCGACGATGCGGACGCCGACGATGCGGACGCCGACGATGCGGACGCCGACGATGCGGACGCCGACGACGACGACGACGACGACGACGACGACGATGACGACGACGATGCGGACGCCGACGCCGACGATGATGCTGAAGCGCCCACCCACGATGCGTCTACGCAAGCCCCGTCGGTAGTCGCAGCTGCAGTTGGCGAGTCCGGCGAGGGTGATGAGGACGACGATGCGGAGTCGGTCTCTCTGAACGAGGACAGCGCCCCAGCTGATGGGGAGCCTGCGGACGAGGCGTTGGGCAGCGATCCCAATTCCGCTGCAGCCGCCGATGCGCGTGGGCGGCGTCGACGTCGCCGTCGCCGCGGCAAGGGTCCCGTTCCCGCTGTAGCTCCGGCCCCCGTCGCGGTCGCGCCCGTCAAGGTCGCGGTAGCGCCGCCTCAGGCGAAGTCTGGCGCGCGTGGTCGCGGTCGCGGTGGTCGCTTCGATCGTGGAGAGCGCGGCGAGCGCGGAGACCGTGGGGAGCGCGGAGACCGCGGAGATCGACAGGGCAAGCAGGTCGCAACGAGTCGCGTCTCACGCTCGGTGCCGATCACGGAGATCGTCAAAGAGGGTGACGAAGTCATCGTTCAGATCTCCAAGGAGCCGATCGGCACCAAGGGAGCGCGGGTCACCAGCCACATCTCGCTGCCTGGGCGCCACGTCGTCTACCTCCCGACCGTCGATCACATTGGGATCTCTAAGCGGATCGGTTCGACGCGCGAACGTCAGCGCCTCCGTCAGGTCATGGACACGCTCAAGCCGGAAACCGGCGGGTTGATCGTCCGCACCGTCGCCGAGGGGCTCACCAAGAAGAACCTGAAGACCGATATCGGCTATCTGGTGGCCCTCTGGAAAGAGGTCTCCCGCAAGCGCGTGGGCGCGCGTTCCCCCACGATGCTGTACGCCGAGCTCGATCTCGTGCTCAAGACCGCGCGTGATCTGTTCACCGACGAGGTCGAGAAGATCATCGTCGATGATCGCGAGCAGCATTCGCGCCTGGTGCGGTTCGTGGAGATGTTCCTTCCCGAGCGCGTCAAGGACATTGAGCTTTACACCGGCGACGAGCCCATTTTTGACGCCTACGGTATCGAGGATGAGATTGGTCGCGCGCTAGGCCGCAAAGTGCCACTTCCGAGCGGCGGCTACCTCGTGATCGATCAAGCCGAGGCCCTGACGGCGATCGACGTCAATACCGGGCGCTACGTGGGCAAGGGCAGCAAGGATCTCGAGGAAACCGCCTTCAAGACCAACCTCGAAGCAGTCGCCGAGATCGCCTATCAGCTGCGCTTCCGCAACATTGGTGGCCTGGTGATCCTCGATCTGATCGACATGGACCACGCGTCCAATCGCGAGAAGGTCTGGCGGAGCCTCGAGCAGCTGCTGGCCAAGGACAAGGCCAAGACCACGATTAATCGCATCAGCGATCTTGGCCTCCTCGAGATGACGCGTAAGCGCACTCGCGAGAGTCTGACGCGGATGCTGCACGAGCCCTGCTTTTACTGCGATGGCACGGGCCAGATCCAGTCGCGGGTCACCATCGCCTACGAGATTCTTCGGCAGATCAGGCGCGAACGACACATGCTTAAGGGTTACAGCATCGTCGTGAACGCTCACCCAGCCGTGATTGACCTGCTTCAGACCGAGGAGAAGGCCGCGATCGTCGAAACCGAGCGTCGCTACATGCGCCGCATTGATCTCGTGCCGCGTCGCGAGTACCACCTCGAGCAGTTCGACCTACTCGGACGCTGACGGTCTGTCGCCCCCGGTGCAACTGGTGCCGGGGGTGCTCTGCTTACGCGGCATGCGTGAGGCGAGTGCCCTTTTGGGCAAGTCGAGCCACGCGGACGTCGAAGGCCAGCTTGCGGCCGGGCGCTGCTGACCTAGGCTCAACTGGGCCGCTGTGCCACTAGCTGTGCCACCAGCTGCACGGACTGTCCGGACCCGCCTGTTCCACGACGTGCCAGCAAGCGGCTGCAGCTGAAAATCTTCGCAATTTGTTAGATTCTCGCCACGCAGCCACGTCGGCACGCCAAGTGCATCATCCCCATCACCCCAGCTTGGGGTAGGAAAGGTCTCCCCATGCTCCGTCATTCCCTTCTCGTCTCTGCGGCTGTGATCACTGGTTGGGCGTTCGTCGCGCCGAGCGCGTCGGCGGCCACCTGCGCGTCGAGTGCGGAGTGCCCTGGTGGGTACGCCTGCGTCTCGACCGCCTACGACTGCGGCACCAGCGCTGGTGGTGCTGTTGGCACGGTGCCGGCAGGCGGAGTGGGATACGGCGGCGCGGCCATGGGTGGTTCACCCCCTGGACTCATGGCGCCGCCACCCAACTGCGAGCCCTTCGTCATCGCCGAGTGCACTTCGACGGGCTGCAAGAGCGAGCAGGATTGCGACGCGGGCTGGAGTTGTGACGCCGGGACCTGCACGCCGAAGTGGACGAAGCCCTGCGTGGTCGCCGACGATTGTGGGCCAGGTTTCACCTGTGAGACGCAACAACCCGTGTGCGATTGTGGTGGCGGTTATGGGGCGATGGGGCCCGTTGATGGAACGGCGGGTAGCAGCGCAGCAACCGGTGGCGACGTGGCGCTGCCCTATCCGGCAACGGGCGGCTACGCGAGTGCAACCGGTGGCGCCACCGCTCCGCCCTACCCCGGGATGGGCGGCTCCACCGGCACCGGCACCGGCTGTGCCTGTGCGGCACCTGCAGCCGCCGTTGGCGCCTGTGTGCAGCGTCCGATGGCCTGCGAGACAGCCGTAAACTGCCCCAAGAACTGGCGCTGTGACGGGGGATGGGGCGGCGCGGCGACTGGTGGCGTGGGCTATGGAGGCTACCCGACGGGCGGCATGCCGAGCGGCACCGGAGGCTACGCGACGGGCGGCGTGGTGTGGGGCGGCGCCTCTGCCGGCGGCGCCATTGGTATCGGCGCTGCGCCGCCGAGCACGGGTGGCGCTTACGCGATTGATCCCATGCCGCCGAGCACGGGTGGCGCACTTGGAACCTGCAATCCGCCCTGGGAGTACGGCTCAGTGGGCGTTGCGGGTGGCGCTTACGGAACCGGTGGAATGACTGCCACAACCGGCGGCACCACGGGCATTGGCGGGCCCAAGGGAACGGGCGGAACGGCGGGCGTCGGTACAGAGCCGGGGCTCGGTGCTTCGGGCGACAGCGGCGCAAGTGACAGTGGTTGGGGCTGCCAGCTCGGTGGTCACACAAGCGCAAGCAGTCCTTGGGGCCTGCTGCTCGCGGGCGCAGCGATGCTCGTCGCTCGCGGCCGCCGCCGCAGCTGAGTTGTTAGTTCGCACGAGCGGTTGAACGGGTCCGGACGTGTTGTCCGGGCCCGTTCGTTTGTGGCCAGCGCGTGACGCGCTCGGACGATTCACCGCGCGCGGTAGAAACGCGTGAGGCGCTGGGACAGCTTACGGCTCGCGGTAGAAACGCGGGACGCGCCGTGAGATGCTCGTTAGAACCTCCCACGGGATGGTTCCGATCCAATCGGCATGCTCGCCGGCGGTGATCACGTCGCTGCCGAGGCGACCCTTCTGCGGGCCCAGTACGACGCACTCGTCGCCGACCTCAACGCTCGGATGATCGGTGACGTCCACCATGGTCATGTCCATGCTGACGATGCCCGCGATGGGCGCGCGACGTCCGGCGATCAGGACCGAGCCCCGGTTCGAGAGCCCCCGACTGAGACCATCGGCGTAGCCCATCGGGAGGGTGGCCAGTCGCGTCCGTCGCTGTGCGACCCAAGTGGCTCCGTAGCCCGTTGATTGCCCTGGCTCAAGCTCGCGCAGCGCGACGACCTCAGTGCGGACAGTCATGACCGGCAGGAGTTGTTCGGAGCGATCACGCGAGCTTGGGACGCCGAACAATGCGATCCCTGGTCGCACAAGATCGAGGTGCTGCTGCGCGTCCGAAAAGATTGCCGCGCTGTTGGCGGCGTGCCGAATCCTTGGCGCGAATCCTGCGGCGCCGAGCTTGGCCGTGACTTCGTCAAAGGCGGCTCGTTGTTCGAGCATGTACGTCGGATCGGGCGCATCTGCGCTGGCGAAATGGGTCATCAACCCGTCGAGACGCACCGCTTGAGAACGCTCGAGTGACTCCACGAGTCGGTTGATCTCGCGTGGATTGACACCGAGTCGTCCCATGCCGGTGTCGATCTTGATGTGGACGTTGACCGGCGCGCGGCCCTGGTAACGAACCTCGGCGTCGAAGGCTTCCACCTGCCCAGGATCGTGCAGCACCGGCGTCAATTCGTGGTGCAGCACTTCGTCAAAGGCCCGGCCATAATGCCCGCCGATGACGAGGATCGGGATCCGTATGCCCGCCTGTCGCAGCTCGATTCCCTCTTCTACCAGCGCGACGCAGATCCCGGCGACGCCCGAGCGCTCGAGCGTGCGTGCGACCGCTTTGGCACCATGTCCGTAGCCATCGGCTTTCACGACGGCCCATACAGGAACGCTGCCCACGGCGGCGCTGATCGCGCCGAGGTTATGTCGCAGGCTATCGAGATTGATTTCCGCGCGGGTCGGTCGGACCGCGTCCGCGGGGACTGCGCGTTGCTGACGGAACACACGTGGCAAGGGATTCACCTGCGAAGCAGAGAGGTTCTGAAGCGACATGTTTCCCGTCTCTTGCGGTTAGCTCCCCCCACCGGAGAGGGCCAAGTTAGTCGGCAAAACAACGGCGCACGCAGCCAGAGTAGTCCCCATCGCAACGAGCCTTGCTAGGTTCCTTGCTCGGGGGTGGTGCGGCACCAGCGGGTGCACGATGCTCCGACGTACCGGGCAAGCGACAGCTGCGCCAGGCAGATTCACATCTCCCGCTGCACTCGCTGCGCGGCGGAGCAGGTACTGGAATTCCGTGTGATGAGCCGGCCGGTCGCGCGGCAATACCAGGCGAGACCTTCGGGGACGCAGCCACCGGCTCCGTTGCAGGGGGCGCCTCATAGGGAGTCGCCGGAAGGGCCGCTGTTGGCGGACGCTCAGGGGGCTGAGCACCGGCAGCCGCACTCGACGGGGTTGGGACTCGAAGGCCCTGCACTGAAGCGGAGTCTTGCGGCCCGGGCGCAACGCGCAGGGTTTGGGTCGTGGCGTCACCCGCCTCCAGCTTGCGGATCCGGTCTTCCGCGTGCTCTCGGCGATCCCGGGTTTGCTCGACCGAATAGACGTCGCGCCACTCACGCCAGCAGGCGAGCCGGTGTGAGACTGCAATCTCTGGGTCGAGATCTAAGCGGTAGCAATGCTCGAAGCGCACTGAGGCCTCGTGCATCACCTGCACACTTGGACCGCAGCCAGCCAGTATGCCGCCGAGTCCGAGCAGTCCGAGCAGGGGAAAAATCAGGGCGCGATTCGACACGGTGTCTGCCACAGCTTGACCGATCACCAGGGGACCTGGCAATGGGGGACTCCACGGCACCCGCTCGGTGCTATGGCTCCGGCGTGTTCACCGGCCTTGTCGAACAGACCGGACAGTTGGAAACGCGCCAGCGCCGCGGTCCCGGCTACCGTTTGCGCATTCGTGCCGCCCTGGGCCCGCTCGTGCTCGGTGAGTCGATTGCCGTCAACGGGGCCTGTTTGACGGTGGTCACCGCCGGCTCGCAGGGGTTTGAAGCCGACGTTTCTGCCGAGAGCGCGGAGAAAACGACGCTCGGGCGCCTCGCGGTCGGTGCTTCGGTCAATCTGGAGCGTGCACTTCGCTTGGGCGACCGTCTTGGGGGCCATCTCGTCGGCGGGCACGTGGACGCGGTCGTCCAGCTGCTCTCCGTGACGGAGGTGGGTGACGCCCGGCGCCTCGAACTCGAGCTCCCTAGCCAGCTGCGCGCCTATCTTGCCCCCAAGGGCTCGGTGGCCCTCGACGGTGTCTCTCTGACCGTCAACGGCGTTCAAGAGGGCTCGTTTTCGGTGATGCTCATCCCGCACACCAGCCACGAGACGACGCTCGCACAGTGGCGTGTGGGCTCCGAGATCAATCTCGAGGTGGACCTTCTCGCCCGCTACGTCGTGTCGGCGCTCCAGGCCAAGGCGGACCCCGTAGCCTCCGGGTCGCAAGCCGCACCGCCACCAGATTTTCAGCGAACTCTCGAACGCGCAGGATTCCTCTGAGCCATGCCCCACCGGAAACAACAGCCCACCATTCCGCCCCGTGCACTCGACATCGACCCCGGCAATCTTCAGCGCGTTCAAGCGGCGCTCGAGGACATTCGCGCCGGAAAGATGGTGATTCTCGTTGACGATGAGGATCGCGAGAACGAGGGCGATCTGTGCATGGCTGCTGACGCCGTCACTCCGGACGCCATCAACTTCATGGCAACCTACGGGCGTGGCCTGATCTGCCTGACGCTTACTGAGCGCCAGGTTGAGCAGCTTGGCCTCCCCCTGCAGCAGCTACCCGACCGCCAAGGCCCGCCTCTTGGGACGGCCTTCACGGTCAGTATCGAGGCGCGTCAGGGCGTGACGACCGGGATTAGCGCGGCCGATCGCGCCCAGACCATCAGGGTGGCCTGTCATCCGCGGGCACGTCCGGACGACATCGTGGTCCCGGGGCACGTTCATCCCCTCAAGGCACGTCGCGGCGGAGTGCTCGTGCGAGCCGGTCAGACGGAGGGTTCCGTCGATCTGGCGCGCCTCGCAGGGTTGAGCTCTGCTGGCGTGATCTGCGAGATCATGAACGACGACGGCTCGATGGCGCGTATGCCGGACCTCGAGATCTTCGCGAGTCGCCATGATCTGCGCATCCTCTCGATCGCGGACATGATCCGCTACCGGCTCCAGACCGAGCAACTGGTGACACTGCTTCAGACCGAGGAAATCCTGCTGGATCGCACCGGAAAACGCTGGTCGGCTCGGGTCTATGAGGATGCCATTGACCAAGTCCAGGTCCTGGCGCTGGTGCACGGGACCGTCAGTTCAACGGAGCCCGTGATCTGCCGAATGCACGCGGGTTCGACGCTGGCGGACACCTTCGCGTCGACCGAAAGTGAAGGACGTCGCAACCTCTATGAGGCGGTTGACGCCATCGAGTCGGCTGGTTCCGGCGTGATCGTCTATCTGCCGCCGCGTGGGGATCTGCGCTCCGAACTCGCTGCGATCGCGGGCGCCCGTGGGCGGACGGCTTCGGCAGTTGGGCCGACAGCACCCAGCGGGGCCGCCGGCGACGGCACCCTGCGTGAGTATGGCCTCGGAGCTCAGGTTCTCCGTGATTTGGGGATTCGTGAGCTGCGCCTGCTGACGAACAATCCCAAGAAGATCGCTGGCATTCAGGGCTTCGGACTCAAGGTCGTCGAGAGTCTTCCCCTGGTGTCCATGCAGACCAAAGGCTAACGTACCAACCCCATGAGCAGCGACGTCTCGCTTCCCACCTCACAAACCCTGACTGGTTCGCTTGTCGTTCCGACGGGCGCCCGCTTTGCGCTGATCGCTGGACGCTTCAATGCGTTCATTGTTGAGCGCCTTGTTGAGGGTGCTGTGGACGCGCTCGTGCGCCATGGCGCTCAGCGGGAGCTCATCACGCTCGTTCGCGTGCCTGGCGCCTGGGAGATCCCGCTCGTCTGTGGTCGGTTGGCTCGTTCTGGGCGTTTTGATGCCATCGTTGCGGTGGGAGCGGTCATTCGCGGCAGCACCCCCCACTTTGACTACGTCTCCGCCGAGGTCTCTAAGGGCATCGCTTCGGTGTCGCTCGATACCGGCGTGCCGATTGGCTTCGGCGTGCTGACGACTGACAGTATCGAGCAAGCCGTCGAGCGTGCGGGTACGAAGGCAGGCAACAAGGGGTTCGACGCAGCCCTGGCGACGATCGAAATGGTTTCGCTCTCGCGCACCTTCTCGGAAGCCGGACTCTGAACGAAATCCCATGGGTGCACGAACTACTGCGCGTGAAGCGGCCCTCCAGATGCTGTTTGCCTTCGACACCACGGGTGACGGAGTCGACCAAATCCTGTTCGACTATTGGCGCGAGACCCCAGGCGAGGTCGAAGGCCGCGCCTATGCGGACGTGATCGTGCGCGGAGTGATCACGCAGCTCGAGGAGGTCGATCGTCGAATCACCTCGGCCAGCGCCCACTGGCGGCTCGATCGCATGAATCGGGTTGATCGCAACGTGTTGCGGATCGGTGCCTGGGAGCTGACTCAGCGCACTGAGACTCCGCGAGCGGTCGTCCTCGACGAGGCCGTCGAGCTTGCCAAGCGCTACGGGACCGAGGATAGCGGCAGTTTCGTCAACGGCGTGCTCGATCGAATTGCCGACGACTGCGGTCGCCTCGATACCGATCGCGGCTCGGCGCAGCGCTAGGCCTGACCGGTCCGGACTAGGCCATGGACCTGCGGTTCATCCTCCCTCAGCTACGCCGCCTCGAGTTGGCTGGGACCGAGGTCTTGGTGACTGCGCTGGTCGAGGGCGAGCGGCCGCCGCATGGCGTCTCGGGCTTAATCGATTGGCGCCTCGCCGGGCGTGTCTCCTCGCTCATTCGCAGCGGGTTCGCAGCGGGTCGTCGTGGTGAGGTGATTCTATTGCCGGGGCGGCCGCTGCTGCCCTTTGACAAGCTGCTGTTCTTTGGCGTCGGTCCCCGCGAGGAGTTTGGCGAAGAGGTCTACAGCTCCGTCGTTGAACACATCCTCACGACGCTCGAGGGCCTGCGGGCACGCTCCGCCGTCGTTGAGCTGCCGGGACGACATTTTGACGGCATCGCGCCCGAGCGCGCCGCCGAGCTATTGCTCACCCTGGCGGCGGATCGCCCTGCCCACGACGTTTGGACGCTCGTTGAGTCCGCCGATGCCCAGCGCCTGATCACGCAACAGATGATTCAGGAGCGTCGCCGCGTTCGACGTTGAACGCGACGCCGGTTGCCTGACGTTCGACGCGTCTTGCCCGTCGACCGTTACTTAGTCTTCTCGATGTGCACTCGCGACAGGATCAGACGCTTGTTCTTGGGGTTCACATCGTATTCGAGAACGAGTCCGGGGTAGTGATCCCGTCGAACCGTCAAGTTGGGCGGGCTGCCATCGAGCGTCTCGGTCTTGGTGGCTTTGCCGAGCACCTCTTCGATGGCGTCGGGAACCATACCCAGCCGCAGATCCGGGGGAATCCCTCCGCTGAACATGCCGTAGGTTCGATCCGCGCTTCCCTCGACAGGGCGGTCGGCGTGATAAACGTTGATCGCTGAAACCACCCCGGCGGTGAGTTCAAACTCCACGCCACCGGAAATCATCTGACAACGCGTGGGGGTCACGACGTCACAGGGGCGGGACATCAGGCGTTCAACAGTCGCTTGGGTCGCACCGAAGCGAATCGGGCCAAGACCGCGCCCCGCGTCGATCACGAACGGAGGGCTCGGCCGTGGCGGCGTAGGCGTTGGGCGCGTTGACGCGACCACGGGGAGCAGCGCGCTCGCCGCGGCCGACGGCGCGGCGCTTGGGCTGGGCTGATTGGGCTTGCATCCGGACCCGGCGAGGCCGGTGACAGCGAGCAGGAGTCCTAGGGCGAATGCGGTGGTGGGACCTGACATGATGAGGAGGCGGATCTAACACGAGCGCGGCAATATCTCACCCTGGCGTCGAGGCGCAGCGGGCGCTCCGGTGAGGTCTCGTCGCGATCACTGGACGTCGCCTGATTCTCCGGCTAATTGGCCGCGTCGCCGAAAATCTGCCCTTCTCGCCCACTGGCGCTATCGTCCCTGGGAAACCGTCCCCATGGGAGAGCCCCTGTTTGCAGCAGGTCGCGTGCTGCTTGAGCGGTACCGACTCGAGACCCTCCTCGGCGAGGGGGGCTTTGGTAGTATTTGGCGTGCGGATCACCTGATTCTTCACGCGCCCGTGGCGGTCAAGCTGATCGCTCCGGAGGTGGCAAGCCAACCCGGGGTGGTCGAGCGATTCCTGCGTGAGGCTCGCGCGGCAGCTGCGCTGCGCAGTCCCCACGTCGTGCAAGTGCTCGATTACGGCGTGGAGGAGGGGCGTCCCTTCATGGTGATGGAGCTGCTCGAGGGCGAGAACCTCGCGGACCGACTGCAGCGTGTGGGGCGACTCGCTCCGAGCGATGTCGTCAAGGTCGTGACCCACGTGGCTCGGGCCATCGCACGCGCGCACGAGCTCTCAATCGTGCACCGCGATCTCAAACCCGAGAACGTCTTTCTCGTCAGCAACGAGGACGATGAGGTCGCCAAGGTGCTCGATTTTGGGGTGGCTAAATTCAGTCAGTCGGGGTCGCTACTCGAAGGCACCCACACGCGCACCGGATCCCTGATTGGCACTCCGTACTACATGAGTCCGGAGCAGGTTCAGGGCAATAAGACCGTCGACCACCGCTCCGATCTTTGGGCACTGGGCGTGATCGCGTTCGAGATGTTCACTGGTCGACGTCCGTTCCAGAGTGAGGCCCTCGGGGATCTGGTGCTGCAGATCTGCATACGCGAGATCCCTCGTCCCTCTGATTTTGCCCCGGTTCCCTCGGGATTTGATGCCTGGTTTGAGCGCGCAGTGGCGCGTGACCCCGACGCCAGGTTTCAGACAGCGCGTGAGCTCGCCAATCAGCTGCGCGAGGTCGCCGGCGCTGAGGGGCGCGCCACCATCTACACGGGATTCGAGGAGTCAGAACAGGCGAGTCGTCCAGGCGACGGGCGTTTGGACACGCCCACCCGTCAGGAGACGCCCAGAGCGTCGGATACCCTGCTCGATGCTCGCAGCGAGCGTCCCGACGCGCGCTCGTCGTCCGGCGAGCCTTCTCGCCTGCCTCTCATGCCCGACGCGCGTGGCTCGAGCCCCCTGGCGTCTCGCTTGGGTGAGCTGGCGACCGCGCCCACCCTGTTTGAGCCTCCGCCGCTCACCGCTCCCGTGCAGTCGTCACCAGCGACGCGAATCGTCGGGAAATTTGGCTCGACTGGCTCACCTCGCCTCTGGCTAGTCGCGGGGGTGTCTCTCGTGTTGGGCAGTCTTGGTGCTTGGGCCTTGCTGAGGCCGACAGCCGCTCCCCGCTCAGCGGGTGCTGCGCGCGTTGAGCTGCGACGCGAGGCGGCTCATCCGCGACCCCTCCTGCCCCAGTCGCCCTCTCCTGATGGGTTCGCAGCCAACCCGAGTTCGCGTCATGGCGTGGTCACGCCGGCCTCAAGCAGCTCCGGAGTCGCTGCAAAGAACACCGCGGGCAATGCGACGGCGCGCGCTCCGGCGTCAGCGTCGATGCCAACGCAGCCAATCCCGCCAACCTCACCGAACCCAGCTACCTCAACAGCTTTTCCCGTCGCTCCGCTGCCGGTGGCGCCTCAGCCGGCACCACCACCGCCAGCGGCGATTCCCACAGAGTCTGTGGGGCCTCAACCAGCCGAGGATTCGACGCCGTAGCCGCGGGCCGCGCGGCGTTCTAGCGAGCGGTCGGCGGCCGTTGCGTGGGGGTCGGTTGCGCCAGGAGCTGCAATGCCAGCTCCTCCAAGGCGAGCTCGTTGACGATGCGAGTCGAGAGCACGGCGATCGTCCCACCGCCGAGGGCCACCCGCAGAAGGTGCCCGTGCACCGACTGCACGATGATGAACGGCAGCGGCCCTCCTCCGAGTCGCAGCTCCGCGAAGGGCGCAAATCCCGTCGAGCCCGCCAGCTGAGCATCACCCAGGACCAGATTGAAGCCCGGGCCCGAAGCCAGCAGTCGCTCATAGGCATCCGCGCTCGTCACCTCGGTGACCGTCGCGCCGAGCCGCAGCAGCAGGGGGGCGAACGCAGCGCGAACCTCAGATCGCTGCCAGGCCAGGAGTATTTTTGGGGCGGCGCGGCGACGACCCGATAGCGGACCCTCGGGGACCCGGCTGGAATCACCTGGCGAGCCAGGCTGGGACTCTTGAAACGCAGGGGAGCGGGAGGTGTGGGTCAATTCGGCTCAGGGAGGCTCCCAGGGACGGCGCATCAGACGCGCCCAGGAACGCGTTATCTATCGCAACGCCCATGCCAGCCCAAAAACGTGACTAAGTGCTCGAATTTATTGTGGTACCAGCCCAAGAGCGGCGTTCAATTTCACATTCGCAATCTGCTAAACTGAAACGTTGGAAACCTTCGGGTGAACCGACCCCGGGACCTCGAGCATCCGCCTTGACGCTGACAGGCCAAGCAGTGACACTGCCCACAACCGCGTCCATCTCGGTGCCAAAGTAGCCTCGGCGCCCTGCAGACGGACCGCTTCCCAAAACGAATGAGCACTGCAGTCGCCCCTTCGCTTCCGCGTCTGGTGATCGAGGCTGTCCAGCCCGAGCTCGACGCAGGCCGCTATCCCGTCAAGCGCATCCTTGGTGATTCAGTTCGCGTCACCGCGAATATTTTCAAGGATGGTCATGACCTGATTTCTGCCAGAGTCCGCTACCGTGGTCCTGGCGCTGCCACGTGGCGTGAGGTTCCGCTGGCCTTCGCCTACGATGCCGATCTGTGGAGTGCGCATTTCCGCGTCGATCAGCTGGGCGTCTGGGAGTTCGTCGTTGAGGCCTGGCCCGATCCGTTCCGGACCTGGGTGAGCGACCTCCGCAAACGACTGGCCGCGGGCCAAGACGTGGCCCCGGAACTCCTGGAGGGCGGCGTGTTGCTCGCTCGTGCTGCCAAGCACCGCGGCTCCCCGCTCGCGGACAAGCTCAAGGCGGCCTCGCGCCGTCTCTCCGACACGACTGTCTCAGCCGATGAGCGGCTCTCGACGGCGTTTGACAATGATGTGCTCACGGCCGCCTACGGGCCGCTGGTGCCCGAAGAGCTGTCCGTCTTTGACCGTAGCTTCTCGATCGCCGTGGAGCGTGAGGTCGCGCGATTTGGGTCTTGGTATGAGCTCTTTCCGCGCTCCCAAGCCAAAGAGCCCGGCAAGCACGGCACCTTCGCCGACGTCGAGGAGCGTATCCCCGAGCTGGCGGCGCTTGGCTTTGACGTGCTGTATCTGCCGCCGATCCACCCGATCGGTTACACCCACCGCAAGGGTCGCAACAACGCGCGCGTTGCGCAGCCTGGTGACGTGGGCAGCCCTTGGGCCATCGGTTCGCATGAGGGCGGTCACACCGACGTTCATCCCGAGCTAGGAACGTTGGCGGATTTCGATCGGCTGGTGCGTACGGCTGCTGACTTCAAGCTTGAGATCGCCCTCGATTTTGCACTCCAGTGCTCGCCGGATCACCCCTGGTGCAAGGAGCATCCCGAGTGGTTCTTCGTTCGCCCCGACGGCTCCATCCGCTACGCGGAAAACCCGCCGAAGAAGTACGAGGACATCTACCCGATCAACTTCTGGTCGAGCGACCGCGCCGGTCTGTGGCAGGCCTGCCTCGACGTGATGCTGTTCTGGATCGGTCACGGCGTGAAGATTTTCCGCGTCGACAATCCGCACACCAAGCCGCTCGCCTTCTGGGAGTGGGCCATCGCCGAGGTGCACAAGCGCCATCCGGATGCAGTGTTCCTGTCGGAGTCCTTCACGCGACCGAACCGCATGCGCGCCCTGGCCAAGCTCGGTTTTTCTCAGAGCTACACGTATTTCACCTGGAAGAACAGCGCCTGGGAGCTGCGCGAGTACCTCGAGGAGCTTGCGCAACCGGAGATGAAGGAGTGCTTCCGGCCGAATTTTTTCCCGAATACGCCGGACATTTTGCATGAGTACCTGCAAACCGGCGGACGCGCGGCCTTCCGCATTCGCCTGTTGCTCGCGGCCATGCTGTCACCGTCCTACGGGCTCTACAGCGGTTATGAGCTTTGCGAGAATCGCGCTGTTGCGGCTGGCAGTGAGGAATACCTCAACTCAGAGAAGTACGAGATCCGGCAGCGCAACTACAACCAGTTTGGCAATCTCAAGCAGGACATCGCCAAGCTCAATCGCATCCGTCGCGAGAATCCCGCGCTCCAGCGGGTTGAGAACGTGACCTTCCTGAAGACCGAGTACGAGCAGGTCCTGGCCTTCCACAAGCACGCAGCTGGTAACGACCTGATCGTGATTGCGAATCTGGATCCGCATCGCATGCACGAGTGCATGGTGCATGTGCCGATCGAGGAACTTGGCTTCACTGAAGACCAGATGTTCGAGGTTGACGATCTACTCACGGGCAATCGTCACACCTGGCGCGGCAGTCGTAACTACGTGAGGCTGGATCCGAACGATAAGATCGGACACGTGCTGCGGATCGTGCGGTCGTCCTGAGCGGGACGCCATGAAGCCTGTCCTGGGTGACCCAGCGACACCCCCGAATTCCTCTGGGCTTGAGGCTTTCGGGGGGCCATTGGCGCTTTGGCAGTCGCTGCGCGCGGCGCGCGGATTTGGCGGAAAATCTGGCGAGATTGTTGATATTTCGCTGCTGGGGAGCGTGCCACTGCATCGGCTCGGCTGTGACCAGTGGCTCTGCGGGCTGCAAGTGCGCTACTCGGCGCGTCCCGCGGAAATCTATTTGGCCGCACATGGGGGCAGTGAGGCCTGCGACTCCGAGCTGCTCGGTCTTACTCCGGCCATTGCCGAGGCGCTCGCGATGCTGGCTCGTGAGAATGCCTCCGTCGCGGGTGGCGAGTCTGAGCTGCGGGGCCGCAGCTGCGAGGCTTTGCGCTCGTGCGGTCAACCGCGAGCCGTGGCGCTCGCGCGTGAGCAGACCAATCGCGCTTTTTGTCTCGAGCATCAAGTGTTTCTCAAGCTTCAAGTGCGGCTCGAGCCAGGGGCTGGACTCGAGTCCCATCGTCTTGAGCAGCTCGGGCGAGTCGCTCCGCAGCTGCCGATCCCCGAGTGGCTCGGCGAAGTGACCTGGCATCAAGCGGGCTGCGAAACGGCACCGCTGGCGTTGCTCACGGCTTGGTGCGATGCCGACGGAGATGCGTTCGAGTCGCTCGTTCAGAGCTGGAAAAATGGCTCCGATTTGCCCAGTTTCTGGCCGCTGCTGGGCCAACAGCTCGCGCAGCTACACGCTGGATTGCGTCTGCTTGAGCCAACCCACGACGCCAACTCGGAGTCAGCTCGGGGCTACCATCAGGCACGGGTGGCCGCCGCGCGACAGAGGCTTTTACGCCTGAGTCCGTACTTGGAGTCGAGGAGAGGCCTGTCCACTCGCCTCGAGCAGCATTTGGTCCACTGGTCCCGCCTCGACCATTGCCTAGAGCTACAGGCGGTTCACGGCGACTTTCATCTCGGTCAGGTGTTGAGTACGCCGAGTGGGTTCCGCTTGATCGATTTTGGCGGAGAACCTCAGGTGAGTCCGGAGCAGCGTCGTCAGCCCGGAGCAAGGCTGGTCGATCTGGCGGGGCTGCTGCGTTCAGTCGACTACGCGGCAGCCTGCGCCGCGCCAGAACTCGCGGATTTTGCCGCAAGCGAGCAGTTGCAGAGCCGGGCCGAGTCACTCGGAGTCGCCCTCGTTTCCGCCTATTTTACCGAGACCGCGCGCCTTGGTTACCACGACGGCCAAAGCCAGCAGGTCCGACCTTGGCTCGAGGCGTTGCTGCTGGACAAAGCTTTGCGTGAGCTAGAGTACGAACTCGATCACCGCCCGGACTGGGCCCCCATCCCGACTGCCGCCCTTGAGCGGCTGGCGCAGCGACAAGAGGTGTCACAATGACCATGCGAATCTGGCCAGGCGAACCCAACCCTCTGGGTGCCACGTGGGACGGTGAAGGCGTCAACTTCGCGTTCTTTTCCGAGCACGCCGAGCGCGTCGAGCTGTGCCTCTTCGAGGCGCATCCTCCCCACCGTGAGCTGCAACGCCTCCCACTACGTGAGCGCACCAATCACGTTTGGCATGCCTATTTGCCGGATGTTCGCCCCGGTCAGCTCTATGGCTATCGGGTGCATGGCCCGTACGCGCCAAGCTCGGGTCATCGTTTCAACCCCAAGCGGCTCGTGATCGATCCCTACGCCAAGGCGATCACGGGTTCTCTCAACTGGACGCGCCTTTCCTACGGCTATGACGTTCGCCATTCCGCGCAAGACCTGGTGGCGAGCAGCGAGGAGAACGGCGATGACATGCCCAAGTGCATCGTGCACGACAGCGCCTTCACCTGGGGTGACGACCACAGTCCTCGCGTGCCCTGGAGCAAGACGCTGATCTACGAATGCCACGTCAAAGGCATGACCGCGCTGCATCCCGACATTCCCGAGCAGCTGCGCGGCACCTATTTGGGCCTCGCTACCCAGCCAGTGCTCGACCACCTAACGTCTCTCGGGGTAACGGCCGTTGAGCTGCTGCCAGTGCAGCATCCCGCCCACGATCAGCGCCTGCTCGACCTCGGTCTCAGCAATTACTGGGGCTACAACACGCTTGGATTCTTTGCGCCCGATCCGCGCTTTGCGACCGAGGCGCACGGCCAGCAGGTCACGGAATTCAAGACCATGGTGAAGGCCTTTCATCGCGCTGGCATCGAGGTGCTGCTCGACGTGGTCTACAACCACACCGGCGAGGGCAATGAGCTCGGGCCCACGCTGTGCTTTCGCGGCGCCGACAATGCCTCGTACTATCACCTGCCGAGCCATGATCGCCGCGGGACCGTCGACTACACCGGTTGCGGCAATAGCCTCAATCTGACGCATCCGCGCGTGCTTCAGCTGGTGCTCGACAGTCTGCGCTACTGGGCCACCGAAATGCGCGTCGACGGCTTCCGCTTCGATCTTGCGCCGACGCTCGCCCGCTCGCCGCACGAGTTCGACGCTGCTTCACAGTTCTTCCTGACGATCCAGCAGGATCCGATCCTCTCGCGGCTCAAGCTGATCGCGGAGCCTTGGGACATCGGACCTGGCGGCTATCGTTTAGGCGGATTTCCCCCGGGTTGGGCTGAATGGAACGGTCGCTACCGCGACAATGTCCGCCGCTTTTGGCGTGCCGACGACGGACAGGTGGCAGAGCTTGCCTCGCGCTTGTCGGGCTCCAGCGATCTGTTCTGCGGAAGTGGGCGTGGACCGCTCGCGAGCGTGAATTTCGTCACCTGTCACGACGGCTACACGCTCCACGATTTGGTCACCTACGAGCGCAAGAACAACCAGGCCAACGGCGAGGACAATCGTGACGGCGCCAACGACAGTTTCAGTCGAAACTGGGGGGTCGAGGGCGAGACCGGCTCTCCTCAGGTAGTGCGCCTGCGTGAGCGCATGAAGCGCAATTTCCTGACCACCCTCGCCTTTTCTCAGGGCGTTCCGATGCTGTCGCAGGGCGACGAGGTCGGGCGCACGCAGCGTGGCAACAACAACGCTTACTGTCAGGACAGTCCCCTCAGCTACATGAAGTGGGAGCTGGAGCCGGGCGAGCAGGAGTTGCTCGAGTTCACGCGCGAGGTGCTGCGCATCTCTCGAACCTACCCCGTACTACGCCGGCGCCACTTCTTCCAAGGCAAGGCGGTCACTCCGGGCGGCCAGAAGGACGTGAGCTGGATTCGGGCAGATGGGGGCGAAATGCAGGTCGAAGACTGGACCAACCCTCGCACCCGCAGCCTCGGCATGCTGATCCGCGGTGAGATGCCCGACGAGCTCGATGAGCGAGGCAATCCGCTGACGGGTCCCGGCCTGCTCCTCATCCTCAATGCCAGCAATCGAGCCAAAAGCTTCGTGATCCCCGAGGTCGAGGACAAGGGCCATTGGCGCGAATTGGTCAACACGTCGGCGGGCAGCCGGCACGTCTTGAAGGGGGGCAACTTGAGCGTTGCTCCGCATTCAGTCGTGTTACTCTGCCACGAACGGAACCCCACGCATGAACCCGCAAAACCCCACCACTGAAGATGCCGTTCTCCGCGGAGATCCGCAGCTCCTCAAGAGCCTGCTCGAGTTCGAGTTGGCCCAACCCCACGCGTACCTCGGTGCGCATCCCGTGGAGCTCGGAGGCGTCAAGGGCGTCGTCGTACGCGCGTTCCACCCGGACGCGCAATCGGCGTCGTTGCTGCTTGCGGACAAGTCGCACCCCATGGCGGCGCTCGGTTCCGGCCTCTTTGCCCTGTTTGTCGCGGGCATGAGACTGCCGCTGCGGTATCGCCTGACGTTCGGCTTCGCCGACGGCAACAGCTTTGAACGCGGGGACCCTTACCGGTTCCTGCCGACGCTGGGTGACATCGATTTGCACCTCTACAACGAGGGAACGCATCGCCAGCTGTGGAAGGTGCTCGGCGCTCATCCTCGCACCATCGACGGTGAGGCGGGCGTGTCGTTTGCCGTCTGGGCACCCAATGCCCGACGCGTCAGCCTCGTTGGTGATTTCAACAATTGGGATGGCCGCCTGTTTCCGATGCGCTCGCTTGGGAGCTCTGGGGTGTGGGAGGTCTTCGTTCCCGGCGTCCAGCTCGGAGCTCTCTACAAGTTTGAGCTCAAGACTCAAGAGGGTTGGCTACGTGAGAAGACCGATCCGATGGCCTTCCACATGGAGGTGCCGCCGGCGCAGGCGTCGCGCGTTTACGCCACCAGCTACGACTGGGAAGACGCGACTTGGATGGAGCAGCGCAAGGCCAAGGATTGGCTGCGTGAGCCCGTTGCGGTCTACGAGCTGCATCTTGGCTCTTGGGCGCGCGTGCCCGAGGAGGACAATCGCTACCTCACCTATCGTGAGATTGCACCGCGATTGATCGAGCATTGCAAGCGGCTTAAGTACACGCACGTCGAGTTGATGCCGATCGCCGAGCACGCCTACTACCCCTCCTGGGGCTATCAGGTGACCGGCTACTACGCACCCACCTCGCGCTACGGAAGTCCGGATGATTTCCGCTATTTCGTGGATGCGATGCATCAGGCGGGGATCGCTGTGATCATCGACTGGGTCCCGGCGCATTTCCCGAAAGACGACTTTTCGCTACGCCGCTTTGACGGCACGGCGCTGTACGAGCACGACGACGTTCGACGTGGGGAGCATCCCGACTGGGGCACCCTGATCTTCAACTACGGTCGGGCGGAGGTACGGAGCTTTCTAGTCGCCAACGCGATCTATTGGTTGAAGGAGTTCCACGTGGACGGGCTGCGCGTGGACGCTGTCGCGTCGATGCTGTACCTCGACTACAGTCGCGCGTCGGGTGAATGGATCCCGAATCCCTACGGTGGACGCGAGAACGTCGAGGCAATCGACTTTCTGCGGCAGTTCAACCAGGCGATCGCCGAAGACGTGCCTGGTGCCTTCACGATTGCTGAGGAATCGACGGCTTGGGGCGGCGTCTCACGTCCGACCAGCTGGGGCGGTCTCGGTTTCACGTTCAAGTGGAACATGGGCTGGATGCACGACACCCTGACGTTCTTTACCAAGGATCCGGTCCATCGTCGCTTCCACGTCGATCAGCTCACCTTCTCGATGATGTACGAGAACACCGAGCACTTCGTGAATTCGATCTCGCACGATGAGGTGGTGCACGGTAAGGGCTCGCTCTACGCCAAGATGCCTGGTGACCACTGGCAGAAGCTCGCCAATATGCGCCTGCTGCTGGCTTACCAGTACACTCGTCCTGGCAAGCAGCTGATGTTCATGGGTACCGAGCTGGCCCAGCCTGGTGAGTGGCGCGTCGAAAACAGCCTCGACTGGCACCTGGCGGAAGAGCCGCAGCGTGCGGCGTTCCTCGACTTCATCACCGAGCTGGGCACCCAGTATTTGGCTCATCCCGCGTTCTGGCGGGGGGATCCGAACCCTGAGAGCTTCGAGTGGATTGATTTCCACGACCGCGAAAACAGTGTGTTCATCTACCTGCGTCGTGACGGGGATGACATGGCGGTCGTCGCGTTCAACTTCACTCCCGTGCCTCGCCTGGCGTACCGCATCGGGGCTCCGGTCCCGGGTGTCTACGACTGCATCCTGAACACGGACGACAAGGCCTTCGGCGGCAGTGGGTTCAATGACCTCACTAGCCTCGACACCGATCCGATCGACGCCCATGGACGCAGTCAGAGCCTGTTGCTCGATCTGCCGCCGCTGGGAGCTGTGGTGCTCGTTCCGCGCAAGACGCGCAGCGCTAGCGTGAAACCAGCGCTTCTCAAATAGTCTCTCCTTTCGAAAGTGGTGCACCCGTGACCAAAGGCTTCGAACTACTCGCGGCAACCCTGCCTCAGGATGACGGATCCCCGGTCACAGCGGGCGAGCGTGAGAGACTAGAACTCGAGCTCGCCCGCCTCCAGCGGGAGGCGCGCGCGAGCGGCGTTCCGATCATGCTGCTGTTCGAGGGCTGGGACGCGGCTGGCAAGGGGACCGTCATCAATGCCTTGATGTCGTGGCTCGATCCGCGCGGGGCTCGCGTGGTGTCGGCTCCCTCTCCGTCACCGGAAGATAGCCTGCGACCGCACTTGCAGCGCTTCTGGATGGCCACCCCCGCCAAGGGTGCCATCGCCTTGTTCGATCGCGGCTGGTACGACCGCGTGCTCGACAAGGCCATCGCCAAGTCCGTTTCGCCCGCGCAGCTTCAGCGAAATTTCGCCGAAATACGCGCGTTTGAACGCACGCTCGTGGACGACGGTACGCTGCTTGTCAAATTCGTCTTCCACATTTCCAAGCGCGAGCAGAGCAAGCGCTTCAAAAAGCTTCGCGAGCACAAAGCCACCGCCTGGCGGATCGATCGCGACGCCAAGCGCCAGAACGCCCACTATCCCGCCTGGCTTACGGCCTACGAGACGGCAGTGGCCGAGACGTTATCCGAAGACACCCCCTGGGTGCTGGTGCCTGCAAAAGACAAGCAGCAGGCCATCATGCAGGTGCTGCGTGAGCTGGTAAAGCGCCTGTCGGCGCGTCTCGACACGCCAGCGGCCGTGGTTCCCAGCGCGGAATCCGTCAGCCCGAACCTTCGCATCAGCAGTGCCGAGAGTCGCCTCGCGACGGTGGATCTCGCCCGCAAACTCACCCCGGAGGCCTACGAGGAGGAAGTGGACGCGCTGAAAAGGCGCCTGTTTGCGGCCGGGCATCTGATCTACTCCCAGCGCTTGCCCGTGGTGGTGGCCTATGAGGGCTGGGATGCGGCTGGCAAAGGCGGCAGCATTCGTCGCCTGACCACTTGTTTGGATCCCCGTGGCTACGAAGTGACTCCGATCTCGGCTCCGACTCAAACTGAGAAGAGTCAGCACTACCTGTGGCGGTTCTGGAGCCGTCTGCCCAAAGCGGGCCACGTCACGATCTTTGACCGCAGTTGGTACGGTCGCGTGCTTGTGGAGCGAGTCGAGGGCTTCTGTTCAAGCGCGGACTGGCGGCGTGCCTACGCGGAGATCCGCGAGTTTGAGCGCAACCTGGTGGACTGGGGCGCAGTCGTCGTCAAATTCTGGCTGCAGATCGACAAGGACGAGCAGCTCGCCCGCTTCGAGGCTCGCCAGCAGCGCGCCGACAAACGCTGGAAGATCACCGAGGAAGACTGGCGCAACCGGGAAAAGTGGGACCTCTACGAGGCCGCCGTTGCCGATATGCTCGAGTTGACCGAGCAAGCAGGGGCGTCCTGGACCGTAGTTCCGGGCAACGACAAGCGCCTGGCCCGCGTGTTCGCCCTGCGTGCTCTCACTGAGGCGATCGAAGCTCGACTGGAGTGATCCCCTCAGACGGACTACGCTCCGTCGATGTTGGAGACCCGGCCAGAGAGCCCCGCGATCGAGCTCGATTTTGAACTGCAGCGAGAAGACATCGAGCGCGGTCTCGCGGCGCTTCCGCGGGCGCGCGCAGCGCGAGCCGTCTCGATTGCGGCGATGCTCGCAGTCATCGGATTGGTGGCTTACCGTTGGCAGGAGGGTCGCGACCGTCAGGCGCTGCTCGTGGTCGGGGTCGTGCTGCTCGGACTCATCTTTCTCGGGCGTGATCCGAGCAAGCGCGTGGCCCGCCGCGTCCACGAGTCCCTGGCGCCCGAGGCGCGCAAGCTGCACATGAAGATCGATGCTGCCGGTCTGAGCGCGGGCACGGGTGATGGGGTTTCAGAGCTCCCCTGGAGCGACGTCCAGCGCGTGATTGAGACGCCGCACACGGTGCTGGTGTTTGCCACCGCCAGCGACGCGCAGATCCTGCCAAAACGCGCCATGAACGGCGAGCAGCTCGCGCTGCTGCGCGCCTTGGTCGCCAGCAACGTCACTCCGAAGCGCGCACCCATCTTCACGCGTCAAGTGGTGCGACGACTGGTGCTCTGGCTGCTGATGCTGGTCGGACTTGGTCTCGCTCTGAAGTCGCTTCGCTAGAGCTGCGACCGTTTTCCCAAGGTCGCTGCTGCGGGTCCGGAGCCCCGCGACCTAGCGCTTCTGCCCGGCCGCGGGGCGCCCGATACCGCGGTACTCGAGACCGACCTCCACGACCGACTCAGGCAGCAGCACGTTGCGACCGTCAAACACGTGGCGACCCGTCAGAAGACCCTGGATCTGCCCCAGATCTGGATTGCGGAAGGCGGGCCATTCCGTGGCGATCACGAGCGCATCGGCGCCGCGACAAGCCTCGTAGGCGTCGGCGAATAGGCTGACGCGGTCGAGCAGTCCGAGCAAGCGTAGACGCTCGCGACCGGTCTCGAGCGCCTCCGGATCCGTGGTGCGGATCCGAGCACCAGCGGCCACCAAGGTTTCCATCAAGCGAATCGCTGGAGCCTCACGGACATCGTCGGTGGCGGGCTTGAACGCAATGCCCCAAACGGTGATGGTCTTGCCCTCGAGTCCGCCCAGTGAGCGTTCGATCTGCGCATGGAGCGCGCGGGGAGGGAGCTCGTTGGCCGCGGCGGCTGCCTCGGCGATGGTGCAGCGTACGCCGAACTCATGGCCCGTGCGCACCAGGGCGCGCAGATCCTTCGGAAAGCAGCTGCCACCAAAACCGAGCCCCGGATACAGAAACTGATAACCGATTCGAGTGTCGGCACCGAGCGCGGTCCGCACATGCTCGACGTCGCCCCCGGCTGCATCGCACAGCGCCGCAATCTCGTTCATGAACGAAATCTTGGTAGCGAGCAGCGCGTTGGCGGCATATTTGACGATTTCCGCGCTCTTTGGGGCCATGCGCTGGATGCGATTGTGCTGACGCACAAATGGCGTGTAGAGCCGGCGCAGTACCTCGAAGGCCGTGTCGTCATCGGTACCGATCACGACGCGGTCAGGCTTGAGAAAGTCATTGATGGCGTCGCCTTCCTTCAGGAACTCGGGATTGCTGACGACCGCAATGCGGTGCTTGGCGTGCGCGTCGACCACCTCGCGCACCTTGGCGTTGGTGCCCACCGGGACTGTGCTCTTGAGCACCAAGACCAGATCATGCTCGGCGAGCTGAGCCACGTCGCGCGCGACCCCGAGCACGTACGAGAGATCCGCCGAACCGTCCTCGTTTGGTGGCGTTCCGACGGCCACGAAGACCGCGGCGCTACCGCGCACAGCGGCTGCGAGATCCGAGCTGAAGTCGAGTCGCTCGGGCCAGTTGCGACGCACCATGTCGGCCAGATGAGGTTCGTAGAACGGAACCTCACCGCGACGCAGCTTGTCCAGCTTGACCTCGTCGACATCAACGCAAACCACTTGCGTGCCTGTATCGGCAAAGCAGGCACCTGCAACGAGGCCAACGTAACCGGACCCGACGACGGTGATCTTCACAAACAGCGAAATAGCGGAATGTGGGCGGCCTGTCGAGTCCGAGCTACTGGGCGCAAAAAAGTTGGCGCCACGAGGGCGCTACGGTGCCTTGTCGGTCTCTGGCTCGTCCTCGGCATCGAGGTCTTCATCGAGCTGGTCGAGGATCTCCTCGGCGCGCGAAGGTGCGATTCCGAACCATTCGGCAAGCTGGTTGACGAGCTCGTTCTCCGCGTCGTCGATCTCGTCATCTGCCAGCGCGATGGCAGCCGCGAGCGCAAACGCGCCCTCGGCCTCACTCGGTTCCTCGCTGAGCTGCTCGGCGATTTCATGCAGGCGAGCGTCGCGCCCCTGCTCGGCGAGACGCTTGGCGTAACCCTCAAGCATCACGTCAATGGTGCCTGAACGCAGCAGATTGTCCGTCAAACCACGGATCGCACCGCGCACCGCGTCGCGTTCAACCTCCGAGACGGTGCCATCGGCAGCCATCATCAGAAACATCGTTTCTGCGAGGGGATCCACGCGATCGAGCGCACCGCTCTCTTCGGGGGTCAGCATGCCTGCTCGAGCCAAAGCCTCGTAGGCCGAGCTCAGCACCATGCTTGGACGCCGACCACTGGCCAGCAATGCGTCGCGAAGTCGTCGAACCGTTGCCGTTTGGACCTTCATGGGAGCCCCAGGCTACACGGGCCGCAGGCGCCGTCAACGGTTGCGAGGGACTGGACGTAGGAGCAGCACATGCTCACGCCGCGGACGCCGAATGAAGGCATGGCGCGTTGCGTAGTGAAAATGGGGGCGCAGCTGGGACGCGCTGACGTCGAGGTTCAGCCCAACGCGGGGGGCTAGTTCCTCGATCTCCCGGTCGGCGTACCAGGCCTGCCCAGCTAGCACGCTATCTGCGATCACCAGGGCGGCCGTGCCGCCAGGCTTGAGCACGCGGCTCATGGCCTGCAAGAAGGCGCTGAGCTCTTCGTGCCAGAGGCGCCAGGCGTCCTCGGGCGATGAGCCAGAGAGGTGACGTTGCGCGCCGATCTCGTGTTGTTCAAGGTGCGACGCGGGCAGGTCGAGCCAAGCGAGCCTGAGCCGATGGTGCTCAAGGTAATCGTACACCCCAGGGTAGGGTGGGGACGTAACGATGGCGTCGACCGTTGCGGGGCCGAGCGGGATATCACGCGCATCACCGAGCCTAACCTCGGCGGGCAGCGTCTTTTCCGGGAGCAGCGCTTCGTAACCGCGCAGCTGGCTCGCCAGCTCACGCGATTTGGCCAAAAAGAGCTTCGTCGTGAAGCCCGCTGCGATACGGCGCAGCGACTCGCGCTCCGAGGTCTCACTGCGTTTGCGGCTTACTTTGGTGAGAATCGCGGACATCACCAGACGCAGCGCACGCTGCAACGTGGGTTCGCTAAGGCCCGTAATCCCGACGCTCAAACCATCCAGCTCCAGCAAGACATGCGAGTCAAAAGACCGCGCGAGGTAGGGGGAATAGCGTTTTGATGGACCACTGCGCGCCAGTCGTCGTTCCTGCGCGCAGGCTGCGACGGTTTGAGCCGCGTCCTCAAGCGTGGCGCTGCCGCCGCCAGCGATGCCTTGGGCCTTTAGCAGCGCGAGCTCGACGGCGAAGGGGTTGGCATCGAGGCCAAGCGCGCGACGTCCCGCGATGCGCGCTTCACACACCACAGTGCCGCTGCCTGCAAACGGATCGAGGATCGTGCCGCCTTCGGGGGAAAGGCCTCGCACGAGCGCCGTTGCCGTCGCGGGGTGAAGGCGTGCCGGATAGGGGTGAAATCCGTGCACATGCGGTCGCGTGGTCTCTTCATCGGCCGAGACCTGAAGTGCGTTCTGCAGCAAGTCGTGATCGCGCTCGCTGCCGCCTTCAAACTCGATCTCTCCGCCCACATGACTCAGTGAGCGGCGTTGGCGTTCCGGCGGCAACTCCGCCGCAGCTGCGGCGCGTTGGCGCTGCGAGACTGCCTCTGAGCGGTCCAGCCTCGGCAAGGAATGGCTCGCCGCGCTGGGTGTTGGTGCGGCGTGCTGACGAAGGCGCGGGGGTTCCTGACTCACGACGTCCGCACGACCCTGGTCGCGGTAGCGCGCAGGCGCTTCGACATTGCCAATCGGCGCCCCTTGTTCACGCAGTCGAGGTGCTCCACCAGGGGCCTGTCGCTGTTGTGGAGTGCCCGTGGGGCCACGCGTGGGCGACCTTGGTGGTCCAGCAGCGGCGTTGCGTGAGCGGGGGCGATGCATTGCGCGCCAAGTATCGCGGAATTCACGCGCGGCGCCAGAAAAGCGGCGATTCGCGCTGAGCATTGGGGCATGGCCGCTAAGAATTCGCCACCCTGCACGCCGCAAGTCACGCGACGGTGTTTGTCAGCGGCGGAACCCCGCAGCGGGATTGCGCCGCTGCGAGCAGCGGGCTCTACACTGATGCTCGCGCAGCGCGCCCGTCTCAATCGTCTTAAGGCGACGCATGAAGCGAGGGCGACTGGCCGTTACATGCAGCACGTTCAGGTTGGTCCGTTTGTATGCGAGGTGCTGCACGCTGGTGGTCGTCATAGCCGAGCCGAATGCGCCGAAGCTCGGTGCCCATAGACCACCCTTGCACTACGGCGCCCCGTCGGCTAGCCTGCCGCCCCGAACAGGCGACAAAAGTGCAGTTTAACCAGCTAGTATTCCTGCTTTTTTTTGGGTGCGTCCTCTTCTTCCATTACGTCCCACGCATCTCGTGGACGTGGCGCAAGGTCGCACTCGTCGCTTTTAGTTGCGCGTTCTACGGTGCTTGGGATCCGCTCTTCTTACTGCTGCTGTGGTCATCGACCATCATTGATTGGCACGTCGCCAAACGGCTCTATCGGACTGAGGGGCTTTGGGCACGGCGAGGCTTGCTCGGGATCAGTCTGTTCACCAATCTGCTGCCGCTCGCCTACTTCAAGTACGGCGGTTTCATCCTTAAGAACGCCGCCGGCGTCAGTCACCTGTTTGGCAGTCACTGGCAACCAGGCATGCCGGACGTGATCCTGCCGGCGGGTATCTCGTTTTACACATTTCAGACCCTCTCCTACACGTTCGACGTTTACCGCAAGAAGGGAGCGCCGGCGCGCTCTGCGCTCGACTACGCCGTGTTTGTGACCTTTTTCCCTCAGCTTGTTGCCGGACCGATTGTTCGCGCGACTGATTTCCTTCCGCAATGTGACACCAGACGACAGGCGAGCTGGGCGTCCTTCGGTTGGGGCGCCACGTTGTTCATCTTGGGCGTCTTTGAGAAGTCTGTCATGGCAGACGGACTACTGGCTCCCGCAGTCGACGCGGTGTATCGGGCGGGGGCGGGTGAAGTCTCCACTCCGGATGCTTGGGTCGGCACGCTGGCGTTCGCAGGGCAAATCTTCTGCGATTTTGCGGGCTACTCTACCAGCGCGATCGGTGCCGCGCTGTGCTTGGGCTTCTCTCTGCCGAGCAACTTCCGCTTCCCCTACGCGTCCCTCGGATTCTCAGATTTCTGGAAACGCTGGCACATCAGCCTCTCGACCTGGTTGCGAGACTACTTGTACGTCAGCCTCGGAGGTAATCGCGCCGGAGCGGTTCGCACCTACGTCAACCTGATGACGACGATGCTACTCGGAGGCTTGTGGCACGGCGCATCGTGGAACTTCGTTGTGTGGGGGGGGCTGCATGGAACCTACCTGATCGCTGAGCGGTGGCTCCGAAAGGTCGTTCCCGCAGCCAGGATTTGGAAGCTCCCAATCACCGAGTTCCTGTTGACGATGCTCACGCTGGTTCTCGTCTGCTTTACGTGGGTGTTCTTTCGGGCGACCACGTTTCACCAGGCATTCTCGATCATATCCGCCATGCTCGGGCACGCGCCGGCCAAGGCGAGTGCCTTGCTCACTGGCCCCGGTCGCGTCGTCGCTCTCGTGCCATTCGCTGGCCTTGTTTCAGCTCACTGGCTGATGCGTAAGAGCAGCCTAGAGAGCGTTGCCGCACGCACGCCCGCCGCGCTGCGAGTCGGCATTCTGGCACTGCTACTCATTCTCATCATCTGCATGCCTGGAGAAGACCGTGCCTTCATCTACTTCCAGTTTTGAACGCGAGGTTCCTGAGGGTGCGTGGGGCGGCCCGTTACTGATTGCCCTGCTTGTCACGATCCTCACGACCGTTGGCGTCGAGTTTTGGGCGCGAGCTCGAGGATTTGTCCCCACGGTCGTTGATGACACCAACCTGTGGGTACTTCACCGACAGCGCGTGTCGGACGGTCGTACCTCAACCGTTGCCGTCATCGGGGCATCCCGCAGCCAATTGGGGATCATGCCAAGTGTCCTGCGCGAGTCCCTCCATGGGGCGAAGGTCGTGCAGCTTTCGATCGATGGGACCGCGCCACTCGCTACCCTCGAAGACCTGTCGAATGACGCCGACTTTCGCGGCACGGTGGTGATGGAGTTCAACGAATGGACAATCCGCTCCTCCGCGTGGGCTCAGCAGCAGCCCTGGGTCAAAGCCTATCATCGGCGTTGGCGTTCCCTCGGCGCGCTCGCGAATCGACGGTTGGCGAGTGAAGTTCAGTCGCGGCTAGCGATTTTTCCGGCGACGGGACCAGGCCTCCTTCGCGCCATCCTCGAGGAGCGGCATTTATCGCGGCCTCCCTACGTCACTCTGAAGCGAGATCGTTGGCGTTCCGCCAACTATGGCAAGAGCAACCTCGCGAAGCTGAAGCGTTGGCGCCGGAAGGGGCTCGCGGACTACTCCCCGCCAAATCCCGACTGGAGGCAACAGCTAGAACGGGTCGCTCAAGCCGTTCAACGCATTGAGTCGCGGGGCGGCAGAGTCGTATTTTTGCGAATGCCGCTCAGCGGTCCCTATCTCAAGTTTGCGGAGCGGCTCTATCCGCGAAAGCGCTTCTGGAACAAAATCGCTCGCACCACTGGCGCTGAAACCTATCACTTTCAAGACTATCCAGTTGCGAGTACTCTTGCCGTCCCAGACTTTTCCCACTTGTCCGCCGCTGGCGCCGTTCGCTACACCGAGGAGCTGGGGCGACTGTTGAAGTCACGACCAAAACAGCGTTAGGGCTCGTTCGATCACCTCGCCTGCCGGCGTGGTGGTTCCGTTCAAGTGACTGGTCGCAATCAACTGGTGTTTGTCCGTCCGGGCGACGGCAACAGACTTACAACGTTCCTGTGTCCCGGCTATCGGTTAGCGAGAAGTGATGCCGCGGAACGTTGTGTACGCCATCCCTGATCATTTGCAGAAATCATGACCCCATGACGCATCTTGATACGGTCCAGACGCTCGCAATTGACTTCATGGAGCAGCCGAGCTTGCTCCATCCACTTGTCGGCACCACTGGGTACACAGTGCCCATGCGTGATGGTTTGGTGCATTACGATCTCAATGATATTGAACAGGTGGCCCGCATCAAAGCAACGCATGAGATCACGGTTACTGCCGAGGCGGGGACGGAAAACGAGATTCTAGTTCACGAGTCTCTCCGTGCTCCGAAGCTCACGGTGAGATTCAATGGCACGAAGGGCGTTTGCATCCTTGGGAGAAACGCGGTCGTCGAGGGGGTATTTCAACTCACTGACGAGTCCCTCGTCGTGATCGCCGGCGCGCGACGGGCACGGGTGCTCGCGCTCAAGATTCACTTTCACAGCAAGAAGCAGAGGCTGTTTTGGGGTGAAGGCTCCAGCTCAGAGGGGACTCATACCTCAGTCAAGGGGGAGTCCGTCGCCATCGTGGTTGGTGACGACTGCATGTTTTCCTGGGGGGTGTGGCTACGACCTTCCGACATGCATCTGGTTGTCGATCCGATCTCGGCGAAGGCGATCAATCCCCCGCGCGACATCGTGGTCGAGCCGCACGTGTGGATCGGCCAGGAAGCACTGATTCTCAAGGGCTCCCACGTCGGCGCTGGTTCGATCCTCGCTGCTCGCGCAGTGTTGCCCGGCCGGGCGTACCGGCGCCTCTCGATTTGTGCTGGGAATCCCGCGCGTGAAGTCCGCGACGGAGTCTCTTGGGACCGTGATAGCCAGAGTTCCGCGGAAGCGATCCGTCGCGTACAAGAGATTTGCTTGCGCTATCGAGAGGAGAGTACGAACCTGGACCCCCGGGACGTCCCAAATCGGCGCGGTCAGCCAAAGTGGTATGCGAGGCTTGTTCGGCACCTGCGGGCAATTCGGCCATGATTCGGCCTTGCAGGCACCGTGTGGTGCGTCCCGTGTTGCGGTTAGCGGCCGCAAGGCCGTCTTGGGTGTCCCCATGGGTGACGGGCTCGGCTGACTCCACGCATTTGCGCAGTGGTGCAGTCTCTCGGCACCAAGGGTCGTGGAGCATGCTAATGCAGCTTCGCGCCGCCGGACGAGGTGTGGGGTGGGGGCCTCTTGGGGTCATTCTGCTTATCGCACCCGGGACTACGCGATGCTTGCGCTTTGGCCCTGAGTTCGCACTTCAATCCCGTCGTCAATGCCCCCAGAACCGCTGCTTTCCGTCATCGTACCTTCGTACAATACGGCCCACTTCCTTCCGGAATGCATTGGGTCGGTCCTCGCTCAGACTCTGACCGCCCTTGAGCTGATCGTGGTTGACGATGGATCAACCGATGATAGTTCGAGCATACTGCGAATGTTCGAGAAGCGTGATTCTCGCGTGACCGCTTTGTGTCTCGAGCATGTCGGCGTCGCTGACGCTCGAAATGCCGCGCTCAAGATTGCTCGGGGTGCGTTCATCACCTTCCTGGACTCGGACGATATTGTTCCTCCGAGTGCCTACGAGAGATTGGTGTCCGCCGCTGAGCGACACAAAGCGGAGATCGTCACAGGCATCGCTGAGTCCTTCAATTCGAATCGTCGTTGGGTGAACCCTCAGATGCAGGAGGTTCGCAACAACGCGACCTGCACGACCACACTGACGGACTCCCCGGCGCTTGCGCGTGACGCGTCGCCCTGCAACAAGATCATTTCGCGCGCACTGATTGAGCGAATGGAGCTCCAGTTTCCCGCCGGAATCGGTATTCGCGAGGACCTGCACTTCGTCATAAGAGCCTACGCTGCGGCATCTCGCGTCACCGTACTCCCAGATATTGTTTACCACTATCGCTTGAGAGATGACAACGGCGCGCAGTCTCAAACCCAGATCATGGTCCCCAAGGTGCTGTTTGACCTGATGTGGGTTCATGATGACACGCTGCGGCGACTCCCCGACGCTCTCAACGGGGACGTGAAAGAGATATTTAGTCAGGGGATTGTCGGCAACATCGCGCACCGATTGCGACATGTTGTAGCGACCCAAACTCCCGACGAGGCTCGCGACCTTCTTACAACAGTTTCCAGCTTCCTGAAAACGCTGTCATCCGGTGTCATCACGTCGCTCACGGGAGCTGATTTCGTGCTGGCCTCGCTTCTGTGTGCGGCTCGCGTGGACTCAGCGCGACTCTTCTGTGCTGTCGATTCGTCGCTCGGGATGGCTGAGGTGATCGGTGCTGCCGGTGGGCAACTGGGAACGGGGCTCGTCGGTGCGTTAGTTGACTATCAACAACGGTGGATCCATCGCCTCCAAGCGCGCGTGTCGCTCCTCGAAGGTCGCAGACGTCGCTTTCGAAAGCCGGCGAAAGTCTTCGCCCGTAACCGACGGAGCATCAGTGGCGTGCTCACGCCTCTGCTGTTGGTTGCACGTACGAGCATCGGTCCGAGTCGCGACTCGGGCGAACGCGTCTGGGTGGTGGGCGAACGCAGAGGGATCTCCGCGCAGGACACGGGTTGGAGTTTCTTTTGCTATCTTCAGAAGAATCGCCCCGATGTTCGAAGCTTTTTCCTCACCTCTAGTGAGGTCTATGCGAGCCTCGAATCCCGCGAAAACGTCCTGGTATTCGATACCGCCCCGGCCATCCAGAAACTGCGACAGGCAGAGGCGATAATCTACAGTGATTGCGGACTGGATCTAAGTCCCTATTGGGATCGGATGGTTGGTCGTCTCAACCCAAATGTCGTTGGGTGCTTCTTGCAGCACGGTATCATCGCACTCAACGGCATGCGCGGATTCTACAATGCGTCAAGCATGAGGTCTCGCAACGACGTTCTAGACGTATTCGTTACGAGTTCACGTTACGAAGCGCAGACTGTCGTGGACCGGCTTGGTCACGACAAAAAGGCGGTCAAGGTGACTGGTTTGTCGCGTTTCGACCATCTGCCAACCGCTCCGAGTACCGGGCGTGACATTCTTCTGATGCCGACTTGGCGCACATGGTTGCGATCGACGAGCGGTAGCGCATTTTACATCTCCGAGTATTTCCAGCGCTACGCATCGCTAGTGCGTAGCCCACGGCTGTCAAAGCTGCTCGCCGACCACGACACCAGGGTGGTGTTTTGTCCACATTTTGCTATCGCAGCCCAGTTTGCGCAGCTTTTTTCGGACATTCCCAGGATCCGCGTGGTGGACTCCAGCGTTGAGAGCCTGCAGAATTTGGTTCGCGACTGTGGCATGTTGATCACCGACTATTCAAGCGTGGCGTTCGACTTCGTCTACCAGCACAAGCCGGTACTCCACTACATGTTCGATCGGCCCAAATGGCGGGCGGTTAACGGTACGGTTGGCGTGGACTTCGATCGTGACCTGCCTGGGCGTGCGCTTTCATCGGAAGACGGGTTGCTTGACGAACTGGAGCGACTCGTCTCTGGCGGCATGATGGCGAGCGACGAGCAAGAGGCGCGGGGGCAGCGCTTCTTTGAGTTTCGCGATCAGAACAACTGTCAGCGGATTGCCGAGGCGATTGAAGCGGCCATCGCTCTAAAAACGAGCGGCGGTTTCAGCAATGCGAAGTGACCGACCGCTACTGGCCACCGCGATTCTCCTGACTGCCCCGCGCTCTGTGGCCATTGCTGTGCAGCAGTGATAGGAACTGAGTGAAACGCCGGTCCTTATGCCCCAACTAGTCGCGCTTGCTCTGGTGTTCAGTGTCTTTACCGCCCTCTCGATCGCATTGACGGGCAATCGGGCGCTGCTGTCGGGCAACTTGCTGTCAATTACTGGCTTATTTGAACTCGCCACTAATTGGCGCTTCATTCTCTCCATGACGCTGGCGCTCGGGTGTCGCTTCATCTTCATCTTCATTAACCGAACTGCGCTCCAGATCCCATCGCTTGCCGCCAGTTCGACCACCGTCACCGCAGTGGTTACGGCCCTGGCCTATCCGGCGGTTCTCGTGGCCAACGCCTACCTGCTGCGCGAACGTTTCACCGTGATGCAGCTTGTCGGCACTGCGCTCCTAATGACCGGCATCGTGCTTTCGTGCATTCCTTCTGGCCGATAGAACCCTAGGGCGCGGTCCATTCCGACTCGCCCGTGTCACCCAGTCATTTACCGGAGCTTCTTGCTGTGTCACAGCGAGGCGAGACCGCGCGTGGGGGTCTCATTTGCAGATCCCATGGGCAGGGTTCATGCTCCTGCCTGTCGGTTCCCGCGTGATCGCGATCGGGCCAATCACGTCGGGGAAAGAATTGCGACCATGAAAGACGAGAGCCAACAGACTGAAGCTGCAAGCTACGGGAACGTAGTGGTGGTCATCGCTGCCTACAACGAGGGGACTCAGCTAGCCGACGTCGTGGCGAGCTTGGCGGGAAAATGTAAGACTGTCGTCGTCGTTGATGATGGCTCGTCCGACAACACCGTGGAGGTGGCCTTGTCTGCGGGGGCGCATGTGCTGACTCACCCCATCAATCTCGGGCAAGGCGCAGCTCTGCAGACCGGGATTGACTACGCGTTGCGCCTCGGCGCAGATTCTATCGTTACCTTCGATGCTGATGGTCAACACGACTCAGAAGAGCTTGCTCCGATGCTCGAGCGACTGCGAACCACGCAGGTTGACATGGTGCTCGGCAGTCGCTTCTTAGGTCGGACCGTGAACATGTCGCGCTCGAAAGCGATCACCCTTCGATTGGCCATTTGGTTCACGCGCTTGACCTCCGGGCTCCGTCTCACCGACACACACAACGGCTTCCGGGTGTTGTCTCGTCGTGCGGCACAACGGATTCGGATCAGACAGAACCGAATGGCTCACGCCTCGGAGATCCTCGACCAGATCGCCGAGAAGAAGCTTACGTTCGTGGAACAACCGGTGACTATCACCTATTCGGCTTATTCGATTGCCAAGGGACAGCGCATCATGAACGCCGCCAATATCGTCAAAGACCAGGTCATGGGGAAGCTGGTGCGATGATCTTCTCTATCCTGGCCACCGGCGCTCTCCTTGCCATCATGCTCTACTCCGGCGCCGAGAGGAGTGGCTCGCACTGGCTCGCGACTGGACTACGGTTGGCATGCTTATTTGGAATTTACCTCGTGTGGCGCCCGCAAGATTCGACGCGCATCGCGAGCCTGTTGGGGATTGGTCGCGGTGTTGATCTCGTTCTGTACGTGTGGGTGATCGTCAGTGGCCTCCTAATGATTCGGCTGCGTGTGCAGCAGCTCAAGACTTATCAAGACCTGACAACTCTGGCGCGCAAAATGGCGATACAGTCCGCGATGCTGCCGTCCGCCGAAATTACAGGCATTGACCGGAGTCACGACGACGCGCCGACGACTACTTGACCCGCAAGACTCCCCGGGCGAAGGCCCAGTAGGCGGTGAGTAGCGGATTAGCAAAATGGGTCACGATTGGGTGATCGAGGCCCTCAAACTGCATCGCTCCAATGAGGATGCTGGCGTCGGTCGCTTCCTTGACCCGTAGCGCCTGCATCTTCTTACGCTTGCGGAGGATACTTGGCAGCTGCTGGGCGATCTCCTGGTAGGTTCCTAACTTTTCGCGGAACCATCCGGCCTTGATCGAGAAAAACAGGACCGCCAACTCGGTTCCAAAAAGAGCCGGAGCGATGGCAATCAACCGCCAAAGCGGCCAGTGCTGCAGGAGAACCAGCCAGCGATTACGCTCAAGGAAAGCGTATTTCTTGGGGGAGAACGTGGCGTTGTACTTGTGCTGGACGCGCGCTTCCGGCACAAGTACGCATTCGTAACCAAGCTCTCTCAGGCGGATCTGCAGTTCGCAATCCTCGTGATAGAGAAACAGACTCTCGTCGAAATAGCCTGAGCGGTCCAGCGCGGACATTCGCAGGGCAAGTGCCGCGCCCGAAGCGTAGCCGACCGACACCACTGCCCTGTCCGCCGGCAAGGTGCTCACCTCGCGCCGATAGTCGCCGCAATACGCGAACCCACAGAAATGAAGATGATTGCCGCTGGTGTTGATCAGTCGGGGATCCGAATGAAGCAATATGAGAGGCTGCGCGGCCGCGACCTCCGGTCGTGTGCGCATCACTGTGAGCAGGGGTTCTAGCCAACCCGCCTCGAGCTCCAGATCCTGATTGAGCAGCACGACGTACTCAACGTCCAGTTCACGCGCGCGGGCCATCCCGATGTTATTGCCTTCCGCAAAACCCGTATTGCGCGATTGAGGCAAAATCTCAACATTCGCTAGGCCCTCAGTCCTCCGCTGTAGCTCCTCGAGCGTGCCGTCGTTCGACGCGTTCTCGACGACGATGATCTGAGAGTCAGACAGGTCCGTGAACTTGACGAGCGTTGTAAACAATCCCTCGAGATAGGGAATGGCGTGATAAGTGACGATGACGAAGGCGATGCTCATGGGGAAACCTGTGCGGCGTGGTGCCTCTGACCTGCGACGTAGTCGACGCGAGGAAAGGCGAGCGGCTGACAACGCCCGAAGTGGTCAGTGCGAGGTAGCGAGCCCTCAACGGTCGATGCCAACAGAATCAGCTGCATTCCGAAGATCCATGACACCAGGAACGGCGCCATTGCCGGTGGGTGCGGCGCGATTCGTAGCATCGCCCCGGGTCGACGGCCACGCTTGGGAAGCGCGCCACCCGCCCGAGCTCGTCGGCAAAAAGCGCGTCTACTCCCGTTTGGCGGGCCCCTCCCATCCCCGCTTCACGTGTTCACGGTCCGTGGCCACATCGATCGTCTCCCAGCGGGCCCGACGTGGCCAGCACGGTTTTGGGGCGCACGTCTGCTATTTCGAACAGAACACGGGCTGTGGGCGATCGCCAGCGCTGCGTTGACGGTGCTCACGACCGATGGTACTCGGTTTCGGTGTCGGCATTGAGCACAGTCGTTAGAGCCCTCAATCGGTGGCGTCGCGAGCCCAGTCTTTCGCGCAGTTTCGCGGTATTGTCACTGCTGCTTGGAACACTGTTCGCCGTCGTAAACCCTCCCCTAGGGGTGAACGATGAGTTTCGGCATTGGTCGCGAGCGTTCGAGCTGTCTGACGGACGGATGACTGCGCGCGGACCTGGCTATGGATTCGTGCAGGCTCATGTCGTACCGGCGGGCTACGGCGAATACATAAAACGATATGAGCCGCTATGGTATCAGCCGAAGCAGCGAGTGAAGCTTCGGGTACTCGCGCACGACCTTGCAAGCCCCGCCAGCGAGCAGCAGCGAATTCACATCAAGGGTGGTGCTGGGGGCTACAATTTTGTTCCCTACGTCCCAGCGATCTGCGGAATCTGGTTGGCCCGGCTTTTGTGTCTGCCATTCCTGTGGCACCTCTATCTGGCGCGACTTGCCAGTGTCGTGTTCTGCTCGCTTCTCAGTGCGCTTGCGGTTCGGCAATCGGGTCGCTTTCAGTGGACGCTCGCGCTGGTTGGGTTGATGCCGATGGTGCTCACCCAGATCGGTGGCGTTTCTGCGGACGGTGTCACCACGGCGCTTGGGCTGGTTTTCTTCGCATTGCTAGCCAAAGGCTTGCAGTCCCGGGGAGAGCTGACTCGACGTGACGAACTGCAACTTCTAGTCATTGCGGTGCTCATGTCACTCTGCAAGCCGATCTACGTTCTCAACGCCCTGGCAATCCCTGCAATGGGGCTTTCTGGCGACGCGGCAGCAAGAAAACGCAGCGGACGGTTGGGCCTCCTGGCCTTGGCGTTCGGTGCTGCCGCTGCGATCTGCTGGGCGACCGTGAACAGATCCGCCCAGTCGATCTACGTGTTTTCACCGGAGACTCAGATCGCGTGGATGAAGTCACATCCGTTTTCGCTCATCGCGGTCGCATGGCGTACGGTTGTCTACAAGGGTTCAGGTTGGGTGATTCAACTGGTGGGAGTTCGTGACACCATGGCTGGTCAGGCACGGCTTATCGTGATCGGAGCTGTGGTGCTGTACCTGGTGCTACTAGTCATCGTGAGCCGCGGTGTGCTCCGTTCCGTACACCAATCTTCAGTATGGCGTGGGCTCTCTGTCGGTGTCTTGGTTGGGACATTTGTTGCGACCGGCGGCGCCGCCGCATTGGCAATGTACCTGTACTTCAACCCCGTCGGAGCGCGCTCCGTTAGCGGCATACAGGGGCGCTATTTTCATCCTGAGTTTCCAGCGCTGTTGCTGGCAGCCTCGTTCTACGGCAGACCTGTGCTGGCGCGTTGGCTTCTGAAGGACAATGGCAAGCGGGTGCTTGTGGCGGTAGTTCTGCTCAATCTCGCCTGCGCCTCCGCGACCGTCGGCCGCTACTACGTGTCGCCCAAGGTGGAGTGGCCGTATTGAGCCATGTCGTGAGGTTTTTTTTGGCGACGCTATGTCGCCTGTCACAGTTCGACCCATGACATCACGTTTGCTTCGCCAGACCTGATCGGAGGCGAGATTCCGAGGTAGCGGTCGAGCCCACGCTGCCACCAACGCATCCGTCCACGGGTCGTCGGACCAAGTCGGGAGATCGATTAAATCCGCGCGCGGTCCATTCAGGCGGAGCTTGACGCGCGAGCCAAATGTTCTGTCACTATCCTGCCGCGCTCTGCGACCCGTCAACTGTGCAGTGGCTCACGAACGCGCCGCGAAGCGTCAGGCTGCCGCTGAAGTCCATGGACAGTGGATGGTCCGACCGACTATCCTGCGCCGGCCTAAGTGGTCCCCTTCCCGGTCACGGCTACATAGGTTGACCAGCAAACTGAAAGGGCGGCAGAACGCGATGTTGGAAAAGCCAAGCACGGACGGCAAGGATTATGCGGATAGGCTCCGTAACCTCGAGTCTGTGTGGTGGAAGCGCATGTTGGGCGTCCAGCGTCCCTATCGAAACCACCTGCGTTCCTTGAGGCTTGGCTTCGTCCTCGATATTGGGTGCGGATTTGGGCGCAACTTGGACCATTTAAAGGGGCAAGGCGTGGGCGTCGATCATAACCAGGACGCCATTGAGCACGCACGGAGCCGAGGACTGACAGCTTTCAGCGCCACCGATTTCGCTACCTCCGAATACGCGAAACCGGCCCGGTTCGATTCCCTGTTGTGTTCCCACGTAGTCGAGCACATGCGGCGTAACGAGGCGAATGTCCTCCTGGGTTCGTATCTCCCCTAATTGCGGGATGGCGGTTGAGTGGTGCTCATCACCCCTCAAGAAGCCGGCTATAGGTCGGATGCCACTCATGTGGAGTTTTGTGATCTCCAGGCCCTGGCGGCGCTGACCGGGGGATTGGGTCTCGTATCCGACAAGTCGTACTCCTTCCCCTTTCCCCGTTTCGTGGGCACAGTCTTCAAGTACAACGAGTTCGTAAGCATCACTCGCAAGCCAGGTTCGGTTTCAGAATAGTCGCGAACTCGAAGGGCGAAACCCGTCGCGGTGGTTCTTATCAACCTTGCTTGCGCCTCCACCTATATCGGCCGCTACTACATGTCTCCCTGGGTGGAATGGCCGTATTGAGCCGTATCCTGCCGCCGTCTCCGTCTTGGCCAAGGTCTGAGCGGATCTCTGCCAAGGCCGAGATTGGATCAGTCTCGAGCTGGCGCGCGACTCGCCGGGCGCGGGATGATTCGCTTACTTCGGTCGCAGGCCTTTTCAGGCGCATACCGGGGACAAGTGCCGTCGAGAAGTCGTTGCGTGTGTGAAACAAACGCCAGCTTTCCGTTTGAGTTCTTCACCGTATCAGGCATG
>JBBRAB010000041.1:0-36107 GCA_038207155.1 Polyangiales bacterium
GCTGTAGCGCTGCTTGGGCTGGGCTCGGGGCCCTGGCCGGTCCGGACTGCCCACTTGGAGCCGACCGCTCGCTCCCCGGCGGCGGCCGGATGGGCGTGGTTCTGCGGGTTTCTGTCGGTCGCCCCGTAGCTGGCGCAGGCGGAGGGGACTATAAGGTCCCGGCGCCGATGAAATACCTGATCCCGATCCTTGGGCTAGCCGTGCTGATGATTGTGCATGAGGCGGGGCACCACCTGTCGGCGCGCTTCTTTGGCATGCGGGTGGTGAAGTTCAGCATCGGGTTCGGTCCGCCGCTGTTCAAGTTCCAGCCCAAGGGCAGCACCACGATCTATCAGGTCGCCCTCATCCCCTTCATCGCCTACGTGCAGATCGCAGGCATGAACCCCTTCGAGGAGAGCGATCCTGCCGACAAGGGAAGCTACGCGAACGCCACAGTGCTGGCGCGTATTGCCACCATTTTCGCGGGACCTTTTGCCAACTACTTGTTCGCGTCGGTGCTGTTTTTCGCCGCGTTTACTGTCGGTGGCAAGCTGCAGCCCACGGCCATCAAGGTCGTTGCGGGCTCGGCTGCTGCCGCAGCCCATCTGCAGACTGGGGATCAAATCCGCGCGGTCGCCGGCAAGCCCACGGACAACTTCGGGGAGTTGGTGGTCGCGATTCGCGCCAGGCTCGATCAACCCGTCCCGATTGAGGTCGAGCGCCAGGGGCAGCGCGTCACCGTCACCGCGACTCCCACCTCCAAGCCCGCCAAGGGCCAAGGCGCGTTGGGCGTCGAGTTCCTCCCTGTTCACGTGAAGGTGGGAGTCGTGGAGGCCACCAAGCTCGCCATCAAGGAGCCCGCGGTCTTTGCGGCCACCATGGTAGTCGACCTCGGGCGGCTCCTCACCGGAAGGGAAAAGCCCCAGCTGGCAGGGCCAATCGGGATCGTCAAGGATGCAGCGCGCGCCGCGGAACAGGGGGCATCGGTGTTCCTTGGCCTGTTTGGTATCATCAGCACCGTGCTCTGCGTGTTCAACCTCCTGCCCTTCCCTGCCCTCGATGGCAGCCGCCTGGTATTTCTCGGCTACGAGCTCATCACTCGACGACGCCCGAACGCCAAGCTCGAGGCCCAGCTGCACGCCGTCGGTCTGGTGGTGCTGTTCAGCCTCTTTTTGGTGGTGAGCTTCTTCGATATCCGAGGACGATGAGGTCTTCATTTCCGCGCCCGCCAGGGACTGTTAGACTCCGACCTGTGAGTTCAGCCCTCCGGCTCTCCCTGCTCGTCTCCCTGGCCCTGTGCGGCTGTACGCCGCCGGTCGTGAGCTTGAACGAGGGACCGCGCGAGTACATCGCGAGCGACTACGACGAGGTCCTCAAGACCTGGACCCGGACCACCGAGCTCATCACAGCCTCGCAGCTCGATGACGTGCTGCAGGTCACCGCGACCTATGAGTCCTGGGACTTTCGCTGGGCCTACGTGTCGCGTTACGCCGAGGACTATCGACTCACCGTCGATCAACGACGCGCGCTGCTCGAGCGCAGTCTCGCCGAGACCCATCAGAACCACACATTTTACGTGGCGCTCTACGCTCAGAAGCACAAGTGGGGCGATCTCAATGCAGCCGCCCCAGCCTGGATCGTGCGACTGATCGATGACCAAGGCTCTGAGACAGCCCCGAGCGACATCGTCGAGGTCAAGCGCCCCGGAGCCATCGAGCGCACCTATTTCCCCTACACGACGCCCTGGCGGCGCGTGTTCCGCCTGGTGTTTCCGGTGCGTCGAAGCGACGGCTCCCCGTCGATCTCTCCCCACGCCGGTCAGCTTGGACTGCGCTTCGCGGGAGCCCAGGGCAATGATGAGCTGGTGTGGCTGCTCGGCTCGCGACCGCCGGTTGGGGCCGCCCAGCCCGCTCCAAGCAGCCTGCCTGTACCTGCGAGCCGCGCGCCAGACAGCGCGCCGGGCAGCAACCCAGCACCCGCTTCCACTGGCCTGAAGTCACAGTCTGGTGCGGCCCCACTCGTGCCAGGCTGAACGCCAGCGCGCCACGCTGGCGGCGGCGACGGCTGTGCCGCTGCGCGGAGCGGGGCGTTAGCTCGCCAGGATTTCGAGCAGCGGCGGCACGCTGACGAGTAGCTCGTGCGCCACTAGACGCTGAGCGAACAGGACGAGCGCACCGCCGGAGCCTGCTCGTGCTGAGCGCGGAGCGGGACCGCCCGCGAGCACCTGAGCCTGGAAGAGGAAATCCCCAGGTCCATGGCTCTCGGTGACGACGCCCTGCGCGTCGACGAGCTCGACCAGGCCAGCCCCAACGATATACATCCCCGCGACGGGCTTACCCGCAGCCGAGATGAGCTCGTTCGGGAGAAAGGTCCGCACCTCGCAGCGAGACGTCACCGTGGCGCGTAGCGCGTCATCGAGTCGCTCCCCGAGCATACCGAGGGAGATCCCGGCCAGCGCCTGGAAACCATCGGCGACGAGACGCAAATCATCGGCGACCCAAGGACAATCCGACGTCACGCTCGCGAACGCAGCTGAATCCCAGACGGCCACGCGCGCACCCGCATTGCCGGCGACCACCCGCAGCGCAACGCCGTCGACCAGGCTGCCTTCGGTGAACACGACCTCGCCCTTGGACGCCGTCGCACAAGCGGCATCGGTGATGGCGGGCATCAGACTCACCCAGCCGTCAAGCACCAGAGCGACCGCGAAAAAGCTCACTTCCTCGCCGTGCGCCAAGGCCTCGATGCGGGCCGTCTCCACGAGCCGAATATGCGCGTCCTCGGGCAGATCCCCGAGCCCACGCACGTCCGAGAGGCTGATCCCCTCGAGCACGCCGCTCGCCACAGTAGCGGCAACCACCGGCGGTTCCACGCCGGTCTCCACCACAGGCGGGAGTTCCACCGGAGCCACAGGCGCCTCGAAAAACGGTGCGGGTGCCTCAACTACTTCGGGCGCCGCGGGTGCCTTGAAAACCGGCGCGGTCACCGAAACGAGGGGCTCGGCAAAGGGGACGGTGGGGAGCTCTTCGCGCGCGGGCTCGGCCAGCGCTGCCGGCGGGCGCAGGCTGAGATTGCCGGTCGGCGCATCGTCGAGCTCGGAGTCGAGTCGCTCCTCGCGCGAGAGTCGCTCGGTAGCCGCGGAACCCGAAAGCTCATGCTCGAGATCGATCGTCTCGCGCTCGAGAGACAGCTCGCGTTCTTCGACCTCAGACATCGGGCGCGTGAAGGCGAGATCCTCGTCGTCGGGGCGCACCTCAAGCGGCGGCGAACTGGTCTCGAGCGCAAAGGCCGGCAGCAACTCGCTGGGGAGCTCTGGCTGCGAGGGTTCGAGCGCAAACGAGGGCAGCGGAGCCTCGTGCTCGGCGTCGTCGATGTTCTCGAGACCGTCAAAGTCAGACACCACGAGCGGCTTGGACGGGCGATAGCTCGGCGCCTGACTCGGCGCGCTCGACGCCGGGCGCGACATCGACGGCGGAGGCAACGAGCTCGAACGCGGTGCCACAGAGGCCGGGATCGCGGTCGGCTCGATGGGGAACGAAGGCAAAGGCTCGGACTCGCGAGCAACCCCGGTCGGCACTGAGAAGGACGTCGAGTCCGCAACCGACTCCAGCTCCATCAGCTCTTCGTCGGTGAGCTCGAGCTCCTCTTCCTGTACATCGATGATGATCGAAGCGCGACCGGGCGAGAGACTCGGAGGCGGCGGGACGCTGGGAACTACAGGGGGCGCGGAGATGCGCACCGTCGAGGGAACTGCGGCCTTGAGCGCGCCTGAGGAGGGAGGCGAAGGTGCCCGCAGGCTGGGGGGCGACGGCGGCGGCGGCGGTGGACGCCGAGACGGGACGCTCGCCGCGGGATGCTGTGAGGCTCCGATATGAGTAGGCTCTTCGGCGCGAAAGGCCTCGTCAGGATCGACGCCCGCGGCAAGCCAACCCTCCATCTGAGTGGCGCGAGTGTTGAGCTCGGCAGCCCGCGACCAAGCCTCCAGGTCGATCGCCGTCTCCGCCGCACGGCGAATCCACGTGACCGAGTCCTCACGCGCTCCACGCCGCCACTGAACAGCGGCGGTCTGCAACGCCCAGCTCACGTCGTCGTCATCGTCAGCACGGGAAGCAGGGATTACAGAGAGCGGAGAAGTGGGGCCACTCATCAGAACCGTTCCAATATCACAGGTGGTTATATCCGGCCGAACGATTAGGTTCGAATTTGAATCCCTGGCTCGGCGGAGCTGCCTGCCACCCAGACGCGGTGCCGAGGTTAGCGCCTGTCACTGAGAACTTATGCGACCACCGCACTAGGTCTCAACAGCCGGGAAGCGAAGATCGGCCAAGTAGCCGCGGAACCTGGCCCTCGGGCCCGCGACGCGTCAGCCGCTCCGAACAGGCTCCGCCGCCTCGGCTGACCCTTAGATTGCCGAGATGAGCACTTCCCGGTCCTTAGCGCCGTTGGCTGGACCCACGATGCCACGTCGTTCCATGGCCTCGACGATCTTGGCCGCTCGATTGTAGCCAATCGTCATCTTGCGCTGAAGCCACGAGGTCGAGCAACGCTGCGTCTCGCCGACGATGCGCACCGCTTCGTCAAAGCGAGCGTCCATCTTGTCTTCCTCAGCGGCGCCGTCGGAGTCCTCCTCGCTGGCCTTCAAGATGGCGTCAAAGTACTGGGGCTTGCCTTGCGCACGAAGCCGGTCCGTCAGCGCGCTGACCTCATCCTCGCTGATGAAGGGGCACTGCACGCGCCGCACTTGGTTGCTGCCGTTGAGCTTGACGAGCATGTCACCGCGACCGAGCAGCATCTCGGCGCCCTGCTCGTCGAGGATGGTGCGACTGTCGACCCGTTGGGCGACCAGGAACGCCACGCGCGACGGGAAGTTCGCTTTGATCATGCCGGTGATGACGTCTACGCTGGGACGCTGGGTGGCTAGCATCACGTGCAGCCCGGCCGCTCGTGCCTTTTGGGCGAGGCGCGCGACGGAGATCTCGACCTCCTTGCCCTGCTGCATGATGAGATCGGCAAATTCGTCGATCACGATCACGATGTAGGGCAGTTTTCCTGGCAAAATGCGGCCATCGTCGCCGTCCTTCGAAACGGGGACGGACACCATCGAGCCGTCTGCTGAAATCGCTGCTAACGCCTCGGGAGGCGGAGCAGGAAGCTCGCCGGCGGCCACGCGTTCCGCCCAGCGATTGTAGGTCCCGATGTTCTTGGTGCCGGCCGTCGCAAAGAGCTGATACCGGCGCTCCATCTCGTCGACCGCCCACTTGAGCGCGACCGTGGCCTGCTTCATGTCGGTGACGACCGGTAGCAAGAGATGCGGGATGCCGTCGAACGGTGCCAGCTCGACCACCTTGGGATCGATCATCAACAGGCGCAGCTCATCGGGCGAGCGCCGGAACAGCAGACTCGCGAGCATCACGTTGAGACCGACGCTCTTGCCAGCACCCGTGGCGCCGGCCACAATGACGTGAGGCAAGCTGGCAAGGTCGGCGTAAAACGGCGCGCCAACGATGTCGCGACCGAGCACGACCGGCAGCGGCACCTTGTCCGACAGTGCCACAAAGCGCGGATCCTCGATCAACTCACGCAGATTGACGGGGATCCGTTGATCGTTGGGCAGCTCGAATCCAATCCGGTTTTTGCCGGGGATCGGGGCAATGATGCGGACCGACGTGCACGACAGGCCGAGCCGCAAATCGTCGGTAAGCCCGGCGACCTTGCTCACCTTCGTGCCGGCTTGCAGCGCTACCTCGAAGGTGGTCACGGTGGGCCCGGGGTGGATCTCTTCGACTTTGCCGACCACCCCGTGGTCCATCAGGGTCTTCTCGAGCTGGCCAGCCTGCTCGAGGAGTCGTTCGTGGTTCGGCTTGGGCTCGTCACCGCTAGCCGCCGAGAGCAGGTCGGTCGACGGCAAACGGTGCTGACGGAGTCGCCGCGGCGGGCGAGCGCTGCGCTCCAACTGAGTCGCTTCGGGTTGCTCGAGCACGACGGGCGCTGGTTCCGCCACGGGCTCGCTCGCTTGGCGCCGGGCCTCGTCCGCCAACGACGCGATCACGATCGGCTTTGCCGCGACCGGGGGCAGGCTGCGCGAGGACAGTTCCACGCTAGCCACCGCCGTGTGCTCCGGCATCAACTCGAAGGTCAATTCCGCATCGCCTGAGACGGACTCGGGCGCCGCGCAGGCGTGTTGCACCACCATCGCGAGTGGTGCCGAAGGCGTAGCGGAGTCCAGCAATGCGGTGGTCGTCAACGCGAGTCCCAGACGCGAGTCCTGCGCCACCGCGACCGGCATGCTTGCGGAGGGTTCAAGGATCGACCAGCTGGGTTCCTCATCATCGGCGAGCTGCGCGATGATGGCCTGATCGGTGGGCTTGCTCGCGATGTGCGGCACAGCCCGGTCTTGGTTGGCGCGCTGTTGTTCACGCCGCACCAGCCCGGCCTCGCGCCAAGCGCGCAACAGTCGCTCGCTGCCGCGCACGAGCAAGGCCCAGCAGCGTTCGGCCAACTCCACGGTGCGACCGCACAGCTCAATGAAGGAGAACGAGGCACGGCCAATCAGGATCATCCCGACCACGGTCGAGCCCACCAGCAGTGAGCCGAGCGTGGAGAAGAGTCCGCGCATCAGCTCGCCGAACAATAGTCCCACGTTACCTGAGGCGTGCAGTCCTCCAAATAGGGTCGCGTCGGCAAACAGCACCTGCACCAGCGACGACAAGACAATCGCCACGAGCAGGTCGCCTGCTACACGCAACCCGGCGGGCCCGATCGACCTGCCGCGGAACAGCGGGAGACCGACCAGCACCAGTTCCACGGGAGCCAGACCAGCAACGCCCCCGAAGCCCATCACGAGCCAACCCGCGACGCTGGAGCCCACCGGACCGACCCAATCGCCTCCCTGAACGGAGGGATCCATCGGGTCCCCGCGAAAACTAACCAGCGCAAGGGTAAGAAAAGTCGCGCTTGCAAAGAGGCCCAGAGCCCCCAATTCGCGGAGGCGCTGCCGAGTAGAACGCGACCCAACTGCGGGGGTAGGGCGAGTCCCAAGAGCGCTACTAGGCGCAGCTCCAGCGGAAACAGGACGGGGGCTGAAAAGCCGGACGGGCATGACAGAGCGATACTACACTGTGACCATTGGTATGTCCAAGTAGCACACCAGACCATACCTAGCAACCGGCCGACCCGTTGCTCTTTCATCGACGCCGCTTGAGAGCAGCGGCAATCGGACGTTACTATCGGTCACCTTGGACAGGTCCTCCCTGCTCCTCGGAAAACGGAAGGATATTCGATGGGAACGGGGCTACGTACGAGCCGGCTGCTATCCGCATGCGTCGTTGTCGTCGCCTGTGGCGCGGCCACAGGGGCAGTGGGCTGCAGGACCACCACGGATGACGTCCACCGCTGGGCTGACCGCCAGAACGGGCCGAAGAAGCTCGAAGCGGTGGTCAAGCATGACAAGTACGACCTCACGCTGAGAACCGAGGCCGCCCTTACCTTGATCACGATGGAGCCCCGCAAGGGTCGCCGAATTGGTCTCGAGGGCGGAGACGACCCAGAACAGCGGGGTGTCATGCGTGCTCTGGCCTCAGTGCCAAAGGAGACGCGCGGAAAGATCATCGAACAACTCGTGCCGCAACTTGAGGCGGGCATGAAGAAGCCCTCCGAGCTGGTGGGCAAGCGACCGACCGACGTTACCTTCTCATATAAAGATGGAGCGTTCGCACTATTGAACTATGAGAAGGGCTCACTCATCCCGAGTGAAGCAGTTCGCCTACGCCTGTCCGAGGCGCTCGCCTCGTGGGTCGCGGCGGATTTCAGCAGCCGCATGGACGAATCCTCGCAGACCTACAGCGTGGATCAGGTGATCAGCTATCTGAAAGCTGCAGGAGTGCGGCAGCTTCCGCGGCTACTTGCCGCCGACGCTCCCAAGCTCGAGCGCCTGGCGCAGTTCCTCGCGGAGTACGGCGATCCTCCCACCAAGCTGGTGGCCAGTACTCAGCTGGTTACGGTCGCGCAGTACGTCACCTCGCCGAGGTGGCGCCAGGAAAAGACGTCGGTGCTGGAGAAGTCGAACCGCGAGTCGAAGCTCACCCCAACCGCCAAGCAGTTTGAGGGGCAGCTCGAGCAGTATCAGGAGGAAGAAATCCTTCGCCTGTTCAGCTCGATGAAGCGCGTCGGGGGCGCGCCGATCGTGACGTACCTACTTGGGTACACCGCGGACAAGGCCAACTCGGATAAACGCAGGACAGCTGCCGTCGCCGCACTCGAGGGCAACCTCGACAAGAACGACGCCAAGCAAGTCGACGCCATGTTCGCCCTGGCTGGGGCTGACGATTCACCCGACTCAGTGCGTGATCTCGCGCTGCGGCGCCTGGGCGACATGCCGCGCAAGGGCGTGATCGATCGCCTCTACGGCCTGTTCGCTCACAAGAATTGGAAGGTCCGCTGGCTCGCCGCCGAGCTCGCCCTGAAGATGAGCGACACGGACCAGGTCAGCGAGTTCATGACCAAGCTCGGAGCCATCCAGGACATGGCCCTCTCGGAGCCGATGCGTTACGGGTCGGTCCTCGCAGACGTCAAAGGTTCGGCCAAGTCGAGCGATCTCGCTGCAAAATTCCTGTCAGCGCAGTATCCAGCCCCGGTCCGTCTCACGGCGCTTGGGTGGTACTTCTACAATGGGACCTCAAAGGATCTGGACAGTCTTCGCAACCTGAGCGAGGACAAGATGGCAGCACCGAAATGCGCCAAAGATGCTAAAGACTGCGAGTGGAAATGCGAAGTCTCGGAGAACGGCAAAGTCGAGTCCAAGGACATTGCCACGGTAGGCGCATTTGCGAAGTATTGCGTACTACCCGAGCTTGAGCGTCGCTCTGCTGCAAGCGCACCAAAGAAGTGATTTTCTCTACTAGCTAGTGGTGACGCCGTGGGCCCGCGGCGTCACTGCGGTCCGATCGATTGACAGGTAGCGGAATGAGTCCCGATCCAAACAAGAAGAGTCCGCGCTCGTTTCAGTGCAGGGAAGCCCTCTGGCAGAAATTTGAGCAGATGGCGAAGGAGCTTGAGTGCTCCGTCGACTACCTGATCAACGACGCCATGAAGCAGTACGCGCGGCAGCGCGGCTATGTCGGGGGGACCGTCAAGCCTCCGGACGTCGCTGGGCCGCCGTCGAGCAGTATGATGGCTGCTCCGCCACCGCCTCCTCACCCTCCAAGTCGCGCGCAAGGCTCGGGCGCGCACCCGCAGACGCACGGCTCAGGCACGCATCAACCTCCGTCGACGCACGGCTCGGGTGCGCATGCGTTTCCGCTGACCGCGGGCTCGGGCGCTCACTCGCCACCGGGACGACCGCTGGTCGCGCCCCCTCCGCTCGGCGGCCCTCCGTCCTCGTCGTCGAGCCCGCCAACGACTCGTGGCGCAGCTCCGATGCCGCCGCCGCCAGCCCCCCCGGCGCCGGGTGCCAAGCGCGTCGGCCCACCTCCCCCGCCGATGGGCGTCCCGCCCATGCCTCCGTCTGCGGCAGCTCCGCCTCCGCCGCCGCCTGGGCGTCCTGCTCCGGCGCCGCCGCCGCCACTACCGCGTTCGGGGGGAGCGCCTCCGCCGCCTCCACCTGCGCCCCACGCGACCGCTCGGACACTGGTGATTCGCTATCAGGGACAAGAATTCCCGGTCACCAAGGACAAATTCGTGATCGGTCGTGGCAAGCAAACCAGCGATCTCACGATCAAGGACCCCAACGTCTCGCGCCAGCACGCCATGATCGAGTTCTCCGGTGGTCAGTACGTGATCCTCGATCTTGGCTCCACCAACGGACTTGATTTCAGCGGCCAGCGCCTGCAGCGCAAGGTCCTCCTCGACGGCGACGTCGTTCGGATCTGCGACCACGAGCTCAGCTTCAGTTTCCGCTGAGTCTTGGCGCGACACTTCCACCCCACGGCTCGCCTTGCGCTGAGCCGCCTGGGGTGGAGCTGTTTTGAAACGGCGGATTTCGTGTGGCCCGGCGCCAAAGCGCTCTAAACTCGCCGGCGCATGGTTTCTATCGTCAACGCTGCACGGGACCTCGGGCGACTGCGCGAGATCAGCCGGGTGCTCGTGCGCCACGGGTTCGGTGAGCTCGTCACGCGGCTGGGACTGGTGCGCCCTCGTCGTGGCAAAGAGGCCGCTGCGCCCGGGGGCGCCGGGGAATCCTGGGCGCCGGATCCCTTGGACGAGGACCGCGGTCTGCGTGAGTCCCGTGAGCTCGGACCGTACGTGCGCCTGCGTCACGTACTGGAGGATCTGGGGCCGTCGTTCGTCAAGTTGGGGCAGATCGCCTCCACGCGCGCTGACGTCTTGCCGCCGGAGCTGATCGCTGAACTCCGCCTGCTGCAAGACGGTGCGCCGCTCGTGGCCTTCCCGAAGATCAAAGAGCAGCTCGAACAATGCCTCGGGACCGAGGTGGAGGCGCTGTTTGAGTCGTTCGAGGAAACACCCTTGGCCGCTGCCAGCATTGCGCAGGTTCACCGAGCACAGCTGCGCACGGAGGCGGGTCCCCTCGACGTGGTCGTCAAGGTGCAGCGGCCCGACATCTCGACGGTGATCGCCAGCGATCTTGATCTGCTGCACCTGCTGGCAACGCTCGTCGATCGCACTATCCCGGAGAGTCGAGTCTATTCACCGATTGGACTCGTGCAGCAGTTTGACCGCGCCATTCGGGACGAGCTCGATTTCACGCTCGAGGCCGATAATGCGCTGCGTTTCGCCAGGAATTTTGAGGGATTTGAGGGCATTCGCTTTCCGAAGATCTATCGCGAGGCCTCCGGCAAGCGCGTCATCACGCTCGAGTATTTCGCCGGTAAGAAACTCGACCAAGCCGTGGCGGACGGCGTGTCTCCGCGGCGGCTCGCGCGCATCGCGCTCGAGGCCACGGTCAAGCAGATCTTCGACGATGGGTTTTTCCACGCCGATCCACACCCCGGCAACGTGATCGTGCTCGGCGAGGCCTCCGACCCCGTGCTCGGCCTGATCGATCTCGGGATGGTCGGGCGCCTGAGTCCACGCCTGCGGGATCTGACCGTCGATTTGATGGTGTCTGCACTGCGCAATGACTTCGACGCACTAGCCGACGCGCTGTACTCGATCGGAACGCCCACGCGCCGCGTGAATATGGACGCCTTTCGCGCTGAAGTCGCGCTGATGACGGAGAAATACCTAGGAAAACCGCTGCAAGAGATCTCTCTGGCCTCGCTAGTGCGCGATCTGGTGCGGGTGGGCAACACCTATGGGATCGAGATCCCCACCGACTTTCTCTTGGTGGGCAAAGCCCTGATGACGGTCGAGGGCATCGGTCGTCAGCTCGATCCGGAGCTCGACGTGTTCTCCGAGACCCGCCCGCTCTTTCTGGAGCTACTGCGCCGTCGCTACTCGCCTGAGAAGATCGGGATGCAGCTGCTGAGGCGCGCCGAGCGCCTCGGTGACGCCACGACGCACCTGCCTCACCAGCTGAAAGACGTGCTCGAGGACCTGCGGATGGGGCACCTCAAGATCCGTACGGAAGATGCCGGCGCCCATCGCTGGGCGGATCGACTCGGCCGCAGACTGCTGACAGCGGTCATCAGCGGCTCGGCGGCGCTCGGCAGCGCGCTGCTCGTGTCGCATGGGGAACGCTGGCTCGGCCTTGGAATGCTCGCGTTTGGCAGCGTTTGGCTGTGCGGACATCTCGCCTGGGACACCCTGCGACAGTTCCGCGGCGAGCGGTAAATACGTCGGGGCTGAGATGCAGAACAGGCTAGTCGGTAACCCGACTAGCCTGTGAGACTCAAGTGACCCGCTCTCAGAAAACGAGCTTGCTCTGGAGCAAGAACGCGATCGCGAACGCGGTGAGCACGAGTGACTCGATCAGCGCCAGACCGAGAATCATCGGGGTCTGGATGCGACCGGCAGCGCCGGGATTGCGACTGATACCCTCGAGGGCGGCCGCAGCAGCGCGACCCTGACCCATGCCGCCACCGAGCACGGCAAGCCCGATCGCTACGCCCGCCCCGAGGGCGGCCATCGCCTGCGCGTCAAACTTGTTGGCGCCCGCCGCTGCCGTTTGGGCAAAGGCCGAGGTCGAAAGGAACGTAACGAAGGGTGCGGCGACAAGCGCCAGCTTGTTCTTGTTCATTCGTGGTCTCCTTGTGGCCCCATGTGGGCCGAGTTGCTTCGCACTCGGAAGCTGGAATCAGTGGCTCGGCCCCGAAGGGCCAGGACTCAGTGGTGCTCGTGCTCAGTGGCGAGCGAGATATAAATCGTCGTGAGCAGGGTAAAAACGAGGGTTTGAATCAGAACGATCAGGGTCCCGAGCACCATGAGTGGCACGGGCACCAGCAGCGCCACGAGACCCATGAAGATCCCGAGGATAAGGTGGTCGACCGCCATGTTGAGCATCAAACGAACGGCGAGCGTTACGGGACGCACGCAGACCGAGATGAGCTCAATCGGGAAGACGAGAATCGCGAGAGGCAGCGAAGGGCCGGCGAAATGCTTGAGGTAGTTCCACAGCCCTTGGGTCTTGATGCCGTAGATATTGAAGGCCACAAACACGACCAGCGCGCAGCCGAGCGTCACGCTAAGGCTGGTGGTGGCGATCGGCATGCCGGGCAGCAACGCCATCACGTTGGCCACGAATACGAACACGGCTGACGTCCCAATCAAGGGAAAATACTTCTTGGCGCGGGCCGGGCCCATCACGCTCTTGGCGAGATCATAAAAGTATCCGAGGAACACTTCCATGAAGGTGCGCAGCGTGAATTTTTCGTCGGGCACCACGGACTCATCCAGACGCAGCAGCTTGGCTCGCGCCGCCATGGCAAGCCCGAGCACCAGAAGCACGACGAGCAGCGCTGTCGCCAGCGGCTCGAAGCTGGCCCAGCTCGGGTGAATGCCCATCAGGGAGGTCCCGAGCGACGACGAGTTGTGCTCAAGCGTCGCGCGCATGTAAGCCAGAAGGAAGGTGAGCCAGGACGTATGTTCGGGCATCGATTAGCTATCTCCTTGAGTTCTTCCGGCTCCCCCGAATTGTGCCGCCACGATTCCGAGTGGAAGACACCCGAAGCCCAAGAGGAAGGGGAGCACCTCTATCAGGCCAAACCGGGTCAGCACGAACAAGCCACCGAAGAGTAAGACAAACTTCAGGACGGCCACAACGCCCCAGGGCAGTCCACCCCGACGTTGGCCGAGAAAACCGCGAACCATGCGGGCCAGCAGGAGCAGATCGAGCAGGGCCGTCACCACGCCGAGGGCAACAGACAGCGCGGTGAACCTCCCAGCCATCCAAAAAGCTGCCGCCGTCGCGAGAGCGCCTATCGCGGCCATCGCGATGAAGGTGGGGCGGAGCGCGAGGGCTCCCTCAGCTTGATTTGCCTGATCCATGGTACTTTCGGCGCTCTTCACGCTGCTGCGCCGCGTCTTCATCGGCTTGTCGCTCAGCTTGCTTGGCCGCTCGGTAGAGGGTTCGGACCCCAGCGGCAGTCCCAAAACCGATACCGAGCAAGGTGAGCCAAGGGACCCAGCCCAGACGCTTGTCGAGCCAGTTCCCAGCTGCGGTCCCCGCGGCAATGCTCAGAATGAACTCAAGCCCGACGGTGCCGTAGGTGCCGAGTCCCTTCCAATTGTTGTCCACGGGGTTGCCCGCCGACCGCACTTGAGGCGGTCAGGCGGCCTCTCGCTTATCACGCGGTTACGGGGGAATCAACGAGCAGCTCCAGGTGCTATCGTCTTGCGATGCGCCGCTCCGGAGAATGCGTTCCGCGGTTAGTCCTGTGTTTGGTCGTTCTAGCCCCCAGTTTGGCGCTGGCGCAGTCTGCGCCAGCCCAAAGCGGGTCGAGCTGGGGCGAGCCTGCGAGCCCGGCGCCGACGGCACCCGCAACGGCTCCCGGCACTGCGGCCCCCTCCGGACCGCTCCCTGCGCCCAGCAACGGTCCCCCTCCGGTCTTCTACAGCGAGCCCCTGCCCAGCGCGGCCCCTCCTGGCCCGCGGCCTCAGCCGCAACCGGCAGCCGCGCGCGGCCCGGTGCCCCAGGCCTCAGCTGAGCCTGCGCCGCCGGAGCAAATGACGCTTGAGCCCATCCTCGAGCCGCCGCCTCCGCCCGCGCCGCGTCACCTGTCGCCACGCACCTCGCTGTGGCTGGGTGCCCGTGTTGGTTGGTGGATGCCGTTCGGAGATCTCTGGGGCAGCTGCACTCAGACCGACGCCTATGGCTGCACGGCCGTCAGCGGCGAGAAGCTGCGCAACTACGTCTCGGCGGGCCCCATGTTTGAGCTCGACGTCGGGATGAGGCTCTCGCGCCACTACATCGTGTACCTGCTGTGGGAGCGGGCCGAGCTGGGAGGCGGTCACAAAGACGTGCCGGGGCTCGCTCGCTCCACGAGTGGCAACACGGATTTTGGCGGTCTCGGACTGCGGCTCTCGACCGATCCTGATGACACCGGCATCGTGCTCGATATCGCGCTGGGCGCACGTCGGATGCGCGCGCGTTGGGAGGACGGCACGCAACTCCAACTGTCTGACGCCCCGCTTGAGTCGCGCCTCGGGCTGGGCGCGGACATCCGCTTCAATGAGAGTTTCACGCTCTCACCGATGCTCACGGTCGGTCTGGGCACGTTTGGAACCGCCGAGTGGGCCACCACCAAGACGGTGCAGAACGCCGTGCCCGCGGGCAGTGACTGGCTCTCGCATGGCTGGCTGACGTTGCAGCTGGGAGGCCACTTCGACCTCCTGGGTCAGCCTTGAGCCAGCGGGACTTCGCTCACGGTAGTGCATCTTAGTGGCGAAATTTCTCCCCCAGTAGTCCGGCTTAGGGTTGGTGCGGCGTGGCGGACGGTGCGAGCCGCAACAGCTGTGCGTCGAGGAGCGCGCGCAGCTGCGGAACCAAGGCCCGCACCGCAGCACCACGATGACTGAGCGCGTTCTTGGCTGCGTCGTCGAGCTCAGCCAAGCTGAGGCCCGCTGACGCGTTAGCCACAAACAGCGGATCGTAACCAAAGCCCCCGGACCCGCGAGGCGAGCGTTGGAGCTGTCCCTCGCAGCTGCCCGCCGTAAACAGCGGAGCGTCTTGCCAAGGCACCACTAGCGCAAGCGCGCAGCGAAACCTTGCCGTACGTGCGGACTCATCGACGTCCTCGAGTTCACGTAGCAGCAACGCGTTGTTGTCGGCGTCCGAGGCCTGTTCCCCCGCGAAACGTGCAGAACGAACCCCCGGGAGGCCTCCAAGTGCATCCACCTCGAGACCGCTGTCGTCGGCGAGTGCCATCAAGCCCGTGGCCGCATAGGCGGCACGCGCCTTGAGCAGAGCGTTATCCTCGAAGGTCGCGCCGTCCTCAACCACGTGGAACGACTCGCAGCCGACGTCCGCCGGTCGCACTAACTCGAGCGGCAGCCCTGCGAGCAGCTCGCGCAATTCGGCCAGTTTGCCCGGGTTGTTGGTCGCCACCACGAGGGTGCAGCAAGGGGGAGGCTTGGTGCTCGCGTCGGTCATCTTCAGCAAGGCTAGCATCCTCCGCGCTCGCGCAAGCTAGGGACTGTCGAGCGCGCTCGTCGCCGGGACGCGCGGTAGCTTGACGGTGAAGCGAGAGCCCTGAGGCTCCACCGCCGAATAGTAAATCGAGCCCCCATGCGCGGTCAGGATCTCCCGGGTAATGGCCAGACCGAGCCCGGTCCCACTGTCCTTGGAGGAAATGAACGGCTCAAACAAGACGTCCACCATGTCGGGGGGAACACCAACCCCCGGGTCCTGCACCAGGAGTTCCACCTCGCTGTCGGTGGCGGTCACTCGAAACAGGAGTTCCCCCCCGTCGGGCATGGCTTCCCGTGCATTGCGGACGAGATTGAACAGCACCTGCTTGAGCTGGGCTTCGTCGCCCCGGATGACGAGCGGAGTCTCGGGCAGCTCGAGCCGCACGTTGACCCCATGTCGTTCTAGGTCACGGCTCATGAAGGCGAGCGCCTCGTGCACGAGCTCGAGCAAATCCTCCAATTCGAGGCGAGCACCGCGTTGCCGCGACAGGGCCAGGTATTCGGCGGTGAGCGCCGAGAGCCGCTCGAGCTCACGCTGGATCGCAACTACCAGCACGCGGGCATCGGCCGCATCCGGTGGAAGCTCATCGGAGAGCAAGTCGAGGTTGAGCGCCATCGACGAGAGCGGATTGCGGATCTCGTGGGTCACGTGCGCAGCCATCTTTCCGACAGCTGCGAGTCGCTCGCTCTTGAGCAGTTGTTCGCGAGCAGTGGCGATCGCCGCGACCATTTTCTCGAACGTGACCGCCAGCTCTCCGATTTCGTCCCCCATGTCGACGGCGACTTGGGGGCGGACGTCACCGCTCGCTACAATCCTGGCCCGACGCGTGACCACGCCGAGCGGAGCCAGGGTGTTTTTGGCCATCCAGGCCAGCAGTCCCCCGAGCAGTACGGTGCTCGCCGACAGGGCGATCAGTAGGCGCAAAGCCATGCGCTCCTCAGCGCGCGCGTCGTCCGACATTCCGTCGATCGCCGAGAGCACCCGCTCATCGAGTCGGGCCAAGCGCCGGTGTGCCGACAGCCCGCGACGCACGAGTGTATCGCGGGCCCGCTCCGCCCTGGCTGCTTGGGCGGCACTCAGTGACTCAAAGAGCTGCAGTAGCTGCTCGTTGTCCGAATCGAGCGCCCGCTCGATTCGCCGGATCTCCGCGCTCAGATCGCGCCCCACAGCCCGAGCCTCGTCGTCCTCAGAGAGTAAAAATGAGCGATTGAGCGCCGCACGCGCTTCGGAGAATTTCTTCGGACGCCCGAGGCGCACGACCCCGTCGAACCACAGACGCGCGTCAGCCGGGTTACGAGCGGTCGTGATGTGATTGAGCTGCGCGTTCCAAGTGTCCTGAAGGGTCACGAGGTCCCGCAGGCTGCGCGTGAGCGGCAGGTAGCCAACTCGCATCAGGCGGGCCTGTCTCGCCGCGCTGCGCAGCGCCACTACGCTCCAGCCTGCCACGAGGGCAAAGGCGGCCGTGAGTACCACGAAGGCCACCAGCAGCCGCCCTGCAACGCTCTTGCGCCGCACCGGCTTGGCCGCGCGCTTCGAGCGACGACCCGCTAGGAACCATGCGACCATCAAGCCCACTAACTCCGCGGGGCCGGCGGGCGATTGCTCGGTCGCTTGCCCGCTCGGGTGCCTTGCACGACTGGCGCTTGAGGGAGTTCAATCGTGAAGGAGGCGCCTTTGCTGGAGGACTCAACGCGGATCGAGCCCCCATGCTCGTCGACGATTTTTTTGACAATAGCGAGTCCAAGCCCAGTGCCACCCTGTTTGTTGGCTGTAACGAAGGACTGAAAGAGCCGTCCCTCGACCTGGGGTGGAATGCCTGGTCCAGTATCGCGGACCTCGATCACAAGACTGGCAGGCGTCGACACGGCGCGCAGGGTCACCGTTCCCCCAACGCTGCCCATGGCCTCAATCGCGTTTCGCACGAGGTTGTGGAGCGCGCGGCTCAGACGCGACTCATCAAAGCGCGCCATTCCCTTGCGGTCCACGTCAAGCTCGAGCATCACCAGGGTTCCGGCAATCTCGAGACCGATCTGAGACGTGAGTTCGTCGAAGAATTTGCCCAGGTACACGCGCCGCACGAACAAAGTACGCTGTCCACGGGCAAACTCGAGCACCTCGCGCTGCATCGAGGTAATCACGTCGAACTGCTTGAGGATCTCCTCGGCGTAGTCCGAGCGCTGAGTGCGGTCGTCAATATCGACCATCAGCTGGGCGTAGCCGCTGATGACGGTCATGGGGGTCTTGAAGTCGTGGACCACCTGCGACAACAGGCTGCCGATGGTCGTCAGCCGCTCCGAACGCTCGCGGGCAGTGGCCGCTCTTTGCAAACGAATCGCGGTCGAAACGTTGGCAGACACCAGGCGAACCAGCTCAACATCGTCTTCACCCGGGGGCTCATGTCCGCTTTGCCCCAGTACGGCAATGGCGCCGAGCGGGCTGGATTCCCCGTCGAGCGGGGCGGAAATGGCAATTTCCGGCGTGAAGGAGAGCACCGCTTCCGAGAGCTCCAGCTGCAGCTCAGCCGCGCCCAGGATGCGAGGTTCGCTGGACTGCATAGCCGACCCCAGCAGTCCCACCCGACTCTTGGTCGCGCGTCGCGTGAGCGTCTGTTCCACGTCGGGCTCCCAAACAAATAGCGCCAGATCTCCGCTCTCCTCTTCGGCGATCAGCGCAGCCCCCGCGCGAGCGCGACAGGCGGGCACCAAATGCCGAAAGACCGCTTCGATGATGGCTGGCAGCGAGGTGGCGTGAGCCGTCGAGCGCTCCAGCTCATACATGAGCTGCAGATCCCGCACGCGACGCTCGAGCGTCTGCTGCGTGTCGAGCAGCGCTCGGTAGTTTTCTTTCAGGCGCAGAACGAGCCGGGAATTGTCGATCGCGACGGCCGCCTGCGTGCTCAGCGCCACCAGGAGCGCTTCGTCGTCCTCGGTGAATTCGTCCAGCCGGCGCTTATTGAGCACCTGCAGAACACCCACCGTGCTGCCACTGTGGTTCTTGAGGGGTGTGGCCAGAGTGTTGCGCGTACGAAACCCCGTCAGCACATCCCAATGCGCCTCGAAGCGTGGATCTGCGTAGGCATCTCGCACTCGGATCGGCTTGCCCGTCTGGGCCACGATCCCCGCGATTCCGTAGCCAACCCGCATCCGAATGGAGCGAACCTGACCGCCTCCGACGATTCGACTCACCAGCTCACCGGTGCCCTCGTCGAGCAAGTAGAGCGTGGCGCGTTCGCTCTCGAGCAGCTCCTGAGTCTTGGCTAGGACTAACTCGAGGATGTCATCGAGGTCCTCGCTCGGGCCGAGTGCGGCACCGATCTCACGCAGAGCGCGAGCGACCCGGGCCTCGCGTGCGTCAGCCGATAGCGACAAACGCGAGTCCCGCTCCTCGCTGGTGGTCGCAGTCGGCGCGTCCGTCGCAACCGGCGGACGCGAGCTAGCGGCTGTGCTCGCGGCGGGTTCCCGGAGCAGGTCCCGCGGCAGCCGAGGTGGCAGCGGTGGTCGAGAAGTATTCGGTCGTGACGCGCGTTCGTCGCTTTTCAGCCGCTCGCCGCGCGCAGGCGGCGGTCGAGATGACTTTGCACGCGCGCCCGCCTCAACCGCTCGCTCTTTCTGGAGCTTCGGCGGCGGTGGTCGAGACGACTTCGCGCGCGTCATACCGGCCATGCAATCACGAAGCGCGTCCAGAATAAATAGGCGCTTCGCGGCCAGGCGGCCGTCCCTTTCCCCAACGGAGTTGCCACAGGGCTTCCCGCAAGCCTCCGGCTGCGGGTCCGCCTCAGGCGCGTTTGTCCAGCTTCCCGCGTCCCAATGTTGCCTTACGGCACTCCCGCTACTACGAAGCCTCTGCCATGGCGCTCAAGCAGCTCCACATTGTCGTTCGAGGTCGAGTTCAGGGAGTCTACTTCCGTGCCGCTGCACAGCGTGAAGCTCGACGTTTGGGCGTTTGCGGTTGGGTGAAAAACCGCAGCGACGGTAGCGTCGAGATTCTCGCTGAGGGCGAGGAGGTTGCGGTGCGCGAGCTCCATGGGTGGGCGCAGAAGGGCCCCAGTGCAGCGCGGGTTGATCGCGTCGAGACTCGCTGGCGCTCCTATTCGGGTGAGCACCCCGATTTCAGGATCGTCGAGTAGCCCGAAGTTTTTCGTGTCCTGCAACACCACTGCTTCCATCAGACATCTCAGCCTGCGTCGTGGAATGCGTCGCAGCCTGTTTGGTTTGCTCGGCGTGATAGCAGTGAGTTTTGCGCAGGCGGAGCCAGCGCGCCCTGCAAACGGCGAGCTGGACCTTCCCGCGATTCCTGCGGTACCGCGCCGTGACCCGGCAGCACCCACCGCGGAAGACCTGGACGATCTCGATTCTCGTCTTGAGCGCTTGCTCAAAGCTGGTCCAGACGAGCGAGTGGAGCTCTCGCGTGAGCTGCTCGAGGTTCGTCCTCAGCTGGTTTCGGCGCTGTCGTTTCGCCTGCTCAAGCTCTCTGAGCGTTGCGACAAAGAGCGGATGAAAAAGCTCTTTCTTGAGGCCCGCGAGCACCATCGAGAGCGACGAAAGGGCGGCACGACGGCTGGGGACAACGACGAGACGGACGTCTTTCAGACGGTCCTTCGTCGCGCCAACCCCAACGATGCCAATGGCGCCTCCCTGATCCGACTCCTAGCCATGAGTCGCATGCTGGCGATGATCGCCACGGTGGACGCGGGACGAGCGTTGATCGACATCTACGTGCGCTTCGGGGAGTTCATGCGCGTGGACACCCAGCTTCAGCTCCAGCGCATGGGAGAGCACGCGCTCGCTCCGCTAATTGAGAGCCGCCGTCACCCGGCGGAAAAGGTCGCCCGCTGGGCAGAGCGCCTGCTCGATCAGATGGGACGCGCCATTCCAAGCGAAGCCATCCGAACCGACGACTACGAGGTGCTTGCCGACGTCCTACGGGCCTTTGGGCGCATTCGCGAGCCCGACGCCGCGAGGATCATTGTGACCTTCGCCAACAGTGAGCGAACTCAAGTTCGCGACGCAGCACGCCAGGGCATCGCCATGTTGGCCGAGGTAGGCCTCTGGCAGCTTCGCGACGCTTACGAAAACGTCGTGGGCAGAAGGCCCAAGCGGGAGTGGACCTGGGATCGGACCGCTCGCGAGCTGTTTGGCGAGTACGATCGGCTCCGTCTGTCCCGCGTCTATCAGCTCTATTCCGAGGGCGTGACCGCGCAGGGCGCGGGAAACCTCAAGTTGATGACGGAACGCTTCGACGCCGTCCTTTCGAAGGACCCCATGTTCGAGCGTCGTGCGACCATGGCCGTCGGGTATTTTTCGGCGGCTGAGCAACGACTTGATTCCGAGCCGAAGGCGGCTGAACTCGCACTGGCCCGAGTGGAGCGCCTTAGCGAAGACCCGGCGCTGCGCGCACGCGCGTCCAGCCTGCGGCTCACCTTGTCTGCCGAGCGCACGGGCCGCGAGAGGGCCGCGGACGTCGAGACACTCAGGCGCGCACTGGCCTTAGACCCCGCAAACAGGCGCGCCCAAGCCGCGCTTGCGCAAATGGAACGTGGAGAAGCGACCACCCGACTGTCTCGCTCGCGTACATTGGCTGCGCTAGCGATCGGCCTGACGACACTGATCGGGTTACTAGTGATCGTGCTGAGCCCAAGACGCCGCTCTGCGCCCCCTCAATCGAAGGCCTCAGGCACGCCGCCAGACGAGCCTCTCACGATCCAGGTCGAGCCCGCCGTTTCCGACGGAGGACCGTTGGTCAGCACACCGAGCGAGACGGCGCCGCCCCGAGCCGCCGACTCAGAAGAGTGCCCACCTCCGGCCCCGGCGCCTCCAGAGCGGTCGAGCGCCAAGTAGCCCCTCGGCTCCCAGCTCCACCAGAGCAGTCGAGCTCGAAGTGGCGTCTCGGCTCCCACCCTCCAGAGCAGTCGAGCTCAAGGTAACCCACCAGGCACTCAGCGGGGCCTCTCTGTTGGACAAATGGGCCAGCACCCTGTCGGGTACCTCTCACGAACGGGATGGAGCCTTCCGGAAGGCACATGCGCTGGTGAGCCATGTCGCTCGGGACTCGCCCTTCAGGCGACAAAATGGCCAGTGGCCCAAGTCCAAAGACTTGAGCCACCTGCATCACCAGGCTTTGCCAGCGAAGTTAGCTCGCTACCGCAACCGTCTCGGGCTCTGCTTCACTGACGAACTCAATGAACACCATCGGTGCATTGTCGCCGCGACGCGGTCCAAGCTTGATGATCCGCGTGTAGCCACCGGGTCGGCCCTGGAAGCGCTTGGCGAGATCGACGAATACCTTCTCGAGCAGGTCAATCCGCTCAATCGTGACGTTCGTCTCAATCGTGAGGAACCGACGCAGGTACTGGCTCATCTGACGCTGCGCATTAAGGCGCCGCGCACGATCAGCCACGCTGAGCTCGGTGTGGGGGGTGAACGCTACCGGACCCAGCCGAATGGCTCGGGTGATCAACCGCTCAACTACTCGACGAAGCTCCTTGGCCTTCGCCTCGGTAGTCTCGATTCGCTCGTGAGCGATGAGGTTAGCGGTCAAACCGCGCAGCATTGCGCGGCGGTGGGAGGTATTTCGGCCGAATTGGCGTCCTGACTTGCCATGTCGCATGACTTAAACTCCTGAGAACGCCAACGCTCAGCCCTGGGCCTGCTGCTGCTTCCAGCGCTCCAGCATCTGAGGCCAGTTCTCCAACTTCATTCCGAGCTGAAGGCCCATCGTCGCGAGGATTTCTTTGATTTCCTTCAGCGACTTGCGCCCAAAGTTCTTGGTCTTGAGCATGTCCTGCTCACTCTTCTGGACGAGCTCCCCGATCAGGGTGATGTTGGCATTTTGCAGGCAGTTCGCAGAACGAACCGACAGCTCAAGCTCATCAACCGAACGGAACAGGTTCTCGTTCAGGGGTTCTTCCTCGGACCCAGACACACTCAGCGAAGTCTCTTCAGACTCCTCGAAGTTAATCCAGATCGCGAGCTGCTCCTTGAGGATCTTAGCGGCAAATGCCACTGCGTCCGCAGGCTTGACCGCTCCGTTGGTCCAGACCTCAAGAATGAGCTTGTCGTAGTCCGTCTGCTGCCCGACGCGCGCGTTCTGGACGGTGTAGTTCACCTTCCGAAGCGGCGAGAAGAGGGCATCGATCGGAACGGTGCCGATTGGCATCGTCGGGGTCTTGTTGCGTTCAGCGGGAACGTAACCACGTCCAACGGTGACCGTCAGCTCCATGCTGAGCGGACCCTTCTTGTCGAGGGTCGCCAGCGTGTGCTCGGGGTTGAGGATCTTCAGCCCGTCCACGAGCTGAATGTCACCAGCGAGAACCTCGCCGGGACCTTCCTTCTCGAGACGAACCGTGTAGACCTTCGGGGACTCAGCCTTGAAGACGACCTCTTTGAGATTGAGGATAATGTCAGTGACATCCTCAACCACGTCCGGGATCGTCGTAAACTCGTGCAGAGCACCATCGACGCGGACCGCCGTGATGGCTGCTCCCTGCAACGACGCGAGAAGTACGCGGCGCAGCGAGTTGCCAACGGTGATACCGAACCCACGCTCCAGAGGCTCGCAGGTGAACTTCGCGTAGAAGTCCGACGAGGTTTCTTGCTCGATATGAATGGCTTTGGGCCGAATCAGATCGCGCCAGTTTCGACTCATCATTTGCGTAATCATCAAGTCTCCTGGAATCTAGGGTTCGCGCGACCATCCCAGGTGCACTCAGGAATCCGCTCCCGAGTACACCCCGTGGCCTGCCCGCGTTGCTAAAGTCGCCGCGGCGAACTTAGCGAGAGTAGTACTCAACGACGTACTGCTCACGAACCGCCGGCTCGTTCAGTTCGTCGCGCACCGGCATCGTCTTGATGACCCCGGCGAAGTTGTCCTTGTCGACCTCGAGCCAGCTGGGACGCGGGCGATTGGCGGACTGGGTCAGAGCGAGCGTGACATAGCCGATCTTTCGGCTCTGCTCACGGATCTCGATCTTGTCGTTCGGCTTGACCCGATAGCTCGGGATGTTCACGCGCTTGCCATTGACCAGCACGTGGTTGTGCAAAACCAACTGACGACCCTGTGCGCGAGTCGAGGCAAAGCCCATGCGATGCGCGACATTGTCCAAGCGACGCTCAAGAAGCCCGAGCATCTCCTCACCCGTACGACCCTTGAGGCCGGAGGCCTCAGAGTAGTACTTGCGGAATTGTTGCTCGAGAACGCCGTAAATGCGGCGCGTCTTCTGCTTCTCGCGGAGACGGAGCGCGTACTCGCTGAGCTTGATCCGACCCTGGCCGTGCTGGCCTGGCGGATAAGGACGACGATTGATTGAGCATTTGTCGGTGAAACAGCGATCGCCCTTGAGGAAGAGCTTCGCGCCTTCGCGACGGCAAATTCTGCAGACGGGACCGATATAGCGTGCCATGTCTTAGTCCTCAGACGCGACGCCGCTTCGGTGGGCGGCAACCGTTGTGGGGAATGGGGGTCACGTCACGGATAAGCGTGACGCGGAATCCAACGGACTGGAGGGCGCGAAGCGCGCTCTCTCGACCAGCGCCGGGTCCCTGGACGAATACCGCCACTGACCTCATGCCGTGCTCTTGAGCGCGACGACCGGCCTCCTCAGCAGCGAGCTGAGCAGCAAACGGCGTGCTCTTGCGCGACCCCTTGAAGCCCCGCGACCCGGAGCTAGCCCAGGCAATCGCGTTCCCGTTGACGTCGGAAATGGTGACGATGGTGTTATTAAACGTGGAGCGGATGTGCGCGATACCCGTCGCGATGTTCTTACGAACAACTTTTTTGACGACGCGCTTCTTCGTGGCTGCCATGTGCGGGGTTCCTCGCGGTCAACCGGTGACTCGGCTAGGTCTCACTTCTTGACGGCGCGCGCCATCATGCCCTTGCGGGGGCCTTTGCGCGTGCGGGCGTTGGTGTGCGTGCGCTGACCGTTAACCGGGAGCCCCTTACGGTGCCGCAGTCCACGGTAGCAACCGAGATCCATCAGACGCTTGATGTTCTGCTGAACCTCGCGGCGAAGGTCACCCTCCACCTTATGATTGGCTTCGATGCTGTCGCGCAGGGCCTTGACCTCGGCCTCCGTGAGCTCATCGACCTTCTTATCTCCGGCCACGCCTGCTTCCTTGCAGATCAGGCGAGCGGTATATGGACCGATGCCGAAAATGTAAGGCAAGGCGTACGCAATCGCCTTACGGCGGGGGAGATCGATACCTGCAATACGTGCCATCGTTCTAGCCTCTTTCAGCCTTGCCGCTGCTTGTGACGGGGGTTCTCACAGATCACGCGCACGATTCCGCGACGGCGAACCACCTTACACTTGTCGCAGATCTTCTTTACGCTTGGTCGGACCTTCATGGTGAAGCCTCGTTCAGTATCTTCCGGTGATCTGTCCCCGATTGGGGTCAAAGCGACTAGTGCGCACCTTCACGCGATCGCCGGTAATCAGCTTACTTACAGAGTGTCGTCCAGCACCTGAGAGTCCCGCCACAATCCGCTCGCCTGAGTCTAGCAACACGGCATAGAGTCCGCTTGCTCTGACTTCGACGATGCATCCTAGGATTTCGCGGGATTCGCTGCTGTCCTCCACTCGTTTCCAATTGAATTTCGGGGTGAACTAACCGAGAGCCTTGAGGAGGCGCTCAGTGACCTCTGCCGGTTTGCCGACGCCGTCCACGCGCCGTAACAATCCAGCTTTAGTGTAGTAGGGCAAGAGAGCCGCCGTCATGGCGTCGTACTCATCGAGCCGCTTAGCCACCGTTTCCGCCAGATCATCCGAACGGTGGACCAGTTCGGCGTCTGCGGGAGGTGGGTTATACTTGAGGTGATAAATCTGTCCAGTCCGTTTGTCGGTCCGGCGAAGAGTCGCACGCTCAACTAGCAATTCTCTCGCGACGTCGATGAGGGCAACCGCCTCTAGAGGAGTCCCACGACGGGCGAGCAACGCGTCCAACGCTTCAGCCTGCGGCACAGTCCGGGGGAACCCGTCAAGAATGAAGCCTTCAGCACAATCCGGGTCGCTCAGCCGTTGGTCGACCAGGCCGATAACAACCTCGTCTGAAACGAGCTTGCCGGCCGCCATGAACGCTTCTGCCTGCTTGCCCAGCTCGGTGCCTGCTGCACGCGCCGCGCGCAACATGTCACCCGTGGAAATCTTCGGCACGGAGAAGTGGTTAGTCAGGACTTCGGCCTGAGTACCCTTACCGCTCGCTGGCGGACCTACTAGAACTAGTCGCATCGGTTCATTCCCCTAAGAGCGTCGACCGCTCAACCGAGTTGCTGAAGGCCCACCGAGGCCCTCGTAGCTTTGACTGATCAGGTGCGCTTCAATCTGGTTGACCGTCTCGAGCGCGACGCCCACGACGATGATCAGACTGGTTCCACCGAATTGGAAGGGAACGCGAACTGCGGAGATAATAAGCGAGGGGATGATGCAGATCGCGGCCAGATAGGCAGCCCCACCGACCGTGATACGACTGATCACGCCGTCGATGTATTCAGCCGTGTGCTTGCCAGGGCGAATTCCAGGGATATTCGCCTGTTGCTTTTTCAGATTGTCAGCGACGTCCACCGGCTGGAATGTCACTGCGGTGTAAAAGAAGGTGAAGAACACGATCATGGAGCCGAACGCGAACTGGAACAACCAGTCACCGCGGTTGAGCAATGAGCTCAAGGTGGCCATGCCGGGTATATTAAAGGTCTGAAGGGTGGCAGGGAACATCAGCAAGCTCGACGCGAAGATCGGCGGGATCATGCTCGCCATATTCACGCGGAGCGGGAGATGTGCTTCCTGACCGCCGTAAACTCTTCGCCCGACTTGCCGGCGCGCGTACTGAATCGGAATCCGTCGCTGGGCGCGCTCAAAGAACACGACCACGCCAACGCTCACCACCAGTGTCACAAGTACGATTGCGACCGTGAGCGGCTGAATGTCTCCGCCACTGCCCGACCAATACTGGCCAAGCGCAGCGGGAATACCCGCGACGATACCGGCGAAGATGATGAGCGAGGTGCCATTGCCGACTCCGCGCTCCGTCATCTGCTCGCCGAGCCACATGATGAGCACGGTGCCAGTCGTCAGGGTCGCGATGGTCATGAGCCGAAAGCCCCAGCCTGGATTGGCGACGACGTCGCCTACCCGACCACCACCGGCGTCCGAGCCGTTGAGGCCCTCGAGCCACTTGGCGACACCGAACGCTTGAAAGAAAGCTATGAACAGCGTGCCGTAGCGCGTCCACTGTTCAAGCCGTCGACGTCCGGTCTCGCCCTCTTTGCGCAGCTCTTCGACCTGCTTACTCACCAGGCCCATCAGCTGCATGATAATGCTGGCTGAGACGTAGGGCATGATGCCGAGCGCAAAGATCGACAGGTTCCCGAGCGCGCCTCCGCTAAAGAGGTTGAACAGTCCTAGAAGCCCACCCTGGTCCGACACGATCCGGTTCATCACCGAACGATCAACGCCTGGGGTGCTGATAAAGACGCCCATCCGATACACGGCAATCAGCGCCAGCGTGAAAATTGCACGCCGGCGGAGTTCCGGTACCTTAGTGAGGCTCGCGAGTCCCTGAAATGCAGCCATCTAATGGTCTCAGCCGGCCGCTTCGGTTGCGAGCTCAGTCGTCAGAGTGACAACTTTGCCGCCCGCCTTTTCGATCTTCTCGATCGCAGAGGCGCTAAACTTATCCGCATGCACCGTAAGTGCCTTGGTCAGCTCGCCGCCGCCGAGGATCTTAACCACGCCGGCACGCCCCTGAACGAGCCGAGCTGCACGCAGCACGGCCTCGTCCACAACCGTTCCAGCGATGAAACGGTCGAGGTCGCCGACGTTGACGGAAGCCACCTCGATCGCGAAGGGATTGCGGAAGCCGCGCTTCGGCAACCGACGCTGCATCGGGGTTTGACCACCTTGGAAGTGCTTCTTGCCGATGTTGCCAGTGCTACGGGCCTTCTGACCCTTCTGACCACGACCAGCGCGCTTACCAAGGCCCGAGCCAATACCGCGACCCAGCCGCTTGGGCGAGGTAACGGCACCTTCGGGAGGTGAAAGCTTGGAGAGAGTATCACTCATGACTTCTTCTCCTCCACGGTCACAAGATGGAGCACCTTCTTGATCATGCCGCGGAACGAGGGGGTATTGTCGACCTCAACCACGCTATTGGGTCCACGCAGGCCGAGGCCCTTGATGACCCGCTGCTGGGGATGCGGCCGCGAGACGTCGCTGCGAATCTGCGTTACGACGAGCTTCGTGGTGGTCATGTTCCGCTAGCTCCTCCGCTCGAAGCGATGATCGAAGTGGCAACGCGTGCCGCAGAGGACATCGCTGCAATCGGGTAGTCGCCCGTAACTTCATCAAGGCTCTTCTCGCGCGCGCTGGCAATCTGCTCCGGAGAGCGAAGGGACTGCAGCGCTGCGATCGTCGCGTTGACAACGTTGTGCTTATTCGACGAGCCCAGGCACTTGCTGAGAATGTCGTGGATACCCGCAGACTCCACCACCGCGCGCACCGGGCCACCAGCAATAACGCCAGTACCAGGGCTTGCGGGCTTGAGCAGAACTCGGCCAGCGCCGAACTCACCCAAGACAATGTGCGGAATCGTTGCGCCCATCATGGGAACCTTGAACAGGTTCTTGCGAGCCTGATCGTTGCCCTTGCGGATCGCTTCCGGAACTTCGTTTGCCTTGCCGAGGCCGACACCAACGTGTCCGGACTCGTCGCCAACGACCACGAGCGCCGCGAAGCTGAAGCGACGGCCACCCTTCACAACCTTCGCAACGCGGTTGATGTGGATGACGCGCTCCTTGAGCTTATCTTCGTCGAGATGATCGAATGCCATCGTTGCTCCCGAGCTCCGCCTGACAGCTGAACCTCAGCTGGCAGGCGGAACGGTCGTCAGAACTTCAAACCTGCTTCACGAGCCGCCTCTGCCAAGGCTTTGATGCGCCCATGGTAGAGATACCCGTTGCGGTCAAACACGATCTTCTCGATGTTTTTCTCGAGACAGATCTTCGCGATGAGTGCGCCTACTTTGCGTGCATCATCGGTCTTGGTGTCCTCGTCAGCCACGGTCTTGAGATCGGGCGACAAGGTGCAGGCGGCGGCGAGTGTCGTTCCCGACACGTCGTCAATAACCTGCGCGTAAATATGCTTCGCAGAGCGAAAGATCGTGAGGCGGGGACGCTCCGTTGTGCCGGAGAGTTTACTCCGGATCCGGAACTTCCGGCGCTCGCGTGCGGTAAGCTGTTGTGCCATTGCGAGTGTCCTTCGTAAAAGCGCCGACTACTTGCGACCTTTGCCGGCTTTACCAGCTTTGCGCCGCACTTTTTCGCCGCGGTACCGAATCCCCTTGCCACCGTAGGGCTCTGGGGGTCGGAACGATCGAATGGTCGCAGCCAATTGCCCGAGAAGGGCCTTGTCCGCACCAGACAACATCAACAGCGTGCCTTTGGAGTCCGCCGGGATGTTCGCGTTGACGCTGTCAGGCAGTGCAATGCTGCACTGATGAGACAGACCAACCTGGAAGTTGACGACCTTGCCCTTGAGCTCGCAGCGGTAACCGGTACCGACTAGCTCGAGGCCGCGTTCGTAGCCTTCGGCTACTCCCTTGACCATCGAGGCAATCAGTGCCCGATCCAACCCCTGGAGCCGAGCGCCGTCGCGCCCGGGCGCCGAGCTGGTGACCAGCAGGGCATCGCCTTCCCGAACCACAGACACTCCCTCGGTGATTGCTCGCCCGAGTTTGCCCTTTGGCCCTTGGATTTCGATTCGTCCATTCGCAAGGGTAACCGTGACGCCCTTCGGAATCGGGATGGGACGTTTCCCAACCCGAGACTGACGCGTCATAGTGACCTGCGTTGAAACTGCCTCGCCAGTCATTACCAGACCTCGCAGAGCAGCTCGCCACCGACTTTACGGCGACGCGCTTCCTTGTCCGTCAACACGCCGGAAGACGTGCTCAGGATGGTCACCCCGAGGCCGCTCAGGACCCGCGGGATCTCATCGTGCCCGACATAAACGCGGCGTCCCGGGCGCGACACGCGTCGCATACCGAGAAACGCGCACTTACAATCGCGCCCGTACTTCAACGTCACGGTGAGGGTCGGCTGCTTTTCGCCGCTGAGCTCCTCTTGTCGGACGTCCGAGATGTAGCCCTCTGCTTTTAGCAGCTCGGCCACCGCTTTTTTCAGCTTGCTCGCCGGCATGCGCACCACGTCGTGGCGCGCAAGCGCTGCGTTGCGAAGCCGTGCCAACATGTCTGCGACAGGATCGCTGTTCATGGTTTCACCAGCTCGCCTTGGTAACGCCCGGAAGCTCGCCCTTTAGGGCCATGCCTCGGAAGCACATGCGACAGAGCTTAAAATCGCGATAAACGGCCTTCGACCGACCACAGATGTTGCAGCGGTTGACGGCCCGAACGGAGAACTTCGGAGGGCGATTCATTTTCGCCCACTGACATGCACGCGCCATCGGTCATCAACTCCTGAAAGGCATTCCAAGCTGCGCGAGCAGCTCCTTGGCTTCTTCGTTGGTCTGGGCAGTAGTGACCATCGTGATGTTCATCCCCTTGAGTTTGTCGACCTTATCAAAGTCGATCTCGGGGAAAACAATCTGCTCCTTCAGGCCCAGGGTGTAGTTGCCGGCGCCGTCGAAACCACGAGGGCTGATGCCCCGGAAGTCACGCACACGCGGCAGGCTGATCGAGATAAGACGGTCGACGAACTCCCACATTCGGTCGCGACGCAGGGTGACCATCACGCCGATGGGCAGACCTTCACGCAACTTGAAGTTCGCGATCGACTTCTTGGCTCGGGTGATTACGGGCTTCTGGCCAGCAATCGCTGCGAGTTCGACCACGGCTGCATCAATCAGCTTCGGGTTGGCGGTCGCCTCACCGAGTCCGATATTGATGACAACCTTTTGCAGCCTCGGAATCTGCATCGGGTTCTTGTAACCGAAGCGACTCGCCAGCTTCTGCGCAACCTCGGACTTGTAGCGCTCGAGGAGGCGCGGTACGACTGTTTGCTCCGTCATCGGATTACTCCTGAACCGGCAGCGTCGCGCCACTTCGGGCAACGCGAACCTTCTTGCCGTCGACGACCTTGAACTTAACCCGCGTGGCTTTTCCACTCTGCGGATCAATCGGCATCACTTTGCAGGCGGCGATAGGCGCCTCGTGCTCAATGATCCCGCCGGGGCGTTCGGGCTGCGACTTGACGTGTCGCTTAACCTTGTTGACGCCCTCAATCAGGACGGCGTCTCGCTCGGGCAACATCTTGACGATCTTGCCGCGCTTGCCTTTGTCGTCGCCGCTGATGACGACAACTTCATCACCTTTGCGCAACCGCTTCATTAGATCACCTCCGGTGCGAGCGAGATGATCTTCATGAAGCCGCGGGCGCGCAGTTCGCGTGCCACTGGCCCAAAGATACGAGTTCCGATTGGCTCCATCTGAGCGTTGATCAGCACAGCACTGTTGCCGTCAAACTTGATGTAGCTACCATCGGCCCGGCGGTACTCACGCCGAGTGCGCACGACAACTGCTCGTGCGGTCTCGCCCTTCTTGACCTTCGAACCGGGGAGAGCGTCGCGAATCGCCACGACGATCACATCACCCAGTCCAGCGTAGCGGCGCTTAGAGCCGCCAAGGACCTTGATGCACTGGACTTCTTTGGCGCCGGAGTTGTCGGCGACGTCCAGAACGGATTCCATCTGGATCATAGCGTTTACTCCTGCTCCGTGCGTCGGATGAGCCGCGAAACGACCCAGCGCTTGGTGCGCGACAGAGGACGGCTCTCTTCGATTTCAACGCGATCGCCTACGCGATACTCGTTGTCCTCGTCGTGAGCCTTGTACTTCTTGCGGACGCGCACGTACTTCTTGTACTTGTCGTCCACCTTCAGACGAATCACCTCAACGGTGACCGTCTTGTCCATCTTGTTGCTCGTTACAGTCCCGAGCAGCTTGCGGCGACGGTTTAGTCCGCGCGTGTTCTCAGTGGTTTCGGTAGTCACGCCTCGCCACCTTTCTCCGAAGCGCTTTGACGCGCACGGTCGGCCAGGATCTGCTCGACCCGCGCGAGGTCCCGACGGGACTTCCCGATCAGGCTCGTGTCGTCGAGCTGGTTCGTCAGGTTCTTCATCCGGTAGGAGAAGACTTCCTTCTTCATCGTGGTCCGGAGAGCGATCAGATCCTCGGTCGCTCGCTCCTTGAGGTCCTTGGCCTTCATCACAGCTCTCCTCGAGCCAGGATTCGGGTGGCGATCGGAAGCTTGGTCCCAGCGAGCTTGAGAGCTTCGCGGGCCATCTCCTCAGTCACTCCCTGAATCTCGAACATCACGCGCCCGGGCTTGATGACGGCGACCCAGCCCTCAACGCTTCCCTTACCGCTACCCATGCGGACTTCGAGAGGCTTCTTGGTGATCGGCTTGTCGGGGAAGACCCGGATCCACAGCTTGCCAGCGCGCTTGACGTGGCGCTGGATCGCCATACGGGTAGCTTCGATTTGGCGGGCGGTAACCCAACCATGATCCACTGCCTGCAGGCCGAAGTCTCCGAATGAGACATCAGAGCCACGCCATGCAAGCCCGCGGTTTCGGCCCTTCTGGACCTTCCTGTATTTCGTTCGCTTAGGCGACAGCATGGTCTCTCATCACTCCGGAATGCGCCGAGCCTTACGCTGCAGCACTTCACCCTTGAAGATCCACACCTTGATACCGATGATTCCGTAGGTCGTGCGGGCTTCGGCCAGGCCGAAGTCAACGTCCGCGCGCAACGTGTGCAGCGGAACTCGGCCTTCACGGTAGGTCTCAACTCGACCCATTTCTGCTCCGCCGAGTCGTCCAGAACAGCGGATGCGGACACCCTTTGCTCCAAATTTCATGGCGGTAGAGAGGGCCTTCTTCATCGCACGCCGGAAGGCAATGCGGCGCTCGAGCTGAGTTGCCACGTTTTCGGCGACAAGCTGAGCGTTGGTTTCGGCCTTGCGAACTTCCTGGACGTCGATGAAGACTTCGTTGTCCGTGAAGCTCTGCACGCCGGCGAATTTTGTCTCGCCCTTGGCAGCAGTGGCGAGATTGCCGCTCTTCAGCGTCTCAATTCCCTTTCCACCTTTGCCAATCACCATCCCAGGACGGGCGGTGTATACGATGACTTTCGCCTTGTTAGCGGCGCGCTCGATCTCTACGCCGGCGATGTTCGCGTTGAAGAGGTACTCTTTGACACCGCGTTTGATGCGGATGTCTTCGTGCAACCACTTCGCGTACTGGGAGTCCTCGTACCACTTGCTCGTCCACGTCTTGATGACGCCGAGGCGAAAGCCGTACGGATGCGTTTTCTGTCCCATGGTGCGTCTGCCTGTCGCCCGCGCTCAGCGCTGGTCGAGCTCGATGTGGATGTGGCTAATCCCCTTCACGACCTGCGTAGCGCGCCCCATAGCGCGGGGACGCCAGCGGCGCATGTGGGAATTCGGTCCCTTGTCGACGGTCGCCTTGCTGATAAACAGGCTTTCCGCATCGACCTCAGGCCGAACTTTCTTGGCGTTCGCAACGGCGCTCGCGATCAGCTTCTTGACGAAGGGAGCGCCCGCCTTTGGGGTGAAGTCGAGAAGCTGAATGGCTTCGGCTGCGTCACGCCCGCGAACGAGGTTGACGATCATCCGCGCTTTACGCGGACTGATCCGCTGGAATCTGGCTGTAGCTTGGCTGATCATGTCGACAGTTTCCTTTTACAGACCCGTCGCCCCAGCGACCCGGTGAAGAGTCATCAAGCCGGCCTGTCCGTGCCGGCTTGGGGCGGTCTTGCGGGCCGCCCGCGAAGCCTGACTTGGGAAAGTCGGCTGCCGCCCAGGTGGATAACATATCCACCAGCGACTGAGGGGACCGCTAGCTAGCAGACGGATTACCGAAGAGCAACCTCAGGGTCCGTCTTTTTTGGAGAGCTGGACGAGTGTTCAAGCTGGAACGACGGGCAAAGCAGGTTCTGACGAGCCCGCTATGCCCCTCCAGCGACGCTCGCTAGCGCTTGCCAGTTGTTGGATTGACCTTCCTACCGCCTGCCTTCTTATCGGCAGCGTGGCCATGGTACGTCCGCGTTGGGGCAAATTCCCCCAACTTATGACCCACCATGTTTTCGGTCACAAACACTGGAACGAATTTTCGGCCGTTATGAACCGCGAAGGTCAGTCCGACCGCCTCGGGAAGGATCGTCGAGCGCCGAGACCAGGTCTTGATGACCTTTTTCTGGTTCTGCGACTGGGCTTCCTCGAGCTTCTTCAACAGATGCCCGTCGATGAACGGGCCTTTCGAGATGCTACGCGCCATGTTCAGCTCTTCGCCTTGCGGTTCTTGACGATCATCCCGTCAGTGCGCTTGTTATTACGAGTCTTGAGGCCCTTGGCCAGTACACCCCAGGGGGAACACGGGTGACGACCGCCGCTCGTGCGCCCTTCACCACCACCCATGGGATGGTCGACAGGGTTCATGGTCACGCCGCGGTTATGTGGACGCCAACCCAGCCAACGAGCACGGCCCGCCTTGCCAAGACTGATGTTCTTCGCGTCGAGGTTGGATACCTGTCCGACAGTTGCACGACACAGGATGTGCACCTTGCGGACTTCGCCGCTTGGTAGACGAACCTGCGCGTAGTCCCCGTCCTTGCCCATGAGCTGGGCTGAGGTACCAGCCGAGCGCACCAACTGACCACCCTTACCACGCCGCAGCTCGATGTTGTGAATCATCGTGCCAGCGGGAATCGCGGTCAACGGCAGGCTGTTGCCCGGCCGAATGTCCGCGTTGCGGCTTGAGACGACAGACTCTCCAACCTTAAGCCCATCGGGGGCCAGGATGTAGCTCTTCTCGCCATCGGCGTAGGACAGTAGGGCAATGCGCGCGTTGCGGTTGGGATCATACTCGATCGCAACCACGTTGGCGGGCACACCGATCTTGGACCGTTTGAAGTCCACGACGCGGTACATCTTCTTGTGACCGCCACCGCGGAAGCGTGAGGTCACGCGTCCAGAGTTGTTGCGGCCACCACTGCTCTTCAGCGGTTCAACGAGGTTCTTCTCGGGAGCGGTCTTCGTGATCTCCGCGAAGTCGCTGACCGTATACGCACGTCGTCCGGCCGAGGTCGGCTTAAATGCTCGGATCGCCATCGATTCACTCCTCCGTCTCAGCGAAGAATCGGATGTCGTCACCTTCGCGGAGCGTCACCACGGCTTTCTTCCAGTTCGGGCGCTTCAGGTCGCGACGACCCACGCGCTTGGTCTTGCCACGCTGAACCAGCGTGCAGACGTCGACCACCTTGACGTCGAACATCGTCTCGACCGCATGGCGGATCTCGATTTTGTTTGCGTCGAGGGCAACCTCGAAGGTGACCTTGTTCAGCTCTTTGCTTTGGCTGGCCTTCTCAGTAAGCACGATCGGACGCTTGATCACGTTCTCCGGATTCATGACATCTGCTCCAGGCAGCGCGCCTCGATGAGCTTGGCAGCATCCTTCGAGACAACGAGGTGATCATGACGGAGGAGGTCGTAAACGTTGACGCCCTCCGGGGGGAGAAACTGGGAGGTCGCCAAATTGCGAATCGAGAGCTTGAGGTTCTCGTTCTCCTTTGCGTCCACCACCAGGGTGCTCTTCGGTGCCTTGAGTGCGGTCAGGATAGTAGCCAGCTGCTTGGTTTTCACCTCAGACATCTGGATATTGTCGACCACGATCAGGCGCCCCTCCTTGAACAGGAGGCTCAGCGCTGAGCGCAGCGCGCCGATGCGCACCTTGCGCGGCGGGCGGAAACTCCAGTCCTGAGGACGCGGGGGATGAGCACGACCACCACCCACGTAAATCGGGGCGCGGAGTTGGCCGTGGCGGGCGTTGCCGGTGCCCTTTTGCTTGTAGAGCTTCTTCTTGGAGCCCTGTACGGCAGAGCGCTCGCGAGCGGCGTGGGTGCCGGCGCGACGCGAGGCGAGTTGTGCCCCGACGACTTCGTGGAGCAGATGCTCCTTGATGTCGACAGCGAACACCTCGTCCGCGAGGTCGAGTTCACCGACCTTCTTGCGCTCGAGGTCAAATACGTCGATCTTTGCCATGAAAACCTCGGTGGGGAGGGGTCAGCTCTTGATCTCGACGTCCACGCCAGCGGACAAGTCGAGCTTCATTAGCGCCTCGAGCGTCTGCTGCGTGGGCTCAAGGATGTCGAGCAGACGCTTGTGGGTGCGGACCTCGAACTGTTCACGCGACTTCTTGTCAACGTGCGGCCCGCGAAGAACCGTGTACCGACGAATCGAAGTCGGCAGCGGGATGGGACCAGCGACGCGTGCACCCGTACGACGGGCGGTCTCGACGATGTCGGCGGTCGACTTGTCGAGTAGCTGGTGATCGAACGCCTTCAGGCGGATTCGGATCTTGGTGGTGTCAGCCATTTATCGGTGCCTCTCCAGCGGTAAACGCCCCAGCGCAAACTGGGGCGTTTCCCTGATTACTACTCGAGAATCTTGGTGACGACGCCGGCGCCAACAGTACGTCCACCCTCACGGATGGCGAACCGCATCTGCTCTTCGAGCGCGACCGTGGTGATCAGCTCGACCGTCATCTGGATGTTGTCACCCGGCATCACCATCTTCACGCCG
>JBBRAB010000042.1:0-34461 GCA_038207155.1 Polyangiales bacterium
ATGTCCTCGTCGACCGGGACTGGCTTTCTCTTGGTCATCGCCCGGGAAAAGATCACGAGTGCCCCCGTTTCGACAAGCTAGTTTTTTGTGGCCCGCGCTAAGTGATCGAAATCGTTCCATGTTTGATGCGATGGCCCTGCCCACCGGCCGGCTCTGGACTCGTCAGTCCCACCTCGCGCAGGAGCCCAGCGAGCAGGAGTTTGTCGATGATTGTCGAGATAGTCGGTTTGGAGAGCCCGGTCCTGCGCGCGAGCTCGGAGCGGGACAGAGGAGCTTCGGTGCGCAGCAGCTCGAGGATGCTCGAACGATTCACCTGGCGCAGCGTGTGGGCTCCAACTCTCCTGACCGACTCCATGAGTTCCCTCGGTCCTAACACGGGCGTCTCCACGCGACGAATCCCAGGTCAGCCGCCGGCAACGATTGACCGTTCAGTCGACCATGGTAACGATACCGGGTACCCGCAGATAAGGTTCGCAACGGGATGACGCTCTCCTACAACGTTCAGCATTCCCCAAACGGTGCGTTTGCTTCCTTCACGTTCGGACACTTTAGAACACCTGGGGGAATGGCTCAGGAGCTGGGACGTCCGGGTAGCCAGAACGTCTACCTTGGGACGCGACCCGTCGGCGAGCGCACGGCTTCGGTCTTTCCATTCATCGAGAATGGCAAGGACGCGCGTGCCAGTTTCGAAGTGGGTGCGGCCAGCAGCACAGACTCCGCACTCGTGCGCGTCATTGACGAAACGGAACTGTCCCGCAGGCTAGAGCCGGCGCGCGACCTTTGGCAGTTCGGGCCGCTGCGAGTGTCGGTGATATCTCCGCGTCGGAAGCTGCCAGATCCTCAGGTCGCGTCGCTCGACGAGTGTCGCGAGGTCTACTGTCCTGCGGTCTACGTTGAACTCAGCCTCGACAACCTTGCGGGAGAGGGTGGCATTGATGGATTTTTTGCGCTGGAGGACGCGGCCTGGCTGGCTCTGCAGGATCCGAGCGTCTCGGGATTCTCCCGCGGAGGTCGGCTGGGCATGGCCTGGGAACCGAGCCCCGCTGTGGCGCCATTTCTCGAGTTTTCCCTGGGTGAGGGGCTCGACCAGGCTGGCTCGCGGCTATTTGGTCTCGGGCGGGTGGCGGGCGTACGTCTGCGCGCGAATGCTGACGCTCGGGTGTCGGTCGTGGTGGCACTCGGGTTCTGGCATGAAGGCAACGCCACGACTGGCAAGCGCTCCGTCTACGCGTTTCAGCGCTGGTTCTCTGGGCTAGAGGACGTGCTGGTGTCCGCTCTTGGGGCCTACCAGAGTCACGTGAACCACGCGGACGAGTTGGCCCGTGAGCTCTTGAGCCAGGCACTCAACGACCAGCAGCGCTTTCTCTATTGTCAGGCGGTACACAGCTACTTCGGCTCAACGTCGCTCTTGTGGCTTGATGACGGTCCGCTGTGGGTCGTCGCAGAGGGGGAGTACGTCATGATGAATACCCTCGATCTGACGATTGATCATGCGTTTTTCGAGCTGCGCTGGGGGCCTTGGATGCAGCGCACGGTTCTTGAGTTTTTTGCGAAGAACTACGCGTACACCGACCAGCTAATCGATCACGACGATACCAACAATCTACTGCCCGGGGGCATCTCCTTTTGCCACGATCACGGCGTCGCCAATCAGTTCTCGCCCAGTGGCCATTCTGCCTATGAGTTGGCTGGGCTCGACGGCACTTGCTTTAGCTTCATGAGCTACGAGGAGTTGCTCAACTACGTTCTGGCGCTCGCTCTGTACGTACACGAGACCGGCGCTCACGACTTCGCCCAGCGCAACTCGGAACTGATCGCGAAATGCTCAACGAGCCTACTCAATCGCGATCATCCTGAGCCAGCCTTGCGTCGAGGCGTGATGGGCTTTGATGGCGCACGCTGCGGGGGTGGGCGGGAAATCACTACGTACGATTCCCTGGACTCCTCACTTGGGCCGGCGCGCGGCAATCTTTACATCGCTGTGAAGACCTGGGCCGCTCACGTCGCGCTGTCGCTGCTGTTTCGAGCGTTGGAGCAGGGCGGAGCGAGCGACGCCGCGTTACTCATGGCGGATCGGTCGATGGCGACCATCCTCGCCGCCTTCAGCGCTGAGCTGGGATACCTCCCCGCGAGTCTTGACGGCGTGACCAAGAGTGCGATTCTGCCGGCGATCGAGCCTTTGGTGTACGTCGCCGAGCTTGGCCTGTCGGCACTGCTTGCGCCGACCGGGCGCTACGGCGCACTCGTCTCGCTGCTGAGGAGGCACTTTGAGGCCGTATTTCGGCCTGGCCTCTGTCAGTTCGACGATGGCGGGTGGAAGCTATCGAGTACGAGTGGCAACTCGTGGCTGAGCAAGATCGCTCTGGCCCAACAGGTGGCTCGGACCATTCTCAAGGTCGAGTTCACTCCCGAGCAGGCCCTGCGCCACGACCGCGCGCACGCCGATTGGCTGCGCGCCGGTGGGGGCTACTGGGCGGCAAGCGATCAGTTCCTGAGCGGGTTGGCCCACGGCAGTCGTTATTACCCCCGACTCGTAACGACCTGTCTCTGGCTCGCGCGGGCGTAGACGCTCGTCCCGAGAGCGCCGCAGTTCGACTCAATACGGTCAGCCGGTCGCGCGTTGCATTTTTCTGAGCCATTTCCCAGCGGGCCGCCACTCCTACAGGCGAGACCCAGGCAATTCTTGGGTTTTTGCTTAGTCTAAGGCGTTTTGTTCACGGATCCTGGGGCTCAAAAAGGGCTGTGAGCGGAGCGCTGGAACGGCGCTAGGGATGACACCCCCTGGCGCCGTTCGTTTATTTCGGGCTCCCGCGTTTCAAGCTACTGGCGGGTCGTCGCCGTTTCGGGGTGATGGATTCTTCACATTTCTTGTCGGCTTCTGAGTTGCCTGAAACCTTCGCCTGATACAGTCCGCGTCGCCCATGGACGAGGACTCGAAGTCGGCTTCCGCTTCAGGACAAACACCCGCTCCGGACGAAGGTCGGCCCGAAGTGGCCCCGCACCCGAGCCTGACTGGGCAAGCGGTTGTGCCTAGCGGACCCGCCGACCACGGAGGCCCCGCTGCCAACGCTTCGCTGGCGACGCTCTGCCTCGCCGCGCTGGGGGTTGTTTACGGGGACATCGGTACGAGTCCACTCTATGCCCTCCGGGAGTGCTTCAACGGTGAACATGCGTTGGCTGCCGACCGCGTCAACGTGCTTGGACTGCTCTCCCTGGTGTTCTGGGCACTGATGATCGTCGTCTCGGCCAAGTACCTCCAGTACGTGATGCGGGCTGATGACCATGGGGAAGGTGGGATCCTGGCGCTGATGGCGTTGGCCGCTCAGACCCACCCGAAGAAGTTCGCAGGCTTGGTCGTTGCTTTGGGTTTGTTCGGCGCGGGACTGTTGGTGGGCGATGGCGTCATTACGCCCGCGATTTCGGTGCTCAGCGCGCTCGAGGGCATCAAGCTGGTTGCCCCGGTTTTCGACAAACTCGTCGTTCCCGTGACCCTGGCGATTCTGGTGGGCCTATTTACCATGCAGTCGCGTGGCACCGAGCTGGTGGGTAAGATCTTTGGTCCGGTGATCGTGATTTGGTTTCTGGTGCTTGGAACCCTTGGGGTGCGCCAGATCATTCATGTGCCGGAGGTGCTCGGCGCGATCGATCCGCGCCACGCCTACCAGTTTTTCGTCGTTCAGCGTTCAGTGGGCTTCTTCATTCTTGGCTCCGTGTTTCTGGTCGTGACCGGAGGCGAGGCTCTCTACGCGGATATGGGTCATTTTGGCCTGCGACCGATCCGCATCACTTGGTACGGTCTCGCTCTGCCGGCGTTGCTGTTGAACTACTTTGGGCAGGGCGCGGTATTGCTTCGTGATCCCGCGGCGCGCGAGTTCCCGTTTTACGCGCTGGCCCCGCATTGGGCGCTGGTCCCGCTGGTGCTGCTGTCCACGTTGGCGACGATCATTGCCTCGCAAGCCGTCATTAGCGGCGTGTTTTCCGTGACGCGACAGGCCTCGATGCTCGGCTACTGGCCGCGCCTCAAGATCGAACACACCTCGGCAAACCTGGTGGGGCAGATTTATGTGCCGGCGGTCAACTGGGCCATGATGGTGGCCACGTTGCTGATCGTGGTCGGGTTCCGCGAGTCCTCAGCGCTCGCGGCCGCCTACGGGATCGCGGTGACCGGGACCATGGTGATAACGACGCTTCTGGCCTTCGTCGTTGCCCGAAATCGCTGGCATTGGCCGTTGCCTCTGGCACTCGCTGTCACGCTCGGTCTCGTGAGCGTCGATCTGGCGTTCCTCGGGGCCAACGTCATCAAGATCGCACACGGTGGGTGGTTGCCTCTCTCGATGGCAGCCGCGACGTATCTGATGATGACGACCTGGAAATTTGGGCGGGAGCGGTTGGGTGCCAGCGTCCGGGAGAATCTCGTGCCGCTTGCCGATTTCTACGAGCTGATCCGAATCGAGCGTCCCGCACGAGTGCCCGGGACCGCGGTGTTCATGACGAGCAACCGCGAGGGCACCCCACCGGCGTTGCTCTTTAACTTCATGCACAACCATGTGGTCCACGAGCATGTGGTGTTGCTAACCGTGACCACGTCCGAAACCGCTCGCGTGCCCCTGCATGAACGCCTCAAGGTGACGAGTCTGGCGGAAGGATTCACGCGGATTGAGGCCCGGTTTGGTTTCATGGAGACGCCCGACGTGCCGTCCGTACTCCAGGCTGCGGCCTTGAAGGGCGTGACACCGGAGCACACGACGTTCTTCCTCGGCCGCGAGGCGATCATCGCCAGCGAACGCTCGGCCACGGGCTGGCGTCTCGGCCTTTTTTCGTTGCTGTCGCGCAATTCCGCTAGTGCGACGGACTTTTTCTGCATTCCCTCTGACCGCGTCATGGAAATCGGTTCTCAGGTTCGCCTCTAGCCGGCGGTCACGGCGCCAAGTCCGATGGAACCAAAACTGGGGCCGAAGCGGAGGGGTGGCCGGCCGGCACGCAGTAGAGTGACCGACCCGGCTCACCCGCTTAGACCGGAACCGACGGCGTGAGCCGTAACAAATGCTGCCGGTGCTTCAGTGCCGTCCGCAGCTGGTCGTATTCGGTCGAGAGAGTCTCGCGAATGCCGATTGCTGCCAACCACGGGTCACCGGAACCGCGTCCGAGCGAGGGCGAGTGACGAAGTCTCACGACTCTCTGGCTCCGCGCTCCGGAATGCACAGCGTCGCCCGACCTTGGGTCGACGTGGAGGGGCTGCTGGACGAGCTGGCGTTGCGATTGCTTCCGATGTTCGATTTCACCGAGCGACTAAGCGCGGTAGGTCGTGGGCAAATGCTACCTCGTCCCCAAGAGGGACAGTGGCGTGGGGCCTACGAAACGGTTCGCAGCTGGTGGAGCGATCACGCGCTCGGGCAAGCTCGGTACGAAGTCCTTCGCGAGCTCTGTGAGGTGCTCTTGACCCGCGAGCCCTTGACCTACCGTTTCGCCGCCGGCGCCTTGCTCGCAGGTCCTCTCGCGGATCTGCTGACCACAGACTACGTCAACAGAGTGGTTGCCTGGTATGCGCGCCGGGAGCTGACTCGCAGTGAGCGCGACGCGCTAACACTGCTCGTCGTGGTTCCTTGGCTGGAACGCACGGACGTATCTTTGGCCATCGCCACCTTGCGGGGCTGGGCGCGTGACAGCAGCCCAACGCTGGCTCGCGTGGCGTTTGCGTCCCTGGCCGGGGCCGCGCGCCGTGAGAGCCCACCCAACTACGTTCAGCATGTCGAGGTTCACGAGCTGCTTAGGCTGGGTCTCGGGGTGCGCGATACGGAGGTGTCCGGTGCGCTCGGCTGGGCCCTGCGTGAGCTATTGGCGGCCGGGTGCGACAGTATTCCGGACTGGTTGCTGGCGCACAGCGCCGAGCTCCCGCGGCTCACTCTGCGTACGGCGCTCGAACGCGCGCCGGGCCCGCTGCGGCGACAACTGGTCGCCAAATGGCGAGAAACTCATCCATCCCGCGAGCGACAGCGCGGCGAACTCGACGGCCTCGCTGGCGAGCGTTAGGACTGCCGCCAGCGTGCCGCTAGGACTGCCGCCAGCGTGCCGCTAGGACCGCCGCCAGCGTGCCGCTAGGACCGCCGCCAGCGAGCGATTCCGCGAGTCAGACCTCGCATCTCAGGGCTGCCAATCAGCCACGCCAGCGCGAGTACGGTCACGCCAAAGACTGTGCAAGCCAGGAGCCCGGGCAGCAGGCGACCGAGCAGCGTTGAGGTGGTCGGAACAACCCTCAGCAATAGAAGTGCAGCGACAGCGCCTCCCGCGCTAGCGGCAAGCGTTCGCACGGCTGAGCCGAGAATCTCGCGACCGTGGCGCGTGGGAAGACGCTTGCGGAGTCCATGCCACAGCAGCCCCGCCTGGACGAAGCTGGCGGCCGTGACCGCGACGCCGACCCCGGCGTGGCCCAGTGGACCGCGCAGGTACCAAGCAGCGACTAGAAATACGCAGAGGTCAATCGCCGCGACGCGTACGGGGGTCTTCGTCTCCCCGAGCGCGTAGTAGACCGACACGAGCTGACGCACGGCGGCCACGAGCCAAATACCGGCGCCCTGCGCCATCAGCGCCCTGGCAGTCTGGTGGGCCTGCTCACGACCGAATTGTCCATGCTGAAAGAGCATGACGGTGATCGGTTCCGCGAGGGCAACGAAGCCAACCGTGGCTGCGATGGCCACAAATAGCGTCAGTCGCATCCCGTACGAAAAGGTTCGCGCCACCTCATCGAGTTCCCCTCGCGCCACGAGCCGCGACAGGCTGGGGAGGGTGGCTGACTGCAGCGCCATGATGAAGATCCCCTGGGGGAAATCGCACAACCGCAGCGCCCAATTGAAATAGCTCTGCGAGCCAACCGCCAGCTCAGAGAGGAAACGCCGGGCCAGGATGACGTCGAGGTAGTAAATCCCCAGGCCCACCAGGACGGGTCCCATTCGTCGCAGCGCTTCACGTACCGCTGGTTGCCGGAAGTCAAACCGCGGCAAGGTTAGGTAGCCAATAGCGCGGAGGCTCGGCCATTGCGCGACAACCTGAAGCGCCCCTCCAAGCAGAACTGCAAGCACGAGCGCGTAGAGCGAATCACTACCGCGTGCCAGCAGCCAACCTGGTAGTCCGACCGAACAGGCGATGAACGCGACGTTTAGCAACGCGGGTGCAAACGAAGCAGCTTTGAACCTGCGATTGACATTCAGCGCCGCCACCCCGAGGGCTGCGGTTCCCATGAAGAAGATGTAGGGGAACATCCACCGCGTCAGGAGTACGGTTCGCTCGAACTGGCCCGCATGACTGCGGTAGCCACCCGCAAACAGCTCGACCAGGGGCTCGGCGAATAGGATGCCGGCGATGGTGACGCCGCTTAGGACTAGAAGCGACAGGCCTCGCAGTGTGGCGAACGTTTGTCGCGCGGCCTCGTCGCCTTCGCGCTCCTTGACGCCCTCCAGCACGGGTAGCACCGCCGTTTGCACGGCGCCTTCGGCCAGGAGCTGTCGAAACACGTTGGGGATCGTGAAGGCGACAAAGAATGCGTCGGTTGCCGCGAGCCTAAATGTCGCCGCAATGACCTGATCACGCACGAGTCCGAGCAGTCGACTGGCCAGCGTCCCGAGGGCAACGATCCCCGCGCGAGCGGTCAGTTGTCGGCGCTCGTGATCGCCGACAGCTGGTGCACCTGAGCCCTCGGTCCGAGCTTCGGCAACGGGTGGCGATACAGCGACGGACGAGGGTGACGGCTCCAGGCTCACCTTCGCCCCTCTAGCGCCGACGGGGGCGGGGACAAGGCGACCCAGTCAATTGAGCCGTCGAACCTTGCCCAGTGCGAGCTGTGGGCGCCCGTAACGGCCTAAGGCGGCTGGGACAATAGAGCAAGACGGAGCCAGTCTGCGGATTCTGCGGCTCGCCGGGCTCGGTCTGGCGGCACAAGGGGGTCGCAGGTTGTGGCAGTGGCGATTGAGGGGGACTTCATCCTTGAAGTCGGGGTCGATTGAGGTGATATAGTTTGGGGATCGTGGCCGAGCCCTTGTTACCTGATTTCGACAACGACGAAGACGACCGAACCGCGGTCGTTCGCCTGCGGGACATTGCGCGGGGCAGTGCTGTAGCGCGGGACCGTCACCTTCTCGTGCGAGTTGAGGGAGAAGAGCTGGGTCAGCTGCTGACGCTCGACGGGGACGAGATCGTGATCGGGCGCCTCGCGGGTTGCTCGATTTGCATCCCCGACGCGGGCATCAGCCGCAAGCATTGTCGCATCGTTCGGGTAGGCGACGGCTACGTGCTTGAGGATCTGGACTCCGCCAACGGTACCTACGTCGGGGGTGAGCAGGTGCGTCGGCATCGCCTCAGTGATGGGGACGTGATCCAGCTCGGTAGCGCGGTCGTGTTTCGCTACGCGGTGACGGATGCCGACCAGCACGCCATGCTGCAGCACCTGTACAACGCGAGCGTGACCGATTCTCTGACGGGCGCGTTCAATCGCGAGTATTTCGACTCACGGCTTGAGGCCGAGCTGGCCTACGTTCGGCGGCATGGCGTCGAGCTCGGGCTGTTCATGATTGACGTCGATCATTTCAAGCTCGTCAACGACCAGTACGGGCATCAAGCGGGCGACGCCGTGCTGGTGGCACTTGCCAAGGTTGTTCGGATGACTTTGCGCTCCGAGGATGTTTTTTGCCGCTATGGCGGGGAAGAGTTCGTTGCGATTTTGCGCACCACTGAGCTCACCGTGTCCTCGATCGTCGCCGAGCGCGTTCGCATTGCGATTGAGGCGATGGTGGTCGAGCATGCGGGACGTCGCATTCCGGTGACGGCCAGTTTAGGTGTGGCTACGGCCGCGGAATGCGCGAACGCCGATGCCGCGGAGCTGATCGGGCTTGCGGATCGCCGCCTTTATGCCGCCAAGCATGCGGGCCGCAATCGAATCAAGGCAACCGGCTAGGGCCCGAGCCGCTTGCGCGTACGTAGGCGCGCGGGCCGCGATCGGAGCATCACCGTGAGGGGTTAGGTCCCGAGCCGCGTTCCCGCGTGCGAGTTGAGGGCTTGCTCAAGGATGAGACAGGCCTGCTCAAGCTCTGCCGTTCGCGTGGGCTCCGGAGGCTGCTGCGACTCGCCCGCCAGAAAGCGTCGGAGTGCGGGCGACGCGAGCTGGCCCCCGCCGCCGCAGCTCCGGCAGACCAGTCCACCGCGTCTGGGGTCAAGCCAGGCCGGCGAGGTCTCGGGACACAGCTTATTGCAGCGAATACAGGCATGAAGTTGCAGAGCCCAGCCGAGGGCGGACAGCAGGTTCATGCCGAAGCGAACGAGTAACGCCGAGGGCTCCGTGGCCTGCGCCGAGCTGGGAGCTAGGTCGAGTTGATCGAGAAAAGAGTTCAGTTCGTCGAAAACCTCGGGTTCTGGCAGGTTGGGTGGGCAGACGCCGCGCACCCAACCGAGGGCTCGTCCAGCGGACGTTAGCCTGTCGAGTTGTCCCACCAGGTTCAGCCGGGGAAGCGCAAGCTGCGCGTCGACCAGTCGCTCAAGATCACGTGGGGGTCGTGACTCGAGCGTGACCTTGAGCTCGTGGAAGGGTTCGAGCACCCCGCCAAAGCGACGCTTGCTTGAGCGAGCTCCGCGGGCGATGGCTGACACCCGCCCTGACCCGGCTGTCAGCAGTGATAGGACGAGATCGCTGTCGCCAACTTCGGTTCGACGGAGCAGCAGAGCGCGCTCGACGCGAGTCATCCGAGCGTGTTAGGGGCGCTCGTGCGGCTCTGACTCAACTCTTGCGGCAGATCGTCGCCACGGGGACGCAGTACGATGCTGAGGGCCAGGGTGAACAGGATCAGCAGCAAGACGAAGGCGATCGCAACACCGTAGCGACGTCCACGCGCGGGCTTGGTGGCGCTCGCGATCGGCAGTGGGGTCACCCACGCGACGCGTCGACTTGCTGTGTAGCGCGCGAGCACGTCGTCGGCGTCGAGTCCGACTGCGCGCGCGTACGACTTGAGAAAGCCGCGGACGAACACCTCACCCGGCAGTTCATCGAATTGGTCGGACTCGATTCGTTCGACGCTCGACATGGGCACACGCGTGGTGCGCGCGATCTCCTCAAGGCTCATCCGCTTGGCCTCACGGCTGCTGCGGAGATATTGGCCGATTGAGTCCATGACGTCGGCTGAGCCTACTTGAGTTTCGCGAGCGTGGCGTCGCATTCTTTACCGGCTTTCGTCTCTCGGGCGAGCTCACGACAGCGTTCCAGGTCTGCTCGCGCGGGCTCGAGTCGACCCAGTTTGAGGGCCACGCGACCCCGCGCGCCGTAGGCGGCCTGGAGCGCACCGCAGCGGGAGTCGGCTTCGAGGGCTTGCGAGAACGCGTCGAGAGCGGCCTCGGGCTGGCTCTTGCGCTCGTGAGCGAGACCGAGACGATAGAAACCCACGCAAAAACGCGGCTGAGCGGCCACACTGCGCTCCAGTGAGCCGATCGCTTCGTCGACCTTGCCGGACTCCAGCTGTGCCCAGCCCAGGTTGGCCCAAGCATTCTCGGGGGTCGTGTAGAGGATGTCCTGGGTCAGGGGAAGGAGGACCGCGATCGCCTCCTGGGGGCGTCCGGCATTGACCAGCACGACACCGAGCGTGTTTCTGGCTTCGCGATAGTCGGCGCGCTCATTGAGCGCGGCCCGCGCGTGGATTTCCGCTTGCCCGAGGCGGCAATCTCCCGCTGAACGCTCGCACAGATCGAGGTAGATCAGCGCAGCCAGGTGCTGCGCGTCGGCGTTGTGCCGGTCGAGTTCCAGTGCCTTGAGGGTGTGCGCGAGTCCCTCGCGCGCGTCGCCGCGCCGCAACCAGGCGTCTCGACCAAGATCGTACTCGGAGATGCTGCGCTGCTCGCTCTCCGCGCTGTTACCAAGCAGTCCACCGCCGCAGCCGACCAAGAGAGTCAGGAGCGGCAAGAGACTGAACGTCCGTCGCGGTCGGGACAGGGCAGGGGGCACCATGAGGGGAGCACTCAAGGTGTCATGGCTGTTGCCAGTCAGACACCGCTCGCGGCTTACCTCAGGGCCGGAGCCAGGTCAATGGTGCGCTCCACGCTCGGCGGTGAGGGAGTCCTCAGCGAATCGCCGGAGGGCCCAGGGGCCGAATTGGGTTCATCCCGACGATTTGATCGCGGACCGTGAGCAGGCTCGACAGCTCGCGTAGGGTCGCCAGATCGGGGATCTCCACCCGTTCACCCGACAGCTGCAGGTGCCCGGCATCTCGCAGCTCTTGCACCGTCCGTCGGACCGCGTCGACCTCAACGCCGACGCGAGACGCCAGCTCGATCGGCGAAACCACCAGCTCGATCCGTCCGTCGGAATGGCTCCCCTGATGACCTTGGGCGAGTTTAATCAGCGCGCTCACCACCTTGGAGCGCACGTCCCGCAGCATCAGCAGCTCAATCTGGTCTTCGGCGTCGCGCAGACGTCGGATCAGCTGCTGCAGCAGCCGCATTCCCACCGCGGGGTTGCCTGCCAGCACCTGCTCGAGCGTGCCGTGATCGAGCACCAAGACGACACCGTCGTTGAGTACGACGGCCGTTGCGTTGCGCGGGGCGCCCTGCATGAGCGCCGATTCCCCGAACAGATCCCCGGCGCGCAGCACTCGCAGACTGCGCTCCACGGCCCCAACGCGCTTGATCAGTCGGACCCGCCCCTCTTGTAACAGAAAGGCGTCGGTGCTCGTGTCGCCGTCGGAGAACAGCACCTCGCCCGCGCTGATGCGCCTCCCGAAGCGCGAAAGGAGGCGGGCCTGAGCGTCGGATTCTTGCTCGTGCGGAGGGACCATGGGCGCTGACGAAAATGCCTGACGAGCGGTCTGTTGTCAGCATCTACTGCGCAAGCCGGCGACATTTGCCTGCCGCGCGCGTTCACCCCGACGTTGTTGGCGCCGCATCTCCGAGCGGGCAGGGGGGCAGTTTCGGTCGGATCGCGTCCGCTTCGCGTACGTAGTCCGCCTCCGCACTGCCGTCCGTCATGCCCAAGGCCAGAGCGCGGAGCACTCCCCCCGCGCTCGGCAGGGAGGCGTTCGGATAGGCGTGCAGCTCCAGCCCCGCCGGGACCTCAACCTGTGCGGGCCAGCAGCCGGCTAAATGAACGGGCGAAACAAGGTTCCGCGACGCGAGAAACCCAGCTAAGAATTCAGTGAGGTGTTCGGTCGCGACCGCACAGGGAGGCTGAATCGCTTCACCTGTTGGCGCGTAGACGGCCAGGAACCACTCGTTGCGGCGGGCATCCACCAGGGCCGCGCGGGCTCCGAGGCAGCTAGCCGGGAGCTGGAGTGCCAGCGCCCTCAGGGAGCCCACCCCGAGCACAGGGATCCCAAGCCCTAGGCCGATGCCTTCGGCGAGCGCGAGGCCTGCGCGCAGACCCGTGAAGGAACCCGGGCCCTTGCCAACACCAACTCGCCCGATGTCACTTGACCTGCGTCCGAGCTGCGCGAGTAGCTGGTCGACCATCCCGAGCAGTCGCTCCTGATGCGCATTGGGTTCCTGGTGGCTTAAGCTGACGAGCGAGCCGGTTTCGTCCAGGAGCGCGACCGAGCCGCAGCGGGTGGAAGTCTCGATTCCGAGGCTGAGCATGGGGCTTTCATTACCCAAGGACAGCTCGGGCAAGTGAGGTGCTAGCTCGCCAGTTGCGCAGGCTCAAGTGTCGGCCCGAAGGCAGGTAGTGAGTCTGACTAATTGTTACATTCCTGCTTGCATTCGAAACCTGAACGACTAACCTCCGCGCATCCCTCGCAGGGAACCAAGATGCACCGCTTCTGCGGTGTTTCTGGGGGAATCGTGAGGATGGTCGGGGCGTAGCGCAGCCTGGTTAGCGCACTTGACTGGGGGTCAAGGGGTCGGCAGTTCGAATCTGCCCGCCCCGACCACTATTTTGTCTCTGGCGAATAGTTGGTCGGGCAGTGAATTACGGCGCGTCCCTCACGGGCCTGCCGCCTCGGACGCTTGCGCGGTTGCTGACACAAAGTGTCACCGCCGAACAAGGAACGGCACTTGCTGCGGCTCGCGGCGCGCGACCGAAGTGAAGAGTCCGCGCTATCTAGAACGATGCGCGAGTGCTCTTAGGTGCGAGCCCTCCCGACCTCGCTGCAGAGCGGTGCCGAACGTCGGCGATCGTGCGCTTGAGTACACACCATTAAGCCGCGGCGGTTTTGGTCGTTTTGCCACGGGGGTTTTGCATCGGTTGCGCCCCGTCCGTTGGTGCGTCCGGTGAGTGATGGAAAAATCCAGATGGCTGAGGCGTCGAGCGTGATAACTTGCCTGGTTGGACCTTTCCGTCCTGAGCGTGAGTTTTGCTTGGCCCAACTTGTGCGAGCGGTGTGACCGATGGACTCACTGGACCCGACCAAGGTGGCGCATGCGAGGTGACATGGCACGACTTCCAATTCTGCTTATCGCTGTGTTGTCGACGTTGGGGTTGACGGCCTGCCTACGTGACGACGAAGTCGATTTGCCTTCGATCGGTGCGGAGGCCAAGTCCGAGGCCGCTCCGCGTTGTTCGAATCCTGCGGCGGGTTGTCCCTGTGACACTCGTGGCACGGTAGTGCCCTGTGGTGAGGTCACTGGGCACGACACGACTTCGGTAACCTGTGAGCTGGGCCAGCGAGTGTGTGATGGTGCGTCGTGGGGAGCCTGTCTTGGCGGTCACACGGAGAGGCGCGCACCGATGCTTCCTCCGGCTGGAGGGCGCGTGCCGCTGGCCCTCGCGACGGGTCCCGGCAGCTGCGTCGACAACCCCTGCGATCCATTTTGCTTGCGCTACAGCGATGACGCGCCAGGGCTAACTCTCGATGCGGATGCAGGCCTGGTTACGACCAGTGACGGCAAGCTTCAGCTGGTTCCCCAGGAACCCGGGACGGTGCAGGGCGAAAAGTGCACGGGCATTGCGCTCACGCCGGCCACGGCGACCTTTCGCGTCACCGATATTCCGACTGGCAGCACCGGAGTCACGGCCGAGTACTTCAACTACAATTATTCGAACTCCGGTGGGCGCACGGACACGACCGATCTGAACGTTTCGCGCTTTTTTACGCTCAAGGGCAATAACAAAGAAGCGCAGGTCAACACGAACTTCGGCAACGGGAGCCCCGGTATCGCCGGCGTTGGGAATGACAATTTTGCGATTCGTTACACCGGCTCGATCTACCCGCCCACGACCGACGCGTACTATTTCTATTTGACCGGGGACGACGGGATCCGGCTCTGGATCAACGGCACCCTAGTCATCAATAAGTGGATCACGCAGGGCCCCACCGAGTACGCCACTGCGGCGCTCAACCTCACCGGGGGCACTCCGGTCGACTTCAAGGTGGAGTACTTCGAGGCCGGTGGCGGCGCCACGGTCTCACTGGGATGGAAGTCCTCGACCATCGCCAAGCAGATCATTCCCGCGACCTCGTACGTGGTCAGCGCGGGCGATCCGACCATCACGCCCAGCACCATTCAATTCAAGCCAACGGTGATTCCAGCCTCTTGCTACGACGGCGAGGTTACGGCCGCATTTTCGATCGATCGGCTTGATTCTGCCACGATCGACGACACGGGCGTCGTGCGACTGTTTAGTCCCGTGGCTGGTCCCATCCAGGTCAAGGGCTACGCCGGCGATCACCAGGCGCAGGCTACGGCCAACGTCGTGGTCGACGTCCGCGATGTCTCGGCGGCTCCCGCCAACGCAGTGACCGCCTTGGCGCAAGCCACGACGGGCAGCGACGTGGCAACGTACATCTATCCGTACGAGGGAACGGTCTTTCCGCTCTCGATGCAGGCCCCGGTCATTCAATGGTCTGACGGCGGACAAGCTGCCTCGGCGGTTGAGGTCGGCCTGCGCTACCCGGCGACAGGAACCGCCGTATTCAACTACCGGCTAGTGATCAGCGAGAGCTCGCCGCCGCGGGCCGTGATCCCCCAGCTGCTCTGGGAGTATTTCGGTCGCACAGCGAAGGGCAAGGATGCCGCCATCACGTTGCAGCGCGTGGTTGGGGGCTCGCCCCGCAACGTCATCTCAAGGACGATTCGCTTTGCCACCGCTCCGCTGCGTGGTCGGATCTACTACACGGAATACCCCCGTGGCGGCAGCGGCGCCGAGATCATGGCGGCCGATCCTGGAAGCACCTCAGGGGCCGTGCGTGCGTTCGCCTCGGCGGATGGTTGTCCGGTGTGTCACTCGATGTCCGCGAACGGAACCAGGTTCGCAACGGCCGACCGCAGCTTTAGTACCAACTTCGGAGGGCTCGCGAGCGTCGCGGCTGATGGCAGCCTCTCGCCGCTTTCTGATATGCCAACGGACGCCGCCTACAAGGCGAACGCCAACGACTGGCGCGGATTTGCCTGGGCACCAATCGTACCAGACGGAAGCCTACTGCTTGCAGCCAACAACATCTGGGGCAACGCACGTCAGTCCGTGGTTGGGATTGATTCCTCCCGCGTGGTCAATGTGGACGCGGGCTACTACTCGCAGGGTAGCGGAATTGGCCTGCGAGCGGAGTACTACAATAATACGACTTTTACTGGCAATCCGTTCATTCGCCACGACCCGGCGGTTGATTTTAACTGGAATAACACCGCGCCGGCCCCCAGCATCGCCAACGACAATTTCTCCGTCCGCTGGGTGGGCAAGCTCCAGCCCCTGTTCACGGAGAACGTGACGTTCTCAGTGACGACCGAGGTGGGGGTGACGGTGCGGGTTGGCGGCGTGGTGGTGATTGATGCCAGTGGCGCTGACGCTGCGTCGAGTACCTACAGCTCTGCCGCTGTGGCGTTGCAAGCGGGTAGTCTCTACGACATCGTCGTGCAGGCCACGGAGGGCGCGGGGAGTAGTGCGTCGCTTGCCCTGTCGTGGAGTGGACTTCGGACCTCAAGCGGGCGCATCCCGACGACCCAGCTCTATCCCCCTTCGGACGCCCTCGGGTTGACCACGACGTACTTTACGACCAACGATTTCAACGCCGCCAATAAGCTGCTGACGCGTCAGGAGATGATGGCGAATGCCTCCTGGTCTGCGACCGCCATCGCCGGGCTGCCCTCGTCTGGCAACTGGAGTACCGATTGGGTGGGGCGGATCTCGCTTCCGATTGACGCCAACTATCGCTTCTACATTACCGGCGATGATTGGGCAGAGCTGTATCTCGACAGCCTCGTAACCCCGTATCTGACCAGCTCAGGAGCTGAGGTTTCAACACCCGCCGCTGGCAAGGCGATGACGCCTGGGATCTACGATCTCCGGATCCGTCACAAGAACACGGGCGGTAACGGTAGGGTGCTATTGCGGTGGTCTGCCACGGGCAAAGCCGCGGACGCGGGCCGTTCGCTCAGCACTGCGGTGGTTCCATTTGGCTACCTATTGCCTCCGACGACTTACGTGGAGCCCGCTAACGGCCTGCGCGCGAGCTACTACGACGCCCAGGATTTCAATGTCGCACAGAGCCAGGGTGCGACGCTCGCGGCGCTGCGTCGGGTTGAGACGGACTTTGTCCAGTCCTATGGCGTCGAGCGCGCTGAGTTTGGGGTACTGACCAGCAGCGATAGCTGGTGTGGACGCTATACTGGCTCGCTCACGCCGCCCTGCGACGGTATCTATGAGTTTGAGGTGCAGGCCGACGACGACGCGAGGCTCTGGGTCAACGGCAATCGCGTGATTGCCAACTGGGAGCATCTGACCGAGTCAAGCGGCGGCCTTTACCTCACGGGTGGCGTCGTGAGTGATTTCAAGCTCGACTACTGCGAGGCAAGTGGCAGCGCGAGCATGTCGCTCAAGTGGAAGGCCCAATGCCTCGGGGATAACAGCTTCGGTACGATTCCACTGTCGTATCTGACACCGACGCAGTCCTCGAGTACCGCCGGATTCCTCCGCGGAAAGAGCAACGTCGAGAACGGATCCGGTAACTACTATTACGTCTGGTCGATGCCCTCTGCGGCCGGCTCGCCGCCGGTGGACCTGACGGGTGATACCCGGGCTCGCTGGGGCCTTGGCAACAGCGTCATGATGGTGCCGACGTTCTCCCCAAATGGTCAGCAGCTGGTATTTGTGGACGGCGACCCCGGCGGTGGCGCGGGCTGGAGAAAGGGGCTCAGTACCTTCCAGTTTGACCAGGGGCAGAAGCGGTTTTACTCACGCAAGGGTATCGTCAATTCCTGGCCTTCCGGCGACGTCATCAAGTGGCCGACCTTCGAGAGCGACTCGCGAAGCGTCATCTATCATACGACCACTCCAGGCGACCAATGTTGCCGCGGTGGTTGGACGCAGTACGGCCACATGGCGCCCACGAACTATTACGAGGATCCAGGTCGGCTCTACAGCGTAGACACCTTGTCCGCGTCGCCTGTGCCGGTCGAGCTGGCGACCCTCAATCGCGGGGAGCGTGCTGTCGATGCTAACAAGGCATACCAGGCGACGGCGCTGCCGACTTCGTCGGCTGGCTATCGCTGGGTGGTGTTCACGAGCACCAGACCCTACGGCAACACCGTGAATCTCGAGGCGTCGCAGAACAGCTACGCCGATCCGGTGACTTTTACGTCCATGGTGAAGCCGACTGAGACCCAGTCTCAGCTCTGGGTTGCGGCAATCGATGACGAGGCGAGCGGCGTGCGTGATCGAAGCCACCCAGGTTTCTGGCTTCCGAACCAGCGTTATGACGCCACGGCTGGCAAAGGTTACATTAACGAGCGTGGCTACTGGGCGCTCGATCCTTGTAAGCCAGTCGGGTCGAGCTCGGGCTCGATCTGTCAGGTCGATGAGGACTGTTGTGGGGGCATCGGAGCCACGCCCACGTCCGCTTGCCGGATCGATGTACCGGTCTCCTCTCCTCCGACCCGGCATTGTCAGACTCTGCCGAGCCAGAGCACCTGCCAGCTTCCCGGCGGTGCCTGCGCGACCACCACAGAGTGTTGCAACGGCTACGTCTGTGCCAACGCCAGCTGTGAAAAGCCTCCGGATCTTGCCGTCTTTTTCCCGGCGAACTACGAGCGAGTTTACGAAGCGGCCTGTGGCGATGGCAATGCCTGGTATTGGCGGTTTTTCCACTGGAACGCGGTGACGCCCTCGGACTCGTACATCGAGTTTTACGCCGAGACGATGCCGACCAGTGCAGGGTTTCACACGTTGCCCTTGGCGCCTGCGGCGGTCAGCACGACCGGCGTGATGTACCTCGGCTCGACGAAGGACGACATCCCCGCTCGTATCGTGGACGTGGCGGCCAAGATCACTGCGAGCAACCTGAAACACGGCCTGTTTCTCAAGCTGACCGCGCGGTTGATGCCTTCCACGCTCAAGACCGCAACCCCGTCGCTCACCGACTGGGAACAGTCTTTCACCTGTCCGCCGGCGCAGTAGCCGTGAGGAGGTCTTCGTGAACCGCGCATTCGCCCTAATCGCCCTCGGTTTTCTCGCTCCGCTTGGCTGCTCGAGCAAGGACGGCGCGCCTCCGCCCCCCAAGAGTGTTGGCGCAGGCGGTGTTGCGGGTGCTCTCGCGACCGCGGGGACCTCCACGGGAGCAAGCGCGCAGGGCGGCGCTGGAGGCGCCGGAGGTGCTGCCAGCCAAGCGGGGATGGGCGGAGCTCTGGCGGGCGGAGCCATTGGTCTGGGCGGATCGGGAGCGGAGGTTGGGCTCGGTGGTGGTCCCGCGATGGTGGCGCCGAAGTGTCCACGCAAAGCCGTGTTCGGCGACCCTGTGGTGGTGGCGGAACTCAGTGGGACGCGGGACGAGCAGCTACTGGCGATGACGTCCGACGAGCTGACGCTCGCGCTTCGGCGCAAGCGCAATGGTCGTTGGTACGTCTACGTGGCCGATCGAGCGTCGGCCAGCGTGCCTTTTGACGCACCCGTTGGACTCGATTGGCCTCAGCGCTTCTCGGAGACGGCGGGAGTGGCGTTGTCGCGCGATGGCCTGAAGCTCACGCTCGTCAGTGACACAGGGACCGAGCTTGGCCTCATGACGAGAGTCGATAAATCGACCGAATTTGCGCTAGTAGACGCCGCTCCGTCACTCGCGTTTTTGAACCGTCTTCCCTCGACCGCAGGCTTTGTCTATTCAAGTCCAACGCTGGCGGACTCGGGACAAATGTACGTTACGGAATTGGGCGCGGCCAGGTCCGTCGTCGTAGCGAGTCGTCCGAATTCGAGCGGAGTATTTGGCACCCCGAGCGACGTCGATTCGTACTCCCTCGTGTCGGACACGGCGACGCCCCTGGCCACCACGGGACTGTCGAGCGATGAGCTGACGCTGCTGCTCTGGAATGAGCTCAGTGGTGAGTCCGTCGCCGCTTGGCGTGAGTACGTCGGAGGTCCCCTTGTGGCGTGGATGCCCATCGGCACCTTGCCTGGTCTCACGGTAAATGCCGACTGCACGCGTCTCTACCTCACGGTCGACGGGACCGCGTCAACGGACATCGCCGTCCGAACGCGGAAGTAGTTGACGGCTGTTTGAGGCGCGGGACATGACGCTCCGTGACCAACTCGCGCGCTGAGCGGAGCGAGGTGAGTCGCCGTGGCAGTTACGCCGTGGCGGGGGGCGTCGGGTCGCGGTTCCACGACGAGCCAAACAAATCAGCTTGACGCGATAGTGAAAGTCACTAGCATTAGGGAGCCACGAGAGAGTGACTCCGTATGAAATATCTGCCGAAATCCGTTCTGATCTCCAAGATCGCGCTCGGGGGCGTTGCCCTCACAGTCCTGTGCAGCTTTGCCGCAAGCGCCCAGGCGAGCGAGCGCGACTTCACCTTCGTCTACCAGAGTCACGTGCTGGAGCCGGGGCGTGCCGAGCTAGAACCCTGGACGACGGTTGGGGGCGGTCGACAGCGCTACTATCGTCGGATCGAGCAGCGCTTCGAACTGGAGCTCGGTGTTCTGAGGAACCTCCAGACTGCTGTTTATTGGAACTGGGACAGTGAATCCACCAACGTTGGTGGACAGCGCCAAACCAGCTCAGGAGTGTCGAGCGTGTCGAACACTTGGAAGCTGAAGCTAAGCGATCCGGTCGCCAACGCGATTGGCTCGGCTCTCTACGTTGAGGGGTATTACGGCACGACATTCAATGCGCTTGAGGCCAAGATCATCGTGGACAAATCGGTGGGCCCCTGGACATTTGCGGGCAACCTGATTGGTGAGCGCGCGTGGAACAAAGAGGTCAGCGGTCCCGCTGTGCGTGAGCTTGAGCTGGCCGCGGTCATGGGTGCTTCGTATCGACTGACACCGCACCTGCGAGCGGGCCTTGAAGTGGTTCAGGTCAACGAGCTCGTTGAGCAGGAACTCGAGACCTCCCGCCTCAGCGCCGGACCCGTGGTGTCGTACGCGGCCGAGCGATGGTGGAGCGCCTTCACGCTGCAGCCACAGCTCGCGGCCTTCGGCGGAACCGCGAGCGCGGGCAGTCGCCTCGATCTCGCCCACGGCGAACGGCTAACCGCACGCCTCGTGCTTGGTATGCCGCTCTAGGGTGCTTAAGGCCCCAGTTTTATGGCAATTTTGGCCCAGTTCTTGGCGGTTCGTGCGCGTCCTGTGCGCCGGAGGCTTCCTCAACGCTCTGGGGCCGCCCATAATGGGTGCACTGTGATGACTCGATCCAACCTGCGTACCTCCCGCCTCATCTCTGCGTACCTGCGCTCCATTGGTACGGCGTGCCTCATCTCACTCGGGGCCTTAGCTGCCGTGGGATGTGGTCATGCTGCCGTGGTGCCGGAGGCGAACGCGCGCATGGCCGAGGATGCCAAGGCAACCTGGCCGGATGCGAGCCTCGCCGAGCTCACGCTCGGGCGCAGTGAGTTCTTGGAGCACTGTGGGACCTGTCACAGCTTGCCAGCGCCGGCGGACAAGCCCGCTGAGCGCTGGTCTGGCATCGTCCAGCGCATGGTGGAAACCCACCACGCCAAGCTGGAGCCGGCAGAGCAGCAGGCCGTCACTCGCTACCTGAGCTCCGCCGCCAAGAAATAGCGGTTTGCGTCGCTCAGTCTGCGCGAGCAGCACGCCAGAGCGCGATCGGATGGGGCCGTGCAGAACGCTTCTGCTCTGCACGACCCAAATCTGCAGCGACTCAGATCAGGATCTTGTCGGCGTGCAAAATGTCCGCAAGCGAGCCGTTTTTCAGGGATTCCGAGTGCTTTCGCGCCTCGGAGACGGCATTGAGGATGTAGCGATTGGCGATGAACACCTTGCGCGACTCCTTTTCGGCCTGGTCGAGCAAGATGAAGCCGATGTACGCGCTGCCGTAGAGCTCAACCAGGGCGCGGGACGCTACCTCGGAGAAAGCCGCATCACGACGTTCGGCGACGTAGCGAACACAATCGAGGAAGATCTCGCGGACCTCGCGCAGGGGCGTTGCCAGCATGGCGAGCGAGCCCTTGTACTCCTTGGCCATGTGCGCATCGAAGAAGTCCTTGAGCACATCCGTGGTGACGCCGCCCGCCGCTGCCACGATCTGGAGCTGTGAGGTGCCTTCGTAGATGTTGGTGATGCGGGCGTCACGAGCGAGGCGTTCAATCTTGAACTCCTTCATGTAGCCAGCGCCGCCGTGAATCTGCAGGGCGTCGTAGGTGATCTTGTTGGCTGACTCTGCCAGGATGTACTTGCAGAGCGGCGTCAGGAGCGCGGCAACGCGAGTGATCTCGCGCAGACGAGCGCTGACGTCGGTGCTCGATTGTCCACGGGACTTGAGTCGCTCGACGAGCTCTTCAAGCTTTTCCTTGATGTCCACGGTCACGGCGGTGTCGTAGAGCAGTGCGCGATTGGCCTCGATGGCCGTGCGCATGTCTATCAGCATGTTGGTGACGACCGGGATCTCGTAGATCGGCTTGCCGAACTGTTCGCGCGCCTTGGAGTACTTGAGGGCTTCTTCGTAGGCCTGCTGCGAAATGCCAAGGGCCTGGGCCGAGACCCCCATGCGCGCGCGGTACATCAGATCGAGGACGTATTTGATGAGTCCCAAACGGCGCTTGCCTACCAGCTGGGCAGGCGTGTCATTGAACTGCAGCTCGCAGGTGGGCGAGCCATTGATGCCGAGCTTGTGCTCAATTCGACGGACGACCACGGTGTCGTCATTGCGGCACACGAACATCGAGAGACCACGCGCATCCTTGCTGCCGGGCTCCGAACGAGCCAGCACCAGATGGACATGACCGTTGCCGTTGGTGATGAAGCGCTTGACGCCCTTCAGATGCCATTCTCCGCGCTCGTTCTGCGTGGCAGAGAGCTTACACGCCTGTAGATCGCTGCCGGCCTCGGGCTCGGTGAGCGACATAGCGCCGGTGAACTCGCCCTTGGCAAACTGCGCCAGGTACTCTTGGCGCTGGGACTCGTCGCCGTACTTGTTGATGCAGTCCGCGATGTCCTGAAGCCCAAAGATATTCATCAGTGAGGCGTCAGCCCGCGAGGCGATCTCAATCGCCATGGCGTACATCGTGAACGGCATGTTGAGCCCGCCGAAGCGATACGGCAGGATCATGCCCATGAGGTCAGCCTTGGCGAGGCGCTCAAGGTTTTCGACGGTGCCTTGGGCGTAGGTGACCTCGCCGTCGTGGAAGTGCGCTCCCTCGGCGTCGACTTGAGCCGCACGTTCGGCGATGAAATTGCCCGAGATGTCTCCCACCAGGTCGAGGACGTGACGGTAGTTATCCATCGCGTCTTCGTAGTTGGTTGGAGCGTAGTCAAACTCCGCACCAAATGCGTAGTTTTGCTCCTGGATCTCGACGATCTCGCGCAGATCGAAGTTGGAGAAGTGGAAGACCAGGTCCGGGTTGTCCGAGAAATAGTTCGGCATCGATAATCTCCTACTTCAGGCGCGCTTTGTAGGCCTCAATGAGCTTCGGAAGGACGTCCATCGCGTCCCCCACGATGCCGTAATGCGCCACGTCGAAAATCGGCGCCTCGGGATCGCTATTGATGGCAATAATCTTGTTTGAGTCCTGCATTCCCGCGCGGTGCTGAATGGCACCGGAAATACCGACTGCGATGTACAGCTTCGGGCGTACCGTGACGCCGGTTTGTCCTACCTGGCGCTCGGGCGGCAGGAATCCGGCGTCGACCGCGGCGCGCGTGCCAGCGACTTCAGCCCCGAGCACACGCGCCAGCTCCAGGAGGACCGCAAAATTCTTGCGAGTTCCAAGTCCATATCCACCAGCCACAATCACGGGCGCGCCCTTGAGATCGATCCGGCTCTCTTCCCGATGACGGTCGATGATCCGCACGAGCTCGTCGGTCGCATGCGGGGTGAAGTCGACCTGGGTGAGCAGGACTGGGTGGGGGTCCGCCGCTGCATGGAGCTCCATCACGCCTTCGCGGACCGTCGCCATTTGCGTCGGAGCGTCCGGCGCGATGATGGTGGCAACGATATTGCCGCCGAAGGCAGGTCGGATCTGGAGCAGCAGTTTCTGGTGGTGCTTCTTGAGGTAGTCGACATCCGCGATCTGGAGGTCGGTGCAGTCCGCCGTGAGACCGCTCTGAGTCGCCGAAGCCACGCGTGGGGCTAGATCGCGACCTGAGACCGTGGCCCCAAACAGGACCACGCGAGGTTGGCGGCTGCGAATGAGCTCGATCAACACGCGCGCATAGGGGCCGCTGCGGAAGTGCTCTAGTGAGGGATGGGACACGACGAGGGCCTCATCGGCGCCGTAGTGGAAGCACTGGGTCCCGATCGCCGTAGCGGTGTCTGCCCCAACGACGACGGCGCGCAGCGCGCCACCCATGGCGTCGGCCAGCTTGCGCCCTTTGCACAGCAACTCAAAGCTGACGTCAGCAGGCTTGCCGTCACGTTGCTCGACGAAAACCCAGACATCCGTTCCAAAAGCTTCGTTCATGACAGGCTCACCCGAGGATGTGGTCTTGGTAAAGGGCGTCGACGAGGCGGCCGAGCCCCTCGCTCGTTGGTTCAATCATTTCCCGGTCGCGACCGGCGAGCACGACTGACTCGATCTTGTAGACCCGAGTCGGCGAGCCCTTGAGGCCGCAGCGCGCGGGTTCTGCGTCGAGATCGTCAGCCGAGTAGGTGTCGATGAAAAGCTTGCGCGTGCGGAACTCTTCGACCAGCTTGTCGACGTAGAGCAGCGTGTTGTCCTCGGCGAGCTTTTCGAGCTCCATCAGCGTCTTTGCCCCCTTGTATGCCATCAGACGTTTAGCGCTGTAGGGACGCGGCTCGGCGGCGTCCTTGATCACAGTGATGAGAGCGGGCAGTTGCGCTTCCACGACCTCGTGCCCGCCATCGATGTGGCGCTGCACTGTGATACGCCCGTTGGTGATCGACTTGACCTCTTGCGCGTAGGTCACCTGGGGTAGGTTGAGTTTTTCTGCCGTTTGCGGACCCACCTGGGCGGTGTCGCCGTCGATGGCCTGACGGCCAGCGAAGACCAGATCGTACGGGGCGAGGCGTTGAACCGCTCGCGCCAGGACGTACGAGGTCGCCAGGGTGTCGGCTCCAGCAAACTTGCGGTCACTGACCAGACAGGCCGCGTCGGCTCCCATGTAGAGGCATTCGCGGAGCACGTCCGAGGCGCGAGGTGGCCCCATCGTGAGCACGGTAACGCGACCGCCGTAGCGATCTCGCAGTCGTAGGGCGAGTTCGAGAGCGACCCGGTCTTCCGCGTTGAAGACGGCTGGAAGCTTTGAGCGATTCACGGTTCCGTCGTCGTTCATCACTTTGCCGGTGATGTTCGCGGTGTCGGGAACCTGTTTGACTAGAACGATCGAGTGCAACATCGCTTGCCTGACTGGTGGGTAAGGGCGTTCGCGCGGCGGGTTCATAGCTTGAACTTCAGGGGACAGGCCAGCACGGAATGCTGCGCGAGAGTGTCCGGGCGGCGTCGCTGCTGCCGTTCGCGCAGTCTTGAAGGTCGGAGATGGTCGCAGCGCAGATATTGCGCGAAATGAAGCCCGAGCGAGCGGCGCATTTGCTCAGTACTCCGAAGTTCCAGTCGTCGCGTCTCAGGGTCAGCCGCGGCTCGGGGGCAGCCGCGGCAAGTGCGCGGTCGGTCCCAGCAAATCCCACACAAACGAGGCAGAAACGTGATCGGCAATTGCAGCGGTATTGTATTGTGCGAAGGAAGCCGCACATCTTGTTCCGCTTTCGTAGCAAGTCGGTTATACGCGAGAGCGTACTCGAAACACGGGCCAGTCCTCGGCGCCACGCCCTGATTCGTCCAGAAGGAACGACAACGTGAGAATTGCCTTCTTCGCATGGGAGAGCCTTCACAGCATCGCAGTGGGAGCTGTTGCCCAGCATGTGACCGACCTTGCTGCCGCTCTGGAACGGCGTGGGCACGAGGTGCACGTGTTCGTTCGGATGGGGGAGGGGCAAAGCAATTACGATGTGATCGAGGGCGTCCACTACCATCGTTGCCCGATCGTGCTCGATGCCGATTTCGTCACCGAGATGAACAACATGGGCAATGCCTTCGTGTACTTCCTCGGGGAGACCGAGGCGTTCCAAGGCGCTCCGTTTGACATCGTTCACGGTCACGACTGGCTCTGCACCAAGGGACTGGTCCAAGCTAAGAACGACCGTGGCCGCCGTATCGTGATGACGTTTCACTCGACCGAGTTTGGGCGAGCCAGCAATCGCGGGCCCCACTCGGGCCGGATCTCGGCGATTGAGGCTGAAGGGGCGTTCGTCGCTGACCGTATCGTGACGACCTCGGCCGCGCTCGCCGACGAGGTGGGATGGCTCTATCACGCGCCCGGGGACAAGGTCCGTGCGATCCGTGACGGCGTACACTGCGAGTGGTTCGATGGACCGGTGGACGCTGACGCGTTCCGAGAGCGGCACGGTCTTGGGCTGACGGATCCCGTCATTCTCTTTTCTGGTCGGTTCGGCTGGGATGACGGCCCCGACATCCTGATGGACGCCATTCCGGGCGTACTCGAGCACCGCGCCGACTCCAAGTTCCTGTTCGTGGGTGACGGAGAGATGCGCGGCTATCTGGAGCAGCGCGCGGGAGAGCTTGGAGTCCAGGCAGCCGTGCGATTCTTAGGAGATGGCGGCGATCGTGTGGTGCTCGGGCGAGTGTGCGACATCGTGTGCGTGCCGTCCCGGCGTGAGTCGTTCGGACTGCGGGTGCTTGACGGCTGGGCCTCGCGTCGTCCGGTGGTGGTCACGTACAAGATGGACGTGCAGGATTTCGTTCACCACGGCGTCGATGGCATGGTGGTGTTCGACAATGCTCCCAGCATCTGTTGGGGCATCAATACGGTGCTTGGCGATCCCGAAAAGGCACGTCAGATGGGCGAGCGCGGCCGCGTCAAGGCTGCCTATGGCTTTAGCTGGGACGTGAGAGCGGGGCAGATGGAAGGGCTCTACCGCGAGCTGCTCTGAGTCGTAGCCTGGCGGGTGGCTGAAGGCGCCAGCCAGGCGCCCGTCACCGCAGTACGCTCGCCGCCAGTCGCTCATGCAACTGGCAGCGTTTGCGCGTCAGGCGCCGGCGAAATCGTGCTCAGCGATGGCCGCGGCGCGCTTGGCGAGCTCTCGACCGTAGTCGGTCCAGATCCCCTCGCCCCAGTAGCGGTAGCAGGAGGTCTCCGCCGTCAGCAGGTGAAACAGCGCGTTGCGGTAGGCGGGGTGCGTTGTCGAAACCTTGGCCGCCAGGACGCGCTCGGCAAAGAGAGCGCTCGCGCGCTCCATCGGCTTGAGCACTTCGTCATAGCCGTGGACCCAGGAGATGTTGCTGGTCCAACTGCCGCCTTCTACGTGGAAGCGTGAGTCCTCCTGCTTGAGCTCCTCGATCACCTTGGCGAGCCGCTCAGGACCCGCGCCCACAGAGAAGCGTTGCGCGATGCGGTGGTGAAAAATGGGCTGGCAGGCGGGGAAATCTGCCTCGGTGAGGCCAAGTGAGGCGAGGTAGTCGAGATACTCAGTGACGTTGAGCGCCGGCGTCTCGCTGCCATTCGACTCACGCATGGCCTCTAAGAATTTGCCGGGGAACTCATTCATCATCACGCCGCCGTTTTCGCCGTCCGCGATCTGCGTGACCAGCTGAGGAACGGATTTCCCACCGAGCGTGGCGCGTCCGAGGCCCTTGGCTTCGTAGTACGGCTGCATTTGAGCCACCAGCTTGGTATCGCTACCCTGCGTCTTGATGATGGCGACGATGCTGGCCTCTTGCCCAGCGGAATTGCGCACCACGAGGCGATGCGGCAGGTGTCGCTCCCTCAAACTCGAGCCGTCCTCGACGCGCTCGACGGTGTGCTCCTGGACGAGCACCCAGCGGTAGCCGCAGTCACGCAGGGTCTTGACGAATTCGTAAGCGACGTCGGGGTGGTTCGGTAGCGCCATCTCGGAAGGAGAAAACCCCTGCAGCCGGTCGAGTGCGGCCGTGCCGAACATGGCCGCAAAATGGTGCTGGAAGGCCTCCACGTGCAACCGAAAATCCTGGACCGGAGTGGAGGGTGCCACCGCGTGGCCCCACGGGGCTCCCAGCCACTCGACGCAGCGGGCGTAGTCGGGATTCTGAGCAAGCGGGCGGAGCGCGTCAAAGACGTCATCGAGGCCCATCTCGCGTAGCCCGTAGAACAGGGTCCCCGAGTACTCGAGCATGATGCGCGGTTGGCGGCCTTCATGGACAAGCTGCGGGACGAACTCGCCCAGACGCTTGTAACACCAGTGAAAAACCCCAGCATTGTGATTGTCGCCGATGTGGGGATTGTCCATCATCAGCTTGAGGTTGCTGATGATGCGGGCCTGCGAGAGGTCGCCGCCCCCTGCCGGAATGAGCGGCTGGTGCATGTGCAGGGCACAGGCGAACCCGGCCCGAATCCGCGAAAAGTCGATGCCACTGCCTGCGAGCTGATTCGTTCGGGGGCCCTGGGTGTGGCGACGAATGAGTTCCTCGTGGCCGCACAGATTCGGGAGTCCGGAGGTGAGTTCGGGAAGGCTTTCGTCCATGGCGTACTCTTTTAGTCGAGTTGTTGCTGCCCGTCTCTCTGAAAGCACCGTAAGCGGCACGAGGATCGGGGGACTTGGCAGGGACAAGTGGCAGGTTGGAGCTGTGGGTAGTGACGGCGCGGTGACGTTCAGGCGCCGTCACGGGGTCCGGCGCGCGCAGGTCACTTCGGCAGAAACCCTGGCCTCGGGGTAACTCGCAAAGAGTGCTATCCTGCCCCCAGGTGTCATGAGAGTTCTTGCCTTGACGGTTCTAGTGGTTGCGACTGCGGTGGCCTGCGCCGAGGGGGTCTCCCCGCCGAGCGCGGCAGCGGCTGGTGCCGCAAATGGGGGCGGATCCGGCGGTGGTGCCGCCAGCGGCGCAGCCGGGACAGGGGGCCTCGGGACGGGCGGCGTTGGGACCGGCGGCCTCGCCACCGGCGGTACTTCCACGGGGGGCGTTGGCACAGGCGGCGCAACTGGTGGCGTCCCGAACACTGGCGCCGTGAGCTGCGTGCCACCCAAAGAGACGGACCTCTCGCTCAGCACCTCCACCTGGAAGGCGGACGGCGGAAATCTGTCGGTTCGCGCCTTGCCGTCGGTCGCCGTGCCGAGCGCGGAGATCGAGTTGCGCTTCTGCTTCTCATTGATCAGTGCTTCTCCGACCGTCTCAGCGCCGCCGCTTCGTTTCGACGATTCGCGTGCCACGGGGCTTCCGAAGGCGCCCTATGACACCAAGCTGACGCTCGTTGGCACGGTGACGCCAGCGGGTTCAGGTTTCTGCGCTTCGTTCCCGATCAGCCCTGCTGGCGCCGTCATTGAGCAAAATGGCGAGCTAAAAATCACTTGGACGCTGGACACCAGCGGACTTGCTGAGGGCATGCTTGATCCGCGTCCCGGGGTTGCGCCGTTCTGGGCCGTCTACCGCAATGGCAAGCTGTCTACCTGCGCCTCGATGAAGTGAGGCCGCAGCGGATGCGGGTGCGCTTCCGCGTCCGGGCGTACGGGATGCTCGGCACAGCGCGGCGCGGGTTCACAGAGCGCGACAGTCGCCGTAGTCGAGCAGCCCGCTCAGGGGAAACGGCCGCGCCTGCTTGAAGAGCAGGCTGCGCTCAGGCCCAAGCAGCTTCCACTCCACTTCCATCGTGAAATAGGGGTTTTCTCCGGTCGGGTCGAGCAGGGCGGCAAAGTGGCGTGATACGGCGTAAAGACCACAGCTGATCGCTCGCGCCTCAAAGTCCGACAGGACGCGGTCGCCAATCAGCGTGGAGTGCGCTTGGTAGTCCGGCTGTCCACTAGGCTGAAAAACCTGAAGGACCAGGGCGTCCGAGCTCACTCCGGGCGCGGGATTGGTGACGCTGGCCTCGCCGGCCTGCGCATTGATGTAGTAGAGATCCCCCCGGTTGGGCTCGAGTAGATCGCGACTGACCGCAACCCCATTGGCGCGTTCGTTCGTGAACGCGCGGTGAACGAGTACGCCCATCGCCACTGTGGACTGGTCGATGTTGGCGAGTCTGCGTTCCTCGTAGGCGCGAGGCGACATCAAGCTGGACCAGACCTGCCGCAGCGAGTCCTCGACAGACAGTGACGTATTATCGAGCTCCGCACTGAGCGACTGGTAGAGTCCCGCGCCATTGAAGCCCGAGAGATCCTCGGTATTACTGCTGCTTCGGAAGCGCACCCGCGCTGTGCCGTAGGCAATGCGGATGCGGTCCTGGATCTCCTTGAGCAGCGCCTTGTCGACTGGCTGAGCCAGGAGCTCAGCCTGAACCTTGGACAGGACGGATTGTCGGTAGTCCGGTTCTTTGTCAAAGCGGACTTCACGCTCGGCGGCGCGCAGGCGCTTGAGGGCACCGCTGGCATTGGCGTGTTCGATGAAGCGTCCGAGTGGAACGGCAAAGGCGCGCTCAGGAGTCGCGAAAAACGGCGTCGCAGCGCAGCCGACGAGCGTGCTTGGCAGCACCTTCTCGAGTTCGGCAAGCTGGGCCGCCTTAGCGCCGATGCGCGGCAGATCCTTGCTCGAGGCCTGCTCGAGGTCCATGAGCTCGAGCGAGTCCGTGTCAAGGCGCGCTGCGGTCGGTTTGCCAGGCGGACGTTTGCTGTCCCAGAAAGCTGCGGCCTCACTGCTGCTGGCTTCGCGCAGCGTGAAGCCCTCGGGGGTCACTTCAAACCGCACGAGCTTACCAAGCAGCGGGAGCACTCGCGGATCCTGGCGAGCGTTGATCAGGGCAAGATTTGGGGAGCCGCGGCTCTGGGAGAGCACGTTGACATGGGACAGGGGCGTCTGAAACGCTTCGGTGATGAGTCCGCCGACTGGGGGAAGTTCGTTTGGGACGGCGTCGGTGACGACGATCACGCCCACGCCGAGTGGCGCCTGTTTGAGTGAGCGACCGTCGTGAAACTGCAGCTCCCCATAGCCGACGGCGCGCGTGAGAGGCTGCAAGGTCACGCCCACGAAGGGAGCGTCCTTGGCGACGATCGGGAGCTGCCCTGACAGGGTTTTTGCCTTGGCGACTTGCTCGGCGTCGCCGGGATGCAGGGCCCAATCGCTGGGTGTCAGCACATGCTCCATGACCGCGTAAAACGCGCGGGACATGTCGGCCGGAGTGATCGCGTCGCCTTGCGCAAACTCGAGCGTGTGGAGGTCGGTCGGGCCGTGGTGGACCAGGGTCCCGAGCAGGTAGTGTCGACCCAGGGGCACGTAGTACTCAACGCGCGAAAAATCGAGCCAGCCCTGATTGAACTCGGCGCGCTGAACGGGATCGCAACGGTCAAGCGCTGGACGACCATCGATCACCTGGCGGATCCAATCATAGTGGAGCGACCATTGGCGATTTGACAGCAAATGGACGACGCCGTCATGGGCGATATCCATCACGAATTTGATCGGTGAAATGCCAACAGCGACGTTGCCTTCGGACAGTGCGGCAAAATCACCCAGGGTTCGTAGGTGACGCACGCGGTCACCCACGTCACGCTTGGCGAGGATCACACAGCCATCGTTGGCTGCACCGGGCGACTCGGGGGCGCAAAACACTCCGTGCGAGGCGTAGCGCGAAGAGCGCGCCAACACGCTGTTGTCGGGCCAGCGCATGAAGTCGAGGCGATCAAGCGCGCTGCCGCTGGCGTCACGCAGCGTCACCACGCCCTCAAACAAAGGATCTGCGGCGATGGCGGTCAGAGCTGAGCTCGTGAGCGGCACGGTTCGGTGCTCGCCTGGGAGGAGCTCGACGTCCGGAAGACTGACGCTTTGGCCATCACCCGACTTCGGCCAGGCGAGCCCGGGTGCGGTATGGGCGAGCTCAAGTTTCAATCCAGCCAGTGAGCGCGGCGTCTTGGCAAGGTTGACGAGTTCAATGAAGCGCGCCGGTCGCAGCGCGAGCTCGCTGAGGGCGATTCCGTCCGGCAATGCGGGGTAGGGCGTCGGCAGCTGGTAGGGCAAATAGGTCTCGTCGATGACGGCGCTTACGGGCAACGGCGGGCTGCAGGTCTTTCCATTGGGCTGGCCCGTCGTGGCAAAGTCGCAGAGCGCGAAAGGTCCGGTGAGGTCGGGAAACCGCGCATAGACCTGGTTTTCTCCAAGCGCGGGGACCTTGACTTCGTCGAGCGTCCGGTCGCAGTCCCAGAGGCTGAGTTGTTCCCCGGAACCGCTCAGCGAAAACGACAAGTGATGCGGTCCCTCGGGGGTGTCACCGTCCGCCCACAGCACGATTCGCGCGCCTGGCGCGAGCGTCTCGGCCGGGAGATGCTGCTCGTGCTTGGCGTCTGACAAGGTGAATGGCCAGAGTGCGACCTCGGCGGGGCCGCGGTTGCCGAGCTCGATATAGTCGGCAGTTTGCCCAGTTTCGTCGATCGCTAGCCCGTCGTTGCGCGTCACCACTTCATTGATGACGAGCTGCGGGACAGGGCCCGGTTGGGGGACGCAGGTACTTACTTTGGGCGGCGTTTCAGTCGGGACGTGGTCGCCAGAGCAACCCAGGAGCCATAACGGCGCAGCGAGGAGCCATAACGGCGCAGCGAGGAGGCAGGAATACCGTTGCACAGGGCTATGGTAAGCGAGGCTCGTGCCAGTGGGCAGCGATGGTGAAGCAATCGCACCGAACGCTTCCGCGGGCCCAATACACCAAGCGGCGACAGCTCATGCGAGGAGCCTTTTTGAAAACCGAAGCTTATCCGGGGAGGCCTTCTGAATGTCCGCGCGCGTCTCGATGCAGGTCAGGACGCCAACTCACCTGCGGCAGCTGAAGCTCGGCGGCGCAACTCTGTGCCAGTGGCTGGCACGCCTGTCCCGGTGGGGATCGCAGGCCCCAGTTCGCCGGCAACGTTTGGGACACTCGCCAGACGCATGGGTCGAGGTTGTATGAAGCGGCCGCCCCACCAGTATTGACAGTATCGAGATCGGGCGTCATTAATCAGAACCGAAACGGTCCTGATTGGCCAATGCTCCGAATTACCCGCCTCACCGACTACGCCATCGTGGTCCTGGCCGCCCTGGCCAGGGGTGACGGGCCGTCCCTTACGGCTCGCGAGCTTGCGGCAGCGACGAATCTGCCGCAGCCCGTGGTTGGCAAGATGCTCAAGCGGCTAACGCAGGCTCACCTTGTAGTCTCTCAGCGCGGCGCGACGGGTGGCTACCGGCTTGAGCGCGATGCCTCTTCGATTGGGCTCGCTGAGGTGCTCGAGGCCGTTGAGGGGCCCTTCGCGCTCACCGACTGCGGAGAGGGCGAGGGGGACTGTGAGCACACGCTTCATTGCGCGCTGGCGCCGAGTTGGGCCCGCGTCAACGGCGTCGTGCGGCGCGCGCTCGCCAGCGTGACGCTCAAGGACATGTTGGTTTCGGAGCCGCGCGTGCTCGTCCCGCTACGTTTGGGGCGCCACCGTGGTGCGGCGCTTCGCGCCATAACGCAACCGTCTCAGAACGCCCAAGAACTCAAGGCAACATCATGAAAAGCACTACGGGAACGATCGAGCAACTCGTTGCGACCGAGTATTCGGCGGGTTGGGTGACTGACATCGAACAGGACACCTTTCCCCTGGGGCTTTCCGAGCAGATCGTACGCGCCATTTCGGCCAAAAAGCAGGAGCCCCAGTGGCTGCTGGACTACCGTCTGCGCGCCTATCGGCATTGGCTCACGATGACCAGCCCCGACTGGGCCAAGGTTCACTATCCCCCGGTCGACTTTCAGGGCATGGCCTACTACTCAGCCCCGGTCGTCAAGAAGGACGCGCCCAAGTCGCTCGACGAAGTGGATCCGCAGCTGCTCGAAACCTACGAAAAGCTGGGTATTCCCTTGCACGAACGCGCCGCGCTGGCAGGCGTCGCGATCGATGCGGTGTTTGACAGCGTCAGCGTGGCCACGACCTTCAAGGCTCGCCTTGGGGAGATGGGAATCATCTTCTGTTCCTTCTCAGAGGCCGTGCGCGAGCACCCCGAGCTGGTAAAGAAATACCTCGGGACCGTCGTGCCGTTCACCGACAATTTCTACGCCGCCCTCAATTCAGCGGTCTTTAGCGACGGCTCGTTCGCGTACATCCCCAAGGGGGTCCGTTGTCCGATGGAGCTGTCGACCTACTTTCGAATCAATTCGGCCAAGAGTGGTCAGTTTGAGCGGACCCTGCTGATCGCCGACGACGACTCTTACGTGAGCTACCTCGAGGGCTGCACCGCGCCAATGCGCGACGAGAACCAGCTGCATGCTGCGATCGTGGAGCTCGTGGCTCACGACCGCGCCGAGATCAAATATTCCACCGTACAGAACTGGTATCCCGGTGACGCCGAGGGACGCGGTGGTATCTACAACTTTGTCACCAAGCGTGGCAAATGTGCGGGATTTCGCTCCAAGATCTCCTGGACCCAGGTCGAGACCGGCTCGGCTATTACCTGGAAATATCCCAGCTGCGTGCTGCTTGGCGACGAGTCAGTGGGGGAGTTCTACTCGGTCGCGCTGACTAACAATCGTCAGCAGGCCGATACCGGGACCAAGATGATCCACATTGGGAAAAACACGAAAAGCACGATCGTGTCCAAGGGCATCAGTGCCGGCCACGGGCAGGGCACCTACCGTGGGCTCGTCAAGATAGGTCGTTCGGCAGTGGGTGCCCGCAATTACACGCGCTGCGACTCGATGTTGATCGGCAGTGCTTGCGGCGCGCACACCGTTCCATACGTGGAAGTGCGCAATGACCAGAGCACGGTGGAACATGAAGCGACCACCTCGCGTATCAGCGATGAACAGCTGTTTTTTTGCCGCCAGCGCGGTCTGACGGAAGAGGATGCCGTCGGCTTGATCGTCAATGGCTTCTGCAAAGAGGTCATGAAGGAGCTCCCGATGGAGTTCGCGGTTGAAGCCCAGAAGCTACTCGGCGTCAGTCTGGAAGGCGCTGTCGGTTAGTCGCGGCGCCCGGGCGCGCTGCCCAGGCTTTGGTTTTCTGTTGTGATTCGGTATCAGTTTGAAAGAAAAAGTCATGCTCAAGATCGACAACCTGCAGGCTACTGTTGATGGTCGACCGATCCTCAAGGGGGTCACGCTCGCAATTGGTCGCGGACAGGTCCACGCCATCATGGGGCCGAACGGCTCAGTCCAGAGCACGATCGCCGGGATTCTATCGGGTC
>JBBRAB010000043.1:0-34200 GCA_038207155.1 Polyangiales bacterium
AGCCGGTGGGGGCGTCAGGCTGGGCTCGGGACCAGCCGGGACGAAACTCAGCGCCTCGGGAGGAGACAGAACTGAGTTTTCTCAGAGATTTTAGTCGTTAGACTCGGCGGCCCGGAGGGAAGCCTCGAAGGGGTCGAGGTCGAAGTCCAAGGTGTCGGAACCTGACTCCTCGAGTTCGTCCGCAGACCAACCCGCTCTCATCGAGGGACGGATCAACTCACGCTCAAACTCGGCAAAGCTCTTGAATCCACGAATTCCGTGCATGGTCCTCAATCTCCTCAGTTCAACGATTCGAGTCCGGGTGCTGGGCTGATGGGGTCAGCGCGCGGGCGGCGTTGAGTTGCAGGACAACCCCCGCTCCCGACCGGCGCGCTAGCCAGAATCCCTCCGCCAGGACCCGCTCCCGTGACGAACAATCCGCCCGGCGACCGGAAACTCCATTTCGGAGTGCCGAGGCCAGGTCGAGCGTCGTTCGGTTTTTCGGGTTCCTGTTGGTCTTCATCACTTCAACCTACTGACACCTACATCTGCACCCAATGTACGGTATAGTCGCCTGCCCTCCAAGAAATCGGGGCAAGTTGTCTCGATTTCGATAAGAGTCTGCCCAGGCCCGCATGCCCCGACGACCCGACATCATCGCGATCGCCAACCAGAAAGGTGGCGTCGGCAAGACGACCACCGCAGTCAACCTTGCGGCGAGCCTTGCGGCTGCCGAGCGACGAACACTGCTCGTCGACTTGGATCCGCAAGCCAACGCATCGAGCGGTGTGGGGGTTTCACCAGGAACCGCCGAACACACTATCTACGATGCGCTCGTCGGCAGTCGCCCCCTGGCAGACTGCATTCGAGCAACCTCGATGACGGGGCTCGACATCATTCCGTCAACCCAGGATCTCACGGCCGTCGAATACGAGCTGTTTGAGCAGGAACGCGGCACCCATCTACGCGCGTTGCTGCGCTCGGAGCTGATCGCCCCCTACGACTACGTGATCATCGACTCGCCTCCGTCGCTAGGCGTCCTGACGCTCAACGTACTAGTCGCGGCGAACAAAGTGATCGTGCCGCTGCAGCCCGAGTACTACGCGCTCGAGGGCATCACCTACTTGATGGCGACGATCGATCGGATCCGCGAAACCCTGAATCCCGAGTTGATCGTTCAGGGCATCGTGCTGACGATGTGGGATCCCCGCAATCGACTCGCGCATCAAGTCGCAGAGCAGGTCAAGCAGCATTTCCACGTGTTTGAGTCACTCATTCCTCGCAATGTGCGCCTGAGTGAGGCTCCCTCCCATGGTCTCCCTGCCCTGCTCTATGATGTGCAGAGCAAGGGTGCGCAGGGCTACCTTGGCCTAGCGCGTGAAATCATCGAGGCGCAAACGTGACCCAGACTCCTCCGAACAAGCCCGTCGCACGCGGACTCGGGCGTGGACTCGATGTGCTGCTTGGGCCACGTCCGAGCGCGCCCCGTCCCGCCGACGCGCCTGCTGCGGTGCCCGTCGCCTACCCCCAGGCTTTTCAATGCGCGATCGACAAGATCTCGCCCATGCCCGGGCAGCCGCGCCGACATTTTGACGGCGATCGCCTCGACGAGCTCGCCAACTCCCTCAGAGAACACGGCCTGCTCGAGCCGCTTGTCGTGCGACGCCGGCCGGGCACGGACGTGCTCGAGCTGATCGCGGGCGAGCGCCGCTGGAGGGCTGCACAGCGTGCGGGTTTCAAGGAGATCCTAGTCGTAGTGCGCGACACCGATCCGAAGCAAGCCTTCGAGCTTGCACTGATCGAGAACGTGCAACGCGAGGATCTCGATCCGATCGAGTTTGCCGAAGCACTCGAGCGACTGATCCGTGACTACTCTTACACTCAGGAGACGGTCGCCGAGCGCGTTGGCAAAGAGCGCTCAACCGTGGCCAATGCGCTGCGACTACTCAAGCTTCCGGCCAAGGTGCGTGAACAGGTCATCAGCCGCGAACTCTCGGAGGGCCACGCGCGCGCGCTCCTGGGCGCCCCCGATGAAAAGACCATGAACTCCCTGGCGGAGAAAGTCTTGCGCGGGCACCTCAGTGTACGACAGACCGAACAGCTCGTGCGCAGCGCCAAGGCCGTCGCCGGCGGCAAAGCCGTGACGTCCCCCAACGCGCCGCCTCACAAGAGCGCCAGTGTGCGCGATCTCGAGTCGCGTCTGACTCGCCACCTCGGGACCCGGGTTGAAGTCAAAGACAAGCAGGGCAAGGGCGAGATCGTGATTCAGTACGGCTCGCTCGACGAGCTCGATCGATTGCTCGAGACCCTGCTCTAGCCGAGCGCTCTGCGAACGGTTGAGCGTTCTGCATAGCCGGCACCAGGCCCGCCAAGCGCGGGGACTCACCGCGCCGCGGCAACCGTCGTAATCCACCGCGCCCGTCGCGGTGGATTCGGAGAGCTCAACACGATCGGCGCCAATTCGACGCGCTCGACCGTCAGTGACAGCCGAGCTGAGTCGCGAGCTGCTTGGCCTCGGGTCCAACGCCCTCTTTGCCGCCAAGCTCTGCGGCCTTGAGCAGATCAGTGCAGGCTGCCTTTTTGTCGCCAGCGGCCTGCTTGAGCTTGCCGAGGTAGTGATACGCTGGGGCAAACTTCGCGTCGAGACGCAGCGCCGCTTCGTAGTCGGACTTGGCGCCGGCCAGGTCCTTGACGTCTTCACGGCAGAGCCCACGACGCACGTGCAGTGCAGCGTGAGGCTTGACGGCAAGAGCGCGATCCAGGGTAGCGACGCACTCAGCGGGAGCGCCCGCTTGACGGGCCACAGTCGCCGCGACCGCAAGCAACCGAACATCGTCGCTGCGTCGCACGACGCTGATCTCACTGACCGCTTCAGCCTTCTTGCCTGCCTCAAGCAGCAGCTGGGCGTAGCTCGTGTGCAGCGTGAAATCATCGGGGTTGGCCTTCACCGCGTCGCCATAGGCCACCAGGGCCGCCGCCTTGTTTCCGGAGGCCTCCAGCGCCAGAGCGCGGTTAAGCGTCAGCTGCGGGTGTTTCGGCGCGAGCTTGAGGCCACGCTCTGCGGCCGAGAGAGCCGCCGCCCCGTCCTTGAGCTCGAGGTCAATCGCCGAGAGGTTGACGTAGGCCTCGAGAAGCTGCGGATCACCCGCTAAAGCGGCCTCAAACTGCTGACGCGCACCAGCCGGATCCTGCAGTCCCGCGCGAGCCACGCCCATGTAGTAATGGGCTTGTGCGTCCTTGGGATTTTTTGCCAAAACGCCCTCAAGTAGAGATTTTGCCTCCTCAAAATGCTGCGCCTCGATGGCCTTCATGGCGCGCTGCACGTCGGGGCTCGCGGCGGGTGCGGGACTCGTCGATTTGGCGCCTGCTGCGCCGTCGTCGAGAGGAACCACCGTGTCGGGAGCGGTCGCGGGATGCGCCCCCCCACCACAGCCAAGAACCAAGAGTGATGCAGCACCGATGAAGCGACGAACCTGAGAAGGCAGCATGTGCGGGATCTCCTGCGACGAAAGGTGGGAACGCCAGTCACCGCTCCCACGCCGAACCGCCACCCATTAGCCTGGGTCGACGGCTTTGTGGATACTCGCCTTGAGCGCCTCGATACGCAATGGATCCGTCATCTTTCCGCCGCTGGCTTCCTTGACGTAAAAGACGTCAGCAACCTGGGTGCCCTCGGTGTTGATCTTGGCGAGCGAAATCTCGAGGCCCGCCTGCTGCAAGGTGCTGGCAAGCTCGAACAGCAGGCCGAGGTGATCGCGCGTCGTGATTTCCACGATGGTGTCATGCGTGCCGCCGCGATTGTCGACGTGGATCCGGGTGGGAACCGACGGCGTCACGCGACTGGCCCAGCGCCCGGCCCGACGGGAGCCGCTGACCAATTCTGCGCCGGTGACCTGCCGTGAAAGCTGTCGCTCAAGATCGGTGACGAAGCGCTTGGACAACGTGCGGCCCGTCGTGACCCGTTCACCCGCAAACACCCAGAATAGATCGAGCGCCCGACGGCGACCGCTCGCGTCCACGAATGAGTAGATCTGGGCCGCGAGGATCTCGACCTGCGCCGCCGCGATGCTCGCGGCAATCATGGCGAGGAGTCCCGGGCAATCATCAGCCAACACGGCAAATTCCGCGCAGGGCGTCTCGACGGTGACCGCACGCACGGCAGAACCCGACGCACCCGTCTCGAGCACGAGCCGCGCATGCTCGACGATCTTTCGCGCGTCATTCGCAAACAGATAGCGTTCCGGCATGGCGTCGAGGAACTGCTCGAGCATCTCGCGCTGGTCGGGGAACGGCCAGAGCTGGCGCACCTCGTCGCGAATGCAGAGCGCCGCCTCGCCGATGCCAATCTGGCCACGACTCAGACTCAGCCGGCTCTCCACGGCCAGATAGAGCTCGTCGAGCATCTTGGCCTTCCAGCTCGTCAATGCCTCGGGACTCGTCGTGCCCACGTCACACACAGTGAGAAGGTACAGCTCGCGCAAGCCCTCTTCGCCGTGCACTTCCTTGGCAAACTCGTCGATCGTGCGAGGGTCCTCAAGATCCCGACGCGTGGCCGTGTGATACATCTTGAGATGCTGGCGAATCAGGTGCTGGACCTCACGGCGATCCGAGGAGGAAAAACCCATGCGCGGCAAGATCGACTCCGCCAGGTCCGCGCCACGCTCGGAATGACTGAGGCCTCCGATGTCCTTGCCGACGTCGTGCAACAGCATCGCCATGAACAAGACGTTCGGACGCGCGATTTCGGCGGCGAGCCGCGCGGCGATCGCAGAGCTCTCGGAGAGCTCCCCGCGGCAGAGCGCCCGCAGGCGATCGACCGCTTTGAGCGTGTGCGCGTCGACAGTATAGACGTGATAAACGTCGTGATGAACGCGGCCAACCACCGGCAGAAACTCGGGCACCATCGCAGTGAGCAGTCCGACGTCGTGCAGCTCGACCAGGACCGAGCCCGAGGCGAACGGCACCTGCGGTATCCAGGAGACAAGCCGCGTAAACAGTCGCCCGGCTTCCTCGCTCTGACGCAGCCGCTCGGCGAATACGGGGGACGACGAGGCTCGCGCGATTTGGCTGCGAGCAAAGGGGTAGACCTCCACCCTGCGCTTGACGGCTTCGGAGTAGAGCCGCAGTGCCAGCGTCGGCTCAGACTCCAGTGCCCCGGCAAAGCTGATCTTGCCGTTGATGAGCTTGAGACCTGCGCCCAGCGAGACCTCATGCGGACGCCGCGTGGGAGCGGGCGCCGCGCGCAAGAAGAGCAGGTCGCGGGCCTGCTCAAGGGAGCGCGCATGACGGTAGTAGTCACTCATGAAGCGCTCTACGGCGGGGCCGTCATCTCCGTAGCCGAGCCGGACTGCCACCTGCTCTTGACGCTCGAAATTGAGGCGGTCGTTGCGGCGACCGCCCAGCACGTGAAGCAAGTTACGCACATGAGAGAGAAAACCCACTGCGGCTTCGATCGGAGCCCACTCACGGGAGATTAGCACGCCGATCTTGACTAGATCGCGCGGGATCGGCACCCGCCAGCGGGCGCGCGCAGTCCAGTGAAACACGTCGAAATCCCGAAGCCCGCCCGGACCGTTGCGCACGTCGGGTTCAAGCAAATAGACGCTACCACCGTAGCGCTCGGTCCGTTCACGGGTGCGCGCCGCCAGGCGTTCGAGGAAGCGCACGACCTTGGTTGGGCCAAATAACGTGGAGAACGCCAAGGCGTCGAGCTGCTTGACCTTCGCCGGATCGCCGACGATCGTGCGACCGTCGAGCAGGCTGGTCGCGGTCGGAAGGTCTTCCTGGGCGAGCTCCACCCACTGCTCGGCAGACAGAACCTGATGACCGATCGAAACCCCTGCGTCCCACAGCGGATAGAGCAAAGTGGCCGCGATCGACTCGGCCTGCGCGGGCTCACCGCCGAGCAGGCGGACGTCGAGGTCACTATGAAACGACAGGCTGGAGCGTCCGTAGCTGCCAACCGCCACCAGGGCCGGCTCGGTGTCCGTCCAGGTCCCTGGGAGGCTGCGGGCCACGAGCAGCTCAAGCAGCTCATCGATCCCGAGCGCAAGCGCCGGGCCCGCCCCGCCAGCCAGCTCAACGTTGCCGCCCAGGAGTCCCTCGACCTCGCTACGGTGGGCGGCAAAACGCGAACGCAGCTCGGAGACGAGCTCGGGAGCGACCGAAGGCCGTGGATTGCTGAGCGAACTATCGGGGTCTCGTGCTGTCATGGGATAGCCAGGGGGGAGCCGCTCGTGCACCGCGCGACCGACTCTCTAACCATGCTAACCTGAGGCCTCGATGCCTCAGCGTCAGCTCTTTTTCGGTTCTATTCTTGCCGGTATCTTGGCCCTGAGCGTGCCCAGCTCAGCCACCGTCGTCCGAGCGATCGAGCTCGGACAGCTGATCGGCACGAGCGAGCGTGTGATCGTAGCCACCGCCGTGGCGGCGGAGAGTCACTGGCAGGTGATCGGGGATTCTAGGGTACTCGTTACTGATACCCGTGTTCAGGTTTCCGATAGTTTTCACGGACCCACCACTCCGGGTAGCGAGCTAACAATTCGGACACTCGGGGGTGAGCTCGACAAGATCGCCCAGCTCGTGCACGGCGAGGCCCGCCTGGCGCTTGGCACGAGCTGTTTTCTCTTTCTTGATGAGGGTTCCGACGGGATCCTGCGGATCAATCAGCTGGCTCAGGGGGAATACCCGCTGGTAGCCGACGCCAAGGGACAGTTGCTCCTGGTCCCCAGCCCCGGCCTCGACATGGTCGTCAATGTCGAGCGTTCCGCGGTCCGCCAACTGGCAGGTAAGCGCGTCAGCGAGGCCGCCAATCTCGTGCGTGGGGGGCACTACCTCCCATGAGGCCACTCGTCGCTGTAAAGTGGTTGGTGGCGGGAGCCCTGTTGCTCTCGAGTACCAAAGCGAGCGCCTTCTGTCGCACGACGACCTGTGACCACCCCAAAGTTCCCGAGGGCTGCCGCGGATTGCACAATGTGCAGGGCTGCTCCAATGAGGGAAAACCGCTTTATTGGGGCCAACCGTGCTTGGCCTTCTCGGTGAATCGCACTGGCTCGAAAAAGCTTGGGATCACCTCCGATTCGCTAGAGCGTCTGGTCCGCACCGCCTTTGACAATTGGGAGCAGGCGCGCTGCGCCGACGGCGGCCTACCAGGGGTGAAGGTCGAGACCTACCCTCAGGTGGACTGCACGGAAACGGGCTACAAATCGAGCGGACCCAACTCCAACCAGTGGATCTTTCGCGACGACGCTTGGCCGTATGAAGGCACTGGGGATTCTGCGCTGGCGATGACGCGCGTCACGTTCGACCCGAACACCGGAGAGATCTTTGACACCGACGTGGAGCTGAACTCCAAAAACGTGCAATTTACCAGCGACGCGGCCCATCCGGACATGGACCTCCCAAGCGTGCTGCAGCATGAGTCGGGCCATGTGCTCGGACTGAGTCACTCGAGTGTCTACCAGGCCACGATGTTCCCCTCCTACTCACGGTTCAACATCACGATGCGGACCCTTGAGGACGACGACATCGCGGCTATTTGCGCAGCATTTCCGAGCGCTGGTGCCCAGTCGAACTGCAACGCCGAGCCGCGCCACGGCTTTTCCACCGCCTGCAGCGAACCAGGCTGCTGCACGCTGGCCCCAGGCCGCCCGCGCGCAGCTGGCTCTGCTGGGCTCTCGATTCTCGTCGCCGGTGGGCTTGGACTGCTGCTCGCGGGAATGCGCCGTCGGGGAGCGCGCGGGCGCGATTCCTAGCCGTCACGCTGCGTCTCGGTTCCACGACGCGATCACCCCCAAATGCCAAAGGGCCCCTAACCGGGGCACCGTTGGGGTCAGCCGCGCGAAACTTAGAGCGAGGGAGCCGTTGCCTGAAGCCCCGTAACCTTCAGTAGCTCGGCATCGGTGCCAGGCGCCGGGTTCGGGGTTGTCAGCAACTGATCGCCGTAAAAGATGCTGTTGGCGCCGGCGTAGAGCGCCAGGATCTGCGCCTCACGACCGAGCTCCTGTCGCCCCGCGGCCAGACGCACGCGCGAGCTGGGGAGCATGACGCGAGCAACCGCGATCATGCGAACGACGTCGATCGGATCGACCCGCGGCAGAGCTTCCATCGGGGTGCCGGGAATTGCCACCAGACTGTTGATCGGCACGCTCTCAGGATGGGGATTGAGCATCGAGAGCTCCATCAGCATCTTGCAGCGGTCGTCGAGTGACTCGCCCATACCGATGATGCCACCCGAACAAATCCCGATGCCCGCTTCGCGAACGAGGCGAATGGTGTCGAGGCGCTGCTTGAACGTGCGCGTAGTAACGATCTGCGGATAGTACTCGGACGAGGTGTCGATGTTGTGGTTGTACGAGTCAAGGCCAGCTTCCTTGAGCCGCGCCGCCTGCTCCTCGTTGACCATTCCGAGAGTCACGCAGGCTTCAAGTCCCGAGGCCTTCACGCCGCGGATCATATCGAGCACCTTTTCGAATGCCGGACCGTCCTTCACGGAACGCCAGGCAGCACCCATGCAGAAGCGGCTCGCGCCGTTCTCCTTGGCGCGTCGCGCTGCGGCAATCACCGCCTCGACGTCGAGCATCGCCTGGGGCTTAACCGGACTCTTGTGATGATGAGACGACTGGGCGCAGTAGCCGCAGTCCTCAACGCAACCACCCGTCTTGACACTGAGCAGCGTGCAGAGCTGCAGCTCATTGGCGGGGTGATTGGCGAGGTGAACCTGGCGAGCTTTGTCGATCAGCTCAAACAGCGGAGCGTCGTGAAGCTTGCGGACCTCTTCAAGGGACCAGTCGTGGCGTGTGGTGACCGACATGGGGGTGGCGCCGATCTAGCGCGCCGTTTCGGGCACTGCCAGAAATGCGAGCGACTGGGGCCCTGCCCCCCTGTACGAACTCAGCCTCGGCACATCGCGGTCGAAACGAAGGCCGCTGGCTCGGCCGAAGGGCTCGCGCCGCGGCGCCGTGGAGCAGGCCCAAAACTCGCGAAAATCCCGCTACAATGCCCTTAAATTCCGGCCGCAGCCCGCGGCTTGCGCCTAGTACCCGAGGTACTGCCGGGCGGCTTCACGGTCCACCAGACCATCGCGCACCAGCTGCTTGATGTGCATCTCAAAGGTCTGCATGCCGTACATGCTCGCCCCCTGCTCCATCAGCTCCTTGAGGGGCGGGTTGCCCTTGGGGCGCTTGATGCTCTCGCGGACGCTACCCGTACCGATCAGAACCTCGGCGGCAAGGACGAGCCCACTGCCGTCGGCGCGCGGGAGAAGCCGCTGAGCAACGACGCCCTGCAGCGCGTCGCCGAGCCGCTCACGCACGTCCTCGCTATCCCCCTCACAGAGCGCGATGATGCGCGTCATCGTGCGGACGACGTCGGGGGTGTGAAGCGTCGAAAAAACCAAGTGCCCGGTCTCGGCCGCCTTGAGGGCGATGTTCATCGAGTCGGCGTCGCGGATCTCCCCCACCTGGATGACGTCCGGATCTTGCCGCAAGGCGGCGCGCAGTGCGTCGGCAAAGCTGGCCGTGTCTAGGCCGAGTTCGCGCTGACTAATCGAACTTTTGTCGTCAACGTGCAGGTACTCGATCGGGTCTTCGACCGTGATCACGTGGCGTGATGAGTTGTGATTGACATGATCAATCATCGACGCCAGGGTCGAGCTCTTGCCGTTGCCGGCAGCTCCCACACACAGCACCAGGCCGCGCTCTTTCTCCGCCAGTTGTGCGCAGATCGCGGGCACGCAGAGCTCTTGCATCGACGGGATGCGAAACGGAATGACGCGCATCACGATGGCGAGGGTGCCGCGCTGCCGGTAGATGTTGACGCGGAAGCGCGCGCACTCCGGCAGCTCGTAGGAAAGATCGACCTCATTGAGCGAATCGATGCGCCTGGCCGCCTCCCGCCCCTTGAGCAGGTGCATCGCGACCGCCAGGGTCGAGTCTGGGGTCAGCCGGTCCAGCCGGAAATAGACCAGGGACCCCCGCACGCGAGCGCCAGGCGGCTGCCCCACCTTGAGATGAATATCGCTCGCACCCGCCGAGACTGACTTTCGCAGCAGCTGGTGGACATACTCCTCGGAGAGGTAAGAATTGAGCGGCGTGATCGGAGGAAAGCTGTCCACGGGTGGCCGCATCCTAGCAAATACTGCGCCGAAATGCTCAGTCGACTGGTTGCTGCAGACGCATTGCGGTGGCCCAGGCGGCAACCTTCGGCGGACATGTAGGCGAGCGCTCGAGCTGAAGCAGGCGCGACTGACATTGCTGGCGTCCCGCCTGCTCAAGCCACTCCCGGTTGTGCGGGCGCGTCAGCAGGCGTGTGAGCGTCTGACGAAGCAGGGCCGCCTCATCGTTCTCGGTCTCGCTGAGTGCCGCGCAGAGCGGGCCCTCGGCGAGCTGAGCGTCCCGCGAGTAGGCGAGCGCTTGAAGCGCGAGCTGCGCGAACTCACCGCGACCACGCCATCGCTCGAGCAGCTCGCCGGCCCCCACGCGATCAGCGAGCTGACCGAGATCTTGAGGACTGGCTCGCCTCGCGGCCTCCCAGAGCGCCGGATCCGCGGCACGCTTAGGCTCCTCTGGCTCAGCCGCGGGCCGAGGGACCGAGGGGCTCGACTGCGCAGATACCGGCTGGGCCGAACGCCGCGACGACCCGTCGCCAACGCCGCCGGGTGACTCGCGATGACACCCAAACCAGCTGAAGCAGGCGCTGAGCAGGGCGACTCGAACTACCCTCTGGGTCAGCGGCATGTGGGCCTTGCCATACTGCAGGGGACGACTAGACGAAAGTGAGATTTTTCGGGTTGCACGCCTCCAGTGCCGTGAGCTAAGTATCCGTCCCCGTCGGGGAAGCCCCACGACGCCCAGGTAGCTCAGTCGGTAGAGCAGAGGATTGAAAATCCTCGTGTCGGCGGTTCGATTCCGTCCCTGGGCACGCTTCAACGTGCCGCCTGCCTGTTGCCCTCTTGCCGCTGAGTCGCCGTAACGGCGCTGACAGCCGAGTTGCCCGAGCCGCTCGGCCTAGCGCAGCATCGGCGGAGCTTCGGGACTGTCCTTCAGCCAGCGCACCCAAGCCTCGATCCCCTGCTCAAGCGAGATTTTGGGCTGATAACCAAAGCTTTCATGAGCCAGCGTGACGTCGGCTCTGGTCCGAAAGGCCTCACCGGGTTGGAGCTTGCCGAGCACGATGTTTGGACTCCGCCCAAGGGCGGCGCCGAGCATCTCGATCGCGCGTCGGACTACGACGGGCTCGCTGCGACCCAGGTTAAACGTCCCGAGCCCCCGGGTCCGCATCACCCAGTCCATCGCGCCGATCACACCAGCCACGATGTCGCCGACGAAGGTGAAATCTCGCTCGGTGTCCTCACCATGCAAGGTGATCGGTGTGCCCTGCACCATGGCCTCACTGAACTTGAAAAACGCCATGTCCGGGCGGCCCCGCGGACCGTAGACCGTGAAAAACCGTAAGATGGCCACGGGCAGCTGATAGACCTCGTGGAAGCTGAACACCATCAGCTCCCCTGAGCGCTTGCTGGCTGCGTAGGGCGAGAGCGGCGTCGTGGCCGTGTCGTCCTCACCAAACGGAATGACCGCCTGCTTGCCGTAGACCGAGGAAGTCGAGGCGTAGACCACCGGGATATTGCCAAGACGTACGGCCTGCATCAGGACATGCACGCCTCCGAGTTCATTGACCTCGACGTAGGAGCGCGGGTCGTCGACGCTCGCTCGCACGCCGGCGCGGGCGGCCAGGTGCACGACGAGCTCAGGACGCACCTGGTCGAACAGTGCGGCCAGCGGCTCGAGGGCCCGCACGTCGAGCTCGACGAAGCGATAACAACTGCCCGCGCGCGCGCGCAGCAGGTTTCGTCGCTTCTGCTCAGGATCGTAGTAGGGATCGAAGTTGTCGAGCCCGACGACCTCATGGCCTTGAGCAAGCAGCTCGTCGACGAGGTTCGAGGCGATGAATCCAGCGGCACCGGTAACAAGGACGCGCATCGGTGGCGGGAGCCTAGCATCGGCTCAGTACCCGGGGAGGCCGAAATTCCCCTAGTTCAACCTGCCTTGGCAGCGAGGCAGCCTTGGACTAGGTCGTGCGCCGCGCGGGTCCCGAGGGGACTAGCCCAGGCAGAGCCGCTTGCCCGGACCGCTCAGCGTCAGACGACGTGCCAATGAGTTCTCTCGCGCGGGACTTCTTCGCCGCGCTTGGCTTGGCGCGGGACTTCTTCGAGGCGGACTTGTTCGCCGCGGGCTCCTTGGCGGCGGGCTTTGCTGCAGGCTTCTTCACCGCCGACTTCTTGGCCGCCGGTACCTTCGCTCCGCCCCGCTTGGGAAAGCCTAGGCGTTGCGACAGCACCAGGAGTCGCTCGCGCACCGCGCGCGCGCTGATCTTGCCCTTGTAGACGTAAAGCGCAGCCGTGGCGTCCTCACTCAAGACCGCCTCGCTGACCCGCAGCCTACTTGAGACGATGAATAGCAGCGGCTCGACTAGCCCCGCCTCCACCAGCTCGATCCGCCGCCAAACAGCGTCACGACTCCAGTACCCGAGCAGCTCGACGTGCACGCACTCGCCCGTGGGCAGGGTGATTCGCAAATCAGGCACGATCAGCCCGACTCCCGTCAGTTCCAGCAGCTCGGTCCCAAATTCCACCGACCAGTCCGGGCAGAGCTGCGAGAGCTCCTCCACGAGCTGAGTCACCTCGTCACTGCAGGTGCGAACCGCGGGCGCGTCTGCCCCCACGGGGAGACCCACCGGAGGCCCCTTGAGCTCGAACAGCAGCCGCTCGCGACGCTTGCCCCAGCGCAGCTCGGCTGACAACTGGGGCTCGGGCAGTTCCAGGATCAGGGGCAAGACCAACGCGAGCTGCAGGCCGTAGCGCGTGCAGCCCTCAAACAGGCTAATCGGACCGTCAACCGTGAGCCGATAGCGCCCCCCGTCTTCCCGCTCCAACTGGAACAGCAGCTGGCGGAATCGCAAGCTGCGAAAGAGGCGACGAACCACCTCCACGTCTCCAATGCGAAAAGTGACCATCAGACGTTCGGCCCGTAGCAAAACGGCCTGTATCTTGGCAAATTCGTAGCGTTCGAGCAGGCCGAGCGGCGTCCAAGCAGGCACGGTCACGAGCCGCTGCGCGCCGGGCAGATCGGCGTAGAGGCGTTCATCGAGCGCGCTCGGGGTCGTGTCATGCGCCGCCGCCACGGCGGCGAGCACGCGCTCGCGCTCAAATGCCTGACCGGCCTCAAGCTCACGTCGGTTGCGGGCTGCTTCCCAGAAGACCGCACGCCGCAGCTCCACCGCCTGCCCTTCCTCCTCTGAGCTGAAACTGGCGGCGTCCTCAAGCAGCTTGGACAGACCCTTGATCCACAGCTTCTCCTGGCCCGTCGTGCCGAGCTGAAGCACCAGGGCTTCGAGCTCTTCCCGCGAATCCCCAATGCTCCCGCCCCAGGTCACCAGTAGCTGCTCGGCTAGCGAGAGGCACTCTTGTCGCGCGCCGCCCGACAGCGGAGCAAGCAGAAGCTTGCCTTGGCGCTTTCTTGCGTCGATGTGCTCAGCGGTCAGCATCGGTTCACCCTTTGTACGCGGTGTGCTCGCGCCGCCGCTCACTGGTCTGAGTTTCTGCGGTATTTCGGCTAATAAGCTCGTAGAGCACGGCGCGTTTGCCGTCCTTGGGGCGCAGGATGCGACCGAGCCGCTGCACATGCTCACGTACACTTCCGGTACCGCTCACGACGACGGCAACGTTGGCATCAGGGACGTCGACCCCCTCATTGAGAACCTTGGAGGTCACGACCGCGCCGAGCTCACCGCTCGCGAATGCAGACAGTACGGCAATGCGCTCGCGCATGCGGGTCTGATGGGTGATGACAGGCACGAGAAAGCGACGACTGATCGCGTAGGCGGTCGCGTTATCCAGGGTGAAGATGATGACTCGGTCGCGCCGATGCAAAAACAGCAGCTCCTCGAGGCTCTCGAGCTTGGAGCGTGCGGCCACGGCCAGCGTCCGCTGTCGTCGATAGGCGGCAAATGCGCGACGCCCCTCCTCGGAGCGGGACGCTCGACGGACAAATTCGTTCCAACCGCTCGCCCCCCCGAGCCGTAGTCCCTGGCTGCGCACGAACCCAAGATAGATCGCGCGAGCTTCGTCGTACTCGGCGCGCTCCTCTTCGCTCAGTTCGACCGAGATCCGCCGGGTGTCATAGTCCGCCAGGTATTCGCCTGAGAGTTCGGTGATCTCGCGCTGATAGACCACGGGTCCGATCAGCTCGTCGAGCACTTGGTCAAGGCCATCTTGGCGCTCTGGGGTAGCCGTAAGTCCCAAGCGATAGGGCGCCAGCGACAGCTGGGCCGCTGTGCGGTAACTCGCGCTCGGCAGATGGTGCACCTCGTCGAACACCACGAGCCCAAAGCGATTCCCGAGCTGCTCAACGTGCAGATAGGCCGAATCGTAGGTCGTGACCGTCAGCTCCTGCGGGTTGTATTCCCCGCCGCCGATCACGCCCACCGGCACGCCGAAACTCGACGACAAAAGCTCGTACCACTGCCGCACGAGCTCGAGCGTCGGCGCCACGATCAAGCCGCTGCGCTGAGTTACCAGCAGCGCCTGCACCGCCACGAGGCTCTTGCCCGCGCCCGTCGGCAGCACCACCGTGCCCCGCCCCTTGGCTGCCCGCCAAGCCGCCAGCGCCTCACGTTGGTAGTCCCGAGGCTCCCGATTGAGGAGATAGGCCAGGTTCAGCGTCTGATAGGCGCGAGCCTGATCGGTCACGGTCACGCCGTCCCGATGCAGCCCGCGCAGCAGATCGGCGTAGTGGCAGGCAGGGCAGCGCCAACAAGCACTGCGCGCGTCCCATTTGCCCGCTGTCGGGAGGCTGAGCTCCTCGATCTGGGTCCGCTCGCCGCGTAGCTCAAGCGTGCCGCGATGAAATCGCAGCGTGAGTCCAGCGGCGGCGCACGTGGGTGCTGGCGGCGGGGGCGACTTCATCGAAACCACCCTGAGATTCCGTCCGCGGCGGGCCCCCCGAGCAGCTCCAGCGGCACATGAAACTGCAGTTCGCCTGCGAGAACCCCGCGCCGCTCACGGATGCGTAGTCCGGTCAGGGTACAGTTGCCGAACGTCAGCATCGCGACGCGCGGTACCGGGAGACAGATCCAACGCTTGACGAGGTGAAATAGTAGCCCGCCGTGAGAGACGAGCAGAAGTCGCTGAGCAGTCCCCAGATGTCGTGCGTGCAGCGTCGAGATGAGCCGCTCGATGCGCGCCATCACGCCCTCGTAGCTCTCCCCGCCGTACAGCGAAAAATCCCCGAGACTCTCGAGCGGTCGGGTCATGAACTCGGCCGCTTGCGTCTCGAGCTCCTCGCGCGTCAGCCCCTCGAGGCTCCCAGCACCGAGCTCAATCAGGTCGGCACAGGGCATGAGCGACGGCAGTCCCAGGCTCTCAGTGACGATCTCGCCCGTCTCCACGGCGCGCTGAAGTGGAGACACGTAGCCGGCATCCCAAGACAGGTTGAGCCGCTGCAGCAGCTGCGCCGCCGCCTGGGCTTGCTTTCGCCCTGTTTCATTGAGCGGCCAATCGAGGTGCCCTTGCACGCGCCCTTGTCGATTCGCGTCGGTCTCCCCATGCCGCAGGAGCAGGATCTCGAGCACGCTAGCGAGCCTCCGGATGAGTCCGTGGATCGAGCTCGGGCGCAGACAATTCAGCAAAACAGCGCAGGTGAGCGTCGATGGCGTCACAGCGTGGTGAGACCACCGAGCTAGCTCCGAGCGCGGCGGCGGCACGAATCATCGCGCGCCGCAGCTCGGCCTGCGTCACGCCCGCTGGCGCGCAGAGCGACAGCTGCCCGAGCGAGGGCTCAGCTGGCGGCAAAAGAGCAACCTCCCAGGCCTCCAGCCGCGCCAGGGGACGGACCCGAGCCCCCGGAACGGGTCTCCAAGTGACCGTGACCGGGAGTTCGATACCGTCCGTCGATGGGGCGCTGGACTCGGCTGCGAGCCGCGCCGGGTCCACGCCGCCGAAAGCCAAGGTCGCAGAACAAAAGACCCGCACTGAGTTGGTGAGCGGCTGTTGAAAGCAAGCACTGCGCACCAGCCAGTCGGCGCCACGCTGCTTGGCCTCGAGCCGCATCAAGTCGCGCAAACGCTCACTTGAGCACAGCAGAGCCGACAGCGGCAGGTCCGAAAAGCTGCCCTCCGGCGCGCCGCGCTGGCAGGTCAGCTCGACCGAGCCAAAGGCCTTCGCCCCCGGGGGCATGGCTGAAATCGGCGTGGGCGACTGGTGGGGCGCCGCGCCCGACTCGCCCTCGGCGCAGCGCGAGAGGCCGTGAATCGTCGGAGCGCAGCTCACGAGCGAGAGGGACAGCAGCAGGGTCGAAATGCGCAAAGCCATGCGATATCTCCCTTTGCCAGAGCTCGCCGGACAGAGCAAGTCGCGCGAGCCAAGCCGAGTCGTGGTTCAGTCGTCTCCCGGCTTTCTCTGGCGATTCGGCGTGATTTTCTCACGGGTGACGAGTCCGCGCTGGACCACCCCGGGCCCATAGCGGGCCTCAAGGGCATCCAGGACCCGCCCAAGCCCCCTGCCCCGCTGCTCAGGCGTCGCGAACAACTCGAGCTGCTCGGCTGCCGCGGGCACCAGGCCCGACACGCTGAGTCCGACCAACCGCAGCGGCAGATCGAGAGAGAGCGCGTCGTAGAGCTCAAGCGCGACGCTCTTGAGGCGAGCCGCGTCCGCCGTCGGCAGCGACAAGGTCCGTGCACGCGTCAGCTTGGGATAATCCGGAGCCTGCCCTTGGTGCCGATCGAGCCGGGTCGTCTTGGCCACGCCCAAGGTGACCTTGAGCGTAACGCGTCGTGCGGCAAAGCCCTCCTGACGGAGTCGACGCGCCACCGCGTCGGCATGCTGCGCCAAGGTCTCGCTGACCACCGCGCGCGCGCTCTGGTCCTGCTCAAAGGTCACTTCTTCGCCGATCGATTTCGGATCGGCGTCGGACACCACTGGGCGCGGATCGATCCCCTTGGCGAGCGCTATCAAATGCTCTGCTTGCTCGCGCGACAGGCCGCGCAGGCGCTGGGGATTGGCGCGCTGCAAATCCCCAAGCGTGGTGAGCCCGGCAGCCAGCAGCTTCTGTTCGAGCATTGGACCAACGCCCCACAACCGACGCACCGGGAGCGGCTCAAGTAGCGCGCGACAGTCCGGCCCCATCACGACCCTCATGCCGTCGGGCTTGGCGGACGAGCAAGCGATCTTGGCGACCAGCTTGGTCTCGGAGATCCCAACTGACACGGCCAGCCCCGTCCGCTCCCGCACCTGCGAGCGAACCTGCGCCCCAATCGCCTCGGGTGAGCCGAACAGGCGCAGGCTGCCGGTGATGTCGAGAAACGCCTCGTCGAGCGCGATCGACTCGATCTCGGGGGTAAAATTCGAAAACACCTCATGAATCTCCCGACTCGCGCTGACGTAACGCGCCATGTCCGGCGAGATGAACAGTCCGTCCGGACAGAGCTGCCGGGCGCGAAACGTCGGCATCGCCGAATGCACCCCATACGTTCGCGCCTCGTAAGAAGCGGCGCAGACCACGCCGCGCCCCGACAAGCCCGCCACGATCACGGGTTTCCCGGCGAGTCGCGGGTCGTCGCGCACCTCGACGGACGCGAAAAACGCGTCCATGTCGGCGTGGAGAACGACCCGCGGCTTGGCCACACTCAGTACGGATTATCGCCGTTGGCGGCGGGTGCGGCTGGCGCGGCAGGAGCCGCCGGAGCGGGGTTGCCCTCAGCGGGCGCCGCGGGCGGATTGGCGCGTGCAGTGCGCGGCGCGACGGCTGGTTGCGGTCGCGGAGACGCTGTCGGAGACTCGAGCGATTTCACGAACACCGCGTTCGTGGTGCTGCGACACGCGATGGCAACGCTGCGGCCCTCACTGAGCCAAATGGACGGCTTGGAAGCGACCCCGATGCGCACGAAGCGATTGCCACAGGGCGTCGCGAGCTTGCTGTTGACCGAGCCGACCGCCATCCCCTGCACGAACACAAGCGCATCCTCGGGAAAGCGAGCGACGAGATAACCGTGCGTATCGGCGAGCTGCTTGCCTGAGCCGCCCTTAGACTCATCAACGGGCGGATAACCCAATAGCTCCGCGTTCACGGCGGAAGCCACGGCGGTTGTCGATGCGGCGGGGCTTGGTTCCAGATTGGTAACGCTCGGCGTTGGACTGGCGAGAACGGTCGCGGCCGGCAGCGCGGGAACCACTGCGCCCGTTGAGGCTGGAGGAACGGCGGCGGCGTCAGTCGCGTGAGAGCGACTCAGCAGCCACACCCCGAGCACCGCCATCGCTCCGGCTCCTGCCGCCATCAGCTTCCATTTTCGCGCCAGCCCCGCTAGGGGGACAGGCGGCATCACCGACTCCGACATCGTCAGCGCGGGCGGCGCATCTCGCAACGACTCACTGCGCGGGCGAGCGGCTCCCGGCAGCTCGAGGTCGTCGGCAGCCCAAAGCTTGGGCTCGGTTGCGATGGCCGAGTCTGACGGGGTTGGCGCGCTTAGCGCGGCCGGCGGCGGAGTCACCGCAGGCCTCTCGCGACGCGGAGGCGCCAGGGGCGGCTGGCTCATGGCAGGCGACGGAGCGCCGGCAGGCGACGGCGGCTGTTGCGATGAGTGCCCATCGTCCGTCAACGAAACACCCGTCAATGCGGGCGGGAGCTCGCTCTCACGCGTAAACGAACGCTGCACGGCCCGCGTGAATTGCATCACGATCAGCCCGGAGTGTTCCCCATCCGATTGGCGCTTCGTCTTGGGTTGGGGCGTCGCGGAAGCGGCGCGCGGCGCGACCTCGTCGAGTTCGCGAATCGCGGCGCGGTATTCCTCAAGGCCCGCCCCGAGGCCGTCACCGAACTCGACCCCAAACCCAACGGGCGCCACGCGGGGCTCGGCGCCGGCGCTCGGCACTACGCGCCAGACGATGCGGCCCTCGAGGCGCACCCAGGACTTTTGGCGCGGCGGCCGTAGCTCGAGCCAAATCCGTTCCGCCGTCGGCGCGTTCCACGAGCGCAGGTATAGGCCCCCCTCGGACAGATCATGGGTGAAGCCAAAATCGTCCGTATCTGAGCCTGGAACGCGGTACACGACGCGCGTCCCAAACAGCACGCGCGCCGACGCGCGGCGCTCACTGGCAGGCGGAAAGCGGCGCGCGGCAAGCAGCGACACGACGTATTCCGGAGCGGTGCCACTGCGGGCCAGCACGACCCGCGGCTCGGAGCCGAGCTTTTGCACGGCCGGCTCAAGCTCACGTTTGCTGCCGAGAATGGCCCAAACGGCCTGATCGTTGGCTGCTCGGCGGCGCAATACAAGCTCGGGGATCCCCCCGAGCACGCTGTGAGCCACCACCACGTCCGACTCGTATTGAGTGACGTAAAACTCCAGGGCCCGCGCGTCGATCGCGAATTTTACTTCGTAGCCCGCAAGGGTCAGTGCTCGCCCGATCACGTCGCAGCGACCCCGATCAGAATCAGCCACGACCGCCTTACCAAGCGAGGGCGGATTCTTTGCAGCCCCCTGCGGCAGAGCGCGCAAGCGTTCGAGCAACGGGGCTCCCGTGTCGTACGGCAACACGTCGTCGCCGCCCCAACTCAGGTACTTCTCGACCGTGACATCATCGAGCTCGTCGGACAGGGCCAGAATCGGCGTCGCCGCCAGGTGCCGCTTCGAACGGACCTTGTGACAGAGCTTGTCCAGGCGCGACGCACTGGCGTCCACGATCACGAGCGCGGGGTCATGTGCGTCGAGCCAGATCAGCGCTGCGCCGAGGTCCTCGTGAGCCACTAGGGAATAGCCGCTAGCGGCCGCCATGCCGCCAATCGAGCGACGTCGCTCCGGCCGCAGCTTTCCGACCAATAACAATGAGCGCATTTCAGTCACAACGCTGGCTCCTTGACTTCTTCCAGTAACGACGCACCCGCGATAAAGCGCAGGGGAATCACACCCGATGGTCCGAGGCGACTCTTGAGCACGACCGCGTCAAGCGGGCGCGTTCCGAGCGCTTGCTCACGCGCAGACAGCGCGGATTCTGAGCGAATACTGCTCCGGAGTTCCACCGCCAAGGTCGCCGCCGGCAGGATGAAGCGCGCCGTGTCCTGCTCGGCCGTCACCACGACGGCACAACCCCCCTCAGCTAACAGCCGCAGCTCATAGGCCACCTGCGCGATGCGATTCTCGTAGCTCGCGTTGGCGGATGCAGCTCGCATCGCCTCGCCTCCAACCGCGCCCGACAGGGCTTCCATGCCGTCGACAACCACAACCACCCGCTCGTGACGCTCCCAGAGTATCGAGGTAGCAGTCGAGAGATCCTGAGTGGTTTCGAACGGTCGCAGCCGCATCAAATGCAGCAGCTGGCCAACCTTGCGCACCGCAACATTGACGCTCGTTCCGACGGCTGCGCGCGTGAAATCATCCTGCCAAGCCTGGCCGGACCAAATTGCGCCATAGGGCGTCTCGGAATCCGGGTACTCGCGGTACATCGCGCGCGCCGCCAAGCGGGCCACGACCTCCGTCTCGTCGAGCACCGCGCTCGCGAACACCGTCGCCGCGCGGGAGCGCGCCGCCATGTACGCCAACAGCAGCGCGAACGCGGTCTTACCAACCCCCGGCTCGCCCGTGATCGTCAGCAGCGTGCCGGCGCGGAGTCCCCCAGTCAGCATCCGATCGAGACTGGGAAATCCCGTCGGGGTGGCTGGAGCCAGCGCGCCGAGGCGCGTGGTCACGTCGACCTGCATGCTGCTCAGCGAAACGGGAGCTCGCACCGCACGTATCTTGTCCGAGCTCGGTGGCATCCCAGCAGGGTATCAGAGCTGGCCCCGTATCAAAAGACGACGCCGTCGGGTCTTTCGGCCCGGCGGCGTTGGTGCGAAGGAGAGGACTTGAACCTCCACGGGAATTACCCCGCTAGAACCTGAATCTAGTGCGTCTGCCAGTTCCGCCACCTTCGCGTGGGGCCCTGCTTTTAGCGCCCGCGCCCAGAGGTGCAACGTGAAATCGACGAAGCTTGCCGAAATGAATCGGCCCAAAGGAGCGGCTCTGTCGGTCCCCCCTAGAGGTTGGGCCGCAAACGCGCGTATGCTCCTGCACCATGGCTAACTGCACGAACTGCGGAGCACAGCTGCCGCCAGGCGCCCCCCAATGCACCACCTGCGGCATGCCCGCCTCGCCGGGCTACGCCCCCCCGCCCGCTGGGGCCCCGGTTGGCTACGGTCCGCCACCTGGAGCAGCGCCCCCGGGTGCCGCTGCTCCGTACGGCGCGCCCCCGGCTGCGCCGGGCTACGGAGCCGGTCCGGGCTATAACCCTCCTCAGGCCGCACCCCCCGGTTACGGCGCGCCACAAGGAGGACCTCCCGCTTACGGCGCTCCGCCAGCAGGACCTCCCGGTTACGGTCCTCCGCAGGCGGCTCCTCCCGCTTACGGCGCTCCGCCAGCAGGACCTCCCGGTTACGGTCCTCCGCAAGCGGCTCCTCCCGCTTACGGCGCTCCGCCAGCAGGACCTCCCGGTTACGGTCCTGCGCAGGGCGGACCTCCCGGTTATGGCCCTCCGCAGGGTGGACCTCCTGGTTATGGCCCTCCGCAGGGTGGACCTCCTGGTGGTTACGGCGGAGTTCCGGGTTTTGGCATGCCCCCAGGGCTCGGGTTTGGTGCGGCGCCTCGCGGCCCACTCGTGCCGAATATCGCGCAGGAGCGAAACGCCATCGTCAGCATCCTACTGAGCTTCGTCACCTGCGGGATCTACGCGTTTTATGTGATGTACGCGACCACCGACGAGCTCAAGCAGACCACCCGCGACGACAGCCTAAACCCGATGATGGACGTGCTGCTCGCGTTGGTGACCTGTGGTCTCTGGATGTATTTCGTAATGTATCGCAATGCACAAAAGACCCACCAGGCGCTCGTGCAGCTCCAGCCGCAGCGTGAGGATCGCTCACAACTAATCCTGATTCTGGCGGTGGCAACCTTCTTCGTCGGAGTCACGGGCATCGTCGCGATGTACTTCTCCTACGAAGAGCACAACGCACTGGCTCGCGCCACGCGCGCCTAGAGTCGTTGGTTCGCGGGGGCGCTGCCGCCCCCGCTTCGTCTCCCAGCGTGGATAAAACGACATCACCCCCGAGCGTGCCGTGCGTCGTCGGGGGTGAGCTCGTTCACGCTCATGCTCACGCAATTCCGAGACGCCGACGCAGCTCGCAGGCCACTTCGCTCTGCCAGAAGCGAATCATCTCGTGCATCAGCGCGATCCCAAGCATGGTCTGCTGCGGCGCGAGTCCAGCCTGATCTCCCTCGGTCACGCGCAGCCAGCGCACAACCGCGGGAAGGTCGTCGGCCACCAGCAACGCGAGCCGAGCAGACGCCAGCCGCACGCGGGCAGCAACTGGCGCGATCGCAGGGCTTCCCGCCGCCATCCAGGCTTGAGCCGCCTCCTCCACTCGACCACGCCGTCCCCAAGGCAGGGCCTTGGCAAGCCGCCGCGCCCGGTTACCGATCAAATCATCGTCGCCCGTTCCAACCCCGTACGACTCATTGGCGAGTCGACAGGCACCGAGCACCCACTCACCGAGCACGGCGTCGTCGAACCGCAACATGGCGTGATAACGACGAGCCATTGGCACGAGCACTCGCGAAAGCGCGAAGGCCTGCACCGCTTCGCTTTCATTTTGGATCGTCGCGGGAACGAGCAGGCTCGCGCCAGCGTCGACTCCGCCGCTGGGCACGGCGCCCGGCGCGACGTACAGCTCGTACTCGTCGATCGCGCAGGCTTGAGCGAGACACTCGGCCAAGCCGCGGATCGGCGCCCCCGAACGCGCCGTGAGTCGATCGCGCGAGGTCAGGCCGTAGCGCTCAAGGTCGGGTTCCTCGACTCGCTCGAGTCCTTCCGCCATCGCGACCACCAGCGCCAGCACGGGATCGCTGGCAGCGGGCGCCCCGACGACGGCGAGCAGATCGCCGTCAAGCACGCGAGGAGCCAGCTGACCCGCCAACGGAATGCGGCTCGAAAGTCGCGCTGCCTCCAGATCCGAAGCCGCCCCGATCGACAGCAGGGTGGCCTCAGCCGTGCGCGCATCGCTGGCGCGCCCGAGCGCGTCGAGACAGCGGACGATACCCCTCAGCACTTCCGGCTGAGCCGCGTCACTGTCGAGGGCACGCCGATAAGCGTCAAGTGAACGCGATTTTTCCCCGCTGCGCTCGAGCACGTGACCAAGCTCGGCCCACAGCCGCGGATCGGTCGAAGCCTTTGCCAGATCCGCCTCGAGGAAGCGCGCGGCTTCCGCCGGTTGACCGAGCTCGACATCAAATACGCGGGCTAGCTCGCGCAGCACGCTTGAGGACGCAGCGGCATCGCCAACCCGGCCCTCAAGGTAGCGGCGCAGGGCCAAGCTGTACTGCCCCCAACCGACAACAGCCAGCCCCGGGTGCGCCGCGATCATGCCGCGGAGCTCGCTCGCCGCTGGCCCGCCAAGGCCGGCCCATTCCATCGCCCCCGCGTAGGCAGCCAAGGCCACCTCGAAGTGAGCACGCATAGCCTCCAGTCGAGCTAGCGAGATTTGGGCATTGGCCCGCGGCTCACCCGCCGGCACCACGTCGACGAGCCGCTCAGCAAGCGGCGCTGCGGCCTCAAGCGCCCCGGCATTGACCCGCAGTTGGAACAAACCGAGCAGGGCCTGGGTGTCCGACGGTGCTTCTTCCAAGACCGCCTCATACTGGTTGGCTGCCTGCTCGGGGTTGCGGAGCGCGCCATTGAGTAGCTCTGCAAGCGCAAGCCGCATGGCGCTGCGCTCGTGGAGCGTCGCGGCGAGCCCCAGAGCTTTTTCGTAACGCTCCCGCGCTGCCAGGTATTGGCCGTCGCGAGCGAGCAGTGCCGCCAGCTCCGCCTGAGGTGCCAGCGCGGTCGCCAAAAACTGGGTCACGCGCGTGAGTGCCGCAATGGCCGCGGGCAGATCCGCCTTTTCGTTCGCCAGCAAGCGCGCCGAGACAATCCACAGCTCGGCGGTCCGCTCGCGGACCTTACAGTGCCCGGCTGCGGCCGTGAGCGCGGCCACAAGCCGGTCAATCTCACCGCTCGCGCGCAGCAAGGCGCTCAGACGCTCGGCGGCCGCTGGCAATTCCGGCGCGGTCGCCAAAGCGCGTTCGGCGAGCCCACGAGCATTCTCGAGGGCGCCTGAGGTTTCCGCAAGACTCGAGGCGCGCAGCAGCCAACTCGCCGCCAGGGAGTGATCACGCAGCACGCGCAGCTCATGCTCGGCCGCGAGCACGAGCGGCGCCGTCTCACTGCGCTCAGCTGCCAGTCGACCCAGTCCGCGCGTTGCGGCCACGCTCTCACCGTCGAGCTCAAGCGCGGCAGCGTAGACGCCAAGTGCGGCGGGGTCACCCTGAGTCTCCAGAGTGTCGGCAAGCCGCGTCAGATGCGAGCAGCGCGCGCCTCCGTCGACCAAGAGCGACCCCAGTCGCGCGTCGACTTGCGCAAGCAGCGAGCTGTCGGCGCCAGCGCGCGCGAGCCATTCCAGTCGCTCAAGCACCGGAATATGCCCGGGATCGAGCTCAAGCACGGCGACCAAGACGCCAAGGCGCTCAGCCGCTGGCGCCGAGATCCGCTCAAGCGCGGCCGCCAACCGCTGCAGCGCCGCGATTCGCGTGCGGGGCTCCTTGAGCACCGCGCAGAGAGTTCGCAGCGTCGCGACGAGACCCTCGGCCGTACCCTGCTGTCCCCGCAGGGGCTCTAACAAAAACGAAGTCACAATGTTGTCGGGCTCAAGCTGCGCGAGGGCTTCCGCCGCTCCAAGCGCGTCGACAGGACGCTGCAGCTCATCGCGATACACCAGGGCCGCATGATGGAACCGTACCGCGGCCGAGCGCCCAGACGCGGACTGCGCGCGGGCCATCAAATGACGGGCGAGCGCCTCCGATTCACGAGCGAGGCTGTGAAGCCGCTCGCACCCATCGAGCGCCGGGGCAAACCCGGGATGCTTCTCGAGCGCCTGGTTATAGAGCTTGAGAGCCGCGCGCGATTGACCGAGCCGGTGTTCAAGCAACTCAGCCGCACGCGCCAACCGTCGCGCCGAGACGCTATTTGGGTAACTGGCAACCTCACGACTGAGCAGCTGCACGAGATCGGGCCACAGGGATTCAAGCCACAGCAGACGCTCAAGCCCGAGCTCGGCGCCGCGATGCGCTGGCACCAGCGTGAGCACTTCTTTCAAGAGCTCCATGGCGCGACGTCGGGCACCCGTGCGGAGCTCAAGCACCTGGGCCATCTCGAACAGCACTTCCGCCTTGTCCCCCTCGGTCGGGAGCAGCTCGACGCGACGACGCTGGATTTCAAGCCATTCATCCCAGCGCCCCGCGGCGGCGAGCTCACGCGCAAGCCCAAGCAACCCAGCCTCATGGCGAGGCGCAAGCTCAAGGAGGCGCTGATAGGTCGCCACACCCGCTTCACCAGCGGAAAGTGGGCCCGTCTCGAGCGCCGCGCGCTGCTCGAGTAGACGCACGCGACGAGCCAGGGAAGGACTCGCTTTAAGCTCGAGCTCAATCCCCTCGACCACCTCAGCGTAACGCCCCGCCTGCGCCGCTGCGCGCTGCATCGAGTGAAGCGCCTCGACGGCAGGGGTCGCAGCTGCGCCGATTCGACGATAGACCGCCAGAGCGCCAGCCGCGTCGCCAACGGCGTCTTCAAGCAATCGCCCCAGCTTGAACAGGTAGGTCACCCGCTCTTCAGCATCTTCAGCGCCATCGGCAGCGCGCGAATAGAGCTCGACCAGCTCGGCGTGACGTCCTGCCTTGAGGTACAGCCGCACGAGCGAGGCAAAGGCCCCCGCATTGCCCGGATCGGCGATGCAAGCGCGAGCATTGAGCCGCGCAGCATCGTCGGGACGCGCGAGCCGCTCCTCGACAATACGCGCCAATTCGGCGAAGGCTTGGCCACGCCGCAGTCCGTCCTGCAACGCCTCGGCCTCGGCAAGCCGCACCGCGACGAGCGGCTCCCATTGGCCGCGTCGTTCGTACAGCGCACAGAGTCCCGTCACAGCCTCGGCACAGGTCGGCGACCGCTCGAGTTCACGCGAGTACCAAAGTGTCGCGCGGCCCTCGTCCTTGAGCTCGGTTTCCTGGAGTCGCGCAATGCGCAGCGCGAGCCCCGAGCGACGCTCAGGCTCGCCAATACCCATGTAGAGCCGCTCGAGCGTCGCCGCGAGCTTGGCCGCGTCACCCGTGCATTCGTACACCACCGCCAGCTCTTCGATCAGTCCAAGCTCACCCGGCAGCTCGCTGAGCGCACGCTCAAGCTCAGCCGCGCCTTCACCGAGGCGCGCCAGTCGATCGAGTAGCACTCGGGCCCGTCGGGCGCGGATCCAACCCCGCTCGAGCGAGTCGTCGGTCTGCTCGGCCGCGACGTCGAGCAAATCCTGCAGCTCCTCGAAACGCTCTGTTTTCCAGTACAATCGCTCCAGTGCCGCGAGCACCCCGAGCGTGCGCGGCGCAAGCGCCAAGGCGCGTCGATAGCCATCGATCGCGGCGGCCGTCTGAGACTGATCTCCCTCCAGCACGCGAGCACGCTCGAAATGCCACAGCGCCTGCAGAGCAGGCTCTCGCTCGGCGTCGCGAGCGAGTCGCTCATATGAAGCCGCCAACGTGGTGGATTGTCCGGCGGCGCGCTCGGCAAGCACGACCGCGTACTCGAGCTCTGGTAGCCCGGGCGCAAGTGCGGCCGCTTCAGCGTGGGTTCGCCGCGCGTCCTGTGGCTTGCCCATCCGAGTCAGCAGCTCGGCCCGCAAGGCCACGAGCTCGGCGCGACGCGCCGCATCGGCCGTGAGCTTCACCTCGCGTTCGAGCAGCTCGCCCGCTTCGGCGAACTCGCCGCGCAGCAGGTGAACCACGCGCAGCCCACGCAGGCTCGCCGCATGCTCGGGGCGTTGCGCGAGCGCGCGTTTGTAATGTTCGAGTGCTCGCTCAGGCTCGGCCAGCGCGCCTTCGAACTGCCGCGCAAGCTCAAACTGAATCCGCCCGAGCCACTGCGGCTCGACGCGCCCCTTGAGCCGCTCAACCTCAAGCGCATGCTCACAGGCCTCGACGAGATGGCGCGCGCGCACAACCGCCGACGCCGCAGGAACCGCTGGCGGGCTTTGCTCTGCAACCGTGACCACGGTGACTTCCGGCGCCGCGGGCGAAGGTGATGACGGCGATGACGGCGATGACGGCGATGACGGCGATGACGGCGATGACGGCGATGACGGCGCGACTTCGGTCACGATGACCTGCGCGCTTGGCGCCGTCACTGGCGGCGAAGGAACGGGCGGCGGCGGGGGAACCGACGCGGGGCGAGCGGCGCCCGCGGGCGCCGAGGGCACCACCGGACGCGCGGGAGCGCTCTCACCGCCTGGGCGTCGCAGTGGCGGCGGAGCCACCTTCGGCGGGGCGGAAACACCGCGCCGCATCGGCGGGGGCACGCTGGGACCCCCAGCACTCGACCTCGGCGGCGCCACCGGTGAAGGTGGAGCTGGCCTAGCCGACACAGGCGATGAGGGCCTGGCCGACACAGGCGAAGAGGCCGCAGGCGCTGATGGCGGAGGCGGCGGGGCCTCACCCTCGGTGACCAGACTTCTGTCCTCCGGTGCGGGCGCCGAAGGGCGCAGGCTCGGGGGGGAACCAACTCGGCGCGGCGGCGCCGGGCGACCAGCGCTCGGTTTATCCTCAGCCATGGCGGTAACGGGAAGGGTATCAACCCTTGAGCTTTCCGAGAACCCCTAATCCAGCCGCATTGAATTATGCTTGAGGGCCGAATGTCGCTATTGGTCAAGTGGCCGCAGTAGAATTCGCCTCGACATCGTCTTTTGGGTGAGCGACTCGGGGTCACCTCAGACCCCGACCTCCGATTCCCGTGCTATGCAGCCGCGCCGTGACTCAGCCCCCCGAGTTGCTCGTATTTCGCACCGTTCGCGCCCTCGATCCTTGCCGGGCGCTGGATGAGATCGTTGACGTAGTGGTTGAGCGCGGAAGGATCACGCGCGTCGGTCGCGATGCAGGGGCGGACCTCGTCACCAGCGAGCGAGCCCAGGTCGTCAATGGCCAGGGACTCTGGCTGATGCCGGCCTTCACGGATCTGCACGTCCACTTCCGTGAGCCGGGCTACGAGTACAAGGAGGACATTGCCTCCGGACTCGCGTCAGCTGCTGCGGGTGGCTACGCGCACGTTTGCGCGATGCCCAACACCACTCCGGTCAATGACACCCGCGCGGTGACTGAGCTGATGGTGAACCGCGCTGCGTCGTTGGTCGCACCGCGCCTCCACCCGATCGGAGCGATCACCCAAGGCCTCAAGGGCCAACAGCTCACCGAGATGGCCGAGCTGCGTGAGGCGGGCGCGGTCGCCGTTAGTGACGACGGGGTCTGCCTGCAGTCGAGCTCGATGATGCGGCGCGCCCTCGAGTACGCCAAAAACTTCGGTCTGCCCGTGATGCAGCATGCCGAAGACATGGAGCTCGTGGCCGGCGGCGACATGCACGAGGGCGCGATTTCGGCACGCATGGGGCTACGCGGACGACCCAGCGTCGCCGAGGACATCATCGTCGCTCGCGACATTTTGCTCGCCGAGTACGTCGACACCGCCTACCACGTCACGCACATCTCGACGCGTGGCGCCGCTCGCCTCGTGCATCAGGCCAAGGAACGGGGTCAGAAGGTCACTTGTGAGGTCACGCCTCACCACCTCCTGCTGACGGACGCAGCTTGCCTCGGCTACGAAACCTTCTGCAAGGTCAACCCCCCGCTGCGAGAGGCCGCCGACGTTGATGCCCTGGTGAACGCTCTCGCCGATGGCACCATCGACGCGATCGCCACCGATCACGCGCCCCACGCGCCGCTCGAGAAGGACTGTGAGTTCTCTGAGGCGGCCCCAGGCATGATCGGGCTTGAGCTCTGCTTCCCCTTGCTGCTCGACCTGGTACGCGCCGGGCGTGTTCCGCTCCTGCGTCTGATCGAGGCGATGTCGCAACGACCATCGCAGATCATTTCCCTTGAGCCTCCCAGGGTAGCCGTCGGCGCCTTGGCGGAGCTCGTGCTGTTCGATCCCGAGGCCCGCTGGACCGCTGCGTCCACAGGATTGCGCTCCAAGAGCAGGAACACACCATTCATGAATAGAGAGTTGACTGGTCGCGTGCTGATGACGATTGCCGCTGGGCGCCCCGTTTTCCGCGGTTTGGAAGGTGCAAAATGAATCGACCGAAGGCTCGTCTGGCCCTGGCAGACGGAACGATTTTCGAGGGTGTGTCTTTCGGCGCTGACGGCGCCACGACTGGCGAGGTCGTCTTCACGACCGGTATGACGGGTTATCAGGAGGTGCTGACCGATCCCTCCTTCACCGGACAACTCGTCACCATGACGGCGCCGCAGATCGGCAACACCGGCATCAACATCGAAGACGACGAGACAAGCCCAAGCCGGCCCACGGTCGGAGGCTTCATCGTTCGCGATCCGAGCCTAATCGCCTCCAATTGGCGCGCGACCGAGTCGCTCGACACGTACCTGCGCCGGCACGGCATCGTCGCGATCGGGGATCTCGACACGCGCCGCCTGACCCGCTATCTGCGCGATCACGGCTCGCAGAATGGCTGCATCGGCACGGAATCGGCTGATGTCCTAGTCGAGCGCGCCCGCTCTGCCCCCAGCATGGAAGGGCTCGATCTCGCCGGAAAGGTGAGTCCGAAGGAGCGCTACGTATTTACCGAGGGTCGCGGCGTCTGGAACGTCCCGTTTGACATCCTCTTGCAGGGGCAGCCCCCGCCGCCGCCGCGTCCGCTGGATCTGCACGTTGTGGCGATGGACTTTGGTGCCAAGCGCAACATCTTCCGCTGCCTCGTGGACGTCGGTTGCAAGGTGACCGCGGTGCCCGCCACCACCACCGCCGAAGAGATTCTGGCCCTGTCCCCCGACGGGATCTTTCTCTCGAGCGGTCCGGGAGATCCGGCCGCAGTCACTTACGCGATCGACACCATTCGCTCACTGCTTGGAAAAAAGCCGATCTTCGGGATCTGCCTGGGACATCAGCTGCTCGGTCTCGCGCTTGGAGGCTCTACCTACAAGCTCAAGTTCGGTCATCGCGGACTCAATCAGCCCGTCAAGGATCTCGCCACCAGCCGCGTCGAGATCACGCTACAGAACCACGGCTTTGTGGTCAACGTGGACTCCCTCAAGGGCCGCGCGGAGAGCACCCACCTTCACCTGAACGATGGCACGAGCGAAGGGCTAACGGCCCCGGACGCCAAAGCGTTCAGTGTTCAGTACCATCCGGAGGCCGCCGCCGGTCCCCACGATGCGCTCTATCTCTTTGAGCGCTTCCGCATGTCGATCACCGGATAGGCAGCAGATTCATGGGCAAAATTCACTTCGTTAGCCTCGGTTGCCCCAAAAACAGGGTCGACAGTGAGGTCATGCTGGGGGTTGCCCAGGATTGTGGCTTTGAGCATGTCGATGACGCCGCGCAAGCGGAGATCATCGTCGTCAATACCTGCGGTTTTATCGACGCGGCCAAGCAGGAGAGCATCGAGACGATCCTCGCGCTGGCTGAGCAGAAAAAGACGGGCGCCTGTCGCAAGTTGGTGGTGACAGGCTGCCTGACGCAGCGCTATCCCGAGGATCTTGCCGTGGGCATGCCCGAAATCGATCACCTGCTTGGCTCGAGCGACATGCTCAAGCTGCGTGACGTGTTATCGGGCGCAGCTGAGCGCATGCTCGTCGGAAACCCCGCCGATTGGGTGGTCGGTGCCAGCGATCCGCGCACGCTGAGCACACGCGGCGCCAGCGCCTATCTCAAGCTCGCAGAAGGCTGCAATCGCAGCTGCGCATTTTGCGTGATTCCTGAGATTCGCGGCAAGCAGCGCTCTCGCTCTCCCGATGACGTCGTTCGTGAGGCCGAGCGACTGATCGAGGCCGGCGTGCTCGAGCTGAACCTGGTGTCGCAGGACACCATCGCTTACGGTCGTGACCGCGACGACGGCTCGCATCTGGCTGCCGTCGTGAGAAGGCTCGCCGACCTTCCGGGGCTCGGGTGGCTGCGGATGCACTACTTATACCCCGAAAAGCTGCCTGACGAGCTGATCGAGCTGCTCGCTTGCCATCCCAAGGTGGTTCCGTACGTCGACATGCCACTTCAGCACGCGGCCGACGCCATGCTGCGTCGCATGAGGCGCGGTCACGGCGGACAGCGCCTGCGCGACGTGGTCGAGCGGCTTCGGCGCGATGTACCCAACCTCACGTTTCGCACCGCCTTCATCGTCGGGCATCCCGGGGAGACCGAAGCGGAGTACGACGAGCTCGTGGAGTTCGTGCGCTGGGCGGAGTTCGATCGGGTGGGCGTATTTGTCTATTCGGACGAGTCGTCGGCCGCCAGCTTTTCGCTCGCGGACAAGGTTCCCGAGCGAACCGCACAATCGCGCGCCAAGAAACTGATGGCGCTGCAGCGCCGCATCAGCCGTCGCAAGAACAAGGCCTGGATCGGCCGCGAGCTGAGCGTTTTGGTGGAGGGCCCCAGCAGCGAAAGCGAGCTGGTGATGGTGGGTCGCCATGCCGGGCAAGCGCCGGACATCGACGGAGGCGTGTTTCTCTCCGGTGGGCTCGTGCTTCCCGGTCAGATGCGACAGGTGCGGATCACGGGCTCGTCCGACTACGATCTCGTGGCCGACGTACTCGACGATCCCGACTCACCCCCCGCCCCGCCCAAGCCGGTCAAGCGGCGACTCTCCGTCGTCGCGAGCTAGCGTGGGGACTGGACAGCGCCCTCAGAGACCGCCGCTGCCAGTCACCGTGCCGCCCGAGGCGCCGCCAGTTGTTGCCGCGGCTTGACCGCCGGCGCCGCCGTTCGCAGCTCCGCCGTTGGGGAAGCCCTCGGCGTTGCGGCCGGTGATCAAGAACTCAGTCGACGGGCTGTCCTCAAGCGCGAAGCGATAGTAAATCGACATCTGATCGCCAAGCGCAGCGCGGATCTTGAAGCGATACCGGCCATCGCCCGGAGCACGCTGTCCGGCAATATCGCCGGTATGGAGGTTCTCGGCGATCACCTGCGCGCCCGGCTCCACCTGTCCGCTCAGGACCACCTGGCCAAATGAATCTGGACCCTCGACGGTCGGACGCGTGGGCGGCGGCAGCGGCAAGGTGGGCGAGAGGCAGCCGAGCAGAACGGCTCCCAGCAGCGACCAACAGGCGCGTCGGGTCAGGGCGATCATGAAATCGTGATTCTACTAGCACATTTCGGGCCAGGTGGCCGCGCAGCTGTTCCGTGCAACTCGCTGTCACCCGAGTTGGCGCGGGCGCCGTCGACCGGACTCTGGCGCCATCCTCCGTTGGCGTCTCGACATGCCGCCCAGAGTTGCTAACCGTCGCTCGCCACGCATGTATCCAGGAGCCGCCCCAACCCTGAGTCCGAGCGTCATCTCGTCCTGCCAGCCCCAGCAGGTCCAGCCATGACGGTCTCAGTTCGTCGGCCGCCACGCGCCTCCATCCTTTTACCGCTCTGGCTACTGCTCCCCCTCGGGCTGGTCCTTGGCTACGCCCGCGAGCGCATTTCAGCGCGCGCCGCCTCCGAGGTCTCGCTCGGTCAAGCCTTGGAGACCGAGCTCCGCGCCAGCGAGCAGCTCGAGCTCCGTCCGAGCGAACTGGCCTTCATCGATCGACCGAGCAGCGGCCTTGCCAACCTCTGGCGCGACTACCGCGTGGTGTTTCGCGGCAAGCATCTGCAGGAGCCCTCCGACATCTACGTTGCGCGCGTTGGGCTGACCCCCGAGGGGCACTTACTGCGCGTGGATCGGGTGTATTCCCTCTCGGACACGACCGCGGTCGAGGAACGCCAGCTGCGCGTGGCCGGCACTCAGGCCATCTACGCGGTTGAGGCTGGCGCGCGCGTGACTGCGATTCACCTGCGCGAGTTTCGCGAGGCGCCAATGCCCGGCAATCTCGACCGCCTCACGTGCCTGCAACATCGACTCACTTGGCTCCAGGAGACGGGCCAGAGTGAGGGCATCGGGCAACGCGTGTTTCGCGTCGATCCCCCAGCAGAACGCGTCGAGTTCGCGTACCACGAGGGGCAGTGGCTCGTGGAGCTGGACGGACACGTGGCTCAGATCGCCGACGGCAAGCCGCCAAGCGGTGCCGCGCGCCTCGAGGAAGAGTCGAGCGAGCTCGGCAGTCCGGGAAATGTCGTCACCTGGGCGGTTGACCGCGTGCGTGCTCTGCCCTGGTTTGGCTCCGATCGCATGCAGCTCGTCAAGGCCGTGGCCTTCGGAGCACTCGATCTGGTGCAGCGCTGGCAGGGGCGCCTGACGGGCGACGATGGCGCCGCAGTGCTCGCCCAGCAGGCTGAAGGACTCGTGTCGCTCGGCGCGCGGGTCGCCACCAATCCCGAAACGGGTTGGCCCCCGGCCCCCGTAACACCGCTCATGAAGCCGCTAGCCGGCGAAGGACAGTGGAAAGAACTCGACGACGCCTTCGTCGCGCGCGAAGAAGCCGGACACGGCTCGTTTCTGTTCACGTTCCTGCGACCGGACACCGAGCGACAGTACACGCAGGTCTTTATCACCCTGTGGGATCCGCGACAGCTCGAGCTCGCCACCATGAGCGGGACGCGTGAACCCAAGACCGCCACCGGCGAAACCGGGCCTGGGCTCGTGCCGCGCAATCCCGAGCGCATCGGGCGACTCGTGGCCGCGTTCAACGGTGGGTTTCAGGCCGCGCACGGCGAGTTCGGGATGATGGCGGCCAACGTCGTCTACCTGCCACCCAAACCCTATGCCGCCACGGTCGCGCGACTGCGCGACGGCTCGACCGCGTTTGGGACCTGGCCCGACGATGAGCAGATCCCCGAGGAGGTCGTCGACTTTCGCCAGAACCTCACGCCGATGATCATGGACGGCGTCGTCAACCCGTACCACCGCACCTGGTGGGGCGGAGTGCCGCCAGGTTGGGAGGATGCGACCCGCACTGTGCGCACAGGGCTGTGTCTCACGGCGGAGAATTTCGTCGCCTACTTCTACGGCTCCAGTATCGACGCCGATCACCTCGCCACCACGATGAAGCAGGCGCGCTGTCAGTACGGCGTGCACCTCGACATGAATCCGGGACACACCGGGCTCGAGTTTTATCGCGTGGCGCCCAAGGGGCAGCTGCCAAAGCTCGGCCACGCGATGGATTCTCAGTGGGAAGCGCAAGGACCGCTCACCGGTCTCGACG
>JBBRAB010000044.1:0-33499 GCA_038207155.1 Polyangiales bacterium
CCGGCACCACGGGCGCGTGTCTCGCGGTTTGCCAGAAGTTCAGCATGACGAGCCTGATCGGCGAGTGCTGCAGCTGCAACGGCGTGGCGGGCACAATGGCTCGCGCGATATTCAACGTGAACACCTACCAGTGCAAGTGAGTCTCGCGGGCGTCGGGTCCTGATGGGCTGACGCCGCGACGAGCCTCGGTTGGGGCATACCGCCCTAGTTTTTCCGAATCAAGCGCCGACAAAGGCGGAGCGAGCTTCAGCGCGCTCCGCCTTTCTCGTAACTACCCGACCGCAGCCCTGAGCGCGTGGTTCACGGGGCCGGAGACAAGCCGAGAGCAGGGTCTTCGTCGCGGCCGTCAAGCGCCAGAAGACCTGCGAATCCCAGCCGGACAACGGCATCGCCGCCAACTGCCCCGCCGCACCCTACCGGCTCGTCTGGACCTCGCAGACCCGCGGCTCCTGCGACATGGATGGCTGGTTCCAGGTACAGGGCTGACTGCGCCGCCAACGACGCCAGCTGCGCCTACCCCGAGCCCCTTCAGCTCAAGAACAAGCTGATCATGTTCGGCGCCCCCGACAGTAACCAGTATCTAGCCTTCCAGGTCGATGGCAGCACGGTCGGCATCGACCCGACCTCAGGTCTGACGGATCCCGGCACCGGCACCACGGGCGCGTGTCTCGCGGTTTGCCAGAAGTTCAGCATGACGAGCCTGATCGGCGAGTGCTGCAGCTGCAACGGCGTGGCCGGCGTGATGGCACGCTCGGCATTCAGTGTGAACACCTACCAGTGCAAGTGAGCCTCGCGGGCGTCGGGTCCTGATGGGCTGACGCCGCGACGAGCCTCGGTTGGGGCATACCGCCCTAGTTTTTCCGAATCAAGCGCCGACAAAGGCGGAGCGAGCTCTCTCCGCCTTTGCTGTTTTCTGTGCTCCCCCATGCAAGCGCAGAGACTCGACTCGCGACGACGCCGACCCATGTAGGCCTCTGTCCGTCCTTTGTGAACCCATGTCCACCGGCCGCACCGCGGGCGAAGCGCTCGAAAAAAACTAGCTCGCTCGCTTCGGACTTGCGGTATTCTTGGGGTTCCGATGTTTGCTCATCTTCCTCGCCTTTCGCTCGTCTCACTCTTGTCGCTCGTATCAGGGTGTTCCCTGCTGTACGACTTCAACAAGACCCAATGCCTCCAAGCATCAGACTGTCTCAGCTACGGACCAGACTTCAAAGGCAGTAGCTGCGTGTCGCACGTCTGCGTGCGCCCGCAGGCCACGGGAGGCGCGGGCACAGGAGGCACGGGCACAGGAGGCGCGGCCCTTGGCGGCCAAGGCGGAACAGGTGGTTGCACCACCAACCGGGCGTGTATCACGAAAGCAAACGACTATCGTCCCGCTGTCTGCATCAAGGGCGCCTGCGTCAATCTACTGAGCGGTGAGTGTCCGCAGCTTCTGCCACTCGATCAGCAGTTGCAGGACGCGGCCCTGGACAGCGAGGATCCGCTAATTTTCGGAGGATATGCCGACGTGGTCTCGGGCGGCTCTGCCATGCTCGACAACTACGATCTTGCGGTTACGGAGCTCCTGCGAAAGGTCAATGGCATTCCTGGGGACGGCTCGACGCGACGCAAGGTCCTCGGGGTCGTCTGCCAGAACATCGACACCAAGAGTGAAGGGCACGCCTTCTTTGACCGCAGCATCGATCATTTGACGGGCGCACTTGAGGTCAGGGGCGTCGTCGCTACGGTCTCGGCAGAGAACTTGGGCTACCTGTTTGAGCACACCAAGGCCGCCAAGCGCAGCACCTTCTTCCTCAGTACGATTGACTCGGACTCAACCCTGACCTCCCTCAATGATCAGGGGTTGATTTGGCACATGCTCCCTGGTGGCGCGGAAATAGCCGTCAGCTACCAGGCCCTGCTTGCTCGCGTCGCCGCGTTTGTCAAGCCTACGGGGGATCTCAAGGTCGCCCTCGTGTATACCCCCGACATTCGGTATCTGAGCGACATGCGCGACTACATCGATGCCAACGTGAAGTTCAATGACAAGTCCTTTCTGCAGAACAGCAAGGCGGGCTCTGCCGGTGCCCTCGATAACTACCGCTCCTACTCCACCAAGAGCAATGGCTCCGCGACGGATCTGGGGCCCACCATCGCAGGGCTGCTCGAGTTTGGTCCGGACGTGATCATCTCGCTTGGCTCGGTCGAGTTTTTCCCGAAGATTGTCAAGCCGCTCGAGGTGCAGTGGGACACAAATCAGCCTAGCCGCTCGAAGCCCTTCTATATCGCGTCACCGGACCAGTACAACAATCCGTCCACGACCGCTGTCTTAACGGACGCATCGAGCGTCCAGTCGCGACTGATTGGCACGAACTATCCCGCGGCCACCGATCCCGCTAACTACAACGCGTACCTCGGCCGGTTCATCGGCGCCTATCCGGAGGTCCCGAATCCCGCGGGTCGCGAGAACTTCTACGATGGCCCGGTCTATCTACTGAACGCGATCGCAGCCGCCGGCAGCGTCGCCGCCATGAATGGCAGTGACATCGCCCGGGGAATGAAGCGGATCACCGACATGACCGCGAGCCAAGCGTTCAACGTTGGCCCGACTGACATGTCAAAGATGTTCGGAGTGCTCGCGGTCACCGGGACGACCATCAAGCTCGTTGGAACCCTCGGCCCGCCCGACTTCGATCAACAAACGGGTGCACGCAAAGGACCTGCCAGTCTCTGGTGCGTGGACAAAGCCAACAAGTTCGTCCCAGACATTCTGCGATACGACTCTGCCAAAGGAGTCTTCGCACCAACGAGCCTTGGCTCCTTTGACACCAAGTGTTTCTCGGGGTTCTGATGTCAATTCGCCCTCTCTGGTTCGTGCTTTTCGCCGTGCCCGTGGCTTGCTCCAACCCGGAGGAGCTGGTTCACTCGACCAGCCTGGCCATTATCGGCGGCACCGTAAATGAAACATCGACTGAAGTCGTGATGCTGCAGACGAGCACCGCCAGCTGTAGCGCGACGCTAATTGCGCCAAACCTCGTCATGACTGCGGCTCACTGCATTGCCAAGTACGGCTCCGGATACTTCACCTGCGCCCCCGATGGGACGATTCAGTCCGCCGACGGACAAGCCGGCAAGATCACCGGATTCGTCGCTGCTTCGGATATCGGGATCTATCCCGGGACGACGCCTGACTGGAAAAACGCGGCATCACGCGGCCTCGAGATCTTTACTCCGGCTGGGGCTCGCACGGTATGCATGGACGATATCGCGCTCGTGCGCCTGGACAAACCCATCACGGGCATGCGACTCGGCCGGGTCCGCCTGTCGTCCGATGTTGAGTATCGCGAAGCTGTCAGGGTGATCGGTTACGGGAGCAACCCAGGAGAGACGATCATGCGTCGGGAGCGCAGTGACCTGGTCGTGCTCGCGATTGGAAGCGATGGCCCCTCATCGCCGGGCAGTACCACTCCACCGCGCACCTTCACGACCGGCCTCGGGCCCTGCCACGGCGACAGCGGTGGTCCCGCAGTTGATCTCAAGACGGGCGCCGTGATCGGCGTGTTCTCCGAGATCAATACGGGCTGCACCGCCGTGGGCAATCGCAACGTGTTCACCAAGACCGCTCCGAACAGCGCGCTGATACTGAAGGCTTTCAAGGCGGCAGGAGCTCAGCCGCGCGAAGAAGGAGCCGGGGGAGCCGGGGGAGCCGGGGGAGCTACCGGTAGCGCTGGTGCTGGCCAAGCGCAGTCGGGTGCCGCCGGCGCACCCCTCGTGGCAACTGCGCCTCCGTCGGGCGGTGGCTGTTCCGTCCTCGCTGGCAGAGCCCCCACGACCAGCGGCTGGCTCGCCCTGCTTGCTGTCCCCTGGCTAAGGAGCCGCTACCGTCGTCGCAAACCAAGGTGTCTTGTCGCTTTTTAACGGAGGAATGACTGATGAAGCAAAATCATTTATGGCTACTCGGCGCTCTCGTCTCACTAAGCATCTTGCCGCTGGCTTGCAGCTCGGAAGATGATCCGGCCGCAACACCGAGTGCCACGGGGGGCGCGGGCGGCGGTGCCACGGGTGGCGCCGCAACGGGTGGCGCCGCAACGGGCGGCGCCGCAACGGGTGGCGCCGCAACGGGTGGCGCCGGCGGCATGCCCGCTGCTGGAGCCGGCGGCATGCCCACTGGTGGTGCCGGCGGGGCTGGCGGGGATCCTCTCGTCCTCAAGCTTGCCGCAGACTGCACGCTGCTCTGTAACCTGCTGAAGACCGCCTGCCCAGAGCAGGCAGCTGACGTGGCGTCGTGCGTCTCAGGCTGCGAGATGAAAGAGGCCTATTCCTATACCATCCCGGCAGACCCGACGGCAGCCCCTCCAACGGTCGCAGTCGACGTTACGTGCCTGAAAGAGTTGGATGATTATACCGCGTGCAAGTCTGCACTGAACGTCGCTGACTTCACGTGCGATCCGCCCACTGAGAACCCTCCGAACTGTGAGAACGAGATGATGGCCTATGGGACGTGTATGACGCCGCCATGAGCTTCGCCCCCGGGCCGCCTGAGTCTCACTGACTCAAGACCGGCATCGCCGTCTGGCCCTCACCGGGCGCAAAAAAGCCCTGATTCGCGCTGCGAATCGGGGCTTTTTTGCGGCGTCCATCCGGCGCTGTTCATCTCACGCTCCGGACGCTACCTCACGGTAGCGCCCGGGCTCCGACCGCCTACTTCAGGATGTTCGCGCGGCAGGCGTTGGTGCACTGGTCGTTGTTGATCGTATTTCCGTCGTCGCACTGCTCGCCCGAAGCGCTTTGGAGGACCTTGTCCCCACAGCGCGGCCCGAGCTTGCAGCCTGGGGCGCATTCGCCGTAGCCGCCCGCGTTGGTGCCATCGTCGCAATGCTCGCCGCTGCTGGCTTGGACGCGACCGTCCCCGCAACGCGGCCCGAGCTTGCAGCCCGGCGCGCACTCGCCGTAGCCGCCGTCATTGACGCCATCGTCGCAGACTTCCCCGGAGGCCGCCTGAACGGACTTGTCTCCGCAGCGCGGCCCGAGCTTGCAGCCCGGCGCACATTGTCCGTAGCCGCCGTCATTGGCGCCGTCGTCGCACTCTTCACCGCGGTCGACCTGAACCACCTTGTCACCGCAGCGCGCGCCCAGCTTGCAGCCGGCCATACACGCGCTCTTCTTGCCGTCGTTGACGCCGTCATCACAGTCCTCGTTGGGTGCCTGGAGCACACCATCGCCGCAGCGCGGACCGAGTTGGCAGTTAGGACCACAGTTGCCGTAGGTGCCGCTATTGAAACCGTCGTCACAGATCTCGCCGAAGCTGGTCTGCACCGCTCCGTCACCGCAGCGCGGTCCGTAGTGACAGTTGGCACCGCACTCACCATAGCCGCCCGCGTTCTTGCCATCATCGCAGTCCTCGAAGCTGGCCTGCACGGTCGCATCGCCGCAGCGCGGCCCGATCTTGCAGCTCGGTGCACATTCTGCGTAGCCACCGTCATTGGCTCCGTCGTCGCACTGCTCGAAGCGGTCGAGCTGCACGATGGCGTCGCCACAGTACGGTCCGAGCACGCAACCCGGCAGGCACGCGGTCTTTTTGCCATCATTGGTGCCATCGTCGCACTGCTCATTGGGCGTCTGCGGAATGCCGTCGCCGCAGCGCGGCCCCACGGTGCAGCCTGGGGCACAGTGCCCGTAGCTCCCATTGTTGACGCCATCGTCACAGGTTTCCGCTCCGTTGAGCTGCCCATCTCCACAGTACGGGCCGAGCTGACAGCTGAGTGAACACTTGCCGTAGCCGCTGCCATTGGCCGCGCCGTCGTCGCACTCCTCATAGGGCGTCTGCTTTGAACCATCTCCGCAGCGCGGACCCAGTTTGCAGCCGACGCCACACTCACCGTAGCCGCCGTTATTGACGCCGTCGTCACATTGCTCAGAGCGAGCAGCTTGAATGATGGAGTCCCCGCAGCGCGGACCCAAGACGCAGCCTGCGACGCAAACGCTCTTTTTGCCGTCGTTGACGCCGTCGTCACACTGTTCATAGGGAGACTGCGGCACGCCATCACCGCAGCGCGGCCCGAGCTTGCACGAGGGAGCGCAGGCGCCGTAGGCCCCATTGTTCACCCCGTCGTCGCAGGTTTCACCCGCCGCTGCCTGAACCACGCCGTCGCCACAGCTCGGGGCGAACCGGCAATTGGCGGTGCATCCACCGTAGGAACCGTCGTTGACGCCGTCGTCACAGGTTTCACCGTGAGCCAGCTGAATGACCGCATCGCCGCAGCGCGGCGCGGCAGTACAGCCTGGTGAGCAGGTCCCGTACGAGCCATTGTTGACGCCATCGTCGCAGGCTTCACCGGCCTGGACCTTGCCGTCACCACAACCGACCACCAGCTTGCAGCCTGGGGCACAGGACCCCGTGCCGTCATTGACCCCGTCGTCGCACTGCTCGCCCGACGCGGCTTGAGTCGCGCCGTCGCCGCAATGCGGTCCTGGCTGACAGGTCAGGGAGCAGCCGTTGTACGTCCCGTTGGCGTTGGATGCTCCGTTGTCGCAGATCTCGCTAAAGGCGCGGTCTACAGCGCCGTCGCCGCAGCGCGACGGCTTCTTGCAACTCGGAGCGCAAGCCGTCGCCGCGGTATCACCGTAGGCGGACAGGTTCGTGCCATTATCGCACTGCTCGCCCGCCTGAACCTTACCGTCGCCGCAGCGCGCCCCGAGGGTACAGTCGAGCTGACAGGCTCCGTAAGTGTTCGAGTTGAGCGCGCCGTCATCACAGTCTTCATCGGCTGCCACCACGCCGTCGCCACAGGTGCTCTTGCAGGTGCTGGGCGCGTTGTTGAAGCCCGAGAGAGTCAGTTTGTAGCTGGAGCCCTCGCGCTTGCGCTCGGCCTGAAAGAGCGTGATATCGTAGACCTTGCCGTTGACCAGGCCCCAGGTGGTCGCGTTCGCGGAACTGATGGTCACACTGCCGTTGGTCGGCACATGAAGGCCACCGAGGTCCACCGCCATCTTCCCGTTGACGAAGACCCAGACGTCATCGTCGCCGGTAAAGTCGAGGGTGTAGGTCTTGCTGGAGTCATACGCGAACCAGTAACGAACCCGACTCGTGAAGTGGAAGTTGTGGTTCTTGGCTGGCGCTTCCCAGTTCCAACCACCGTTGTAGATCTCGGCTGGGATCTTGGCCGGCAAGTACTGAACGACAGGGGTGAACGCCCCGGCAGCGTTGTCGAGCGGGAAGAACACCGGACTGCCGTCTAGCCCTGGGTTGTAGGTGGTCGTTAGATTCGCCACGCAGGTCTGCCCATTATTCCAAGGGGTGCAGGGGCTGAGGCAGACGTCTCCAGCATCTGGTGACTTGCACCGCGGTGACGCGCCCGCGTCAGGCGCATTGCAGGCGACAGTCGAGTTACTGCACCAAGCAATGTTCGTGTAGCTCGTCGTGCTGCCCTCAGCCCAGCGCGAACCGTCAGCTCCGAAGCGATTGACGTACCCACCCGAGCCGTTGTCCCAGAGGATCAACTCGCCGGGGATCGGACCACTGGCGCTCGCCACTGATTGCGAGAAGTCGTACCACTGGTCGAACGAGGTCGCGCTCTGGATGCAGGCCCCGGTCCCGGAGTGGAAAACGGGATAGCCCTTGGCATTGAGCGTGTTGGTGACGATGCCCGTCCTCAGGCCGTCGCAAACCACCTGGAAGTCCGGATGACCTCCCGCATCGCTTCCGTTGAAGTCGCGATAGACGATCGGCACGCGCAGGATGCACTTTCCGTTCAGCTTCTCGCACTGCCAGTTGTTGTTGCAGCTGTAACCCTGCTCGATCTGGCAGGTCGACGAGCAACCGTCACCGGAGACCTTGTTGCCGTCGTCACAGGCCTCACCGATCACCAGACCATCGCCACAACTCGAAGCGCAGCCGGAACCGGCAGTGCATACGGGCTCAGCCTGACAGAAGGCATCGCAGCCATCGCCGGGGATGAGATTGCCATCGTCGCAATCCTCGTAGGTTCCCTTCTTACTATTGCCGCAGACGTCCGCGACGCAGGCGGCGGTACCCACGGGACTACCGCAGAACCAACCGGGCTCCCAGACGCAGAAGCTGGAGCAGCCGTCGCCGTCGATTTGGTTGGCGTCGTCGCAAACCTCGTCGCCCACCAGCTTGCCGTCGCCGCAGTTCGGCATACAGCGCTTGCCAACCGTGGGACAAATCCAGCCGGATTCCAGCTTACAAGCTGAACTGCAGCCGTCACCCGTCACAGTGTTCTTGTCGTCGCACTGCTCAGCGCCGGACACCATGCCGTCGCCGCAGGCCACAGTCACCTTGGTGCAGGCCGCACCAGGAGTGGGGCAGGCGTAGCCAGCCTCAATCGTGCAGGTCGACGAGCAGCCGTCGCCCGAGCTCTTGTTCTTGTCGTCACACTGCTCGCCTGGGGTCTGCGCGCCGTCGCCGCAGGCCGGAACCTTCTGACAGGGCTGACCCACCACCGGGCAATACCAGCCCGTCTCGACCGCGCTGCAGTTAGCCGCGCAACCGTCGCCGGCAACCTTGTTCTTGTCGTCGCACTTCTCCGGACCCGTGATGCGACCGTCGCCGCAGACAACCGTGTACGTGCAAGCGCCGCCCGTGGGCGGACAGGTCCAATACTGCTCGACCGACTTGCAGTCAGCGGCGCAGCCGTCAGCGGCTGCCTTATTGCTGTCGTCGCAAATCTCACCGGGCTCGACCTTGCCGTTGCCGCAGGCGATGGTTGAGCGACAGCCAGTGGCGTCACAGCTCCAATTGGGTTCGACCTTGCAGGTACCCGAGCAACCGTCACCCGGCTTGGCGTTGCCGTCGTCGCAGGCCTCACTGCCCTGGTTGACCTTGCCGTCACCACAGTACGGCGTCACTGCGGGAGGGGGATTACAGCTCGCCGGAGGATTCGGCTGCTTGCACGGGTCGAGCTTGACGCAAGCGCCACCGCCCGCCGGACAGCTGTAGCCGACATCGACCGAGTAGCAGTCGCTGGAACAGCCATCCCCGGCGGTCTTGTTGCCGTCGTCGCAAACCTCGCCACCGGACACGACGCCGTTGCCGCAGACCACTGTCGAGTGACAACCGGTCGCGTCGCAAACGTAGTTCGGCTCCACCGTGCACGCGCCGGAACAACCATCACCCGGCTTGGTGTTGCCATCGTCGCAGACCTCGCTGACGCGGTTGACCTTGGCATCGCCGCAATAGGGCTGAACCCCCGTCACCGGCGGAAAGCAGCTGGCAGGCGGATTCGGCAGTTTGCAGGGATCCTGCTTGGCGCAGACGCCGCCCGCTGGCGGACAGGTCCAGCCAACCTCGATCGTATAGCAATCGATGGCGCAGCCATCCCCGGGGGCGCGGCCACCATCGTCGCAAATCTCGCCGGCCTCGACGATGCCATTGCCGCACACGATCGTGCTGTGGCAACTCGTTGCGTCGCAAATGTAGTTCGGCTCCACCTTGCACACGCCGGAACAACCATCACCCGGCTTGGTGTTGCCATCATCGCAAACCTCGCCAGTCGTGATCTTGCCATCACCGCAGTACGGCGGAATCGCCGGCGTCGGAGGAACGCAATCGATGGGCGGCGGCAGATCGGTGCAGCGATCGTGCACAGTGCAGGCAACCCCGGCCTGAAAGCAGTCAAAGCCGGGTTCAATCTGAACGCAGTCTGCCGAGCAACCGTCGCCTGACAGGTCGTTGCCGTCGTCGCAAACCTCGCCCGCCGACACATCGCCATCACCACAGAACACGGTCTGAGTGCAGGGCTTTCCGGGTCGATCGCAGGCCCAGCCAACCTCTACTTTGCAAGTACCGGAGCAACCATCGCCGGGAGAGCCGTTGCCGTCATCGCAGGCCTCGCTGGCCTGATCCTTTTTGCCGTTGCCGCAGGCTGCCATGCAGCTCGGATCGGTGCAGATCCCACCGCTGCCTCCGCTCGCGCCGGAGTCTTTCACTCCGGCATCGAAGCGCAGCGTCGGTTTCCCTCCGCTCCCGTTGCCGCCCGAATTGCCGGCACCCGCGCCAGAGCCTGGCACTTCCTCGAGTACGCCGGGATCACCCCCGCAGCCCGAAAGAAATAATGCGGAAGCAAGGAGGATACGAAAGCGAATGGGGTTCGACATAAACCGGCTCCAAAGGGTATCTATTCCGATCCTACGGAAACGTTGAAGACTAACGAGCCAATGGTTCAATTTTCGTGGGTCATTGGAGGCGCGGCGCCGTGGAGGGCCCCTGCGCACTCACATCTGCGCCAGTGTCGTCGGAAACGTTTCCCAGCCGGTTTGTTTGGGGCGACGTGGAACCGCAACCATGACCACCGCGTTCGCGTCTCACGGCCCGCCCACAAGGAAACTCACCGCCGACCTGAAGCCCACGCCCCTCTCGGCAGCTCAGCGCGACGCACCGCTCACTGCTCACCGCTCACCGCTCACCGCTCACCGCTCACCGCTCACTGCTCACTGCTCACTGCTCACTGCTCACTGCTCACTGCTCACTGCTCACTGCTCACTGCTCACTGCTCACTGCTCACTGCTCACTGCTCACTGCTCCGAAGCGCTCCCGTTTGCGGGGCGAATGCACACGTCACTCAACCGAGAAACTTAAGCCCTAGGGCAATCCCCAGCTCTCGAGGAATCACAGCTTTGCCGCGTCATTTCTGCCAATCCACGCTCGCAGAGCTGCCGCCGAGTCGAATCACCGACCTGTAAATCCTTGGCAAGTGAGCGCACCTGAGCGTCGGATGCATTGACCGCGACCCCCGTCCGTCAATATCCTCACCGATCATGAACAGGTGGACCTGGATACTCCTAAGCGCGTCTCTGGCAGTGTGTGCTTCCACCCCCAGTGAGGCTGGACTGGGTGGCTCCCTATCGGCAAAAGCGCTGAAGAAGGAGGTCAAGAAGGTCATCAAGAAGAGCAAGTCCACGCTGGCCGAGCTGCGAAAGTCCGGGCTCACGCCTCCCAAGCTCGGCAAGCACAAGGGCCCGCGCCGTTTCGCAGGTGAGCTCATCCCCCCGTTCAAGCTCAAGATCGGGCTAAAGCTCGACAGCGCGGACTTGGCAGCAGCTGCCGCACGAGCCCAACGCTACCTGGCGCGCGAAGCTGCGGCTAGCCCTGAGCTCCGCAAGGCCATTGAGTCGCGCCGCGCCAAACTCAAGAAGGCCAAGGCCACGTTTGAGATCGGGGTCACGTCGGTCAGCGGCAAGCCCATCGCGTCGATCACGGGCATGTCAGGGCAACCGAGCGCAAAAGACGCCAAAGCCGCGCGCGAGCGGCGTGAGAAAACGCCGCCTGCCGAGCGAACCAATCTCGTTCGCTCAAACTATCGAGCCCGCCTAGCTCCACCGGACGGCATGCTCGACGCGCCTGACGATCGCCGTAATGCGGACGACAAGGCCGTCGTGATGGCGGATCCGAATCACATCGTCAAGCCCACCACCGTCCAAGGCAAGTCATCGGCGTCGTACCCGTCTTCAGGGTTCCCGTCGGTCGACAGCGCCGCCTTCTCATGGCGCGATCGGATTGATCCTCCGCGTGATCAGGGCTCGTGTGGCAGCTGCTGGGCCTTCGCGACGCTCTCCGCCGTGGAGACTAGTGAAGCGCTGCTCAATGGTCGCAAGGTGAACCTGTCCGAGCAGTCCCTGGTGAACTGCGCCGCTCGCCCGGATGTCGACGGGTGCGATGGCAACAGCCCAAGAGCAGGGTTCGTGTACCTCGCCGACAACGGAATCCCGCTCGAGACTGCGGCGCCCTACAAAGCCGCGGCCAGCACCTGCAGCTCAGCCAATAAGGGCACCTACAAGATCTCCGACTGGAACTACGCTGCGAGTGACCCGACGAATCCCACGGTGGCCGAGCTCAAGCGCGCGATCGCGAATCATGGCGGCGTGCTTGCGACAGTCTTCGTCGACGACGATATCCAGAATTACTCGGGTGGCGTCTTCAATGGCAAAGGCTCGGGGAGGCCGAATCACGGCGTCGCGCTGCTTGGCTGGGACGACACCAAGCAGGCCTGGCACCTGCGCAACTCCTGGGGCCCGGACTGGGGTGAAGACGGCTACATGTGGATCGCCTACGGTTCGAATTCCGTCGGACTCGCCGCGATGTGGGGAGACGCCGTCAAACAGCCGCAACCCGCGAGTGCGGTGATGTTCGAGGATCGCTACATTTCCCTGCGCAACAGCTCGTCTGTTCCCCTGGTGGCGCATCTCTACGCCCAGCGCAAAGACGCCAGCAAGAAGTGGAAGTGGTCACCTGGTGAACCCGGCAGCAAGACCAAGCCGCTTGATGTCAAGCTCAAGGCGGGTCAAACCGTCGACGTAAAAATGTCCGGCAGTTACCTCACGGCCAAGGGTCTGCGGATTTGGGCAGAGACTTCAGACAGCAAGAGTCACTGGGACCAGTACAAGGACCGGGAACTCGGCATGACCAGCTATGCCGCGAGCAAACGCGAACGCTACACCTTCGTGTTCGGCCAGCCCGATCAGCCTGCCGTGACACCGGACGAGCTCTTGGGTGAGGCGCACGAGCTGCGTGTCGACGGCAAGACGCAAGAGGCTTACAAGCATTTCAACGACTACGTCGAGCGCTTCCCGGGCCAGGACGCGATCGCCGAGGCGAAATTCTGGTCGGGTGAAGAGCTCTACCAGCTTGACCGCTACACAGACGCGGTCCGCGCCGAGTACGACATCATCTCAAGCGTTGACTCCAGCGATCCCTACTTCGGATTTGCGGTCTATTACTATGGTCTTTCCCACGCTGCGCTTGGCAACTGCGGTCAGGCTAAGCGTGCGCTCGAGGTCGTCCAATACGGAGAGCTTGCGATTCCCGAGAGTTGGACCCTGGCGGCCAAGGACTACATCAAGACGCTCAACAACGACAAGGGCGCGATCTGCTCGAACTGGGACTGAATCATGGCTCGTATCCATTGCACCTCGCTGCTCGTCGGACTCGGAACTCTGCTCGCACTCGCGTGCAGTCATTCAGCGCCGGGTCCCGTCACCAACCCTGAACCTCAGTCAACCGCGCCAGCGTCGTCCGAGCAACCGCCTTCAACCGCGACCGCCAGCACGCCTTCGACGACCGCCAGCACGCCTTCGACGTCGGCCCCAAGCACTCCAGCAACCTCCGCCGCTCCTGTGGCGAGCGGTCCGACCGTGTCGGCTGCTCCCGTCTCGAGCACTTCAACCGCGAAAGCACCGGCCACGACCAGTTCAGGCAAATCTGCCGAACCGGGCCCTGTCGCCAGCTACTCTCGTGACACGCTGAAGATTGAGGTCCGGATCGCGCAGACCTTCAAGTATTTGGTGCCCTCCAATCCCACCACGCCCATGCGCTGGTCGGCCAAGAGTGTGCCCGAAGGCGCGCTACTGATCGTCCGTCGACAATACCAGGAGCAATCCACTGCAGGCTGCAAGGACTGCGTCGGCTCGGGAGGGATGGACGAGTTCACTGTGGAGGGCGTCAAACTGGGTCACGCGACTCTGCGCCTCGAGCTGCAGCCGCTTCGACCGAAACCAGGCGCACCACCTGCGCAACTCGTTGAAGTGCCGGTGGACGTGGTCGCTCCGCGCTGAGTCCAATAAGCCAATGGCGCTAGGTCCACGCGACGAGCTAGCGTCGTGTGGTCGAGCTCACTTGAAGCGTTCGAGGACGTCCGCGAAGCGCTTGGTGACCTGCTCGTGAATCACGCTGACCTTCTCGGGAGCTAGTCCGAGGCGTTGGTAGGCAGCACTATGATCCCGGGGATAGGGCTCCCTTGGCACCTTGGCTGCCTCAATCGTCTTGGCGATCTCATCGGCCACGCACACCACATCGCAGATCGTACTGCGCCCCTCGTCGGGATTGTGATGGTAGCTGATCCCGATCGCGATGCTTTCCGGTAGGCCCCAGTTTCTGACGACTAGACCGCCGAGTTCACCGTGGTGAACCTCAAGCAGCTCAATCTCAGCTGCAAGCGGATCGAGATGGGCGTCTTCCTGAGCGCGCCGGAGGAACTCAAGCGTCTCCGGCTCGAGAAAGCGCGCAAGCACCAGCTTTCCGACGTCATGGAGCAGAGCAGCCGCAAAGGCTTCAGGAGGAATGTCGACTCGAACATGCGGAGCGAGCGACTCAGCCACCAGCGCGGTGGCTACCGAGTGACGCCACAACCCCTGTTCGTTGAGACCGTACTCGGGGACCGCGCTTGAGAGCAGCTTGCTCGCGCGGGTGCCAATGGCTAGCTCGAGGATCGCTCCACGCCCCATGCGAACCACTGCGTCGCGCACGTTGGTGATGGGGCCGCGCGCAGCGCTCGAGGCGGAGTTGGCCCAACGCAGCACGCGCGCCGTCAGCGACTGATCGAGACGAATCACGTCGATCAACTGGTCGGCGTTAGACCGAGGATCGGCCACCAACGCCGCCAGACGTGTGGCACTCATGGGAAGCGGCTCGAGGTCTTGGGCCTTGCGAATCAGCTCGTTGAGATCGACCACTTCGTGCTCCGACACCGTGACGCGTCCCCCCAGGAGTGGTGCGGGCCTCGATAGAAGCAGCCCGAAGCGCACGGCGTACCTCCTAGAATAACGCAGCTCGTGGCGACCGGGGGGGAACTCCACCGTGCGCGAGCGATTTGGTACCAACCCTTCGGCCTGGGGTCCGCCAGCGCCCCGAGCGGTCTTGCGAAGCCCCGCGGCAAAAGCCCATGATGCCGCCCATGCTTAGCTGCCGTAGGTATCTCTGGCTCGCCCCGCTGACACTCCCTCTCGCCTGCGGGGGCCCTGCGCCAACCGGCAGCGCTGCGCCAACCGGCAGCCCCCAGGGCCCCACCGCCAATGGCAGCCGCATTTGTCCCGCATCGGACGCACCCGCGCCGCCCCTGCAGACGCTCCCCACGCCCGCGGGTCACTCCTTCAAGCTGAAGCTCGCGCTCGGGGTCGCCCGCAGCGCAGTGCTTGACGAGCTCGCGCGCCGCGTGCCCAGCGTGCTGGTGCCCGAGCAGCGTCGCTCGCTTGGCATTGCGGGGCGCGCCACCTTCGAAGTCACTCGAGGCAGTTTTGCGCTCTCGGCTCAGCCGAAGGCTCTCATCCTGTCACTACCGGTGAGCGTTCCTATTTCGGTCTGCAAACCATTTGCTGGAAGCTGCCTCGAGTACGGCCAGTGCAAGCCCGAACTCGCCGTCACCTTCCGGGTGCCGATGGAGCTTGGTGCAGGAGGCAAAGCTCCGCGAGCGCAGAGCTCGGTGTCGGCGACGCGTCGGTGCGTCATTGCCGGACTCGACCTCACCGAACAGCTGCTCGACGAGGCCCGTCCCCAGGTTTACAAGGTCACCGCAGAGGTCGACGCGACGCTCGCCGAGCTGGGACGTAAGCTTGGCGCGGGTTGGCTCGCTGCTCAGCAACCTCGACCGCTTGGCCCTGACAGTTGCCTGCAAATGGCGCCCGAATCCCTCGGCATCGCGCCGCTTCGACTGGACGCCGGCGAGCTCACAACGCAGCTCGAGTTCTCGGGGCAGGCCACGCTCAAGCGCTGCCCGGGGGCCACTGACGCCGCGCCTGCAGCACGACCGCTACCAGCCTTATCCACGACGACGGAAACCAACAGCGACAGCGAGCTCTGGCTCACGCGAGAGCTCGACTGGCAGCGGCTCTCGCAGCTGCTGTCCGGCGCACTGGTTGGGCATCAAGTCGAGCAGGTCACGATTCACAGCCTGGTCGCTACTGGCGCGCTAGTGAACGGACAACCGCGCGTCGTCCTGCGCCTGGCAGCGCAAGGCGAAAGCTGCGGTGATGTGTGGCTCAGCGCTCGCCTCGTGACCGACACGATTGCAGGCAAAATCAGCCTCGCGGAGGTCACGCCGCTCGCTTCTCCGGATTTTGATGTGCTGCCGTGGAAACAAACACTTGAGTCCACGCCTCCGCTCGCGCTGCCGGAATTAACGGCGCTGCTCGCGCTTGATCGCAGGACCCTGACCGCGCAAATCGGCAGCATGCTGGCGCCTGAGTTTCAAGTGATGATGAGCCTGGCCGAGCCGACGCTCTCCGAGGCGACGCTCGGCCCCGATGGGCTGCGCTTCGCCCTGCATACACAGGGCCCGTTGAGGGCCAAGGTCTTGGCGTTTCCCGCGACCCTCACGAAACAGTGAGAAGCAGCAGCTGCACGAAGCACGACTCGGAACGTCCCGAGCAACCCGACAACGCAACGACGGCCACGACGCACCAACCACAAAACGAACTTCTGGCAGGAACTCGCATGACTCAGGCTAACTCAAGTTCCCCTGCCCCTCGCCTACGCAGGCGTCACGGGAGCGGTGATTAGCGCCCCTTTTGTGGGTCGCATGCCCCCAAACACCGACCTCTAGCGTGCATTTGACTTTAGAGTTCCGACGCGATCGCGGCAAACTTCCCGCAAAAGCTGCGTTTCGGTCGTTTTGTGGGGGCTACACCGGGCAACTGGGGGCCGTCCGTGTCAGGTTCCCGCGCCGCAAGGTCGAACCCATGAGCAATACCCCCGTAAAGCCCGCTAATCCCGCTGTTGTTGGTCTCGCCGGATTCGGCCTCACCACGCTGATGCTGCAGTTCCACAACGTGGGCTGGGCTGGCAATGGTCCCGTGATCTGGCTCGGACTGATCTTCGGTGGCCTCGCGCAGATGCTCGCTGGCTTTCAGGAGCAGAAGATGGGGAACAACTTCGGCTACGCCGCCTTCGTCAGCTACGGCGCGTTTTGGATCTCGCTCTGCCTGATGCTGCTCGGTAACAAGTTCGGTATCTACAAGGCCTCCGTCACGGACGTGGGCTGGTACCTGGTCGCTTGGACGCTGTTTACAGTCATTCTGTGGATCGGCTCGCTCCGCATCCACGGCGCGATGGCCACAACGTTTTCACTGCTGCTGGTCGGCTTTGTTCTGCTCGATCTCGGCCACTTCGGCTTTCCGATCTGTAACAAAATCGCCGGCTACGAGCTGATGCTCTGCGCGTTCGGCGCCTGGTACATGATGGCCGCCATCATCCTCAACGATCTCTACGGTCGCGTCGTCTTGCCCTCCGGCAAGGCTTGGCTCGCACCCAAGGCGTGAGTCGCGGCGGCCAAGGCCGCTCAAACGAGGCCCCGCGGAGCGTCGGCTCGCGGGGCCTTCGCCGTTTGTGGACTTGCGGGGCGTCGGCTCGCGGGGCCTTCGCCGTTTGTGGGGCCGAGCGGAGCCCCGTGACTTTGCTGCGAGGCTCCGTGGTAGACTCGCGCCTCCATTCAGGAGGTCCCTCATGCGCAGTTCAAGACTCTGGCTCTGTGGATTCGTTTTGGGTTTGTGCGCCTGTGGAAGCGCCGAGGACCCTGCTTCCTCGCAGACCGGTGGAGCGGGTGGGAGCGGTCCCAACGGTACCGGCAGCACCAACGGTACCGGCAGCACTAGCGGTACCGGCAGCACCAACGGTACCGGCAGCACCAACGGCACTGGCGGAGCCGCGCAGCTCTGTACCGCGAACGAAACCACGAGCTGCAGCTGCGGCAAGGCAAGCGGCGTTCAACGCTGCTTGAGTGATGGCTCAGCGCTCGCTGCCTGCGAGTGCACCAGCTACGGCGCCGAGCTGTACGTCGATCCAAGCGCCAAGGCCGGAGGCGATGGCTCAAAGGCCAATCCCCTGTCGGGACTCGTGGCTGCTGCGGCGGCCGTGCGCACGAAGATCGCTGCAGGACTGCCGAAGGGCGGACTCGCGGTGTGGCTCAACGGCGGCCGCTATGAACTCGCAGCGAGTTGGAGCCTAGGCGCAGCGGACTCCGGCAGCGCGAGCAGCCCCGTGGTCTGGCGTGCACTCGCGGGCGAGCAGGCCAAGCTCACGGGTGGTCATGCCCTGAAGACAGCGGATTTCACGCCGGTCAGCGACAAGACTCCGGGCTGGGACCGGCTCGACGCGGCCGCGCGCGACGCCATTTTGGTGCTCGATCTCAAAGCGCAGGGCATCACGGACTACGGAACCCTGGTGCGTCGCGGCTTTTGCGACTGGGGCAAGCACTCAGCCGCTGAGCTCTTCATCAATAACAGCCCGATGCCGCTCGCCCGCTGGCCCGAGGCCACCGCCACCGATCCGGTACCAGACGCCAAGGGCGCTGCGGTGACGCTCTTTGGCGCGACGACACCGAATCTGGCTGGCAGCTTCACGAAGTCTGGCACCAACGACGGGGTCAGCGTGTTCAAGCGCGACGGCCTGGTCGCAGGCAAGCAGTACTACCTCTATCGCCACTACTGGCAGTACCAGGGCACCTGGCATCGCGCCTGGTTCCTCACCACCAACACCGCAGGCTATCCCGCCGACACCGATCCCTGGTGGTCGCTCTACTCCTCGGAGTTCGGCAGCATGAACCCGGCCGCCGGCGCCACGGGCAATCCCAGCTTCATCGATCCGCAGGCCATCAACCATGGTTTTGCGTCGATCGCGACGCGCGTCGATGATACCCATTTTTCCTACGCCGGAACGCGTCCCGCGCGTTGGACCAAGGCCCCCGATGCCTGGCTGCACGGGTTCTGGAAGGAATCCTGGGCGGACTGTCATGTGCCGCTTGGAGGAGTCGATACCGCGAGCAAGACGGTGACCTTGGGAGCGCCCGACGCGTTCGGGATCACTCAGGGGCAACCCTGGTACGCCTACAATCTCTTGGAAGAGCTCACCGCTCCAGGCGAGTGGTACATCGACCGCGTCAACGGGCTGCTGTTCCTGTATCCGCCCGCTGATTTTGCCAAAGCCAGCGTCGAGCTCTCGATGCTTGAGACGCCGCTCGTGACGATGAATCAGGCCCATGATCTGCAGCTCGTGGATCTCGTGCTTGAAAACGGGAGAAACGACCTGATTCAGGTCAACGGAGGCCAAAATGTCACGCTGGCCGGGGTGACGCTGCGCAATGGCGGTGCGGCTGGGGTCACGTTGAATGGCACCGGACATCGCGTCACGCAGAGCATCGTTGATAGCGTCGCCGCGACTGGCATTGCGCTGACCGGAGGCGACCGCAAGTCGCTGACGCCCGGCAACCTCGAGGCCAGCTTTAACCACCTGACGCGCTTTGGGCGCTGGGAGTGGACGTACCGTCCCGGCGTCAGTCTCAATGGAGTGGGCAATCGCGTTGAGCACAACTTGATCGACACGGCTCCGCACTCGGCGATTTTGTACAGCGGCAACGATCACAGCATCGCGCTCAACGAGATCCACGATGTCAATCAGTTCTCGAGTGACGCGGGCGCCATCTACGCGGGGCGCGACTGGGGCGCGCGCGGCATCGTCATCAAGCACAACTACATTCACGACGTGCGCACTTGGTTTCCCGGCTTCGGCGTGCACGCGATCTACCTCGACGACTGCCTGAGCGGCGTCACCGTCGAGGGCAACCTGATCTACTCGGTCTCGGGCCACGGCATCGAGCATGGCGGTGGACGCGATAATCACATGAACAACAATGTGATCGCCCAGTCCGGCGACGCCATCGCCGCCGACGCACGCTGCTTTAGCTGGCGCCCCGGGCGAGGCCCGAACAACGTCGCGGGAGATAGCTGGAATCTGCTCGAAAAACTGCAGAAGGTCAGCTACCAGGCAGAGCCCTGGGCCAGCCGTTTCCCGGAGTGCGCCGCCATCCCCAATGACTGGGCCGCCATCATTGCCCCGGCCGCGCGCTGGCTCTATCCGGAAGGCTGCACCTTCTCACGCAACCTCGCCTGGAAGAACGGCTCGTTTATGAACGACTCGGACGGCGCGTTCACCTACTATCAGGAGCGCAAAGACAACGTCGATGCCAGCGCCTCGCCGTTCGCCGATGAAGCCAAGCGCAACCTCGCGCTGACCGCCGGAGCAACCAGCGGCATTCCGGGATTTGAGGCCATTCCGCTGGATAAGATCGGCGTGCGCCCCTAGTCCACGGCGTGAACTGCGGCGTCGTGAAGGCAACGATACCCCGGGGCTGTGCGCTGCACGGCCCCGCGTCATTTGCCCTTGGCAAGCTGCGGCGCGTCCCTGGGAACCTCGTCGACCCAGCCCGCCTTGGACTCGGGGAAAGCATCCGCGTAGGGCACGTAGGGCTTGATGTCGAGGATCGGCGTGCCGTCGAGCAGATCGATGCCGCGCACGAACAGGCGCATCCCCTCCACGCGCAACAGCTCGACCGCGGACAGGCCAAGCGGATTGGGACGATCGGGCGAGCGAGTCGCAAACAGACTGCGCTGCACCCGCGCCCCACGCGGCGGCATTACGGTCGGAGACCAGCCACCGCCCCGATGCAGCCAGCTCAGGATCCAGATCCGCTCCATGCCCGCCAGATCGACCAGGGCACGCTCGGGAATGCGCCGTGGATCCAGCTCGAGCACGGCCTCTTGATTCGAGTCAAATGCCGAGGCCTGCTGGGGGGTCCCGAAGCGCCGCTGATAGGGCGACCGGACCCAACCGATCGGCTCGAGTGTCAGTTGCTCGCTGGCGGGCGCGGGGGGCTCTGAATCCGACATCGTCTGGCGCTTTAGCCCAGTTGTCACCCGAACTCCAACCGCAAAACGCGCTCCACACGCGCAGGCAAAGCGGAGCCACCGCGCTACGACTGTCTCATGCTGAGCCAGTGTGACTCTCACGCTCAGTGGCGCTCACTTGGCCCACCCCCGCGCGTGAACCGTGATTGACGCTACGCCCGGGTTCAGCCAGCAAAAACGCACTGAACTCCCTGAAATTCCGCGACAATATCCGCCGATTATCGGCACAGGGACAGCTGGCCTCACGCTTGCGAACTGACCGAACCATGACCAAGCGTTCGACACTTTCCCTCGGACTGCTCGGGGTGACCTGGCTACTGCTTTTCAGCACGGCTGCACGCGCGCAATGGGGACACCCATCTTCAGCGGCAAGGTCTATCCGAGATCTTCCACCCCCAAGCAGATCCTAGACACCCCGGTTCTTCCTTCAGACCAGTCCGTGATCGGAGAGCTCTCACTCCGGTGCGATTCGCAGCAGGGCGGTGGCGGTTTTCTAGCCATCTTCGACACTTGGGGCGATTGCTCGACGATTGACGCTCGACAACTATTACGCAAGGAGGCAAGTCAGGCGGGAGGAGACTCACTCGTGGGCCACCAATGCGACAAGGACACCAGCATCAGTCACCGCCAGGACTCGGTGGTGACGACCGAGAAAATGTCCTGCCACGCCCAGGTGGGTCGTAGGTTCCCGGCGCCCGTCATCGCGCCCGTCGTGGCACCCGTCGTGGCACCCGTCATCGCGCCCGTGGCGGATCCCGTGGACGTGCCCGTGGCGCCCGTTGCAGCGCCGACCCAAGTCCCTGCCACCGGCGAGTCGCCTTCAGGCCCGACGCAAAGCTAGGGCTGCGCCTGCGCGGGAACCCACTTGGACCCTTGGAACTCACGCAGGGCTGCGTCGCGGCGAACCGCAGAGATCAGAAAGGCGTAGTGGTTCCTGACCCGCGGCTCCCGTGAGCTCGGGGACCGCGGTATCGTCGGGCGTGCGAACGAGCGTCGTTTGCGCCGAGTCCGCCTCGTTGGCTCCGTCCGTCGTTGCCGCGGGAGCGCTGTCTTTGGTGCTGCCCGGCGTGGTGACGCTTGCCGCCATGGGCGCCGGCGTGATGACGCTTGCGACACTGGGCACGAGCGGGTTCGCTGCACTGGGCAGCGCTGCGCTGGAGCTGGCGACAGCGCGGACCGGCGTGGTGACGCTCGCCGCTGGCGCAGCGCTCGCGCGCGCTGACGACTGAGAGCCACATGCGGTGAGCAGGGCGAGCGCGAGCACGGCCTCGCCGCCGAGCGTCGTGCGCGCGAGCGGTGCCCAGGGTTGCGACTGGAGCGAGACCGACGGGCTGTCTTTGGTCGTGAGGGCGGACAAGGTTTCAGCATACTCCCGGTCAGCCACCAGGCACCATGGTCGAGTGCCGCGCACTGCGCGATCGCACCGGTCCGTGCAGGGCGCGCGCGCTGTGCTCGGCGTGCTCACGCCGCACCTACAAAAACTGCCATTTGCCAATAAAAATTGGGATTCACCGGCGACCGCGAGCCTGCTGCGCCCACGGCATCAAGCTTGCTCAGGATGACGAGCATGAGAGCCATCGGTCACAGCCCGTTTTCGAAGCTCGCTCGCAAGGTCCTCTCACTTGGCCTCGTTGCCAGCGGGCTCGCGGGATGCGGCGCCGGAACCATCACGACACCAGCGAAGAATGACTGCGTTGGGGACTCCATCACCGCCGGTGTCAGCTCGTGGCTCTACCCGCTGCAGGACGCGCTCTGCTCGCGCGGCTGTCAATACAAGCTGATCGGTTTTGACGCGAGGTCCTGACGGCCCGTGGGCTCTGCGGCGGCTAAGGATACGCGCAAAGCGGAGGCGTTCACAGCAACCGTCGAAACGGGACCATCGTCGAGCGAACAAACCCGCGCTCAGTGTACAGACGCTGAGCGCGCTGGTTGTCGACGTCCGTGAGCAAGGTCACGCGCGCGCAACCCCGCGCAACGCCATGCGCGATGGCAGCCTCCAGTAGGCTGCGGCCGTGACCGAAGCCCCGCAGCGCCGGCTCAAGCACGAGATCCTCGAGCAACGCGACGCGAGTCCCAAGCGCCGAGCTTAGGGTAAATAGCAACGCCACCATGCCCACCACCCGCCCGGCACGTACCGCCACAAGGACGGAGCCCAGCGCTGGCTCGGCAAGCAGCAGCGCAAGGCCTGCGCGTTGCCGAGCCGCATCGGGCTCAAATTCGGCTTCCTGAGTGAACAGGAGCGCCAGCAATGCCACCATCGCGTCGAGGTCCGCGGGCTGGGCTAGGCGGCACTGAAGCGGGCTCTCCGGCGAATACTCGGGCATGACGCCAGCATCGGGGGCTGGCGGTAGCAGCGCGGTTGCCTGTCTGTTTCCGACACGCGCGCTCAAGAGGACTGAGCCACGGGCAGGGGGATCGGTGTAGACTCCACCCCTGGCGCGCCGGCCCTCCGAGCGCTCCCAAGCACCACCCTATGACCAGCTCCTCGCACTCCGCCATCATGCAAACCCTCGATTGGGCTTACCAGCGCGCCATGCTGGGTCTCCCTGGCACGGGCAGCAGTGGCGAATTGGCTCGTGACTACTGCCGCAATGGCGAGAGCTTTGACAAGGCTGCCGATTCGCTGATCCGCTGGCAAGTGGGCAAGGCCTCGCTCAGCGGTTTCGTCTCGAGCTTTGGTGGACTCCTGCTGGTGCCGCTGACCTTGCCGAGCGGTCTCGCCGTCACTCTCTACGTGCAGCTGCGAATGATTGCGGCGATTGCTCAGCTTGGCGGCTACGATCCCCGCAGCGATCAGGTCCGCACCCTGTGTTTTGCTTGTCTGATGGGAAGTGGCGCCGGGGATCTGGTCAAGGACTTTGGAGTCCAGCTTGGCGCCAAAGTCGCCGAGACCATGGTCGAACAAATCCCGAGCAAGGTCTTGCTCGACATCAACAAAAAGGTGGGCTTCAAGTTGCTCACCAAGCTCGGACCGAAGGGCTTGATCAAGCTCGGACGCGTGATCCCCGTCGTTGGCGGACTGGTAGGAGCCGCGTTTGATGCGGCCGCCACCCTGACGATCGGCAAGGTGGCAAAGTCTGCATTTCGCCCGATTTCTCAGCAATACATCGAGACCGTGACTACTTCTTGAGGAAGCGTACGTCGTCGAGCCAAAGATCGTACGGGGTGTCCTCCGGACGCACGAGAAACGCGAGATCGTGCAGACGCGCTGGATCGAGTGGCGCACGACCGTAGCCGCGCTGCTCGAACTGCTCCCAACGCAGCTCGACGGTCGTCCAATGGTCGGTGAGCTCCACCTTGAAGACGTGACCGTTGTAGCAGTCCTTGTCACAGCTACCGCCCAGCTCACGCGGCATGACGCTCACCTCACGCGGCGAGACGTAAATTCGCCCTTTTCCACGAGCTGAAAACACCAAACCGGCATAGGCAGAGGCATTGTAGCAGGAGGGCTCGAAGCGCATTTCGACCAGCGCTCCCCAATCACGCAATTGGCCGCCTTTGACATGCGCCGCCTGCCGATTCTGAGGATTGGCCTGCAACCGTGGAATCGGCAAGAGCGCCGGTGCCGAGCCCGCAAGATCAGTGTCGCGCGACCAACGCCAGAGCGCGCTGCGCTGTTCAAACGGGCGCACCGCGTCATCGCCATCCTCGAAATCGTCGATCAAGGGTTGCTGACCCGACGCGCGAGGCGCCCCCGCGCAGGGATCCGTCCGCGGCGCGGGTGAGCGAGGCTCGCTCGAGGCGCGCACTGGAGCCGACGAGACCGCCCCGTGGCGCGACGCCGTGAGCAGCTCCGGACCGACGGGCACGCTACGCTGGCGCGGCAACCAGAACGCGAGACCGCCAAGCATCACCGCCGCAGCCAGCAATACCCAGGGCGCGCGCCGCCGAGGCGCGGGGGCCTCGGTGAGCACCGCCAACTCCCTGCGATTGCGCAGCCCGCTGAGCACGCGCGTCTCAAGCGTCTCAGAGGGATTTTCCTGCTTGGCGCTCTCGAGCAGTTCCAGCTCTACGTCGCTGAACCCGAGCGGCTCCAAGTGACCCTCAGAGTGACCCTCAGAGTGACCCTCTCGCGGGGGTGGTTTGTCCTTCGTCATGAGAGCCTCCGACGCAGTCGTTGTAGGCGCTGTACGGCTGCAGAAAAGTCATCGCGGGCGCGACGCAGGCGCGAAGCCACCGTGCCCGCGGCAATACCCAAGATGGAGGCAGTGTCCTCGCGACTGAGCTCCTCAAGCTCGGTCAAGATGAAGACCGCCCGCTCATCGCTCTCGAGCATGCCAAGCGCGGTGTCGAGCAGCTCGCGACGTTGCTGCTGTTCGAGGGCCTGCTCGGGTGACGCCGCAAGCGGATCCGAGAGCTCGGGCGCAAGTGGTTCAGTAACTCGGCGCGACCAACTGGAGCGCCGCCTATCCGAGGCAATGTGGAGCGCCGTCGACAACAGGAACGAACGCTCAGCGCGCAACGGCACCTGACTGGCGCGTTGCGTCAACACCCAGAAAACATCCTGCGCCGCGTCGTCCGCGTCCGCGGCGCTGAGGCCCGACCGCCGCAGTACCCGCCACACCAGGGCAAGGTGATTGTGCACCGAAGCCTCGATGCGTTGATCCAACGCCGTGCGGGCCCGGGGGACACTGGGTACCGGTCGGGCCAAGGCAGGACTGTCGACCTCGAAGGATTGCACGCGGTTGGTGAGGTTAGGGTAGGTCGCGTCCGAGTCACAAGCCGTACCGCCCGGAGGCGGAAGAAGCTGGAGCAATGGGCGGGCCACCAGAGCAAATGGGGTGACGCCAGCGAATGGATCACGGAATCGACCGGGCAGGCGGCGAAAGCGTCCAATCCAGCTTCAAAGCGTAGTATTTCGGCGCAAACGGGAGCGCGGCCCACAATTGTTGATCCAAAGCCACGGCTGCCCCCATCTTGCCTGACAGAATCCCTCACCCTGGTGGAGGGGGCTCCCAGCTCTCGGAAGGACCATCCCAATGAACCGACTCCCCCGCTTACTCTGCTCGCGCCCACTCCTGCTCGGAGCGACCCTCACCCTGTGCCTTAGCGCGGTCGGCTGCGGTGGCTCCGGACATCACGCAAGACACGCCCAGGGGGCCAAGCCTGCGAGCGCGCCGGAAAGCGCCAGCGCCCCGGAAAACGCCAGCCCCACGCAGCAGGCCTCCAGCTTCGCGCCAGCCCCCGTGCCGTCAAAGTCCGCCGGCAACCCGATGGCAAGCGCAAAACTCTGGGTCAATCCGAGCTCGCAGGCAGCGCTATTTGCGGCCCAGCTCAAGGGCAAGGATCCGACCAAGGCAGCGGTCATCGCGCGCCTGGCGGCCCAACCCAGCGGCTCCTGGCTGGGCGAGTGGAGTGGTGACGTCAAAGGTTACGTTCAAGGCATCATGGCCGCGACCGACGGCGCTATTCCGGTCTTCATCGTCTACAACCTGCCGTATCGCGATTGCGGCAATTACTCCAAGGGTGGACTGACCAAGGCCGATGCGTATCGACATTGGATCCGTGAGGTGCAGGCCGGGCTCGGACAGGGCGCGGCGACCGTAGTCGTTGAGCCCGATGCGCTCGGATTGCTGGACAAATGCCTCAGTGCCGAGCAGCAAGCCGAGCGCCTGTCGTTGGTGGAAGATGCTGTGCGCGTGCTGCGCCAGTCACCGAAGGTGGGCGTCTACATCGACGCTGGTCACCCGCATTGGGTGCCCGCTCCGGCCATGGCCAAGCGCCTTGAGAAAGCCGGGATCCAGCATGCGCACGGCTTTGCGCTCAACACCTCGAACTACGTGTCCACCGAGGAAAACGTCAAGTACGGGGAGAAGCTGAGTGAGCTCGTCGGCGGAGCGCACTTCGTGATCGACACCAGCCGCAACGGCAATGGGGCGGCGCCCAAAGACGAGTGGTGCAATCCCGCCGGACGCAAGGTGGGGCCGGCGCCGACCACCCAAACCGGTAACCCGCTAGTCGACGCGTACCTCTGGGTGAAACCCCCAGGCGAATCCGACGGCGAGTGCAACAAGGGCCCCAAGGCGGGAGAATTCTGGGTCGACATGGCCGTGCAGCTCGGGCAGTAGCGCCGCGGTAGCCCGCGCCGCAGCGGGGACTCGAAACCGGGCGGCTCGCTGGGGCGTAGGGTCTCGGTGAGCCGTCATCCTATCCTGCGCAGCACGCCCCTCGGAATGCCCTGGGACACGATTGATCCGTTTCTCTTTTGCGTCTACCACGACGACCAATACCCAAAGGGCAATGGGCAATTCGGGCCCGAGGCAACGCTTGACGGCCGCGCACTGGGACAGGACTTCTCCCGCCGGGACGGCTGGAGCATGTATCACGGCCAGCGGGTCCCGGGGTTTCCCTCGCATCCACATCGCGGATTTGAGACGGTGACCATCGTGCGGCGCGGGGTGATCGATCACTCGGACTCGCTCGGTGCGGCTGCGCGCTACAGCGCTGGTGACGTGCAGTGGCTCACCGCGGGTAGCGGGATTCAACATGCCGAGATGTTTCCGCTGCTCGACCATGACAAAGCCAATCCGCTTGAGCTGTTTCAAATTTGGCTCAATCTGCCAGCGCGCAGCAAGATGGCCAAGCCGCATTTCACGATGCTCTGGGCGGAGAGCATTCCGCGCCTTTCAGTGAGCGACGCCAACGGTCGCCTCACCGAGCTCAGCTGCATCGCGGGCACAATCGCCCTGGAGAACGCCACCGTAAACGCCACCGAGAACGCAACAGCAGGCTCCACCGAAGACGTAGCGAGCGGCGCGGCGACCGTCTCGTCACCCCCGGATTCTTGGGCGTCGCAACCGGAATCGGATCTGGCGATTTGGACGCTCGCCATGGAGCCAGGCGCGCACTTTGCGCTTCCCACAGCTCAAGGCAAATCCACCCGGCGTTGTCTCTATTTCTTCAAGGGCGCAGCGGTGACGGTCGCCGGGCAACGCGTCGAGTCGCACGCGGCGCTTGAGCTCGACGCCAGCCAAGAGCTTGAGCTTGTCTGTGGTGAGACGCGCGCGGAGTTCTTACTGCTGCAAGGGCGACCGATCGGCGAGACCGTCGCTCAGCACGGCCCCTTCGTGATGAACACGCGACAGGAGCTCGTGCAGGCGTTTGAAGACTACCAGCGTACGCAATTCGGCGGCTGGCCTTGGCCAGACTCAGCACCCGTGCACGGTGACGAGCGCGTGCGCTTTGCAAGGCATCACGACGGCCGGCTCGAGCGCATGCCGTTTCGGCGCTGAGTGCCACGACCGCCTCCTAACACGCGAGGACTCCGGGACAAAGTGAGAGATACTGCGGCAAATTCTGCATCTTCGTGGTATCCGGAACTAGAACTGAGCCGCGAGCTTCCCAATGGGACGCGAGTCGGATATCCTCTCCGCAGAATCGGATGGGCAAATCGTCATGAACTACTCCGCAGTTATGGTTGGCATTTCTGGATTACTGACTGCCCTCGCCGCGCCGGCCTGCGCTGGCCAGGGTCGCTTCATCCAGCACGGGATGGATGCCTACGCCCGAGGCGATTTCCAGGGTGCCGAAGCTGAGTTTAGTAGCTTGGAACCGGATATCTCGGACATGAACCCCAAGGGCTACGTCCGGTACGAGATCTACCGAGGACTGAACCTGATTGAGCTCGGCAACATGGAGCAAGGATGCGCCCACCTGCGCCGTGGCAACGAAGCCCTGCATCGCGGCGAATCGCGCTGGATCCCCGACAACGTGCAGGCGACCCTGGTTACCCGACTCGCAACCTGCGGCATAGCTCCCTGAGCCATCACCCACCGGCTTGAGTTCGGGAGCCGGACGTCAAAGGCGTCACGTAGTCTTAGGTCCGCGCGACAGCGCGGACTTGCTCTTTCGAGCCTGCTCGCCGCTGGCTACGAGATAGATCCCGAGCACGATGATGCTGCCTCCAACCATACCGAGGAGCCGCAGTGGTTCACCGAGCAGCCATGCGAGCAGTTGCACCACCAGCGCCAGGCCAACAAGCGCCAGCCACGCGTGATTGGAGTAGCCAACGAGGGGCTGACGTTCCCACAACTCGAGTAAGAGAAAGCTCGTCAGGCTGCCGATGCTCATCCAAAACAGCGACTGACGCGCCGTGATCGTGCGGCGCCCGCGCGCCATCGCGAGACTGAAGGCGGCGTAGCAGAGGCTCGCCATCACCGCGAGGAGTTCGCCTCGACCGGTGCCCACGCGCGCTCCCTTGGCAAACGCCAAGAGCAGGGCTCCCCCAACGCCAAAGGCCTGTCCAAGCCAGCCCATCCACCGGTAGCGAGCTCCGTACACGGCCACCGAGAACAGCGCCACCCAGACCGGAGCAAGCCCGCAGACAATGAAGGTGGAGTTGGCGGCGCTCGTAAACTGCATCGATTGATGCCAACACACAAGATCTCCAGCGAACGCCACTCCCGCGAGGGTGCCCCAGGCCATTCCACGGTCGAGCCGAAGCCGTCCGTCACGCCGCACCAACCAATAGATCGCAGGCAACGCGAATAAAATTCGGTAGAGACCCACGGTCAACGGGGTGGCGCCACCTGCCAGTCCCCATTTGACGAAAACAGCAGAAAATCCTAGCAGACTGGCGCCAACAATGACGCCGGGAAGTCCTTGCAGCGGAGCTCGCGTCGACGACGATGACAGCATTGCGCCGGGAGTTAGCTCAGACCGTGCACCGACGCCAAGCTCGCGAGCGTGGCTGCCATGTCAAAAGGCACCTGCAGCTGCTCAAACCCGGGCAAGACGATCTCTCGCACTGCCTTGTGCGCGTGCGCGCGCGCCTGACCGACCGAGGGCAAGCCGAAGCTCGCGTAGTCTTCGGACGGGATGGTCGCGTTTTCCTCAATCAAGCCGCGCAGACTCGTCGCAACGAGGTGCGGCACAAATCGGCCAATGTCGAGCTTCATCGCCGGCGTCACATGCTGTCCCGCCAAGTGCGCCCAACCGGCGCGCGCATGCTTGATCTCATCCTTCAGGATCTGATGAAGGGCGAGCTTGACGGTCTCACTCCGCGTGAGGTTGATCGCTTCGGCCAGGCGCACGCAAGCGATGCTCTCGTTCAGACAGGACATGGCGACCAGGTGCAACGCCGTTAGCAGCGCGCCAGCGCTAACGCCCTCGTAGCTCGGCACCTCCAGCGAAGCCGGTTTAGGCCAAGGCCGTTTCTCACCGTCAAGCGCTTCCGCGACGTCAAGACAAAGCTGGGCATGCTGAACTTCTTCCGCGCCGGCCTCAGCGCAGAGCTCAAGCACAGATCGCTCGACGCCTGTCTCGAATAGCTCGCGTACAATGATTGAATACGCGGCGCTAACAGCCAGCTCCATCCCTGAACGCATTGCCCAAATGTTGGCCGCAATGCCGCGCATTTCTGGGGAACTCTGGTCGAGGAAGGGGTCCTGCACTGAAGCGCTTTTGGGCATGATTGGGGGATTGTGCCCTACCAACCCTTCCAGCAGTGCCTGTCCCACCAGTGCTAGTCCCGCCCGTACTCTGACCTGCGGCTCCGCCCGCGGTCTGGCCTGCGGCCCCCGCATTGCCCCCAGGATCGGGATTTGGGGAATCCTCGGTGCTGCCACACCCCACCGCAGTGAGTGAAGCGCCTAGAATCACGATGGCGTTAAACAGGCGACTGCTCTCGGTGTGCATCCCAATCGCATGGAGTCACGACATGACCACGTCAATCGGTGACCTCAGGAAAACCGTATCAGTTCTTACGAGCCAGCAGGAGACCATCGGCAACGGGCACGAGGGTCGCCGTCACCCGCGGATCTAGCCCCACTTTGATGTTGAGCGCGTGAATGGCCAGCGTCGACGGATCTGACGCCGTCTCGTCCGCGACTCGCCCGCCCCACAGTGCGTTATCGATCGCGATCAAGCCCCCGGAACGCAGGAGCACCAGGCTGGCCTCGTAGTAAACATCGTAGTTCTCTTTGTCCGCGTCGATGAAGGCGAAATCAAAGCTGCCGGCAGCTCCCTCGTCGATGTAGCGCGCAAGGGTCTGCGCAGCGGGCCCGAGTTCGAGCCGGATCTTTCCCGCCACACCGGCTTCATCCCAGTAGCGCCGAGCCACGTTCGTCGTCGCTTCATCGACATCACAGGCGACGAGAAGCCCCTGCTCGGGCAGCGCCATCGCGAGCGCGGTTGAGCTGTACCCCGTAAATACTCCCACTTCCAGAGCACGCGTTGCGCCGGTGAGTTTGACAAGGAGCTGCAGCAATCGCCCTTCAGTGGCTGAAATCTGCATATTGGCGCGCGGCATTTCGGCGGTCTCAAGACGTAGCCGACGAAGCACGTCCGGCTCCCGCACGGACACGCGCATCAAATAGTCTTCTAGCGCGTCGGTCATCGAGATGCTTTTGCCAGACATGTTCGCTCTCCACCGTCCACCTAGGACCGCTTTCTCCAGACGTCCAGCTTGCGCGGTCGGCAGGGTCGGACTGGGCATCTCTGTCGCCCTGAACCGGCTGCTCGCGTTGCCGGCATTGCCGAGCCGCGGCAGGCTCGCCCTATTGGGCTCCTGGATGTTGGCTCGGCGTGGAAAAACGGGTGGCGGAGCCGACGCAACGGTTTGGTCGCTACGACCGGCGTACTGCCAGTGCCCCTCCCGTCGCTTGACGCGCCGTCGCCAAGAATGATTCCAGCACGGCCGCGCTCCTGAAGGGCGCGGTCGACATAGGCAGAGCACCTTGCGAATTCGTCTCTGTGCGCCCCGTGTGCGACGAAGAACCGCTCGCAGGCGTTGCGTGCGGTGCAATCGACGTGGCGGACTCGTTCGCCGTGAGGATTGGCGCTGCGACTGAGATCCACCAGTTTCGTGGGTACCCGGGCTGACCTCTCGTTCCGGCGGATTTTTCCGTCACCGGGCCTCGGTCAGTTCTGTCACTGGTGCGCTCGGGCTTATCCCGACATCGTACTGAGGCGGTGGTCACCGTTTGAGCCACACCCGACAGGGCTACGGGAGTCACCCGCGATGGGCGGCAGTGGCGACTGTAATAGGAAGCAAAAACCATGAATAAGCACCAGACTGCACGAGTCTTGCTGACCGGAACCGTTCTCACTGTTGGCGCGCTCGGATGCGCTGACCGCGGTGACGCCGGCACCGATACCAGCGATGCTCCTCTGGCCTATGGAGGGACTTCAGTGTCGCTTCCAGGTCGTGTTGAGGCAGAAAAGTACGACCAAGGCGGCACGGGAGTTGGGTTTCAGGACACAACGACCGGCAATGCCGGCGGACAATTCCGAGCGGACAACGTCGATATCGAGACTTGCACTGCGGGAGGCTACAACGTCGGCTATATCGCCGCGGGCGAGTGGCTCGCGTACAGCGTCAAGGTCGCTGCTGCAGGTCAATACAGCATGACCGCGTCGGTCGCATCGCTCACTGCGGGCGGCAAGTTCCACCTTGAAGTGGGAGGGGTCAATGTGACGGGGACGGTCACCTTCGCGGCGACCGGCGGCTGGCAGAACTGGGTCAAGGTGGTGGTACCAAACGTGACGCTACCCGCCGGGGAGTCCGTGGTCCGCTTCGTGGCGGAGTCAGCGGACTTCAATCTCGACTATCTCGACTTCGCGGCTCTGGGGCAGACCCCCTACGGCGGGAAGGCTGTGACCGTTCCCGGCCGGGTGCAGGCGGAGAATTACGACGTCGGCGGAGCCAACGTCGCGTACATGGACTCAACCGTGGGAAATGCCGGCGGATCCTATCGCACCGACAACGTCGACATCCAGGTAAGCACTCAGGGCGGCTACAACGTCGGCTACGTGACGGCAGGTGAATGGCTCGAGTACACGGTCACCGCAGCTACCGCCGGCACCTATCCCGTGACGTTTTCCGTGGCCTCGTTGACCGCCGGGGCGTCATTGCACCTGGAAGCCAACGGCGTCAATCTCACGGGCGCGGTGAAGCTCGCCGCGACCGGGGCATGGCAGACGTGGAAGACGGTAATCTCTTCAGTGAAGCTTCCCGCCGGCACAACCGTGCTGCGACTCGTCGCTGACGGCGCCGACTTCAATGTTGATTGGTTCGAGGTTGGCACCATCCCGCCCGTCTGTGTCCCGCAGTGCACCGGCAAGACCTGTGGCAGCGACGGTTGTGGCGGAGTCTGCGGCACGTGTGCCGCTGGGCAGACCTGCAGCGCAACGTCACAGTGTCAGAGCAGCGGAGGGCCGGACATCTTGAGCATCGTCGGCCTCAAGGAGAACGCCTATGGTGCCCAGTACACGTCAGGACGCCTGTCCAGTACCTATAACGTCCCCAATGACGCCGGCACGCTTGTTGAAGCGCGCATGAAGATGGCGGCCAAACGCTGCACGAACGCGGATCCCTACGTAAACGGCACTTGGCCGACCATTTGGCTCCTTGGGAGCGACGAGCCAGGCTTCGGCGGCAATGTGGCGTGGCCGGGCTGTGGCGAGATCGACATCATCGAATGGCTTGGCAAGGACAACGACTGGCGCTACCAGTCAAACCAGTGGGGCAGCTCCAAATTCACCGTGCAGGAGAACAACCCCTCGTTCACCTACTACAAGGCCGGCGCGGGACCTGAGGAGTGGCACACGTATGGCGTGCGCTTCAATGGCGACACCATCACCTTCACCTATGACGGTGTGAACCAGGCCACCAAGACGTACAACGACGCCGACAGTCACACGCATCGCATCATCCTGAACATGGCTCTCGGTGGGGACATGGGCGGAGCCATCCCTGGCGACTTCACGAGCGACACGATGCAGGTCGACTGGGTTCGCGTGACGAATGGTGGCGGGACTGTCCTGTGGCAGGACGAAATGACCAACGAAGCCACGACGAAGTCCAAGTGGACTACGTTCATCGGCAAGGCCTACAACAACGAGGTTCAGTACTACACCAATTGGGCAACCAATAACTTCAAGTGGCATAACAACTTCAGCCAGGGAGAATGCAACGTAACCGTTCAGCCGAAGATGTCTGATGGATATTGCCATGCCCTGGGGTGGTGATGCAAGTCTCGTCGCGCGGGCGTTCTGTCTGCGATGTGGCGAGCAAGGCTCGCTGGTTTGTTGCGCGTCAGCGTCGACGAGGTCG
>JBBRAB010000045.1:0-32398 GCA_038207155.1 Polyangiales bacterium
ACAGCCCCATTGAAAGCCCGAATGGCCACTGCTAGCTTGCGCTTCTCCTAAGGAGTCACGAGATGAGCCAGTCGAACGTACCGGGCGAGAATCCGACCAATCTCCAGCTGCGCGGGGGGGCCGCGATCATTGCCCCGCCGAGTGCGTTCCCTTCGGGGGTGCCAGGCAACGCGCTCATCGTCGTGCCGCTTTCGCAGCCGACCGATGAGCTCAAGGCCCAGTTGGCCCAGGGCGCCGTAGTCGTCAACGTCGAGGACATGTGGAAGCTGCTCGGCTTCAACGGTCCCGCGGTGCAGGTGCAGGACAATGAGGGCCGTCCCCTGGCGATCGGTCTCGAGGATCTGCTCGATGGCCTTGAGAAGCATTGGGAAGAGGACAAGACCGACATCCAGCGCGCGCGCATGTTCGCGCAGGAGTTGATGAAGTACGGTCGCTTCGAGAAGGCAGAGAAGGTTCTGTCCAAGCTGATCGCCTCGGGCGCTACGGCCGAGGATTGGCTGGCGCTCGGCGTGGCTCAGCTGCAGCAGGAGAAGTGGGAGAAGGCGGAGGGCACCCTGCGCGGCGCGCAGAACCTCGCCAAGGAAAACCCGTTCTGCTCACTGCACTTGGCGCGCGCGCTCAAGGGCAAGGGCGACGCGGCTGGTGAACGCGAGGCGATTTTGGCGGCGATTGCGATCGACGGCAATTGCGTCGACGCCTGGGCTTACCTGTTCTCGCAGGTGCGTGAGGCCGAGAACGACGACGCCGCGGAGAAGGTGGTGCGCGAGCTCGCCGACCAGGAGAGCCATAAGCGTCGCGCCGCGCCGTACATCGCCGTTCAAGGTGTGTACTCCGCCGAGGAGTCCACGCGTGAGCAGGCCATCACGTACGCCAAGCTCGCCGTCGAGCGCAATCCGAGCGATCCACTCGGACTCATCTCGCTCTCGGCGCTTTACGGCCAGACGGGTGATCTCAAGTCCGTGATCGAGTTGCTCCAGCCGCACGAGGCAAAGATGGCGAGCGACGTGCGCCTCGCGAATAACTACTTCGAGGCGCTGTTCCAGAACCGTGATCTCGAGCGCGTCACGCGGCTCTTGAACGCGCTGGCGGGTTCACCGAACCGCGAAGTAAAGCAGTTTGCCATCGAGCGTTCGCGCGCCGTGGCGCAGTTCCTCCAGACTCAGCAAGCCCGCCTAACGCAGGGCGCCAATCCCGCCAGCTGAAGGAAAGTCCAGCGTGGAACCGGGTACGCTTAGCACGTCGCTCGTCCCGGTTCCGGCTGCCGGCGGCCCCTGCGTCGCCGATCTGCTCGACTCTGTTGCGCGGCTGCGTCTCGATCGAAGACGCAGTCGCGAACTGTTGTCATTTGCTTGGGCCACTGGTGAGCTTGGTGATGGGCTAAGCGAGCTCTGCGAGCGCGCCGCACCGTCGCCGAGTAGCTTCGCGGCGAGCGAGTTCGAGCAGGACGTGTTCCTTAGTGAACTCGTCGCGCGCGTGCTCGGCTCCCGACTGACTGCCGGTCGCACGAGCTTCGTGGTGCGGCTGCTCGCGCAGCCACCGAGCGAGCCCGAGAGCGTCGAACTGCGGCAGGGCTGCTTTCGTGAGCTGCTCGCGCAGCCCGCGTTGCGCGCGTCCGTGCGTTCACTGGACGAGGCTTTGGCTCGTCTATTTGAGTTGCTCGGGACGCGCTCGCTCGGCTCGCGTGCAGGGGGCTCACGGCGCAAGCTCGAGCTTTTGCGCGAGTTTCATGCGGTTTTCGAGCTACTGGTGCGCGATTTTGCTGGCGCCAGCTCCGGTCTTGCGCGGCTCGCGAGCTTTGCGCGAGGCGTTCAAGCTCGCCCGGCCTACGCTCGCTTGGGGGAGGTATTGACCGCAGATGGTCGAGCCGCCGAGATCGAGCTGAGGTTGCAGGTCGGGGCCGATGGAACCGTCCGCGGGCTCGAGCTCCTGGCCCTGCGCGAGCTGACGGGCAATCGCTTTCATCGCACGGCGCTGTCGCGCTGGTGGACGCGTCTGTCGTTGCTGTTGCGGGGCTTTCGCTTCGATCCGGATCAGCTCCTGACCTCCTGGCTCGATGAGCTATTCGTTGAGCTGCTGCCCGCGTGGCAGGGGCTCGCGCAGCTGCGTGGGGATCTCGACTGGCTGCGCTGGGGCCTGCGTTTCGAAGCCCAGGCAACGCACGCGGGACTGTCTGCCTGCCTGCCGCGCTTCGGGGTAGCGGGGACCGCGACTCGACTCGAGGGCCTCTACAACCCACTGCTGTTGGCGGATCACGCTCACGTCGTGGCCACCAATATTGAGCTTGGAGCGAGCGCTCCCATTGTGGTCGTGACTGGGCCCAATTCGGGCGGAAAAACGCGATTGCTGCAAGCCGTGGCGCTGACGCAGCTACTCGCTCAGTCGGGGTGTTTTGTGCCCGCGGCCACGGCGGTGCTGCCGCGTCGTGAGGGCCTGGTGGTGTCGTTACTCGAGCGAGCGCGCGCCGATCAATGTGAAGGGCGGCTCGGCATGGAGCTGCTCAGGATCCGTCGACTGTTCGAGGAGGCGCGGCCGGGCTCCCTACTGATCCTCGATGAACTCTGCTCGGGGACCAATCCGTCCGAAGGCGAGGAGATCTTTCGGCTGGTGGTCGAGCTCCTACCGGAACTCGAGCCGTTGGCGCTCGTGACCACGCATTTTCTCGCCTTCGCTGAGCGCCTCGCGAGTGAGCATGCTGCGCTCGAGTTCTTGCGCGTTGAGCTCGATGAGGCGGGCGAACCGACTTACCAATTTGTGCGGGGGGTGGCGCAGACCTCGCTTGCTCGCCGCACGGCCGAGCGTCTTGGGGTCTCACCTGAGGCTTTGCGCGCCTTGGTACGACGTCGACGTCAGCGCTAACAGCGCGGATGCGACGGACGGTCCTTGGCAGCTAGAGTTCCCTGGCCGCCACGAGCACCGCCCGAGCGTCAGCGGCGAGGCGCGACCGGCATTGTGGCGTGATGGCCGCACTCGCGACGTTCGTGACGTCGAACCAGCCGGGGCGTCGCGCGAGCTGGCGCGAGAAATGCCAGTGACCCGGTTCATTGGCCGTGTCCGCGCCGCGCGCTTGCCTGGCGAGACGTGAGGCAAGGCCGTCGGCCGCATCGGTCGACGCGAAGGCATCCCAGACGACGAGTCGTCCATCCTGGCGCAGCTCATAGCGTCCGCAGAGGTGGCTCAGCCCCGTGAGCTCCGAGAGCTCGTAGTTCCCGAGCAGCGAGGTTCCGATCAGTCCCTCGCTCGTGGGCAGGGTGGTTTGAACCGCGGCGGCGTCCTTTCCCAGCGGATTGACGGTGGCCGCCCCCGTCAGGTCGGACGAAAGACGCTCGTGGCTCTGGCGGACGGCCGCGCTCAGCATGGGGAGACCCGAGCGGGTGAGCGAAGCAAGCCCTTGCATGCGTTCGCTGCAGCCTCCCGCCTCGATGGCGGTCAGTGAGCAAAGGCCGATGAGGGCGCAGGCGGAACCAAGTGAGCGGGGCGGCATGAACCGAGATCTTGGCCTAGTACCCCCGAATGGGCCGAGAATTCTGCGCATGAAGACCGGCGACCTGATTTCGAGGAAGTATCGGCTCCTCCAGCGCCTGGCCGAGGGGGGCATGGGTGAAGTCTGGGGTGCGCGCAATGAGCGCACCAACCGTGATTTTGCCGTCAAGTTTCTGCTGCCGTCACTGGCACGCCACCCCGAGGCTCTGCAGCGCTTCGTCCGCGAAGCCAAGGCGACAGGGCAACTGAGCCATCCCAACCTGGTGCCTGCCATCGACGCGGGGATGCACGAGGGGCGTCCCTATCTGGTGATGGAGCTACTCAAGGGCGAGAGCCTCGAGTCTCGGCTCGAGCGCCAGCGTTCTCTCTCGCTGGTAGAAACCTGTCTGATGATCGGGCAGGTCGCGCGCGCACTCGAGCATGTGCACGCCGCGGGGCTGGTGCACCGCGATCTCTCGGCCGCGAACGTATTTCTGGTCGAGTCCCAGGACGGACCCTCGGTTCGCGTGCTCGATTTTGGCGTGAGCAAGGTCCTGCGTGCCGGCGCTCCCTCGCGTCTGAGAACGGGCGACGGCGTTCTACTCGGCTCTCCCGCGTACATGAGTCCAGAGCAGGCGCGGGGCGCGGGCGATGTCGATATTCGCGGGGATCTCTGGGCCCTCGGGGTTCTGGCGTATCAGTCGGTCACCGGGCGCTTCCCGTTTGATGCCCCGAACTACAACGCGCTGGTTTACGCGATCCTGCACGGGACTCATGACCCGATCACGAGCGTGCTTCCCGAGCTCGATCCCGAATTTGCCGAGCTCGTGGAGAGCTGCCTGATCAAGGATCGCGAACTGCGTCCGTCTCACGCGGGCGAAGTCGCCGAGGCCTTTGAGCGCCTGGCGCTGCGGCTCGCGTCGGCTCAGGCGCCGCGAGGGGTACCGCGGCGTCGCGCCACCGATCGATTCCGTCCACGGGAACTCTCCACGGCCTGGGGATGGCTTGAGCGCGGGGGCTTGCCCCCCTCGGCGTGGTCGATGAAGCTGCGGCTCGCGCATTGGGGACAGAGCTGGCCACGCGGCACGGGCTTCGCGCTCGGTGCGGCAGTCGGGGCCGCCGCGGTGCTGGCGCTCGTGCGTCTCAGCTCTCCCGGCGTGCCAGACGGCATCGTAGTGACTCCAAGCGCGCCGCCGGCCTGTTCGGCAGCCGCGCCGCAAGCAGCGCATGCGGCTATCACTGCCCGCCCGGCCATCGCCGCCGTCAGCCACGAGCTGGAGCTCGCTCGCGCGGTTTCCGTCGGGCTAAGCAGCCCGAACGCCTCGCCGGTCGCACCAAGTCGGCACTGACACGTGAGCCATCCGCTCGCAGACTGCTTCACTTCGCGTATCCTTCGTTCGCGACGGTCCAGCCGTCCTCCGGCCATCGAGCATGTTGGTATTCTTCCTCGGTCTCGCGATCACTCATATCTTCTCGTTCTTGTGCTCGGTGTCCGAGGCGACGCTGCTCAGTGCGAGGCACGCCCACATCCAAGGACTCAGAGGGACGCGCGCGGGCGAGCTGCTTCAGCATTTCAAAAAGCACATCGATCAGCCGATGGCGGCGATCCTGACGGTCAACACGCTTGCGCATACCGTCGGCGCGGCCATGTCGGGGGCGGCCTACGCCGAGGTATTTGATCCGCATACGGTCTGGATCTTCTCCTTGGCGTTCGCCTGCTCGATCCTGCTCTTTACCGAGATCATCCCTAAGACCTTGGGCGTGGCCTACGCCGAGCGGCTGCTCGTGCCAGTGGCGTTTTACGTCCGTGGTCTGGTGATCGCGCTGCGGCCATTGCTGCTCGTCACCTCGCTACTGGCGCGGACCGTGCGCGGGCGCAATCACGAGGCCAGTCCGGTGACCTCGCTCGAGGAGATCCGCTTGCTCGCGGCGCTTGGGCGCACCGAGGGCGCGTTGGTGAGCCGTCAAGCAGACGTGATCGAGGGCGCCGCCGCGCTCGGGGAACTCACGGCTTACGACATCATGGTGCCGCGCAATGGCGTGGTGTTCGTGTCAGCCGAGCGCAGCTTGGAGGAAAATCTCCAGATCGCGCGGCGCAGCGGGCACAGTCGCCTGCCCTACGTGCTCGAGAATGATCTCGACGCGGTCAAGGGCATCGTACTGGTCAAGGATCTGCTCTTTCAGCTGCGTCAGAACCCCGACACTTTCGAGTGGAAGCAGCTGATTCAGCCACTGCTGGTGGTGCCCGCGTCGCTGCGGCTCGATCGCTTGCTCAAGACGTTCCAGGAAGAGCGCCGGCACTTGGCGGTGGTGGTCGACGAGTACGGCGGCACTCAAGGTATCGTGACGCTCGAGGACGTGCTCGAGGAGATCGTCGGCGAGATCGAGGACGAGAGCGACCGTCTCGATTCGCACATCACGCGGCGTCCCGACGGCTCCATGGTTTGTCGCGGCCTGGCCGAGACGCGCAAGCTGTTCGAGCTGCTCGAGATCGACGAGGACCTGGTCGAGGAACTCGAGTCCGTGACGCTGAGCGGCTTTCTCGCGCAGGAGCTGGGTCGCATCCCCCGAACGGGTGACGTCATCCAGTGGGAGGACTTCGAGTTCGAGGTGCTGCGCGCGACCGCTCGTCGTGCCGAGCGCGTGCGGGTGGGGCCAGTCGGTTCCGGCCTGCTGCGGGTGAAGTAGCGACCGCGTCTCAGGTCCCGGCAGACCTCTCCGAGCCTTGGGTTTGGGTCGGCGTGGCGACGGCCGGGCCCGGACCGGGTGGCTCGCGCTTTGGTCGGACGAGCCCTGAACAATCGAGGCGTCCGGTGGACCGTTTTGACCGCCTCGCTAGGTAACCACAGGAAATAAAACAACAATTTCCACTCGGTCAGGCAATGTCCGAGCGGTGGTTGACATCTGAACAGCCGCGCAGTAGGTCCTGGTTACTGAAAGCGACCGCACGGGCCTCCTCTCGAGGTTCCTGTCCGCTCACGCCAGGGAGAATCGTCATGGAGGACCAGAAGAACAGAGGCCGCGCACTCGAACTCGCCATTGCCAACGTGGAGAAGGAGTTTGGTAAGGGCGCGATCATGCGACTGAAGGAGGGCGAGAAGATCGGCGGGGATGTCCCGGTGGTGCCCACGGGTTCTCTCGGGCTCGACGTGGCGCTCGGCATCGGTGGCTATCCGCGCGGTCGTATCATTGAGATCTACGGGCCGGAGTCGAGCGGTAAGACCACGCTGACCCTGCACGCGATCGCCAATGTGCAGCGTCAGGGTGGCACGGCGGCCTTTATCGACGCCGAGCACGCGCTCGACGTGACCTACGCCCGCAAGCTCGGCGTGAAGACCGAAGAGCTGCTGATCAGCCAGCCCGACTGTGGCGAGCAAGCGCTCGAGATCGCGGACATGCTGGTGCGTTCGGGAGCAGTCGACCTGGTGGTCGTCGACTCCGTAGCGGCTCTCGTGCCCAAGGCCGAGATCGAGGGCGACATGGGCGACAGTCACGTCGGCCTGCAGGCACGACTGATGAGCCAGGCGCTCCGCAAGCTGACGGGCAGCGTCTCCAAGTCGCAGTGCATGATCTTCTTCACCAACCAGATCCGCATGAAGATCGGCGTGATGTTCGGCAGCCCCGAGACCACGACGGGCGGAAATGCTCTGAAATTCTACGCAACGATCCGTCTGGACGTGCGTCGGATCGGAGCCCTGAAGGAAGCGGCTCCGGCAGCCTCCGGCAAGGACGCCACCGTCATCGGTAACCGGACGCGCGTCAAGGTCGTCAAGAACAAGATGGCCCCGCCCTTTCGCGAGACCGAGTTCGACATTCTGTACGGTCTCGGCGTGAGTCGCTCGGGTGAGGTGCTCGACATGGCCGCCGACCTGAACATCGTGCAGAAGAGCGGCGCCTGGTACTCGATCGACGGAGAGCGCATCGGCCAGGGCCGGGAGAACTCACGTCAGTACCTCGAGGAGCATGGGGAGCTCTTGGCGAAGCTCGAGCAGCGCGTGCTTGAGCACCATGGGATCCAGCGCAAGGTGAGCATCTTCGAGGAGGAGGCGGCCCGCACTGAGTCGGCTCGCGTCGAAGGGGTCCGTGCCGAGGCCAGTGCTCGAGCGCAGAAGCTCGGGGAGAGCACTGCTCGGGCGGCGGACAGCGCTCGCGCCGCCAAGCCTGCCAACGCGAAGAACTAGGCGGGATTGAGGAGCGGCGCGAGGCGCGCGTCATCCCCTGTGGATAACTTGGGGAAAAGCTCGCGATAACTCTGCGGACAAGCTCGGGAGGGCCGGGCAGAGCCGCGTCCGTTCTCTTGCGGGATCCGCTGGGGGCGATCGGGACTTCCCTAAGGAATTCCGAGCCTTGCCTGCGCTTGACTCGTTTAGCCAGCGCGTGTCCGTAACTATTGGAAATTGCAGACAAATGCAGGATAGCTTGACGGAATGCAGCGCGGTTCGTAACCGATCCTGGTTCGCCATGACTCAACAGGCCTTCGACTGGCTCCATCCCGAGTGCCCCGCTTCCAAGCGGCGCGCCCGGCGCATGGGCGCGATTCGAGTCCCGCGCATGGCGACCGCGATGAGGCTGCCCCAGTCGACCTCCGAGCAGCTTCCGCTGGAGCTCGCTTCCGGGTTTCCTCACATCTTCATCCACGAGGGGATGCGTCAAACCCTCGAGCGCCGTCTTGAGCTGGCCGCGGGTTGTCCCGTGCGCCTCGGCGTGACGGACAATCGTCGCCGGATGGTGACTCGCACCCAGGAGCGCGGCGCGCTGCGGGTGCGGCTCCACATGATGTTCCTGGACGCCCCGGAGCGCATCAAGGAGGCATTGGTCCGCTACATCGCGCGCGGCGACCAGGATGCCTCGCTGCTGGTCGACGCGTACATCGCGGCCAACAGCTTTCGGATCCGGGCCGAGCGCCCTGTGCTTGGGCCGCTCAAGTCACGCGGTCGGGTGCACGATCTCGACGCCATTCTGCGTTCGCTCGACTCCAAGTACTTCGGGGGCGCGGGGGCCGAGGTGGCTATCACCTGGGGCCGTCGTTCCTCTCCGCTGCGGGAGTCTCGCACTTCGATCAAGCTCGGGACCTACAGTGCGACCGAGCGCTTGATCCGCATCCATCCGGCGCTCGATCAATCCTGGGTGCCACGGTACTTCGTGGCCTACATCGTGTTTCACGAGATGCTCCATCACCTGCTTCCGCCGCTCAAGGTGGGCCGAGTGATGCTGGTGCATCCGCCTGAGCTCCTGCAGCGAGAGCGCGCCTTTCGTCAGTACGAACGCGCGATCACCTGGGAGAAAAGGCAGCTCCCGCGACTGCTGCGCCAGCGCTGAGGGGGTGCCCAGGGCCCGCCCAGCGTGTCTAGGGCGACCCTGCTCCGACGCTTTAGAACTCCATCGCGATGCCGAGCGTCCAGGTGCGATCCCCGACGTTCATCACGCCACCCGAGCCAAAGGCATTGAGCTCGAGCGCGTACCACTCGCCCATCAGGTACATGTGGTTGACCCCGGCGTTGGTGTCGGTAGAGCGCGCGCGACTCGGCTCCAAGAAAGCGAGATCGAGCATGGCCCCGAGGGCGTACATCATGCCGTAGGAGGTGCCTTTGCCCTTCGAGCCATCGCCTGCGATCGAACGCTCGTCGCCGAGCGTGGCCCACCAGGCGGCGCCGCCGAGACCGAGCTTGCCCGTGAAGACGAGCGGGATCCCATAGCGACGATTGAGGAGGTCAAAGCGCAAGACGCCCGCCGTCCAGACCGGCAGGATCTTGAGGTTCGTCTTGACGTCGGAGTAATTGGGGGTTCCGGTGATCTTCGCGTCCCGGCTGAGCAGCGTATACCCCAGGCCGAAGCCTGGCCCGAACGAGGCGAGGTCCCCGAATCTCAGCGCTTGCCAGTCGAGCTCCATACCCACCAGCACCCGGTGCTTGGTTCCAAGCGCCTGAGCGGCTGGGCTCGCACCTCCGCCGAACTCGGAGTCAATGCGCGGCAGGTAGCGGCCAATCCGCAGTTCGAAGGCAAAATCCTGGGGCGACTCCTTGCGGCGCGAGTCGTCACGACCGCTGAACGCGCCGAACTCGTCGTAACCCTGAGCATGCGCCGCTGTGGCGCACAGGGACGTCGCCACGACGACGCAAGCCAAAAGACCCAAGCGAATGGAGCAGGAATTCATCGGTGTCTCGTCGATTCAGTGGCGGGAGCGCGGAGCCGAGTTGCGACGACGCAGTAAGGCGAGTGCGGCGGTGAGGCCGAGCAATCCGAGCGTGGCGCTCGAGGGGCGGTGACCGAGCGAGCAGAAACCGCCTCCACCCTTGCCACCCTCGGCGCGATAGACCTCGTAAAAGTCCTCGACCGGAACTGGCGCAGCGCAGATGTTTGGCGAAAGTGGGCCCGAATTACCGACGTTGTCGATGGCGGCGATCGCGACTGCGTAAATCGTCCCGTTCTTGATGAGATCGCTCTTGGCAACGCCGCTGGCGGAGGTGGCGTCCGCCGAGCCGCACTCCCATTTCGGGTCCGGGAGGGTGCCGGGAAGCAGGACGTTGGTGGCGCACTCGGGATTGGCGAGACCGCTCACGGCAGTGGAGCTGCCTCCCGTGCTCGTAGCTCCAGCGGTACTGCCCGTGGCGACGGCGCCACCCGTGGCGACGGTACCGCCAGTCGAAGTGGCCCCTGCCTGCGCTGGCGCTCCGCCGGTGGAGACGGTGCCACCGGTCGAGCTGGCGCCTGCCGTGCCACCGGTCGAGCTGGTGCCGCCCGTCGCGGTGCCGCCAACAACCGGAGGCCCCGAGTTGCCGGGAGTCCCGGCGGGCGCGCAGTAGAAGCGATAGCCGCGGAGATCGGTACCAGTGACGCCCTTCCAGGTGAGCGGGATGGTTGCCTCTCCGGTTCCAGTGGCTAGCTCGGTCGGCGCCGCAGGTCCCGCAAAATCGAACTTGAGGGGATAGTCGTACCCTCCGGTCAAGTCCGTCGTCGCCGCTGCCGCTAGTAAGTCGAAGGACAGGGTAGCGGTCTGGGGAGTGGAACTGGTGTACTTCGCGCAGGTCTCGATCGTGCCTTTCACGGGGTTCACCGTGACCCCCGACTGGACCCCCGCCAGGATGTCCCAGGCCTTGAGCTTGATCTCGGGATAGGCCGTCGGGGGATTGCCGGCATAGACCAACCAGCAAGTCGGCGTCGGACCGCGACGGGCCGCGTAGGTGGCGCAGCTCCCTCCGCCGATTGAGACCCAGATCTCCAGCGTCATTCCGACGAAGTTTGAGAGCACTGGGCGGAAGGTGTACTCAACGTTGGCGAGGCAATCGTCGTGCGTCAGCCAGTACCGCGTGGCGTCGTTGACGTTGCGCACCGGATTACGATCGATCCCTGTGGCGGGCATCGTGATCGTGCTCGTGCTCGTGGTCTGGGCACAGACCTCCGTGACGAGCGTGGTGCAGCAGAGCGCGGTAAGGAGCGTGAGGGGCAGTCGCAAAGCCATGGCGAAACCTTCCGAGCACGGAGCGTGCCACGCTCCGCGGCTCTCGTCCCGCCCTGGTACCACGAGCGGGACGCGATCTTCGAGCTGAATCTTAGGCTTATCCGTCGATCCTCCGCCCGAACCCCCAACCGAGCCCTGACGCGACGTCACTCGGGCCTCGAGTCGTCGCCATTCTGTCAATCGAGGGCGCGCGCCTGCCGCAACACCGCCAGCCCCGATTGCGGCCAGCAATACCAGCCCGGTCGAGGTAAAAGGAGGCTCCCGACATGGAGCCGAGCGAGCGTCACCAACCGCCCTTTTCCGTCCGCCCTCCCGGCAGCGAGCCTTGGGGTTGGTCCGTCGCGGCTGACGGACAGAGACGATTGCGCCTGACGGCTTGGCTGTCGTCGCGTCGCAATGTGTCCGGACGCCTCGATCCTTGGCGTCGACTGCTGACCGGTTGCGTTGGTCTGGTGGCTCCGGCGAGCTGGACGCTCGTGCCCGTCGCGGCGGACGCGTCTGCGGGTGTCAGCGCCCACCAAGAGCGTGGCGCTCCGCTTGCTGCCGAGGACGCTGCGGGCTTCTGGTTGCATGTGGACTACGCGATGGGCAGCGCGTCCGAGAGCGAGCCGTCTCCGCTCAGCGCTGGTGCTGCGGGACGCATCGCGCTTGGGCGCTTGGCAGAAGGATTGGCCACGCTTCATGGGCAAGGTCTCGTCCATGGGTTGGTGTTGCCCGAGTTCGTCGCGGGCACAGCGGAGGCTCCGCTGCTGGCAGGAGCGGGACTGTTGGCGCTGCTCGCGCGCGAGGAGCGTGCTGAATTCTTGCGTGCGCTTGGGCCGCGCTGCGAGTTTGCGCCCGAGCTACGCGCAGACCACGAGCTCGATTCGAGCGTTGATATTTACGGTTGGGCAAGTCTGCTGCGTGGGCAGCTCGAGCCCGAAATCCTCCCGGCTGAGTTCGAACCCTGGTTGCTTTCGGGCTTGGCAGAATCGCCCGCGGCCAGGCCAACCGAGCTGCGCTTTTTTGCGCGGGGACTGCTGCAGCATTGTGTCGGAGCGGCGGACGTAGCCACGGTGACGCCCGACACTTCCCCGCTGCCGTCCGTTGAGTCGGCGTCGCTGCTCGACACTGACGCGAGCGCCAGCGAGAGTGCTGTGGCGCCCGCGCCTCCCGTTGCCTGGCCTGGCGTGGTCACGCCGAATCAGCCAAAAACGCCCGGAGAAAGAGCTATTTTTGCGGCTGCACTGGCGCTATTTGGACTCGCTGGGTTGGGCGTCGTTGGTGGACTTGGCGCTGCCGCGTACGGTCTTCGCAAGTCCCATCACGCGAGCTCTGCGGCGCCTCCGGTGGCGACGGCAGCAGCGACCCCGCGTGTGACGCCACCGTCGCTTCGCGGGACAACGCCCCCGCTGACGGCGCCGAGTCCCAGCCCCTCCGCGGAGAGCGAAAGCGAGAGCGGCGAGTCTGGCGAGTCCGACGAGTCTGGCGCGCCCAGCGCGGGGACGCCCGATGCGAGTCCCCAGACCGAGTCAGCCGAACCGCAACGCGACCTTCCGCCACTCGTGTCACGCATCGATACGCGCGCCCCGTTTCCCTCGGAGCGCTCGGCAGTTTTGCCGCTCTGGCCCGGGGATCACGTGCTGGGCGACTCGCGCGCGCAGTTGACGCTGCTCATCTACGCCGATCTCGACTGCTTGGCGACGCGGCGGCAGCTCGAGATATTGCTGGAGCTTGCGCGCGATCCCACCGAGCGATTGCGTATCGTGTGGCGCCATCGTCCCCTCGAACTACACCCCAACAGCCGCAAGCTGGCCGAGCTCGCGGAAGTGGTGGCTGAGCGACAGGGTGAGGCCGCCTTCTGGCGGTTTGTCGCGCGCGCGGCCGAGGAGGCGACGCGACCGAGTTCGCTCGTTGCTGACGAATGGCTCGCTTACGCCGTGCCCAATGCGACGATTCCAAAGGACGCGACCCCGAGCGCTGCGGCGCTACGACGGCTCGAGCGAGATCATCGCGAGGCCCTGCTGCTTGGGATCCGCACGACCCCCACGCTGTTTCTAGATGGACAGCGGCTCGAGGGGCGAGTGGATCAGGACGGACTCGTGTCGGCGTTCGATACCGAGCGACTGCAGGTGCTCGAGCGTCTCACCGAGGGTGGGACTCGCGCGACGATCTATGCCGAACGCGTGCAGACGAACTTGCTCGGCTTTCGAACCCGCTAGCTTGACGCGTCGTGAGACGGAGCAGCGGGGACGCGGACTCAGAGGCGCACTTCCACGCGGACTCAGAGGCGCACTTCGACGTGGGTCTGACGACGCAGCCCGTCGAGCCAGCGCTTGCGCGCTTTGGCCATCTTATCGGAATAGACACGCTCCTGAAGCTCGGCGCGCGCCTCATTGAACGAGGGCAGCTGGGTAGCTTCCCGCGAGGTGAGCTTGAGCAGCACGAGCCGCGTCCCGACGCGAATTGGCGCCGAGACCTCACCGACGTCGAGGGCCAGTGCTACCTTGTCGAGGCTGGGCGCAAGCTGACCGGGTTGCAGCTGCCCGAGGGCACCGCCGCGACCGCGCGTGCTCGGATCGAGCGAAAAGCCGCGGGCCAGGGCTTCGAAGGATTCTCCAACGCGCACCCGCTGAGCCAGCTCTGCAGCCAAATCGGCCGACGTCGAGGCGCTGGAGCCGTCCAGCACGATCCACGACGCCGTGTAGCGTTGCTTCTGTCGCTCTTTGAGCACGATGGCGCGGTAGGTGGCGCGCAGGTCCTCGTCACGTACGCGAACCTGGCCCTGAATGCGCAGCGACGTGAGTCGGGCATCGAGCAGCTGACGTCGCAGCTCGTCGCGGTACTTGGCTTCCGTCATGCCATTGGCGACGGCCTCGGCGAGTAAGCGCTCGGCCGAGATCTTGTTCTGCTTGGCGACACGCTCGATGGCGGCCGTGATTTCCTGCTCGGTGACGCTGAGCTTGGCGCGCCTGGCGGCGCGCACTAGCAGCTCTTCCTCGATCAGTCGTTCGAGCAGCTGGGTGTAAACCTGGGAAATCGCCGCGGCGCGCTGAGCACCCACCGGGACCTCGTTCTGGATGCGCACGAGGAACGGCACCGCGCGTTCGCGAAGATCGCTCATCAGAATGGCGCGGTCGCCGACCACAGCCACGACGCGCTCGACCACGGTCGCCCGCGCATTGGTGGCGGGCAGCAGTGTGGCCACAAAGAGTGCGCCCCCGAGCAAGACCGAGCGCAAGCGGCGCCCAGGGCGAGCGGGGCAGCGGTCAGAGGAGGGGTCGTGGCCAGCCATTCGGGACCTCAGATAGCATGAGTCCGCCGAGAGCGTACCCACGGCATGAACGCCCAGAAACGGGCCAGGAGTGGCCCCCGGGCCAACACGTAGGCCCGCTCGAGCCCAAGGAGCAGCAGGAGCAGGCCAATCAATGGCGAGGTGAGTGCGAGGCGCGGCGCGGGGCCGGACTGCGTCGCGCGGGCCTCAGGCGGCACTGGACGCGGGGCCTCAAGCACCTCGGCGGCGTCGAGGCTCGCAAACCGGGCCTCACTGCCGCTCGCGCGTTGAAAGCGGTAGGGGCCGACTCGGGCCGCGACGGCCCGAACGCCATGAGGGCCTGGTTCGAGCGCCACGCGGCCTGCAGGGCCGATGGCCTCGCTCGGCGGGTTGGCTCCGAAGGTCCAGGCGCTTCCGGCGGTGATGACTGGGTCCGGTGAGCGCGAGCGCGAGGCCTCGATCGCTCGTTGGAGCAGCGCGAGAAAGCCCGGGGTGAGCGCCAGCTCGCTCTCGCTGGGAGCTGCGGGCAGTCCGACCACCGCCAGCCAACCCTTGCCGACAATTCGTTCGTAGTAGAGCGGAGTCCCGTCGAGGTACGTGCCCCGTTGTTCACCGGCTTGTCGTAGCCCCAGCTCAAAGGACCAACGATGGCGCGGGCGCAGGTCCGCCAAGCGCAGCGCTTCAGGTCCGAGCCAGGCAAAGCTACTTGGAGCTACCTTGGCGCTGTTGGCGCTGTTGGCGTCAGCGACGTCAGTGGCTTCGTAGTGCGCCGCTCCCTCAAGTAAGGGAGCGAGTCCCTGTCCGAGCTGATGGGTGACCGCTCGCTCACCGAGCAGCGCCAGCAGCGCTCCTCCTTGCTCGAGCCAGTGCGCGAGGGCCAGGCGCTGTTCAGCGCCCAGGGCTGGGGGATCGTCGAGCAGGAGCAGGCTGGCCGTTTGGAGTTCGCGCGCGTCAGTGGGCAGCACGGCGAGTGGGTGCAGCTCGACAGACGGATCGAGCGCCAGCAGCGCTTGCTCGAGCAGCGGGGGCCCACCGAGCACGCTTTGGCCATCGGTGGGGTGAGTCAGGGTCCAAATCGGTCGACCGCGCGTGAGCGTGCTGAGCGCGAGGGTGTCGTTGGTCGCGTTCTCGTCGGAGCCGTCGAGCGTGACGACAGTGAGCCCGCCCACGTCGTCCGTTGGCAGGCTGAGCTCGAACCGTCCGCGGCGCGTCGGTAAGGGCAGGGTCGTGCGGGCCGGGCCGCCTTGCGTCGCGCGCGCGCTGAGCTTTCTGCCCGCGGCCGCGGCTTCTGCATTGCACGCTAGCTCCACCGTTACTCCGCCACGGCGTGCTTGGGCAAACAGTAGCCCGCAGTCACTTTTGGCAACCGCATGCTCGGGTCGAAGCAGCCAAAACGGCGAGCGCGGCGGAGCAAAGGGGGCCGCGAGATCACTAGCGAGCGCGATGCGTTTGTCGCGCTGAGGCAGCCCTGCGAGCAGTGACTCGGCGAGGCCAAGCGCGCCCTCGAGATCAGTGCCGCGATCACTGGCCGACAGCTTAGCGAGACTGTCGAGTAGGATGGCCCTGCTGCTGGTCATGCCGACCTGGACGCGCGCGGGGCGCCCCGCGAGCACGAGCGCCATGCGGTCCCCTGGGCGCAGCTGACCGACGAGCGCGCGCGCGTCCTCGACGGACTGTTCGAAGCGGGTGACCTTGCCGGCCTTGACGTTCATGCTCGCCGAATCGTCGAGCACCAGCGCGAGCGCCACCGATGCCCCCTGACTGCGGGCGAGCAGGGGGCGATCGCAGCGCACCAGTGGAACGGCACCGAGCAACGCCAAGGTGACGATGATGAGCGCCCGCAGCGCGAGCAGCCCGCGGTCCTCGAGGCGGCTCTTTTGGCGCGCTACTGCGTCGTGTGCGGGCACCAGGCGTGCGGGGGGAAAGGGGCGCTCAGAGCGCCTCCCGCGTCGCAGGAGATGCGCGGCAAAGGGCAGCGCGATCAGTAGACTGATGGCGAGGGCCGCCGCGGTGACGAAACTCACAGGCGCTCCCCGAGCGCGGCCGTGACGAGGCTACGCAGCACTCCAACCGGTGAATCGCTCGTGGTGCAGCGGATCAGGCGCCCCCCACGCTCTTCGAGCTTTCGGGCAAGGTTGTCCGCCTGCGCGTCGAGCGCGGCGAGGTAGCGCTCGCGGACCAAGTCCGCGTCCGTCTCGACGACATGCTGGCCCTCGACCGTCCGCAGCCGCACCGCCCCAGAGAAGGGAAAATGGCGTTCCTCCGGATCGAGCACCTCGACGACGAGGACGGTGCGACCGCGCGAGCCCAGCGCGGCGATGCGTTCAAAGACCCTGGGTTCCAGATCGACCAAATCCGAAAACATCACGATGATGGCGCCGCGACGCGCGTAGCGTCCGACCGTCGCTAGGCTGCGCTCGAGGCGTGCGCTGTCAAAACTGGCGTCGCCCGCGGCGCGCGCCTCCCCGAGCACCCCCAGCAGTCGTTCAAAGGACTCACGTCCTGACATCGCGGGAAGCCAACGCGCGTTTTCTCCTGCAAACCAGTCGAGACTGATCGGATCGCCGCTATTGAGTGCCAGTCGAGCCAGCGCTCCCGCGAGCGTTAGCGCGTAGTCCAACTTGCATACGGGAGCCTGCGCGCTGCGAAACCCCATCGAGCCCGTCGCGTCGATCACGAGCCGCAGCATGCGGTCCGTCTCGGTCTCGAATTCTCGGATCAGCGCCCGACCATGACGCGCCAGCGCGTGACGGTCGAGCCAGCGCAGGTCGTCACCCGGCACGTAATTGCGATGTCCGCCAAACTCGACGCCGACCCCGCGACGCACGCTGCGGTGTCCCCCGACGTAGAGTCCGTCGGCCAGTGCGGACGCACGCAGTCGCAGTGAGCCGAGCGCATTCCAGTCGAAATTGGCGCGCGCGACGGCACTCACCGCAGCTGAACTCGCTCACCGAGGGCCGAATGAGTGCCGTCATGGGTGCCGCCCCAGACCAGTAGCTCGCCGTTCAAGCTTGCCCAGCCTCCGTCGCGATGCTCCTGCAAGAGATCCCAGCTCGCGTCGTGAGAGAAGCGATTGGCGGCGCTCTCGAAGAGCCAGACCTCGCGCAGCACTTTCGCTCCGCCGAGCCCGCCGGCGAGCGCCGAGCGCGCCGGTTCCACGCCGAGCCAGACCCCAGAGCTCAGCCGCTCGGCGTGGCGCGCCGACGGGAGCGTGCCCTGCACCGTGGTCACTCCGGCTTGACCTGGTTTGAACCAGTAGCCGTCGGCGAGCTCGGCTGCATCGCGTCCGCCGAAGTTGGCGAGGACGGAACCGTCCCAGCAGGCCAGCGCGTCGCTGCGCGCAGCGGCTGCGGTTGCGGGGAGCTTTGTCCAGGTGTTCTTTGAAAACTCGAGCTCAAAACAGTCCGCGCTGGCGGGCGTTGCACCGCACACGAACAGCGCGTTAGCGGACGCAGCAAAGCTTGCTCCGCTGCGCGCGCTGGGGCTGCCCGAACTGGCGCCTGGCAGCCAATTGTTCGCCTTGGGATCGAAGCGGTAGGCGTCGAGTGACTCGAGCGCGGGACCACTTGCGGTGCCGCCGAGCAACCACACGACGCCGTCACTCAGGTACAAGTGCGGCGCGATGCGCGCAGGGCCTCCGGATGCCACCGCGAGCCACTCGTTTCGTGTGGGATCATAGAGGCCGCCGTCGCTTTGAGGATCGCCCTGTTTGTTCTCTCCGCCGAAGACAAAGACGTGCTGACCCGTCCAAATCGCGCTGGCATGGGCTCGCGCCGAGGGCCGCGCGCCCGTGGTTCCAACGGCTCGCCAGGTGTCGAGCTTGGGATCGTAAAGTGCGCCGTCGTTGAAGAGCGAAATCTTTCCGGCGATGCCGCCCCACACGAAGAACTCGCTGGCGGTGGCAGTGGCAGCAACGCCGCTGCGTGCTGACAATCCGGCTGCGGCTAGGGAGAGCCGCGCCGCGCTGCAGTTGCCAGCGTCGCAGCTGCGTCCGCCGAGGCAAGCGTGGTTACACCTGCCGCAGTGAGCCTCGCTCGTCTGCAGCTCGACGCAGCTGTTGCCGCAGGTCGTGAGGCTGCCGCAAGACGGCACGCCCCCCGCGCCGCCCGTGGCCGTGCCGCCGCCCGTGGCAATTCCGCCCGTGCCGCCGCCCGTGGCAATTCCGCCCGTGCCGCCGGCGTGAGTGCTACCTGTCGCAGCGCCGCCTGAGCTGCCTCCCGAGTGAGTGCTGCCCGTCGCAGCACCGCCGGGGTTGCCATTGCCGGAGGTCCCAGCCGAGGCGGTTTCGCTACGAAAATCATCCTTGAGCAGCTGCGGACAACCGAGGCAAAGCAGCGCCCCCGCGCTAAAAAGCAGCTTGTACGAACGTGGTCGCGCGGTGCTCATTCGAACCTCCCCAGAACTCGCAAACTGCCAGGGCCAACCTCTATTCCGACGCGAGTCGGGCGCGAGCTCGGCAGTAGGTACAGCGTAATGCCACCAGCCAGTCCGACCGCCCCAAAGGCATAGCCGATCGTCGACCAAGTACGCATCGTTCGGAATCTGTCGAGATGCTGCTGGCCCTCAGTGCCCGGAACGCAGACACGGTTGGGACATTGATCCGAGACGAGGTTGTGTTCCTGGCTGGCGAGCGCCCCGGTTGTAACGCCGAGGCCAATCCCCGCAGCCCCGAGCGAGAGCAGCGTCAGGGGCCACACGGAACTTCCCTTGCTGGGTTGAGCTGCCGGCGGCGCTGCGGGCGCGGGCGTGGCGAGCGGCGGAGAACCTGCTCGCTTGGTTTGTGGTGGCGTGAACACGAGCGTGACCGTTCGGCGTTCACTCGCGGCCAGAGTCACCTCGCGCGTGGAACTCTGGCCCGAAGCCGCCTGGGCGCGCAGGTGGTGCCTGCCCACGTCGAGCATCCGCGCAGTCTCCAGGGCGACCGCCTCGCGCGGGAGTCCGTCGATCCAGAGCTTGGGTTGCTCACCGGAGGGGAGGCCCTCGTAGTTGAGCGTCACGCGCGGGACACGCACCTTGAGGACGTCACCCTCCGCGCGCGCTGAGTCGACGGCGCGTCGAAAGGGCTCGGGAGACTGGTCGGTGACCGGAGTCCTTGCAACTCGGGCATAGACATCGAGTGCTTCCACCCAACGTCCGAGTCGCTCAAGTGCGCGCGCCTCACGGACACTAAGCGTTGGTGCACCGATCAGCGCTCCCGCGGCGCGATACTCGCCGAGCGCTGCGGCAAAGCGACCCTCATCGAAATCGCGATCGCCCTTGAGGGCTTGCGCTCGAGCGCGCGATTTTTCCGACTCGCTTGGTTCACCCCAAGCGGGAACTACCGTGAGCAAGCCCATCGCCAGCAGTGCCCAGCTGCCGTGCTGGCGCCAAGACTTCGCCTGTCGCGTACTAGAAGCCAAGATCGTCATGTGGGGTAGGGGGTACTTTCGGGCGTGCGGCTTTGGCACGAGTCGCGCGGGTGGGCGCGACAGGTTTTTCGACCAAAGCTGGCGTATGAGGTATCGGGGAAGCGAGCACCGGCGACGCGACAACGGATTCGGGTGCGCCAACCGGCCCCTGTGACACGGGGCTCTGCGTCCGTGGTTGAGCGACGCCTGATGCGACCTTCGGTTCGTGCAGCGCAGTCCTGGCGCCGATGAGTCCGAGCCCAGCGAGCAGGAGTAGCGCAGCGGCTGCGGCGAGCACTCTCCAGCGGTGTCGAGGTTGCCTCCGCGCGGAGCTCGTCGGGGCAGACGAGGGAATCCCCGGCATCGGAAGCTCCTGCTCCCGCTGGCTAATAGAGCGGAAGGTGGGGGCTCGCAGGCCTGAGCTCGCGCGCTCCGCTCGCGCAAGCGGAGGCGACGTGCGAGCGGAGCGCTTCGTGGCCTGATACGCGCGCTCCGCTCCCGCGCCCGCTCGCGCAAGCGGAGGCTCTCTCAGCTCTGCGGGCTGCGTGTCGAGCCAGGCGGCGAGGGCATTGGCAAAGGCCTGCATGCTCGGCCAGCGCGCCTCGCGGTTCTTGGCCAATCCTCGTTCAATGATGGCTGCCAAGGCCGGATCTCCCGCGGCATGGGTCAATATGGATGGGGCCGGCTCTTCGATGATCTGGCGCAGCAGCGCGTGATAGTTGACCGTGTCAAACGGCAGCACCCCCGTGATGCACTCATAGAGGACCACGCAAAATGACCAGATATCCGCGCGGTGATCGACGTCGGATTCACCGCGCGCCTGCTCGGGTGACATGTACTCCGGGCTGCCAACGACGGTCCCGTCGATGGTCAACCGCAGCACGTCTCGCCTTGGTGCCAGCTTGGCAATCCCAAAATCGACGAGCTTGAGCGTGACGTGGCCGTTGCTGGTGCCGTCGCTCTCGTCGAGCAAGATATTGTCCGGCTTGAGATCGCGATGAACAATCCCCGCTGCGTGAGCGAGCGCGAGCGCGTCGGCGACGGGGAGCAACCACTCCACTGCGCGCGTCGCGGGCAAGCGCCCCTCATTCTGAAGCAACCAGCCGAGAGTAGGTCCGTGGATCCGCTCCATGACGATGAACGGATCGCCCTGTTCGGTCTCGCCAAAATCGAAGATCTGGACGATGTTGGCGTGCCGCAGGCTGGCCGCAGCGCGTGCCTCTTGGAGCAGTCGAGCTGCCGCTCCTGCGCGACCGTCGAGCTCCGGAAGCAGCAGCTTGAGCGCCACCTCCACCTCGAGTGCGAGATTGAGCGCCAACCACACCTGCCCCATGCCGCCCTCACCGAGTGGCTCGAGTAGACGGTACTTTCCGCCCACGACCTCGCCACTCGCATAGGGGAGCGAAGTGACCGAAACGGGAACGGGGACCGCGGGAACCATGACGCTTGGCAAGAAAAAGCCTACCGCCGGAGGCGGCTGCGGTCACGCCGCGCTGCGTCAATCGAAATCGTCATCGGAGGTCAGGCCGCTCCGGGGAGACTCCAAGCCCGACCGCGCAGGCCGCCAATACCAGTGATTTCGCGGAGATCCGAGCCGCATGCTCGGAGCCTCAGGCACGAGTGGTCCCCTTAGGGGTACCGGCACAGCAACCCTGGGACTCGGGTCCCAAGAGTACAAGCGCGCGCTGACCGAGGGTCGGATCGACTGAGCAGCGCGGCTCGATCGGGATGCCATTGCCGGACCAGGGGATGTTGCGCTTGTCTGCGACCAGCAGGACGACCTCATCACCGTCGACGGTTGTCTCGTCGCGCAAGCTCAGCATTCGGCGGCGCCGGGCCGCAGCGAGGTGCTCCCGCAGCTTGGGCCACTCAGGTACCAACACCAGTCCCTCGGGCGCTAGCGACTCAGCCCATTGAACCTGACTGCTCCTTAGACCAGAGAGCGTCGTGATCAGTCCGAACAAGCGAACGATCCTCGAAATGATAGGTGCCGTCACCGCGGCTTGCAGCAAGGCTCTGAGGACAAGTCGGGCGATAATCCAGCGCAGCTCGTGAAGCTCGGCGGGAGTCATTGCTCGTTGGGCTGCGGTGAGGTTGAACTTGCCAAGCCACTCGTCAAGACCGTACTTGCTAGCTCCAAAGCCTCGGGTGGTTTAGTGAGCCGTGTCGATCTTGAACGGCACCAATCGGTGCCGGGGCGCGGCCTTCGGCAGGTAGGAAAATCCACACGGCAGGACCTTCAGCTCGGGGAGGCCGGGGCTCTCGGGCGTATGAAAAGAGAGCCAGTAGCCCGCCGCCAAATCCAGTGAAAGCTGAGCGAGCGATCGTCGTAGCTGAAACCCGTGCCACCAGGCCGCGCCCAGTGCCGCCACCCCAAGGAAGATTGCCAAGATCGCGGTTGCTACCGCGTCGCCGAAGACCCAATCGTCATGCTCTGGGGGATGGTGAAGGTAACAGATGCAGGCAACTGGCAGGAGAACCAGAAGCACCAGCGGGCGACTGACGCGCCAGCGCGGCAGCGCGAACTCCGCAATTAGCCCGACACAATCGGCGAGTACCAGTCCGAGCATGTAAGCCAGAATGCTCGCGTTCGCGTGTTTTGCGGCCGTCGACTTTTCCAACACCACCGCGCTGGCGAACCCGAGCAGCACGAGCGCGAGCGTCCAAGTGACGAGCCAGTAGACCCATCGGTGCAACCTGCCCAAGCGCCCAATGGCCTCGCGAGTCTCGGCTTCGATCGATCGCTCGCTTGCCTTGGCACTGCCTTCCTTCGCACGCGTAGAGTTGGTCCGACGGTGACTGAATGAGCTCGCTTGTCGCTCCATCCAAAGCGCGCTGCTGAAGGCCCGATACCGGCAAGTTGTTCCTCTCGCCGTCTGCCACCCCGCAACGCTAGTCTGGGCGGGTCCCGCTACGCAAGCCCCGCGCCCGGCGCAGGCTTCCGACGCCGCGCTCTAGCGCCCGAGGCTGCTCATCACGATGCCCATGCCGATGGCGAGGATGAACACCGCCACCCCAATCGGAATCCAGTAGCTCGGGAGCCGAGCACCGGGGACTAGTGACGGATCGGAGGCTCTGCGTTCGTCGTCGCTCGAGCCGTCGGAGGGGGCCACTGGCAGACTGTCGTTGCGCTGCTCGGTCATCGCTGAGAGCGACTAGCGCAGGTTGCTGGCACTGCCCAGCCGCTGCTCCGCATGCGCGGCGATCGTCCCAAAAATCGCTTAAATCAGCGCCGCCGCTGGTTGTCTGCGGCGTGGTCACGCGCGGTCCGCTCCGACGGGCGCGCCTCGCGACGCAGGGAGCCTAGGGTTTTGCGCGTTGGCACGCGGCCATCAGCTTTGGGCTCAGTCGCACCGGATCGAGTCGCGCCGCTGGATCCGCGCGCCGCCAGTCCGCGCAGGCTGCCGAGGCTGCTCCCGAGGCGTCCAGGGCCACGTAGGCTTCCAGCAGCAAGCGATGCACCAGCGCGGTGTCTGGGAGCGTGAGTACGCCCGAGGCCAGCAGTCGGTGCCCGCGTGCGACGGCGTCCGCGTAGCGACCTCCGCGCACGTCGGCGACCAGCGTCGGGAGCTCAGCGCTGAGCTTGCGTTGCTGCTTGCGACCCACGACGTTCGGATCGATTGGGATGCCTTCGAGGGCTGCGGCCTGCTGAGCCGCGTCGGTGAGCTCGAGCTCAGTGAGCGGGATCAGCACGACGGCTGCTCGCTCGAGCTTGCTGTCCTTGAGCTCGTTGTAGTGAGTGAGCGTCCAGGCTTTCTTGGGATCCCCGAGGTATTTCTGAGCGAGCGACATCACGGTCTCATCGCCGTGAACCAGTACCGCCAAATTGTACGGAATGAGCACGCGCAGTCCTTCGGCTGGAGTCATCCAAGGACTGGAGTTGTTGGCGATCGACAGCACGTCCGCGCGCTTAGCAGAACCAAGAAACCGCGTCGCAAGCGCCTCCCAGCGCTCGCCCTTGCGCACGATGTAGCTACTCGTGGTCGGGACCTCAAGACGGAGTCCCGGGATTAGCGCCGTGCCTCCGCCGAGATCGAGGCGATTGGCCGCGACCAACACTCGCTCCAGCTGGATCCGCCCGTAGTAGCGCTCGGCGAGCGCCGCCAAGGTGTCGCCTGGTCGAACGATGTGGGTGAGCGCGAAAGCCGGCCGCGCGCAGAACGCGCTCAGGGCGGCGAGTGCGAGGGTGATAAACGCGGGCGGGCGCCGAATCATGGGAAGCGGTCATAGCGCAAGTCCCCGCCAGGCGCCGTCGGGCCGGGCAGGACCGGTCGCCGACGCTGCGGCTGCGGGACGCACGCGGGGCTAGCGGTAGCCCTTGTTGGGCTGCGGCAGCGGGAGATCGCTCGTGTCACTCGAGCGCGGGGCATCGCTATCGCCGCCCGAGACGCCGAGTGGCAGGAGCTTGGTCAGCTCCCCCGCAGGGATCGCCAGGAGTCGTCGTTCGAGCTCGGCCGCGGACGAGGGACGCTGCCCAGCGCGCTTGGCCAAGCAGGTCAGTACGATGGCGTCGAGCTCGGGGTGGATCCCCAGCTCTGGGCGTCGCTCACGCATCGGAATCGGCACCATGCGTTGGTGCAGCTCCAGCAGATCACGGCGATTGCGACTCTGGATTGGGATATCGCCGGTCAGGGTCTCGTACATCATGATGCCGAGCGCATAGATGTCCGAGCGCGGATCGAGCGGGGCGCCGATGCATTGCTCGGGTGACATGTATTCCGGCGTGCCAAGCGTGTACCCGTCCTGGGTGAGAGACTCGGCTTGCGCGAATTTGCTCATGCCAAAGTCGAGCACTTTGTAGACGCCGTCATTGCAGAGAAACACGTTGCCCGGCTTCAAGTCGCGGTGGATCACTCCTGCGCGATGGGCGGCCTCGAGTGCGCGACAGACCCCGACGAAAATCGGAACCGCCTGCGCGCAAGCCACGGGACCTTCACGCAGTCGCTCTGCCAAGCTGACGCCCTGCAGCAGCTCCATCACGATGTAGATGCTGCCGTCGGTGGTCTGATCGAGATCCAGGGTGCGCACCACATTCGGGTGCTCGATCGTGACCTGCACCTGCGCTTCCCGGCGCAGGCGTGCCGTCTCGGAGGCATCCGCGGCGGCGGCCCCGCGCAGCAGCTTGATGGCGACGCGATGCCCGAGCGCGATATGCTCGGCCGCGTAGACCGCGCCGATCCCGCCGGAACCAATTCGCCGAAGGACGCGGTATTTTCCGCCGAGCACGCTGCCGACGAGCTCCCCCTCAGGCAGGCGACTCTGACCACGCAGCTCGAGGCCGCGCTCGAGCGCGGCGATGCGATGTTTTTCGAGGATGCGAGAGCGCCGATCGCGCCCGATGCGATCGGCGAGCCAGCCGATCGTGCCGCCGAGGCCCAGTCCGATCGCGGCGCCAATCATGGTGGCGTTCCAGTTGCCGGTCAGCGCGAGCGGACCTGCGGTAGCCACGCCGCCACCAACCAAACCGATCCAGAGATTGCGCGGACGGTGTTCATTCCAGCGCAGCACGTAGCGACAACAGGAACCGCCGCGCGCCAGGCATTCGGGATGTTCCACGGTTGCGGCTGGTAGCCCCCAGAAGCGAGGCACGCTCTCGAGCTCCGCCGAGCGCGACATACACAGCAGCAGATCGGTCTGCTCTTCCTCGGAACCCGCGATGGGCCGGTAGGTGATCTCGATCTTGCCGCGACCGAGCTCCTTCATCTGGAATTTGCCGACGCGCGTGGTCTCACTGGCATGCGCGGTGAGGTGGCGATAGGCGTCAAGCGGTTCAGTGGCGACTCGCAGGACCTGGACGTAACCGCCGAGGGTTTCGGGATGCGTCATCCAGGGCGCGCAGTGAGCGATGGCTTCATCCCCGAGCGCCGTTGCGAGTGCCCGCAGCGCACGACGCGCCGCCGAGACCGAGATCCAAGCGGTTTCGTCCTCGATCACGAAGGTGGCAAGGCCCACGGTCGACAGCAGGGCGCGTGCCGCGGTCTCCCCGCGCTCATTGCGCAGTCGCAAGACGTAGGGTTTGAGCAGCGTGGCGCGCAGCTCTTCGCGACCGCCGTAGATGGACGGACGTCGGTTCGCATCCGGAGAGGAGCGGGGTTTACGTCCCATGGTGCGCGAGCTTAGCTGACCGTGCCGTCAGAAGAAAGCTTGTCCAGTGATCGGAGCGGTTTGCCACCCCGTAATAACGACGGGCGCGGCTCGAGCATAAGGGCGCTAGCGACCCTTCAGCAAAGCCGAGCTAGCGATTGCGCCACCGGGCCCGCTCGTCTTGCTGGACACGAGCGAGGCGCTTTTGCTCCTGGATAAATGCGCCATAGGTGCGGGGAACCCGGGGATCTTGTCGCAACTTGAGCAGAACTTGGCCGGCCGCTTCCGCGTCGTCCGTCGCCCGATGGGCCTGAGTCAGCGGGATGCCGAGGCGCGTGCAGACGTCCCCGAGGGCCTTGCTCTTTTCAGCGCGTTGCAGCTCGCGGGCCCAAATCAGCGGATCGAGCCACTCCACCGACTTTCGCAGCGAGGGTGGCTCCTCGAGCAGCGGGCTCACGACTCGGTCGATTTCCGCCATGATGAAGCGGCGATCGAAGTCAGCGTTGTACGCGAGAGGCAGATTGCCTTCGAGCATCGCCAGAAACTCAGGCAGCACCTGTTCGAAGCGCGGACTCTCGCGCACGTCGTCGTCCGAGATGCCATGGATCGCCGTCACCTCGGCGGGGATCGGGATGCCGGGTTGAATCAGCCAACCCTGACGTGCCACGACCACGCCATCACGGAACACCACCGCGGCCAGCTCGACGACGCGATCCGTGGTCGAATCTCGTCCGGTCGTTTCAGTGTCGATCGCGACGAAGGGGATGTCGGCCATCGCGCGCTCGGCCGGGAATTGCTCAGTGAGCCCGGCGGTGACCGTGCGAAGGAGGTGGGCGATGCCCGGGTGGTGGCGACCTGAAGGAAAGCAACCGTTGTCGAGCGGTGCCTTCACTTGGCGGCCCCGCCGGAACGAGCTGCGGCGAGTTCCCCGTCTAGCCAGGTCGTCAGGTCGTCAGGGAAGTCAAACAGCTTGAGGTCAAAGCGCCGTCCGTTGATCCAAATGAACGGGGTGCCCTGCAGGTCGAGCGCTTCGGCCTGGGCGCGGTCGGCAGCCAGCTGCTGCGTGGTGGCCTCACTCGCGAGCGCTCCCGCAAAACGCTGCATATCGAGGCCAAGCTCAGTCGCCAGCGCGGCGATGGCAGCATCGTCGAGGCCCTCGCTCTGATGCGCAAATAGGGCAGCGTGCATCTCCCAGAATTTGCCTTGTTGTCCCGCCGCAATGCTAGCGCGCGCGGCCTGTTCCGCGTGGGGATGCGCGGGCAGCGGATACTGCTTGAACACCAACCGTACCTCGGTTCCACGTGCAGCCACCAAGGCCTCGAGCTGTTTTGCGGCTTGAGCGCAGAACGGACATTGAAAGTCCGCCCACTCCACGATCGTCACCGGTGCAGTCGCAGCTCCGCGTGAAGGCGAATTGCCGAGCTCGATCGCGTGCACCAAGGCTTGGTCGAAGCGCGCGCGGAATGCGGCCTCGATCTGCGCGCGTGATTGTCCGCGACGGACATGCTGCGCGAGAAACTGCGAAGCCGGGCCACAGCTTGCGCAGGGGGCCGCACGCTGCACGCACTCTCGGACGCTCATCGCGACGGTGGGACAGGGCGCCAGGATGGTCCCGACCAGATCCTGCCACTCGGCGCGCTCACGGGCGGTCATTGCTGCTACCTCGTCGTTGGCTTCGCCGGTCGCCGGGGTACCCGCGGCTGAGCTCATGCCAGCCGGGGCGCTGCAAGAAAGCGAGAGCAGGGCAATCCAGCCGAAAAGTGAGAGGCGCGACATGGGCCCGGAGAGTACCTAAGCCTGGCGAGAGCACCAGTGGAGGGTGGGCGGTTCGCGCCTCAGCGATTGGGGCCGATACCAGGGCCGGTTGACCGTCGGGGTGCGTCGCGCCCCAAGCCGGGCTAGAACCCGCGCCGATGACGGTCGAAGATCCGATTGGCCGGACGTCCGATTCTGAGTCCCCTGAGGGACTCCGAGCCGTGCGACATGTCATCGCCGTGGGCGGTGGCCGCGGAGGAGTCGGCAAGAGCACGGTCGCGGTCAATCTCGCGGTGTACCTCGCTCAGTTAGGTCGAACCGTGGTGCTGGTGGATGCGGATCCGGCTGGTGCCGAGCTGCACACCATCCTGGGGTTGCCCCTGCCAGCCCTGACCGAGGGCACCGAGCCCGAAGAGTTCGAGCTGCGCACCTTTCCGACTCCGGTGCCGGGGCTGCTGCTGATGCCGCAGCTCTACCTGCCCGGCTCGACCGTTCCCCTGCGTCCCGGACGCAAGGCGGTGTGGGCGCGCAAGCTGCGCCAGCTTCCGGCGGACTATGTGATCCTCGATCTGGGCGGGGGGACGGCGCCCGCGACGCTCGATCTGTTCCTCTCGGCCGATCTCGGGATATGCGTCACGACGCCCGATCCGACGGGGGTCGAGGTGACCTATCGCTTCGGGCGGGCACTGTTTCTGCGCCGCCTGCGCCGTCTCCTGATCAAGGATCGTTTCAAGATGCGTCTGGTGGAGCGCGCTCAGCTCGAGCTGCCCCCGCTGCCTTCGCCACTGGACGTTGTGCACGCACTGGCTCACTACGACACGAGTCTCGCAGAGCTCGCGGCGAGTGAGCTCGGGCGACTCCGACCGCGCCTCGTCGTCAATGGCATTCGGCTGCGCGCGGACAGCGATCTTGGGCCTGCGATGTGCGAAATGGCGACGCGCTTTCTCGGGATCCCCTGGGACTACGTGGGTCAGATCGAGCAAGACGACTCGGTCTGGCTCAGCTCGGTGCGTCGCCGTCCGTTGCTGATCGACAGCCCGACCAGCAAGAGTGCCAGAAATCTCGAGCGAATCGCCCGCCGCGTGCTGGCCCTCGTTACCACCCGCGAGCAGGCGCGCGGCTTTGTGCCGCCGCCGATCGTGGCGCCAGAGCTGAGTCTCTACGACGTGCTCGGTGCGCATCGTGGCGCGACCGACGAAGAGCTTCGTCGAGCCTACAAGCGTCAACGGGAGATCTACCAGCCTGAGAGTCTCTCGCTCACCTCGCTCGTGACCGCGGCGCGCTTGGCCCATGAGAACGCGGCCATCGAGGAGGCGCATGACACGCTGCTCGATCCGCTACGTCGCCGGGCCTACGACCTCTCGACGGCGCCCAGCGATGACCGTGAACCTGCCGTCAACAGCGGCGTCGATGACTCGGCACTGTTGGCCGAGCGCGCACTGCTGCGCGACGAGCTCTCGCGGGAAATCGGCGCCGAAACGGAGTTCACTGGTTCGCTGCTGACGCGCGTGCGTGAGTCACTTGGCATCGAGATCGAGGCCATCGCACAGCGCACCAAGATCTCAGCGACGCATTTGCGGGCGATCGAGTCCGAGGATTTCCGTTCGCTTCCCGCACTGGTCTATACGCGCGGATTTCTGCAACAGGTCGCCAAATGCCTCGAGCTGGATCCCGCCCAGGTGACGCGCACCTACTTGAAACGCATGCGCGGTCAGAGTGGTAGCGGTACGAGCGGTGGTGGAGGCCCGTGACTCGCGCCGCGCCCGCTTCGCCGCGCAGCTCTGTGGAAACCTGGCTCACTTGGGCCATTTTCCTGTTGGCGCTCGCTCCGCGACTCTACGTGGCGCTCGCCTGGGCGCGTGAGCCCGTCTGGGACGGTCACTACTATCACTTCGGGGCTGTGCGCATCGCCGAAGGGTTCGGCTATTCCGAAGACATCGTGCGAAATGGGATCCACTACTGGAAGCCCTGGACCCACTATCCTGTGGGTTACAGCGCTTGGCTCGGTGGGCTCTACTACCTGTTTGGAAGCCACTCCTGGGTCGCGCCCGTCGCCAATGCGCTGCTCGGCTCGGCGGCGGCGGCGCTCGTCTTTCGGCTTGGGCTCGGCCTGCTTGGGCGATGGCGTTCCCTGCTCGCAGGGCTCCTGGTCGCGCTGCACCCAGGGCTGATCGTCTACAGCGCCGTCGTGATGACCGAGCCCCTAGCGGGCATGCTGCTCATCACCGCGCTCGCGTTGCTGCTCACGCTGCGGCGTCGACCTTGGCTGGCCTTTGCCGTCAGCGGCATGGTGCTTGGTTTGGCCGTCTTGGTTCGGCCGTCGAATCTACTCGCGGTGCCGCTGCTCGCCCTGGCCGCGCCGGATCTGCGTCGCAGGGCCTGGCTTGGGCTCGCTGCACGGACGACTCTGGCTCTGATCTGTTGTGTCGCGGTCGTGCTTCCCTGGACCTATCGCAATTGCAAGCGCACGGATGGCTGCGCCTTTGTTTCGACCAACACCGGGTGGAATCTGGCAATTGGTGCTCTCACGGACACCGGGCGTTTTCGCACCCTGCGCGCAGCCGACGGTTGTCCCGTCGTCACGGGGCAGGTGCAACAGGATCGCTGCTGGTTCGACGTTGGGATGGCTGAGATCCGGCGCGCTCCTGGGCGCTGGCTGGCGCTCGCCCCGAAGAAACTCGCTCAGACCTTCGACCACGAGTCCTTCGCGATCGAGTACCTGCATGAGGCCGAGCCCGAGCGCTGGCCTGAGAGCAGGCGGGCGGCCGCTCGCGAGCTGCTAACCCAGTTTCATCGCGGGCTGATGGGGCTCGCAGCTCTAGCGGTGGTGTCCTGGCCCTCGCGTCGTCACTACGGCAAGCTGTCCACTTGGTTCGAGTGGGCGCTGCTCGCGGGGCTGGCCGCGCTCATCTACGCGACCGCGAGCTCCGACGAGCATCCGTACCATCGCGTCCTCATCGCGATGTTGGTCGTCGCCATGATTCCTCGTCCCGGTCGGCCCTGGTTTGGACCCGCGCTGCGTTTCTCGCTCGCGTTCATCGCGGCCACGCTCGCGACGCATGTCGCCTTTTTCGGCGACGATCGCTACCACCTGATCGTCACTCCGCTGCTCTGTCTGCTCGCTGCTGCCGCGCTACGTGGCCCCGCGAGCGAGGACCCTCAGCGACTGCGCGGGTAGGGACGTGCTCACGGCGGCTCGCGCGTCCGGGCTCTACTCGTATCTCAGGGTGAAGCGCTGGGATCGGGCGGGGCGCCCGCGTCCGGGATGACCGGGGTTTCGAGCAGGGCCGCGGGGACCGCCATCTTCACCTCGAGCACGATCGTTTCCCCGGGCGCCACGCGCACCGAGCGGCGCTCCGGAGGCGCATCGGGATGCTCGAGATGCACGTAGTGTTCGCCAGGGCCAAGCGGGATCGGACGGGCGAAGGGCGTGGTGTCAAAGTACTGTCCGTCGATCATGACCCGCGCCCAAGGATCGGCCAATACGCGAAGCCAACCCCCGCGCTCGGGCAAGAGCTCGAGCCGTCCGCTGGCGCGGTGACCGCTGCCTTCCTTGGGCGACGTGCGCTGCAAGGCAAAGCCCCCAAGCACTACCAGCGCGGCGCAGAGCACGAGTCCGAGGGTTGTTTTACCGAGCACCGAAATGCGGGGGCGAGCGAGGCGCGCCTCATGGCCAACAGGGGCCGGACCGTGCGCGGACGTCGGAATAATCCCAGCCGCCAAGCAGCGCTCGGGCGAGGAAACGCCAAGCTCGGTGAGCAGGCGCTCCAGCGGTGCGGCCAGATCGGTCATGTTGGCGAAGCGATCACTCGGCATCTTCTCGAGGCAGCGCTGAATCGCGCGCTCGAGGGCTCCGGGCAGTCCAGGCACGAAACGCGAGAGCGGTGGCGCAATGTCCTGACGGATGCGCTGGGCGGTTCCGCGCTCGTCGACGCCTTCGAAGGGACAACGTCCGGTCACCGCTTCGTACAGCAGCACGCCGAGTGAGTAGATATCGCTACGGGGATCGATCGGCTCGCCCAGGATTTGCTCGGGTGAGAGGTACGGGGAAGTGGAGAGCTGCGAGCCACCATCGAGCAGCTCGGGTGCGGTCGGCAGGCGCTCCATGACGGCGCTCACGAACCCCGTCAGAATGACGCGACCGTCAGGGGTGATCAGAACGTTGCGCGCGTGCAGATCACGGTGAACGATGCCTCGCTCGTGACAGTGAGTGAGCGCCGCGGCGAGCTGCACCCCGAGCGCCACCACGGCGTCGCTCGGCAAGCGACCGAGCCGCTTGAGGTGAGTCTGGAGGGTGTCGCCTGGCACGCGCTCGAGCAGCAGCCACATCTCGCGATCGCTGCGATGAAACGCGTGCAGCCGCTGGATGCCCGGGTGACTGAGCTCACTCAGGAGACGCGCTTCCCGCTCGAGGGCCTCCGCGAAGGGTGAGGACGGCAGGATATTGGGCCGCAGGGTCTTGAGCAGCACTTGTCGACCGAGCGGGAGCTCCTCGGCAGCGAACACCTCGGTCACGCTCTCCGTCGCGAGCTTCTCGATGATGCGCAGTGACTCGAAACGAGGAGAGTCGGACACGCGGCGAAGCTACCACCCCGCTCCGCCCCGAGCGACCGTTTGGGGCTCTCAAGCAGGAAGATTCGACCGAATTGGGTTAGAGGTTCGCCCAGTCGCTGTCGGAAGTCTGGCCGGATAGGGTAGGCATTCTTTGTTGGTTCGGCGTAACAACTGCGGCTTGCGCCGGGCGTGCGCAAATTCTCAATCACCCAAGAGAAGACTGGATGCGTTCAGATCGGGTGACCGATCGGACCTCGTTGTGTTGTTCCGGCGCCGAGCCGCAGCCACGGGGCGCAAACCCGCTCGGCAATACGCAGCAAGTCCGTTGCCGTCGACTTCAACCTGCCCTTCGGAATCGTTTCGATGGATGGGAAATACGTGACGGTCCCGTCCGTTGACGACCAATATGCGCAGCGCTCCTCTCGTGCCGACGGCAACGTTACCGGA
>JBBRAB010000046.1:0-31112 GCA_038207155.1 Polyangiales bacterium
ACGTCACCAGCGCTGACGTCGTCCTCTATGCCACGGACTTTTCGCTAGCCGGAAGCCATTGGAGCTCAGTCGTGGACACTCGCGCCGTAGCTGGGCGCGCCGTGGTCAACAGTGGAGGTACCTACGCCAGCGTCCCCACCGCTGCTGCCAACTACGCCGAGGCAACCTTCTCGGCGGTAGCGGGCAAGACCTACTACGTTTGGGTTAGCGGCACCGCACAGACCTCGGGGAACTATTCCAGCGACTCGCTTTGGTTGCAGTTCAGTGACAGCACGAGCACGACGGGCGCGGCCACTTACCGCATCGGCAGCACGTCAGCCGCTTCCTACAACGGGTTCGCTGCCCTCTCAACCTTCGGGTGGCTCGGCGGGGATGCTCAGAACAACAATGCCAACGTCGCTCCGATCGCCGTGCGCTTCGCGGCGTCAGGAACGCACAAAATCCGCCTAGTCTCGCGTCAAGGGCCGATGCGCCTCAGTTCCGTGTGGCTGAGTCCGACTCAGTCGACCCGCCCCTCGCCACAGACCCAACTGGTATCTAAGCCCACGGGTAGCGGCGGAACGGGCGGCACGACGAGCACCGGTGGCTCCGGTGGCACGGGCGGCACCGCCGCGACCGGTGGAACCGCGAGCACCGGTGGAACCGCGAGCACCGGTGGCACCCCCGGTCCTTACCCAAGCAACCCGGTGAATCCGAACGCAACACCGCAGACCAGAGCGGTGCTCAGCTATTTGAAAGGCCTGATGGGCAAGGGTGTATTGACCGGACAGCACGACTATGTCGGCACTACCGGCCAGGCATCAAGCATTGCCTCTACAACGGGCAAATGGCCGGCTGTCTGGGGTTCGGATTTTGCCTACGGCAGCGGCGTGGATTCTAAACGTCAGGCAATGGTCAAGTCGGCAATTGACATGTGGAACAAGGGTGCGCTCATCACACTCACGTATCATGAGGTGCGGCCCATCGATGATGAAGCGTGCGGCTGGAATTGTGTTCAGACGAGTATCACCGATGCCGAGTATCTGGAAATTGTCACTCCCGGGTCGGCCCTAAATCTGCGATGGATAGCTCAAATTGACAACATCGCCGGTTACCTGAAACAGCTTCAAACCGCGGGCGTTGTGGTGATATGGCGGCCATATCACGAAAAAAACCTCAAGGGCTTCTGGTGGTGCCGGCGTGAAGTGGCAAAGCTGCATCAGCTCATGTATGACCGATTCACGAACTATCACAAACTCAATAACTTACTATGGAACTGGAACTTTAATGCTGTGAACCAATGGGCCGTGGATCCCACTCCGTGGTTTCCGGGGATCGCGTATGTCGACATGATTTCGATCGATGACTATGCGAACACTGCGCAGATACCGGGCCAGGCAAGCTACGACATCGCCAAGAAGCTTGCGCAGGGCAAGCCGCTGGCTATTGGCGAGCAGGGCATGATGGTGGATCCTGGCTATGTGAAGAGCAGCCGGCCCGATATCGTCTATTTCCTTACCTGGCCGCTGTCGGATCCGATGGTAAAGAACAATACTTCTACCTGGATCAAATCGGTCTACAGCAATAACTATTCGATTACCCGCGACGAAGTGCCAGCGTCGCTGCGGGCACCGTAATTATCACGACCAGCTCCGCTGCTGTAGTCGGTATAGGAGCCGCGGCCAGCTCCGCTGCTGTAGTCGGCACAAATGCCTTCTTGGCACGTTGGGCGCAGTCGCATCCGCGATCCCTCAATCACCTCCCGCACCAGGCACGGAATACTGGGTCGGGAGCGTGACTGGGATGGTGGCCGCTGTCCTCCCGCAGCTCGTCAACTGCGCCGGGGCCAAGGCAGCCGCGTAGCTCCTCCTGGATAACCTCTTAGTCGACGCGCAGGTGGCGCTGGACCGCTCGCAGGGCTTCGGATAGCTCTCGTTGACATCAGTGACGTCGAGCGCTTGCTCGACGGTTCCTCACGTCCGCCAGAGCGACGTGGCCGCGCCGGATCGGCCGACAAAACCCTTAAAAATCGCCTCCAATCGCGCAGCTGCCCTGAAATACAACGAGTTATGGCGCCCCCGCTGGGTCTGCGGTTGACGTGCGCGCCGGGTCGACGCACTATGGTGCCGATCGCTCCCCCATGTTCGGCCCCCTGCTGATGTTTGCCCTGTCCGTGCCGGTGGAGATCACCGGCGACGGCGACTGCCCATCTGCCGTGGCCGTGAATGAGGCACTGGAGCCGCTACTCGCGAGCTCGACGTCGAGCTCGCGCGAGCAGGTCAAACTCTCGAGACGCAATGGTCGCGTCGTGGTCGAACTCGCTACGGGCGCAGGTGAAGCTCCCGTGGTCCGCGACATCGACGGCAACGCGCTCTGCGCAGATCTGGCGCGCGCCGTGGCCGTGATCGTGGCGGCATGGCAACTTGAACGTCATCCCGAACAGCGCCGAGTGGCTCCTGCCTTTCGCCCGCCGCAGCCCGTGGCCCCTAGTCCCGTTACACCTGAGCCCGCAGCTCCGCCGCCGCAAGCAGCACCACGTCTCGAGCTTGGACTCGGCTTTGCGTCGGCCGTCGACACGGACGGGGCTTCGCCCGCGGCGGTGCTCAGGTCGAGCGTGCTAAGCGCCGCGGGTTGGGGGCTCACCCTGTGGGGAGGCGGACCTCGTGGACGCACCGAGGACCTGCTCGGCGGCAGGGTTGAGTGGTTCCGACCGGTGTTCGTCGCCGCACTGACGCGACGATCGCGGCTCGGGCCCGCCCTCAACCTCGACCTGTCGCTCGGCCCTGCGGCGGCCTGGCTGATGGCCCAGTCGACTGAGCTTCCCGGGTCTCGACGCGTGTCGAGCTGGACTCCCGGGGCGACCGCGGGAGCCCGAGTCAGCTACGGCGAGCCTGTGGGCGTCTGGCTGGCCGTTGATGGCGTCGCCTGGCTGCGGTCGACCCAACTGGTGGTCGAGCCGGCAGCGGCCAGTCTGAGCCTGCCGACCTGGGAGCTCTGGGCTGCCGCGGGAGTGCTCGTCCGTTGGTCGTGGAACGGAGGATGAGGGTGAAAGGTTCCTCCCCCAGCGGAGCACCTACAGGGGCGCATGTACCAGCTCCATCTCCAACCGATCTACGCCGGGAGCTCGACGAGCTCTACCGGACTCACTCTTCGAGCATTGCCCGCCTGGCCAAGCGCCTGCTTGCCGGGGTCGGCGACCCTGACGACGTCGTTCATGACGTGTTCCTGGTCGCCCAGCGCCGGCTGCACGTGCTCGAGGACCCAGCCAAGGCGGGCGCGTGGCTCCGGCAGATCACCGTGTACGTGGTCAAGGAGCAGCGAAGAAGGGCTCGCTGGCGACCTTGGCTGGTGCGTCCGTTCGAGATGCCCGAGTCCGTCGCCCCGGGCGCCTCACCGGAGTCGCTGGCGGAGCATCAGCAAGAGCTCCGCCGCGTCGAGGTCGCGCTCGCCACGCTTCGCAAAGAGCACCGCACGGTCCTCGTGCTGTTCGAACTCGAAGAGGTGTCAGGAGCTGACATTGCAGAGCTCATGGGCGTCAGCATCGACACGGTCTGGGTATGGCTGCACCGCGCGCGCAAAGCGCTCACGAGGCAGCTTCGTGAGGAGGGCACATGACCTTTTCTGAAACGAAACGCTGGTTCGAGGAGCCGCCCGCGGACGAGTCGGAGGCTCGCGCCGCGCGCTCCCTGGCTGCCTACGCGCAAGCAACGGCAGACACCGGCCCGTCTGCTGAGACGCGCGCTCGCCTGGCGCGCAGCGTGGCCGCAGCCGGTGTCGAGCCCCGTCGGCGTACTCGGACGGTGGCGCTCAGCGCGGCCGTCGTTATCGGCGTGGGGCTGGCTGCGGCAGCAACCCTAGGGCCTTGGCGAGCAAAGCCGACGGTCGCGACGACGAGCGCGCCCAGCGTCCCTACCCCACCGCTCGCGTCGCCCCGGCGTGTCGAGGCGCCCTTTGCGCCGAGCGTGGCGCCCCTTGCGCCGAGCGTGACGGCAAGCGTCGCGCCCGACGTCCACGACAAGCCTGTTTCCACGCCGCAACCAACCCCAAGGTCTACCTCAAGCTCGCTGCAGCTTGAGTCGCAGGCCCTGGCTCGCGCGGTGGCGGCGCTGCGCCGGGAGGGCAAACCGGATCGCGCACTCGCGTTGCTCGATGAGTACCGCGATGCCTTCCCGCGCGGAGCGCTGTCGCTGGAGGCCAGCGTCGTGCGGGTGGATGCCCTCATGGCCCTCGGTCGGCGTCGCGAGGCGTTGGCCGTTCTCGAGCGACTGCCGCTCGACAAGATGCCGCGGGGAGTCGAGCTTCGAAAGCTGCGCGACAACCTCGTGCAGGGGCGCTGAAGTGAGGCGATTTCTACTGCTCTCAATGGCGCTAGTCGTGACGCTGGCTTGCGAGGCAGAGCGCCTGCAGATCGCAGAGCTTGGCGGAGCTGCGGGTGCTGGGGGCGGACCTTCGTGCGCCACCACGGAGCGTTGCAACGGGCTAGACGACGACTGCGACGGCACGATCGATCCGGCGCCGATCTGCCCGCAACCCTGCGTCGGTGTGGCGGTCGACGGCGGCGGTTTCGCGTTCTGCAATGAGTATCTCACGCGCGCCAACGCCGCCGCGCGGTGCGCCGCGCTGGGACTCCGCCTGCCGCGACTGCTCACCGCGGCCGACGCCGCTGCCGCTGTGGCGGCGACTGATGGGCAGACGCCAAATGACGTCGGATTCTGGGTGGACGCCTCCCGCGAGGCCGACGGCGTGTGGCGCTGGTCGGATGGGACGGCGTTCTGGAACGAAGGCGCAAGCGACACCCCTGCGCCCGGCACCTACTCCAACTGGATTGTCGGAGCCCCATCGGGCGCCCCCCAAAAGGCCTGCGTTGAGGTCAGAGTTGCGGCCGCGTTCCAAGCAGGGCGCTGGAACAATCGCGACTGCCTCGATGGTCGGGTCGTGCTTTGCGAGGACGCGACCGCTCGCTGAAAGCGCAGCGCGAGCGGGCGGCTGTCCCGCTCGCCCCCTTCGGGCTCGCCGCCTGCCCTGGTTCGCCAATTCCTGGTCAATCAACTGGGAAACTGCCTCGAAATCGAGCGCGTTTTCGATCCGCTGACGATTGATGTACAGGGTTGGTGTTCCTTGGACGCCACTCTCAGTTCGGAGAGCAATGTCTGCCTCGACGCGCGCGGAAAACTGCTTGGAATCGAGCGCTTTTCTGAACAGTGGCAGCTTGAGCCCGGCTTGTTCGGCGTAACTCTCAAGCTTTTCCCGCTCAAGCTCGCTCTGATTTTTGAACATCAGGTCGTGCAGCTCCCAGAATTTTCCCTGGGCCTGGGCAGCCAGCGAAGCCTGCGCTGCTCCCGACCCTCACGCCTCAACGCCCGAGGGTCCAGCACGCCGAGACAAAACAGAAACGGCCTCGGAGGGTTCCGAAGCCGTTTTCTGTGCTTGTAGAGCGGGAGAAGGGATTTGAACCCTCGACGTCAACCTTGGCAAGGTTGCACTCTACCACTGAGTTACTCCCGCGTGGTGCGGGGCAATAGGTAGCTTTCTGGGGGGGGGCTGTCAAGGGAACATGTCGCGGAAAAGTCACGACTCGCATTGACCGGGCAACCTGTCAATGGGCAGGGGATTTGCGCTGCTGGTTGGTGCGGCGTGGACAAGTCATGACCGGTCGCCCTGCTCGGCGGCTGCACGCCGCGACCGGTCGCCCTGCTCGGCGCGGTCGAGTCATGACCGGTCGCGGTCGGCGAGCGGGCCACGGGCCCCGCGAGAGAGACGCCGGGACGCCCCCCGTTTCGCGGGGCCAGGCAGGGGCCAAGCCTGGGCCCAGGCTCCAGCGCCGGGCCTGCAGCAGGTTGTCCGCATGCGCTGCGCTAGACGCGCTCGACGTCGAGCACGCCGTGCGTCTTTGAGATGGCGCGCATGATCAGCTTGAGCTGATCGAGATCGAGCACCGTGAAGGTGAACGTGTTGCAAGCGCGACCGTCATCCCCTGCCCGACAGTTGGCCTCGGTGATGTTGAGCTTCTGCGCTGAGAACACCTGACTGATGACCGCCAAAATGCCTGGCGAGGTGCTGGTCGTGACGCGCAGCTGCACCGGGCGATTGATCTTGGCCTTGGAGTCCCACGAGACCTCAATCCGGCGATCGGGATCAAGATCGAAGGTCTTGGAGCATTGCCTGCGGTGAATCGTAACACCGCGGCCACGCGTGATGAACCCCACGATTGAGTCCCCGGGCAGCGGATTGCAGCATTTGGCGTAGCGGATGAGGACATCGTCCTCACCGTTGACCTTGATGCCGCTCGTGTCGCGTCCGGTGATCTTGCGAGCAATCTGGGTGAGCTTGCCCTCGCGAAACTCGGGCGGAGGCTGGCTCTCGGCGGGCATGCCGTCGCGCGTGCGCACGACGCGCACGACCTCATCGGCCGGAACCTTGCCGTAGCCGACCATCAGCAGCAGCTCGTCGAACGAACCCATCTTCAGCGCGGTCACCACGCGCCGCGACTCATGCTCATTTTTGGTGAGCTTGGTCAGGCTCATGCCGGCCGCATGCATCTCGCTCTCAAGCAACTCCCGCCCGAGATTGACGCTCTTTTCGCGCTGCTCGGCGCGCAGGAAATTCCGGATGCGTGTGATGGCCCGGGTCGTCGTGCAGAAATTCAGCCAGTCTTTGGTCGGCTGAGCCTGCGCGGAGGTCATGATGTCGACCACGTCCCCGCTGCGCAGCTTGTACCGCAAGGGAATGATCTGGCCGTTGGCGCGCGCCCCAGAGCAGCGCTCCCCGACTTCCGAGTGAATCGCAAAGGCAAAATCGATCGGCGTGGCCCCGCGCGGGAGCACCCGCACGTCCCCCTTCGGCGTGAAGACGTACACCTCGTCCGGGAAGAGATCGATCTTGACGCTCTCGAGGAATTCGAGCGGATCCTTGACGTGGCGCTGATAGTCCGCGAGCTCTCGCAGCCAGGTGAAGCGCTCGGCATCCTTCGGATCGACGCCGCCGGAGTGACGCTCCTTGTACTTCCAGTGCGCCGCCACGCCGTGCTCGGCAACCCGATGCATCTCGTGGGTGCGGATCTGGATCTCGATGCGCTGACGCCCGGGACCGACCACCGTCGTATGAAGCGACTGGTACATGTTCGGCTTGGGCAGCGCGATGTAGTCCTTGAAACGCCCCGGGATAGGCGTCCAGCGCGAGTGCATGACCCCGAGCACTGCGTAGCAGTCGCTCACGGTCTCAACGCAAATACGAAACGCGATCAGATCGTAGATCTGCTCAAAATCCGTAGTCTGATCGCGCAATTTGCGCTGAATCGAATACAGGTGCTTGGCCCGCCCGGCCACATCCACCGCAAAGCCCTGCTCTGCCAAGCGCGAGGTGATCGTGCGGCACACCGTCTCGATGTACTTTTCGCGATCCTTGCGCGTCCGGTCCATCTTCTCTTCGAGCTGCGCGTAAGCTTGAGCGTCCAGGTACTTGAAGCTCAGGTCCTCAAGCTCAGCCTTGACCGCCTGCATCCCGAGGCGACTCGCTAGCGGCGCGTAAATGTCGAGCGTCTCCTGGGCGATGCGCTCCTGCGCGTCAGCCTTCATGAACTCGAGCGAGCGCATGTTATCGAGACGGTCGCACAGCTTGATCAGCAGCACGCGAATGTCGCGCGCCATGGCGATCACCATCTTGCGGAAGCTCTCCGCTTGGCGATCCTCCTTGGAGGCAAAATTGATCTTACCGAGCTTGGTGACGCCATCGACGAGCTGGGCCACCTCTTCACCAAAGTCGCGCGAGAGGTCCTCGACCGTCGCGAGCGTGTCCTCAACGACGTCATGCAGCAGGGCGGCGCAAATACTGGCAGTGTCGAGCTTGAGCTCGGTAATGATGCCTGCGACCCGCTCGGGATGAACGAAATAGGGTTCACCACTGCGCCGCATCTGCTCTTTGTGAGCGTTTTCAGAATAGCGGTACGCTCGCTCAATCAGCTCTTCGTCAGCTGACGGGTGATACGACTTGACTCGCTGGACTAAGACCTCAACACCCAACACTCGGTTAGCTCCGGGCTTTCGCTGAAAACAGGGCGAATCGCCATCGGTAAGGTAACACCCCCAAGCCACAACTGAAAGCCCCCAACCCGCCAACGACAGCCTCGACCAACGACCTTTGCATCACTATGTTCAGGCCCAAAGCCCGCATGGATCAGCCTTCCGACCGAACATCCGATGGAGTGATTTCACGTTCCAAGCTCGGGGCCTATGTCCATTTTCCCTATTGCTTGAGCAAATGCCCGTACTGCGACTTCTTCAGCGTCCCTGAGCCCGACCGGACGCGCATCCCGCATGCCGCCTATGCCGACCGGGTGCTCGCGGAGCTTGAGGTTCGTTTGGCGCATTTTGACGGACTCCTGCCCAAGCTCGATAGCTTGTTCTTCGGAGGTGGGACTCCCTCACTCTGGCAAACGAGCGAGCTTGGGCGCGTGATCGCTGCGGTCACCGGCGCGTTTGGAACCTCGGCATCAGCGGTCGAACTCACGGTCGAGTGCAACCCCAGCAGTTTTTCCCGCGACAAGGCCGAGGCCCTGCGCGCGGTGGGCGTCAATCGCGTCAGTCTCGGCGTGCAGAGCCTCGACCGCCCTTCGCTCGAATTTCTCGGACGCCGCCACGACGCAGGTGGAGCGCTAAGCGCGCTCGAGGCCGCGTTTGCTGGGGGTTTTTCCCGTGTCAGCGCCGATTACATTTTTGGGGTGGCTGGTCGCGGCGTGGTGGACGAACTCGCGCAGCTCGAGCGGCTGCTGCAGTTTCCGCTGGAGCATCTGTCCGTCTACGCCCTCACAATTGAGCCGGGGACTCGCTTTGGCAGCCTCGCCAAGGCCGGTCGGCTGCCGATTGCGCCGGAAGACGGCGTAGCCGATAGTTTCATGGCGATCCACGAGCGACTCGAGGCGGCTGGGTTTGAGCACTACGAGATCAGTAACTACGCGCGCCCCGGGGCTCGCTCGCGCCACAACGTGGGCTATTGGCGCGGTCGCAATTACCTCGGGCTCGGAACGGCTGCCGTCGGCACCGTTGCCTGGCAGGGTTCGCGGTTGCGCTACAAGAACACGCTCTCGGTCGCTCGCTATCTCGAGACGTCATTTGCCCCGGGAAACGCGCTCTTTGAGGCGGCTCCAGCCGGGCTGCTAGCGGAGTCGGAGATCGTGAGCCCCGAGATGGCGCTTGCGGAGCGCTTCATGCTCGGACTGCGGATGAGCGATGGAGTCAATCTCGACTCAGTCGAGGCAGAGCTCGGTCTGCTGGTCAGAACCCCCAAGCGACTTCGCAGCTTGGAGCGACTGAAGTCTCGCGGACGCCTCAGCTGGGACGGCACCACGGTTCGGCTCGCGCCCGAGAGCTGGCTGCTCGCGGATGGAACGATCGCCGAGCTGCTCTAGCCAGAGGCGACCGCACGCTCGCGCCGCCGCTGCAGCCAGGCCTCGAGCGCTTCCAGCGCGCGCGCGGCGGCGAGCTCTCCACGTTCGTGCTTCTTGAGCTTCTTTCGGCCTTCGAGACTGACGGGCGGGAGCATCGCAAAATTCACGTTGGACGGCTGAAAATCCCCTTCGCCGCGCGTGAGATGGCGCATCAAACCGCCGAGCGCAGTGGTCTCGGGAGGCAGCTCGAGCTGATGGCCCTGCCAGCAATCGTCGAGATAGAACGAGCAGACCAGACCGCACGCAGCGCTCTCGACATAGCCCTCGACACCGGTGATTTGGCCCGCAAAAAACAGCTGCGGCTCCTGACGACTGCGCAAAAATCCGTCGAGCAGGCGCGGAGCATCGAGGAAGGTGTTGCGATGGATCGAGCCGTACCGCTCAAACTCGGCCCGCTCGAGTCCCGGAATCATCTGGAACACCCGGCGTTGCTCGGCCTGCATCATGCGCGTCTGAAAGCCCACCAGATTGTAGGCAGTGCCAGCCGCATTCTCTTGGCGCAACTGAACGACCGCGTGGGGCCAGCGTCCCGTCTTCGGATCGGTCAATCCCGCTGGCTTCATGGGACCGAAGGCCAGCGTCTTGCGACCCCGCTCGGCCATCACCTCGATCGGCAGGCAGCCCTCGAAATAGCGCGGTTCTTCGAACGCGTGCGGCACCGCCTTTTCGGCAGACAACAGCGCGTCGATGAACGCCTCGTAGGCGGCCTCCGTCAGCGGACAATTGATGTAGGCGTGTTGCTCAGCCTCGGACGTGCCTTTGTCCCAGCGCGACGCCAAAAACACCTTCTCGAAATCGATGCTGTCGGCGGCTACGACGGGAGCGATCGCGTCGTAGTAGGCGAGGCTGCCTTGCCCAAAGCGCGTCTCGAGAGCGTGAGCCAGCGCCTGCCCGGTGAGCGGACCCGTGGCCACCACGAGTGGGCGCTCGAGTGGCAGCTCCGTTACGACCTCGGTAACTCGCTCGATCAGGGGCGCTCGCTCAACGGCCTCGGTGAGCCATGCCGAGAACTGCTCGCGATCGACTGCCAGCGCGCCACCTGCCGGCACGCTCGTGGCATCGGCTGCGGCGAGCACAAAAGAGCCGGAGCGGCGCATCTCCTCTTTGAGCAGCCCGACGGCGTTAGACAGCGCGGCGCCACGCAGGGAGTTCGAGCAAACCAGCTCTGCCACTCCATCGAGCGACTGCGCCGCGGTGCGCGCGAGCGGCTTTTGCTCGATCAGACGCACCGGGCGACCGCGACGAGCCAGCTGCAGCGCTAGCTCGGTGCCGGCCAGGCCAGCACCGATGATCGTCACGGGCGCGGGGGAACGCGACTCGCTCAAATCACTCCGCCGCCGGAACGTCTGCCGGGGACTTGCGCTTGGTTTTGCGCGCTGGCTTGCTGGGCTCGGGCGCCTTTTCCGACTCCATCGTAGGCACCACCTCCGGAGCTTCCGAAGCCGAGGCCACCTCACCGAGCAGACCCTCACCGTCCTCGGTCTCAAGCCTCCGGCTGTAGCCGCATTCCTTGACGTTCGGACAGATCAGCTTCGGATTTTTCTGACCTCCGGCGTGCAGCAGGAAGGGCGATGCGCATTGCGGACAGGCTTCCGCGACGGGCTTTTGCCAAACCTTGAAGTCGCACTTGGGATAGCCGACGCAACCGTAGAAGGTCTTGCCGCCCTTCTTGCGAGCGCGCACCTCGATCACATCACTTGCACACTTGGGGCACGGCACCCCGAGCGGAAGCGGTCGCGCGTTCTTGCACTCGGGGTAGCCGGTGCACGAGAGGAACTCTCCGAAGCGCCCCGTGCGAATGGCCATGGTCTTGCCACACTTGTCGCACTTGTGTTCCGTCAGGCGGGGCTCGCCGGCAGCGCCATCGTTGAGGCTGCGCGTGTACTTGCACTTCGGGTAACCATCGCAGCCGATGAACCAGCCGTTGCGACTCCAGCGCTCCGAGAGGTTGCCTTTGCACTCGGGGCAGGCCTCGCCCGTGGGCTTGGGCGGCGGGGACCAACGCTTGTCCTTTTTGGCGCGGTCGAGGGTCTCGCGGAAGCGCGTGTAGAAGCGTCGGAGCAGCTCGACGCGGTCGAGCTTACCGGCACCCACGGCATCGAGATCCTCCTCCATCGTGGCAGTGAAGCTCGGCTCCATGAACTCGAGCTGCGTGCTGACGAGACCGTCAGTCACAACCTTGCCGAGCTCACTCGCCTTCATCTGTCCACCCGCAAGCCGCTCGACGTAGTCGCGAGCCTGCACCTTGCTGATGATCTCGGAGTAGGTACTTGGACGGCCAATGCCGCGTTTCTCAAGCTCGCGCACGAGCGAGCCTTCATTGAAACGCGGGGGGGGCTGAGTAAACTTCTGGTCCGTGATGACTCCTGGCGGAGTCGAAAGGTTGAGAGACTCGGCCTCGTTCAGCTCGGGCAGGAGGGACTCAGTGTCGTCCTCCTTCTCCTTGCGGGCAGCAGTCTTCTCGGCGTCGGCTCCCTCGGCGGCCTCGTCCTCACCGGCGAGCTCCTTCGGCGTGTCATCGCCGAAGGTCTTGTCGCCCTTGCCGTGATCGTACTCCGCAAGCCAACCAGCGAATTTGAGCACCTTGCCGCTGGCGCGCAGGCTGATGTGGGCGCCGCTCTTGGGCTTGGCTGCGATGTCGACGCCCGTCTGGTCGTAGACGGCCGAAGCCATCTGGGATGCGACGAAGCGGTCCCAGATCAAACGGTAGAGCTTGAACTGCTCATCAGTGAGATGCTTGCGCACGAGCTCAGGCGTGAACTCCAGCGAGGTCGGACGAATCGCCTCATGCGCCTCTTGGGCGTCCTTGCGCGATTTGAAGCTATTGGGCTTGGTGGGGACGAAGCGCGCACCGTGCGTGGTCTCGATGTGACCGCGCACTTCGTCGATCGCATCAGCGCTCACCCGCACGCTGTCGGTACGCATGTAGGTGATGAGACCGACAGGACCGCCGTCCTTCTTGAGGTCGACACCCTCGTAGAGCTTCTGAGCGATGCTCATCGTGCGCTTGGTCGGAAAGCGCAGGTACGAGGCTGCATCCTGCTGCAGCTTGCTGGTCGTGTACGGAGCGGGCGCATGGCGCTTTTGCTCGCGCCGGGTGACCTGGGCAACCGTGAACGTTGCGGACTCGAGGGCGGTGCGGAGCTTGCCGGCCTGCTCGGCATTGGTGACCGAGACTTTTTCGCCGTCGACGCGATCCAAACGCGCTGTGACGCGCTCGTTTTTCTGCGTGCGCAGTGCGACCGCAATGTTCCAGTATTCTTCGGGGACGAAGGCCTCGATCTCGCGCTCTCGCTCGACAATCAGGCGGAGAGCCACGCTCTGGACGCGCCCCGCGCTCAGCCCGAAGGCGAGCTTTGACCAAACCAGGGCCGACACGTCGTAACCGACGATGCGGTCGAGCACGCGCCGCGAGCGCTGCGCATCATAGAGGTGCGAATCCAGTGCACGCGGATTTTCGAGCCCGTGGGTGACGCCCTTCTTCGTGATCTCGTGGAACTCCACGCGGGACACGTCGAGCCCCTTGCGCCCCAGCTCTTCGGCCAAATGCCAGGCAATCGCCTCGCCTTCGCGATCAGGGTCGGTGGCGAGCAGCAGGCGTTCGGCGCCTTTTGAGGCGGTCTTGAGCTCTGCCAGGACTTTCGCCTTGAGCTCGATGACCTCGTAGGTTTCCTGGAACCCGTTTTCCACGTCGATGCCCATTCGCTTGGGCAGGTCCTTAACGTGGCCCTTGCTAGCGAGGACCTCGTATCCCGCGCCGAGGTACTTCTTGATGGTCTTCGCCTTGGCAGGCGATTCCACTACGACAAGGGTCTTCGCCATTGAGTGCCCGGGTACCTTTCGGCCCCTCAATGCGATCCAGCTGGCCCATTTGCAAGAGCGGCCACCGAGTCATTTTTCGTAACCCTGTAAATTCAACTACTTGCAGCACACCATTCCCCGCTCGCCTGACGCCGAACTCGCCCGAGCAGCGAGAGCCGCAGCAGCTCAGAAGACAGGTCCGCTGGCCGCACTCTCAGGCATCTGGCCAACTCTGGGAGGGCGTAAGGCCTGCGGGCCAGGAGGCGCTCGAGCGCCTGCACCCAGCCCGAACGAGGGGCTATGCGCGGGGAGACGAACTCGACGAGCGCCGCGCTGGCCGAACCCGGAGCAGCATTCGCGGCGCACTGGATTCCAGGCAATTCAGGCTGAAGCCACGTCTGCTCACTGGTGTCCGCGTTCGGCGACGATTGGGCGAGGGCGAGCCCAACGTGGCCACGCCGCGCCAGCCCCCTCAGCAAATCCCTAGGGCTCGACAGCGGGAATGCCCCCAGACCGATTTCGACGTTGCAGCCAAGCCCCTGCGGAACCCAGGGGCAGGATGGAACCGCAAAGACTGGTCGCGCCAGGAGACGCGCGTGGCGGGCGGCGTTGCGCGCGCCGCTGCGGGGTGGCGCCTGCACCAGGACCAGTGCACAGGAGAGCGCAACGAGCAGCTCATTGCGTAGGAAAAAGGCGGGTTGAGTCGCACTGCGGTGGGGCGCGGCGGCTGAGAGGTAACCACCACCGGCGACCACAACCGACTCAAATAGTGAGCGATGCTCGGCTGGGTAGGGAGCTTCCCAGCCCGCGGGTGCGACCACCAGCGTGCGCCCGCCTGCCTCGAGAGCTGCCTGATGAGCCTGCGCGTCGATGCCGACCGCACCTCCCGACGCGACGGCGAAGCGAGCGGCGACCAGGGCACGCACCAACTCGCGGGTGAACGCGAGGGCCTCGGCGGTGGGACTGCGTGTTCCGACCACTGCGACGAGCGGTCCGGGAGGCATCTCTCCGTTGAGGTAGAGGCGCTCGGGAGGAGTCCGGAGCGAACTGAGCGCCATCGGGAGACGGGCCTCGGCGAGCTCGACCGTGCGGTTGGGCATCGCGCCCCATCGACCGAAGTGCGAGGGGGTTGTGACGCGCGGGAAGCCACGGGCTCGGGTAGCTCGGGCCTGGGCTTGGGCTACACCAGCGGACGCGAGCTCAGCGCTCGCCAACCCCGTCCATGACGCAAACGTCCTCTGCCTCTTGGAAACGCGCCCCAGGCGCTCCACCGCTGCTGCTCGGGCATCGTGGAGCCCGCCTGCTGGCACCGGAAAACACGCTCCTAGCCTTCGAGCTCGCGGTCGCGGCCGGAGCGGACGGCGTGGAGCTCGACGTGCGCCTCACCCGCGACCGGCAGGTCGTGGTGTTTCACGACGCCACACTCGAGCGTATGACCGAGGGCCGCGAGGTTCGTGCCGTGCGAGAGCTGACGCTCGCCGAGGCTCAGCGTCTCGAGCTCCAGCAAGGGGCCTCCATCCCGTCACTTGCCGAGGTACTCGCTTGGGCCGCGGGCGGTGGTCATCGACTTAACGTGGAACTCAAGGCCGATCACGAACCTGCCGGCGCGCTGGTGGCCGGCGTGCTTGAGATCTGCACTCAGCTTGCGCACCTAGCCATGGCCGAAAAGCTGATTTTCTCCTCGTTCTCCGCGCAGCTGGTCGCTCGCCTGAGTTGGAACGGTCTGGCCCCTTGCGCCTGGCTCACTCGCGCCAACGAGGGCTGGCGTCGACATGCGTGTGGCTGGCGTCTGCTCGGCGCCGCGGGGCTCCACCCACAGCAGAGTCAGGTGACGCGCGAGCGCGTCGAACGCTGGCATGAGCGAGGCGCCTTTGTTGGAACCTGGACCGTCAATCAGGCGCAGGACGCGGCGCGTCTCTCGGACTGCGGTGTCGATACGCTGATCGGCGACGACCCAGCCCTGCTCGTGGCCACCTGCCGGAGCTGACGCCGAGCCTGTCCCTCAGTCCTCGGACGGCGCCGATTTCGAATCCCGGGCGGGACGTCCGAGGAACTCAAAGTGCATCGTGTCCTCGAGGCTATCTAGCCCGAGCCAATAAAAGCCGTAGTGCTCGAACGCATCCACCCAGCAATGGGTGACCGCCGCGCGATCATAGGGAGACTTCGACGGCAGACGACACTTCGGGTGCGCTTGCCACTTTTCCACACAGTGACAGCAGGGATTTCGCTCGGGATCGATGTCGAGCGCGATCCCGAACAGGTGGTTGGAGACCTCCCCACCGCGGATGGTGTTCTCCGTACGCAGGCCGCCCACGTGACGCGCCTCATAGGCATCCTTGGGGCCCGCGCAGCGCGCCGCGATGCGCTGCTCGACCGCTTGTAGCGGGGTGACGATCTTACGATGCACGCGCAGCGAATGACCGAAAAACTGGGTCGAAACCGCCTGAGAGGCGGCGGTTTGCGAGTTCAGCCCCTCCATCCCAAGGCCAGGGATATGCCCATAGGTTCGAACGCGATACTCAAGTGCGCGCTGATGCGCGTGGGCGTCGAGCATCCCCTTTCGCACGTAGCTCGTGCGCTTCAAGAACGACTGGGGATGCTGGGCTTTCGCGCGGGCACGCCCCTTGGCCGGAGCCGGGCCGGGATAGCCCACGAGGACCGCGCCCCCAAGGAGGAGTCCGAGCAGCCAGCGAAGCCGGGAAGGGTCCTGTCGATTAGGCACAGCGCGTTGGACGAGACGGTAGCATCGTCAATTCGCTGGTGCGAAGTCGGGAGCGACTTGCGGGTTAGGCCGGGCCGGGGTGATGATGACGACCCGTCAAGGACCCCGCTTGCCCCCTCCCCATTCCCGCAGCAATCGCCCGCAAGAGCTCCGCGCTAGGCTCACTCTCCTCGACTCGTCTGGCTTTGCCGACTGGCGGTTTGAGCAGGTCACCGGCGCCAGTCAGTCGCTACTCGGCTTGGCACCAGCGGCCCTGACAGGACGCTCATTCAGTGATCTGTGCGAGGAGCTCGGCCCAGAATGGTGGTCCGCGTGCGAGCGCTTCAGAAACAGCGACGAGCTTGACACCGAGGCGCACAGCCGCAGCCTGAACGGCTGGGTCGAGCTTGAGCTGCGACGGATTTCGAGCGAGACGGCCAGCTTGACCGTTCGCGAGCTCAGCAATGAAGCGCGTGCACTGCGCCTGCTCGGTAACTCCGGCGAGTATCTGCGCGCGCTCGTCAATCAGCTCCGTGACCCCTTGCTCGTGCATGACGCGCAGGGACGCATTCTCGACGCCAATGAAGCCACGCTCGATTGGCTTGGCCTGCCTCGCAGTGAGCTCAGTCAGCTCTCGCTACTGGACCTCTGTCAGGACGAGTCCGAAGCCACTGCGCTTGAAGAGCTTTGGCAGGACGTGCTGCGTGGTTCGACTCGCACTCACCACTGGCGAGCCAAGCGTCGAGGCACCGGCAAGCCGCTGTTGGTAGAGCTCAGTCTCAAGCGACTTGGAGTCCGAGGGGTTTGGTTCATCGCGGCCACGTTGAGAGAGCTCCCGACTGCTTCGCGGCCGCCAGTGACGACGGCGTCTGACTCGGACAACTCGCACTATTTCGAGCTGTTTCAGTCGATGGTCAACGGGTTCTGTCTGTGCGAGCCACGCCGCGACGAGAGCGCTGCCCTGATTGGACTGACGGTGGTTGAGTCCAATCCCGCATTCGAGCGGCAGGGTGGCCAGCTGCTGCTGTCGTCGATCGCGCAGCAAGCTGCTGGCACACCATGGCTCTCCCGCTTTGAACAGGTGCTGATGACCCGGCGCCCGCTCACTGTCGAGGACTATTCCCCGTCGGAATTCGAGCATCGACGCATCCATCTGTTCTCGCCACAGCCCGCCCAGGTGGCGCTGCTGCTAGAGGACGTGAGTGCGCACAGCCGCTATGAAACGCTACTCCGGCACACGACGCGTCGCGCTGAGTGTCTGCTGGAGATGGCGCAGATGCATGAGGCGAGCAACGAGGAAATCTCGCATTTCGTCCTGCGCAACGTGGCACGCCTGTCCGGCGGTCGGCACTGCTGGCTCGGTCATCAAACCGTCGACGGAGCCATCGACGTCCTGCATCACCGCCAGGTGACGCAGACCTCGGTCCATCAGGGCGGGGGGCGTCTTGAGCCGGGCGAGTTCGGGCTCTGGTCCGAAACCTATCAAGCGCGCAGCCCGCGACTCTTTCCTCCGGGAGGCTGCTCGTTGACACCCCTTTCGCCGCTGCCAGCGGACGAGCTCGAGCATCTCGACGACCTTCCGTCGGCCATGCCGCGAGGCTGGCTCACGCCGTCTGAGGGGCGGCTGCTGTGTCACCTGACCGTGATCGTACCGCTGGCGCCAGGCGGAGAAAACTTACTGCTAACGATCGCCAACTGGGACGGCCCCTTGCTGGGCGAGGTTGCCAACACGCTGATGCACCTGCTTGACAGCCAGGTGCATCTCATCCTTCAGCGTCGCGCCACCGAAGGACAAGAGAAGCTCGAGGAGCAGCTGCGCATGGCGCAGAAAATGGAAGCGATCGGGCAGCTCGCCGGAGGGGTCGCTCACGATCTGAACAATCTCCTGGTGCCGGTGATTGGCTATTCGGAGCTCGCGCTGACCTCTCACCCGACAGATCCGGACGTGGTCGAATCGCTCGGTCACATCCTGTCTGCTGGGCAGAAAGCCGCAGATCTGGTGCGCCGTTTGCTCGCGTTTTCACGCAAGCAGGTGCTCGACCTGACTGTGCTTGATTTCGATCGTGCCGTGCGCGGCGTGGAACCAATGCTGCGCCACATGCTGCGCGACAACGTGCGACTCAGCGTGGCGGCCAAGAGCCGCGCGCACGTGCGTGCTGACGTCACCCAGCTGACCCAAATCCTACTCAACCTTGCCGGCAATGCGCTCGACGCCATGCCGAAGGGCGGAGAGCTCGAGCTCACGACTCATCTCACCTGCGTCGACGAGCAAGCGCCACACCGCTCGCTGCGTCCGGGTACCTACGCCTGCCTAGTCGTGCGCGACACGGGTTGCGGCATGGACGCAGCAACTGCTGCTCGCGTCTTTGAGCCGTTTTTTACCACCAAACCACTGGGACAAGGCACCGGGCTCGGTCTGGCTACCGTGTTCGGGATCGTCCGACAGCATGGCGGGGGCGTCACGGTGGAGAGTTCGCCGGCGATGGGAGCCTCTTTTCGGGTGTACTTCCCGATCGCCACGCAAGCCGAGACCTCGCCGAGTCAGGCTCCTCCCGAGCTAATCGGAGGAGACGAGACGATCCTCCTGATTGAGGACGATCCCGGGGTTCAACGCCTGGCGGTTCGGTTGTTGCGTCAGAAGGGCTATCAGGTCCTGGTTGCAGGCACCTTGAGTGAAGCGCGCCGCGTCGCCCGCGAGCACCTGCTGCCGATCCACTTGGTCCTGTCAGACGTGCTGCTACCTGACGGTGACGGCCCGAGCACGATCCCTGAGCTGCGCCAATATCACCCGGAACTAAAGACCCTGTTCGTCTCCGGCTACACCCGTGATTCACTGGGCCCGGAGGGTGCTGGTCTCGCCGACCATGAGCTGCTCCCCAAGCCCTTCTCGGCCCATGAACTGCTCGGTCGCCTCCGGTTCGTGCTCGATCGGTCGGAGTAGGCCACCGGCGAGCTGGGCTAGAGCAGGCTACTCACAGTGGGAATAGCGCCGACGCACGCCGTCCGGCTGCACCTGCGTGAAGGCACCGACCACCAGCGGCGGGTTGTGGCTCACCGACTCGTAGTGAAGCACGACATCGCGCTCGTTTTCCCCGAGTACGATGCGCAGGCGCCGCGGCAGCTCTGCCTGACAGCTTGGTCCGCTCGGAGGAATGTCCGCCTCAAGTCCGTCGGGATCACGCCGAACTGCAGCGGTTTGCGCAACGGCATGGTCTGCCAGCTCAACGGAATAGACCGGGAGGCCCTGCTGTTCGAGCGCCACTGAGAGCAGACGCAGTCGCTGACGTTCCCAGGGCAGCGCCCAGTCATCGGGGTGCGGTGAGAGCGAGATCCGTTCAACCGCCTCATTTTGACCGGGGACGGTCACGACCCAATGTCCCCGTCCGAGAAAGCTACTCTCCCAGGACAAGCTCGCGGAATTGGGAGCGTGGACGACGACCGGCGCCTCACCCCGCAGCAGCTGCACGAACGCGTGCGGCGGAAGCGAGACTTGCGTGAAGCGCGCCAAATTACAGGCGTTTGCTCGCCCTTCCAGCAACTCACGATGCTGCAAGTCGTACAATAGGAACTGCCTGCCGTCCGAGGTGAGTGTACTGAGGCTCACGCCGAAAGGGCTGTAGGCATCGATCCGAAGCCGATCGGGCGAGCTCGCCAGAAGGCCCAGGCTGCCTCGCACGCGCCCGTGCTCGTCGATGTAGTCGACCTTGGCCTCGGCCTGCAGCCCATGGCTGCAGGCAAGACCGGCTCGCATCGCTTCGAGGGCTTTTTCCCCATTCGGAAACTGCGACGGCGGGGGCCCACCACAAGCGGTAAGCCCCAGCATCAGGGGAAAAACGGCGCGCCAGACGGCGCGCCCTTGGAGTCCCAAACCCACTGAGCTCAGCCCCCCGACTTCAGACCTTCGAAGAACTCGAAATCCGGAAGAGTCAGCGTCACGCTCGTCTTCACGACGCCCAGGCCCATCTCCTCGCAGAGCTTAACTAGGCCGAGCCCGTCGAGCAGCTGCACGGGAGCAGCGCCCGTAGAAGCGGCCTCCTCACGCGCGCCACTGAGCACCTGACCGGTCGTGACGAGCCAACCCGACTGAGCCGGGCCGTAGTGATGAAGAGCACCACGCAGCTCGGTCACTCGCTCACGCCCAAGCTCACGCCCGTCGCGGCGCAGCACGATCGCTGTGCGCTGATCACCGAGCGGACCCTGGAAACGCCCTGAGAGGTGCAGCTCCGCACCATGAGCGCCAGGCCGACGCACGGTCTGCAGTTCAGTGAAGCCGACACGCTCAAGCAGCAGGGCCACGAACTCGCCGAGCGTGGCGTGAGGCAGCTCTTGAAGGCGCCGCAGCATCGAGCGACGTGACTGCTCACGGTAGCGCTCGGCCATGTTCGCCAGCTCGCGCTCAAGCCGGAGCAGCTCGTTGTCGAGAGACCAGTCGGTCAGCGCCATGCGGTGATCGACCAGACGAAAGCGCGGTCGCAGCCCACTCGAGCTGCGTCGCAGATTGTCCGAGCGGGCGGCTGCCTCGAGCAGCGCTTGCCCCTGCGGGAGCTCCACGGTCAGTCGCCCACGGCGCTTGGCCGTCTCGGCAAGACGCGCCACCGGGATCGCGCCACCGCTGCGGTCATAAGTACCCAGCAGCAGCACGAGCACATCAGCCAGCTCTTTGCCGATCAGCTCGTCGAGGGGCTGTCCCTCACGCATTTCTCGACCGTCGCGGCCGTCCCGGCGGTCGCGCGCTTCGCGGTCGCGGCTATCGCGCGCTTCGCGGTCGCGGCCATCGCGCGATTCGCGACCGGGCTGACCGTCACGCGATTCGCGACCGGGCTGACCGTCACGCGCCGACTGACCGTCGCGCGCCGACTGACCGTCACGCGCTTCACGACCGGGCTGACCGTCACGCGCTTCACGACCGGGCTGACCGTCGCGCGCCGACTGACCGTCACGCGCTTCACGACCGGACTGACCACCGTCACGCAAGTCTGGACGACGCTCACGGGGCTGCCCGTCGCGGGCTTCTCGTGCTCGCAGCTCGGCACCTGCCGCCTCGAGCACCTCGCTAGAGACCTCAGAAACGGTGTAGCGCGGCAGATCATCATCGCCGCCGCGAGGCTCCGGACGCCCCTCATCACGTCCGCCACGCTTGCGACGACGTCGCCGGCGATTGCCGTCGTCGTCCTCGGCGGCGGTGGCAGCTTCGACGACCACCTCAGGTTCGGCAAAGATCGGCTTGTCGTCGTCGTCCTCGGCCGCGTAAAGCTCATTGGCTCCGGCAGCGAGCTCGGCGCGACGGCGATCATCCTCGTTTTGTACCGGGCGCTCCTCCTCCCGTTCGGGCACGGGAGCGGACACCTCGACGGGCACCTCAACGTCGACGAGTACCTCACCGGCCTCAGCCATCGCTGCGGCGAGCCGCTCAAGCGCTGGCGTGCGATCCGCGAGACCCTGAGAGACGGTCTTGGCGTCCCACTCACGCAGGGCAAAGACTCCGGGCTTGACCCGAACGAGCGGGTTCTCTTTGTCGCCCTTCTTCACCAGCGCGGCCAGCCTGGCGCCCATGGTGACCTCAGGACTCTTTCCGACGTGCGAAAGTAGGCTCTTTTCGAGGGCTACGTCGGTGATTTCCTTGTAATGGAGCGGCTTTCCTACGAGGCGCAGTACCTGCGCCGCAGCTTCCGTAAACGTCATGCGATCTCTGTGGGTTCGGGTTCGGTGCCACCGAAAGGGGGCTATTTCCCACCTTCGGCTCCGAGTGCCGCCTGGGAAGCTTGTGGCTTCCTCCTCCGGACAGTACTCGACTGCTAGATCTCCGCATAGCACGACGGCGCGCCAGCACCAACCTTGCTCTCGCCCTTTTGCTGTTTCGACACAGACTGGCGGCTTTTGTCGCCGAATCGGCGCTATGCTGAGCGCGTGGACGTCGCCGAGCTTTACACCGAGCTCATGCTGACCTGTCGGCGGCTACGCCTTCCCGTCCGCGAAACCCCGTTTCAGCTCGCCGTGACGCGCCGTTCAGGCGGGCTGGTCTGGCTGAGAGGCAAGGCTGTCGTGGTGGTCGATGCCACCGCACCTCTGGTCGATCGCGTGGCGGCGGTAGCTGACGCGCTCTGCGGTCTTGAGCTGGATCCGCTCGGACTCACCACGGAGGCCCGTCGCGCTATCGGAATCGCGCGCGCCCGTCGACGCCGCGAACTGCAGCGCGTCATGGGGCCGTTCACCAAACCCGACCGACACAACGTGCAACCGCTCGTCCGCTCCAAGCCGGGGCTGCGTCGCTGCGACGATGAAGACGACGAGTCGTTCCTGCTCGATTCTTCGGAATAGCTAGTGATTTCCCCTCTAGTCGCGCGAGGTCCGCTCGTGTTAGGAGTCCCCCGCATGGACGCGCTGCGCAACGTACCCCTGGCTTCCAAGACCACCCTCGGTGTCGGCGGCTGCGCCGAGTATTTCGTTGAGGTTCACAGCGAAGCGGAGCTCAGCGCTGCGCTCAGTTGGGCCAAGCAGCAGGCACAGGAGGTGTCGATTCTTGCGGGCGGCAGCAACGTCGTGGTGAGCGACCAGGGCGTGCGCGGGCTCGTGGTGCAGATGGCACTACGCGGCGTCGCGTTTGAACCAGCCGGTGACCACTGTTTGGTCACCGCTTGCGCCGCGGAGTCGCTCGACGCGCTCGTCGAGCGGTGTTGCATGCTGGGGCTCTCGGGCCTCGAGGGCCTCAGTGGGATCCCCGGAACGGTGGGAGCCACCCCGATCCAGAACGTGGGGGCCTACGGCCAGGAGATCGCCGATCACCTCGAGCAAGTCACCGTCCTCGACCGCATCTCGCTGCAGCGGTGTCAGCTCACGCGTGACGAGTGCGGATTTGGCTATCGAAGCAGTCGCTTCAAGTCAGACTGGAGTGGGCGCTACGTCGTGCTGTCGGTCCAGCTTCGCCTGCCACGTTGCCTACCGAGCTCGCCGCGCTCAGCTGAGCTGCAGCAGCGATTTTCAGACGAAATCACTCCGCCGACGAGCGTCTCGCTTCGTCAGTGGGTGCTCGAGCTCCGGCGCAAAAAATCGATGCTATTTGACGCGCTCGATCCGAATAGTCGCGGCTGTGGCTCGTTTTTCGTCAACCCCATCGTGCCTCACTCGGTGGCCGAGCAGATCCGCGCCAGCTCGTCCAAACCGTGCCCCGCCTGGGAGCTCCCTGAGGAGCGCACCAAGCTCGCCGCGGGTTGGCTGATCGAACAGGCGGGAGTCGAGCGAGGTTTTCGCTTGGGCGCAGCTGGCCTGAGTCGGCACCATGCGCTGGCGCTAATCGCTCACGAGGGCGCCACAGCTGACGACGTGCTGCGCGTCGCTCACCACGTGCGGGCCCGAGTTCACGAGCGCTTCGCCGTGCAGCTCGAACCTGAACCCCACTTCTGGGGCTTTGGCCCGTTGAGTGCGGGTCTTCCCGCGCTACCGGTGTAAGACACAGCGCGGAAACCTAACGGGATTCTGGCCTGTCAGCCGCAGCCTCCGCCGCGTGGGCAACCGCTGCAGCTTTCCCACCGGGCGCGCGCGTGTCTGCGGTATACTCCGCGCCTTCCACTCATCCGGGCGATGCAACCTACCAACACTCAAGCCAGCCTCGGAGCACCGCCCAGCAGCGATGCCCCATCGACCCTTGGAGGCGGCGGATGTGTGCTGTCGCAATCGGGCAGTGTTGGCGAGCTCGAGCTTCCGAGCGCTCTGTCGTCGAGCACCAGGGCTTCGCTGGAACAGCGCGCGCGGGTTGAACGCGAGGAGCTAATCAACGACACGATGCGCCTGCGCTGGCTCAGCGTGCTGGGAGCCATCTCATGGATCTCGTTCGGGTTCCAGGACTGGATCGTCGTCAAGTTCGGGGGCGAGTCTTCGCTCGAGTTCTTCTGGGGGCTGCGCGCGCTCGGGCTCGTTCCGATCACCATCGTGGTCTGGGTGTTCATGAGAGTCCGGCGACTGCCGCGCTGGTCACTCACCTTGATGGACATCGGCATCTTCACGATGGCGCAGATGGCGATGGGCCTAATGTGCCTGGAATACGGTGGGATCACGAGTCGCTACATCACCGGCGTCGTGATCGCGCTCGTCGCGCGCGGCTCGGCCCTGGCCGCCCCCTGGAAGCGTGGGCTTTACCTAGTTGGCACGCCGGTGCTGGCATTCCCGGCAGTTTTGTTGGTGGCGGCGTGGTTCCGACCTGACATTCGCGCGCAGTTCTCCGACACCAAAGCTCTCAGTATCTTCTTTCAAAGCCTGTGGGTGACGGTCGCGTCCCTCGGCATTTGCGTGTGGGGTGGGCATGGCACCTGGGCCGTGCGCCGTCAGCTGTTCGAGGCTCGTAGTATCGGACGCTATCGCCTCAAGCACTGCATCGGTCGCGGAGGCATGGGAGAGGTCTGGGAGGCGTATCACGCCGGTCTCCACCGCGACGTGGCGCTCAAGATCCTGCGTCCGGATCAGGACGCCAATCCCGTCGCGGTTCGTCGCTTCGAGCAAGAAGTTGCTGCCATGAGTCGCCTCACGCACCCGAACACAGTGCGCGTCTTCGACTACGGCGTCACTGAGGATGGGATTTGGTACTACGCGATGGAGCTGCTCAATGGGCAGACGCTGTTTGAGCTGGTGCGCTGCGAGATCCGGCTGACAGTGCCGCGCGCGCTCACGATCGCCCATCAAGTGGCCCGCGCCCTCGCTGAGGCCCATGCGCGCGGGATCGTGCACCGCGACATCAAGCCCGAGAACATCTTCATCACCCAGGCCGGGGACGAACCCGACTTCGTCAAGGTGCTCGACTTCGGAATCGCCAAGCTCGTGCACGACGCGGAAAATCCCTCGATTACCCGCACCGGAACCATCTTTGGGACTCCGGCGTACATGTCACCCGAGGCGGCTCGCGGCGAGCCGATGGACGCGCGCTCGGACGTTTATGGCGTTGGAGCACTGCTGTACTTCATGCTCGCGGGGCATCCGCCATTCCCGAACTTGAAGCCAACCGAGGTCATCATGGCGCATGCCCAACGCCGTGTGCCGCCCCTCGCCGAGCTCGCTGGGCTCGAGGTCCCGGCTAGCGTCGACAGCCTCGTAATGCGCTGCCTCGAAAAGCCTGCTGAGCGCCGCTTTGCGGACGCGGCGGCACTGGTCGCGGCCCTCGCGGAGCTGCTGCGCGACCCTGCCAACGCGCTTGCGTCCGAGCCCCCGCCGCCGCCAGTCCTCATCACGCTCTGACAAGGAGGCGTCGTCGATTCACCCTGCCCCGGGGCACTCCGAGGCGCCCTGAGGACGCCACTGAGAGTCCTGAGATTACTCACTCAAAGCGCACGTAGAGGCTCTCGAGGGCCTCGTCGAGCTTGTCTGGCAGCGTGCCACCCGCCTGGGCCATATCCGGGCGTCCTCCGCCGGACCCGCCCACAATCGCGGCCACACCGCGGATCAAGTCGCCTGCGGCGTAGCGCCCGATCACGCTCCTAGCGACCGTCAGCACCAGCTGAGCCTTGCCGTCAGCGGCCGAGCCCACCAGCACCACCGAATCACCCAGCTTGTCCCGCAATTGCTCGGCAAGCTCTCGCAGGGCCCCGCGATCGGCCACCGTGGAGCGAATCGCCAGCACCTTCACTCCGGCAAAATCCCGCGCCTGGGAAAGCTGGGAGTCGATGCCCCCTCCCCCGCCGGTCGCAAGCTGACGCTGCAGGTCCTCGATCTGCTTTTCAAGCTGGCGTTGGCGCTCGACCAGCTTGCCCAGCTTCTCCGGCAGCTCAAGCGGCGAGGTCTTGGCGATTGTCGCCGCGCGCTCGAGCCGCAGCGAAAGCTCGCGGGTATGGGCCAAAGCGCCCAGCCCGGTCACGCCGACGATGCGGCGCACCCCAGCGGCTACGCCTTGCTCGGACAGGATCTTGAAGAGGCCGAGATCACCGGTAGCACTCGCGTGGGTGCCGCCGCACAGCTCCATCGACTCGGCCATGCTGAGCAAACGCACCACATCCCCGTACTTCTCCTCAAAGATCATCATGGCGCCGCGCTTGCGCGCGGCCTCCATGTCGAGCACCTCGGTGCGCACAGGGGTGTTGGCCAAGATGCGCTGATTGACATGCGACTCGAGCGCCGCCAGCTGCTCGTCGCTGAGCGGGCGATCGTGGGTGAAGTCAAAGCGCAGTCGCTCGGGACCGACGATGCTGCCCTTCTGTTGCGCCTGCTCACCAAGCAGCTCGCGTAGAGCGAGATGCAGCAGGTGGGTCGCCGAGTGGTTGCGTCGAGTTGCCGAGCGGTTTGCAATGTCAATCGCGAGCTCCACCTCGCTGCCCGTCGTCAGCGTGCCCTCGAGCACCTTGCCGCGATGCACCCAGAGTCCGGGCAGAGGCTTTAGCGTGTCCTCGACCAAGATCCGAACGCCACTGGCCGTGATCACGCCGCGATCACCCAACTGACCACCGGACTCGGCATAAAACGGGGTAGAATCGACGATCACATCGACCTGATCACCCTCGGTCACGCTCTCGACGACGGCGCCGTCGCGCACGAGGCAACGCACGGTTGAGCTCAGCTCGTCGCGATCGTAGCCGACGAAGCGCACCTGCCCGCCGGGCAGGCTGTCGAGGGCTGCGCGGAATACATGCTCGACGACCTGCTCGTCATTTTTGAACTCGGAGCGGGCGCGAGCGGCTTCGAGCGCCGCATCGTAGCCAGCCGAGTCGACCGCGATCCCGCGCTCGCCGCAGATGACCTGAGTGAGATCGAGCGGAAAGCCGAAGGTGTCGTGCAGCTTGAAGGCATCCGCCCCGGGCAATGTGGCGCTGCCGGCGGCCGAGAGCTCGTCAAAGCGCTGCTCGAGCATCCCGAGCCCGCGCTCGATAGTGGCGCGGAAACGCACCTCTTCCTGCTCGACAATGCTGCGGATCAGGCCAGCGCGAGCGCGCAGCTCGCCGTATTGCTCGCCCATCAGCTCGATGACCTTTCCGGTCATCTCCGCCATGAATGGCTGCTGGATCCCGAGGCGGTGGCCGTGGCGCACGGCGCGGCGCATCACGCGTCGCAGCACGTATTCGCGCCCGGTGCGGTCGGGCAGGATGCCCTCAGCGATCAAGAATGCCGTGGTGCGAGCGTGATCCGCGATCACCCGCATGCTGACGTCATCGGGCGCCATCGTGCCGCCGTAGGATTTGCCAGCGATGTTGGCGGCAGATTCGACGATCTCGCGCAGCAGCTCGATGTCGTAGTTGTTCGTCTTGCCCTGCACAACGCCCGCGAGCCGCTCGAGCCCTGCGCCCGTGTCGATGCTGGGAGCGGGCAGCAGGTCCATTTTTGGACCGTCGGCAGTGAGCGAGCGCTCAAACTGCATAAAGACGAGGTTCCAGATCTCCATCCAGCCGAAGCCTTCGGGAGTCTGCTCTTCACCGAACTGCTCGAGGCGGCAACCGTCACCGTGATAGAAATGGATCTCGCTGCAGGGGCCGCAAGGACCGGTGTCGCCCATCTGCCAGAAGTTGTCGGACATGCCGAGACCGCGGATGCGATCGTCGCCAAACCCCGTCAGCTTCTTCCAAAGATCGCGGGCTTCCACATCCATCGGGATGCCCTCTTCACCCTTGAAATAGGTGATGATCATCTTGTCGGGCGGAAGGCAAAGCGTCTTGGTCAGTAGATCCCACGCAAAGACGATGGCCTGTTCCTTGAAGTAGTCACCGAAGCTGAAGTTCCCGAGCATCTCGAAGAACGTGTGGTGACGCGGAGAAGGACCGACCGCTTCCAGATCATTGTGCTTGCCGCTGATGCGAATGCACTTCTGACTCGAGGTCGCGCGGTTGTAGGAGCGCTTCTCGCGACCCGTAAACAGATCCTTGAACTGCACCATCCCCGCGTTGGCAAAGAGCAACGTCGGATCGTTTTGCGGAACGAGCGGACCACTTGGCACCACCTCGTGACCGTGGGACCGAAAGAAGTCGAGAAATGCCTGCCGGACTTCAGCGGATGACTTAGACATGAGCGGGCCGGGTCTAGCACGGTCCGCGTACCGAGCCTACCACCCCCGGCCCCCCGCCCTGGCGCGGGAGAAAGAGACCGAGCGTCAGTGTTGCGCGCCCCCGAGCAGCTCGTCGTAGAGCGCCTCGTAGGCCCGTGCGGCCTGATGCCGGTCGTGGCGGCGGGCCAGGGCCTGGTGCTGCTGCTCGGCGCAGGCCTGCCGCGCCCCTGGCTCGGTGAGCAAGCGCCCGGCCGCGCCCACCAGGGCCGCCACCTCGGCGCTCGTGTGAATCACGCCCTCGAGCTCAGCGAGGGGCCCCTGGTCGAGCGCAATCACGGGCGTCCCAAGCGCCATGGCCTCGAGCAAGAGGATCGGGATATCGACCTTGCCGTAGAGATCATCGACCGGAAAGAGGATGCCCTGACTGGTCGCCACAAGCGCGAAGATCTGCTGGGTCTCGCGAAGCAAGCGTACTCGCTGGAACGGCAGCTGCGCGGCGAGCTCACGCGCGCGCTCGGCCGCGAGCGGCGTCTTGTCGCGATAGGCAAATACGACCACCAAGTCCGGATGCTGACGCAGCAATTCCGGGGTCGCTGCCGCAACCGAGGCAGCCCCACGACTGACCTCGAGATCCCCCGGGTACACGAGCAGGGGCGTTTGCACGCCGACCCGCAAATCAGCTCGGAGCGCGGCAATGGCGTCGCTGCTCGGTTGCACAATGGCGCCGATCACGGGAGAAATGACCTCGATTCGGCGTCGCGAAATACCGCTCGCCGCCAGCGCGGCCTCGAGCCGCGAGCGCGTGTGCTCGCTCTGCGCCACAACGACGTCGCCGAACAGCAAACGACCAACGCCCTCATAGGAGCGCGGAGGGGAGGCTACGGTCTGCAGCACGGGGCGACCGCGCAGGCCCTTGAGAAGGGCCGCGACCTGACTGCTGCGCGCGTTGGGCGCGAACACGAAATGCCAAAGCGCGGAGCGCGACCAAAGCCCAGTGAAGGCCGCGGCGCGTAGATTTTCGAGCAGAGCTGGGGCGTAACGCGACTTGGCCTCACCGTAGACGGGCTGAGCCGAGATCCGGTCACCTGCGCCAGCCATCCAAGAAACGTCGGCGCCCGCGCTGGTCATGACGCGCGCTCGGTGGCGCGTCAGCGACAGGGAGAGATCGCGTACGAAGCATTTTGACCCGTCCTTGAACGGCGCCACGATGGGCTTGGAGACAAACAACACCTCGGGCTGCATGGCGCGCAGCATGTCTCACCACCGGGCGGCTGCATCTATTTTTCGGGCGGTCGGCGCGCGTGCCGTTACAAACTCACACAAAATCGCCGCGGAGAGCGGCAACTGCGCAAACGACTATTTCGCGGCGGCTTGCAGCGCGGCGGGCGCGCGGCGGGCGGCGCTTTCAACGGCGGCCGAGACGACCTCGCGCTCGAGCTGCTGACGACCTGACGGCGTTTTGACCGACGAGGCGCCCACGCGTGCCTTGGCACCACCGCTGACGATCGCGGCGATCGCGCGGCCTGGCAGCTTGTAGAGCACGTACTCGACCTTGGCCGACATCACGACCTCATCACCCTCGCGCGCCTGACCCAGCTCGCGGAGCTTGCCGGAGATCACGACGACCGTGGAACCCTTGGCAGCCATGGCTTCGGCATCCTCTCCGTCGCCCATCAGCGTGACGCCCGGGATATCAGCAATGGCCGCCCTTGAGGCGTTTACCAGCGCGGGCGAGAGGCTGCGCTGCGCGGGCTCGGTCTTCATGTCGCCGAGCTTGACGAGCAGATTCTTCGAATGACCCTTGGACGGCGCCGCGAGTGCCTGCAGCGCGGCGCGGGTGGCGTCCACTTGGAGGACGTCAAGCTCGCGAGCTCCGGCCTGCCCGAGAGGGCGAACGCTCGCATTGGCCGAGCCAAAGGTGAAGAGCGCTGACACCGCGAAAAACGCTGCAAAGAATCGGGGCATAAGGGGAACTGAACGCGGGGCAGGCGATCAGTAGTCATAACGTTCGTGATCCGGTGAACGTTAGCAACCGAAAGCATGAGAAAACCGCTTTCAAAACACCCCAATTGCAATCATCCACCGTGACAAGAACGCGTTCCGACCCCACAGGATTCGCGAGGCCTTACCGCATCGGGTAATGTCGGATAGCCCAGCACATCACCCCTCACTCCCGCGAGGTGACGATTGGCTCCGCGCCCCGGGGAGGCGCCGGAGGGCGAACGCGGACGAGGACTGGGGGTTGGCGGTGGGGTTGCCGTTCGGGATTGGGGTTGCTGTTTGGGGCGGCGTGGGACCATGAGTCGCGGTCGTGAGGCGCGACCTCGCGGACATGAGGCGCGGTCGTGAGGCGCGACCTCGCGGACATAAGGCGCGATCAACCTGCGATTCGCTAACAACGGCGCGAGGCGCCCGGCGGGGACCGTCTGGATCAACCAGGCGTAGCCGAATAGTGGTCGGCGACCAACCACCAGTGACCGTCACGATGATCGAGCATCCTCAGATCGCGTCCGCGCATCTCGATCAGTCGCCCATTCATCTCAAAATCAATCTCGAAATCGTACGCAACGACGGCGCCGCGACCCTGGCCAATCAACACCACTCGCTGGTTGCTCTCGACCCAGCGGTGAATCCTCGCCGCACGAGCAAACCCCGACCACCCGTCAATGCACGACGCGCGCCCCTTCCGACGAAAGCGATCGGTCGGCGTGATCGCAACCATCTCAGGCGCAAAGAACTCCTCGAGCTTCTCGGGCGCTCCGTCGACGGCCCACGCGCGATTCAAGCGCTGCACCGTCTCCCAAACGTCGCGTTCAAGCTCGCCTGCGGAGCGCTTCGGCGAGCAGAATGCCTCGAGTTCGATGTCGTTGACTGGGGTTACTGACATAGTGGTTTTTGCTTCGCGGAAAAGAGTGGAGCGAGTTTATCTCAGTCTGCGGCTGGCTGGCGAACGGAAGTGCGGCGCGGGCCCAGCCGCGCTATTCCGCTCAGACTCTCCAGGACTGAACGGAGCGAGTTACAGGATCCGGATCCTGTTGATTCTCAGGAATTTTCCTGGAAGTGGCGCATCGAGCGCCCTCCCGTAATCGTCTCGATGGAGCGAAAGCATCCGCGTGAACTCGCCGCGTGAACTCGCCGCGTGAACTCGCCGCGTGAACTCGCCGCGTGAACTCGCCGCGTGAACTCGCCGCGTGAACTCGCCGCGTGAACTCGCCGCGTGAACTCGCCGCGTGAACTCG
>JBBRAB010000047.1:0-29230 GCA_038207155.1 Polyangiales bacterium
GCAGCGACACGGCCGCGCTGCGGCGCTGCCATCTCCAGCCGCTTTTGGTGCTGTAGCTGACGTTTGCGCCACAACAACGTCGAGGCCTGATACGGCTTGCCCACGACAAACTGGTCCATCGGCAGACCGCTTCTCTCCCATTCACGAACTCGCTCGACCCACTTTGCTTCGGTTTCCGTCATGCGAATCAACATGACGCATTGGCTCAATCGGCGGAAGTACGGGGCTCATGCACCGGATACCCAATCCTCGCTGCGCTCGGCTTGTCATGGGTTCTGCGCCGGGGGGTGGGCATGACGCAGGCAAGACAGAATCACCAATGGCCTCTTCCACACCAACGACTGCAGGCTTACCAGGTTGCGCGCGAGCTGGTGCGGCGCGTTGGAACACTGCGGCTTGGGGATGCTCGCTTGCGCGAGCAGGCTCGCAAGAGCGCGATCTCGGTTGCACTCAACCTCGCTGAAGGCGCGGGTCGCACGAGCTTGGCTGACAAGCGTCGCGCTTACGGCATTGCTTTTGGCGAGCTGTGTGAAGTCGCTGCTGCGCTTGAGTTGTCGCTCGATTTGCGGGCAACGTCCGAGGCGGAAGCGCGGGATTCGCTGCTCGTGGTGGCGCGGCTTCACGCGATGCTGGCGCGGCTCACGCGGGGGTGAAGCGGTGAGTGTCGCCCTCGCGGGGTCATTGCCCCGTTAAAGAGCAAAATAAAACGGGTGCCGGTCGAGGAGGACATGACGACGAACTCGTTGCTCGAGTGGTCGGTCTTGAGCTTCCGAATGCAAGCCCGTTGCACGAACCGATGGGCCGCAGTCACCATGACTCACCTGCCAATCAGCAATGAGCCAGGTTCATTTGCTTCCGCTTGGGCTTGCTTGAGGGAGATTAGTCCGCTCTGGACATAGTCCGCCAAACACCGATCGAGGCTCAGCATGCCTTCGCGCTTGCCCGCTTGGAGAATGGTGGCCAGTTGTGAGGTGCGTCCCTCGCGAATCACATTCCCCACAGCCGAGGTGACCCGAAGCAGCTCCAATACGGGTACGCGACCATTGCCGTCGGCGCGGGGCAACAGACGCTGCGCGAGGACGGCGCGGAGCGCATCGGCCAACTGCACCCGGATCTGTGTGCGGGTGTCGGAGGGATATGCGTCGACGATGCGTTCAATTGCTGACGCGGCACCGCCGCTGTGCATGGATGCAAGCACCAAATGCCCGGTTTCCGCGGCAGTCAGCGCTAGTTGAATGGTGTCGGCATCACGCAATTCACCGACCAAGATGACGTCTGGATCTGCGCGCAGTGCATCCCGAAGACCGCTGCGAAAGCTTGTTACATCCCTTCCCACCTGCCGTCGTCGCACGATACTGTGGCTAGGTGCGGTCAGGCTGTACTCGATCGGGTCCTCCAGAGTGGTGAGTAGAATGGAGCGACGTCGCATTGCCTCCTTGGCGAGCGCCGCCAGCGTGGTTGACTTGCCAGAGCCCGTCGCGCCGCATACCAGAACGAGACCGTGGGAGAGCTCGACGAGATCAGCGATCGGCACGGGTAGGTTCAGCTCTGCGAGCTCAGGAGCTTCGCCCGGTAGCAATCGAACGGCCGCCGCCAGCCCACCCTCGCTACGAAAGAGACTGACGCGGAGCCGCCCCGCTTGAGGGATATCGATGCCAAAATCCGCCGAGCTGCCAGCGTCGAGGCGCCTGCGTAGTTCGGGGGTTAGAGAGAAATAGGCCGAAATCGACTGGTCAGCATCCGTGGCGAGCCGCAACAGGCGCCCATCGACGCGCAGGCACGGGGCCTCCATGTCGGTGAGGTGAATGTCCGAAGCCCGCCGTTGATAGGCCTGCCGCACCAGCTCGGTGAACGCCTCGGTCGGGCAAATTGCGTCTTGGTCGTTGGCGACCGTCCCAGAATTGGTCCCCACTGCGGGGGTCGTGACGATTGCTGAGCTGGATGACTCCGCCATGGCAGTGGAGCTGAATCGCGCCGCTTCAGGGACGTCCTCGGTTGGGGGCTGAGGCGCTGGATTAACTTGTGTCGGGGCAGCTCGACGTGGTTGCTCGGGAGCACCGGCCGAGCCCGCAGTCACTAACAGCAGAAACAAAATCCTCAGGGTACCGGGACCTTCGTCGCTGAACGTGGCACGAAACCGTCCAACCTTGGGGAGCTCGTGGTCCATCGCCAATCGACAGTGCTCGCGTAGCTGCGACTCTCGTTCCGGTGTGAGCAACTCCGCGACCAAGTGCCGAAGCGCGAATTCACTGGTCACGGCCATGGTGAGGCGCTTCCGGATACCATTGGCGAACATTTGCGGTTCTTGCTCAACGGCAAGCCGGAGTTCATTGGCACCCTGACTTGCGGCTAGGGATAGCAGTTGATCAATTCCCGACATTTTCCTGCTCAAATGCTTGAGGTGGCACGGCTATTCCGTCAATCTGCGCAGATTTGGCTGACGTCAACGACAAGTACCCATCAGCAACAACTGCACTTGCCCATCGACGGCATGGCGTTTGGTGAGCTGTGTGAAGTCACTGCCGCGCTCGAGCTGTCGCGGCTTCACGCGATGCTGGCGCGGCTCACGCGGGGGGCGAGCTTCAGCCTCTCTGCCCGTCAACCCTCTGCCTTGGCTCGGAACAATGGGGCGGTCGTTGTGCGAGCGCCCCGTTTGGGTTAGGGCGTCAACGTCTTGGTTAGCTTGCGCTCGATCCTAAAATCGTGAGTTGGATCGAGGACCTCCACGTCACCGTACTGACGCAGGCTCTCGGCGATCACTGTGGCGTCGCCGGCGACCACGATTACGGCGCGTTTGCGGTCGTAGTAGCGACTGGCGGCGGCTCGTACGGCCTCGGGCTGGACGCTGGAGATGGCGTCGCGAACGTCATCGTAGTAGCGCTCGGGGAGCTCAAGTTGAGACAGGTTCCACAGGTAGCCGCCGAGTCCCTCGACGGTTTCCCAGCGGCTGGGCATGCCGTCGACTAGCGCCCGCTGCGCTGAGTCGAGCTCCGCCTGCGTGATCGCATTGGCTCCGATGCCGGTGAGGTGCTCAAGCAGCGCGTCGATCGTCTCGCTGGTCTTGGCGGTGCGTGTGCCTGCGGAAAGCATCAAGGTACTCGGACCATGGGCGAGATCGATACTCTGCGCGTAGGTTGAGTACGCCAGGCTGCGCTTCTCGCGCACGTCGAGGAACAACCGCCCTGCCACGCCGCCACCGAGCACGTGCTGGGCGACTGCTAGGGCCGGATAGTCCGGCGCCTTGCGCTGCGGCCCAAGCACGCCGACCAGCACGTCGCTCTGAGTGCTGTTGGGGCGATGAACGAGGGCGATTGCAGGCAGGTCATCGACGGAGGGCGCCGGGATGGCCTGCTTGGCCGGAGCTGGTCCGGACCAGCTCCCAAAGGCTCGCTTGAGCTCGTCTTTGAGGCGCGCCTCGGTCACATCTCCAACGACCCAAATTTCGGCGTTTTTAGGGGTGATGTTGGTTCGATGGTATTGACGACAATCGGCCAGATTGAGTCGCTCGAGCTCGCTTGGGAGCACGTCGACCGTGGCGTAGGGATGCACGCCAATCGGACGACGATAGAGTGCGCGGCTGAGCGCCATTTGCGCTAGCCAGCCGCCGTTTTCACGCGCCAGCCCGCGCACTCGCTCGAGCTCGCGGTCGCGCAGCTTTTTGAACTCGGTTGTCTCAAAGCGTGGCGCCGTCACGAGCGCCGAGAGCACGTCGAGCGCTGCAGGGAGCTTGTCCGTCGTGACCGAGAGCGACCAGCGTGTGGCGTCGCGCGAGGTGGTGACATCGAGCGAGGTGCCGAGCCCGTCGATCGTTTCGCGCAGCGCGCGGCTGTCCCAGTGTCCCGCTCCGCCGGCTTCCAGCAGCTGAGCGGTGAAGCGTGCCACGCCCGCGTGGTCGCCTTCGCTGGCGACACCACTGTGCACCAGAACAGACACCTGCACGAGCGGCAGGACGCGCCGTTCGGCAAGGCCGTAGCTCAGCCCGTTCGGGAGGCTGCCATGCTGGAGCTGCGGAAACGGACGCTTCGGACTCGGCATGGCCGAGGGCGGCGCCTCACGCGTTGCCACTGACGCCGCAGGCGCGCTGAGGTGAGGTTCGGGAGGCGGCGGCGCAGCGGGCTTGCCAAGCTGCGAGGTTCGGGCGCTGCAGGCCAGCAGGGCTGCCAGGGAAATCAGGTAAAAATACGGACGAAGAGTCATTTGTGGGCGTCCTTGTTCGGGGCCGCGGGGGCGTCCACCTTGGCGGGCGGCGGGGCGTCCTTTTTCGGCAGCACGGTGACGGTGGAGCGAAGCTCGGGTGCCAAGTAGCGAGTCACGTTGCGGGCGATGTCTTGGGTCCGCACCGCCAGGAGCTGCTCGAGCTCGTGGACCAGCGTGCGTGCGTCGCCGGTGTAGAGCTCAAGCTCACCGAGCACATTGGCGCGCGTCTGGGTGGACTGCAGTCCGAACAGAAAGCCCGATTTGAGGCGTTGTCGGGCGCGTTCGAGCTCTGCGCTGGTGGGCCCAGTCTTTCCGAGTTTGGTGAGCTCGGCGAGGATCAGGTCGTTGACGGACTTTGGATCCGCCTTCTCGGTGAGCTCGACCTGGATCGTGAACTGATCCGGGCCGCGGCGGTCTTCCGTCCACACCGAGACATCGCGGGCCAGTCCGCGCTCGCGCACCAGCAGCTGATAGAGGCGTGAGCTGTCGCCGTCGGCTAGGATACGTGCCGCGAGCTCGAGCGAGGGGTGGTCCGGCGTGCGCGCCGGCGGCAGCTGCCAGCCGTAGAGCAGGGCCGGGGTCTTGGCGTTCGGATCGTCGACTTGCTTGAGCCGAGGGGATTTGGGCGCGGCGGGGGCTGGCGCATCGCTGCGCTTTGGGACCGTCTTGCTCGGAATCGCACCGAAATACTGCTCGATCAGCGCCACGGCCTGGTCGGCGTCAAAGTTGCCAACCAGCGACAGTACGGCGTTGTTTGGCGCGTAATGCTGCTCGTGAAAATCCTTCACCCAGTCGAAGGCGGCGGCGTCCAGATCCGGCATCGAGCCGATCGTTGGATGCGCGTAGGGGAAGTAGTCACCGTAGACGAGCGAGCCGAGCTCAATCATGGCGAGCCGGTAGGGCACGTTCGCCACGCGCATTCGATACTCTTCCTGCACCACCGCGCGCTGGTTTTCAAAGTTTGCAGGCGTGACCGCAAGCCAGTGCATGCGATCGGCTTCGAGCCAGAGCCCGAGGGCGAGCTCGCTGGCGGGCAGAGTCTCAAAGTAGTTGGTGCGGTCTTCCGAGGTGGTGCCGTTGAGGGTGCCGCCGCGACTCGAAATCAGGCCGAAATGCTCGCCTTTGGTCACGTTGCGACTGCCCTGGAACATCATGTGTTCAAACAGGTGGGCGAACCCACTGCGCCCCGGGACCTCATCACGGGAGCCGACGTCGTAAGTGACCGTGACTGAGACGGTACTCGCTTCCGGATCCGGGCTCATCACGACGCGCAAACCATTAGCGAGGCGCTTCTTAGACAGGCTAAGGACCAGTCGCTCCATGGCGGCGACGCTCGAGTCACGCACGTTGCCAGCCTTCGCCGGCGTTGCATCCGGAGACGCTGCGGGGCGCGCTGTGGTCGGAGCCTTCGCTGTCGCGGGGTGCTCCTTTCCCGCCTTGGGAGCGTGATGGCCTTGATGGCCGTGATGACCTTGATGGTCGGGGCTGGCGCTCGCCTTCGTGCCAGGCTTTGACCCGGTCGGAGCGGCAGAGGCCAAGGGGGCAGCGACTAGGCTGAGTAGGGCCAGGGCCCAAAGGCTAGAGTGACGAATGCGGAACCTCCACATGGAAGGCCGTCTAACACGATCCTGGGGCTGAGGGAGCGCCCGCTCGCGCCCCCCGCGCGCGCGGGGCCTGGCGCAAAGGTCGCCGGGCGACCGTTCAGCCGTTTTCCAGGGCACCCAGAGGGCTTTGATGGGCCAGTCCGTCTGGGGGCTAGCCGTAGGGGCGACAGGTCGTGATAGGGTGCCAGGCGTCCGCGTTATGAAGACCCTGAAGGACATACAGCCCGGACAAACCGTTGGGCGCTATGAGTTCCTTGTGCCCATCGCGCAGGGCGGGATGGCCGCGGTCTGGGCGGCGCGTCAGCGGGGCTCGCGCGGCTTCAAGAAGACGGTCGCGGTCAAGACGATGCTTCCGAGCATCTCGGATGACGTCCGCTTCGAGCAGATGTTCCTCGACGAGGCGCGCATCGCATCGCGCATTCGTCATCCGAACGTGGTCGAGATCCTCGATCTCGGTGAGCAGGATGACGTGCTGTACCTCGTCATGGAGTGGGTCGACGGCGAGCCACTCGGCGCGCTGCGGCGCGCCGCTCTCGAGCAAGGGCGCTTTCCGCTCGCTCATGCCGTGCGCATCATCGCCGAGGTTTGCGCTGGGCTTCACGCCGCTCACGAGCTTTGCGACGAGGAGGGGCGCTCGATCGGCCTCGTTCATCGCGACATCTCTCCGCAGAACGTGATGGTCGGCTACGACGGTGTGGTCAAGGTGCTCGATTTCGGCGTCGCCAAGTCCGCCGGACGCACCAGTGAGACGACCAGCGCCGGTCAGGTCAAAGGCAAGCCGCCGTACATGTCCCCCGAGCAGGCGCTCGGAAAAGCCGTTGATCGCCGCACGGATCTGTTCGCGCTGGGCATCATTCTCTACCAGCTGACGACCGGGCGGCATCCACTGCGCGGCGAGAACGATATTGCGACACTGCACAATATTGTGTCCGAGCGTCCGATCCTGCCGCCCATGGTGTTCGACCCGGATTTTCCGCTTGAGCTCGATCGCGTCATCATGAAGGCGCTCTCGCGCGAGCCCGATGAACGCTTCCAGACGGCGCGTGAGTTTGAGATCGCGCTCGACAAGGTGATGCAGTCTGGCGTTGGGCGCGTTCGCACCGAGGAGCTCGGTGAGTACGTTCGGGAGCTGCTTGGCGAGCGCGGCGAGGAGCGTCGTCAAGCGCTGCGGGAAGCGGTGCGCGTCGCCGATGAGCGGGCCATGGGAGCCTCGGCGATCGACGATGTTCCGACCACGATCGGCTCGCGCGTCTCGTTCACCACCGAACGGTTCGATGAAGGCTCGTCTGCGGTCAATGCAGTCCAGCTGCCCCCATCGGCGCACCCGACGGGCTCGACTCAGATCGCCGCGGTGGCGGTGAGCCCGCAGGGGCAATGGTGGAAGGGCTTCGTGGCGGCCGTCTTGCTCGGCTCCGCGTTCGTCGGGGTCTTTTGGTACGCTCGGCGTTCGGTACCGGTCGCCGCCCCGGTGGCGGCCGCCAGCGCGGCGCTCGGGCAGAGGCCGCCTGAGGCGTACCCTGGTACGGGGCTCGCTCCGGTTGCAACCAGTGGCGCGGGCGCTTCGCCCGCCAGTGGCGTTCCGAGCATTGCGCAATCCGCCCAAGTGACTCCCGTCAGGCCATGGCATGGCCCCGGGCGCGGTCACCCCGCGACCAGCGTGACTCGTCCCACGCCCGGTCCAGGGTCGACTCCGAGTCGTCCTCAGTCGTCCGGTTGGGCGCGGCCCCCCATCCCCAATCCTGGTTTCTAGACACGCCACCCGTTACGGCTCAAAGCGCGCGGACTCTTCGAGGTACGTCGTCACCAGGGATTGATTGTCGAGGCGGTTGACGAGCCCTTCGACGCGCGACGTGTCGTCCGGCATCTCAAAGAGTGCAGCGAGCGCGCGGTCGTCGAGGCTTCTGAGACCGCGTACCTGAAGTGAGCGAGGTGGACTGATGGGCTGTGGCGACGCGAGCACGAAGCCCCAGTCGCCGAACGACGGCAGGTACACGCGGTACGGCAGCGTGTGGAGTCCGACTGCTTGCACTGTCGCCACGATGGACCAATAGCTCTTGCGCGTCACATACGGCGAGGTGGCCTGGAGCCCAATCACGCCGCCCTCCGCCAAATGGTCGCGTGCCATCGCGAAAAACCGCGTTGAATAGAGCTTTCCGATCCCGGCGGCGGTCGGATCGGGAAAGTCGAACAGCTCGACGTCATAGCGCTGTTGGCTCTTGGCGAGGAACGTAAACGCGTCGGCGTTAATGACGCGCACCCTCGGATCGCGCAAACTGTCGCGGTTGAGCGCCACGAGTCGCGGATGAGTGAGCGCGAGCTCGGTGACCGCCGGATCGAGATCCACCAGGGTGATCGACTCAAGCTCAGGCCAGCGCAGCAGCTCACGCAGGGCCAGTCCGTCGCCCCCGCCTCCGACCAGGACATGCCTCGGACGTGAAGCGCTGGCCAGCAGGGGATGCACGAGCGCTTCGTGGTAGCGATGCTCGTCGCGTTCGGCAAACTGGAGATGCCCGTTGAGCCAGAGCTCAAGCGAGCCTTCGCGATCGATCAGCACGAGGCGCTGGTAGTGTGAGCTCTGGGAAAAAACGACGTTGCCGTGAAGCTGACGCTCGGAGAACTCCAGCAGGCGCGGCGCGGCGAAAAAACCGGCCATTAGCAGCGCGAGCGTCAGCAGCGCGCGCGCGCGCAGCCCGGTGAGCTCGCGCCGGGTGAGCCCGCTCTCGCTCGCCAAGAGGCGCGTGGAGCCGAGGCCGACCAGGGCATTGGCGATACCGCAGAGCAGCGCCGCACGCGGCAAACCGAGCCGCGGCAGCAGCCACAGTGAGAACCCGAGCGAGCCGACCAGTGATCCGGCGTAGTCGTAGCCCAGCGTGCGCGCGACCAGCTCCTTGAAAGCCAGGCGCGATTCGAGGATCCGCATGAGCAGCGGCAGCTCGAGTCCGACGAGCAGTCCGACCCCGAGCACGACCGCCAGCAGCAGGAACTGAAACGAATCACCGAAGCCTGCGGCCAAGAGCAGAACCGGCGCGGAAAAGCCTCCGAGCAGCGCGGTGGCAAGCTCCACGTCGACGAAGGTCTTGGCGAGCCGACCATCGACGAAACGCGACAGCCAGGCGCCGAGACCGAGGGCGGACAGGTAGAGCCCGATCACCAGTGAAAACTGGGTGACGGAGTCCCCGAGCACGTAGCTGCCGACGGTGGCAAGCGCGAGCTCATAAACGAGCCCGCAGGTCGCGATGACGAGCACCATGGCGAGCAGCCAGCGCTCGCGATGGCGACCGAGCCCCGACTCAGCCGTGGATGGAGGCGGCGATGATGATGCTGAGTCCAAGGATGACCGCACCCATGACGATCGCGAGGGCCGTGTTCTGGTCGTCCTCAATCTCTTTGCGGATGGAGAACGGCGTCACCCAGTTCATCAGAAGAAAGCCGAGGGCGAAGATCGCAATCCCGAGTCCCGAGTAAACGCTGGACGCCACCAGGGGCCTTAGAAATTCGTGCCACATGGGAAAACCTCGCAGACTCGCTTGTATCACGACCGCGCCTGCCGGGTTGCTCCACCTGCAATTGAGGTTCGAACAGGTAGGCCGAGCCGTGGGCCGAACCCCATCGAGGCCGCGATACTCCGGTTCGCTACTGGCGGCTCCCCCGGGGATCGTCACCAAGAACTTCGCCGAGCGCTGCGCGGACTTGGTACGATCAACTCGTGGGGGCTGTTCTCCACCACAGACTCTGGAGACCGCGCGAAATGCTGGTGCTCGTCGGGCCCAACTACACCGCAACGCAACCTGAACTCGACGCCCTCGTCAGGGTGACCGGGCTCATGGTCTACGACATTCGCACGCGCCTTCGTCCAGGCGCCTGGAGTGTGGTGCGCGTCCTCGCGGAGAAGCAGCAAGCCGAGTCACTGGCGGCAACGCTGCGCGCAGAGGGCTTCGAGGCGCTCGCGCTGGACTCGAGTATTTGCTCGGATCCGACGCGGCGCATCGTCTACCCTCGGGGGATTGAGCTCGGGGCGACCGATTTGCAGCTTCGCCTGTCTGAACGCCAAATGGAGATCCCACTTGGGGCACTCCTGACGATCGTGCGCGGAGAGGTGCAGGTCGCGCGCTTGACCCGACCGACGGGCAGCGCGAGCACCGGCTCGATACACGTCCCCTCGAGCTCCTCCATGCGCGCGGTGGCTCCTCCGGGTGAGGAGGGGGGCTCTCAGAGGGACTCTCGGCCGCCTCCGATGGCCGATGCTTTTCCTGCGGCCGACATCCATTTTGCGACCGTCAATTGGGTCGCGCGCGTGGATCCGAGGGACTTCGAGTTCCCTCGCTCGATCGAGCCCTCGCCTAACCTCAGCGAGCGTCTCGATCAGTTCGTCGACGCGCTTGCCGCTAGGGCCGAGCTGCGAGTCGATCGCTCGCTGAGGGTTTCGAGTCTGGCGTCTCACACGGTCGCGCCTCAGCGGTCACCGACTCTCGGTGGGGCCGCCTCGTCTCATTCACGTTCGCCGACTCTCGGTGGGGCCGCCTCGTCTCACTCGCGTCGTCCGAGCTCAGTCCACGACGAGGTCTTTGATGGCTATTCCCGGCTTGTGGCAGAGGCCGAGCGGATCCGCTCCAGCTTGAGCCTCCCGACTCAGGGGCGAACCTGAGCCGCGCATCGGCTCCGTAGTGGTTCAATGTCCTACACAGGGGAGGGGTTGTCGGTATTTGTAATCTATGATGCGAGCTTGTCCGACGCTGAATTCCAACACGCGTGGACAACTACGAACCCTCGTTGCTAAGCTGGGGGTCAGGGTAATTGACTTGAAGCTGAGCCACTCGATTCGACGCCAGGGGGCAGGGTATTTGGCGGCCGTCGCAGTTCTGCTGGCTGCCTCGGTAGGCGCGGCGCAACCTGCGGACGAGCTTGCTCGTGCGCGCGCTGCCTACAATAAGGCGCTCAGCCTGGAGGTCGCAGGGGACTGGTCTGGCGCGCTCGCCCGGCTCGAGGATGTGGCCAAGGTCAAGCTCACTCCCCAGGTGCGTTTCCATATGGCCCGCTGCAAAGAGCAGCTCGGGCGCCTCACCGAAGCACTGGGGGACTACCGCCTCGCTGAGGATGACGCCGAGCAGGCGCACCTCGCCGAGCTTGAGCAAATCACCGCAGCGCGTGTCGCGATTGAGAAGCGTGTCCCGAAGTTGGTCGTCGAGCTGGGGCCCGGCCTTGCTGGCAGCACCGTCGAGCTCGACGGCGTCGAGCTTGGAGGGAGTCGCTTGGGCCAGGAAATCCCGGTCGATCCCGGGGCGCGCCAGCTGCTGCTGCGCCTCCCCGATGGTCGCGAGTTCTCGCAACCGGCTGTGGCCATCACTGCCGAGGTGACGCGCGTCACGCTCACGGTTCCCGCCGGCCTGCCCAAGCCCGCTTCCACGGGACCCAGAACCAAAGCGGTTGTGGCGGTCGATGTTGCCCCGTCACATCATCCGACTTGGGTTTGGGTTGCGCTCGGCGCGGGAACGCTGGGTGCGGTCACCGCAGGAGCGGCCTACTACGTTCGTTCGAGCGCGCAGACCAAGCTTGATGATGGCTGTCGTGGTTCGGTCTGTCCTGAGCGTTTGCATGCGACTCAGGATCGCGGACAGCTGGCTTCCACAGTGCTTCCGATTGCGCTTGGCGTTGGCGCGGCCGGTCTCGGCGCTGCTGCGGTTGGTTGGTTTCTGCCAAGCCGCCCCAAGGCCACCGAGAGTCACGCTCAGGGGATCAGCCAGACTCGTTTTAACGTGATCGCTGCTCCCGGTTATTCAGGGGTTCATGTCTCCGCGTCCTTCTGATTGGCGGTCTCGCTGTCCCCGCTGCTTGGCGTTGGCGTCTTTGGCGCTGGCGCTTGCTGCCTGTGCTTTGCCGGACCGTCAGTTTATTTCGGATTCGGAGTTCGACCAGGGCGGTGGCGGTGGCGGCGGCTCACGCGAGAACTGCACGAACGGCGTCGACGACGACTTTGATACAAAAATCGACTGCGCCGACCCGGACTGTTCGCCAGCCTTCACCTGCGTGCCGGAGCTGCCCGCGGGTTGGGACGGACCGATCGCACTCTCGCAAGCCAAGGCTGGGGCGGCGCCGCCGCGCTGTGACGCGGCGATCGGCTATCAGCCCGTGACCAAATATGAGGGAGGACTCAAGCTCAACCTCAACGCGGGCGAGCTCGGCTGTCCGAATTGCAGCTGCGCGCTCGACCCCAAGAGCGCCCAGTGCATCGGCAAGGTGGAATACCGCCGTAACAGCTGCACTGAGGTAAATTCTCTGCCGCTCGAAGTTGGTGCAGCCTGCGCGCCGATGCCGATTACGACGAGTCAGATCGGGGGACCTCCGACGGTCGCTCAGCTTGTGTCGACGTACGTCAAAGGTGCGGGCTCCTGCCAGGTCACTGAGATCAAGGGACCGAATCCACAGGCACCGTCCTTCACCGACCAGGCGCGGCTCTGTAAGGCGCCCTTACCAGCCGGTGGGGGATGTGAGCGCGCGTTTGCATGCGGGGCCGTTCCCAAGCCGCCGTTCCTCGAAGAGCTCTGCATCGTGAAGGTGGGCGAGCAGGCCTGTCCTCTGGGGTTCGGGGACAAGCACCTGACTTACTCTGGTCTTGCCGACCAACGCAGTTGCCAAGCCTGCAGCTGCAGTCGAACGAGTCCCGCGGCGCTCAGTTGCTCCGGCCAGATCCAGGAGTATTCGAGCGCCGTTAGTTGCACTGGTCCAATGGCACAGCTCGATCTCAACGTCTGCGAGCGGTTGACCGACGGTAGCGGCAGCGGGCAGTTCAACCGCCACGCTCAGCTCAAGGCGACCTTCAAGGCTGACTGCGGAGCCCCGTCCGGTGGTGGCGTGACGGGATCCCTCACGGCCGTCGTGGCGAGCACGATCTGCTGCTACGCGCCGGGACAGTGACGCGCTGCGGGGCGACCAGGCGTCGCTTTTCGGCGGTCTGTAGGTTCCGTACCTACAGAGTCATTGTCTGGCTCGACGGGGCCGCGCGATTCCGGGAGACCGCTTTGGCTGCGTGCTAATACAATGGTTGGCGCGCTCGGTTCTTCTCGGTTCCTAGGGTTTCATGTCGCTGCATCGCTCGGACAAAAGGCTAGCTGAAGGGTTGGCATCGGCGCTGACTTGCTTGGCCTGCTCTTGGGCTCTCGGCTGCTCGTTTCCCGACCATCAGTTCGTCCCGAATGCAACCTTCGACAAGGGTTCCGAGAATTGCACCAACCAGCTCGATGACGATGGTGACCTGAAGGTTGACTGCGAGGACCCCGACTGTTCGCAGGGATACATCTGCGTGCCGCCCGTGCCGGAAGGCTGGCAGGGGCCGATGGCGCTCGAGCAGGCCAAGGCTGGTACGGAGCTTGCCGCCTGCTCAGCGAAAGCGCAGTACGCAACGCTGTACAAGGATTTTCCGCTGACTCTCGAGCAGGGCACCCTGGCCTGCTCAACCTGCTCTTGCACGGTTGAGCAGGGGCCGTCGGGTGGATGCCGCACTCGCGTCAGGTACTTCACCGACCTTGCTTGCACGCAGAACGCCAGCAATCCGCTCGACGTCGACGGGACTTGTCGGGAGATGCCGATCGACACCACGTCGACTGGAGGACTCGCGCCTCGGTCCGCCCTGGTCGACGCCTTCACCGTCGCGGGAGCGCCCAGCTGCAAAGGCGTGAGCAAACCTGCGGGCAAAGCGATTCCTCCCGCATTTTCCGAGCAAGGAAGACTCTGCAGCACGCAGGAGACCTCTGGCGGCGGTTGTGGCGCGTCCACCAGTTCCTGCCGCGCGCTGCCTCCCGCGCCTTACCTCAACGCCATCTGCATCGTTCACGACGGGGAACAAGCCTGTCCTTCGGAGTTCAGTCAACGACACCTGACGTACAGCGGCGCGCCCGTCGACGGGCGGTCCTGCTCGGCCTGCACTTGCGAGCAATCTACCGCGCTTGGTGCTCACTGCGAGGGGCAGTTGCGAGAGTACCCGAGCTTGACCGGTTGTTTCGGTGGCGACACGGCGATCAACCCCGCAGACTGCACGGGCATCCAGCCGCTCGCTTCACCGCCCGCGCAGTTTAATCGCCATGCGCGGGTCGACGCCAAGCTGGTTGGGGACTGCGGTGCCGCTTTGGGTGGCACGGAGACTGGGTCCGTCACGGCCACCGTGGCGGAGACGATCTGCTGCTACTCGGCTGGTAAGTGATGCTGCAGACGCACCTGGCCTGCACAGCGCGCGGAGCCCTGAGGGCATGACACTCACACGACGTCAGGCTGTGGCGCTGCTATTGGGGCTGCCCTTTGCTTCTGCTGGTTGTGCGCGTCGTGGTCGACGTCCGATCCCCGCGCAGCTGCTCGGCGGTTCGATGGCGCTCGGGCATCGTCTCAAACAACCGCTCCCGGATTTGCGCGAACTTGCCGTGCGCTCAACCGAGGTGGCGATCGTAGGCGGCGGCATGGCGGGCCTGAGTGCCGCTTGGTGGCTTCGGCGCCAGGGAGTGGGCGAACTGCAAGTGTTCGAGCTGGAGGGCCAGCTCGGGGGGACATCAAGCTATGGCCTCACGGGCGTCGTGCCGCATCCCTGGGGCGCCCATTATTTGCCAATGCCGCGCGCCGAGCACGAGAGCCTCTGCGCGCTGCTCGCCGAGATGGGGACGCTGTCGCGGGCGCCGGACGGGTCCTGGCAGGCGCGGGAAAATGAGCTCGTGCGCGAGCCTGAAGAGCGCCTCTGTGTGTGCGGTGAGTTCGTCGAAGGGCTCATTCCCGGCGCGCTCCTGACCACCGACGACCGCGTCCAGTGGAGCCGTTTTGACGCTGAGCTCGCGCGCTGGGTGCGCTTCCGCGATGCGGCGGGACGTCGCGCCTTCACCTTGCCGCTCGACCAGGGTTCGGACGCGCCCGAGCTGCAGGAGCTGGATCGCATCACGGCGCGCGAGTGGCTCACTCGCCATCGGTTGACTTCCCCACGACTGCTTTGGTGGCTCGAATACGGTTGTCGCGACGACTACGGTTGCACGCTCGACACGACGAGCGCCTGGGCACTGCTGTTTTATCACGCCGCCCGCGTCACTCAGCCCGGCGAGGAGTCGGCTCCGTTTCTCACCTGGCCCGAGGGCAACGGTCGCATCGTGCGGCACCTGGAGAGCCAGCTGACGGGAGCGCTCACGGCAGGGGCCCTGGTGCTGTCGGTGACGCCCAGCGAGCAGTACGTGGAGTTACTCGTGTACCACCCGCGAACGGACCGCTACGAGCGCTGGCGCGCCGCGCACGCCATCCTGGCTGTGCCCCAGTTCATCGTGGCGCGACTCCTGCCCGGTGAGCGCGCGCGGGCCAGCGCGTTTTCCTACTCGCCCTGGCTCGTGGCCAACCTCCATTTGCATCGCCGACCCGCGTCACGCGGTTATCCGATGGCTTGGGATAACGTGATTTACGGAGGGAGTTCGCTGGGTTACGTGGTCGCGACGCACCAAACCTTGCGTGACGATGGACCGACGATCTGGACCTATTATCAACCCTTGACCGATGCGGAGCCGCGCGCGGCTCGCGCGCGGCTCGCCGTGGCCGAGCCGAAGACCACTGTTGCGGCGCTCTTGCACGAGTTTCGCGAGGCCCATCCGGATCTCGAGTCCTGCCTTGAGCGCGTCGAGCTGTGGCACTGGGGCCATGCGATGATTCGCCCCGTGCCCGGGATGATCTTCGGACCCGAGCGACGCGCCGCGGCCAAGCCCGTCGGGCGGGTGCACTTTGCTCACACCGATCTTTCTGGGGTGGCGCTGCTCGATGAGGCCCATGCCCACGGCGTTCGCGCGGCAAGCGAGATCCTCGCGCTGCGCCGAGGCAGTCCCGAGGGTCCTCGGGCAGGGCAATTGACGAACCGGGACTCGGCAGAGAGGATGCGCCCGTGAGCCGCAAAAATCCGTCGGCCGCGGGCGCTGATTACGTTCCCCAGCTTGGCCTCGTTGCGGCGCTCGCTTCACTTGGCGGCGTATTCTGGGTGCTCGGCGCGATGGAAATGGTCGAACGCCTGGCGTTTTACGGGGTTAAGGCCGTGGCGGCGCTCTATGCGACCGACGCGCGCAGCCGCGGGGGGCTCGGCGTAACGGCGGCCTCGCTCGGGAACGTGTTTCTGGCCTGGGCGCTCGTGCAGTCGGTCTTGCCGATCGGGCTCGGCGGTCTCGCGGATCGGTTCGGCTACAAGCGCACGATCTTAGTCTCGACCTTCGTGAAGATCGCGGGCTACCTCGTGATGGCGGCGCTTCCGAGCTCGCTTGGATTTTTCCTCGGAGCGATGCTGCTGGCAACGGGCACCGCCATCTTCAAACCAGGCATCCAAGGGCTGCTGGTGCGCAGCACGGACCGTCACAATAGCAGCGTGGCGTGGGGCGTGTTTTATCAGCTCGTCAACGTGGGCGGGTGGTTAGGACCCCTGCTAGCCGCCTTCATGCGCGGGCATCTCGACTGGCGCAGTGTGTTTGTGGCTTGTGCGGTGGTAATCACCTGCAATTTTGGGCTTCTGGCGGCCGTGCGCGAACCTGCAGCGCCACAAGGCGACGCCAGCGCCGAGCCGGGCGCTAGCGCAGACGCCGGAGAAAGCTTGTGGCGCGCGTCGCTGCGTGAGCTGTCGCGGCCACTGCTCTGGCCGTACCTGCTGATCATGAGCGGCTTCTGGTTCATGTTCAATTCGCTGTTCGACGTGTTGCCGCTGCACATTCGAGACTGGGTCGACACGAGCCAGCTGGTGCGGCTCTTGCTCGGCGAGCAGGGCGCAAGCTCGTCGCTACTGCGCTTTTTTCTGGCGACGGACGCGACGGGCCAACGGATCCAGCCCGAGGGCATGCTCAATCTCAACGCAGCCCTGATCATGACGACTTGCTTTCTCGTCGCTGGCCTGAGCGCCAAGCTGCGAGCCACTAGCAGCATGGTGATTGGAACCTTGCTGGCGGTGGTCGCGATGCTCGTGCTGGCCCGCAGTGAAGCGGGGCTCTGGTGCGCGCTGGCGATCCTCGTGTTTAGCGTGGGAGAGATGCTGTCGAGCCCCAAGTCGAGTGAGTACATCGCCAACCTGGCGCCGCCCCGGCGCGTGGCGATGTACCTCGGTTTCTCCCAGATCCCGCTGGCGATCGGCTGGAGTCTCGAGGGCAAGCTGGGTCCGCTGCTCTACGACCGTTGGGCCTCAAAAGAGCGCTTTGCGCGCGAGGCACTGGCTGTTCAGGGCTGGTCTGGCCAACGTCTCGCGAGCGTGCCCGAGGGCGATGCCTTTGCGAGGCTCGTGTCGAGCAGCGGACGGACTGCCGAGGCCTGGACACAGCAGCTCTATGCCGAGCACGCGGTCGGACGGGTCTGGCTCTGCATGGCGGCAGTGGGGCTGCTATCGGCGCTGGGGCTGCTCGGCTATGCGCAGTGGTTGCGACGCCGGCAAGAGAGCTGAGACCGGGCGCCGCTAGTCAGCGGGCTCGTCCGTGCAAAGGGCAGGGTGCTCCACCGGCAGCTGTGGCTCGCCGGCAAGCCGACGCGAAGCGATTCCAAACGCGGTCTCGCTGCGATCGATCCCCACAAAGCGCCGACCCAGCTCGCGGGCAGCCATCAGAGTGGTCCCTGAGCCGCACATGGGATCGAGCACCTGACCACCGGGACGCGAGGCCGCCGCCACGATGCGTCGCAGCAGACTGAGCGGCTTTTGCGTGGGATATCCCGTCGTTTCTTGGGTCAGCGGCGTGTTGGCGCGCATCGCTGGGCAATCGCTCCACACGCTCCCGAGGCGCCGGCCCTTGTCCTCGTAGTAGCGATAGGCCTTGCCACCGATCACGCGTTCTCGGTACTTGCGCCCCTGCTCGTCGGCATTGCGAAAATGCATGGCGCGACTGAGCTCGGCGTAGGGCTCGCGCAGCGCGGGATCATCGGCGTTGTAGAGCATGTCGCTGCCGCGCGCGTAGACGAGGATCGTCTGGTGCGTGACGCTGGGTCCGCTGCGACGTCGCCCGCCATTGCCTGGCACCCAGATCACCTCACTGCGATAGGCAGCGCGGCCAAAAACGCGGTCGCACAGCAGCTTTGAGTCGTGCACCGCGCGGTGGTCGAGGTGCAGCCATAGGCTGCCCTCCGGCGTGAGCGCCGCACGACAGAGCGCCAGTCGCGGCTCGAGGAACTCAAGAAACGCGTCGAGCCCACCGAAGGCGTCCACGTAGGCCGGCGTGCCTGAGACGCGTTCGCCCGTGCCGACGCGCGCGCGCCTGGTGCCGCCGGCATTGAAGGGCGGATCGAGGTAGGCCAGGTCAAAACGAGGGCCGAGCGCAGCGAGCCGCGTCAGACAATCTCCGAACCAGAGCTCTCCCTCTTCAAACTGTCGATCGACTGGGCTCATGGTTCCGGAGGCGATTCCGCTGCGAGCTCGGCCAGCTCGTCGCTACTGAGCGGGAGCTCCGGGTTGTCTGGGAGCCAAGGCCAGTTGGGTCCCCCGGAATCGCAGCCCGCGAGTCGTTCCTCGTAACCACAGGCGATCCGTAGGTGGATGTGGTCGTCGTGGTTGGCGCTGTCTCGTGGCTGATGCAGCACCTGCTCGGCCCGCCACAGCAGGTCGAGGGGCTCGCCGAGGCCGCGAGCATGGGTGATGAGGAGCGCCTCGATATCGCGACTGACGAACATCCAGAGCACGTCGAGCTCGTGATCGGTCAGCAGCGCGCGCACGAGCTGCCATTGCCGTTCAACGTCGAGCAGCAGGTAACCCTCGCCCGGCACAGCAACCAGACCGTCCGCTCCGATATGCACAAAACCAGGAGATTTCCTGGGGATGCCCGAAGTCGTCGTCAAGAAGAGGAGCAGATCAACGTCGCGGCCCGTGCGATGTGAGGCATGGCCCGACACAAAACCGCCCGCGACAGCGGACAGATCGCCGATCACGAGCGGCGCGCCCGGACCTGAGCGCGCCAAGGCGAACGCCGCTGCTCGCTGCAGTCCCTCGACAAGTCGACGCGTGCCATAGTTCCGCGGGGCGAGCGGACGGTAGCGCACAAAGCCTGGACCGGATTTGGGCAGCTCCAGCCCTCCGTCGAGCGTCCCGTGATGGGGCAGCCCGACAGAGCCGTGCAGTCCAGGCGCCAGCGGCGTTGGACTACCCATGCAGGAAGAGGTCGCGACAAGGACGAGGCATGTGAGCAGCCGGCGCCCGGCGTCTCTCATGTGCTGACCCCGCGGAGCAATTGCGCCAGCGGGGCTTCGATCGCGGCCAGGTCCTCTGCCGTGGCGGTGCTGTCGGGTAGCTCAAGCTTGCCGTCGCGATGGCGGACGGCACCCGTGGCCGCAAAAGCGCCGAACGCGTTCTCGAGCAGGGCCTTGTTAACGGCCTCGCCGCGGCTGATTTCGCCAGCAAAGTACATGCGGTTGCCGATCGCCATGGCGCGCTTGATGAGATCGCGTTCGAGCATCGAGCCGTCGAGCAGCACGGAGAGCGAGCGGGCCGCCACGCGGTACCCCTCGAGGTAATTGACGATCAACGTGGCCAGTTGGCGCAGGGACTTATCGGCAATGCTCGTAGCGTCGCCTGGGCCAAGCTCAAGGTGACCCGGACGAGGTTCGACGAACCAGCCCAGCTCGATGAATTCGTTGATCAGTCGATTGGCGCTATCGACGGCGGCTTGGCCTGACGCGAGTCGGAACTCAAACTGGAACAGCGCCGAGAGCGTGGCCACGCGCGCGGTGAGTTGGTCACGCGTCGCGCCGGGATCGGCCGCCGCGAACCAGGCGAGTGCCACCAAGGCGCGCTCGACGAAGAAGTGCAGGGTGATGTTCTTCGAGGTGTCGAGCTCGAGCCGCTTGCTCTCATTGACCGTGTAAAATACCCCGTGGCCCGCTTCGAGCTTGCCGCGGCGGGTGGTCTTGGGAGCGGCGACGTCGGCAGTCCGGTGAACCTCAATCAGCTCGGCATCAGCAAACAGCTGGGCTGCCTCACGGATGGTGTCGACGCGTAGGCTGCCGGACGAGGTTTGCAGGACGGTGGAGATGCGTCCGCCGGCGCGCCGCACCAGCTCGAGTAGGAGCCGCGAGCGCTCGACTAGCTCGTCGTGCGAGAGCCCGCGCTTGCCGTGAGACATCAAGACGGCCGCGACGATCGAGCCCGGAGTGGCTGCCGTGACCCGGTTGATCTCATCCATCGTGCGCTGCGCCAGGCGGGCGACCAGTGCGCGGCGTTTGGCCGGCTTGAGCACCTCGGTCGGACCGACTCCGATCTGTTCGCGCAGCTCCTGGAGCGTGATGAACTCACCCACCTGCAGATTTACGCGGCCAAAGCGCTCCCGCAACATGCGGCTGGCCCGCAGCAGGTCGCGTGCGCTCTCCTTGCGCTTCTCGCCACCCGTGAGCTCGCGGTGGTAGGCGTGGGTCTCGGCGATGCGCTCGTATCCAATACTAATCGGGGCAAAAAACGTTTGCCGGTCGGGCTCGGCGAGCGTCGCGTCGACCAGCATATTGAGCAAGCCGACCTTCGGCGCGAGCAACTTGCCGGTGCGACTGCGGCCACCTTCGATGAAGACTTCGATCGAATAGCCGTCGCGGATCAGTCGGCGCACATAGGCGTCGACGATCGCGGCGTAGAGGCGGTCGCCCTTGAACGAGCGACGGATGAAGAACGCGTTGCAGCGACGAAACAGCGGGCCCATCGGGAAAAAATCGAGATTCTCCCCAGCTGCGATCGCCGGCACGGGGATGCCGAGCCGGGCGAACTGGTACGACATCACCAAGTAGTCTGAGTGACTCTTGTGGCTCGGCAGGATGATGAGTGAGCCGGTGCGCGCCGCGTCCCGTAGCCGGGCAATGTCGGCTGCCGGCATCTCCACGCCCGCGTACATGCGATGAAACAGGCTGTGCATGGCGCGGCCAAACAGCGCGATCACGAAGGGTTCGGGCACGGCCTGGAGCTCGCGCGTCAGGTCGAGTGCCTTGGCGCGCAGCTCAGCGGCTTGTTTCGGATCCTGACCTGACAAGTCGTCGATCAGATCGCGCACCTTCGGCGAGCGAACCACGTCCGCACGCAAGCGTTCGGGCGCTCGCGCCACAGGTCCGAGCACGCCGCGGCGCTCGCGGGCCAGGCGCCGCAGCACGGCGTACACGAGTCGACGCACGAGCAGTTCGTCCGGGATCCCGGGGTGCTGCTCGAGAAAGTTGCGCAGATTGATGGGCTCGGTGGCGGCCAGCCGCACGCCGCCCGAGTTGGCAAACAGGTGCATCGTCGCCAGGGGCGCCGAGGGTGAATCGGGGGGACCGAGCAACAGATCGCGCATCTTGAGCGAGGTGCGATCGGGCTGCAGGGTCCAGAAAAACAGCTGCGGCACCAGGAGCACAGGGCGCTCGCTCTGGCGTTGGAACTCGAGCAGCGCGAGCGCGAGTTGATCGGCCTCCTTCGGCTCAGCCGAGCGGATCGGGACGCTAGCGGTGGCTACGTCGATCACGTTTGCACGCCGCTTCAAAAACAAAACGGCGGAGCCTCCCTTGGTCAGGGCCTGCTGCAGCTCGCGACCGGGATCGGAGCGACGGTGAGGCAGCAGCGCGTTCAGCCAGCCCTTGCCGAGCGGATTGAAGATCCAAAGTCCGGGATCGGACACGAAGCGCAGTCGGCGCAGGCCGTTTCGCTTGGTGATGTGATCGAGCGCCAGAAATTCCATCGCGCTGCGCGTTGGCAGCACATGCACGACATGCCCTTCGCGTTCATGCGCTTCGAGCGCCGCGCGCCAACGGGGATCGGGCTCGAGCGAGGAAAACACTCGCTGCAAAACCATGCCGAGCAGAGGGTTGGGCTCGTAGGGCTGCGCTGGCTCGCGTTCCGGCATTTTACCGTTGAGCGTCGTAGCAGCGACGGGGCCTTTGGCCAATAGCGGACGGGATCCCGGGTAAGATGACAGGCCGACAGCCCGGTGGTATGGGCTGAGGGCTTTGTCGTCACCTTTTCAGCTAGGCACCCCGGTGCCGTCGTTCCGGCGCTTCGGCCTAGTCCTAAGCCTCACCCTGGTCGGTGGATGCTCGCGTTGCTCAGGCCCAGATGGCGCTCAGGCGGCTGCGTCCGCCAGCGCGGCAGCCGGTGCCTTGGGCAGTGCGGTCCCAGCCGCCGCGGGCTGTCGATTGCTCGGTCGAGGGCAAACCTTCGTGATTGGGCAAGCCACGCAGGAGACCGCCGAGCCTCCCGCCGGAGAAGACGAGGTTGAGGCGCTAGCGCCGTTTGGCGTCGAGCTTGGCGAAGCGCAGCGCACGCCAGCAGGCCTGGCGATTGCCGCCATCGATGGTCGTGGGGGAAAGTCTGCGGCCGTGGTCGCCCTGCTTGGTCCCGATGGGACCAGTGGTCGCGTCGTTGAGCTCGGTCGAGTCTACGGCGAGGCGGATCCACCGCGACTCGCGGCTCACGAGTCGGGTCTGCTCGTCGCCACGGCCGACATGGATGCTTCGGGCCGCATGCTGCGGCTCGGTCGCATCGTCGAAGAGGCCGGCCGCTACGAGGCGATCGGCACGCTCGGCGAGCGCGGGGCGAGCCTCGAGGACTTCGATGTGGCGGTCTCGGGCGGAGCTCTGGGCGTCGTGTGGACGACCCCAACGCGACAGCGCGGCAAGCTGCGCCTCCAGCGGCTCGACGCCACCCATCCGAATCCCACGGCTTCGTCGCCGCAATCGCTCGACGGCGAGGCGACCGAGATCGAGTCACCGCGCCTGACGCCGCGACAGGGCGGCTTTTGGCTCACCTTCATCGCGCGCTCGGGTGGTGTTAAAGCCGCCCCACGCGCGCCAGCTCCAGCCGCAAAAGCGGGCAGCCAGGAGCGTGAAGCGGATGAGCCGCGTCCCGTCGAGCTCGGTGCGGGCATCCTGCGGTCTACGGCCCTTGATCTCAACCTCAAGCCGCTTGGTGCGCCCATCACGGTGAGCGGAGCGGCGTCGCATGTGGTGGCCTACGATCGCGTCAGCGCCGAGGCTGGCGCGTTGCTCGTGACCTATCGCGACGACGATACGACCCCCGGCGCGGAGGCGCGACTGCTGTGGACGGCACGCATCGGCCTCGATGGTTCGGTCACGCGCGAGCGTTTCGAAGATGAGGGGATCGGGGCTGGCGCTCCCAGTTGGCTCGTTGAGCGCGCTGCGGGCCGCCCAACAAGGACCTGGTTGGCGGTTCCAGGCAATGAGGGCCAGCTCAGTCTGATCGGCGTGAGCGCCGCGGGAAAGCCCGAGCCGCCGTTGCGTCACGAGGCGTTGCTCGGCAATGCAGAGCCTCTGCTCTGGGAGGCGGGTCGCCTCTGGGTCGGGCGCCCCCGCGGAACGACGACCGAAATCGAATCCCTCGATTGCTCTTTGCTCAGTCGTACGCGACCCTGAGCTCACGCGACGCGCCATCAGCCAAGGAAAGCCAAGCGACTCATGACCACCGTACTCGTGCCTCTCGCCCCAGGATTCGAAGAGCTTGAAGCGGTGACGATCGTCGATGTGTTGCGACGCGCGGACATCGAGGTGCGGCTCGTGTCCCTTGGCCCTGAACGCCTCGTGACTGGCTCGCATGGTATCTCGCTCCTGGCGGACGAAGTCTGGAGTGAGCTTGGCGAACAGCCCGTGGACGCCATCGCGCTGCCGGGCGGCATGCCTGGCAGTCGGCATCTGCGCGATCATCTTGAGCTGCGTGCGCGACTCGTCGCGCTGCACGCTGCAGGTGGCCTGGTCGCCGCTCTGTGCGCAGCCCCGATCGTGCTCGACGCGGCGGGCTTACTTACGGGGCGGCGTGCGACCGCATTTCCGGGCACTGAGCTGCCGTCAGCGGTGATGTTGGGTGAGCGCGTCGTGGTGGACGGTCGCATCGTGACCAGTCGCGGTCCCGGCACGGCGCTCGAGTTCGCGCTGACACTGGTGGCCGAGCTGGGAAAGGCCGAGCGCGCCGCCGAGCTGCGCGCCGGCATGCTCGTCTCGCCCGGGTGAGGCGTGGGGTGCCCTAGTCCTGGCCGCCGGAGAGTCCATGCTTTTGCAGGTATCCGCGGACGTAGTGTCTGCTGAGGCCTGAGCGACGAGAGGCCTCGCTGATGTTGCCCGCGGTTGATTCCAGCAGTGTAGTGAAATAGCTGCGCTCAAAGGCCTCGAGCGCGGCACGTTTGGCGTCTGCGTAAGCAGAGAGCACCGGACACGCGTCTTGGCCTCGTTCCAAGGGGATGGCGAGACCTACCGTCTCGGCCCCTGCGGGCAGCGAGGCGACAACACTGACCACGTTTACGAGCTCTCGGACATTGCCGGGCCAGTCGTAGCCTGCAAGTCTGGACTCCAACAGCGTCAAGACGTCGGCAACCCGATCCTGTCGTCCGAGCCGCGCACAGACCGAACGCGCGATGGCGGGGACGTCGTCACGGCGATCCCGGAGCGTCGGCAGTTCGATGCGTAACTGCGCGATACGGAAAAACAGGTCACTGCGAAAGGTCCCGCCATTGAGCTGTCGACCCAGATCGCGGCGAGTGGCTGCGACAATGCGCACGTCCGCGGACTCGTAGTTGTTGCTCCCTACGGGCTTCACCTTTCGCTCGGCCAGCGCTCGCAGAAACTTTGGCTGCACCTCGAGGGGTAACTCCCCCAGCTCATCGAGAAAGAGGGTGCCACCCGAGGCTTCCTGAAAGGCGCCGCGGCGCCGCTCAGTGGCACCCGTGTAGGCGCCCCGCTCGTGACCAAAGAGCAGACTCTCGGCGAGAGCTGACGGAATCGCGGTACAGTCGACGACCACGAAGGGGCCGCTGGAACGCCGACTCGCGCGATGGATGGCCTCGGCGGCCAGCTCCTTGCCCGTTCCCGTTTCGCCCGTAATCAGGACGGACAGTTCGGTCGGCGCAACATCGGCGAGCACCCGGTAAAGGGTCTTCATCGAGCTCGAACCGCCCACCAGTGGCCCAAAGGCTTCGGGTCCTTCAGTGGATACCGATTCCGGCGCGCTCGCTCGAAACTCCAGGCGTTCATGGGCCACGTGAAGCGTGGTCGAGCGCGTCAGTAGACCGACTTCGACACGAACGGCGGCCACAAAAGTTCCGTTGCGACTCCCGAGATCGCGAACTCGAACGCCGTCCGGAGTTGCAACCAGCTCGCAGTGAACATTGCTGACCGTCGCGCTGTCCACGCACAGACCGCAGTCGGGGTGACGCCCGACGATGACCGGGACCTGTCCGATCGTGACCACCCTGCCGTCGGTGGTCACGATCGAACCACCCTGGAGGTTGACGCTGCCGGAGATCGCTCGGGTTTCGCTGCCGTTCACAGTCCCGTCCTATCTCACGGCTACCCGAAACGGGCTAGCCTCCATCAACGGTGCAAGGCGCGAAGCGCAGGAACTGGCGCCAACGAAGTCGGTCGTCGATGGTGCAGGCCCAAAGCGCTGGGACCAGCGCCAGGGGAGCTGACGAGCGGCCCATTGGCCGTGTTCTGACGAAGAAGTAGAATGTAAAGGTGTCCTGGCCGGGAAGTACACAGAGGGTCAAGTCCTGAGGTCCAAGCTGCGGCTCGCGAGGCTGAGTATGATACGGTGAGGGCTTCCCCATGAGTCTTTGCGGCACCATCATCGCCGGCCGGTACCGGATCGAGCGCGAGATCGGGCGAGGGGGGATGGGCGTCGTGGTGCAGGCACGTCACCTCGAACTGGATGAGGACGTCGCGCTGAAACTGGTGCACCCCGACGTGGTCGGCTCGCCCAACCTTGCGGAGCGACTGATCCGCGAGGCGCGTCACAGCTTTCGAATCTCAAGCGAGCATGTGGTTCGGGTCCTCGACGTCGGTCGTCAGGACAACGGCGCGCCCTTTCTGGTGATGGAGTACCTCCGCGGGGAGGACCTCGCCGAGGTGCTCCGCCGGCGCGGTCCGATGCCCGTGCCGCTTGCGGCAAGTCTTCTGCTCGAAGCCTGCCGCGGGGTTGGCGCCGCCCATGCTTTGGGCATCGTTCATCGGGACTTGAAACCCGCCAACCTCTTTCTATCCGCGCGACCCGATGGCACCGAACTGGTCAAGGTTCTCGATTTTGGGATCTCCCGAGCGCTGTCGTCCGGCGATAGCGAGCTGACGACCAGTCGTGCGGTGATCGGCTCGCCCAAGTACATGGCGCCCGAACAAATGATCGTTTCGGGACCCCTTGACGCACGAGTGGACGTGTGGGCCCTCGGCGTGACTTTGTTCCAACTCGTGACGGGCAAGGTGCCATTCTCGGGTGGTTCGGTGACGGAGATCCTGTCCACCCTGCGTCTGTGGGAATCGGGAACCAGCTCGCTGTCAGAGGAGTCCGAGTCATTTTCCCTCGGGCCGCTACTCGCTCGGTGCTTGGCCTTGGAGCCCAGTGAGCGCTTCGCCAGTGCAAACGAGTTGGCAACGGCGCTCGCCGAATTTGCCAGTCCTGCACGTGAGTCGCTGCTTGGGGATGCGGGGCGGCACTATGATTCCGAGCAGTCGGCGACCGTTGCCTGCGGTCCACCGCCAATTGAGGAGGGTCCAACGGGGACCACCTCCTCTGTCAGCTGCCTGGAGACACCCCACGCTGGGGTATTGCCCGCCACCTCGTTCTGGTCGCAGAGCCGATTGGCAAAGGGTGCGGTGCTGCTGTTGTTCGCTGTTGGAGCGTCGATTGGTTTGTTTTTTGGCATCGTGGGGACGGGGACGGGGATGGGCAAGGCAGCAACGGCCAATGCGGCGCGCAGCACCAAGGGCTCCAACACCAGCGGTTTTCCGGTTGCAACCGCGCCAATTGGTCTCGCGCAGGGCGCGTTGACAGCAGTGAGGCCAGTTGCCCCAACGACGGCCGTCGTCCCTTCCATCGCGACGTCAGACTTGGTCGCGGCAGGCGCAGCAAGTAACGCAGCAAGCGCCGCAGCAAGCGCCGCAACAACCCGCGGGCGCGTGCGACCGCGGGATAATCGCGCGCCTACTCCGACCACGAAAACGAACACGAGCGGCAAGGATCCCTGGGGATGGCAGCGACGATGAGATGCACCTCGGCCGCTCGATGGGGAGTCACCCTGCTTCTCGTCGCTGAGACGCTAGCAGCAGCTCCCACGGCCACCGAGCGCGCGCAGGCGCAGGTCCTCTTTGACGAGGCCCGGCAGCTGGTGGCGCAAGGACGACTGGACGAGGCCTGCCCAAAGCTCGAGGAAAGTCAGCGCCTCGAGCCACACATGGTGACGGCCTATCGTCTCGGTGAGTGTCTGGAGAAAACCGGCAGACTCGCAAGCGCTTATGGGCGATATCTCGAAGCGGCGGAGTTTGCCGTCGCTACTGGCGCAGCGGACCGCGAGAACTCCGCCCGACAGGCTGCGCGAAACGTGCTGGGGCGGGTAAGTGTTCTGGTGATCAAGGTCACCTCGCCGGTGGCGGGAATGCGAGTGACACGCGACGGAGCCGTGGTGGGGCCAGGTCAGTGGGGAACCGGGCTTCCCGTCGACGGTGGCCCATGCACTGTGCGCGCCGAAGCACCAGGTTACGAGCCCGTCGAGCTGCACGTTGAGGTGCCCGCCGAGAGTGGACGAGTGAATGTTGCGGTGACCCCCCTCAAGGCCCGCGCAGGAGAGGCCCCTTCAGTCTCCCGCCAGTCCCCGCCAGAGTCGACGGAGCAGCGCGGCGCCGAGGGCATCGGCTTGGTGCTCGCTGCGGACGCGTTGTTATCCCAACGCCGGTTCAAGCACGTCGATCAGATCCTCGGCGATGAGTTCGAGCTCGGTCAAGGTTCGCTGACCTTGCTGCCCGCGGCGCGACTGCGTGCCGCCATCTTTCCTTTCGCCGCGGGAGGGTCGGGTTGGAAAGGGCTCGGACTTCAGGGTGAGTGGCTAGAATCACTGCCAGGTCAGAGCATCGAGTCTCCGATGGGAGCGACCGGTCGCTGGTCGGTGCACTGGAGACGAGCTGCGCTGGCCATCGCGCAACGCGTGTCTTTGGGCGAGCATGGAAGTGAGCTGTCCTTCAGTTCTGGCTTGGCGATCGAGCAGTTTTCCTACAGCGGCGACCCGACGGCGCAACGCGCGCCCTCGATCACCGCGCAGCAGCTCTTCCTCGAGGCCCGGTCTCGCGCCGCGCTGGTGAACCGGCTCAGCTTCGTAACGGCCTTATCCGGGCGGCTCATTCCCTCGCTCAGTGACGACCGAGACGGTGTCGGGGGGCGGTTTCCTCACGCCTGGGGGCTGGGGTTTGAGGCCGTGGCAGGCCCACAGCTGCGCCTCAGCGAAGGCCTTAGCCTCGGACTTACCCTGGAGTATCGACAGAACGGGTACGCCATGCGCTCTCGTCCAGGTGACGCCTCGGTGGCCGGCGGCGCCTTGGAACAGATCCTGCTTACCGCGATTGGGGTTCGCTATGAAACACGCTGAACTGATGGCGCCACCGTGGCACCGGCTCCTGTCCGCCTCGGCAGTGTCGTGCCTCTTGCTCGCTTGTCCGGGTCACCTCGACGACCCCAATCGCTTCTGCGCCGTCCTCGGTGCTGATGGTCGCTGCACTGCGGCCGCCGGTGGCGCAGCTGCCTGGGGACCGCCCGACGGCGCCACCCTTGTCGCTGCGGACCATTTCGATCGCGGCAATCTCGCCAATTGGGGCATCGAAGCCGCCCAAGCCGATGACATCCAGGTCGTTGCTGGTCAGGCATGCTTCGCGCTCAAGAAGGCCGATCCTCTATGGAATGGGGACAAGCGTGCGGAGTTGAAGTATGGCGACAGCGACTTTCTGACAGCCAGCCATGTTGTGGAGTTCGCGCTCGCGGTACCGGCGGACTACGCTTATGACGCGGCTCGCGACGTCATCATGGAGTTCGTCGGGACCATGGGCGGCAAGTGGTACAAGCCCAACCTCGAGTTCGCGATCGACGAAGACCAAGTCAAGCTGTCGGTGCAATGGTACACCAACGGGGATCCCTCCGCTCCCCTGATCGAGAAGAAGCTCTGGAGTGACCCGCTGCAGAAGGGAAAAACCACAGACTGGAGGTTCTTACTTCACTTTGCCACGGGCAAGGACGGTCTCATTCAAGTGTGGAAAGACCGCGCGCTCGTCTTCGAATACGCCGGCCAAAACACCGACGGGGCGAAAGACAACCTCACCTTCAAGTTCGGCATCTCGAAGTGGGGTTGGCCCAACGGAGAGCCCTCAACGACTACAGCTCGCAACCTCTGCTTCGATAACGTCACGATCTGGCGCCTCCCCTAGCGACAGGGGCCCGCGACTGCTTGAGCTTGAGCTGGTTCATGGGCAGCCCCTGGTCTGCAAGGATACCAGTCTGACTCCCTCCTCGGTGTCACGACGCAGCAGGAATTTTCTTCCTACTGCTAGTCCGTTGCCGATTATCAGGCACGTATCCGGTGCATGAGCCCCGTACTTCCGCCGATTGAGCCAATGCGTCATGTTGATTCGCATGACGGAAACCGAAGCAAAGTGGGTCGAGCGAGTTCGTGAGTGGGAGAGAAGCGGTCTGCCGATGGACCAGTTTGTCG
>JBBRAB010000048.1:0-29016 GCA_038207155.1 Polyangiales bacterium
GCCGCGCGATCGGTACCTCGAACTGGCTCCCGCCTACTGGACGGAGACTCGGGCTCGACTCGTCCCCGCTGAATTGGCCAGGGAGATCGGTCCGCTCACGGTCCCGCCGCCCTTGGCGCGCCCGACCGAGCAGACTGTATCAAACTGACCTTGTGCCGTCGCTCACGATGCGAGTATCGCGTCACCGAGCGACGCTGACAAGGACGGGGCTCGTGCACCGGATACTGTTCTGGGAGCGTAGGCGGCGTGCCAGCAGGCCACCGTCGCAGCTGCGGCTGCTGCGCCTGTGGACGAGCTCACTTAGCAGCGTCGCCGCGCAGTCTCCGCCCCCGACGAGAGTCATCTACTCGAGCACGCAGTGCTCGGTTACCTGGACGTCATCGCCGCACTACCCTCACAGTACTAGCGCGACCGTTCCAACTCCACGTCGGTTTGCCGACTGTACGCTAGCAGGCGGTCGACCATCTCGACGCCCCGAACAACTAACTGCTTCATCTCGACAATGCTCTCCTCAACGCCGCGAGTGTTCCCCCGTGCGACAGCCTGCTCAGCGGTCTGAAGGTGCAGCGAGTGCAGATGGAAGAGGTTTTTGAGCTCGTGCGCAACACCGGCAGCCATCTGCCCGCGCCTTCGTAATTTTGCGCTCGGCAGGAGAATTGCCAGAGGCTGATCCTCACTTTTGGCATGCGCGGTGGTGGATTCCTTCTCGGACATCGACTCCTTCGCTGGCGAAGGCTCGCCACGGTCGATGCTCTTTTCCCTTGCCTCAACCGAATCCGCGACGTTCAGCTCAAGCTTTTCTTCGAACATTTGGCCACCTCCGATGCGCATGACTCGCCCTGGTCGAGGCTTTTCTTGACGGTGGCAGCACCGTCGGTCCCGCAAAGCGCGCCAAGCGAGCCCAGTGCCTGAGTTCCGCACTCAAGCGCGCTCGTCAGCGAGCCGTTTACCATGTGGATCGCATGCTGTGTGGCGTCATCCGCGATGCGGGTCGCAGCGCTCATGGTGTGTTTTAGAGTTGGATTCATGCTCGGCTCCGTTCTCGTGTTTTCGTCGAGCTCCGTTTCTGGTTCAACTCGGCGCAGTGCCACAAACGCAAACGCGCCCGCGTGCGCAGACCTCACGGCCACGCAGCCTCGAGCGACTGATCACTCGGTACAGTGATTAGCCCCAGACTGCGCGCCGTTGCGAAGCGATCCCGTCAGGAGATATGCGCTACGAGTTGCAAGGGACTCGTCGTGAGTAACACAACCCGCGCTTGCTCAGTCATGTCAGCGCTTCCGCGCGCGAGCACCAGAAATCTTCCGGCCTTTACCTCGAGCTCGTATTTGACGACACTCTTTTCGGGTATTCCGATGCTCGTGAGAGCCGCCGCGAGAATACCCATGTCGCCACCTTGCGCTTCACTTTGCGCTTCGCCTTCGAGCACGCCGACGATCCAACCGACGAGCGGTCCCATGACGGCAACCGGCCCGAGCACAGGAATGAAGAAGAAGGCGCTGCCGAAGAGCACTTCCCGCAGGCCGCCCCAAAACACTCCCCGCCCGTTCCAGAACTTCATCCGATCACCGGAGGAGTACAAGCCAACGGCGTGCTCCTCCGTGTGAAAGTTCTGGCCGATGACCGACAGACGGCTCATGTCGATCCCGACGGCGTGGAGTGCCTTGACCGCAGTCTCTGCGGCACTGTGCGATTCGTAGATGGCAACGACCGCATCGTCCCGTCTGCCCTCAACGAGGCTGGTGTGGGCGTCCTGCGGCGCCCTGATGACCTCATTCCTGGTATCTAGGTCGCGTTCATAGGGCGTGGTCATGATGCGCCTCTTCGGGTGCGCTCCCCAGAAGTACCCAACGGGCACACCTCCGGGACTACTGCCACGCCCCTCTGCCGTTTCATCGTGAGCTCAGCGGAGCCGTTGCCGGCTGAACAACGATCTCGACCCGTCGATTGTTCGCGCGTCCCTCAGGCGACTTGTTATCGGCGATTGGGCGTGTATCGCCAAAGCCCGCAGCTGTGATGCGGTCGGATGCGACACCGCGCGACACAAGGTATGCCCGAACCGATTCAGCACGCCGCTGAGAGAGCTCCTGGTTGTGGGCGGCCTGACCTTGGGAGTCGGCATGGCCCTCGACGACCATCTTGGCATCGGGATCCTGGTTCGTGAGAACACCAGCCACTTCGGTGAGCTTGGCTTGGGCGGTGGGCAAGAGCTCCGCCTTGTCGGTTACGAACAACACGTTTCCTGAAAGCGTGACCACCATTCCGCGGGGCTCTTGCTTGACCGAGGCGAAGCTCGCAATCGCCGCTGCAGCTGCGGCCGCGCGCTTTTCGGCATCCAGGCGACGCTCGCGTTCGTTCATCAACTGCTGATTCTGCGTGCCTAGCTGCGTCCTCGCGCGCTCAAGCTCTGCTGCCGTTAGACCCACCTGCGCAGTCTCCGAGGCGTGCATCTGCGCGAGCGTCCGATCCCTTTCCTGGGTGGCTTGAATATCTCGCGCTTTGGCTTCTGCAATCTGCGTGCGGCGCTCGGCGCTGTACGCAAGGTCCTTGGTCTCCTGCGAGTCACCCTCTTCCGAGAAGGAGTGCTCGGCCACGCCAAGCGTCTCCTTTGCGGTGAACAGGCCCGCTGGATTGAGCTTCGCCGCGGGGCCTTGACTCGCTCGGTCATAGGCGGTGCGCGCGTTGACGAGCTCCTGAGGCACGGTTGCGGCGCACCCGGTGGTAGCCAGCACAAACAGGACTATGGTACTTCGAGTGTTCATCACTGCGCTCCTCGTGCGTTGGTTGCGGCCTGCGCGTTAGATTTGTCAAGCGCTTGCTGCGCTTCGGTTTTGCTCTTTTGCTCACGAGCAAGCGCGAGCGCGAGCTCGGCGTCTGCTTTGGCGCGAATCAGCATGAAGTCAGCGCGGCGATTGTCCTCTTCTTTTAGAATCGTGTTTGCCTTGGCGATCTGGCTCTCCGCCAGCTTCAAGTGAAGCTGCGCGACGGGCTGCTTGTCAGCGCCCAGTTCCTGAGCGCTACGTTGAGCTGACTGCGCCTCTGCCATGCGCTGGGTTGGGACGGGGTAACTACCGCCGCACCCCATCACGAACGTGCTCGCCGTTATCACGGAAACTGCTCTGATCAATTCAGTTTTCATTACGATTTTCCTTTCAAAACGTGCCGGCCGCGCCAAATCCGTAGCCGGCAACTCCGACGCGCGTCGGACCAGCGTGAACGCTGTCGTCGCCAACCAGGTACCAATGATGCGTCGTCTTGCCGGGGACAATGAAGCTCGTCACAAGTCCAATGACACCAATACCTTGCGCGACGCCATCGGCCACGAGCAGCACCTTGTTCCAGGTCTCGTGGCTGCAGGGGCGCGCGTCACATCCACGATCATTGAGGTCCATCCACGGACCCACGACGGGGTAGTAGAGATTGTCGCGGTCTGCGGGGCGGTCGCTCGTATACGCGATACTCGCCATCGGAACGTACGCTGCAACAAGCACGAAGGAGCTCGCGATTAGCAGCGGTTTGTTCACGAACGCCGTGGTGTCGGGAGCGGGCAGATCCGACGGTGCCTGCCCGACGGGGCCCGCAGCCGTCGTCTCAGTCGACATCGGAGTGTCGGTGACAACTGGCGGCGGAGGATCCGCCGCCAATGCGGTGGAGGCCCACGCGAACGACGTCGCTAACATCAAAGCTGATTTTTTCATGATTGATTCCTCTGTCGTCAAGAACGATTTGCACCTTGCTCGGGGAGCGCAACGCCCCCTACCGGCGTCGTACCCGCGGCTTTGCCGCCGCCGCGTACTCGCCCTGGTGGTGGGTCGGCACGAACAACGCCAGCCACTCGTCCACCTGCTTTTCGGCCTCTTCCTTCAGAACGCCGTAGCGCTCTTGGATGTTGCCAATCAGCTGCTCCTTCTTGCCCGCGACGTTTTTCAGGTCGTCGTCGGTGAGCTTTGCCCACTTTGACTTCACTTGCCCAGCGATTTGGTGCCATTGGCCAGCGATTTGGTCCCAGTTCATGATCGTCATCTCCATTTTTGAGTTTGGCGAGGTGCGCCTCGTCACGGAGTTACCTGAGCACCTTTCGTACCGTGTCGTTTATTGCCGACAATCGGTGATTGTTGTCGGAGCACCGCGCCTGCCTCAATCAGGATGGTGGGGTGCACTTTCAATTCGACCGACACGGGACCCCACAAAGCGAAATCGGGAGCCTGCCGCTGTCCAAGTGGGTTCCCGATCATCAAGCTGCCCGAGCGACTCGTTGGCGCTCCTGACGACCACAGTCGTCCGCGTCCACGTGGGTTCCCGATCATCACGTTGCGCGAGCGCGTCTAGGTACCGCTGTCGTCGTCTACAGTGACTTGGGGCTTGCCTTGCGACTCCGTCGCACAGCAATTCACTTTCAGTAGTCCCGCCCAGGCAAGCGCGCCGCCGATCAGCGCCAGGTCCTTGAGGAGGCCTCTGACGGCCATCTGTTGCGTCTTAGGATTGCCAAGCTCAGGAACGTGCACGAACAGAATGAACGTGAGAAGCAGCGCAGCGAGGCCAAACGCGGCCCAGCTCCCCAGTTTTCGCGTCAATATGCCGATGCTAGCCGCGATCAACGCCGCTCCGGTGAAGTAGACCCAGAAGATCCCCCCTGCGACCGGAACCGCCCCGACCATCGTGCTGGCGTTCGTGAAGTGAAACAGCCCGAAGACGGCAAACGGCAGCGCGAAGGCCCATCGTGCTACCTCGGTGGTGAGAAACCCGGTCCAGCTCGTGGCTGCCCTCGGCCGGACTTGCCCGCAAGCTCGCCACTGGTCGCGATCGTATTTGGGAGCAGGCTGACTGGTCATAAGTCCTCCGCTGAGTGTAGTATTTGCACGATCTTGAACGTGGTGAGAGAAACGCGGGCGCGTCCGCGGAGTACCCACGGAGAGCCGACTGCTCGATGCTTAGAACCGGTGTGGAGCGACCGGCGTCGTGGTCCACTCGCGCTCAATCTGCTCCCACGGGCGGTCGAGGTGAATTTTGTCGTCGACCGACTTCACCCAATTCAACGGAATGTAGTGATGCGCCCCGTTGTCGTCTTTGTTTAGCTTGATGGCGGTCGCATCCTCCATGCGGTCCACCGTGGCAAAGTGCATGTTATTGGAACAGACGACTGGGACGTTCGGCTTGATCTGACTGACATTGATCATGGGGCGCTCCTTACGGACTGATTCTTCTGACCAAGCACGATTTGTTCCACGTTCTGACCGCTTACTTTCGGGGCACTCGTTATCCCCCACTTGAGGAAAAAGTCGCAGCGCGCATTCACTTGTGCGGGAGCGCATCGCGTACAGCTTGCGCTGATGGCTATCTCACCACCACGCGTGACGCTTGATTCCCAATGCGCAGACGCTCCCCACGGCGACATTGCCAAGAGAGAATCCGCGCAACGGGTTACGCTATCCCTACCGCGGGAGATGGAGACCCGTCCGAGCAGAAGCCAAGTCGCGGCTCATGGCGCGCGGTGAGCGCCGGCGTACCGGCGTTCACCGCCGCCAGGGCGACTGTCGGGGTCAGTGTCCGAACGCTGACATTACAGCCTCGCCGGCGCTTCTGTAAGTCGACCAGTCCACAACCTGTCGGGGTCAGTGTCCGAACGCTGACATTACAGCGGGCTGGACGGCCCGGTAAGCATCCAGAGATGCGAACGACACCACGCCTAAACTCCACCAACAGAGCTGTCGTTCAAGCTTTGGGTGTTGTCGCTCAGGTCTTACCAACGAGCGGGACGAGCATGAGCCTCACATCGCTCGCGTCCTTGTCGACCTTGCCTTTGACAGCGTTCCAGTCGCCCGCGGTTGCGGGCTCGATCTGCTTGAGATCGGCGTCAAGGAGCTCCTTTTTTACGGCGAGGTTCGCGAGATGCTCTTCGTTCTTCGGTCTAGCGCTTGCGCGTGCTGTCGTATTGGCGGCGCGGATGTCGCTCATCTTCTTGTCGACATCGGTGAGAAGCGAGCCAATTTTGGCGCGGCAGTCATTCTTCTCATTTGCGAGAATGAGGTTTGCCTGCGCTTGCTTCTGCTCGACGTTACCCTCTGCCTGCATCCTCGCCTGATCGGTCTCGCGCTGGGTTTTCGCGGCCTTGTCATCTGCCTCCTGGCGCGCCAGATCGGCAGTTTTCTGCGCTTTTTCTGGTGAGTCACACGCCGTGGTCAGAGCCAAACCGATCGCGAGGGTCCCGAGAATAGCTATTGGATTCTTCATGGTCTTCGTCCTCAGTCGCCCACCCATGCAGTTGGCGTGCCACGCCCCAATGTACTCCGTATTCCGCATGAGCTTGTGCCCAAGCGCAGGGTCGCTCGCGGATAGCGAACGCACTCAATCAACTTGAAGGCCTCTCCCACTCAATTCGAAGGACCCGCGGCGGATAGGGTGTTGTGATGCCGGCTGGAGGATAGCGTAACACACCACCTCGGCATGCGAGTCTCGTAACGCGGGCGTTGCTCCCGCGCGGTGCAAGGCAAGGCACGTTCGTTTGACGTACGTCGCGTCGATAGCTTCCGATGCTGCGAAGCTGTCGTGAGGGGCTGTGCTTTTCTTCGAGTCGCTTCCTCCGCCGTGGCATCAGTTTAGCTATCCGCGACGCCGGATGCGGTTTGCTCTGAGTTAGTAGTTCTCGAGTGTAGTTGTACGGGTTCACCTCGTGCAATCGACGGGCGGAAACGCTCGAACTTGGCACTACAAGGTCTGTGCGTGTTGGGAGCTGGGGATAGCGAACGCGCACGATTGCGCCGCAAACTTTCACTGCCTGTTCTTGGTCGGCTCAGGACTGGGCGTCGACTGTGCCGTGCTGCCGGTCAGTCCGCTCGATCCATTCAGGCGGACCTTGACGATCAGTCCAGCCGCCGACTCCGCCGCAGCTCTTCCGCCACAGTGAGCGAGGAGGGAATCGGGGCCCCCGCCCCGACGCGGCGCTCTGAGGGGGGGCCGAACGGTCGAATAGTTACGGCAACGCAGTAGCTTTCATGGTCGTCTCTTCCTGGCCGCGCCGCACTCGTTTGTAAGCGTGACTTCGTTCAGGGCGCGCGCGCAGCAACACGGCCCGGTCGCCCGCTTACGCGTGCGGACGTGACTCCTTCGCCTTGGGAACACTCGCCTCGCTGGTCGAGCAGATGTCCTCCGCTCGCTCGGCCTTGAAGATGTCCTCCGCTCGCTTCACGGCGTCACTCGATTCGGCGTGAACCGAGATAAGAATGTTGCCACCCTTGATCTTGCCCTCGTAGCGCTTGGCTTCAATCTCGGGGATACCCATGCCGATGAGCGCGCCCGTGATGCCGCCCACCGCAGCTCCCGCAGCTGCACCGCTCATGGCTGCGAGCAGGGGACCTGCCGCGATGAACGGGCCCAACCCCGGAATCGCAAGCGCTCCGATTCCTGCGAGGAGGCCGAGCGCGCCGCCAAACACGCCACCGGCGCCCACTCCCGCGACCGCGCCTTCGGGCGCCTTCGTGTTCTGCTCGTGCGCAAAATCCTTCGTCCCCTGCTTGTCGGGGAAAAGAACAGAAATGTCGTTGTTTGAGAAGCCTGCGCCTTGAAGCTGCCCAACGATCGACTCGGCTTGATTCTGATTCTGCACAATGCACATTACGACTTTTTCCATGACAATTCTCCTTTGGTTCATTTGACGGTTACGACTTCGAGCTGATTTTCGACGCGGTTCGGACCTGCCAGCTGACGCGCCTTCGCGTCGAGGTTCTGCCGCTCCGCGTCGCTGTTGACGGGCCCACGAAGCACGACGACGCCGTTCGCGGTGATGATCTTCGCGTTCTTCGCGTCGGTCGACAGGGAGTCGTCGGCCGTGAGTGCCTTGCGGATTTTCTGCGTGGTGTCCAGGTCGACCGCGTTGTTGCCCTGATCCATCGGCGTCACGGAATTGCCCCTGTCCCGCTCGTTGACCTTTGTGTTGTCCGCGGCAGGGGGGCTGGCAGCCGCGGTCTCCCTGTCGCCCGTAGCTTTGTCCTTGTCGCACGCTGCAACTAGCAGGAGCGGAGCCATGAGAAGCGGGGCGCGCATTTTTCTCGACAGTTTCATAGAGAACTCCTTGCCGTCGGCGATGGTTGCGGCATTTATGCGTGTTTTGCCCATGATGAATCTTCTTTCGATCTCAACTTGGTGCATGACCTCATGGTGTCTTCGATTGCCGATTGCGCACCTGCTTACGCACGTTCTGTGCCGCGCCTCGTGTTGCCTATTGTTCAGCGTCTCGCCGAAGCAGAGGAGGTTTGTTCCATCAATCTGGTTGAATCGCTCTTTCAATTCGACGCGCAAATTCGAACGAACGAACGAACGAACGAACGAACGAACGAACGAACGAACGAACGAACGAACGAACGAACGAACGAACGAACGAACGAACGAACGAACGAACGAACGAACGAATTGAGTAGTGGAAAGACGCTTCATTGGCAGGCTTAGAAAGAAGGTATGTACTCGCCGGTCCACGTCGTGAGTCACGGCGCCAAACATCTGAGGCTCTCGGAGCCCGCTGGCTATGTCGGCCTGGATAGGAGAGGCAGTGATGAAAGCAACTGCGACCTACGTCACGGCTCGGATGGTGACATCAACCCGCTCGCGTCGAGTCTACGCCTACGACCGACCATGCGACATAGGCGAGTAGTTACGTTAGTTCTGCGTTTCTTGGCACGGAATCCGCATCGTAACGAGCATGCTCGATGCAATTCTCTTTGACATTGACGGAACACTCGTCGACTCAAATGAGGTGCACGTTACGGCGTGGGCGGCGGCCCTTCGTGATGCGAATCACGCGATGGGTCCCGAGCTCATTCGACGCGAAATCGGCAAGGGCGGCGACCGAGTCGTGATCGACCTACTCGGCGATAGCATCGAGGCGGAAGAAGGTGACGCGCTGCGCGTCGCTCACGAGCGCGTCTTCGAGGAACTCGCGCTCGGCCGTGGTCTGAAGCCCGCGCCGGCTGCGGAGTCACTCCTGCTCGAGCTACGAAGACGCGGCATAAAGTCGGCACTCGCGACGAGCAGCAATCAACGTGGAATCGCGATCGTAGAACGCGCTAGCGGACTCGCGCTGTCTCGTCTTGTCGATGCGATTGCAAGCAAGGGCGACTTAGAGCGGAGCACTTCTGGGGCCGAGCTCCTGCACGTCGCGATCAATCGACTTGGTGTGGCTCCGCCCCAATGCGCGCTCGTGGGCGACACCCGGTGGGATGGTGAGTGCGCCCGACGCGCGGGCCTCGTCTTTCTTGGTGTGACGTTCGGCGGCAACTCGGAGAAAACGCTACGGCGCACTGGCGCGCGTCGTGTCTTTGCCGACGCGGCAGATCTCCTCGCGAACCTCGACGATGCGCTGAGTCTCGCCTCGCCAGCCGCGGTGCGTCTCGATCACCCGACGTCCTCGGCGCTCATGCGTGACGCCCTCGCGATTGCCACCGAGGGCCTAGTGCATGGGGAGGTGCCGATTGGGAGCGTGCTCGCCCAGGGCGACGGCACGATCGTGTCACGCGGGCATAACGAGTTCAATCGAACCCGGGATCCCACTGCGCACGCCGAAATGCAGGTGTTGCGCGCGGCCGCTGGGCGCATCCAGGCCGGCGCGCGCGATCTCATTCTGGTCTCCACTTTGGAGCCTTGCGTGATGTGTCTGGGTGCCGCGATGGAGATCGGGATCGACACGATCCTCTACGGACTGAGGGCCCCCTGTGACGGCGGCACAAGCCGCGTGGCCCCTCCCGAGAGTCCCGACAATCAAGTGACGCGCGTCTGGGGCGGAGTCCTCGCGACCGAGAGCCGCGCGCTCTTCGAACGCTGGCTACAGGAGCCTTCGCGCAATCGACATCAGGAGCCGTACGTGCGGCAACTCTTGGCTCTCGTGTGACAGAACGATGGCGGCACGGTGCCAAATAGCCCCACGCGCCGGGCGTCGAAGAACTCCGCTCGCGCGAGGGGGAAGCGTTCAGAGCCCTGACACCCAGCGGCGTCGCACGCGGCTAAGAGGCCGCGGATGGCGCCTTCCTTGACCACGTCTGGCGCGGTGACTACGTCAGGTGCCGCTTGAATCCGCGACGGAGACGGCATTGCCACAGCGGGTGTTTCCTAAAGCCAGGACGTCGGAGCAATTGAGAGGGCTGCGCTTCATGCACCGGCCGGGATTCAAACACACTCAGCTGGGCTTCCAACGATTTGCGTCAGAAATCCATCACGTCTGTGTCAATCAGCACGGAGTCGGCAAGATCCTCTAGAATGGCGGATGCGACGGTGGGGGGCGTCGTGATACGCACAATCGCGGCACAGTGGGCAGGAATTAGGATTTGCTGGTTCTCGATCGTTAGCCCTCCCAATAGATCAGTAGCAATCAACCCTGGCAACTGAACCGTGTGCTCGTGATTGCTTTGGTTTATGGCGACAACGCAGTGGTTGTCGTGGATGCGGCGCTCGAAGGCGTAGAACTGAGAGTCCGCTTGAAGCTTGCGAAATCGACCATGGCGCAGCGCTGGATTGTCCTTCCTGATGGCAATGATCTTTTTGTAGTAGGCAAGCAACTCAGCTCTCTTGCCATCCGCATGGTCCTCCCGCTCCCAATTCCAGGGGTAGCAGCGGCGGCAATCAGGGTCCATTTCACCCTCCATACCGACTTCGTCGCCATAGAAGATGCAAGCCGCGCCAGCCCACGTAAACTGCATGGTAACCATGAGTTTAAGTGACTCGAACGCATGCGCATTGGCGCCTCCGTTGTGCTTCGCAACCACGGTCAGGGGACGCGGGGTGTCATGGCTTCCGAGCAGATTCAGCATGACGTTTGTGGCAGGTTCGGGGTAATCCTGCAAGAGACCGCTCAGAGCGTGACGCTCGCGTCCCAGCTTTTCAACGTGGGAGCTCACCGCGCTAAGGACCGCAGCCGCGGCTGCCGAACGTGTGAGTCCGAGGTCGGTGCAGAGCTGCCGATGGAAGGCTCCGCGACCGAGCGTCGCGTTGTGGCACACGACTGATGCACGGGCGCGGATGGCGTCCGCGAGCTCGTCGATGAGCTCGGGTTTGGACGACAGCAGCCACAAGTCATCGTCGTTGATCTCCTTGCTAAAGGGCTGTGAGCGAACACCAAACCAGAGCAAACCAGAAGACTTCGTCAAGCTGCTTCTCGAATTCAGTCGATGTGCTCGGTGCCGTGATTAGCGATGGGTCGGGTCTGCCGAGCTGAGCGACGGTGGTGCCAGGGCCGCTACCTCCTCACCGACGGCGTTTTTGCAAGCCGCGTCTTGATTTTGAGCCGCGATGGCGTGCCTTCCCCGCTGGCTCGGTCGAGCATCACGCAGCTGGCTTAAGATTGGCGCCGTGCGCCTCATCCAGCCGTGCGAGTGGCGGGTTGGGCCAGCGTGAAATGCGATCTGCGCGGCGGGTGGGCTGTGGATGTTCCCGCGACGAACCATCAAACCAGCTCAGCACCTTCCTCACAGCGTTACTGCTCCTGAGGCCAGAAATAGGCATTATTCGCGGTCGGTGACCGTGGTGACGCTGGTGACGCTGGTGACGGCGCGACCTTGGCCGATTGCGCTCCACGGCAAGGCTGGGCGCATCTCGGAGATCGGTTGGCTCCCCTGTCCTGACCCGGAGCCGGGTGTTCGGCCCCGGGTAACCAGCGTTCCGAATGCCATGACGGGTGCGCAGAGCTTACGGTGAGGGGCCGAGCTTGCTCCTTTCGCACGCGAAGTATCTGCGGAAATCACGCAATTTGTCGCACCTTCATGTGACTGCGAACCATTGCTCCTCGCAGCCGTGGCGACTCACATCAAATTGAGGCACAGCCCCTAGTCAATTTGAAGGAGGCGCCAATGCGGGTCGATGAGCTTGATCTCAAGGAACTGCTGGAGCTTGACCCCGAAGGTGGAGTGATCCGCTTTGCGGGTCAGCGCGCGCTGCTCATTGATGCCGTCGCGATGGGGCTGCTGCGAAAGTACCTCGTCGAGAATTTCGGTCGCACTGCGGCGCGCGCGGTGCTCACTCAGTTCGGCTTTGCCCACGGCTATCGCATGGCTGAGGCCTTGCGATCGCAATTTACATGGGACAACGACGAGGACTGGCTGAGCGCCGGCACGCGCATCAATAGTCTTGAAGGACTGTTCCGCGTTGAATCAGGGGGAACGGGTCCGCACTCGAAGGAGGGCGCTGTCATTGTAGCGTCCTACGAAGCCGAGCAGCATCTCCTTCATTTCGGTGTTTCCAGTGCGCCGATCTGCTGGACGATCAGCGGTCTCATGAGCGGATACCTCACCCGAATCGCAGGTAAGGAGATCTACGTTCTCGAAGATCGGTGCATGGGTAGAGGCGATACGGTCTGCCACTTCGTTGGACGAACGCGCGAAGAGTGGGGAGACGAACACGCAGAGGAGTTTCGCGTCTTCGAAACCAATCGCCTCAAAGATTGCCTCGATGTGTCGCTTCACCGCGTCACTGAGACGCTGAAGAGCGCGGAACAGACCCTTCGGAAACACCGTCACGTGCTGGCTCGCGTGGCCCCCGAGGTCGTCGATCCGCTCGGGATTGTCGCCAAGAGCCCTTCGATGGAGCGCGTGGTCGATCTGGCCCGCCGCGTGGCGAAGGTTGATTCCACTCTCCTCATCACCGGTGAGAGCGGAACGGGCAAAGAGCGGATCTCACGCCTGGTGCATGACGAATCAGCGCGTGCCAATGGACCGTTTCTCGCCGTCAACTGCGGCGCGATCGCCGAGGCGCTACTTGAGAGCGAGCTGTTTGGGCACGCGCGCGGCGCATTTACGGGCGCAACGCAGGATCGACCGGGCTTGTTCGAGGCGGCGAACCGGGGAACGCTGCTGCTTGACGAAGTAGGCGAGGTTTCGAGCGGGATGCAGGTCAAGCTGCTCCGAGCGCTCCAGGAACGTGAGATCCGACGTGTCGGGGAGAACAAAAGTCGTCGGTTCGACGTGCGAGTGCTGGCCGCCACCAACCGCGATCTCGCTCAGGGCGTATCCGACGGCACGTTTCGCCAAGACCTCTACTATCGGCTCAAGGTCGTGGAGCTGCACGTTCCGCCGCTTCGCGAGCGCCGAGACGACATTTTGCCTTTAGCCCGAGTGCTCCTCGCAGACGCGGCGTTGCGAATGAAGCGCAAGATCGTTGCGCTTGCTCCCGACGCCGCCGCCCAGCTGCTGCGCTACGACTGGCCAGGCAATGTGCGCGAGCTCGGCAACGTCGTGGAACGTGGCGTCGCACTTGCACGCGGGAGTCGCGTTGAACTCCAAGACTTGCCTGAGGAAATTCGTATGGCTGTTCCAACGCCCGTGGTCACAGCGGGGTCCGTACGGCTGCTTGAGGATGTTGAGAAGGAGTACATCCTCGCGTCGCTTAAACTCAACGACGGTAATCAGACACGCACCGCCAAGCAGCTTGGCATCGGCTCGGCGACGCTTTACCGCAAGCTCAAGAGCTACGGCATGCTCGGCGCGAAGGCGGGCAGGGGGACTGGTGCACCGCCAGAGACTCGCGCTGCTGGTAACTAACAGACCGTGGGGGCGTAAAAGTCCTATCAAGGGGTCAGGGCCACCTTGAGGACCCCGTCCAGTTGGTTACTAAAGAGGTTGTAGGCCGCCTCGACATCATCGAGCTTGAAGCGGTGAGTGACCATCGCGCCAAAATCGACCCGACCAGCTGCGATCACGGACATCAGTCGACGCATGCGCTCCTTGCCTCCCTGGCACAGCGTCGTAATGATGCGGTGGTCGCCCAGCCCCGCCGCCAAGGGACCGACAGGGATCCTCAAGTCAGTCGAGTAGACGCCGAGGCTCGACAGGGTGCCCCCGGGACGCAATACGCGAAGTGCTTGTTCGAAGGTCGCTTGGGTGCCGAGTGCTTCGATCGCGACGTCGACACCGCGCCCGCCAGTCAGGCGCAGAATCTCTTCCACTGGGTCGACCTTGCTGCCGTCTACCGTGTGATCTGCTCCCATCGTTTTTGACGTCTGTAGACGGCTGGATAAGCGGTCCACGCCGATCACCACGCTAGCGCCGCTGAGCTTGGCACCCGCCGTCGCGCACAGCCCGATCGGACCCTGCGCGAAGATGGCAACCACGTCGCCTATCTGGACGCCTGCGCTCTCGGACCCGCTAAATCCTGTCGACATGATGTCAGGGCACATCAACACCTGTTCATCGGACAAGCCGTCAGGGACCGGTGCCAGGTTGACCATCGCATCGGGTACCAACACAAACTCGGCTTGGCAGCCATCGATCGTGTTGCCGAGCTTCCAGCCGCCCATGGGCTTCCAGCCGTGCGTGGTGCCTGCGCCGTCCTGGGAGCCCTGGCCGCATTGGCAAGCGTTGCTCCAGCCACTCGGCGTGATCGCACTCGCGATGACGCGCTGGCCTTCATGGTAACCGACCACGGACGAGCCGAGCTTCTCGATGATCCCGACCGGCTCATGTCCGATCGTAAGGCCTCTGGCCACTGGATACTCGCCCTTGAGGATGTGTACATCCGAGCCACAAATCGTGGTCGTGGTGACTCGAATCAGGGCATCGAGCGGACCTACCGATGGGATCGGCTTTTCCTCGAGCACGATGCGCCCTGGTTCCACGAAGACGGCTGCTTTCATCTTGGTCATGCTGTGCTCCCACTCGATTTTTTAGGCAAAATGGGCTCTCGCAGATCACCCGAGAAGCTCGCGCCCGGTTCGGCAGAGCGGACCGCTCGCTCGACAGCGGCCGGCTCTGCAGACGGCTCCGCTTCGGGTGGAGTGCTCTTCCCCGTGCTGTGCTTCGCGGCGACCATGCCGTAGCTCTTGAGCTTGCGATACATCGTGGCCGATGCGATCCGGAGCTGCTCGGCGGTGTGCGTCTGGTTTCCTCCGTTCGCTTTCAGTGCCGCGAGGATGTACTCCTTTTCGACTTCTTCGAGAGGCCGCACCCTCCCGATCGTCGCCACCGGGGTGGGAAACGCTAGGCGCACCTCCTCGGGCAGGTCCTCCAGTTCCACGCGGTTTCCACGCGCGAGGGCAATGCCACGCTCGACTGCGTTCTCGAGCTCGCGCACGTTGCCCGGCCACTCATAGCGAAGCAGCTGATCGGCGGCTTCAGGGGCGAGACCGGAGATCTTGCGTTTCATCCGCACCGCCGCCCTTGCTATCATTTCACGGGCAAGCGGAAGAATGTCGTCTGCGCGCTCTCGGAGCGCGGGCACATGCAGTTCGAGAACCTTAAGGCGGTAGTAAAGATCTTGTCGGAAAGTGGTCCCTTGAACGGCGAGCGCTAAATCACGATTCGTAGCGGTCACGACGCGCACATTGACCTGCCGCGACTTGTTCTCACCGACGCGCCGGACCTCCCGCTCTTGAAGCACACGCAGCAGCTTGACCTGCATGCCCGGCGAGACGTCACCGACTTCGTCGAGCAACAGAGTCCCGCCGTCAGCGGCCTCAAACAGGCCCAAACGGTCTTGCGTCGCGCCCGTGAATGCGCCTCGCACGTGCCCGAACAGCTCACTCTCGAGGAGTGTCTCCGTAATGGCGCCGCAGTTGATCGCAATAAACGGCCCGGCTGAACGCGTGGAATTCTCGTGAACCAGCCGTGCGATCCGTTCCTTGCCCGAGCCACTCTCGCCGGTGATGAGGACCGTGGCGTCCACCTGGGCCACACGGCATGCCAGGGCCACGAGCTGCTTCATCGGAAGGCTCATGGTGACGAGCCCCATCGACTTTGCTACGTCGCGCGCAGCACGGGCTAACGCGCGCTCGTGCTCGAGCAGAGCTGCCTCGGCGGCGTCTTTGGTCTCTTGGAGCGAGCGCTCCAGCAAAACTTGGGCTTGCTGCTCTGCCACGACTTGCTCGTAGAGCGTGCGGGTTTCCAGATGTAGGAGGCGAACCTCGAGCATGTTGTAGACACGCATCAGCACCTCAGCGAGATCAAGAGGTTTGCTGACGAAGTCCTTGGCGCCCGCCTTCAAAGCCCGCACCTTGTGCTCTGGTTCCGCGGTGATCACCAAAACCGGGAGATAGCTATCTTTCTCGATCTCCTTCAGACCCTCCATCACCTGAAACCCGTCCATGTCGGGCATGACGAGGTCGAGCAGGATCAGGTCATAGCGATGTTCCCGGTGAAGCGAGATACACTCGCGCGGCTCCATGGTCGACGCAATCGACTTGTAGCCCGCGCCGCTCAGTGCGCGCTGGAGAAAACGGACATTGGCTTGTTGATCGTCGACGATCAAGACTTTGGCGCGATAGATGTCCGACGAACTGATCATGCGGTCCCCTTGTCTTCATTCTTCGCTGCAAACTCGAGGGCTTCGTTCAGGGTTTCCATGAACGCGGTCACGTTGATCGGCTTGGTTAGGTAGCGAAAGAAGCCTGCCGCCAAACCCCGCTTGATGTCGTCCGGCATGGCGTTCGCGCTAACGGCAACTACTGGGATGTGCGAGGTGGTCGGATCGCTGTGCAGGAGACCAAGTACTTCGAGCCCGCTGATGTCAGGCAGATTGAGGTCCATGAGGATCACCGACGGCTGGTTGGCGCGGCCAAGCTCGAAGCCACTCCTCCCCGTGCTCGCGCTGATCAAGCGAAGGTCGGTGCGCCGCTCAATCAGCCGTTCCACTAGCCTCATATTGGCAGCGTTGTCTTCCACATGGAGCACCAAGCGCGCCACCCCGTCGCAATGGACTCCGGAGTCCGGGTCCGAGCTAGGCCCATCGAGTTCATCAGGAGGCGCGGCTCCGACCGCCATCTCAAACCAGAACACGCTCCCAACTCCCACGGTGCTTTCCACCCCGATAACGCCGTGCATTAGCTCAACCAGTTGCTTGGCCACGACCAGGCCGATGCCCGTTCCTTGCACGCCCGATGCGTCTTGTCCGAGGCGGTTGAAGGGCTGAAAGAGCTGGGCGACTTGCTGGGGCGTCAGTCCAACGCCGGTGTCCTGGATGCGAACACGGATCCGATCCGGAGCGCTCGCGGCGTACGTAACGTCGACCGTTCCCCCCGCGTGGTTGTACTTGATCGCGTTGGAGAGCAAGTTAATGAGGACTTGCTTGAGGCGCGTGCGATCGGCATGCAAATAGCAGGGGATGTCGAATGCCGGAAAGTTCATCTGAACTCCGCGCTTCTGCGCTTGCCTTTCCAGCATTCCCTGGCAGTCGAAGATGACGTCACTCAGCGCGACCGACTCCAGTGACACCGAGAGTCTTCCGGACTCGATTTTTGCAAGGTCCAGGATCTCGTCGATCAGCTTGAGCAGGTGCCAGCCAGCCTGGAGGATCTGACCGATGCTCTCTTTTTGGCTGGGCGTTGGCGCTGGAGTATCGGACTCCATTAGCTGCGCAAAGCCAACAATTCCATTGAGCGGGGAGCGGAGCTCGTGGCTCATGTTGGAGAGGAACTCCGACTTTGCAAGGTTTGCCTTATCCGCGACAATCTTGGCACTTTGCAGTTCCACGTTTTTTTCCAGCAGCACCTGGTCCAGACGTTTGCGCTCCGTGACGTCGCGAGCGGCGGCGACCACCCCCTGCAGCTTGCGATCCCGATCGTAAAAGGTGGTCAAATTACAGGAAACTACGGTCTCTCGGCCGTCAAAATCGCGGACGGTGAGCTCATAGTCGGTGACTCTCCGTTCGCGCAGCACCTGCATGAGGCCCGCGGCAGCTCGTGCCGGATCGGTGAAATAGTTCTTGAAGGGCGCCCCGATCATCTCGTCGCGCGTGCAGCCGGTGAGTGACTCCATCTGCTTGTTGACGTCGCTGATGATGCCCCGCGGATCGGCGGTAATCAGCGCGTCGACGCTCAATTCAATGAGAGACCGCGTGTAGAACTGCTGATCGCGGAGGCTTTGGTCGAGCCGCTTCTGATCTGCTTCGACCTGCTTTCGCGCGGTGTTGTCCGTGCCGATCAACAGGTAGCCGATGATGCCGCCGTGAACGTCCCGCAGTGCCGTGACAGACACCACCGCGGGGAACCGACTGCCGTCTTTGCGGATGTAGGTCAGTTCATAGATGTCTTCGATCCCACGCGAGGCCTTGAAGGCCAGCGCCTGAAAGCCCGGCGCGATCGTGGTGGAGAGCTCAAGGCTCAGGCTCTTGGCTCGCGCGGTGACCTCGTGCGGATCGGAAATGTCGGCCGGCGTCAGCTGGTTCAATACCTCACTAGCCGCGTAGCCGAGCATCCGCTCTGCACCGACGTTGAAGATCTGGATGACACCGTTTGCGTCGGTGGCGATGCTCGAGAAATTGGCGCTGTTAAAGATCGCGCTTTGCAGCGCGTCCGCCATCAGACTGAGCGGGGTTCGCCGAGCCGTCGGGTCCCCTGGTCCGTCGCTCGCGCCGGCGTCAATGCTCGCGTCGAATAGGTGGGTCACAGGTCACTCGCGACGGCGTTGTCGAGCGCGCTAGCGGAGCCCGCCGGGACCAGCAGGGACCGGGGAGCATCGTTTGAGGCGCTGGGTCGAAGCGAGCAGGTTGTTCGGAACACGAGGTACCCTCAATCCAGGCGGAACGGCCGACGCGGTGCAGCGCCGTGTGCCAGCACTTTGGAGCTGGGAATGCACGATTCATTCCCAACAAGAATTAGGCAACAGGGTCGCTATTTTGCGACGCCGCCTGCCCTTTGTGCTCGTGGTGGCATCAAATTGATGTGCGGTTAGTCGTTTTGGATGACCTGGCACTACTGGACGTTCGCAGGCGAAAGGCGTCTTCCGCCCTCCAGATGCCCGGCCGCCGAGTAGGAGGCCAAGGGTGAACCCCGCTGCGGCGCGCCGCTGGACCGGTTCTTCGCGGAGCGCCTGGCTGCTGTGGTCCGCCTGGGGATGGTTTGTGGTTGCTGCGGCGTGCAAACGGAACTGCGCGGATACGCGTCCGATCCAGCGACATGACAAAGTTATCCCACCAGATAATATAGGAGAGCTTGTCGCTGCGGATTCGAGAGTTCGTGACCACCGATGGCCGCGTTCCTTTTCGCGAATGGATCGGCAGGTTGGATGTCACAGTTCGAGCGCGAATTCAGGTGAGAGTCATGCGCTTGGAGTCCGGCAACTTGGGCGACCACAAATCCGTGGGAGATGGCGTATGAGAGGCGCGAATGACATTTGGTGCCGGCTACAGGCTTTACTTCGGCAAGGATGGCAACAGGATCGTCGTCCTGTTGGTGGGGGGTGACAAGGCGTCTCAGAGCAAGGATGTCAGAGTCGCGCGCCGATGAGTGCGACTTCCTTGCCGTGTTCCCAAAACAGCACCACGTCCTTTCCCGCCGCTGCGAACCCCGAGGTGCGCGGCTCGTGTCCTCCGATGTCAGTGACCTGCGTATCCTCTTGCCAAACACCGTTGGTGCCGAGCGTGACGCAGAGCCCTTGCTCCGCCGCAGTGGAAAGTGGATAACCGACCCGCGCTGCCCGTCCGTTTGAGTATTCGACCAGCGTCTGAGTCCAAACCCGTGCCTCGATTTGCGGGGGGAGCTGCGAAAGGGGGCTCAGCGCTCCGTCGAGACCGACTGTGTAGCGACGATCGACAAGTTTCGGAGCTGCGAAGGCAGCTTACACGACTCGACGTCAGGATCCTTGGCGGTGGTGCCCCCTGTTGCCGCGGAGCCAGAGGGGTTTTGTTCACCCACGGACAAGCCTCCAGCGCCTCCTTCGCTCTCAGTCTCCCCACCGCCGCTACAGGCCATCACAACCAACGCAGCCATCGCGGACAGTGACAGCGAGCAGCAACTGATTGGAAGGGTCGCGGTATTACCTCAAGGGCCGGAGGGGTTGCTGATAGCGTAGCCTAGTGGCGATAGCCACGGTGGCGTGACCCTCGAAGCAGCCGAAAATGCGCGAACCCGCGAGCGCCAGAAAGACCGATAGGTTTCCCGTCTTCATCGCTGAGCTCCAGCTGGCTGTGGGTGCTGCGCAAGGGATTGCTCTTATGGTTGGTGCGGCGTGCAAACGGCCCGTAACGGACCAGCATCCACGCCGGCAGCACGCTGCCCTGACTCACGAGGCTGCCCGCGCAGCTCCACACCCGAGCCAAGCTCGGTGGAGTTACTGCCAAGCGAGGCTACGCAGGTCACTTGCCCGGGCCTTGCCGAGTCGCACGCGATCTTCACGACGCAGACTCTCGGTCGCGTTGGGCAAAACATCCGCTGGCAGGCGCGCCTCAAGGGAAAGCCTAGACGAGCCGCTCAAGAGCGGCCGGGCCTCCGCTGCGGGGGTGTTATCCTGGGATATTTGTGGGTTTTCCACGAGCTGGGTCGCGCCCAACGTGCGGACCTGCCGTCAGGTCGCGCACCTGCCGGCCCACTGGCCCCCGTTTACAGGTTGCGTTAGGGGGCTGCGCCAGCAAGGCTGCCCCGCCCGACGCCTGATGGCAGCGGGTAGAGACGCGGATCCCTCCGGAGTAACGGCACCATGATTGAGGCTTTGACGATTGATAGTGCCTGGGTTCCGAACGGCTGCGAGTTTGAGCTCGTGCGCCAAGACGAGGCCTGGATCGTGCGCGTCGCTGGGCGCGTGCTGATGTCGAGTCGCATGCACGACTCCGAAGAGGCGCTCGCCGAGCATGCGATTGAGCGCGTCCGGGATCCCCACGCCATTCTCGTCGGCGGACTCGGACTCGGCTTTACGCTGCGCGCCGTGCTCGATCGCGTGGAAGAAGACGCCAAGGTGACGGTCGCTGAGCTCGTCCCTGCGCTGGTCGAGTGGAACCGCACGCACCTGGCCGAGCTGCACGACAGTGCGCTCGATGATCCGCGCTGCAACGTGGTGGTCGGCGACGTATTTCAGACCATCAAGAGCAATCCGAACACCTTCGACGTCATCCTGCTCGATGTCGACAATGGTCCGATCGCGCTCTCGCACGCGCAGAACCAGCGCATCTACAGCGAGTACGGAGTGCGGACCTGCCACGCCGCGCTGCGCCCCGAAGGGGTGCTCGCCGTGTGGTCCGCAGGTCCGAGCCCGAAGTTCGAAAAGCGTCTCGCCAATGCTGGCTTTGACGTCGAGGTGCGCAGCGTGCACGCCCGCAAGGGCTCACGCGCGCGTCACGTCATCTTCCTGGCCACGCGCCTGCCCCGCCGCGACTAGACGGACTTACTAGCCCGGCCGCGACACGGACTACTGGCCCCGCCGCGACTAGGCGTAGTAGGCCTGCTCCACGCGGGCCACGAGTGCCATCAAGCCGGGATGTCGGCGCACCTGAGCAGCCAGGCGCCCCTTGGGGGGGAACGCCAGGATGTTGCTCAGCGTGGCGTACAGCGAGGCATCGAACGAGGTCGGGAGCTCCCCGAACAGGTAGGGCGTGGCTCCGAGCAGCTCTGCGATGGCGTCGATGTCCGCGCAGCCAAAGGCCTCCACGTTCTCACGCTGGTGGCGTCCAAGGCCCTGACCCCACAGGCTCTTGTGAGCCTGCTTGCGAAGCACTCCCATCAGCAGCCCGCCGATCACCGGCGGCAACATCTGGCGAAAGGCCGTCCTGAACTCGGGCCAGAGCGCGTCATCAGTCCAGCGCGCGTGCACGAGAGCCCAGTACAGACTCTCCTCGAGCGTTCGCTGAATGACGTGACCGAGCGCGCGCTCAGCGTCCGTTAGCCGCGCATCGAGCGGATCGCCGAAGGTGCGCTTGAGATACGCGATGATTAGGCTCGAGTCGCCGAGCGTCACGCCGTCGTGCACCACGTAAGGGATTTTCTTGGTGGGGCCCTGACGCGGATCACCCCGGTGCAGCTCGTAGGGCACAGCCGCCATGCGCAGGTAGGTCAGCAGCTTCAGACAGGGGGAAGAGAGGTCCTTCGAGCCGAGCGCAGCGAGGCCCGCATATACCTGAACGGATGACGCATGGGTCATCGCCGCCAGATACCACCGTTTGCTGCGCGCGAGCAAGGAGTTGGCGGAGCGGGGTCTATTTCCCTAGATTTCTCCTGTTTTGGACCGTTCTCCAGGTTTCGCACCACTGGCCACCGACTGGAGCCCCCATGCGACGAACCCTCAGAATCCTGTGCCCCCTGCTCGCCCCACTCGGACTCGCCAGCCAAGCCGCCGCCGCTGAGATCGTGGAAGTGACTCCGCTGACGGATCAAGTCCTGATGGTGCACCTCGACGATGGCTACGTGAAGATCCACGCGCTTGGAAAGCCGCTGGCTGATGATGAAGCCGTGGTGACGCCCCTGGACGCTTCCGCGGCTTTTAAATCATCCAGCTGGACCCTGCAAAGCGCCGACGACAGTGATTTTGCCAGCGCCCTCTCGCCCACCGATGTGGGGCGCAAATCCAAGGGCACCGAGTGGTCCGCCAAATGCGGCACCTGGGATGCGAGTTACGGCTGCATCAACGATTTCCCCGATATGGCGCGCGAGCATTGGGTGTACCTGTTTCTGCCCAAGCCCATGAAACTGGGCAAAAAGTACACGCTCAAGTCCGGACTGCTCGCCACCAACGGCGACAGCTGGGACGTCACCTTCGATCCGAATCAGCATCGCTCGCAGGCCGTGCACGTCAATCAAATCGCCTACAGCACGACGGCGCCGCAGAAGTTTGGTTACGTGTACCAGTGGCTCGGGGATCGCGGTGGGCTTGAGCTGGCGGACTACGCAGGCAAGCAATGCCGCATCGTCGAAGAGAAGACGAGCAAGCTGGTCTTTACCTCGAAGCTTACATTTCGAAAAGACAAGAAAAACGTCGAGACCTTCGGACAGGGCACCAAGGACGGCAACTTTGCGGGCGCGGATATCTACGAGTGCGACTTTTCAGCCTTCAATACGCCTGGAAACTACCTGCTCGCGGTGGAAGGCATCGGGCATTCGTACCCGTTTTACCTGCACGACGACGCGCTACGTCAGCCCTTTTACTACGCGATGAAGGGCATCTTCCTCAACCGCAGCGGCATCGCCTACGACGCCAAAGTCAGCGATGGTTTTGCGCGCCCCGCCCCGCACAATCCCAAGCTTACGCCCGGCTTTGCGGGCCAGCTGAAGTACACGAGCACGCGCTATGAAGACGTCACGAGCGGTGACGCCGATGAGAAGGACAAACCCCTGTGGGAGGCCGGGCTCAAGGGAGGAATCGACACCTGGGGTTGGTACCAAGACGCCGGTGACTGGGACGCCTATCCCGGGCACGTACGCATCCCGAGCATGCTGCTGTTCTTGTACGAGGGCTTCAGCTCGCACTTCACCGATGGCGAGCTCAACATCCCCGAGAGCGGCAATGGCATTCCCGATCTGCTCGACGAAGCGGCCTGGCTCCCGCGCTTTTACCGCCGCACGCGGCTAGCGATTCAGGCCGCCGGCTGGGGCACAGGCGGCATCGCTGGCGCGCGCGTGTTCGGAGATCTGTGGGGCGGCGACAACTGGAAGGACGCCGCCGGCAATGAGGTCTCTCAGGCCTCGTACACGGACACGCATCGTCAGTGGCTCGTCTCAGGTGAGGATCCCTGGCAGACCTATCGCTACGCGGCGCTCGCAGCCCAGCTCGCGTTCAATCTCGACAAGCTCGGCAAGGCAGATCCCGAGGGCGTCGATTGGAAGGCGGAAGCCATTTCCGCCTGGGATTGGGCCTCCAAGAACACCAAGCCGGGGGACAATGCTCCCACTAACAAGTCCAGCTCACCGCTTGGGCTCGAGCGGCTCTATGCCGCCGCTGCGCTGTACCGCGCTACGGGGACCGCCAGTTACCACGACACCTTCAAGAGCGAGATTGCAACCGTGGAGTGGAGCGGCGGCAAACCGCTCGCGGCACTTGCAGGGAAGGATCGCAATCTGGACGCCAACAGCCGCTTCGTCGCGTTTGCCTATCTCAGTCTGGCAAAATCCTTGAATCCCGATCCCACGCTCGTCTCAGCGTTCACCGACGCCATCACCAACGCCGCCAAGTTCGAGCTGCAGGGCGTTGCCGAGCGGGGTGCTCGCTGGGGCGGTAACATGTACATGCCGATGGTCGTCGGTCAGGGCACCACGCCGCTGATCGAAAACAGCGTGATCGGGGCCAACCTCCTCAAGAACCAAGGCTCCGATCTCTGGAAGAACTCGCTCGCCGGCTTTTACACCACGGCGGACTATTTCCTCGGGAACAATCCGCTCAATACAAGCTGGATCACGCGCATGGGGGAAAATCCGCCCAAGGGGATCTTCCGCATGGATTCCTTCTACAACAAGGAATTTCCAACGCCCGGCTTCATCCCCTACGGTCCATGGGCAACCTCGATGGGGACCTTCTATCCACTCGGTCCATGGGCAGGCAACTGGGTGCTCGACAAGACTCAGGAACGCACCTACCCGCGCATCACTTCGGTCGACAAGGTGCTGACCAATGACTGGCCCGGACATGAGCAGTGGTTTGAGCTGCGCACAGCCCCGCTCACAGCCGAAAACACCATCCACCAGAACAACTGCCCGACTGCTGTTTTGTACGGCGCGCTGACGTCAGAGACGTTCAGCGATTGGCGTCAGCTCGAGACGGGTCCCGTACCCGGTGGCGGCGGGGCTGGCAGCGGCGGCGCGGGCTCGGGTGCCAATCATGGTAACGGCGCGGACGCTAACGGCGCGGGCGCTAACGGCGCGGGCGCTAACGGCGCGGGCAGCGACGCAAGCGACAGCGACGCAAGCGACAGCGGTTGCGGTTGCCGGATCGCGTCGTCGTCGCGGACCACGGGGGCTGCAAGCCTGGGATTGCTGCTGGCAGCGGCGGCGCTGCTACGCCGGCGAATGAGGCAATGACAACCCAACTGCAGCTCGTAACCACAAGGGCCCACAGGGGCCCCGAGCTGGAGTCTGTTCAGCTTCAAAGTGACATTCGGGAGCTCGAGCCTTGCCCGAACAGCGGGGCGCAAACTCGCTGCCCATTGACGTCCCCCTCCCCTGGCGTGTCAGGGTGGGGGGCGCCCTTGTCCCCTCCCGCTCACGTCGTCGCGCTACGTCCGCACCCAGACAGTGGCTCGACTGAGCAAGCTGGCGCGTCGTCCGTGCCAGGCGAGCTCCCGGGCACGGCGATGCCAGGCGTGCAGTCCGCGTCGGGCATCCCGGTCGAGCTGATCGAGGCCGCGCGCGCGGGCGACGTCACAGCTCAGCAGCGGCTGTTCGAGCGGTCCTGGGCGCGCGTGCGCGCGCTGGTCCATCGGCTTGTGCCCTGTGACCGCGAGCTGGACGATCTCGTGCAAGAGATCTTCATCGAGGCGCTCGTGTCCCTGCCGCGCCTGCGAGAGCCTGCGGCTTGGGATTTTTGGCTGCGAGGGCTCGCGGTGCGGGTTGTGCGCTCGCGCCTGCGGCGAAGAAAGCTTCAGCGTCTGTTGGGCCTCTGGTCGCCGAGCGAGCCGAGTAGTTTTGAGGCGCTCATTTCGCCGACTGCGCCCCCCGACGTCGCGACCGATCTGCGTGCTGTGTACGCCGCCCTCGAGGCCCTCGACTCGGATTGTCGCATCGCGCTGGTGCTGCGCCACGTCGAGCACATGAGCGTGCCCGAGGTCGCCAGTCACCTCAATCTTTCGCTATCCACCGTCAAGCGCCGCTTGGCCACTGCCGAGGGCCAGCTCCAGCTCGAGCTCTCCCGACAAAAGGAGGCAAGATGACTGCCGCCGACTATGTGCAGGTCACCGATCCTGACGCCAAACCGAGCGAGGGACAATGGCAGGCTGTCTTTGAAGGAGCGCGCCGCGTGCAGCGCCGTCGTCGCACCGTCAAAACCCTAGCTGGCATCTCAATGGTCACCGGTCTGCTGGTGTTTGGCTGGAGCGCGCTTCACCCGACGCACTCAGAGTCCCCACGCCTCGCCGCCAACACGGGTGCGAGCTTCCGACTGACGGATGGCTCAGAAGCGCTGGGCGCAGCTGATGCTCGCTTGCTGCTGCTTGCTGACACGGCGCAGGAACAACGGCTGTCGCTCGAGCATGGTCGTGCCACCTTCGACGTGGTGCCACGTCGCCAGGGCGCCTTCGTGGTGGTCGCTCGCAATGTCGAGGTGAAGGTGGTCGGGACGCGCTTTAGCGTCGCGCTCGACGACCGTCACCAAGCCGTCACGGTCGACGTCGAGCAGGGCATCGTCGAGGTATCGCAGCCTGGATTAGCGCCCCGTCGCCTCACGCGCGGTGACTATTGGGATAGCTCGCTGGGCGCGTCGGTGGCTGCCGTCACGTCACCCGATACTGCTCCCGCAACGTCAGCGCAACCGCCGGAACCGCTCACGGCTGTGAGTGCGCTGGCGCCTACAACGAGCGCGTCCGCAGCTCCCCAGTCGAGCAGCCAAGGGCCCCTGTCCGCGGACACAACTCGCAAACTACAGGAGCTCTTTGCGACGGCCAGTCGTGCGCGTGCCCATGGTGACTGGACTGCCGCACGCGAGGCGCTGAGCGCCATCGTAGCGCGCGATCCCAAGGGCGAGCTAGGGTCGCTGGCGGCGCTCGAGCTGGGTCGCATCGAGCTGCAACAGGGTGGTAGCTCGGGCGCTGCGGCGCGGTCCCTGGAGCGCTCACTCAAGGCTGATCCGCACTCACCCCTGCGCGAGGAGACCCTGGCGAGGCTCGTGCAGGCCTACGAGCAAGCAGGACAAACCCAGCCCTGTCGTCAAGCCCGTGAGCGTTACCGACGCGAGTTCCCCAAGGGTGCGCTCGCGACGAGCGTTGCCAAGCGTTGCGAGGGAGGTCGCTGATTGCGGCGACAGCTCACGCTCGCAACTCTGCTGTTGGTAGGACTCGCCTGGAGCGCCGGCCTTACGGCAGCGCCTTGTCAGCCGCAGCTCCCGCATCACATCGCGCTGCGCTTTGAAGGCACTAGCTGGGATCCGTCCGAGCAAGCGCTGACGCGTGAGCAGATCCGCGCTGGTTTTTCCCTGATTCGGCTCGCGCTCTGCTCACCCGGGGAGCGAGCCGATAGCCCGCTTGCCACCGTCGTACTGCGCGCCGATGAGGGCGATCAGACGCGCGTTACCCTAGTGCTCGACGATCCGCTCACGTCTAAGCGCGTTGAACGCAACGTCGAGCTGAGTCGCTATGACAGCGCCGGTCGCGCCTTGGTTTTGTCCGTCGTGACCGAGGAGCTGATGCGCGCGAGTTGGGCCGAGCTGGCGCTGGTGCGCGACCAGCGTGACGCGCAGCAGCCGGAGCAACCGCAACGGCCACCCTCCCCCACCAAACTCGCCGTCCCTCCGCCAGAAGTGACCGCGATTGTCGACCGTTCACTGCCGACGCCGCCGCGGCGACTCGCGCTTCGGTTGAGTCCCAACGTTGAGCTCCACGCGACCTCGCAGCGCTACCTCGGTGGCGCTCTCGGATTGGTGTTTGATGCCGGCGCGAGTCAACGTTGGACGTTCGGCGTGAGTGCGCAATCCGGCCTCGCTAAGCGGACTTCTGAGGGCGAGCTGCAGTCAAATCTGGCCGCCGTCACCGCAGCTTGGCAGTACCGACTGCTGCGCGCTGGACGTTGGTCACTCGACGGCGGCGTCGGTGTCTCGGGCGGTTTGCTCACGCTGGCGGGCAGCGCGAACGGCTCCGATCAGCGACTACTGGGTCGAGAAGCTTCCGGACTCGTCGCCGCTGGTCGCGGCCAAACGGCGGTTGAACTCGCGCTCAGTGAGCGCTGGTCGCTCGCAACCGAGCTCTGGCTTGGTCACTCGCTGCTGGCAGAGCGCGCGCGTTACAACGGGCGCACCTTGGGCGGCACGGGCGGGCTCTTCGGTGGTGCAGGCCTCGCCCTGCAGGGGGCCCTGTGAAGCACCTAGCGCTGCTCGCGCGCTTGGGCATGTGCGCTGCGTTGAGCTGCGGTCTCGGCTGCACCCATAACGTCGAGCTGTACGAACGGGCCGGACCTGGCGCAGGTGGCACTGGGGGCGCTGACAGCCAGCCGTTGCAACTCACTGAGCCGCCAAAGCGCGAGATTTCAGCTCGTTTCTGGCATACCTGCGCGCTCGACCACGCCAAGCTCTGGTGCTGGGGACGCAATGAGCCCACCTCCCTCAACCTTGGCAGCGCAGCCTATGCGGCGCGACCAGTCGAGGTCAAGGTGACGGGTACGCCCGTGAGCCTTGGCACTGGCTGGGGCACCACCTGCGCGCTGACGGACTCAGGCTTGCTCTGGTGTTGGGGGCAGAACGATCAGGGGCAGCTCGGGCAGGGCGACAGTCAGGTGCACGTGGCCCCCGTGCAGATAATGTTGCCGGAGCCCGTGAGGCACTTTGATCTCGGGCACGCGCATGTCTGCGCCATCACAGAGAGTCGCGCGCTGTGGTGCTGGGGCTGGAACAAAGAGCATCAGCTCGGACTCAACGAGCAGACGCCAGCCGGTCTCACCCATTTGTCACCGCAGCGGATGCCTGGCGCACAGGCCTGGCACTCGGTGAGCACCGGGGACGGTCACACCTGCGCGCTCACGACGCAGGGCGAACTGTACTGTTGGGGTCGCAACTCATCGCTGCAGTGCGGAGTCGGCGCGGGAACTGCAGGCCAGATGCACGCTCCAGTGCGGGTTGGCGGAGCCGCGCACTTTACTCAACTGGCCTCAGCGCAAGAGTCCAGCTGCGCGCTCGATCCCGAGGGCGCGATTTGGTGCTGGGGCCTCAATACCTGGGGCCAAATGGGACGCGTGGGAACTCAGGCGGGTGTCCCCACTCTGGCGATGAAACGCAAGGGTTGGCTGCGGGTGGACGCCAACACGTTTGGCACCTGCGCCAATGGCGTCAGCGGCGACCTCTGGTGCTGGGGCTTCAACGAATGGGGCGATTTCGGCGTGGGCGATCGGCTGCCGCGACCTGAGCCGACCCTGATCGAGCCCGGGGTCGTGTGGCACTCGACAGCGGTTGGGTGGCAGCACAGCTGCGGTCGCCGTCAAGATGACAGTCTGTGGTGTGCTGGTCGCGGCGCGGAAGGCCAGCTTGGCGATGGCACGACGGATATCTCAGTGACTTGGCGCCGCGTCGCGATGCCCTGAGATGACGCCGCGACACCACGCGACTGACGCGACACCACGCGACTGACGCGACACCACGCGACTGACGCGACACCACGCGACTGACGCGACACCACGCGACTGACGCGACACCACGCGACTGACGCGACACCACGCGACTG
>JBBRAB010000049.1:0-28993 GCA_038207155.1 Polyangiales bacterium
GAGGGCGCTGGTGCAGGGCTCGCCGGAGCTCAGATGGTTGCCGGGTTGGGGCTCGGAGCGGGACTCGCGCAGGGCGCCGCCGCACACCCTGGCTATCCTCCTCAGGGCTATCCGCCCCCCGGCTATCCTCCTCAGGGCTACGCCCAACCGGGAGCGCCTCCTGGCTACGGTCCGCCTCCTGGCTACGGTCCGCCTCCCGGGTACGGTCCGCCGGGCTACGGCCCACCTCCCGGACACCCGGGAGCCGCCCCTGCTCCCGGCGCGCCGCCCGTCACGAGCGCCGAGGGCTCGCCTGGCGCCGCGCCCGCCCCAGCCCCTGCTGCGGGCCTTGTGCCCTGCCCGAAATGCGCCACCCCGGCCTCAGGTCGATTTTGCTCGTCCTGTGGGTCGGGCCTGGCATAAATCGCCGTTTTTTGTTTGGTTTGGGGGCGGCGTGGTGACGAGTCCGAGTGGTTCCCCCAGGGGCGACTCGGGCTCGTTGGTCCTGCGGGTGGATCCGGCGCTTTTGTGCGGATTGGAGCGGACCAGTGCTAACGTCCCCAAGGGAGCGCCCTACCGTTGGTAAAGACCCTTCTCCAATTCACCGAAGGCCCGTCCCCGTCCCCTGCGACGAAGCCGGGCCAGAGCGTGCCAGCGCGCAATGTACTTGGACTTGGTCGCGACACGGACACCTCCCCACATGGTACCGCCCTGGGCGCCACCGCGCAGGGGGCGATCACACCGCCGCCGATCGCCATCGCGTCCGAGCCGCCGGCGCCCGCGTCCGCTCCTCGGCGCGTGACCGAGTGCGGCGCCTGTCAGCGACGCTTCTCAGCCAAGGCCCGTTTCTGCCCGTACGACGGTGAACCGCTCACTGCACTTGAGGCCCCAGCGGCACCGAGCGATCCGTTGCTCGGGACCTGTCTCGATGGTCGCTACGAAGTGCTCGATATCCTCGGTGAAGGAGGAATGGGGCGTGTTTACCGCGTTCGTCATCGCTTTCTGGCACGCCATTTCGCGCTCAAGGCCCTGCGCGGTGATCTGTCGCGTGACGTCGGTCTAGCGGAACGTTTCCTCCAGGAGGCGCGCGCGGCTGCCGCGGTGTCGCACCCGCATGTCGTGCAGATCACGGACTTTGGCGCGTTGCCGACGGGGCAGCCCTATTTCGTGATGGAGCTGCTCGATGGCAAGACCCTGAGTCGCATGCTCCAGGAAACTGGACCACTGGCCCCGGCGCGCGTCGTGCGCATCATCCGACAGATCGCCGAGGCCCTTGCGGCGGCTCACAGTGCGGGCATCGTTCATCGGGATTTGAAGCCCGATAACGTACTGGCCACGGACAATACTGGCGGTCCGATCGTGGTCAAGGTGCTTGATTTTGGCCTCGCCAAGGTGGTCGGCAAGAGCCGCCTCACGCGCGATGGCATCGTGTTTGGAACGCCCCACTACATGTCTCCGGAGCAGGCCAGCGGGGAGCCCGCCGATCAGCGCTCTGACATCTACGCGCTCGGCGTGCTCGCTTATGAGCTCCTCACGGGGCGCACCCCGTTTGAGTCCGACACGTATATGGGAGTACTGACCAAGCACCTTTACGTCGCAGCTCCTCGTCCGAGCGATCAGCAAACCCCGCATGTTGCCATGCTGGTGCTGGACGATTTCGTGCTGCGGTGCATGCGCAAAGACCCCCAAGAGCGCTACCAGGACATGGGTGAGGTCTTGGCAGTGCTGGATGCCATTCCACTTCCCGCTGAGTCGCGCCGACCGCTCGTATCGAGTCCCGCGAAATCCCTGCAACCCGGCAAACGGCGTCAACGGGAGAGCTGGGAGGGTCAGTCGCTCGGACTCTGGCCCTGGCTAGTGGGAGGCCTAGCGACCTTGGCCGCTGCAGTCCTGCTTCTGCTCAGCGTGACCAACGCGTCGCATCGCCGCGCCGCGCAGCAGCGTCGGGCAAGCTCGAGTCCGGCCATGGCCACCAGCAGCGCGGTTTTCGCTGCGTCGCCGTCGGTTACTAGCGCACCGGGCGCCGCTGTACCGAGCGCGCCGCCTGACGACGAGCTGAACGCAGTGGCCGCGCTTGCCAGCGCCGCGCTCGCCTCCAGTGGTTCCACGCCGAGCACGACCCTACCTGGCAAGCCGCGTCAATCCGGCAGCGCGCGGGCGCCCGCCGCAACCGCGCCCAAAGGCAAGTCTGCAGCAGGCTCAGGCAAAAAATCGTCAAGTCTTAGAACTAGCGACATTCTCGACCCTTGGGCAAAATAGCCCGCGCAGTGCTCCTGTCCCCTTAGCTTTTTCCTGTAACGAACGCGAGTCCCCGTGGCAAAGCAGAAACTACTCCTCGTCGACGCCGACCCCCGCAGCGTTCGTGTACTGGAAGTCAGTCTGAAGAAGGCGGGCTACAGCATGACCACCGCCAGCGATGGGGTGGATGCTTTTGCCAAGGTGCAGCTCTCGGTGCCGGATCTCATCCTGGCCGACACAAGGCTGCCGCGCATGGATGGTTTTGAGCTCGTGCGGCGGCTCAAGGATGATCCCGAGCTTGCTTCGATTCCGGTGGTGTTTCTCACGAGTCAGCGCTCGATTGAGGACAAGATCCGCGGGCTCGAGCTGGGCGTTGAGGACTACCTCACTAAGCCCATTTTTGTCCGTGAATTGACCGCGCGCGTCAATCTGCTGCTGGCACGTCGAACCCAGGAGCGGCTCGCTACCAGCGTGCCGGGGGCACCGCGTACGCGGCTCTCTGGCTCGCTTGAGGACATGGGGCTCGTTGATCTCCTTCAGACTTTTGAAGTGAGTCGCAAGAGTGGCGTCGCGCGCGTGCGTGAACCGCGCGGCGCGGTGGTTCACATCTACTTCAGAGACGGCAAGGTGGTGGATGCCGAGCTGGGTCGACTGCGTGGTGAAGAGGCCGTCTATCGCGCGCTGATTTGGAATCAAGGTGCTTTCGAGGTCGAGTTTCGCCAAGTTGCCAATGAAGACGTAATCCCGACCTCCACCCAGGGCCTGTTGATGGAGGGTATGCGGCGCGTCGACGAGTGGGGCCGACTACTTGAGCAACTACCGCCGCTCGAGACGTATTTCGAGGTCGATCACGAGCAGCTGATCGAGCGCCTCAGCGAAATCCCGGATGAGCTTAACGGGATCCTTCGACTGTTCGATGGGCGTCGGACTTTGCTTGAGGTGGTGGACGAGTCGCCGTTCGAGGACCTCTCGACGCTTTCCACCGTGACTAAACTCTATTTCGAGGGGCTGCTTGTGGTCTGTGAGCGAGTTGCGGGGCCCGAGGTTGAGGTTGAGCCCGCGGTCGTCCCGGGGGGCGGGGAATCGGACAATCATCTGCGGATCGCCCCGTCGTATGAGGATGAAGTGGTCCCGAGTCGCGACATGAGTGAGCCACACCTCACCGCCGCGCGCGCGATTGAGTCGATGTTCCCGCATCACGTCAATTCGTTCCGTCCCAGTGCTCCGCCAGTGATGTCGTCAGAGCCGGGTGAACTTGGCGCTTGGGGGGAAAACGATGATCCGCTCACCGCAGCCCTGATCGGCGATGCCGCCTTTGGGCGAAGTGAGTCACACCATGACGGTGCCCGCTTGCAGCCCGAACCGGTGATTCCGGTCAGAGGCAGCAGCGAGCCACTGGAGCCATCGGTGTTGCCACCCGATGCACTGACCTCGCTGCGGGCTTTTCCGCCAAGGCCATCCGCTCCGCTGAGCTCCATCGAGCCAACTCTGCCATTGAACCTGAGTCCGCTCGGACGTGAGTCGTCGGGCGCCATCCCCGCGAGCGAAAACCGGCATCACGACTCGGCTCCTCGATTGCCCACGAGTCACACGGTCAGCGCCGAGCCCAGCGAGCTGTCGACCATGATTTCTTCAAGCCGCCCGATGCCGGTGGCGCCCGTTGCACCCGTTGCACCCGTCGCACCGCGTCGTCCTGCCACGGCCGCGCGGTCTCCCGCGCACGAAGTCTTGGCGCACGAACAGGTCGCCCACGAGCTGGGGGACCACGCGGCCTCATCGTTCTTCTCAATGCCTCCGGATGGTGCATCGGTCATTGAGCACGCGCCCGAGTCAACCTCGGATTATGGGGCGGCTGATAGTCGCAAGTACTCGTTTGAGCGTACGCCAGAGCAGGACCGCCGCCGCCGACTAGGATTTGGCATCGTCGGCGGCGTGGTGTTGCTGTTTGGAGCCGTGATGCTGATCGGCTGGTACAAGCAGCATTCGTCGACGAGCGGAGTTGCCGAGACCCCCGCAGCCTCTGCGAGCGCAGTAGCGGCGGAGGTGCAGGCAGCTGTGCCGCTGGTGGCTCCTGCGGCGACCGCGTCACCCAACGTGATTGAGCCTGCCGCCAGCGCCAAGCTCAGTGATTCTGCTGAAGTGCTGCAGGTTCCCGACGAGCCTCCGCCGGCCCCAGCGGTGGTGAGTCCTCCGCCTGCTCGACCTCGCGCCGCCTCGCCGCACGTGGCTCCCGCAGCGCGTGAACCCGCCTCGCCCCGCGCCGCTGCGCCCGCGCGCGAGCCCGCAGCAAAGCCCGTCGAGCCCGCGTGGCCAACGCCTCGCCCAGCCACGAAGCGTCCCGCCACCGCGGCGTTTCCGGTGGACTGAGCGCGCACCGTCGCGAGCGCGGCCGCCCGCGCTGCGCGACGGTGGTTTTGCGTGCGCGCCCCGCCCGGGCGGTGAGGCTCGTGCGCGTCCCGCCTAAGCGTTGAGCCTGCCGTCTAATACGAGCTGGCTCGGGCTTCCGTCAGAAAACGGCGAAGACTCTGCGCGAGCTCAATCGGGCATTCCTCCTGCGGCGAATGGCCGCTGTCGAGCAACTCAAAGCCGGCGCCGCGCACCTCACGCGCCAGGCGCTGTCCAAGCCCGGCGGGGTGAAGGCGATCGCCGCGTCCCCACAAAATCAGGGTCGGCGTGTTGAGCCGCCAGGTTTGGGCAACCAGCGCTCGCGTATCGATGGTCGAGCGAAGGGTCGCTAGCAGTGCGCCGCGACCTGCCGGACTGCTGAGGGCGTCGAAAAACGCATCGATGCGCGCGTTGCTGATGTTGGCGTGTGGACCCACGAACCAATCACGAAACAAGCGACGATAGGCGGTGCGTCCGAGCATCTGTTTGACCAGGATGCCGCCGACGAACGGCAGGGCGAGCGCGCGCTGCGTCCAGAACGGCGGGGAGCGGTGACACAGGGCGTCAACGAGCACCAGCCGCGAAACGAGCTCCGGGTGATGCGCGGTGAGCGAGAGGGCCACGGCGCCGCCCAGGCCGTGGCCCACCACGGCGGCGCGTCCCAAGTCGAGACCGCCGTAAAGATCGGCGATCACCTCGGCGAGGCTATCGACGTCATAGTCAAAGCGGCGTGGTGGTGGCTTCTCGCTCTCACCGCAACCTGGCAGATCGGGACAGAGCAGGCGAAAATCGGCGGCGAGCTCAGCCGCGACGGGCTCCCAGGTTCGCGAATCCATGAATGCGCCGTGCAGAAAAAGCACGGGAGGAGCGTCCGGAGGACCGTACTCGGCGACGCGCAGGCGCACGCTGCGTCCGATGAAGTCGCGAAAGCACGGGATACTCACGGTTCTGGCGACCTAGCACGGGAGGCCCATGACGCGCGCAATCGCGTGCCTCGCGGAGAAATCAGCCGAAAAATCGGCCAAAATCCCGCTCGCTCGTAGCGGCTCCGAGGGCACAGCTAGCCAGGACTGGGTGCCTGTGCGCCGGTTCAGTGGTTATGGCCCGATCGGCGATCCGGCCAAGCCCATGGATGGTAAGTTATCTCCATGGACTATTCGTCAACACGGACAATTAATGTCCTAGCCATCGATCCGAGCCGCTTCCATGGAGCTATATGCGGTTCTTTCCAAAACTTTCAACGCAAAACGCTTCGCGCGATCCATTGAGTGGAATATATTCGGTCGCGTTCTGGAAGACTCACCCCGGGGGGCTCGAGTCGCAATTCGCCAGAACAGCAGCAAGCCCGTGAAGACCCTAGACGAAGCAACCGTAGCCCGACTCGAGCGAGACAAGTCTTCCGGACTGACCTCCGCCGAGATCCTTGGGGCATTCGCGGACTATGGCATCCCGCTGAGTGAGGCCACTCTGCGTAAGTACGTGCAGCTCGGGCTCTTGCCGCGCAGCGTGCGGGTGGGACGCAAGGGTAAGCACCAAGGCTCCCAGGGTATCTATCCCGTCGGCGTGGTTCGCCAGATCCTGCGTATCAAGCAGATGATGGCCGCGGACTACACGATTGAGCAGATCCAGCGCGAGTTCCTGTTCATGCGCAGTGAGGTTCAGCAGCTGGAACTCACGCTTGAGCATATCTTTGACAAGGTAGAAGAAGCTTTGCGTGCACGTGGGCCCGATGCGACCGCTCAGTTGGTCACACGTCAGGTGGGCGATGCGCGCGGTATCAGTCACGACCTGCTGGGTCGTCTGCACACGATCGAGAATCATCTTACCTCGCAGCGGAGGCTCACCCGAGTGGTGGCTGTCTAGCGTAGAGGATGGACGCTTAGGGACGTAGGTGGAGTGAGCTCGGGGCTCCCGAGCCAGAACGCGACTGCAACGACAGTCGTGTTCGGTCGAGCATTGCGTGGGGACACGCGGTGTTCGTTATGACGCGGCGATGTTGGCGTTTCTGGAGGCACTGATGAACGCGAATCAATCGAGTTTGGCACACACGATTCAACCCGACGACCAGGCGGAAGTCGAGCTGACTGACGGCTCGGAATCCTCGCTCGAGACGATCACCCGCGAGCAACGACGTTCGCGTCGTAAACGCATCGTCCGGGCTCGTACGATCAGCGTCAAGCGCATGACCAAGCGCGAGCTTGAGATCGGTCGCTTGCTGTTCCCCGAGCAGGAGTACTGGAAGCCCCGCACGCGCGCCGAGTGCGCCGACGGCCCGCGCCCCTGTCCCTTTGTTTCCTGCAAGCACCACCTGTTCATCGACGTCTCGGCACGTACCGGTGCGATCAAGCTAAACTTTCCGGATCTGGAGGCTTGGGAGATGACGGAGTCTTGCGCGCTCGATGTGGCCGACCGCGGTGGCACGACGCTCGAGGATGTGGGCGCGATCATGAACCTTACCCGCGAACGGATTCGTCAGGTGGAAGTCAAGGCACTCGCTAAGCTCGAAGCTCTCAAGGACATGTTGGCCCTGCGCGATTACATCGACGAGGGTCCCGTTGGCAAGCGCCGCCTGCCCAAGCTCGCTCCGGTCGTGGCGGCCGCCAGCGAGGATGACGACGACGATGAACTCGAACTCGACATCAAGCCGGCAGCGCGTCCCGCGCCCGCGCTTGAGCTCGCCGAGCTTGATTCCTGAATCACGACTGATTCGCCAAGGCGGCGTGCCCACGCCGTAACGACCTGCCTCGCCCGTGGTTTCTCGTTGTAAACTACGGGTTTCGCGTTTGTGCGCTGTTCGGGACACACGCGAGTTGTGTCGCTGTCGGCGAGTTGGTGCCGCCGTCGGCTAGCCGCGCTGGCGCCGCAAGAATGCGAGAAAACTGTCGCCGAGCACGCCGCGGATCTCGGCAGCGGACAGTCCAACGTCGAGCATGGCCTGAGTGAGTCGCGGTAGCTCGCTGGCGGTCGGCATATCGACGGGAGTGGCGATCAGCCCGTCCCAATCTGAGCCCAGGCAGACGTGAGCAGCCCCAATGCGGCGCACCGCATGGCGAATGTGTTGAGCGACCTGCGCCACCGTGCCGCCCCAGGGAGGGCCACCGAGGTAGGGACCGTGATAGAGGATCCCGACCATCCCACCGCTCGCAGCGATGGCGTCGAGTTGTGCGTCGTCCAGATTGCGCCAGTGGGGGTGCAGCTGTGAGCAGCCGGTGTGCGTGACGAGCAGCGGGCGCGTTGGATCATGGTGGCGCACGACGTCCCAGAAGGTTTGACGTGAAGCGTGCGCGAGATCGGGCCAAATGCCCATATTTTCCAGGGCTCTGAGCACCTCGCGTCCGCGGTCCCGCAGGCCTTGGTCCCGGCGCGCCCAGGGGCTACTGGTGGTCCCGAGCGCTGAGCTCGTGAGGTGCACCAGTGTCACAAACAGCACCTGGGAGAGGTCGACGCCGCTGAGCGCGCCCTGGGCCTCGAGGCAGCTACCGCCCTGAATGCCGAAGAATGCCGCATGCAGATCCGCGGCGCGCGCGGCGCGATAGGCGCCTTCAGAGGTGACGAGGCGGGTTTGGGCAGCCTGCGATTCGAGTAGCTCGCGCAGCGCGGTGAGGTTACTCGCGAGGGCGCGCACGCGGCCTTTCGCGGAACGAAACGGCTGCGTCGTTATGATCCAGGCTGCGCCCGAGACGCCGCCCGCGCGGAGTCGTGGCAGATCGGCTTGCAGCGCGTAGCGCGCCTCAAACGGGCCAGACTCATGTCGCAGGCGCGGATCATAGGCCAGCAAGCGAGACCAGATGAAGCTGTCGACGTGCAGGTCGACTACGTCGGAGTCTGCGTGCAGCTCGGCCGCCTCCGGCGTAATCCCGAGCCGCTGCACCCAAGTCTGTTGCCAGGCAGTCTTGGGTGATTCCAGCGCTGACACGAGCCTAAAGGCCCTTGGGCACGCGCTCCAGATCCACCTCGGCGAGTGCGTGGCGAATCAACGCACTGCGGTTAGCCTTGGTGAGTCCGCGCGCCTTGAGGGCATCAACCATCGAGTCGAGCCTCGCCAGATCTTCGGTGTACAGGCTAATGCAAATCACTTTGTAGTGCTGAGGTCGTTCCTCACGTGGAACCGCACGACGCGGTCCCGGGCGCTCGGGCGTGTAAAATGCACCGCTGAGCACTCCTTCTACCTCGTCGGTATCGAGCATGCGTGCGGCGGCACTGCGAACGGATCCGGGTTCACTCATCACAGTCCTCCTGCGCTGGCTTGCGGGGCCATGGCAGCCTCGCACTCACTTAAAATTCGGGCAACGACGCGCTGATAGTCCTGGGCGGCGGTGGACTCAGGAGCATGCTCAAACAGAGTCTTGGCCTGGCTTGGGGCTTCCTTGACGCGACTCGCGATGCGAATCGGGTCAAGGCAACGGTCGCCGAAATGCTCACGCAAGGTCTCGAGTGCCTCGACGCAAACGCGGGCGCGCGCGTCGTACATGGTGGGGAGCACGCCCCACAGCCGTACGGGATGAGCGAGCAGTTGATTAACCTGTTTGACCGTACGAATCACCTGCCGCACGCCGACGAGCGAGAGGTAATCGCAAGCCACTGGACAGAGCACGGCATCGGCGAGCACCAGAGCATTTTGGTTCATCAGCGAGAGGCTCGGCGAGCAGTCCACGATGACGTGGTCAAACTCCCCTATCAATCCTGCCAGACGCGTGGCGAGCACTCTGTCGCGCTTCTGACGCCCCGCCAGGTAAAGCTCAGCGGCTGCAATCGTCTCGTTGGAGGGCAGCACAAAGAGGTTGGGGCGGGCCTCGCAGAGCACCTCCCGCGGCTCGAGTCCCATCACCAGCACGTGGTACAAAGTGCGTTCCGGCGTGAGCCCGAGGGACACCGCGATATTGCCCTGTCCGTCGGTGTCAACCAGCAGCACGCGCTTGCCGCGTGAGGCGAGCCCGGCGGCGATCGTCAGGGACGTGGTCGTCTTGCCGGTGCCGCCCTTATGGTTGAAGATCGCAAGGACGCGCGGCGTTCCGGAGAGTGACGCCTCGACGCGCTGCCAAGCCACGGGAGCCGAGGAAGGTTCGCTGCGGCCGCGCTCGGGGCGCAGGGTGGCTTCACCACGCTGCGGGACGGCGCGCAGAGGCACGGCCACGGCAGGATGCGCGTTCGGGGCGCGCTGCGGGACGACGCTGGTACTTCGCGCCGTGGGAAGTGCGCTGACTGGCGGCGCCGAAGGGACTACCACGCCACGGCGCTGCGCCGGGGGGATCTGAAACGCGCTCGGTGGAGGCGCGGTGAGTGGGCTGTCGCCACTGCTCTGTCCCCAGGCTTGTGCAAGCGTCTTGGCGCTCGGGCCCTGGAAACGCTCAAGCAGCTGTTGTCGGCAGGTCAGCGAGCAGGCGTGGTGCCGGCGGCCTCCATGGTTGAGCACCTGTGACACGAGTTCCACGACGAAGTCTGCTTGGCAGACGTCGCAGCGGGCTCGTCCAGCGGTTTCATTGCTGCGACTGACGCAGTCGAGTGAACAGAAGTGAACTGTCGTGTGCACCGCGCTGCCGTCGGGGGCGCGTTCGAGGCGCTCCTCTTCCTGGAAGCGAAATTCCAGGGAAAATGCGGTTCCGCACACCGAGCAGTTGGATTTTTCACGAGTCATAGGCGGCTCTTCCGGGCAAGCAACCACGAAACGGTTAGGGATGCCGTTATCGAAGTCACTCGTCCGCGGTAGCTGGTCCCGTGACTCAGGGCCAAGTTTGCGGCGGTGGTTTTTTAGCGGGCGGCACGCCTCCCCAGTGGGGAGGCGTTTGGGCTCGTCCGAGTGAGACTCAGTGCCGGAAGTGTCGGTTACCCGTGAACACCATCTTGAGCCCAAGGCGGTCGGCCGTCGCGATCACGTCGGGGTCATTCTTGCTGCCGCCCGGCTGAGCGTAGGCGAGCACGCCATGCTCGGCAGCCGCTTCGACTCCATCCGGGAAGGGGAAGAACGCGTCAGAGGCCAACACGCTGCCCTTGGCGAGCTCACCGGCTTTTTCGCAGGCGATCTTGACGCTCGTTACGCGCGCGGTTTGTCCGCCGCCGATCCCGACGGTCACGTAGCTACCCGGCGTGGCCGCGGGGCGGGCCAGCACGATGGCGTTGCTCTTGACGTGCTTGCACACGCGCCAGGCAAATTCTAGGGCCGCGAGTTCATCAGCACTCGCGCTGAGTTGCGTCACGGACTTGCCGGAGCTGACCTCGCCGGCACCGGTGGCGTCGCGGTCCTGAACGACGAAGCCACCACTGACGCGACGCAGCTGTTTTCCGCCGAGATTAGCCGCCAAAAGCGGGCCCGTCGCCAGCAGTCGCAGGGCCTTTTTCTCGCGCAGCACGCCAAGTGCGGCCGGCGCGAAGGAGGGCGCCACGATGCACTCGAGGAAGGTCTCGGCAAGCACCTTGGCGGTGGCCTCGTCGACCTCGCGATTGAGGGCCACGATGCCGCCGAACGCGCTCAGTGAGTCCGCCTCGCGCGCGAGGCGATAGGCCTCAACCAGCGTTGGGGCGACCGCCGCTCCGCAGGGGCTGTTGTGCTTGATCACAACGGCCGCGGGACCGTCGAACTCGCGCACGGCGTCGAGCGCGGCCTCGGTGTCGATCAGGTTGTTGTAGCTGAGTTCCTTCGCGCCCGTTCCGAGGCTCTCCGCGCGTGCGAGCGAACCCGCCACCGCGCTGCGCTCGCGGTAGAACGCGCCTGGTTGGTGGGGGTTTTCGCCGTAGCGCAGCCCGTAGGCCTTCTCGAGTGACACAGTGAGCGCGCGTGGATGACCGTCGGTCTCACCGTCGAGGGTCAGCCATCCGCTGATGGCGCCGTCGTACGCACTGGTATGGGCGTAGACCTTACCCGCCAGAAAACGGCGGGTGGCCAGCTGCGTGTCGCCCTGCGCCTCGAACTCAGCAATCACGCGGTCGTAGTCATTCGGATCGCAGACGACCGTGACGCGTTCGTGGTTCTTGGCGGCAGAGCGCAGCATGCTCGGACCGCCGATGTCGATGTTCTCAATCAGCTCCTCAAAGCTGGCCGTCCCCTTGGCAAGCGTTGCCTCGAAGGGATAGAGATTGACCACGACCAGGTCGATGTACGCGCCGCCGAGCCGAGCGAGATCCGCATCGTCCCGACCTTCACGTCCGAGCAGCCCGCCATGGATGCGGGGATGCAAGGTCTTGACGCGACCATCCATGACCTCGGGAGAGCCGGTGTGGCTTTCCACCGTTCGGACCGGGATCCCAGCCTTCTCAAGCGCTGCGAAGGTGCCGCCGGTCGACAGGAGCTCGACGCCGCGCGCGGTGAGACGTCGGGCGAAATCGAGCAGGCCGGTCTTGTCGGAAACGGAGAGGAGAGCGCGTCGGATGGGCATGGCCGGTCCCCGCTATCGCCATCCCGGCGACCCGTCAACCTGTCTCTGACTGTCGTACGAGCTTTGTGTTGTGGTGACACTGGATGGGCGATATTTTCGATAGAATCCGCCAACTATTGGCGCACCGGACCGCTGTGCGTCCCGAGGTCGCTTGACTGCCGACCCGAGGGCTGGGGCAAGGGCGGATGGCTTTGAACGAGATTCGGGTAGCCACGGAGGCTCATCCCTTGACCCACCAGCGTAAGCGAGACCAAGGTTGCCGCCCACCAGGTCGGAGGACTCATGCTGCTCGACGAAATCAAAGCCCAGATGTTTCGCGCGATGAAAGAGGGACGAATCGTCGAAAAGGAGATCCTGCGGGTTGCCGTTGGCGACATCACGACGCAGGCGGCGCGTGAAACTGGCACCGGAAGCGATGCCGAGGCGCAGCAAATCTTGCGTAAGCTCGTCAAGTCCGATCAGGAGTCCTTGGCTGCGTGCACCGATCCCGTTCAGCGCGCCGCACTCGAGCTCGAGATCACGACTCTCTTGGCACTGCTGCCGCAGTCGCTCAGCGTTGAGGAGATAGTGACGGCTCTGAGTGATGTCGCTGACGCCATTCGCGCGGCCGGCAACGTCGGACAGGCCACCGGCCTCGCGATGAAGCAGCTCAAGGCTGCTGGCGCGACCGTGGGTGGCAAGGACGTGACGCTGGCCGTGCAGCAATTGCGCGGCTGACGAGCGAGGCAGCGAACCCCCTTCCGAAATTGCCTTGCGGCTTATGTTCGGAGGAGCTAGAGCGGGCCTCGCAGACATACGGTCTGCAAAACAAAAAGCGTGTGAGGTGAACGGGAAGTCGGTGCGATTCCGACGCGGCCCCCGCCACTGTCACCGGGGACGAGGCGACGAAAACCACTGGGCTTTGCCTGGGAAGGCGTCGCTGAGGATGAACCGGGAAGCCAGGAGACCGGCCTCTCACGCTGCCGAGCCGCCCGTTGGGCGACGCGGTGAACTCAACGACAGCCCACGGGGACGAGGGCGTCTGGTCGGTGCTCACGAGCGTCGCCCGCACTCGTTCCTCTTGAGATGTCGTCACGATGGACCCTCCTTCGGGGTGTTCGAGGAGCGTGTGATGCGACGTTTTTCAATGACAGCAGTGATGGTGGTGACTCTTGTGGTTGGTTGCGCGAGCGACGACGAGAAAATAACGCCCAAGCCGGCGTCGACCGCGACAGCGGGCGTCGGTGGACAAGCGACAGCGGGCGTCGGTGGACAAGCGACAGCGGGCGCCGGTGGACAAGCGACAGCGGGCACTGGTGGACAAGCGACGGCGGGCGCCGGTGGACAAGCGACGGCGGGCGCCGGTGGCTCTGCGCCGGTCATTGCTCCGCTGACACTCCCATCGGATCCCTTGGGCGTGTACGAGGACGGCTACGGTAGCTCGCACCACGTGACCAAGACTCGCTGGGACAATGAGGCGATGACGTTTGCGGTCAGGGAGTGGAGCGCCGCCGGCGACTACGCGATCGCACAAAACGGCGGCAGCAACGCCTGGAACCCGAGCAAATGGAGTCGGTTTGACTGGACACACGACGCCAAAGGCACCTTGCTCTACTGCCAAACGGCGTACGACAAGGACACCGAGGCGCTCGCAAAGGCCACCGCTCGCGCGACAACCACCGATCTACTCAAGGGCTGCGGAGGGTTTCCGTTCAGCCAGCTCACTCCGCCAGCGCTCGTGGGGTATTGGGAGGATGAGTTTGGTGGTGTTCACGTCGTGACCACGAGCACCTGGACGATGGTGGGCTACTCCGCGCCGCTCGTGTTCGAGCTACTCAGCCTTTCCAACACGGAGCGCTGGGTCATCGCGGAAAATGCCTATTCCGAGTATGGCGCGGGCAAATTCAGTCGCTTTGAATGGACCGTGACGGCAGGCGTGACCTACTTCTGCCAGAGCGTCTACTCCGCTGACACCGCTGCGGAAGCGAAAGCGGCGCCCCATGCCGACGCAGCCCAGCTCAGCACCGGCTGCGCCGGGTTCGGCTGGTCGAAGTTGACCGCGCTCTGAGCGGCAGTCGAACGCTACGCGGACACGGCCGCACCGTACGGGACAAGTGACGTCGCGGATGGTGCGGCCGTTGCTTATTTGTCGTCACGGTGAGCGAGTCACGCAGCATTCCGTCCCGATAACAGGCGGGCTGCTGCCCCCGGATTTGGGAGCCAGGCGCTCTTGGCGGCGCGAGCGAGGGGGTCGATTGACGCCGTCGGGTCACGGTCCCATAGGGCTGTCGGGGAGTATCTAATGACAGCATCCAAGTTCCTGTGGCTCGCGGCGATCTCGTGTTTGGTTCCTGCGTGCGGCAGCGCTCCGCCACCGCCTGCGGCTGCACCGGTGGCAACGGTCGCCCGCGCTGAGCCCGTCGCTGTTGCTCTGTCGCCGGCACCAGTGGCCTCTGCGGCGCCGCCGGTTGCGCCCACTCCTCATCCGATTGACGTAACTCTGGAGCCAAAGAGTGGCTCGAAGCTGAGCGGCAAGGCGGTCTTGACCGCCACAGCTGACGGCGTCGAGGTGCACTTGACGGTGTTCGGCTTGCCGAAGGGCGAACATGGCGCTCATGTTCATGAGAAGGGCGATTGCTCAGCCGTCGATGGTTCCAGCGCCGGTGGGCATTTCAATCCGGGCTCTCACGAACATGGGCTTCCCACGGTCGAACACCGCCATCTCGGTGATCTTGGCAATCTGACGATCGATGCCAAGGGCAACGGGACACTCGATTTCACGGTCAAGGGCGCCAACCTTACCCCGGCTGACGCAAACTCGTTTGTGGGCCGTTCCATCATCATTCACGCCAAAAAAGACGATGGTGGTCAACCGACGGGCAACGCTGGCGGCCGCGTCGGCTGCGGCGTGATCGGCTCCTAGGCGGCACGCGCGGTCTCGGCGTCCGGGCTCGGCAAGACGCTGAACTGCGCGTTCACGAACCGAACGGTGGCGGTGGCTCCAGTGGCAGCGAATCCAAACTCGCGGGCTCGCCGGAGTCGTTACGCAGGCGCGCGCGGAACTCGAAGAGATCCTTGCGTCGATCGAGGCGGGGCGTGACGCTGCCGCTGGCCCGTGAGCGATAAAGGTCGGAGATGTCGAGGTCGGTGACCAGCAGCATCTCCACGTTGCAGTCGGCCTGCGCCTGCACGCCGTCGCGAGCGAACTGAAAATCGCTCGGTGTGTAGACGGCGGCCTGGCCGTAGTGGATGTCCATGGCCGGAACGCTGGGCAGATTTCCGATCACGCCAGCGGTCACGACGAATACCTGGTTCTCGATGGCGCGAGCCTGGCAGCAGTAACGCACGCGCAGGTGGCCTTCGCGATTGTCGGTGCAATAGGGCACAAATAGGATCTCTGCGCCGTGATCAGCCAGGTAACGAGCAGGTTCGGGGAACTCCGAGTCGTAGCAGATAAGGATCCCGATCTTGGCCTTGGGAGTGACGATGACCTTCAGCTCGTCTCCACCCGTGATGCCCCAGTGGAGCTTCTCTGAGGGCGTGATGTGGAGCTTGGGCTGCAGAACATGCTCACCGTTTGGGAAAAAGAGCGGAGATACGTTGTAGAGCTTGTCGTCGCGTCGCACGGGGTGCGTGCCGGCCACGATATGGACGCCGTATTTCTGCGCCAGCCGGCTCATCAGTTCAAAAAACTCTGGCTCCATCTCAGCCAGGCGTGAGATCCCTTCGACTGAAGGCAGCTTCTGGAGGTTAGTCTGACTGAGCAGCTGGACGCTGAAAAGCTCCGGGAATACCACGAAATCTGCTCGGTACTCCGAGGCGGTTTGCACGAAGTACTCAACCTGATCGGCGAATGCATCAAAGCCGTGCACGCGCCTAACCTGATACTGAACGGCCGCGATACGCACCTTCTGCAGTTCGGCTGGATGGTGAGGGCGGTAGTCCGGGTTCTGCCATTCGATCAACGTGGCGCAGTTGCCGCTCTGCGGATCCTGAACGTAGTTGTTAAGAATCCCGCGCACGACGAAGCCTTCGCGTAGCTGAAAGCTCAGCACCAGATCGCGCCGCTGTTCTAGCTCGACCTGTCGGACGTATTGTTCTGGAGAGAGCTCCGCGGACTGCTCGTGGTAGTCGTGAATGCGGCCTCCCGCCAAGATCCTGCGCAGGTTTAGCCTGCGGCAGAGTTCACGTCGGGCCTCGTAGAGGACGTGCCCAATGCGTTGGCCGCGCGCCTCGGGATGCACGTACACATCCGCGCCGTACAGGGTGTCGCCGTCTGGCAGGTGGTTGTGAAAGAACCCGCCGTCCGTGATGCCGGCGTAGGTGTGGGGGCGATAGGGGTCGGACCCCAGGTGCACGATCAGTGACGAGATAGCCCCAAGAATCCGCCCGTTCTGCTCGACCAGGAGCTGCCCCTCCGGAAATACTCGCAAGTGATTGGCCAGTTGGCCGCGGTTCCACACGATGTTTTGCTCGAACATGGTGGGAAAGCACAGGCGATTGAGCGCTATCAAGGCCTCGATGTCCGATTCCTGCGCCCTGCGGAGGGTAGCGACGCCAGAGTCGAGTGCGACATTGCGGATGGCCATGACTCATCTCTGGCACCCGAGCATTGGCAAGGCAATCGAGCCAGTACCTCAGAACGTCGCAAAGTTGAACTATCCGGAGCGGGCTGTGAGGTTCTGGTGAACTCGCGGTGTCAAACGCGAAACGCTCTGGCGGACTCGGGAGAATGCTGTCGCGCGGGGTGGGGGATGCTGATAGCAGTCCTGTCTTCGACCTGATTGTACCTGGCTTTTTGCGCGCGATGCCTACTCAGATTTCATGGCTGACCGTAAGTCCGCGCGCCGCAGGGGTGCTTCGATTCGGCCGCGCGCTGATCGTTGGTAGCGGCGCCACGCTGGTGGATTTTTCTGTGCTTACCCTGGCGATTCGCGCGGTGGGTTTGATGCCAACGACCGCACGCTTGCCAGCACTGCTGGCGGGAGCCACGGTGCAGTTTTTCGGTAATCGGGCGTACACTTTTCGTGCTCAGCGCGGCAGCATCACCCGGCAGGCGAGGCTATTTCTGGTCGCCGAGGTCGCCGCACTTGCCATGAATTTTGGGTTGTTTCAGCTCCTGATGCCGCGACTCTCGCAGCTGCCACCCGAGCTCGTCAGCTTCGTGGGGACGTTTTTGGTATTCGTCGGGTTCGCCTACCCTGTGAGGCGACTGGTGATCTTCAAGCTCCCGGGTGACGCGCGGCCAGACGCATCGCTCTAGCGTGAACGCGACGAACCCTCGCTCGCACGGCGCTCTCTCAGTCCTGCTTCGATTTCTCGGATCCGCGTTTCATTCAGTCCGTAGGGAATCATGAGGGCTGCGGCTGCGACTCCCAGTAGCGCTGGTGACAGAGCGAACAGTAAGCGGAGGCCGAGCAGGGCCTGGTCGGTCTGGATTGCATTGGCGCGATAGCCGAAAACGCTGAGTAAGAGGCCCAGTAGGCCGCTGCCGAGCGCGCCGCCGAGCTTGAGCGCGAAGAGCGCCGAAGAAAAGACGAGCCCAGTACTGCGACGGCCTGTGGTCCACTCGCCGTGATCGGCGGCGTCGGCGTACATCGACCAGAGCAATGGCGCGGTTGGGCCTGATGCCAGCGATGCCAGCGCATTGAGCACAAACAGTAGACTGAGATCCGTGGGGCGCGCGAAGAATGCTAGCCCTGTGAGCAGGGCGTGAGCGCCCATCGATAGCCCGTAGAGGCGTCGCTTACCGAGGCGCGCAACGAGTGGCTGGGTGAGCAGCACGCCGACCAGCAGTGCGAGCCCCCCTGTGGCCAGGTACCATCCGAGCAGATCATTGCGCCGCACAAAGTACGTAAAGTAGTAGGTGGCTCCGGTGCCGCGTAGCACGCCCAAGGCGACGGCGAGCAGACTCAGGACCATCAAGAGCCGCCAGGGGACGTTGCTCGCGAGCGCTCGTAGCTCCTTGCCGAGTGCCGCCTTCTGCTGAAGGGACGGCTGGACGCGCTCGCGGGTGGTGCCGTAGCAGACCACGAAGAGCAGGGAGGCCGCGACGCCGTAGAGCGCCATCGTGCGCTGCCAACCCGCAGCCGCGTCGCCGTTGCCGAGGATTTGAACGAGGTCGGGCGTCCATTTCTGAACGCCGAGCGCGACCACGAAGGCTCCGACGAAGCGGTAGGTGGAGAGCCGCGTGCGCTCGTCCGAATTCGGCGTCATCACGCCGAGCAAGGCAGAATACGGAATATTGACGACGGTATAGGCCAAAAGTGCCGCAAAATAGCTCACGTAGGCCCAGAGCAATTTCTGGTTGCCGCTCAGGCGCGGCACCGTGAAGACGAGAACGCTGCTGAGGGCAAGCGGCAGCGCGCCCCACAGCAGGTAGGGACGAAATCGACCGGCGCGACTGCGCGTTCGATCTGCCAAGGCTCCCATCAGCGGGTCGAGCACGGCATCGCCAAAGCGCGTGACGAGCAGCAGTAGGCCAGCGGCAGGCGCCGCGAGGCCAAAGACGTCCGTGTAGAACATCATCAGAAACACGGAAAATAGCTGCCAATAGAAATTGGATGCCGCATCGCCGAGCGCGTAGCCGCTTTTTTCCAGAAAGCTCAGCCGCCCGTCGCTCGGTTGGGCGATGGGCGCGGGCGGCTGCTGGTCGGACGCCGGAGGCACTCAGACATGAGAACCGATGTCCCCGGCTCGCCGCAAGTGCCCTAGAATGCGACCACGCGCCTTGGTGGGAGTCCGAGCGGATCCCCATTGGAAATCAGGTGATTCCGAGGCTTGGCGGCGCTTCGAAAGTCCCAAAGCCGAAGCGAGCCTCCGGCAGTGGCGTCGGGCAGCAGGCACTGCGAGCAGGCCCTCGAGCATTGCGGATCGCCAAACGAAAACGCGAGCGCCTGGCTGCGGTCGAGCTCCTCGGGCGGGCCAGCTTGGAGCGGGAACCGCACCAGGCGATCGGGCAGCGGACTTTTTCCGCCACCTCCGAGATTGCCGAACACCGTTGCCAGCAGCGCGTCGTTGCCCTGCCAGGTGACGCCGAATGAGAAGGCCGACGGAGGCGAGAGACTGGAGGCTTCAAAGCGGCTGAGGACCTTAAGCGCGGGGGTCAGCGAGAGTCGCAGCAGCGCAGAACTCGCATATCCTGCGCTTGAGCTGCCACGCCACGCGCCTGAACAGGCCACGGCCAGTTCCGTTTCGGCGGGCGACAGTGCGAGTCCCGCGCATCCCTGCACTTCGGGCAGCTCCAGTACGTCAACTTGGCGATCGGTCTGCGTGTCGACTGTGATGAGGTACGAGGGACCGCTTTGTCGGTAGTCGAGCGAGTAGCTTGCGGCCACCACCCGCACCTGAGTTCCGACGCGCAGCGCGCGTTCGGGGTGAAGGCGCAGCGTGCTGTTTGCCAGCGGGATCTTTAGGGCGATCCTGCCCTGGATGGCGGGCACGCTCGGATCGACGATCAGGAGATCCGAGCCGGCGTCGTGAGCTTGGCGACCGGGTTCCGGATTGGGCTCGAAGCGAGTGACGTAGGCTTTGGTCGCGCTGATGGGGACGTAATCGTGAGGATTTGCTGCAAATCCCGTGGAAACGTCGAGCTGCGCTCGCACTTTTCCATCACGCAGGTTGACGAAGCTGAGTACGCTGGCCGGGTAGCGGTCGAGCAACACGAGCTCGTTGTCCGTGACCGGCTTCGTTGGCAAAGCGATATCGCCCGACAGCGCCTGACTGAGCCCGGGATCTGCGGAGCCCGAGCCAAGCAGCAGCGGCGTGAGCCAGTTTCCATCCGCGCTCAGCAGTGAAATGTCGGAGGACTGATAGTCGCTTGATACGATGACAAATCCGCGCCCGCAGCTGGAGGCGTCAGTGGCGTCTCCGATCCCCGCGTTGTCTGGATGTTGGGGAGCCGGATCGCAGTCCGGCAGCCACGCGAGCATCAGCAGGCAGCTGTACCGCGACGGCATCACGATTGACCCTCCCAGGCGTACTCGAGTCCAACGTGATACGTGCGGCCGGGCAGCGGCATCCCGACAAGATCCTGGGCCTGCTGATCGAGCAGATTGACCACCGCTGCGCGGAGCCAGATTGGATAGCATTTGGGGCGAATTCGCCCTTCGACATCGACGGTGGTCAGTCCGGGGAGCATGACATCACCGGCGGGCACGGCGTAGCGTGCGCCTCGCCGAAAGAGGCGCAGGGTCAGTCCCCATTGCTCAATGAGCCGCTCGGGCGAAAAGCGCAGATCCGCCGATGAGCTGGCCACCCAGCGGGCGCGAAACGGCAAGATATCGTTTTGAAGCGTTCGCTCGGGCGTGACGTCGCGGGCATCGAGGAAGGTGAGGGCTTGGTCGAAGCGGAGGTGCTCGCGATAGCCGACACCGAACGCGCCCTCCACCCCGAGCAGGCGCGCCTTTCCAACGTTGTACGGACGCACTTCCCCGAAACTCGAGCGGCGCCAGGTGATCAGCTGCGAGACCTGCTGCGCGAAACCGAACACCTCGAAGCGCGTCGACCAACCGGCGAGGCGCTGAGTCACCAGCGCGCCGAGGTCAAAGCCATTGCTCGCCTCGGGGGCGAGCTCGGGATTGCCGACCACCAAGGCCGAGGTGCCGTAGAGCTCACCGAGCGTTGGGCTGCGCACCGCATGTCCGAGGTTACTAAACACCTCCAGCTGCTCGATTGGGTGCCAGCGCGCGCCCAGGCGTCCGACGAGATTGGGAGCGCTTTGTGTGCCGGACAGCGCATCGGTGGTCTCATGGTCGAGCCGACCAAGCCCGACGAGTTGAAGTGAGTCGCCAACTCCGAGCTTACCCTGTCCCCCAAGTGTGCTCGTCACGCGCCTCGCATGTCGCGTGGCGTCGTCGGGTCGTTGCAGCTCCAGGGTTTCACTCGCCACACCGGCGACCAGCCCGAGCAGGCTTCGTTCACCGAGCTGCTGCTCGACGCGGAGCCGCTCGGAGAAGCGCTGTCCGGATTGGTGGAGCTCGGTGGAGCCCAGGCCGAGCTCCAGCAGCGGATCGTGAAAGCGCGAGCGCGCGAGCAGCGCCGTGGACTCGACCGTGACCTGGCAGCTGACGACGCCGGGGGCACAGGGGCTGGTCCAGGTCGCGCCAAACAGCTGGCGCGCGACGTCAACGCGGGTGTGCTGCGCCGGTCGCACGGCGAGGCCGGTGACGCCCTGTTCACGCGCAAGGCCCGAGTAGAGCCAGGTCACGCGTGAACGCGTCGAGAGGTTCCAGCGCCCGAGCGCGAACAGATCCGTGGTCGTGACGTCAGAATTAGGACGTCGTCGTTCGACGTCATCGCTCGCATCAAAGCGCGTGCCGCGATCATCGAGGTAGGGGTAGTCATTGCGCGCCCCCGAGCGGCGCAGCGAGACCAGGCTGCCGATCTTGGCATCCCCGAAGCCGACAGCGAGCTCAGTCGAATGCTCGCCGTAGCTTCCAAAACGTTGCCCCGCACGCAGCTCGGGTCCGTGAGGTAGGCGTGGCTCAAACAGAATCGCTCCGCCGATTCCTAGGCGATCAGCCGCGTTCGGTGCATGGCCACGATAGATCTCGACGCGCTCGATCGCATAGAGCGGAATCGTCGAGAGATCGGCTGTCCCGGTGACATCGTCGTTGAGGCGAATGCCCCCGAGGTAGACGGGAAGCTGCGCGCTGCTGGTGCCGCGCAGGCTGGCGGTGGCAAGATCGGAACTACCTCCAGAACGCTGGATCTGAACTCCGGGGACGCGTTGCAGGACCGAGCCAGCGGTGGCTCCGGGGCGTTGCAGCTCATCACGACTGATGACGCTACTGGCGGCGGTCTCGTCGCGAGGGGCTCGCTTGAGTGGCGCGGCGACGACCGTGACTTGAAGGTCCTCAGCGCCGGCGCGTTGGGTCAACAGCACGCCGCCAAGCCCTGCGAGCAGCAGTGATTGCGTGAGCCTCACGCGGGACTCGTGAGCACCGCCACTGCATCCAGATCGAACCCGGCGCTGCCCGATGTGGGCGTGGGATCGTAGATCGGGTGCCCAAAGTCATCGCTCTGGCTGCCATCGCCAATCACGTCAACGACGCGCAGGTAGCGGATCGCCTGGAGGTCGACGAGGCCCGCGAGCACGAGCGGCTCGAAACGGAGCCAAGCGAGATCGAAGGGGGTGCCAAAACCTTGTCGGTATTTCCCGGCAAATCCCGCAAGTTGCGTCGGCTCGAGCTCGCCGTAGGCGTCGACGGGCGTCGTGCCAAGGCTGGCGGTCGCGAAGCGGACGAAATGGGTTCCGTCACTTGAGAGCTCGACGTAGCCGAGCTCGAGAAACCGGTCGCCGAAAGAGTTCTCAAATACGGCAAATTCGGGGCCTGCGCCGTCGCTGATGGCGCGTCCGAACTCCAGCGTGAGCACGCCGCCCTCACCCAAAGAAACGACCCCAAAGCTCGTGCCTTCGGCAACGCCGAGCGCGCGCTCCGGTTTTTTCCAGTTGGCATCGACATTGGCGCCGTAGCTCACGCTGGTCACCTTCGTAGCCCAGCCAACGATGCGTGGATCTGCGAGCGGCACCGCCGTTGAGCCATCAAGTCCCGCGCTTGGCGGGTAGTGCGCCGCGACCGTGGAGCTCAGCTCCAGCGGCTTGGTTGGCGAAGCGCAATCTGCATCCACCAACGACAACTGCAGCGAGACCGGTCCGTCCGTCGTCGGCAGCGTGACTTCATTGCTTGCTGGGGTTTTGTCCGTCGTGGGCACGAGCGCGAGGCGTGCACGCGGATCACTCGCCACACTCAGCTTGGCGCCACTGGGCCAAGCCTCAAGCAGTGGGACGCGCGGCATGCTGCAAGGGCCGAGCGCGGGAGGGGTCCCTCCCACGCCAGCTGGGACGGTCGAACCGCTACCCGCTGTGCTCACGTGCGACGCCGGACCATTGGTCTTAGGCCCATTCGGCGCACCTCCCGAGCCATTGGTGAGCGAGTCGCCTTGTCCGTCGGCATCGGCTGGATCACCTGCCGATGCGTTGCTGCAGCCGATCAGGGCCGCGATAGCGAACATGAACCCAACGGGTTTCTGTATTTTCACGAGTCGAACCTCCGAGAGTCGTCGTGGTGAAGGCTGCGTCGTGGTGAGCGTCCGGAGCGATATTCCGGGCGCGGCACCACTCGAGTCGACGTCGGGTATTCCGGCTTGCGAATCAACCTACTTTCGGCGCCTTCCCAGGATGGTCCCAGTGGCAGTTTGCCGATTTCGTCCTCGCTTACGGCGGCGGGACCGCGTCGGTGTTTCACCGAGCTTCCCCGTTCGTCAGCTCTAACGTTAGCCAGCGCTGGGCTAGCAGTGGGGCTGCGGGCTGTCAAGCCAGGGCGAAGGGGGCAGCCCTCGGCCAACCGTCATGTTAGCCTCGGCCGTTCGGAGGGAACGTGCTGCTCATTCCTATCAGTCAGGAGAGTAATACCGCTCGGCGCTGGCCTTGGGTGACTACCGGACTCATCTTGGCGTGTCTCGTGATGCTCGTCATCACGGAGGTGCAGGGCCCGGAGCACGAGCGACGTCTTGGGTATGTCGCTCGCGAGCGTCAGGCGTATCACGTCCAGCATCCTTGGTTGATGGGGCCAGCCGACCCGGACGAGCCGGCGCGACCTCGTGCGGACGTGCCAGCAGAGGAGCTTCCTCCAGCTACTGTACAGGCTGAACAGCAGGCGGTGCTTGATGGGTACATCGCTGCCTATCGCGCCGAGCTCGCGGCGACACCTTTTCGTCGTTGGGGTTGGCGCGCTTCGGGACCGATGGCGGGCATCATCACCCACCAGTTTGTGCATGCCGGGTTCATGCATTTTGGCTTCAATATGTGGTTTCTGTGGCTGTGCGGGTGCAGCCTGGAGGATCGCTGGGGCCGCCTGGTGTTCGTTGGGTTATATCTGATGGCGGGGGTCGCCGCAGCGCTTCTGTACTCGATCTTTGCCACCGTCGCCTCCGTCCCGCTCGTCGGCGCGTCGGGGGCGATCGCCGGCGCGATGGGCGCCTTCTTGGTGTCATTTGCGAGGACGAAGATCCGATTTTTCTACGCTATCTGGCTCGGTTTTCGGCCGCTATTTGGCACCTTCCGCGCTGCGGCGTACACCATGCTGCCGCTCTGGTTGGCGGTTGAAGTCTTCGAGGCCTTCGTGGAAAACGGCGACGGTGTGGCCCACTGGGCCCATGTCGGTGGCTTTCTCTTTGGGCTACCGTTCGCGTTGGCCCTGCGCCTGACGGGAATCGAGCGCTGGCTGGACAATAAACTCGAGGCTCACGTCACCACGATGCAGGACCCGCGACTGCTCGAAGCCGGGCGTCTGATCGACGTCCGGGACTACGGCCCAGCACTGAGCCTGCTCGAGGACCTGGAACGCGAGAATCCGGACAGCCTCGACGTCATGCTCGAGCAGCTGCGGGCCGCGTCAAATTCGCTGGAAAGCGAGCGGGAAGTGCGCAGCGCGATGCGCCTGATGACGCTCTACCTCGAGCAGGACATGGCGGCGACCGCTGCCGATCTGCTACTGGAACTCACCGGACGGCGCGTCGTCGGTGGATTCCCGGCGGTGGCCTCGCTTCGACTGGCCGAGCTGTTTGCGCGTCGTGGCATGAAGGATCAAGCGCTGCAGCTGTTTCGCCAGACGCACGCCCAAGGGCTGGTGGACGTCACCGCCGTCAAGGGAGCGATCGCCGAGGCCACCTTGCTCTTGCGCCAAGGGCAGAGCGTTGCGGCCGTCCCAATCCTCGATGCCGCCGCCGCGTCCACCTATTGCTCGCCCGAGCTCCAGGAACGCATCGAGATGCAGCGTCGCTTGCTTGAGAATCGTCGCAATAGCGAGGGCTCGCTACGACCGCGCTGAGGGGTGCTCGCGCGACGCGAAAAACGCTGCAAGATCGGGCGCAAGCGGCGCACAGAGCTCGAGCCGCTGGCCCGTGAATGGATGGGGCAGCGCGTAACGGTGAGCGTGCAGGGCGTGGCGCGGGATTTCCAGGAGCTCAAGATCACTCGCGGTCAGCTCGTGATCGGCCGAGCGCGCTAGGAGTCGCTCGTCGGGTCCGTACAGCTTGTCACCCACGATCGGACAGCCCTCATTCGCCAAGTGCAATCGGATCTGATGCTGGCGTCCGGTGTGAAGTGAGCAGGCCACCAGCGCGTAGTTGCCGCGCGTCTCAAGCACGCGCACCTCGGTGCGCGCGTCCAGCCCTTGACCGAGCGGGGCGATCCGCATCTTGACGCGCAGCGGATTGTCGATGTCGGCCTCAAGGGGCGCGTCGAGCATTCCGTCCCTTGGGATCCCCCAAGTGAGCGCCAGATAGGTCTTTTCGAGCACTGGCGCCGAGAGTGCGCGCCGCTCAAAAGCGGCTCGCTCTCCGGGACGCAGCTGATTGAACGTGGCGTTATCGGCGCGCACGATCTCCGCCACGCTGCGGTCCTCGAGCAAGCGTTTGAACTTGCGGTCCGCCTCGCGTGAACGAGCTATCAGGATGAGTCCGCTGGTCTCGCGATCAAGCCGATGTACGAGCGACAGGAACTCACCTGGACGCTGCACCTCGAGCCGCTTGATCAGGGTGCTATGAAAATAGCGCGCGGTCGGGTGGACGGTGACGAGCGGCGGCTTGTCGACGACCAGCAACCATTCGTCCTCGTAGACGACCGGAATTGCCAGCTCGCTATCGTCCTCCTCGATCGGGGGCCGCCAGAGGATGATGTGCTGCTCAGCGCGCACCCGGTCATTGGAGCGCAGCGGGCGTCCTTCCGGGGAAAATGCACTGTTGCCGATGATCAGCTGAGCACGGGTCCGACTCGTGTTTCTGAGCTGCAGCTTCAGAAAGACATCGAGCCGGGTGCCTTCGAATTCTGGCGGAACGCGCACAACACGACGGATCGCGTCGTCGGCGACACCTGCGGGCCGCTGCGTCCCTTCGGGCGCCTCGGCGAAGCGGCTGGAGCGTCGCTGCTGACCGCGCCGCTCCCAGATCACTGAATCTCGGTACCGATCCCGCTATCAGTGAAGATCTCAAGCAGCAGGGCGTGCTTCTTGCGACCGTCGATGATGTGGACCTTCTCGACGCCACCGTCGACCGCAGCCAGGGCGCAGCGCACCTTGGGGATCATGCCGCCGACGATGGTCTTGTCGTTGATCAGCTGCTCGATCTCGCCCGCCTTGAGCGACGGAATCAGCTGTTTTCGTGCGTCCAGCACGCCTTCCACGTCCGTCATCAGCACGAATTTGGCCGCGCCGAGCACGGCGGCGACCGCGCCCGCAGCGGTGTCCGCGTTGACGTTGAGGGCCTCACCCTCGGGACCGGCCGCGATCGGCGCGATCACGGGCACAAAACCCTCATGGACCAGCTTTTTCACAAGCGAGGGATTGACGCGACTGACCTCGCCGACGCGGCCCAGATCGACCAGGGTCTCAACCCCGTTCTCGTCCGTAGTTCGCACGGGCTTGGCACGGTCGGCGCGCATGAACAGATCGTCCTTGCCGCTGAGGCCGACAGCGCGACCACCATATTTGCAGATCAGCCCAACGATATCCTGGTTGGTGCTGCCACCGAGCACCATTTCGACGACGTCCATGGTTTCGTCATCGGTGATCCGCAGGCCGCCGCTGAAGCGCGACTGGATGCCAAGACGGTCGAGCGTACGCGTGATCTGCGGTCCACCGCCGTGCACCACGACGACGCGGATCCCAACGTAACGCAGTAGGCAAACGTCACGCGCAAAACTGTGCTTGAGCTCTTCATCGACCATCGCGTGACCGCCGTACTTGACGACGAAAACGCGGTCGTGGAAGCGCCGGATGTAGGGGAGGGCCTCCTGGAGGTGGGCGGCCTTGGTGACGAGCTCGTCCATTGCGCGGCGGAGCCTAGCTTGGGGGGCGCACTCGGCCAGCCCTTTCGAGGCGGATTTGGCAGGCCAGGTCCTGGTGACCGATTGGCCGGTGCTGTTTTTTGCAGCGTGACCACGTTAGAGGGAGGGCGAGGGGGGGCGCATCGTGGTAAACGCCGGCGCGATGGATATCCTGCTCGTCGGGGCCGCGATTGACCCCTGGACCCGCGCTTTAGACTCGGCTGGCACGATGGCGGCACTCGCCAAGACGTTCAAGCAGCTGGGGCACGGCGTATCCGTGGTCGTCCCTTACTCAGAGGAGTACGAGGCAGGTGGATTGCTAGTGGCTCGTCGCCTGTCGCCGTTGACGCTCGCTGACGGTCGTCAAGCGACGGTGTTTGATGCGCCGCTCAGCTCGGGCGCGCGGCTCACTCTGCTCGGACTTCCGGGACAGGTCCAACTTGGGTTTGCTTCAACCGATCCCGCGCTGCAGCTTTCGGCGACGGTGGCCTTCGGTGAGGCCGTGGCGGCGCTAATCAGTGAGCGCATGAGTCAGGGGCTCCCGCTCGACGTCGTTCACGCCTTTGATTGGCCCGCGTCACTCGTGCCGCTCTTGGTGGTCGAGCCCGAGGGCGCGCTGCGTCCGACTTGCGTCATCAGCGTGAGTGAACCCGAAGTGGCACCGGTCTTTGCTCGTGAGCTCTGGCTCGCGGCACTGCCGGCCGCACTCAAGGCGGACACCCGCGTGGTCAGCGGCGCGGCAAACTCGGTGTTGCGCGGCGCGCTCATCGCGTCTGACGCGGTGGTTGCTCCGTCGCCGGGTCAGGGCGCGGCCTGGTCAGACGTCGCTCAGACAGGTGAGCTGGCGTCGACCTTCGCTGGGCTCGCTCGTCCCGTGGTTGGGGTACTTGGCGGCGTGGATTACGCGCGGGTCAATCCGGCGGTCGACCCGGCGTTGCCGTCGCGTTTCGATGCCGAGGCGCCTCAGAACAAGCAGGTTTGTCGGGCAGCGTTCTTGCGACAGCTCGGGGTGTCTCTCGAGGCTCGCCCGGTGATGCTCTATCTCGGTCCGCTGACGCGCGCCGCGGGCGCCGAGCGTCTGCTTGAGACCGCTCACGAGCTCGTGCGTGGGGGTGCGCTCGTGGCCGTTGCCACGGGTCGACGTGATGAGCCAGAGCTGGCGCAGCGCTTCACTGAGCTGGCGAGCGAGCTGTCGGGTGATCTAGTGTTGTTTAGTGCGCCGGACGAGCCAGCTCGTCACCGGGCCTGTGCCGCGGCAGATATCGTGCTGTTGCCTTCTAGGCTGGCTGCCGCGGGGGGGCTGCAGTGGGTTGCGCAGCGCTACGGTGCGGCACCGGTTGCGCTCGCCACGGGTGCACTCGCCGACGGCATCTCAGACGCGGACAGCGCGCTCGTGACCGGAACCGGATTCCTCTACGACGACGATAGCTCCCAGGGATTGCTCGCCGCGGCGCAGCGCGCGCGTGCGGCTGTCGTCAGCCCCAGCTGGCCAGCCTTTCGTCGTCGCTTCATGAAGCTCGACCTCGGGTGGGACGGCCCTGCACGCCGCACTCTGCAGGTCTATCGTCAGTGCGTCCGTAGCTAGTCTACGGCGGCGCAGGGCGCTGGGCTAAGCGCTGGGCCTCGTCAAGCAAGGTCCAGCGCGCTCGTGAAATGCCCGACGCGCAGCTACCCGGCTGGCGTGAGGCGAATGACGCGTTGCTCGTATAGGCTCGCAAAGATGCGAAGCGCGTCGAGCCGCGCCATACCCGAAATGTCCAGCAGCTCCTCCAGCGTGGACGCTCCATCGATCAGGGACACCACGAAGCCCGCTCGGTGATCGAGCGTCAGCCAGCGCAGCTCTTCAGCCGCGATCGCGATCTCGACGTATTGTTCGAGTCCGCCGAGCCGCGACGCGTACATCTGCATCAGCACATCGCGGCAGCTGTTGGCGTAGCGCTGCGCCTCCAGGTCGCCCGCGTCGTTTGCCAGAAGGCCTTCAGCGTGGGTCAGGGCACCGGTAAAGTCGCCCATCGCGTAGCAATCCTTCATACGCGAACGCGTGGGATCGGCACCGGGCGGTGACGTGATTGCGCCCATGTCGAGGTCGAACGGCGCTCCTCGCCGACTCGGAGGAGCATTGTGGGCGGACGAGGGACTCGGCGCAGTGGGGGGAGCGGAGGCGAGCTCGCCAAAATCAAGCGCGTTTGGCGTCTCCGAGTGACCACGCGGGGGG
>JBBRAB010000050.1:0-27241 GCA_038207155.1 Polyangiales bacterium
ATGTCCTCGTCGACCGGGACTGGCTTTCTCTTGGTCATCGCCCGGGAAAAGATCACGAGTGCCCCCGTTTCGACAAGCTAGTTTTTTGTGGCCCGCGCTAAGTGATCGAAATCGTTCCATGTTTGATGCGATGGCCCTGCATGACCTCCCGTCACCTCGCGTTCGCAATTGCGACATGCTGAATATCATTCAGCTTTTCGTGCTAGCACTGCGGGGTTCTGCTCGCCGTCTTTCGCCCTCGTCGCCACCTGACAGCTGTCACAGCTAAGCCGTTTGTTGGTTGCGATCCGCTCTCGGATCGCAACGCGATGAGCTTCTCGAAGTCGCTCAGGGAGATCGATAGCTTCGCCGTTGAAGACCTCGTCAGGGGTTCGTCCGTTGAGCAACCACTGCGGGACTGCAACGTTGTGTTGCTCGACGTAGAAGGCGACGAGGCGTTCAACGGTGGCGAAACTATCGAGGCGGTTCAGAAACAACCAGCCGTGCTTCACCTGCCGCCAGATTGCCTCGAGCATTGAGTTGGACCAACTCACCTCCACCTGGGCCAAGATGCGTTCGACGCCGGTCTCCTTCAACGCGGGATCGATCGCACCGTTCACGTTCTCGATTCCGGAATCAGCAAGCAGCTTTGTGCCATCCGCTCCAACCTTGCGCAACTCGGCAATAGCGTGCTGAGCGACAATTACACCTCCCCACCGACGACAATTACATCGCCCTATCCTAGGGCGCGCTGATCGTCTATCGCTCTGGTCCGCGGAAAGGCGGACTATGGGCCGGCGAGAACGACGGACGCGCAGGTGAGGAAGCTGATGGACGAGATGACAAAGCACGGCCAGATGGGCCTTGCGGCGGCGCGAGCCGGCATGGATCGCAAGACAGCCCGCAAGTACGTGAGAGGCGGCAAGCTGCCGTCGGAATTGGTGCAGCCACGCAATTGGCGGACTCGCAATGATTCGTTCCGGGAGCATTGGTCCGAGTTGGAAACCCTGTTGCAGGCGACGCCCGCACTGGAGGCGAAAACTCTGTTCGAGGTTCTGGTTGAGAAGTATCCTGGTCGCTACAAGGACGGGCAGCTTCGGACGCTGCAGCGCCGAGTCAAGTGCTGGCGAGCCGAGCGCGGACCCGACAAGGAAGCAGTGCTTGCGCAATGCCACCGTCCTGGAGAAGCGGCGCAAACGGACTTTACTTGGGTCACCGAGCTAGGAGTAACCATCTGCGGAGAAGCCTTCGTTCACATGCTGTGTGTGTTCGTTTTGCCCTACTCCAACTGGCGATGGGCAACCATCTGCTTCTCTGAGTCCATCGCCTCGCTGCGAGCAGAGATCCAGCGCGCACTGTTCCAACTAGGTCGCGTGCCCGAGTGGCATCAAACGGATAATTCCACCGCCGCGACGCATCGCCCCAAGAAGAAGGATAACGACGAGAAGGATAACGACGAGAAGGATAACGACAAGAAGGACAACGACGAGAAGGACAACGACGAGAAGGACAACGACAATAAAAATGGCACAAAACGACCATTTAACTCTGACTACATGAGCATCATGCGCCACTTCGGCATGAAGCCACGCACGACGGAGGTCGGAGCCAAGGAGCAGAATGGCGACGTGGAGTCCGCAAACGGTGCATTCAAGCGCGCTCTTGAGCAGGCTCTTCTCGTGCGCGGTCACCGCGACTTCGAGACTCGCGAGGCTTGGCAGCAATTCATTGATGACATTCAACGCAAAGCCAACTCCCGCCGTGGCAAGCGGCTCGACGAGGACCTTGCAGCGATGCACGAACTTAGCGTCGCCCGCTTGCCCGAGTTCACCGAGGAGGATGTTCGAGTCACCGAGCGAAGCACGATCAGAATCAAACACTGTGCCTACTCAGTTCCCTCTCGCCTTATCGGCGAATGGGTTCGCGTTCGAATCTATGAAGACCGACTCATTATTCGGGCTCTTCCGGTGAATCTGTGGGCGTGAAATAGCGAATCTCCGGGTGATGTAGTCGCGGGAGTCGCGCTTTGGGGGCGAGGTAGACGATGGGGGCGCTGTCGTTGGCGCGATGCTCGCTCATACGCCGACGTGCAAAGTCGACGCGGACTGTACCGAGAAGACCCGCTGCGGAGACTTCGGTTGGTGCGAACGAGCCGGAGCCGGCTCGGGTAATCCAATTCGTTCAGCGACAACGTCGCTTGCAGCGATCAGGGCTGTTTCTGGACTTACTCGTGCGCGGGAACGGCCACGCAGGACTGCAAGGACGCTATGCCATCGTTGTGTTCAGATACGCCCGGCTGCACGCTCATGCACTGATCGGATTGGCTGCTGCGGGTCCGCGTGCCGTCTTGGTCACGCTGACCCGCGACTTGCCATTAGGGGTCCAGCCCCCGCGAGGGATTGTTCATCCGGGCGCGCAGGCTCTTCGTGACAGCTGCCGCGGCCTTGGCAAGCCGCCAACTCGTGACTACAAATCCGCGCGGCCCGCGACAGCTTGGCTGCTCGGGGCTCGATACCCTGGCAACAAAAGTGGTCATCCACATGCTCCAGCTCATCCTCTCCGTCGTTGGCGGCCTTGTCGTCCTTGTGCTGCTGGTTCCAGCGTTTCTTTCGCCAAAACTGCGGGTCACTCGCAGCGTCTCACTCAACTAGAGCGCAGCGGAGGTCCATGCATTTTTGGCTGATTTGCGGCAGTACCCCCAGTGGAATCCGTTCGCCGAACATGATCCCAGCTCAACCGCCACGGTACTTCGGCTTCATGAGCGGGATGCTCGAGGGCACCTTCGAACGCGGACTCGCCAAGTTCAAGACGCTTGTCGACAAGCCGTGACCCGCGCTCGGCTGAACCCGGCACTGGCGACGACTAGCGTCCGCGCAGACGACGATTCGCCGGGATCGTCACGGGCACGATCCGTCCGAGCACGATGTTTGTGCTCGGGGGTGCCGGCTCAGTCACAGCAAAGCCGACGCAGGGCTCAAGCGACGCAGGTGGCTCGAAGGGACCGTGGTTGATGATCCCCGACTCAGGCACGGGCTCAAGGAACTCCGTCAGGCGGTCCGCGAGACCTGCCAGCTTGGTTTCGGAGCCGACGAGCGCCATCGGTGTGCCCGACACATGCCAAGTCACCAGCCCATCACCGAAGTCGAACGAGCCCCCATGGCGACTCGCCCCCTTGATGAAATCACGCCGCGCAAAACCAGGAACGAACACCAACCAGGCAGCGGACCGCAGCTCGGGCACTGCCTTGAGCACAGCCTGACGGACGTCGAGCAACGTCACCACGTCAACCGTAGACGCATCGAGCAACACGAGCGGGCATTCACGCTCGCTCCGCAGCACCGCCATCCGGCTCACATGCTTGACGAACGCCGTCGATGGTGCCCCGGGTAGCTCAATCATGCGCGCGAAGTCCGCACCGCAAGTCCGCAGGATCTGAACAACGCAGTCCCGCTCGGGCTCCCCCTTCGGCATGCCGAAGGGAAGCACGACTGGTCGACTGCGTTGCTGGGCTGCAGGACTCACGTTCGCGTTACCTGAGAGGCTACCTTGAGAGCGCTAGGCGCGCTACTTCACGGCGCTCAGCCGTTTTGCCAGAGCTTCTGGAGGATCTCCGACAGATCCCCGACGGTCGACGGCTTGAGACCCGCCTGCGCGTGGGGCCAAGCGAAGTTACGCGTCTGGACCTGGCCGCAGCTGAGCGAGACGAGAAAGTCCTTGGTGGGAACGCCCGGCGCGGGCCCAAAGGCGATGCCGAACTCGGCGTTGACGCAGCGGGTCTTGGGCGCCTCAAAGCTGCTGGGCGAGCCAAAGAGCGCTCCGAGCTGCTTGCGGAGCTCGACGTCCATTACCTGGGTCTGAGCCAGGATCGGCTGACCATAGAAGCTCGGCACCGTCGGTGCGAGAGCAGCGGGAGCACCCGGCGTCAGTGCGTTCGGAGGGAGCATCCCCGGCGGGAGCAGCTGCTGGAGGCCCTGTGCGGCAGCCTGGGCCATCTGCTGCAGCTCTGGGGTCAGCCCCGGAATGACGTTCGCGGCTCCTACGGGCAGCGGAGCAGGCGCAGGAGGCGCGTAGTTCTGCAGGCGGAATACCAGCACGTTGCCCTTTTCCATCTCATTGAAGGGGGAGACGGGGTTGCCTGCGCAGCCGGCAGCCCAAACAACGGAAACCACAGCGATGCCGATGGACTTCAAGGTCATGGCAGATCCCTAGAAGGTTTCCGGTTCGGCGTCCAGTCTCGGACGACCGGAAACGTTTCCAGTCGTCAGTCCCCCGGGCCCGAATCCCACTTCCCCTGTTACTCCTGGTCCGCGCGCGTTAGAACCACTCTGAGGGTGCCCCCCGGCGTCCCGAGAAAGCGACGCGCTCAATTTGGCACGCATTGTTGTCACAGGTGGAACTGGTTTCGTCGGCTCGACCGTGGTTCGCGCGCTGCTCGCTCGAGGCGATCAGGTTACCGTGCTCGGGCGCGATGCCGGACGCATCCGCTCGCATTTTGCCAGCGCCGTCACCGCGATTCCCTGGAGTCCGCCTGAGCTCGGCGACTGGACCAGCTGCCTGCGCGACGCCGACGCAGTCGTGCACCTGGCGGGCGAGCAAGCCGTCGGGCATCGCTACACGGACGGACAGAAGCGCCGGATCCGCGACAGTCGCGTCAAGACGACGCGCGCCCTGGTTCAGGCCATCGAGGTCCATACCTCGCGTCCGCGGGTACTGATTTCGGCCTCTGCCGTCGGTTACTACGGCGCTCGCGACTTCAACGACTCGCTCGTCGAGTCGAGCCCGGGGGGTCACGATTTTCTCGCGGAGGTCTGCCACGAGTGGGAGACCGCCGCAGCCGCCGCTGAGGGTCTCGGCGTTCGCGTGGTCCGCGCCAGGCTCGGGGTCGTGCTCGGTCGCGATGGCGGGGCGCTGCCGGCGCTCGTACGCCCGTTTCGCTTCGGCCTGGGCGGTCGCATCGGCAGCGGACATCAAGGCGTTTCCTGGGTGCACATCGACGACGTCGTCAGCGCGATCCGCGCGGCCCTCGACGATGAGGCTCTGCGAGGCGCCGTGAACGTCACCGCCCCTCACCCCGTGCGTCAACAACAGTTCGCCGAAGCGATCGGTCACGCCATCAATCGTCCGGTCTGGCTTGCCACACCTGCGGCCGCGCTCAAGCTCGCGTTCGGCGAAGGTGCCGAGCCGCTCCTCACTGGACAGCGCGTCCTGCCCGAAAAGCTGCTCGCGCACGGTTTCAGCTTTCGCTACGCCACCCTGGACTCCGCACTCGCCGATCTGCTCGGACCGCGCCCGTGAGCTTATCGACACGCCCTCGACTGGTGCAAGTGCTGACCGCCCTCGGGGTGCTCGGTGTGCTCGTCACCGTCGGGGGCACGCTGATCTGGCTGTTTGGGGCGCGCGACTACACCTGGTGGCAGTGCGTCTTTTTCACGCTCTACACCGTGACGACGGTCGGTTACGCCGAGCTGCCCCATCTGGGCGAGCACGTCGGCGCTCACATCGTGACGTCCCTGCTGATCGTGATCGGCGTTGGCGTCATCGCGTTTTTTCAGTCGGCTTTGACCGCCACTCTCGTCGAAGGGGTGATTGCCAAAGCGTTTCGGAGGCGGCGAATGCTGAACCGGATTAGGGATTTGGATGCTCACTACGTGGTAGCAGGCGCTGGGCGGACGGGACGCTACGTCATTGACGAGCTCCTCGCTGCGCGCAACCAGATCGTCGTGATCGACCGCGATGAGTCCGTGCTCACCGCACTGCACGAGGAACGACCGACGCTCCTTTACTTGGTCGGAGACGCGACCGAGGACCCGAGTCTGCTGGCCGCCGGAGTTGAGCGCGCCACCGGGGTGGTGGCGTGCCTGACCGACGACCGCGACAATCTGTTTGTCACCTTGAGTGTGCGAGCCATCAACGCCACCGCGCGCATCGTGACCAAGGTTGAGGAGAGTCAGAACGAGTCCAAGGTGATCCGCGCCGGCGCGGACGGAACGGTGAACCCCAACCGTATCGGCGGTCGCCGCCTGGCAAGCGAGCTCGTTCGTCCACACGTCACCGAGTTCCTCGATCAGATGCTGCGGGTGACCGAAGGTAAGCTACGCTTCGAGGAGGTCGAGCTCCCGGAAAATAGTCCTTTTATCGGCCAAACGCTGCGCGAGGTGCCGATTCGCACCGAGACGAACCTGCTGGTGGTCGCGATTCGCTTGCCGACGGGTGAGTACGTATACAATCCCCCACCCGATCAGAAGCTCCTCACCTCGGAACGCCTGATCGTGATTGGGCTCACCGACGACGTCGTCAAGCTGCGCCGTCTCGTGATGCCGAGGGCCGGACACCCCCCCGCACCCGGGATTGGGCTCTAGCGCTTGACGAACTCACCCCCGGCAAGCAGCGCGTAGACCAGACGAAGCGACCCCTGGTAGTAAGCGTTGTCCTGGGTCGCAGACCTCATCCAAGCGTTGACGTAGGCATCGCATTTGCCCTGAGATTGGCCGATTGCGGCCAGCGCGAAGGCGCCGCGGAAGGCCCGGAGCGAAATACGACGGATTCAGCTTGTTCTTGTTGTTTTGGTCGCTGCAACCGCCAAATTTATCACCCGGGCGAAGCACCAGCGTGCCTCCGCAGTTCTCCGTTTCATTGACCCGGATTTTTTGGATCAGGGCAAGAGCGGCGCTCTTGTAGCCGCCCCAACGCTTGTCGGCCTGAAGTAGCCCCATGGCCACGTCGACGTCGCCATCGGTGGCGGCGTTCGCGTTGTTGTTTTCCGGCTTGTCGAATAGGTGAATCGACCAATTCCTCAGCCCCTGGCTGTCGAGGTAGGACTGATAGGTCTTCCAGAGTCCGTCGAAGGTCGTCCGATCGCTATTGGCGACCGAGAGCAACATGCCGTAGCCGATCCCCTCGGAAACAACCGAATCGCCGCTCCCGCAGCTGCCGCTGTTGATGACCATGATGGCGCCCGGGTTATTGGTGGCCGGCTTTACCCAGCATTCCTTCCAGCCCTCATATTCCTTGGCATTGAGCGCCGCGGCGACCGTAGACTGCTTGGCCACCGCGCAGGTTCCACCCGTCGCGACCACGCCACCCGTCGCGACCACGCCACCCGTCGCAGTGCCACCGACGCGACGCCTCCCGTCGAAAACGCCCCGCCCCTCTCCCCCAACGACCCGCCGTCGCTAGTGCCACAACCGGTAAGTAGGAACAGAGAGAACGCAACAGGGTAAGCAGAAGAGCGAATCATGGATGAAGCACCTCGAAAAGCTGAGCGACGACTGACAACAACCTCAAGGACTCTTCGTCTGAACATTCCACGTGTCAAAACGGATAACGCTTCCACGTCGTCAAAAAACAATAACGACATCGCCATCAACAGACTGACTCCTGCAACCCTCACCCACCTGCGCACCCCCAGCACAGAGCGCCACACACTCTGGAAACGCCGAACTGCTAAGACATTTGACGCCCGCCTCCGCTCAACCGGCGCTCCCTCGCCAGACTCCGCTATCGCCGTCGCGCCTTAGTCTTCACCTTCGCAGCTCCGAATTGCGCCTTGTGGAGCTGCCGACTGGTCGCGATGGCGGCGGTGAATCCACGACGAAAATGCTCATGCGAGAAGCGCTCCTGCACTTGTCGCCGCGCTTCGGCGCCAAGCTCAAGCGCTAGCTCCCGATCAGCCAAGAGACGCTCGGCGAAAGAGCGAAGCTCGCGCGGATCGTCGGAGAGAAAACCGCTCTTGCCGTGAACGATCGGGGAGGTCGGGTGCGCGTTGCTCAGGACAGGTAGTCCAGTCGCCATGGCCTCGAGACTCGCAAGATTGTACCCATCTTCCAGTCCAGGCTCAGCCGTGTGAACGAAGAAGCGATGCACGCGCAGCAGCTCGCGCAGATCGTCCCAGTCGCGCGAGGGCTCGACGCCAGGCCGATCGGGATTGTGCCCCACGAGACGCACCGGCAAGCCGCTAAAGGCTGCTTCGTGCAGCTCCCAGAGCAGGATACGTGGTCGCAGTGACACCTGATTGCTCACCCGCAAACCAACCGCAAGCTCGCAGGTCGCCACGGGATAATCGGCTACATCCACCGCACAAGGCACGATGTCGTCAACGAAACCCCAGCTCCTGCCCTTGAGCGGGGAAATGGCGGTCACATGCACATGACTCAGGGCCACATAGTCCGCCAAGCTCTTGCGCATCTGCTCGACGGTAAGCTCGATCTTTTCCTCGACGAGGCGCCCCTCGAGCGTCACGTGCAACACGAGCAGCTTGGGACCCTTGAGTTCCCGCGCATCCATCAGATCGCGAATGTTGCTGCAGATGATGGTCTCCCATCCGCCACCGATGCCACGAGCCTCAGACAACGTGATCATCCTCGCCCGCGGCGGCAGCGGGCGCATCCGCTCGTCCCAAGGCCTATCGCGCCCGGTGAGTCCGACGATGATGTCGAGATCGTAGTCGAGGTACCGCAGCTGGTGAACCCAGGACTCGTGGCAGTTGAACACAGCCACACGACGGCTCGGTGCTTGAGACATGCAGCGCCAGAGTAGCCGAGCGAGGCCGGCATTTGAAGCCCCGCGAGGAGTCTCCCGGGCTTTGTGGTCTATCCGGCGTGACCACGTCGCTGTGGCGGGCGTCAGGTCGGCGTCAAGCTGGCGAGCGATCCAGTCAGGCGGACCTTGACCCTACACGCCTCGGCCGATCGGGGGGGCTCCTGACCGTCCCGCGCTCGGCCGCGGTTCGGTGAGTGCCCCGGCATGGTTCGGCGAAACACTTTTTCGCGACCGACTCACGCAATGCGCTATCGTTGTTCCCGATGCCGTCGCTCGAACACGAGTCGCTCATCCTGCTGTTCCGAAATCAGCCGGAGCTCGCGGCCCAGCTGCTGCGCGAAGCGCTCCATGCTGCGTCCGCGGGTGCTGGGCCCCGACGCCGTGCCGGTGGTCACTGACCCGGAGCGGGCGGCGCGTGAGCCTGAACTCGCCGTGCTCTCGGCCATGACTCATGGCAAGGGCGACACCGAAATCGCCGTCGCTAGCGCGTTGGCGGCGTCGTCTGCGTTTGGACATCTGCCTTCCGACCAGCAGCTGCTATATTTGGCGTTCATTGAGTCCGCCCTCGGCGACGCCGCTAGAAAGCGCTTTCGAAATTCACCCCGAAGCAGCGCAAATCGTCGAGAAATTTATCGGTGAGCGCCAGCAGCGCTCCTTTGAAAAAGACATCGCACAAGGCAGAGCCGTCGATGTCGTGGCCGTCCTCGAGGCCCGTGGACTCGCCGTGACCGACGCCGAGCGCGAGCGCATCCTCGGGTGCACCGATCTCGAAAGGCTCGCTCGTTGGGTCCGCCGCGCCGCAACCATCGCTGCGACCGAAGCACTGTTAGAGTGATCGCTCGGGCAGCGGTCGGGACTGTGATGACGAGTCTCAGGGCACTCGTCGCGAGAGTTCACCGGGCTCCAGCGGATTGCGATGGGCTCACGTCGCTTCGCCACAGATTCCTACGACGCCAATCCGGGTGCGCTGTGCGATGTCAATTCAGCCGGTAACACCACCCAGTCTCAGGGCACTTCTCCTACATCAGTGTTCAAGCCGGTGGCGGATACCCTGCATGACCTTCATTGGAATGCCCAATCTACGACCGGCAATGGTCACAATGTCGTGTGAACCCCAAACCTCATCGGTAAGCTGGATGGCTTCCCACAGTATTTCCAGCGGCGGAAAGAATACGAATAGCCTCAACATGTCTGCTACGTACAAGCCTCGCTCCGACCATCCGAGAAACATTCCGCGAAGCAACGTGCAACCAGATCCAAACGAATCTCCGCATCCGAAGCCTACTGAAACCCATCGGTGCCCCGTTGGCAGGCGACCGTTCCTTGCCGGAAAACGCGAAGCGAGCGAGCGCCAACCGCTCAGGTAGGAAATCACGACCAAGACGCAGTTCAGCCCCGCGAAGACTAGGAAAACGGTGGTCGTCGGGTGCGCAAAAATGCCAAATCGACTGAGCGGCATTGCCTTGCGTCTGCAGGGTGACCGCATCGCGCAGCGCCACCTCCAGACGCGACTGGCGCGCTCGCGGGCTGCTCCGACGCCTCGCCGGCACCACGGGCCACCAAACCTAAAAGCGCCAAGCCAAAGCTCATCGCAGTTCGAGCGGGCGGCCAGGTGCCCATTGCGCCGCGCTGCGCTCTGTTCAGCCTGTCCGCTTTGGTCGCCGCTCGGCCTGTTGGTTGGCACGGCGAGGAACCGCGCGCGGTCGAAATTCGAGTGACTGGCGATAATTATGATTCGAGCCCGAAATCCTTGCGACGTTACACCACAAATCTGGACCACGACCGTGACCAGGAGGGACGGCTGGGCACGCGGCATTGAGCCGTCGCAAGGAATCCCATGAAACGACTCACAGCTCCCCTCTCCGTTGCCGCCATCTCGCTGTTGGCGCTGCTTGCTCGCACGGCCCAAGCCGAAGTGCCGACGGATCCGCCCGGAAAGTATTTCACGTCCTGGCTCGGCAATACCTTCATGGACGCCGACGGTCACAAGAACGTCACGGAGTTACTGAACGACCTCGCCGTCAGCACAAACGGTCACGTGTTCACCGCGGGCTACGCGGAAACCTGGGGCGACGGAGCAACCTACGCTGCAGCGGACGGCGCGTTCATCGCTCGCTACGATCGATTTGAGTCTGGCTTCGGGGATCCTGCCTCGGTCGTTGCCGCAGACGACGACTACGTCTACTACGGTACCAGCGCCAAGGGTATTCTACGCGCTCCGCACGGCGGAGCCCGAGGCGGGTACGAAGCCTTTCTCCCCGATGTCAACGTGCAAGGCCTGTTTTGTCGAAGCGGGAAGCTCTACGTCAGCGACTTCGGCGCTGGAAAGATCCGAGTGCTGAACGCCGCCACGATGACAGAGGAGCGAAACTGGGACTGCGCCAAGCCCACGCATCTCACCGCCGACGGGGATGGAAACGTGTGGGTCGTCAGCTGGAGCGCCACGAGCCTATCCCCGCCGGACGTAAGCCCGATGTGGTGGGGCGACAAGGTCGTTTCGTTCTCCGCCGATGGCAAGCCGAGACCTGTGATTGACACGTTCGAGCGGCCCCTCGCCGTCGCGTTCGAAAAGGACGGCCGCCTCATGGTCGGCGGTCTTAACGCGCACTCGCAGATCTGGCTGTACGATACCTCCTCCGCACCAAAGAAGGTCGGCGCCTTCGGGGCTGACGGCGGGATCTTCTCGGGAACCGCCGGACAGTTCACCGAGTCCGCCAAGCTCCACTGGATCAAGTCGATTTCGACGGACTCGGCCGGGACCATCTACACCGGCTGCACGTACGGCACTTTTTGGGGCGGTGTCATCGAGAAGTTCGCTCCCACAGGCGCGCTGCTGTGGCGCGATTTCGCGGGCACCTCGCTGGATGTCGCGGGCATCGATCCGGACAACGACACTGAGATCTACTCCAAAGTACCACCACTACTCAGTCGATTGGTCCAAGTCGACACCGGGTACCGAGTGGTCTCTAAAGGGGTTCACCGTCGATCGCTTCAAGTATCCGAACGACTACCGAGTCGATCACAACTTGGACGTCGTCGAGCGGTCGCTCGGCGCCGGCGCCTACCGCCTCGGCGGCAAGCTGTTCGTCGCGCGGAGCTCCCAAGGAGGATACATGTGGGAGATGTACCGGCAGGAGACCGCTACGGACGGCGAGGTCCTGGTGCCGTCGGTAAAGATGGCTGGCGGTGACGAGCCGAACAACCTGTTTTACAACCCGACATCCAAGACCTGGGAGAGCAAGCCGAAGAAGGACAATCGCTGGACCTACGGCGTCTGGAACGTGGCAAAGAGCGGTGTATTGACGTTACTCAGCGACGACAGCTCGATCGTCCAATACGCGTTCGGCGGGCTCGACGCGAACAGCAACCCCATCTGGGACGCTGCCAACGCCACGGTGACAAAACTAAGCGCGTTCAACAATTTGGGCAGAGTGGCCTACGATTCAGACACGGACGCGCTCTACGTGGCCGGAGACGTATTCAACAACAACGGCGACTTCGAGTATGGCTCATTCATGAGGATCAAGAAGTTCCCAGATTGGTCCAAGGGGAACGTCACAGCCAGCTACTCCATCGATCTGCCCTACAAGGATAATGAATACGCTGGCGTCAGCAACTACGGCGGCGGCGCGCCTGTCTCCATGGATATCGCTGGAGACTACATATTTGTGATTTACGGCATGGGCAACATCCGGATCATGAACAAGTCCGATGGTGCGCTGGTCGGAACCCTGGTGCAGAACGTCAACGGTTGGAGCGGTAGCGACGGACAAGTCGACACCCATCGCTCAATGACCGTCACCAAGCGCACGACGGGTGAATACGTCGTGCTGTTCGAGAACGCCGCCTGGGCAAACATCATGATGCAGCGCTGGTGCCCTGCGGGTGACGGCTGCTTCGTCAATGGCCCCGGCGGCTCAGCCAGTGGCGGAGCGAGCGGCGCGGGCGCGGCAGGCGCAGGCGCGGCGACGGGTAGCGGTGGAGCCACGGGCAGTGGCAGCAGCGGGAGCGGCGCCAAGTCCGGTGCGGGTGCGAACGCAGGTGCGGCTAATTCGGCCGCGGGAGCGTCCGACAGCACGAGCGGTTGCGGCTGCCGCGTCGCGACGACAGCCCCGGTTTCCGGCGGCTTCGGACTCGCCTCATTGGGCCTACTCGGAACGCTCGTCTCTCGCCGCCGTCGCCAGGCGCGGGGTTGACGACTCGGGCGCTCGCGGTAGTTCCGCGGGCGCCCGCTACAACCCGGACAGATCGACCAAGGTTGGGGCGATGTGAACCCCGGTATCGCCAGTACCAAGCTGGCCATAGCCGTTATCGCCCCAGCACCACAGTGCTCCGTCGGCGTCGCGAGCACAGTGGTGCACGTAGCCCGAGTGGGTCTCAGCAAAGAGATGCCCCGGGATCGGCTTGAACGAGAGCTGATCCTTGGCGCCGGTGACGCCGATATCCGAGACGAGCAGATCCCCCGCGCAGCTCAGCTCTTGCGCCGCATCGATAAGACAGCTCGTCCAGCGACCGAGGCCCAGGCCCATGACGCCGGACGCACGCACTAGCGTCGGAGTGTCCCGATCGCGCGCGTCACCGAGGCCGAGCTGTCCGTCGCGGTTATACCCCCAGCACCACAGCGCGCCGCCGGTTCGAACCACGCAGCTGTGCTGGCCTTGAATATTGAGGATGCGCTGAGCGCGCTCACTGCCAACGCGAGTCGGGACCGTGCGGCAGTCGCGATCGCCCAGGCCGAGCTGACCGAGTGTGTTCTGCCCCCAGCACCAGAGCGCGCCGTCCACGGTGATACCGCAGGAATGGCCCCAACCGACGGCAATCGACGCGAAGCGATGCCCGCCGGAAACAAGACTCGGCACGAGGCGCTCACGTCGGTCCCCAGTGCCGAGCTCGCCGTCGGCATTGTGTCCCCAACAATAGGCGCGCAGCTGCTCGTCAAGCGCGCAGCTCTGTCCACTGCCCACTCGCACCGTGAGCCAGGAAATCCCCACTCCGACGGGCGTGGGGGTGGCACGATCGACTTTGTCCCCGGTTCCGAGCGCGCCATCGCCGTTATGACCCCAACAACGCAGGACCTTGCTCTGATCGAGCGCGCAAACCAGCAGAGCAGCGTCGCCCGAAACCTCGACGATGGACGACAGTCTGGGCACGCGTTGCGGCGTGAATGAGGACAAGACGTTGCCCGCCCCGAGCTGACCGTTGGCGCCCTCCCCCCAACAGGCGACTCCGCCGTCTTTGAGCAGCACGCAGGTCGAGGACGTGCCGGCCACAACGCTGCGCCCGTCGCGCGGAGATACGCAGCTGTCTGCAAGACAAACGGACGGAAGTGCGCAGAGACTCGCGCAATGCGATTGCTCGGGCACCACGCTGACTCCGCCCGAAGCAGCAGCGCCGGACCCTGCTCCCCCGTTGGCGCTGCCACCCTGGCCGCCTGTTTGCGCTTCCAGGATCGCGACCACGTAGCGGTCACCGCAAGCGCTGAGCAGCAGCAATGGCGCGGCAATTAGGGGAAATATGCGCATCATCATGCTGGACTAAAACCTAGCGAGGGCTCCCACGTTGAGAGTGAGCAGGGGCCGTCCGGTGCGACCCACCTGCTCGGAACCAAGCTGCACGCCGGGACTCGGCGCGAGTAGTACACCATGCGCCTCAACGCCGGCAGCCAACCACCCGCGCGCGGGCCAGCGCAGACCGAGCCCGAAATCGAAGGCCAATGCGTCGACGCGTGCGGTCGTGGCCTGCCCCGTCCCGTTGGAGTGACCGTAGGCACTCAGACCGTAGTAGCCCGCGCCCACGGTACCGAGCAGAGCGACCCGGCGCATCGACCGCGCGAGGCTGAGCTCGATCACGCCCAAGCGCTGTGACAGTGTCGCGCTCCCGAGCTCACCCACCACCGCCTTCTGGTACGAGGGAGCCACGACCCGCAGTCGAAGTCCCACGCCACTGGTGCGACGAAGCCCAACTGACACCGAGGGCGCGTAGACTTTTCCCAGCGACGGAAACCCTTGCAGCAAGGCGATTCCAAGCTCGGTCTCGATGAGCCAGCTCGGCGCCGCCGCGGGCGCGGGCTCAGTAATTTGGGGTTATGGTCGGCGTGGCTGCAACGGTTTTTTCGGACCCTGGGTGGCCGTAGCCGCGGCCGCAGCACGCTCGCGTGCCTGCACGCGCAAGAGACTCGCGCGGATCAGCTCACTGGCGCGCAGCGCGACCATCGACGCCGTCTCGCCGCCGGTCACCTTGAGCTCGCGCTCGGCGCCCTGCTCGGCCACCAGACGAACCCGCAAGGCCAACCCGCCCTGCTGCACAACGACGATTGCCGCGCCCTGTTCCCCGAGACCATCGGGGTCGCCAACGCCGCGCTTGACCAGCGTCACGCGAAAGCCACTCGCAGCGAGCTCGGCCACCAAACGCGCCACCAACTCTGAGCGAGCATCCGCGGCGTCACCCAGCACCTGAACATCGCAACCCGTCAGCGATTCACTGGGCGTCGGGGAACAGACAGGTTGCTCGGAAGCGGGCTCGGCGGCGGGGCTTGGCGACACGGACTTCGCCTGGGTAAGCGCCGTGACCGCGCCGAGCAAAACCAGCATCATTGCATGCATAGTATATCCCGAGCTTGGCGCGCGTAGGGGCCCTTCGTGTAGCGCCCGAGGTAACTCCGAGCATCAGTCTCGGCGGCCGATTGTGAACCCGACTGATGGCGCAGCATCATGCGACGCCCGAGGGCCTCCGCACCCAGGGCCCCTGAGGGCGCCTCGGCGAGGTACGTGTCGTACCAGGTCAGCGCCGTCGACAGGTCACCGCGGGCTTCCGCCATGCGCCCGAGCTCAAAGGCGGCGCCGGCAGCCGACGAGGGAAAGCGCTTGCGCAGCGCGACTAGCGCGCGGAAAGCCACCTCACTGCGGCCCCGGTAGCGCGCAGAATCCGCGAGAGCGGAGAGCTCCGCTGTGCCCGCCTGCGACAGGACCGTCTCAATGCCCCGAGCGTCGGCTTGCCGCAGCACGGCGTCGAACTCACCTACCCGTATCAGCTCAGTCCAGCTGCGTCGCGGGCCACTCAAGGTTGCGCTGCCCGCAGCATTGCCGACAGCTGGCACCGCTGCAGAGGGCTCGCCGGCACCAGTGCGGGACTGTTCGGACGCGACCGCGCTAAATACCGAGCCTGCACTGTTGGCCTTCGCCGAACGGGTCGATGCCACCACGAAGCTTGCCCCCGCGGTCGCCGTGAGACGCTCACCCGCGCGTAGCTGCACGCGTTCCTTCGCGAGCGGCCCACTCACGGACACGCTGCCCTCCTGCAGATCCACATCAAGCACACTCACGTCCGGGCGCCAGGCAACGTCGAAACGAGTGCCGTGCACCGCCACCTCGAAGGGCCCCGCTTCCACCATCCAGTGCTTGCCGGGACCCGGCACCACGTGAACGCTGACAGAGCCATTTTCCAGTCGCAAACGCGCACCGTCCGGATTGAGCGCGAGCAGCCGCCCCGACGAGCGCGCCGCAAACTTCACCTCGGAACCGTCTGAGAAGGTCAGCTGCGAGCCGGCCTCGGTCGTCAAATGACCGTCACTTGCGAGCTGCGCGCCCTCACACAGGGTGAGCCCGTGAGACCGCAAGCCCACGGCGAACAGTACGGCGGCCGCGACCGCAATGACGCCCGCAGTCGACGCGATTGTCACGCGACGGCGAGCCAGCCCGCGGCGATGAACGGAGAAATCGTCGAACCCCTGAGCGAGCTCAACCGCGGAGGGAGTGACGTTCTCCTCGCGCAGGAGCGAGCCGAGCTTGAGCAAGGCAGCTTCACGTTCGTCGTCATTCACCGGCAGCGCGCTCATGGCTCGCCTTTCTCGAAGACCGATAGGTAGGGTGCAAGCTCACTGTCGCGTCCGCTGGCCTCGAACACTAGCTCAGAGGCCCGCTTGAGTCTGCGCTTGGTGGTCGAGTGTGACCAACCGAGCGCGGACTCGATTTCACTCAGCTCCAGCTGCTCGACATAACGCAGGACGAAGAGCAGCCGGGTCTCCGTCCCGAGCCGGTCGAGGATCCGCTCGAGCCGTTGCACGGCCGAGAGCCCGGCATTGGCCGGGGGCGACGACAGCTCGCTCGTGACCTCCCAGACGCGAAACGACAGAAGCCGCCGGAACTGCTCTTTGCGAAGCTCACCGCGGATGACCCGAATCACGATCCCCACCAGGAAACTGCGCAGCAGGGTCGGGTCCTTTAGCCGATGCACGGCCACAAAGAGCCGCATGAAGACCTCCTGAGTGAGGTCGTCCACGTCCGCCGCGCTCGTCAGCCGACGACGCAGCAGCCCGCGCACCAGCGGACAATACAGGTTCCACGCCTGCTTTTCCGCCCCCGGCGCACGCGACCGCAGCGCGAGCGCCAGCTCCTCATCCGTCGGCGGGTGCGAGGCGCCTCCGTCGATCAGACGAAGCGATGCGTGCGATCGCTGGGTGCTGCGGGTAGACGCCATGTCGTTCCAGCAGTGGAGGATTATTGAGGCCGTGGTCCAGGTTTGTTGGTCGGGCTTTTAGGTTTGTTGGTTCGGCGTGGGAAATCCAGAGAGCGGACGGCGGGAGAGCGTTAGGTAGCGGACCCTCTACGGCCGCTGGCTGACGTCGGATTAGCGGCACTCGACGCTCAGCCGACAGGCCACGGGCGAACGAGAAAGACCGGTCGACTCTCGCACCAATCGGGACCCCCGTTGTTGCCAACCTGGATCACCAGCAACCCAGTTGGCTCGTCAACCCAAATCCCTTGAATGGAACCAGGGAGCTTGCAAGTCTTTCGCGGATCCTCCTCGCCGCAGCAAGACCCCTGCTTGGAGAAGCTCGGGAGCGCCATCCGACCCACCTCTTGCTCTCGCCAAAGCAAGACCAGCGTCGACTCGTCTTCGAGCTGCAGACCGCGCTCGCCATAGCGCAACTCGAGCTCTTGCAGAAGGTACGTCACGCCGAGCAGTGACGACAGAGCGTGATACTCGCCGCGTTGAAGCTCTTGGACGAAGTTCGTCATGACTCGCTGACACGCTGCCAGTCGCATTTTCTCGCGGCCATTGGGATCCGCCTCGGCAAGCAACCAACGCTGCGTGCGTTTCGCATTCGCCCAGCCTTCACGCCCTTGGCGCGGCTCGACTTCGACTGTCCCATTCTCGGCGCAACAGGGGCTCCACGAGATATTGAGCAAGAGTCGCTGTCCGTCAGCGCTCAACGCCGGCTGACTCTGATGCAGGGCATCCCACGCTCGGGTGGGCGCATCAAGCCGCGGCTCCCCGGAGCTTTCCGGCGTCGCCTCGAGCGCCGCCCGCGCCAAACCGAAGGGCGCCGCGGGAACGGCCAACGGCACCGTGGCGCGCTCGTCGTGGAAGGAGCGCTCGTCGCGTGCGGCCCGGCGGGGACCGTCACTGCCCGAACCGAAGCGGACGGGGTTGAGACGGCGGACGGGGTTGCCGGCGCGGAACCACTCGACGTTGACGCGCGACCGGCGCAGCTGCCGCAGAGGAGCACGAGCCGCGTCACCACGCCGTGGACAACAAAACGACCCTCACGCATGGACCGAAGACGCTGAGGCAGCGCGTCGCAAAAGAGCGCAGGCGACCGCGGTTGCGTTCGAGCAGACGCGTCTAGCGAGGCGAGCTTCTTCCGCTCCTAGCACATTTTCCTGGAATTTGAGCTGATTCGCACACAGACCATACTCACCTGGCCTGGAGGATGCCATGAGAACTCGAATCGTCGCCGCCGCTCTTTTGCTGGCTCTACCGGGCTCAGCCATTGCCGCACCGAACGCGGACAACCCGCCCTACGGCACCGACACCAACGGGGTGTACGACATTCCCTGGGGCTCGGGGCACTTCACCTGGCCCGAAAAGCTGTTCTGGGAGGCCATGCCGAATCCGGACTGGGGCGCGATGCGGGCCGTCTCGGACGGCATCGTCGGCGACGGCAAGGTGCCGGTATTTTCCTTGGTGGCCTGGGGAAGCGACCTGAGCGACGCGCTCGGTGCGAAAAAGAACGACCCGGGTTGGAAGCAATTTGGCGAATGGTTCGGACCTCGCTCTCGCTACTTCGCTCAGCAAGCGGACGGCTCTCCATACTGGCCTGGCTCAGCCTACATCACCCCGATGATGCCGCTTGACGCGGCGGATTGCCCAGCTGGGATGGCCAAGTGCACCTTCGGGGATTGGCTCGTCGACAGGCTCGGGAGCCTCGCCCTACAAGCTCACGTGCACGGTGGATTTGCCGCGGATTTCGTCGAATCCCTGGGGGATCACAGCTTCAGCGGCGCGGTCGATTGGAATCCGCGCACGGTGGCTGCGTTTGAAGCCTGGGCAGGCATCGACGTGCCCGGTTCCACGCCGCAGCAGTGGCACGATTGGGTCAAAGCCAACGCTTGGCCCAAGTGGAATGACTGGGTCGCTGAAGCCTACGCGAAATTCTACGCGGGGCTCGGAGATAAGATCCGCAAGGGGCTCGGCGTTGAACCGTTGATGGGCGCGCAAACCCACCTCGACACTTCCTGGCGTCGTTGGTGCGGCACAGATTTCCGCATCTACCTCAAGCACCTGCCCGCCAAGAACTGGTACTTCCAGATCGAGCTCCAGAGTGACAGCATGCGACCGGTGCCGGCGATGTGGCTCACGTCGACGAAGATGGGTCTATTTGCCGCGCGTGAGCCGGACATGGCGCTCGGCTCGCACATCGACGCCGATCATGAAGAGTTCTGGGGCTCCGTACAGAATCAGAATCACAAGTCCACCGACTGGGGCTGGTCGTACCTCAAGCACCATTGGCTCAGCGTCGGCTGGGAGCATGTCGCGATGCGCGACGGCACGGTGCAGCGCGGAACCCGGGCATTTTACCGACATTACTGGGACGGTGGCAACGTCGATCCCACCATTGCCGGTGTGATGCGTTCGCACATTCCGCGGCGCCCGTTTGGACTCGCGGGCTACTACTCGGAGGCCATTGAGCGCTCGATTGAGCAGGAGACCGAGCATTGGGACGTCACCGATCGCATGTCTGAAGCGGTCGGCGCGGGTCTACCCGTTGGCTACTTCGTGAGCGACGTGGCGCTCGACGCGCTGCGAACCGAGAATCGCCCCACGGGTTGGCTCGTGTACGATCAGGCGCGACTCCCAGCAGCCGAGAGAAAGAAGCTGGAGGCGATCGCCCCGGTGGTCGACGCGAGCGGGGCCAAGGCCGTCAGTCCCCTGCAATTCTCCGGAAGCCTCACGGGATTTGCGTTCATCGATCAGAACAATGATCTGATCCTGCTGGTCGGTAACACCAGCGAACAAACCATCAACGAGACAGTCTCGCTCTCCAAGGTCATCAACGGCAATTTCACCGCCACTGAGCTCTTTACCAACGCCAACACAGCGTTCTCGGTGAGCGGAAACAAGGGCTCGTTCGCCGTCAATCTCGCTTCGCGCGGCACCAAGGCCTTCGTCATCAAGGGTCTTGATCTCACCACACGCGCAGTCGAGCCCCCGCCTCCCACTTGCGCGGCGACTCAGCTACTGTGCGGTGACCAGTGCCTCGACGTGATGACTAGCGTGGCGCACTGCGGTGGCTGCACCACGGTCTGCGATGCAGGGCAAACCTGCGCCGCGGGACATTGTCAGGGAACCGGCGGCGGCACCGGAGGCACCTCGGGAACGGGCGGAACGGTCGCTACGGGCGGAGCTGCGATCACTGGAGGCTCGTCGGCGACGGGCGCGGTTACGTCTACCGGTGGTGCCTTGGCAACCGGTGGTGCATCGGCAACCGGCGGCGCGACTGAGCCCGCAAATGGCGACAGCAGTACCGACGGAGGCTGCGGCTGCGCGGTCCCCAAGAACCGTTCGAACTACAGTGGCGCGTTCGCGCTGGCGGGAGCGCTGCTGCTGTTCGGACGGAGGCGGCGCGCGCAGCGCGGTCAGTGAGAAACACGCCGCTCGCGAGCGCGAGCGCGAGCGGCGTCAGCTCTGGGCCCTCAACGAGGATTGAGTCAGGCTCACACGGGCTAGGAGCGTAGATGGGAGATCGGATGCGACCCGGGGGAACAGGGTCGCATCTGATTTGGGTTTTGTGCGCCGTGCGCGCACTCGCTGCTCGCCGCGCCGTAAAAACACCCAGAATCGGGGTTATTGTATCGTTGGTTCGAGCCCCGAGCGCGCAGCCTCAAGACACTCGCGTCGCTGGCTTGAGCCCCACACGCGCAGTCTCGAGGCGTCGCCACTATTGGCGTTTTGGACTGTTCGTGGCGCCACTCCGGAGGTATTCTTGTGATGAAACCGGCGCGCATTTTCGCCCCTTTCCGGGTGAAACGCGCGACAACCGTTGCTCCGAACCAAGCACACTAACATTTCGAAGACGGATCCCCTATAAGAATGGGACGAAGCGATGCAAACAGCCGTTCCCAAGCCACCCGCCGAACCCGCCTGGCATACCCTGACCGTCGAGGAAGCGCTGCACGACATCGAGTCGAGTGAGTCCGGCCTGACCACCGACGAGGCCGGGCGACGCTTCGTTCTGCATGGCCCAAACGTTCTGGAGCGACAATCAGGCGATGGTCCGCTCAAGCTGCTTTGGAGGCAGATCAATGACCCACTTATCTGGGTCCTGATCGGCTCCGCCATTCTGGCGATTGGGCTCGGAAAGGTTACTGACGGAGCCGTCGTACTTGCGGTCGTCGTGATCAACACGCTGATCGGATTCATGCAGGAGTTCCGCGCGGGAAGAGCCATCGAAGCGCTCAGCGCTATGGTCCCCGAAAATGCCACTATTCAGCGCGACGGTAAGCGGGACAACGTCGCGGCTGCCGAGCTCGTCCCTGGCGACGTCATTCTGCTCGCTTCGGGGGACAAGGTCCCTGCCGACGTGCGCCTGATAGTGATCCGCAATCTGCGGATCGAAGAGGCTGCCCTCACCGGGGAATCGGTGCCCACGGAAAAATCGTTGGCTCCGGTCGGCGCAGGCGCCAGCATTGGCGACCGGACCTGCATGGCCTTCGGTGGAACGCTCGTAACGTACGGTACCGCCACCGCCGTGGTGGTGGCTACTGGCAAAAGAACCGAACTGGGCCGAATTTCAACGCTGCTCAAGGAGGCGACTGATCTCCAGACGCCGCTCACCAAAGCTCTCGCGTCCATTGGCAAGGTCATCACCGGGGCCGTACTGGCGGTGTCGCTGGTGATGGTCATTGTCGGAGTCGTGAGGATGCTGGGTCAAGGTGTCGCGTTCGGCGTAGCACTCAAGGACACCCTGATCTTCGCGATCGCGCTGGCCGTTGGTGCGATCCCGGAGGGTCTGCCGGCCATCGTCACCATCGCTTTGGCGATAGGTGTGCAACGCATGGCGGCGCGCCGGGCGATCGTGCGCAAGCTGCCCGCCGTCGAAACGCTCGGAAGCACCACCACGATTTGCTCGGACAAGACAGGGACGCTTACCCGAAACGAGATGACCGTGCAGTCTCTTTGGACGCCCGTCGGGGAATTCGAAGTCACCGGTGTTGGGTACGAGCCGATCGGAGCGTTGAAGCAAAACGGCGAGAGCGTGCAAGAGACACCGAAGGCGGTTCGGCGCTTGGCCCTCGACGGCGCCCTGTGCAATGACGCCCTGGTCTTCGCTCACGACGGGGCGTGGACGCTGAGCGGCGATCCCACCGAAGGCGCATTGGTCACGTTGGCCATGAAACTCGGTGTGAACATCGAAACAGAGCGCAAGACGTTCAATCGTGCCGACGCGATCCCTTTCGAGTCGGAGAACCAGTTCATGGCTACACTTCACGATCTTGGGGAGAATTCTCAGCGGATCGTCATGAAGGGTGCGCCTGAAGTTGTGCTGCGCCACTGTAGCGGAGCCATCGGCGTCACGTTGGTTCCCGAGCAGGTCCTTGGTGCGGTTGAGGCAATGGCCGCGCGAGGCATGCGCGTGCTTGCGATTGCAGCCAAGCACCTGGACAGTCGGCTCGCGCGCCTTGAGCTCGAGAACGTTGCGGACGGCATGGAGCTGGTCGGACTTCAGGGCATGATCGATCCGCCGCGCACCGAAGCCATCGATGCGGTCAAGGCCTGTCACGCGGCTGGTATTACCGTGAAGATGATTACCGGTGACCACCAAGGCACTGCTGCTGCCATAGGCAAGCAGTTGGGGCTGTCATCCGAGTCCAACGCCATTTCCGGTGCGGAGTTAGAGGCGACCTCGGAGGAAGACCTCAAGACACTCGTACAAAAAAGCAACGTATTTGCTCGGGTGGCTCCTGAGCATAAGCTGCGCATCGTTCGAGCGCTGCAGGCGGGCGACCATGTGGTGGCAATGACTGGCGACGGCGTGAATGACGCTCCCGCGCTCAAGCAGTCGAACATCGGTGTGGCTATGGGGATCACAGGCACCGCAGTCTCGAAGGAAGCCGCCGACATCGTCCTCGCTGATGACAACTTCGCCAGCATTGCGGCAGCGGTCGAAGAAGGGCGTCGGGTGTATGACAATCTCATCAAGTCGCTGGCCTTCGTGCTTCCCACGAATTTGGGTCTTGCGTTCATCTTGATCTACGCGGTCGCCTTCTTTCCGTTTGACCCAGTCAGCAAAGAGCTTCTCTTACCAATGTTGCCAGTCCAATTGCTCTGGATCAATCTGGTGGCGACCGTGAGCCTGGCACTGCCCCTCGCTTTCGAGGCGAAGGAGCCGGATATCATGCGCCGCCCTCCGCGACCGCCGCACGAACCGGTACTCAGTCAATTCGTGATCGTCCGAACGCTGTTGGCAGCCGTGTTGATGGCGGCCGGCGCGATCGGGATCTTTAGCTGGGAATACTCGAAGGATCTGGCCAACGGGCTCCCGGTGCAGCTCGCACTGCCCCAGGCCCAGACAACGACGGTCTCCACGGTCATTCTGTTCCAGATCTTCTACATGCTGAACTGCCGAAGTCTGAAAGGCTCGGTCTTCAAGATTGGAGTGCTTAGCAATCCCGCGGTGTTCATCGGGGTGGGGCTGCTGGTGGTGCTCCAGCTTGGGTTCGTATTTACGCCATTATTGAACCGCGTATTTGGCTCGACACCAATCGAGCTCAGCGAGCTTTGGCTGGCTGCATTGGTCAGCTCGTCGATCCTTCCCGTGGTCGCGATCGAGAAGTGGTGGCGGACGCGAACGGATCCGCAGAACTAGCGATTTTCCCGCGTTCCTGGGTGGCGCGCTACGGTGGCCGCACCGCGGGCAGCGTGACAGGCTCTACGTCGAGCGAGCGCGCCGTCGTCGTAGCGCGGTCGCAGCAGAGCAGAGCACCGCCCCGAGCAGCCAGCCATGGTAGCCACCCGCAACGTCTGCGGAGCTGCAGAGGCAGCTGCCTGACTCGGCGGGACTGCCGGTCGCGGGACGGAGCGCTGCGGAGCCGGCGGCTCCCCCAGTTCCGGCACCGGCAGCACGAGTCCCTCCGGAGCCAGCGCCCCCGCCCGTAGTCCCGGCGGTCCCGGCGCCACCTGCGGCCCCGACAACACCGCACGGAGCCGCGTCACAGTACTCGTAAGCCCCCACGTCAGGAGCGCGCCCTTCGAAACGGAACAGGGGCAAGCCCGCGCCCACGCCTTGATCCACGAGGTTGCTCTGCGCGCCTGACGGCAGGTAGTACGGCGTCGGCGGCTCTCCCTTTGCCGCGAACTCCGGCGCGGTTAGCTGATTGGCCAGGACCTCGCCAAACCCCGGCTCGGAAACGTTGAACAGGACATTGTGCGTCGCCGACAGGCCCGCGGAGCCCGCGCTGATAAGTGGGATCGCAGGTGACCCGGTGTACCAGAACACGTTGTTCTTGATCGTGATATTCTTGGCGCTGGTACCCGTTGACACCACGGCATCCCCCGGGCTCCCTCCAGCAGACGCCCAGTCAAAGACGTTGTTGAAGATGAACGCGTCGGAGGCATCTCTGAGCATGATAGTGCCGGGCGCGTAGCGTGCGTTGGAGCCTCGGAAAACGTTGTGATGGACAGAGAGGTTCCTGCGCGGCTCATAGAAGCCCGACATCAACCAGGCGCCCCGATCAATGAAGTTATGGTCGAACTCGAAGTCGTCGAGCGAGCACTCCACGGCATAATTACTGGGATCTCCCGCCAAGCTTGGCGTCAGGGGCATGGAGTTGTGATGCACCCGAAGTGTTGGCCCCCCTGCCCGCGGATACGTCGTCCCCACGAAGGATAGATTGTTGCGCAGGGTGCAACCGTAGATCTCGCTGGCCGAGATCGGGGAGATCAAGTTCGTCTCAATCGCGATGTTCGGGGCGATACCTCCCGCCCAGGGGCTTGGCACGCGCAGATCAATTTCGCAATCGTGGATGCTGACGCGTCTCCAGGACGCGCGCGGTGCGCCGAACCCGATGGCCGTGATCCCGTACCCGGTGCCCGCATCCTTGGCCACAATGGTGAAGTTGCGCAGCTCGAGGTCCTCGACGTGTCCGGGCATGATGGCGCCCGTGGAGTACTCACTTGACCCCCAGCCACACTCGCGAAATTCACAACCCTCCATCAGCGTTTTGCGGGTCTCCGGCAACCAGAGCGCTCCCCAGCTGATCTGCTCGAAATCCACGTTACGGATGGTAACACTGTCACGCTTGTGAACCACGATACCGCCCGAGAGCCGCGTCGCGCCTCCCCCCGAGACGGTGAAGTCGCTCAGAGTAGCCGGGGTGGCATCGCTGCTCGCCGAAACCAGTTGAATGAGAAAGCGGGTTGGCTCGAAGGCGGCCCAAGTCGAGTTGGGATAGGCCAAGATGGTGGCGGCCTTGCCTGCTCCGATCAGGCTAATTCCGGGACCAATGGCGACGGGCGCTGTCGCTTCGAACCGTCCCGCACCCACGCGTATCACGTCGCCTGCGGTCGCCGCCGTCGCGGCTCTTGCCAACGTCAGAAACGGCGCCGCCGCCGACCCGCTGCCGGAAAGGTCGTCGCCATCAACCGCGACATGCACATCAGCCGCTGCCGCGCCGTGGGTCGCGAAAACTGCGACCAGCCAGGCGACGGCGGCAAGAGCGACCGAGATGCGGCCCCGAGTTCGTGGGAAAAGTGACGTTGGGGAGCTCACTGCCATGATCACGCTCAACGGTCCGGAGCTTACACTGCGCACAGTGCGGAGTCGTCGCTACCCCACGCGAGGCGGAGGTTGGCCCGCCCAGAGGCCGCCGCGGCGGGGGTGCCGCTGACCCAAGTCTCAGAATCGACTGTGTGGCCGCATGCTCGAGCTACCCTCTCGTGAGGGCGCTCACGCAGCCGTAACTGCTGGGCCACCTGAGGACTCGAAATCAACTCACCCCGCTTCACGATTGTCTGTCAGGTCAATGCCGCTCACAGTCACAAGGCGGGGTGACCACCATGCATGCCTCACCGCGCTTCCCGCTCATCGCCCTGCTCCTCCTGTCCGCGATCGCCTGCGAGGGGCCTGCTGCAGACTCCCTCGCCGCTCCCCCCGCGTGCCCGGTAGGCTACGCCACCTGTGGCGGCACCTGCGCGGCTACGGCGAATGACCCAGCGAACTGCGGCCAATGCGGCCTGGCCTGCGCGACCGGGGCGGCTTGCGTCCAGGGAACGTGCAGTTGCCAGCCCGGGCTCGCGGCTTGCGGAACGAGCTGCATGGACACCACGTCGAACGCTACAAACTGCGGAGCGTGCGGGAACGTCTGCCCTGCCGGAGCTTTCTGCTCAGCCGGCGTGTGCGGTAGCTCCTGCGCCCCGGGGGAGACAGCCTGCGGACAGGATTGCGTGAACCTGGCGGCGAGCGGCGCAAACTGCGGTGCCTGCGGGACAGTCTGCGCGCCTGGCACCGCCTGCTCGGGCGGCGGCTGCGCTTGTTCCACTCCAGGGCAGCTCACCTGCGGCGGAGCGTGCGCCAATCCGATGGTCGATCCGCTGAACTGCGGTGCCTGCAACGTCGTTTGCGGGCTGGGCCTGACCTGCACCGGCGGCCAATGCGTCACGTCAGGCTCCGGCGGAACGGGCGGCACTGTCAGCACGGGCGGCACTGTCAGCACCGGTGGCACTGTCAGCACCGGTGGCACTGTCAGCACGGGCGGCACTGTCAGCACGGGCGGCACGGGCGGCGGGGCTTCTTCTGGCTGCGCCGGCCTTGCGGCGAGCGTCATCTACTGCAACGACTTCGACAACGATCCGGTGGGCACATACACGGCAAGCAACCTGGCTGCGGACTGGGGCGCCCCGGCTTGGAACGACGGTGTCAGCAAGGGTCGTGTGTCAGTCGTCACCGGAGCGGACGCGTTTAGCGGACGCTCGCTGCGCGTGGCCTACCCGCAAGGCGGAGTCGGTCCAACCGCGGGAGGCGCGCAGTGGAAGATGCCCATCAGCGGGAACCACACGGAGCTCTTTCTCACGTACCGCGTGCGCTTTGCCGCAGGCTTCAACTTCGTACTCGGCGGCAAGCTGCCGGGGCTCGTCGGAGGAACGGTTCCTTCTGGCGGAAATAAGCCAAACGGCACCGACGGCTTTAGCGCACGGATGATGTGGCGAACGGGCGGAGCTGCGGTCCAGTACATGTACTACATGGATCAGGTCAGCAACTACGGGGACGACTTCGACTGGACCCTTGCGGGGCAGAAGTTCTTCCAGCCGGGTCAATGGCACCGGGTGGAACACCGAATCAAGATGAACACGCCCGGCGTCGCCAACGGCATCGTTGAGGGTTGGTTCGACGGCACCAAGGCGCTCAGCCGCACCAACGTGCGATTCCGCGCTGCCGGCGGCTCGT
>JBBRAB010000051.1:0-25583 GCA_038207155.1 Polyangiales bacterium
CGGGCGCCGGAGCCGGCAGCCGGCGCCCCGGGGGACGGGGCGCCGGCGGGGGGCTCTGCTGGGGGCCCGGACCCGGGCGCAGCCTATCCCGGGATGCGGCATCTGGCGCGAGGGGGGCTCCCGTTGCGAGGGGGGGGGTGCTAGCTGAATAGCCTCTAATGGACATCACGACCAAGGCCACCGGGCCCGACTCCGAGCGCCAGTTACAGGCCGAACTGGAGGGCCAGGGGCCCGGCGCCATCTTGAGGCGTGCCCTCTCCCTGCATGGGGAGGGCCTTGGAATTGCGTTCAGCGGGGCTGAGGATGTGCTCCTGCTCGAATATGCGGCGCAGTCGGGGCTGCCGTACCGGGTGTTCACCCTCGAGACCGGTCGCCTGCACCCCGAGACCTACCGGTTCTTCGCCCAGGTGGAGAAGCACTACGGCATCCGGCTCGAGTACTGCCTGCCCGAGCGCGCCGCCGTCGAGCAGCTTGTGCGGAAAAAAGGGCTCTTTTCGTTCCTCGAGGACGGGCATTCCGAGTGCTGTGCGGTTCGCAAGGTCGAGCCGCTTCGTCGTCAGCTGGCGGGACTCACCGCTTGGGTGACCGGACAGAGGCGCGACCAGTCGCCGACCCGAGCCAAGGTGCCCCTGGTAGAGCGCGATCCGAGTTTTTCCGGTCGTGACGGCGGACCCTTGAGCAAATGGAATCCCCTGGCGGAGGTCGACTCGGACTACGTCTGGGCCGCCATTCAGGGGTTCGAGGTGCCGTACAACTCCCTGCACCTCCAGGGCTTTCGCAGCGTGGGTTGCGAGCCCTGCACGCGCGCGACGCTCCCCGGGCAGCATGAGCGCGAGGGACGTTGGTGGTGGGAGCGCGCCGAGGGCAAGGAGTGTGGTCTTCACGCCGGCAATCTCTCCGAGCGCGGTTAGTCCAGCTTGAGCGCCAACCCCTCGCGGGCGGCAAAGATCTCGACCTTGGAGCCGCGCAGCGAGGCGCGCTTCTGGGCGTCGAGCAGCAGGTGGTCGATCTGCTCATCGGAATGCAGCGGATCGTGGTGAAAGAGGGCCACCTGCTTGACGCCAGCTTGCACTGCGAGGTCGACCACCGTCGCGACGCGTGAATGCCCCCAGCCCACCTTGCGCGCGTACTCCTCGTCGGTGTACTGCGCGTCGGCGATCAGCAGATCAGCCTCGGCGATGAAGGCGAGCAGCTCGGCGGGGAGCATGCGGAGATGCTCGGGGTCTTTGGCGGCTTGCTCGGGGTTCGTCAGTACTAGATCGAGCTCGTTGTCCGTTGCGTACACCACGCGCTTGCCGAGCGCCTCGAACGCGTAGGCAAAGCTCCGTCCGGGGTGAGTCTGTTCGCGCATTTCTACCCGGACCTGACCGAGCTGCGTGACCGAGTTCTCGAAATGCCGCGTGGCGATGCGCGCGCCGAGATCGGAAAATCCCACCGGAAAATAGTCCGATTGCATCTGACCGAGCAGCAGTCGCGTGAAGCGCGGATCGTCGGGTGTGGCCTCGAACACGTGCAGGCGCGAGCCGGCGTGATACGCCGGCACGAAGAACGGAAACCCTTGGATGTGGTCCCAATGGGTGTGCGAGAAAAACAGGTGCGCTTCGACGGGACTCGTGGAGCGTGCTGCCAGATCCAGACCGAGTTCGCGCAGGCCCGTGCCCGCGTCGCAGATCAACAACTGCCCGTCGATCTCCAGCTCGACGCAGGAGGTGTTTCCGCCATAGCGACGAGTCTTACCTCCGGGAGTGGGGATCGAGCCGCGTGTACCCCAGAACCGCACGATGAACGTCATGTGCCACCTTCGTGAAAGACGAACGTCACTTCCCCAAGCTGAAGCACGTCGCCCTCATGTAGCATGGCGGAATGGACCCGCAGGCCGTTGAGGTAGACGCCATTGGCGCTCTCGAGATCCAGGCAATGCACCTCGCCATCGCGGCGCGTCAGCTGCATGTGGAGCCGCGACAGGGACTGACTCTCGACGCAGAGCTGCGCTCGCGCGCTCCGGCCGAGGGTCAACGTCGGCAGCGCGAGCGCGAACCGACGGGGAGCGTCTGGGCCGCGCACCAGTTCGAGGCAGGGAGGAGTCCGACCCTCGGGTTGCTGAGAGAGGTAGGGAGCCACCCGAACGATCGTGGACTCGTCGTCATTGAATCGGCTGCCCACGTGGTCAGCCTAACACTGGGCGCTTGAGCGAGGAAACCGGGGAAATGACTCCCGCCCAGGTTCGTCCGCGCTTCCGATGGCCGGGGCGCCCATCGGCCAGATGCCCGAGCGCGCTCAGCTGCCGCCGACCAACAACTTCAGGCCGAGTAGGCTCGCGAGCAGCACAAACAGGGCAAATAGGCCGATCGTCCAGTCTGGATCGAGTCGGCGGCGCTTGGTGAGTCGTAGGGGAGGGGCCGTGAGCTCCGCCGGAGCGACGACCTCTTCTGCGCCCTCCGCGGGGGCGTCGACGGAGGTCTGCTGGGCGACCTTGTCCGGCTCCGTCCCCGAAGGTGGGGGCACCGACTGCCCCGGCGTGAGGTGCTCGTCGCCGGAGGTCTCGAGCTCGCGCAGAGCGTCTGAGACGGGATCGAGCAGCGCCAGGCGATCGGTGCCGATGGCTAGCTCACTGCCGGGTGACCAAGGCATCTCGCGATCGGTGACCAAAGGCACACCGCCCAGCGAGCAGCCGTTCTTGGAGCCGAGCTCGCGCAGCAGCACCTGCGCGCCGCGTCGCCAGACCTCGACATGCCGTCGCGAGGCGTCGACATCGTAAATCGGCAGATCCGCATGAGCAGAGCGGCCGATCACGTAGCGTTTCTCGTTTTCCTCGAGCGCCAGCTGGCGACCGAGATCGGCTCCACCCGTGATCTCCACCCGCGCAACGGTCGCCTCGCCCTGCCCTTTCAGAGCTTCGGCCACCAAGCTGAGCGCCAGCTCGCGCGTCTGGGCTGGAGAGCTGGCGTGCGAGGGGGCGGCGTCGAGCCGGAGCTCCAGCCAAATCCGCCCCACCCGAATCAGATCCCCCGAGCGCACCACGCGAGGCGACTGGGGCGCGAGTCGCACCTGACCAATGAAGGTGCCATTGGTGCTGCCTTCATCGACGAGCAGGTACTCCTGCCCGCGCTGACGAATCGTCGCATGCCGATGGCTGACGCTCGGATCCGGCAGGCGCAGATCGCAGCTCTCCCCACGACCGAGCAGAACTCGGGGGGCTTCAAAGGTCAGCTGGGGGGGCTCTGTCGCTTCGCCGGAACGAACGACGAGGATTAGCGCCATCGTCTGGCGCGAAGAATGGTCGGGGCGGGCCGCCCTGTCGAGGGGGGTTGTTGGTTCGTCGTGGAACCAAGGCCCAGCGCCGGCGGGGGAGCTCGGCGGGCCCGGCCCCCGCGAGCGCGGCTTTGAGCGGAATTTTGGCCGGTTCGGTGGGGACCGAGCCGCCGCGTTGCGTCTGAAACTTGGCCGTCGGTCTCCAGATCCGCTTAACCGGGAGCGCGGAGACTGTCATCGACGTTGCGTCGTTGGTTCCGCGGAGGCCCCATGGATGGTCAGCAAGAACGACGAGCAGAGGGCATCGAACGAGTGCCGGTCCAGGCCTTCGTCGAGGTGTGTGGAACAGACGGCAGCGGTCCGGCCTTTGAGGCGGAGTCAGCCGACCTCAGCGGTCGCGGGATGCAGCTTCGCACCGCCTATCTCCCCGAGCTCGGCTCTCCGGTCATGTGCCGGTTTGAGGCCGAAGGTCAGGAGGTCTTGGCCGAAGGCGTGGTCGCCTGGCGCAAGGAACAGGCGCGTGGCGGCGATTTCGGTGTGAAATTCACGGCCCTCGACGCAGCCAGCGCCGCGCTGCTCGGCGATCTGTGCGGACTTCAGGAGCACGCGGAGCCAGCGGCCGAGTCCGACTACGAGTCGCCCATGCCGCCCGTCGTTGAGACTGGGGCCAAGGTCAAGCTGCACATCGAGGGGCTCGGCTCTCCGATGCGAGCCCGCGTGCAAGACGGCAACTCGCGCAAGCTGCGCGTCGGCTCCACCCTCGAGTTTCTGCGCATCGGCAAGAAGCTGCAGCTCGAGTCCGTTGACCTCGGTCAGCGCCGTGAAGCGCGCATCGACGGACTCGACGTCGTGGTCGATCCGCGCACGGGCGTGCCGCAGCTCGTGGTGCTCCTGCGCACCAGCGACGAGCAGACGCCTCAACCGAGCGTCGTGGACCGTTCCGAGGCTGGTTTTGCGCCAATCCCGGCGCATAAGCGGACCCTGCGCGCCACGCTGCCAGAGCCAGCGGCCGACGATGTCTTGCATCGCAGTGCCGCGGCCGAGGACGACAGCGAGGACTTCGGCGCGCGTCTCGAGGGCTCTTGGGGCCGCGTCAGTCAGACGCTTCGCCAGACCAGCGAGGGCGTCGCAGCGCTCGGCGCGCGCGTGGGCCAGGGCATGGCGCCACACCTCTCCGGCTTGATGAGTCGACTGCGCCAGGGGCGCGCAGCACCCTCCGAGAGTCCCGTGCGTCGTCGCACGAGTCCGCCTCCGGGCGGCGGGGTCACGATCGAGGGCAAGGGCATTTCGTCCCAGCATCGCTCACGCTCGTCGGCGCCGCCGACGGCGGTTCCCGTGCCTGCGCCCGCCGGACTCGACAAAAAGAAGCTCAAGACTTGGGGCGGAGCCGCCGTCGCAGTGGCTCTACTCGCGACGGTGGTCGTGGCCGCCACACGCGGAGGCAACGCGTCGACCGTGGCAGCCGCGCCCAGCGCCAGCGCCGCGGGCGGCATCGCCGCAGCCGCTGCAGTCGCCGCAGTGCAGCCGCTCGGCAGCGTGGGACTCGTCGCCAAGGTGCCGCTGTTCGGCGCGACCGCGATGGCCACGCTTGAAGCGGCTCCGGTCGGCTCAGCCGCAGCCAACGAGGTGCCCGCCGATGTCGCCGCACGCGAGATGGCGCTCGCCAAGACCGTGGCGGCTCCGACCGCGGCGGGGAGCGACGCTTCTTCGGACTCGAGCGAAGAACCGGGCGAACCGACCGTGGCGCCCGAAGACGTGCCGCCCTTTGGTCACGGAAAGATGAAGGATCCGACCGTGTTTCGCCTCAAGCTCGACGGTCCGGGCGAGGCCATCGTGGGCAAGAAGACCTCCAAGGGTTTCGTTGTCACGATCCCGAAGCGCAAGACGCGCGAGTCCGCCAAGGAGTTTGCCAAGCGCGATCCGCGCATTGCCAAGGTCACGGCCGCCAACGGCGACGATGGCGTCAAGATCATCTGGCAGTTCGGCAAGGAGACTCCAGGCTACCGAGTGCGTTTGCGCAAGGACAGCGTCGAGTTCCTACTCAGCACGGAGCTGCTCAAGCCCAGCGCTCACTGAGCGCGTCGCTGAGCGGCCCCACGAGGACCGGGCCCTTTTTTCGTCACCGTGAGGAGGGCGGAGTGAGGGCTCATCGTGAGGTTCTGTCGATCGTCGTGCCCGAGCCGCAGGCGCTGCGCTCCGGCATAGGCGATCATGGCTGCGTTGTCGGTGCACGCACGCAGCGGCGGGAAAATCGTGCGAAGGCCGCGCGCCGCCGCGGCCGCATCGAGCGCGCTGCGCAGTCCCCGATTGGCCGCAACGCCGCCGCCCACTACGATGGTCGACAGCCCCTCGCGCTTGGCGGCGCGCAGGGTCTTCTGAACCAAGGAATCGACGACGCGTGACTGAAACGCCGCGCAGAGATCGCGTAGACGGGAGTCATTGCCGGGCAGCCCCTGCAGCTCGACATAGCGCATCACGTTGGTCTTGAGTCCGGAGAAGCTAAACTCCAGCGAGTCGCGTCCGGGCATCGGACGACTCAGCTCGATCACGAGTGGATCCCCCTCCTGCGCAAGGCGATCGACCACGGGACCGCCGGGGTACCCGAGTCCGAGCAGCTTGGCGACCTTGTCGTAAGCCTCGCCGGCCGCATCGTCCCGCGTGGCTCCAAGCTCACGGATCTGGTTGAGCTCGGGACCATCCACGCGATAGAGCGCGGTGTGTCCACCCGACACCAGTAGCGCGATGAAGGGAAATTCCGGGTACTCTTGCGCGAGCTGCTCCGGAAAGCGCAGAAACGCGGCCAGCAGATGTCCGACCAAATGGTCCACCCCGACGAGCGGTTTGTCCGCTGCCCAGGCCATCGCGCGGGCCACACCAAGACCGACCAGCAGCGCGCCGCTGAGGCCCGGTTGGCAGGTCACCGCGAGCCCGTCGAGTGACGTCAAGCTCGTGTTGGCCTGCGCCAGCGCGCGCTCGATCACCGGACGAATGAAGTGCTGGTGGTTGCGGGACGCGAGCTCGGGCACGACGCCACCATAGGGCGCATGCACGTCGATCTGCGTGTGCACGACGTCAGAGAGCACCTCGCCCCTCTCGGTCACGACGGCGGCGGCCGTCTCATCGCAGGAGGTCTCGATGCCAAGTATCCGCATCAGAACGAACAGGCCTTAGGCTGCTTTCGCAGCAGAAAAACGCCGTAACCCGGACGGGCGGAGGCGGCGGTCGACGCCGTTGGCTCGGGCGCAGGGCGCATCAAGCGCACCTCCACGTCATTGTTCTTCAGCAGCGAGACGATCGCGACCATCGTACCGAGGCAACTCGAGTCCACCCAGGAAAAGATTTCTTGCTCGTGGTCTTCAGCGATCTGAATCGTCGAGAGCCGATCGCTGAGCAGGGGCTCGATCACGCGCAAGGGGACCTTCTCGAAGGTCGCGCGCTTGGCGCAAAGCCCGGTCAGGTGATCATTGGAGCGCAGCACCCCAGGGCGCGAGGCGACTTTACTGATGTCCAGCGTGAGACCGAGCTGCAACGCTCGCGAGGAGGCGTCGTCGGCGGCCATCCCGCTGCTGCCGAATCCAACGGACTCGAGGCCGCCGCAGTACTCCTCACCCGCGCGGGTCTCAAACCGGTCGAGGTTCGTGCAACCCAGCAGGGCCAGGCCAATCACGCAAAGTCCGAGCAGCCTCATCGGGTCTGACCCCGCAGGGTTCGAGCAAGCTGACGCAGCTCCGGCTCCGGATCCATAGTTGCGGCGTAGCTCAGCTCCTGCTGAGCGGCCAGCCCCCCGCGCAACTGCAGGGCATTCATGGCCCGCGAGCGAACCCAACCATAGGTCTCCTGGCGTAGGCAGGTTCGCAGAGCCCCGAGCACGAGTGCCTCAGGGGCCTTGAGCTGTCCGAGGCTCTCGGCAGCCGCCGCCCGAACCGAAAACTCGGGATCGCGCTCCAGCGCCTGGGCAACACGCGGGGCCAGCTCGACCAGCCCGAGTTCAGCGATCCACTTGAGGGCCTGTTCACGCAGGAGCGCCGAGGGGTCACGCGACGCCGCATCGAGTGCCGCACTCGCGACCTCGGGGACGCCGGCTAGCCACCCGAGTGCCATCAGTCGTTCTGCGAGCAGGGGCGAGCTCAGCTGTCGCTGCCATTGCGGAGCCAGTGCGCGCCGCAGCGCTAAGGCAAACTCCGCGTTGGGCTGGTCGGCAAGGGCCGTCGGGAGCAGAGGCGACAGAGCCAGCTGCTTTGGTGTGGCCTCGGCGCGGCGCCCCAGCGACACGAGCAAGCTCGGATCGGCCTCGAACAGCGCGGGAGCGACGCGCAACACTGACGCTTGCCAGAGCGTTCGCAAGGCCTCGCGCTCCGCCGCGTTCAGCTTCACCTGGAGCAACTGCTCAAGCCCGCTGGCGAGCGCGTCGGGAGATGCCGGCAGGGCGCTGCGCTCCGGCGTCGGACTCGCTGGATGCGCGAGGTGATTGAGCGCGCTGCGCGCGGCCGCGTCAAATGGGGCAGGCCCGGCGAGCCAGTTCGCGATGAGCTGCTCGGTCGCCGCGTTGCCAGCGGTTGCGCGAGCCAGCGAGGCCAGTCCGTAGGCGGCCAAGAGGGGACTGCGCTGCTTGGTTAGTGCAGCAAGCGCGAGCAGCTGCGGAGCCGGCGTCTGCGGCGGGCTCGGCTCGCGCAGCAGCGCATGCAGCGCGGCAGCCCGTTCTTCGATTGAGCGCGCTTCATCGAGTGCCAGCTCGAGCATTGGGGTGGTGCGTTGTGGTGACGGCTCGCCTTCGCGCAGCAGGGTGAGCCAAGCGCGCAACCGCGGAGCGGTCACGCGGTTCGATTTCTGCCAGAATTCTGCGGAAATCGCGGTTTTGCAGGCCTGCCGTGCCACCAGCGAGTCCCAGGCCAGCTGCTCGTCGAGCGGCGTCTCGAGACTCGCTCTCCAAAAGAGCGCATCAAGGGAGTCCGCGAGCGCTGGCGTCGCCAGGCGCGTCACCAGCCGAACGGCGCGCAGTCGCTCTTGATGCGGAGCTGAGCTCGCGGCAAACACCAGCAACGGGCGACCGGTCTCGGGCGCTTCGAGCGTCTCAAGCAGGGAGAGGGCGAGCTCGCGTTCGCGTGCTGTTCCTTGGAGGCCCGAGAGCGCCGGCGCGATGGCGCGCAGTCTTGCCGCGCCGTCAGGGCTCTGCAGCTCGCGGGTGAAGGTCTCCAGCTGCAGGGCGCGCAGCCCTGGGAATCGTCCCATCAAACTGCTGAGCGCTCCCTCCAGCTGGACAAACTGCGCGCTGGTTTTGGCGACGCGCGCACAGAGCTGCGCTGCGGCTTCGACCATGGGGCGGTCGCTGGCACCGGCTAAGCGGGGCAGTAGGAGCTTGAAGGCCAGCTCGCCCTGGTCCCGCTGCTCGTAGAGCTCAGCCAGCTGCAGCGCGGCAAGCGGATCCGGGTGAGCGACGCCGCTCGCCTGTTCGAGGCTGTTTGCGGCCGCATCGAGCAAGTTGAGTCGTCGTTCAAGCTCGGCTCGCCGCCGCCAGAGGTAGCCTGAGTCAGGCGCCATCGCGGTGCCGCTCGTCGCGATTTTTCGGGTAAATTCCAGGGAACCCTCGCGCTCGGCGTAATCGAGCGCGCGCTCCAGCAAGGCGCCGCGCTCCTTCGGGATAAGCGCAGCAAGGCGCAGCAGAGTGGTCGCCGCATCGGCGAAACGGCGCCCCGCCAGCTGGCAGCGTTCGAGCAATCGCCAGCTGGTGAGATCCTCGGGCTGACGTTGCACGATTGCCTGCAAGCGCGCGCTGGCGGCCTCCAGTTTTCCTAGCTTGAGCAAACAGGCGGCCAGCAGTCGCTCGCGCGCCACCTGCGGTCCCACGGCGAGCTCGGCTTCAAGCGAACCGATCCTCGACGCGAGCTCGCCTCGCCTCTGTAAAACCACAGCGAGCTGGTCCAAGGCTTGAAGCTCCAACAGTGTGCCCGGGGTTACCGATTGGACAATGGCCTCCCACAGCTCAGACTCGCGCGAGAGCCAATGGGTCCCCTCCTGCGGTTGCGCTTGGCGGAGACGCTCGACGGCGCGGGCTAACCGAGCGAGCTCCAGCGGGGAGCCGTTGGCTCGCTCGATCAAGTCGGTCAGGAGCGCGGACGCTGCCTTCCAGTCGGCTCGATCGAGCGCGGCCTCGGCCAGCTGAATCGGCGACTGCGCTAGAGCGAGCGCCGGCTTGGCAGCGAGGCTCGCTGCCGGCGACGCGCCGCCCTGCGACTCGAGCCGCGTGAGCAGCGCGCGGGCGCGCAACGGCTCGCCAATCGTTTCCCAGGTCCGGGCCAAGGCCGTTAGTTCGACGCTGTCTTTCGTTCGCCGTTCGGCGGTCGTCAGCAGCTCGCGCGCTTTTGCGGCATCCCCGCTCTGCGCGAGCGCGAGCGCCGTGCTCGTCACGAGCTCGAGTTGATTCGGAGCCAGTTGCAATAGACGCAGCCGCTCACTGAGGGCTTCGCTCACGCGCCCCTGAGCCTCAAGTGTGCGCAGTAGCGCCTGGCCGCGGCCTAGATCGCGACTCGACGCGCGCACGGCCGCTTGACGCCAATCGCGGGCTTGCGTGAGCTCCCCGAGCTCCTCGGCGAGGTCTCCCAACGCGTCGAGCGCCAGGGGGCGCTCTTGTTGCAATCGCTCGTAGTACGTCCGCAGCTGTCCGCTTCCACGAGCGACCGACAATGCCAGCTCGCGCATCGGACGGCTCTTTGCCAGCGCGGGCTGCTCGCGCTCGAGCTGCGCCAGCTCGCTTTGCGCGCGCTCCCAATGCGCGAGGCCGAGCGAGAGCTCCAGTTGCAGGCGCAGACGTTGAACAACGATCGCGCCCGCAGGTTTGCGGGTGTCGCTCGCGAGCTCCCGCTCTGCCTCGCTCGCCTGCCCGCGTTCGAGCAGCAGCCGCGCCAGCTCCAGCCGTGCCTGCGGAGCCTCGGGCGTGAGCGCTTCAAGCTGGCGCTGAGTTTGCGTGGCAGCGGGCACGTCGCCGAGCTCAAGCTGCGCAGCGCGGAGCTGTCTCAGCAATTGAAGTCGCTCCGCGCGCCCGGACTCGGCGACGATGGAGCGCGTGAGGTAGCCCGCCAGCGCGGCCTGGTCGCGTCGTTGTTCGGCCCAGCGCGCGAGCAGCGCGAGTGCTCGCCGCTCAGCCGGTTGCCGCATAAGCAAGGCCTCAAGCCGCGTCACGGCCTCGCTCTCGCGCAGCGTCAGACGTTCGAGACTCGCGAGCAGGAGCGTGGCGTTGACCGAACCCCCGTCACTGCTCGCTTTCAGCTCAGCCCAGAGCGTCTGGGCGAGTTCGGGCGCCTGCGCGGCCAGCTCGAGGTAGCGTCGCTGGAGCGACTCGGCGCTCGGGGTCTTGAGCGCCCGTTGATAGGCGCGTCGGAGCGCGCTGTGCGGTTGCGCTCGCTCAGAGGTTGCCGGCGCTGGGGCGCCGCCGGGGGGCGCTGCGGTGGCGCGCGGCGAGCCAGCTCGCGTAGTTGATGCTCCCGGAGTCGAAGCTCGCGGCGCGCCAGCGCGCGGTCGATGCCTACCCCCAGGGTGAAACGCCGCCTCTGCTGGCCCTTGCCCCAGCAGGAGCAGGGCCAGTGTCAGCCAAGGCAGCGGTCGCGACAAGCATCGCACAGCAGCAAGACTACGTTGCCCCTGGGCGCCCCGCCAGAGCCTTGGAGGGCCTCGGTCCGCCACGCGCGTGATAGGGTCCAGCCCCTCAGTTTTGCCCCGAACCCGCATGTCGCTCCGTCCCTCAATGTCGCCGCAAAGCCGCCTGTGGCTCGGTCGCTTGCTTTTCCTCGGGCTCGCGCTGCTCACCACGTTTGGGGCGGCGCGGGTGCTCAAGCACGCCGAGCTTCCGTTTTGGGGCCCAGCGCTCTGGTCGCCAGCGAACGTGACTCCGCTGCTGCACTATGGCTTGCTTTGGTTGGGGGTCCTGCTGCTGCGGTCGGTTCGCTGGCTTTGTCTGTTGCCTGTGCAGCAGCGCCGGCACTCAATCGTCGCGACGCTGACTGCGCTCGTTGGGCACGGTGCGCTGTGCGTCTTGCCGTTTCGTCTGGGGGAACTCGTCAGGCCGACGCTCTGGTCGCGTTTTACCAGGGCGCCTCTGGCGCAGGTCGCAGCGACGGTGTTTGCGGAGCGCCTGCTCGACGGCGTGGCGCTGAGCGCGGCGCTACTTGGGGCGCTCTGCGTGACGAGGCCAGCCGCGTCAACGGTGTCCAAATTCGGCGTGAGCTATGAAGCCCTGCGTCACTCCGCGGTGCTCGCTTCGGGCGGATTTTTGTTGCTTTTGTTGCTTCTGCTGTGGGCGCGTCAAGCGCGCGTCTGGCTCGAGCAGCGACTGCAGCGCCACGTCCGTGGGCGCTGGCCCGAGCTGACGAGTCGCGTTAGCGCCATCCTGCGCGAGCTCGGCGAGGGACTAGCGTTTCTTGGCAGCGGCGGCAGACTGGCGGCGTTTCTGCTCCTCACCGCTGGCTACTGGTCACTTAACGCCTTGGCACTTCAGACGCTGCTGCACGACGTCGGTTTTGAGTCCGCCCAGTTTGCGCAGGCCGTGGTGGCGATGGGTATCGTGGGCCTTGGGCTGCTCGCTCCGACTGTTCCCGGATTCCTCGGAGCGTTTCAGCTCTCGCTCTACGTAGCCCTGGCGGTATGTTTTGGAGCGGCGGGGGCGACGCCCCAGGCAACGCGGTTGGTCACGTTGGCGCACGCGGTGCAGGTTGGGCTGACGGCTACGATCGGGCTCGTCAGCGTGCTGCCTTTGAGCTGGGTGTTCGCGCGGCGTCAGACGCCGAGCGAACCCAGCCGAATCTGCCTAGCCCGTGGTGTCCCGACCGCGACGTGAGAGCGGCAGCGGCTCTTCAGCAAATGACGGCGGAGGGACACTGGCCTTGATCATCTGACCGCTCTTGGGCGGTGGACGGCGCGAGCGCCGTTTCTCCGACGGGGGCGGCGCGAGGAACAGTTCCGCGGGCGGGTCGGCCTCATCAGCGGCGCCGAAGCGCAGGCTCACCGCCACCTGAGTTCCTCGGAATAGCTCCGCCATGCTACCGGCAAGTGACAGGAGCTCAATGCGTGATCCGGCCCCGATGCGCGAGTCGGTGAGTAGCAGCAACTGACCCTCAATCGCAGGTGACAGCGCAGGCTTGAGTGCGTGACAGATCCGCTGACGCGCGGACACAGTGCGTTCCGGTTCATCTCCGTCGGTCGCGACGAGTACAGCGAAACGGATCGGTTCGCCGCTCTCCGCGATGACGTTCACCCGTTGCACAACGCGCTCGGCAAACGCGAGTGGATCGTCGGCTGCAGCGGCCACGAGCACGACGACGTCAGACACGATGTCTTGACAGCGACCGACCCAGGCCGGTAGCCGAGCTTCTGGCTCCACTATGACTAGCAACACCCCTGATGACTGCATCCGATACTCCAATCCCGCAGGTCCCCCCCACGGTGCTCTCGCCAGTATAACGAGCCTCGTTCCCCTCGCGCCAAAGGGAACCAACAGGTATCGCGTATTGGGTAAGTGGCCGGCTCTTGACCGGCAGGAGCGGACGCACGCCGCACAAACAAACACCTAAATTGTCCGCGAGATGCTCGCTGTGCGCTCCGACCTACAGGGGGAGCATGAGAGCGAGGGTTTCACGCCGCGCCGCGCTGCCAGAGAGCCGCTAGCGCGAGTCGCGCGCTGCTCGGCGCCATTCAGCGAGCCCGACTCACGAGCGCAGCGTGCGCTATAGCTTCGATGAATCCCGAACCGGCCGGTCGTTGCCGAAGCGATGTCATCGAGCTGAAACAGGCCCGGCGCACAGCCCGCGCTGAGCATTCTGGAATGCGCAATGACTGCGCATATTTGGCGCGTTTGCGCGGTCGAATGCGGCCGCCGAGGGAGGTTCTGCGTGGTATGGTCCACGCGCTTCGGCCCTTGCAGAGTCTCGACGAGCGTTCCCGCCAGGGAGCTGCGCAGAATGTGCGCATTCGTCCAGAGGCCTCCTGGACGGGTCGCAGCGTCACGGTCTAACAGTCATCCTCGATTGCTCCGCGGCGCGAGAGGCCCGAACATCGACCAGCGTCCTCAGCGGTGACCCGCTCAAGATCTGCGTCGAGGTGGCCTCCTCGTTCCTCGGGGGAACGCAACGTCCCGGCGCCAGAGGCGCAATGCGAACCGCGGTCCGAAGGGGCCCGGTCGCCACGGTGGAGGCAGTGTTATGAGCGACAAGTCGACAATGGTCGTGGACGGCAACGAGGCAGCAGCCTCAGTCGCCTACCGGTTGAGCGAAGTAATCGCGATCTATCCCATCACCCCGGCTTCGCCGATGGGTGAGTTCTCCGACGAATGGTCGGCGCGCAATTGCCAGAACGTGTGGGGCGCAGTTCCAACGGTTGCTGAAATGCAGTCGGAAGCTGGAGCCGCCGGCACGATTCACGGCGCGCTTCAGGCTGGCTCGCTTGCCACCACCTTCACGGCATCTCAGGGCCTGCTCCTGATGATCCCGAACATGTACAAGATCGCGGGTGAGCTGACTCCCTTCGTCTTGCATGTTGCGGCGCGCACGCTGGCCACTCACGCGCTCAGCATTTTCGGGGATCACTCGGACGTCATGGCTGTCCGTCAGACTGGCTTTGCCATGCTCTGCTCGACGACCGTGCAGGAAGCGCACGATCTCGCGGCCGTCTCGCATGCCGCGACGCTGCGTGCGCGCGTGCCGATGATGCACTTTTTTGACGGTTTCCGGACCTCGCATGAGCTCACCCGGATCCAGAAGCTATCGGACGAGCAGCTGCTCTCACTCGTGGATGACGAGCTGATCCGTAAGCACCGTGAGAGGGCGCTGACCCCCGACAATCCGGTGATCCGCGGCACCGCGCAGAACCCCGACGTATTTTTCCAGGCTCGTGAGGCCTGCAATTCGTACTACGACGCCACGCCCGGCATCGTCGCTGAGGAGATGGAGAAGCTCGCTGTCTTGACCGGCCGCAAGTACGAATTGTTCTCGTACGAAGGTCACGCCGAGGCAGAGCGCGTCATCATCGTGATGGGGTCTGGAGCCCAGACCGTACGCGAGACCGTCAAGGCGCTCGTTGCCAAGGGCGAGAAGGTGGGCGTGCTCACCATCCGTCTCTATCGTCCCTTCTCGATTGAGCACTTCCTGGCCAAGCTGCCCCGCTCGGTGCAGCGCATCGCCGTGCTCGACCGTACCAAGGAGCCCGGCGCCATCGGCGATCCGCTGTTCCTCGACGTCGTCACCGCGCTGACCGAGAACTGGGAAGGCCCGCTGCCGAAGGTGGTCGCAGGTCGCTATGGCCTGTCCAGCAAGGAGTTCACTCCTCGCATGGTCAAGGCCGTCTACGACGAGCTCAGCGCGAGCTCGCCGCGTCGGCGCTTCACGATCGGCATCGTCGATGACGTGACGCACCTCTCGCTCCCGCGGGGCGAACAGTTCGACGTGCTCGGCAAGGACGTCCACCAGGCGATGTTCTTCGGCCTTGGCAGCGACGGCACCGTCGGCGCCAACAAGAACACCATCAAGATCGTCGGCACCGAGACCACGCGTCAGGTCCAGGGCTACTTCGTGTACGACTCGAAGAAGTCGGGCACCATCACGGTCAGTCACGTGCGCTTCAGCGACGGACTGCTCGACGCCCCGTACCTGATCGAGCAGGCCGACTTCGTCGGTTGTCATCAGTGGGAGTTCGTCGACCAGGTCGACATGCTCGTCACCATCCGTGACGGCGGCACCTTCCTGATCAGCAGTCCGTACAATCCGGAAGAGACTTGGAAGCGCTTCCCGATCGAGCTTGCCCAGCAGATCATCGACAAGCACGTCCAGGTCTACGTGATCGACGCCAATGCGGTCGCGCATGAGGCCGGTCTCGGTCGCCGCACCAACACGGTGATGCAGACCTGCTACTTCGCCTTGTCCAAGGTGATCGACGTCGAGCAGGCGCTTGGCAACATCAAGCGCACGATCGAGTACACCTACGCCAAAAAGGGCGCAGAAATCGTCCGCAAGAACATCGCCGCGGTGGACCACGCCCTGGCGAATCTCAAGCGCGTCGAGGTTCCGAGCTCGGCTGCCGGTCACCATGGGCGCCCGCCCGTCGTCACCGCCAACGCGCCGGACTTCGTCAAGCGCGTCACGGCGACCATCATCGAAGGCCGGGGAGATCTGCTGCCGGTCAGCGCGTTCCCGATCGACGGGACCTGGCCGACCGCGACCACGCAGTACGAGAAGCGCAACATCGCCCTCGAGATCCCGGTGTGGGACTCCTCGATCTGCATCCAGTGCAACAAGTGCACGATGAGCTGCCCGCACGCGGCCATCCGCGCCAAGGTCTACGACGAGCCGGATTTGGCCGGAGCGCCCGAAGGCTTCAAGCACACGACCTACAAGGCCGAGCCGTTCAAGGGCAAGAAGTACACGATCCAGGTCGCTGCTGAGGACTGCACCGGTTGCCGTCTGTGCGTCGAGGTCTGTCCCGCCAAGGACAAGACCAACCCGCGCCACAAGGCTCTGGACATGATCCCCCAGCGTCCGGTGCGTGATGCCGAGCGCGAGCGCTACTCGTTCTTCCTCGAGCTACCCGAGGTGGACAAGAAGGTTGCCGTGGCCAAGGGTGACGTCAAGAGCGTCCAGCTCCTGCGTCCCTTGTTCGAGTTCTCGGGTGCCTGTGCCGGTTGCGGCGAGACGCCGTACGTCAAGCTGCTTACCCAGCTGTTCGGGGACCGCGCGTTGATCGCCAACGCGACGGGTTGCACCTCGATCTACGGCGGAAACCTGCCGACCACGCCCTACGCCACGGACACTAACGGACGCGGTCCCGCTTGGGCCAACTCACTGTTCGAGGACAACGCGGAGTTCGGCTTCGGCTTCCGCCTGAGCGTGGACACTCACCAGAGCTACGCCCGGCAGCTGCTACAGCGGCTGAGCGGTCAGCTCGGTGACGAGCTCGTCAAGGCTCTGCTCGACTCCGAGCAGGTCGGCGACGGCGGGATCGAAGAGCAGCGGGCTCGCGTGGTGGCGCTCAAGGACAAGCTCGCGGGCATGAGCCGCGACTCAGTCGATGTGCGGCACCTCAGCGCCCTAGCCGATTACCTCGTTCGCAAGAGCATCTGGTTGCTCGGCGGCGACGGTTGGGCTTACGACATCGGATACGGTGGTCTCGACCATGTCCTGGCGCAGGACCGCAACGTGAACATCCTGGTGCTCGACACCGAGGTGTACTCGAACACGGGCGGACAGGCCTCCAAGGCCACGCCGATCGGTGCCTCAGCCAAGTTCGCGACCGCCGGTAAGGCGACCGCGAAGAAGGACCTGGGCATGCTGGCCATGAGCTACGGCCATGTCTACGTCGCGCGCATCGCCTGGGGCGCCAAGGACGCTCAAACCGTCAAGGCGTTCATGGAAGCCGAGGCGCATCCCGGTCCGTCGCTGATCATCGCGTACTCGCACTGCATCGCCCATGGCTACGACCTGTCACAGGGTTGCAACCAGCAAAAGCTTGCAGTCGACTCCGGCGCCTGGCCGCTCTATCGCTTCGATCCCAAGCGGATTGCTGCGGGTGAGCCGCCGCTGGTGCTCGACTCAGGCACGCCCAAGGGCAGCCTGCGTGAGTACATGATGAACGAGACGCGCTTCCGCATGGTCGAGAAGATGGACCCGAAGCGCTTCAACAAGCTGATGGAGCTCGCTGAGCAACACGCCAAGCGTCGCACTGAGACCTACGAGCAAATGGCGAAGTTGGTGGTGTCCGCCTACGGTGGGACCCAGCCCGCCGTCACTACGAGCACGGAGGCAGAGTAATGGACCTTTCGACCAAGTACCTTGGGCTGAACCTAAAGCACCCGCTCGTTGTTGGAGCGTCTCCTCTGGTCAATGATCTTGACCAGGTGCGGCGTCTTGAGGATGCCGGCGCTGCCGCGATCGTCATGCAGTCGCTGTTCGAGGAGCAGCTATTGCTCGAGGCCGCTGCCGCACAGGCCTACATCGAGGTTCATGAGAACGCGAGCGCGGAAGCACTCGACTTCATCCCGAAGGCGAGCGAGTACCTGCTCGGACCCGACGAGTACCTTGAGCAACTCCGCAAGGTGAAGGCTGCCGTCAAGGTGCCGGTGATCGGTTCCTTGAATGGTGTCACCGCGTCGGGCTGGCTCGACTACGCAACCAAGATTGAGCAAGCGGGCGCTGATGCCCTCGAGCTCAATGTCTACATGCTGCCGTCGAGCGTGACTGAGTCCGCTGCAGTGCTCGAAGAGCGCACGGTGGAGATGGTTCGCACGGTGCGTTCCAAGGTCAAGATCCCGGTCTCGGTGAAGCTCTCACCGTTTTACACCTCGCCGGTCAACCTTGTCTCGCAGCTGGCTGCGGCGGGCGCCGACGGCTTCGTGGTGTTCAACCGCTTCTATCAGCCCGACATCGACATCGAGCAGCTGGAGGTTCGTCATTCGCTCGAGCTGTCCACCTCGGCTGAGCTCCGGCTCCGCCTGCGGTGGCTGGCGGTGCTGAGCGCCAAGGTGCCGGGTGTCTCGCTCGCCGTCACCGGTGGCGTGCACACTGCCACTGACGCGCTGAAGGCCGTGATGGCTGGCGCCAACGCGGTGCAGTCCGTGAGTGCCATTCTCAAGAATGGTCCCTCCTGGCTCGGCAAGGCGCGTGACGAGATGGCTCTCTGGCTTGAGAGTCGTGAGTACGAGTCACTCGGTCAAGCGCTTGGCAGCATGAACCTGGCGCATTGTCCTGAGCCCCAGGCTTACGAGCGCGGCAACTACATGCGCGTGCTGCGGACCTGGACTCGCACCAACCTCGGCTGGTGACCTGAGCCGGGAAAAGTCTCGCACTTTTCCCTGAAAATCAGCCGATCGGAAGACGGCCTCTGCTTGCAGGGGCCGTTTTTTTTGGTGCCCAGCGGGCGTGCGAACGCCGCCCAGTACGAGCAGGAGCAGGAGCAGGAGCAGGAGCAGGAGCAGGAGCAGGAGCACAAAAGAAAAACGGACACCCCGAAGGGTGCCCGCTTTCATGGAGTCACAGGAGACGTTGCGACCGCAGCGCGGAAGCGAACGTCAAGGACTCACCAGCTGCCGCCGCGTCCGCCGCCGCCGCCGCCGCCGCGTCCACCGCGGTCGCCACCACGGCCACCGCCGCCGCGTCCGCCGCCGCCGCCGCCGCGTCCGCCGCCGCCGCCGAAGCCGCCGCCGCCGCCACTGCGACCGCCGCCACCACCGCCGAAGCCACCGCCGCCGCCGCCGCCGCCGAAGCCGCCGCCGCCGCCACCACCACCGAAGCCGCCGCCACCACCCGTGCGGGGACGACGCTCCTCGGCCTCGTTGACACGCAGCGCGCGACCGTCGAGGTCAGCGCCATTCATGCGCTCAATCGCCTGCGCAGCCTGATCGTCCGAACCCATCGTGACGAAGCCGAAGCCGCGGGACTGACCGGTCATGCGATCGGTGGCGACGTGGGCGTCAACAACCTCTCCGAATGCGGAGAAGGCGGAACGCAGCGAGTCAACGGTGGTGTGGAACGACAGGTTGCCAACGTAAATCCGAGTACCCATTAGAACTTGCTCTCTTGCTGATGCGGCCATTCAATCGGTTGCCACCCATCTACGCCTGGCCGCGGCGGGCGAGCGGGTGGCCCACGTGCCAGAGTCACCATGAGCGCTTGCTTGGTGACGCGAATCCTCAGAACCTTAACCACACCAAGAGAGGCTGGGTCGAGCTCGGAACCGTGCCGTGAGTTCGCGGACAGTAGCTCATCGGCCTCGGGACCGCCACCCTGGATCCTTGCTCCCTCCCGACGGGCATTTTTCGGACAGTAACGACTCGTCGGCCAAACGCTTCCGAGCCTCACGGACAGCCGTCGAGCCAGCAAAAATCCGAGGATTTTGCGGTATTGTGGTCAGAAGCCCGCACTGTCGTTGGTCATCCGGCCGATTGTTTTGCTCGGCGTAGGAGCGAAACGGGAGAGCGCCAGGCGCGGCGGCTATTCGGCCGTTTTCCCAAATGCTCCTCGCTGGTCGCGAGCCAAACGAGCCAGCTCGCTGGTCGCGAGCCAAAACCGTCCACCTCGCTTGTCGCGAGCCAGACGAACGCACCGCGCTAGGCTCGCGCCGTGTCAAAGCGAACCGTTGTTGTTGGTTTGGTTCAGCACGCTTCGGCGGGCACTCGCAGCGCGAATGTACACAAGTCTCTCGCAGGCATTCGCGATGCTGCTGCGCGCGGTGCCAAGCTGATCGTGCTGCAGGAGCTGTTTGCGGCCGACTACTTCTGTCAGGAGCAGGATCCGCGTCACTTCGAGCTTGCGGAGCCGCTCGACGGTCCGACGGCACAAGAAGTAGCCGCGGTGGCGCGCGAAACTGCCACGACGGTAGTAGTGCCGCTGTTTGAGCGACGCGCTCCAGGGCTCTATCACAACTCGCTGATCGTGGTGGGCCCCAGCGGTGAGACGCTGGGGACGTATCGCAAGATGCACATCCCCGATGATCCGCAGTTCCTTGAGAAGTACTACTTTGCTCCGGGTGATCTTGGATTTAGTCCAATCGACACGCCGCAAGCACGCCTTGGTGCGCTGATCTGTTGGGACCAATGGTATCCGGAAGCCGCACGCCTGATGAGCCTCGCGGGGGCTGAAATCCTGGCCTATCCCACTGCGATCGGTTGGATGCCGTCGGAAAAGCCGAGCCTCGGCGCTTCCCAGCTTGACGCCTGGCGCACGATACAGCGCTCGCACGCGATCGCTAACGGCGTGTTCGTCGTCGCCGTCAATCGCGTGGGGCTCGAGGGCTCACCGGTAACGGGCCTGGAGTTCTGGGGACACTCGTTCGTGTGCGATCCGGCGGGCAACGTCCTCGCGGAGGCGGGCGAAGGCGAGGAGACTCTGGTGGTCGAGTGTGAGCTGAGTCTGATCGAGGAGCAGCGCCGCTGGTGGCCGTTCTTTCGCGATCGACGCGTCGACGCCTATGGTGACCTGACTGAGCGCTTTCGCGATGGAGTGACCCGATGACCGCAGCCTCTGTTGACCGTACCCGTTCGCAACGGCGCGCTGACGCCGCCATTGCTTCCGTCATGGCGTCTCCCGACGACGAGCTGGCTCGCGCTACCCCGCGTTCACTCGGGTTTCACATGCCTGCTGAGTGGCAAGCGCATGCGGCGACCTGGCTCGCCTGGCCGCACAAAACCGGGGATTGGCCGGGCAAGGCGGACTGCATTCCTTGGGTGTTTGCCTCGATGGCGCGTCACTTGACGCGGTCTGAGCGCGTGCGTCTGCTGGTGCGCGACGCCAAGGAGCAGCGCCTAGCGGAGAGTGTGTTTCGACGCGCGGGCGTCGAGCTAGCGGCCGTCGATTTCGTTCACTGCGACACCGATCGGTCCTGGACGCGCGATTCGTTGCCAAGCTTCGTGGTCCGTGAGGAGGCGCGTGGCGCGCTGCGTGAGGTGGCGGCCGTCAAGTTCCGCTTCGACGGTTGGAATCGCTATCCCGACCACCGGCTCGACGATGCCGCGGGCATCCACGTGGCGCGCAACTTCGGCACTGCTCCCGCGCACTTTCCCTGCGTGGCGGGGCGCGGCGGTTGCCGTCGGCTCACGCTGGAGGGCGGCAGCATCGACGTTGACGGGGAAGGGACCCTGCTGTCCACCGAAGAGTGCTTGCTCACGGGCGCGCGCGCGCGGCACAAGAGCCTCGGACGCGAGGGCAGTGAAGCCGTCCTGCGTGAGATGCTCGGCGCGGACAAGGTGATTTGGCTGCCGGACGGCATCGCCGGCGATGACACCTCCGGTCACGTCGATGACTTCGCGCGCTTCGTGCGGCCTGGCGTCGTGGTGGTCTGCGATGAAGCGAACAAGGCCGATCCCAATCACGGCAGGCTCGCGGCCGCTCAGGCCTGTCTGCGCGCCGCCACAGATGCGCGCGGTCGGCGTATCGAGGTCGTGAAACTGCCGATGCCGAGCCCAGTCATGTTTGGCAATGTGCGGCTGCCCGCGAGCTACGCCAATTTCTACATCGCCAACGACCAGGTGCTGGTGCCGACCTTTGACGACGCGATGGACCAGCGCGCACTTGGCATCCTCGCCGAGTTCTTTCCGCGCAGGCGCGTGGTCGGGATCCACGCGACCGAGCTCGTGCTCGGCCTTGGCACGCTGCATTGCAGCACCCAGCAGGAACCCTTGGCCAAGGGGGCCGCGACGTCACCACGCCGTAAAAGCAAAGCCTGAGCGCTTAGAAAGCCACGGGCTCCCAGTGGCGCTCGTGGGGTGGGGGCCGCGCACGCTTTGAATCGCTACCCCCGCGCGGTCGTCCAAGGGAGATACCTTACATGTTCTGGCGTATTGCGAGCTATTTGGTCTGTTGCGGCGCGGTCACGTCGCTTGCGGCCGCCACCGAGCTGCCGGCTTGGGTGACGGCTAAGCCCACGCCGGAGACGCAGCATCAGAAGACGGCCAGCGAGCGCGGGGTCAGTCCCTGCTTTACGCCTGAGCCCGGCTTTGGCAGCTACGAGCATTGGCGACGTGGGCTCAGTCAGGGGCAGTTCATCATGCCGCGTCGCGGTGGGGTGCGAGCCGACGGCAGCTTTGATCTGATGGTGCACTTTCACGGCCATGAAGCGGTCCGCAAAGAGTGGGTGCAGGTCATGGATGGCGCGATGCTCGCGGGCATCGATCTGGGGCTCGGTTCGGGGCCTTACGAAAGCGCGTTTGCCAGTCCTCAGGCCTTTGAGGATCTTGTGGCAAGTATCGAGCGCGCTGTGGCCAAGGAGCGCGGACGTTCCCATGCGCATGTGCGCCACCTAGGGTTGAGCGCTTGGAGTGCGGGCTACGGCGCGATTCAGAACATTCTTGCGCAGCCCCTTGGCAAGCGTGCAGATACGGTAATTTTGCTTGATGGGCTGCACGCCGGCTACGTCGATGGGCACGTCGATGGACGTCAGATCCAGGCCTTCGTCCAGGAGGCAAAGCGCGCCGCACGTAGCGAGGTGATGTTCTTCTTCAGTCACTCGTCGATCATTCCTCCGCTCTACGCATCAACCACGGAGACCGCGAGCTGGCTGATCCACGAGGTGGGTGGCGTGCGTCGCTCTGCCAAGAGGCGGAACCATGAAGTGATGGGGCTCGAGCTGATCTCGCGCTTTGATCGCGGGGAGTTTCACGTGCGTGGTTACGCCGGCAACGACAAGGCCGATCACTGCGCGCACATCGGCCTGTTTCGCGACATCGTAGCCGCGCGCGTCAAGCCCCGCTGGCACACCCCACGCGGTCGCCTGTAGCGCGGGCGCCCCGCCACGCGGCGTGCTGCTCCAATGCGCGCGCGCCGACCAAACGGCCAGAACGCACCAAAGCCGTCAAAAAACCGCCTAAATTTTGCGGAAAAATGCGACAACCGAAGCGCGGGTCCCAGTTCTGGCATTGGTTTTTTTCCTCGGGGTGGACGAGTTGCCGCGGACCCGCTATGCATGGCTCCCCACAATAAGCACGAGTGGCGGAATTGGCAGACGCGCCGGATTTAGGTTCCGGTACCGAGAGGTGTGAAGGTTCAAGTCCTTTCTCGTGCACGGGGGATCTCGGGGGGGCTCGAGTGTCTCTCTTTGTGAAACCCTGTGACGGCGGACTTGTTCCTAGGGTTCGTCGGGGTTTCACTATCCGGCTAGGGATCCGTCGAGTGACGTTGAGAGGCCGACGGAAGCAAGTCCTTTCGAGTGAACGACCTTGGCGTCGAGGTTCTGAGAGAGGCCGACGGAGGCAAGTCCTATTGGACATGTCGCCGCTTGCCATCGGGAACTAAATCTCCTGTCCGAGAAAGCGCGGGCGGCCAGAACCCACGTTTTTCCACCACAAACTACTTGGTGGCACAAATTGCACGGGAAAGCGAGCGAACCGCGAAAGCTCCGGGGCAATTCCGCTCATGAGGGTCGTTACATCTTTGCGTGGACACATGCTCAATGAGCAAACCTCATAACCATCACAAAATCGAAACCGCAATCGCGCGAAATTCCGTCTCCGAGCGCCCACCTCCGCGTCAACCGCCACCAACCCGTTTGTTGTGAAGCCGCGACGATAAACTAACCCCCAAGACCGCGCCGTCCACGTCACGCAATACCCCTTGACGACGATCTCTTCGTAACAGAAGAGAGCTAGAATTTCTGGCACCGTGCCGAGTAGCAGCGACGCCCATACCAACCAGGCCACCAGAAGAGCCGGGAACCACAGCTCAGCTCCTTGTGAACTTCAACCCAACCGTCGACTGCAGGGGGTTCCCCAGGTGACCCCAACTCCTGGCTGCACGGTCGAATCGCTCGATCCGTCCCCTTGACCCCTACTCCGCCACCCTGCACCCGTGCAGTTCAACGATCTCAAGCCGACGGGGATCGATGATCCGTGCTTCGCGCTCACCAGCGAAGAACGTGGTGATACGGATGTTGTCCAGGGGGGTGGTGTGTACCACATAGTTTGGACCGAACTTGTTGGCCGCCACCCAACGCTCAAGTGCGAAGCTCTGGTGAGCAGCGCGCCAGAGGGTTTCGACGGCGCCACCGTCGCTGACGTCCAGTTGGTGCTTTCGAGCGACGTCGTTGGTGAACCAGGTGCCATCCTGGAGGTGGCTGGTCTCGCACCGCTTGGTCCGGTCGTGAATTGACTTGAACGACTGAACCGAGTCGGAGAGCACTTCTGCCTGCACGAGACTGTACCGTTGCCAGAAAGCAGCAAAGGCTGAGCTGTGGAGATCGGCTTGGTGGAAGCGGTACTGAGCTTCCGCTCCGATCCCTCGATAGAGCATCACCTTGCCGGATTCGACCAATGGCTGCTCATCGGGGGATACGAGCTGATAGCTGCCGTGTTGAAGAAACACGTACGAAGAAGAACCTCGGCCAAATACCGCCATCGGCGCGCTGTAGACGGCCATCGGTGCGGTGACAGCCGCGCGGGTGATCTGGCCCTCGACGCAGACAACCCGAGCGGCAAGGCTCTGTCGTGCCAGGCGCCAAAACTCAAGCACGTAACGGGCATCATCGCGCCAGGCTGCGCCAAAGTAGTGACGTCGGCGAAGGTTGGTATGGTCGGCGAAGATCCCCGGCAGGATGCGGTTGTACTCGAAGTAGTAGTCCCGTTCGGGCGGGGCGTCCGGGGTGCAGGCGAGTGGTTGAGTGCGCTCACGTTTTCTGAGGGAATCATTATCAGATTTCGTGAGGGATTTGTGAAGTCAGCGTTTTCGCCCCGCCGCCTTCTTGGGGGATTGGCCGAAGGACTCCAGGTACAATTTCTCGTCCAGCCTTGGCAGGTCGCGATCGGCTGCGGTTGCGAGTAGCTCGTCGCAAAGATTCATCAAAACGCGATAGTTTCCGACGCAGTGATCAGTCAGCGTTGCCTTGAGTTCTTGAGTCATCAGGTTCGGGTTGCCTGCGGTTTCCAGTAGATGGTCAATACAGGCGAGCAGCTCATCCGACGAGGCATATTCGAGGGTCAGGCGTCTTCTAATTCGACTTCCGAGGGGCAACAGATCGGGCTTGCGTAGACGTTCGGTGAGGCGCCCGTCGCCCGCGATCACGACACAGAGCAATTGGCGCGAGTCGAGTTCCTTACTGGCGAGCATGCGCAGCTCGGTCAAGACGCTCACCAGTGCCTCCTGGGCCTCGTCGATAATGAGCACCGGCCGCGATAGTGTGGTGGCGATGTGCTCGGACCAGCGCGCGCGCAGTGTCTTGAATCCTCCCCATCGATTGTGAGACTGCAGCTGCACGCCAAACATCTCGCCGAGTTCTCGATAGAAGTCCATTGTGCGGGACTGCGGATGCTCCAGGGTGCCGACCACCACGTCCCGGAGGGCCCCAAGCCGTCTCGCCAGAAGGCGCAGCGCTGCACTCTTCCCAGTGCCCGGCTCCCCGGTTATCATGACGTATCCGCCATCAGCAATGCCGAGTTCCACCCTCCTCAGAAACGCATCTACGGCGGGCGTTGTGTGCAGGGCTTCGACGGGCACATCGGGGCGAAATGGGTTGAATTTGAGCCCGTAAAGGGCTTGAAGTTTCGTGGTCATTGTTCGTTCTCCTGTGCGTTGCTGACGTCTTGTTGCGTTGAATCCAGTGGCAGATAGGCTGGCGGGAGCCCCGTCGATGAGTACTCAGCCATCTGTTGTTGAAGCAGCGGGGCGATCCCCGTTGGCTCTCTCGGCGGTTCAGGGGCGGTGGCCGTCCCGGAAAGTGCCCGCCGTCGTCGATCACTGTTGGCTTCCTTGTCGATGGGATACAATGTGGCCAAGTGGGTTCCGTGGCGGGGATCCACCAGATCGACGCTCGACAGATCCCACCGAGCTACACGGGCATGCAGCCGTTGCAGGGTTCGATATGCATTCGGCACCTCA
>JBBRAB010000052.1:0-23297 GCA_038207155.1 Polyangiales bacterium
TCGGTCCGCTCACGGTCCCGCCGCCCTTGGCGCGCCCGACCGAGCAGACTGTATCGAACTGACCTTGTGCCGTCGCTCACGATGCGAGTATCGAGTCACTGAGCGACGCTGACAAGGACGGGGCTCGTGCACCGGATACCCTCGAGCTTCTCTACGGTCGTGGTTGCAGGCTGCGGATCAGCTCGTCGTTGGAGATGGATTTGAGCTGTTGTTCGAAGGGCGCCAGGGCTGCGGGAGTGGCGCCTTGACGGCGTGCTTCCTCGAGCGCCTTGCGGGCGCGCACTGGCCGCGATGCGCGCAGTGAGAAGTTGACCAGTGCTAGCCAACGTTTTGCGTTTGGCGCTTCCTGCACGACGCGCTCTTGCCGCATCAGCGCGGTGAGCCAGTCAGTGCGATTGGCCGCGAGCGCCGCCAGCCACTCCGCCGCGCCAGCGCAGCTCGCGGGCTCAATGCAGGCATTGGCCAGATGCAGAGACGCTGACTCGTCTTGCCGCGAGCGATCCGGCTGCTCGTAGGCCAGGGCCACCATTTGCTGCGTGCAGCGCGCATCGCCCGGAAATTCGGGGCAATGCTCCAGTAGATAATCAAACGCGCCGCGCAGATCCTTGTGATGGCGCTTCGTCAAGGCCTGCGCGATCACGGTCTCGAGAGCGTCGGGCTCGAGGCGCACCAGCGCTTGCTGCTGTTCGTGCAACTTGGCCTCGCAGGCGGGGCGCTCCTCACTCGAACAGGCGTCAGCTGGGTCCGCGAGGCGGGCGAGCAGCCGTTGGTGAGCGAGTCGACGTGCGAAGGCGGAATTGGGGTCCCGCTCGAGCGACATTGCGAGAAAGCGGTCTCCGAGTGGCTTTTTGTTGGGGGTGGCGTGCAAACGCCAGCTGAGCGAGTTCAGTAGGCCGCACCCGATTTTGCCCGGTGGCACCAGCGTCTCGAGTTCATGATCGCCAAGCGTGCGCATGGCGCGTTCGGCGACCAGCTCGCTGAGCTCCGGCGCAATCAGTGCTGCGTCGCGCAGCGCGAGGCGATACTGCCCCGCGCGACCGTAATCGCGCAGCACGTCGGCGAGCACGAGCCGGGCACGACCGTTCTTGGGATCCCGTCGCAGAACCTGATTGAGCCAGCCAAAGGGAGATTCTTTGAGCCGGCGGGCGACCAGCGCCCCGAGCAAGGGTGGATAGCCATCGGCGGGATGCTGCGCCATCACCTGGCTGAGGTCAGCCCGAAACTGCCGCAGCTCGACGGGATCATCGGCTTCGTCAAAACGGACTTTCAGTCGCTCCCGTTCAGCGGTGAGATCGGTCGCGCCGTCGACTCCGATCGAGCCGATCAGGAGCAAGCTCACCAAACCGAGCGCGCCTGCCTCAAGCAGTCTTCGCCTTCGCCGAACGCGCGGGGCGTCCGCCTCGACTTGAGCCAGGTTGCGTTGAGCCCGCTCGCGCGAGAACAGGGTGCCGCCGTAAATCGAGCCGAGCAGGAAGGCCGTGCCCAGGGCCACGCTTGGGATTTCAAGCGCGAGATCGACTAAGTTTTGCAGCAGAAGCGCGGCCACGCCGACCATCGCGGCGGTGGGCACGGGGTGCCGTAGCCAACCGAGCCGGCGTGGCCGGAGCGTGTACGCGAGTGCGAGCACAGCGGCCAGCGCGACGGGCCAACCCCATTCAGCGCACCAGTCCACGAGGAAGTTTTCCGCGTGATTAAAGACGACATTGCCCGTGGAGGTGCGGTACGCGCTGGAGACTGATTCATAGGCTCCGCGCCCCACACCGAATAGCGGAAAATCGTTGAGCAGCGGCTGGGTCCAGGAAAGAATCGCGAACTTTTCTAGGGATTCCTCGCGCAGCTGTTGCCACACCAGAGGCGTCGAGCCCAGCGTGACCAGCGTTCCGATCGCGGCGGCTACCACCAGCAACCGTCCATAGACGGGCAGCCGCGGCGCGCCCGTGCGGGTGCGGCGGCGTGATTGGATCCCGAGCGCCACCGCCGAGATCGCCAGCCCAACCAGCATCGCCAGCACCCCGCCGCGTGAGCCGGTGAGGACGACCATCGCTCCGAGCGTCGCGACGGCCAGACCAATCAACCAGCGCGGTGCTGGGGGACGCGCGGTCATGACCAACCCAAGGCCAGAAAACAGCGCCAGATTGAGATATCCGGCGAAATTGTTCGGATTGAGAAGCGGGGTCAGCGCCCAAGCAGGATGCGCATAGACGGGTCGGTAGAGTCCGAACCAGGTCTCGGCGCCGGCGAGGCCGTGGCCAAGGCTGGCGATGACGCCGAGTACGGCGCTCGAGAGCAACAAGGCCGCTCCGAGCTTGCCTCCCTTCTCACGCGCGAGGCGCGCTGCCGCGACAAACGTGGCCGCATAAGTCAGCCATTTTAGCGCCTCGACTCGTGAGGCGTGGGGATCGACACTGAGGCTTGCTGCGTGAGGAGTCGTGCCAAGCACATGCCAGGCGTCGCGCCAAACTTGAGCCGCAGCGGGTGAGAGATGCGCAAGCCACCCGAAGGGCAAGGGGAGCGATTGCAGCAGCGACCAGCCTGCAAGCGCGAGCAGAACCCAGGCCGGCCCAGGCACGCGCCTGGCTGGATTGGGCTCGACTGCGAGCGCGACAGCTCCTGCCAACAGCGCCAGAGGGGCTAGCACCATGAGCACTGGCACGTGAACCGTGCCAATTGCCAACAGTGAGGCCCCGAGCGCGCTAGCGAGGAGAATGGTGAGAATTCGATTCGAGTGATGCTCGACGAATTCGTAACCTCGCTGGCGGCGGAGCGACCGCCGTTGCGTCATCCGCGCTTACCGACTTCAGCTTCCGCTAGGATGCAATCGGCTTGAACCATGAGCCTAACGAGCTCTTCGAAGGAGGTCCTCCGCGGGTTCCAGCCGAGCTCGGTGCGGGCGCGGGTCGGATCTCCAAGCAGCTGTTCCACCTCTGCAGGCCGGAAATATAGCGGATCGATCTCGACCAGGCAGCGACCGGTGGAGACCTCGTAGCCCTTTTCGTCAACGCCTTGGCCGCGCCACTCGAGGGGGATGCCCGCTTCGGCAAGGGCCAGCGTCGTGAACTCGCGCACGCTGTGCATCTCACCGGTGGCGATCACCCAGTCATCGGGTTTGTCGTGCTGCAGGATGCGCCACATGCACTCGACGTAGTCGGGAGCAAAGCCCCAGTCGCGTAGCGCGTCGAGGTTACCGAGGTAGAGCTTGTCCTGAAGACCGGCGCGGATCCGACCAGCGGCCAAGGTGATCTTACGCGTGACGAAGGTCTCGCCGCGCCTGGGGCTCTCGTGGTTAAAGAGAATGCCATTGCAGGCAAACAGGCCGTAAGCTTCGCGGTAATTCTTGGTGATCCAGAAGCCGTAGAGCTTGGCAACGCCGTAGGGGCTCCTCGGATAAAACGGCGTGGTCTCCTTCTGGGGAACCTCAACCACCTGTCCGTACAGCTCGCTCGTGGAGGCCTGATAGACGCGGCAGGTCTTCTCAAGGCCCAGAAAGCGCACGGCCTCCAGGACCCGCAGGGTACCAAGTCCGTCCACGTCCGCGGTGTACTCGGGAACCTCGAACGACACCTTGACGTGACTCTGTGCGCCCAGATTGTAGATCTCATCGGGGCGAATCGACTCGATCAGCCGGATCAGGTTCGAGGAGTCCGTCAGATCGCCATAGTGCAAAAACAGGCGATCCTTGAGGCGTACGTCCCGCAGCGTGTCCTTGAGGTACAGGTGCTCGATGCGACCGGTATTAAAGGAGCTGGAGCGGCGAATGATGCCGTGGACAACGTAGCCCTTTTCAAGCAGCAGCTCGGCGAGGTACGAGCCGTCTTGCCCAGTGATTCCGGTGATGAGTGCGATGCGATTCATGGAGGAGGTCATGCTCGGAGCAGGCGTGACGGGGAGCCAGTCCGCGACGTCACGGGGTGGCGGCAATCGCCACGGAGCCATGGGTTGTAGCCTTGCTGGCCCGCATTCGTCGAGCGAGATGAATTTATTCGTGCCGGATTGCCGGCCGAAGCGCGTGCGGGCGGCCGCTGGCGGTCGGGCCTAGGTGGGACTCTTGTCGGAATACTGGAGCTTGACCCAGTCCCGGTAGCTGCCTGAGAGCACGCCTGCGACCCACTCGGGATGCGACAGATACCAGGCGACGGTGAGAGCCAGACCGCTCTCGAGCGTGAAGCGTGGAGCCCAACCGAGCTCACGCTCGATGCGGCCGCAGTCGATGGCGTAGCGTCGGTCGTGTCCGGCGCGGTCGGGCACGAACGTCATCAGTGCTTCGAACTCGCTCTTGCTGCGCCCCGTTTGCTCGGCGGTCACTGCGATCAGTCGACGCAGCAGCTCCAGATTGGTGAGCTCGGCGCGCCCCCCGATGTTGTACGTCTCGCCCGCGACTCCGTGCGTCAGCACCCGCCAGATGGCCTCCGCGTGGTCGTCCACGTAGAGCCAGTCGCGAATGTTGAGCCCGTCCCCGTACACCGGCAGAGGTTTGCCGCTCAGCATGTTGAGCAGCATCAGCGGCAGGAGCTTTTCGGGGAACTGGCGGGGACCGTAGTTGTTACTGCAGTTTGAAACCGTAACACTGAGTCCGTAAGTGTGGGCCCAGGCCCGCACCAGGTGGTCCGAGGCCGCCTTGCTCGCGGAATAGGGCGAACGTGGATCGTACGGCGTGTCTTCGCGAAACGCGCCGGTTGACGCAAGCGACCCGAACACCTCGTCCGTGGAGACGTGGTGAAAGTGGAGCTGCGGTTGGGACCGCACGGCCTCGAGCAGCGTGGCCGTGCCGAGCACGTTGGTACGAACGAAATCGAGCGGCCCGAGGATGCTGCGATCGACGTGACTCTCGGCTGCAAAGTGCACCAAGGTGTCGATGCGCTCGTCGACGAGCAGCTTGTGCACGCCGCTCTGGTCTTCAATGTTGCCGACGACCAGGCGGTAGCGCGGGTCCTCGGCGTATTGGCTCAGATTGGCGGGATTGCCCGCGTAGGTGAGCGCGTCAAGGTTGACAATGCGGCCGGCAAAGCCCGGATCTGCGAGGCGCTGCTGAATGAAAGCAGAGCCAATGAAGCCGCAGCCTCCGGTGACCAGGAGACGTTCGGGGTGACGCAAAGCGCTTGAGGATGCAGTCATGTCGTTGATGGGGCGAGCGGGTGGGGAGCGGACGCGCCAACGGCGCGCAGGTAGTCGTTGAGTGCGGCGGTCCAGGGGCGCATCGGTGCTCCAAGCACCTGGCTGAGGCGCGTGCCGTCAAGTACGGAGAATGCAGGGCGGGGCGCAGGTCGCGGGAACTCGGCGGTGGTGACGGGGAGCACCGCGCGCGCGCGGAGCTCACCGCCTAGGGACAGGGCTTGCTCGCGAATGGCTGACGCAAAGCCGTGCCACGTCGTCGGACCCTGATTGGTGGCGTGATAGACCCCCGAGTGCGCGCGGCTGGCCAGCGGCGCACCCGTGAGTCCGAGCAAACGCAGCGTAACCTCCGCGAGATCGGCTGCGGCCGTGGGACAGCCATGTTGATCCGCCACGACGCGCAGCTCATCTCGCGTACGACAAAGCTCGAGCATCGTGCTGACGAAATTGCGCCCGAACTGCCCAAATAACCAGGAAGTGCGCAGCACCAGCACCAGGCGTGCATCAGGATGCTGCTCGTCGACTGTTGCGAGCACCTGACGCTCGCCCTCGAGCTTGGTGAGGCCGTACACGGACTGCGGGTTGACGGTGGACTGTTCGCCAAGCGGCGCATCCCCGCGTCCGTCGAACACGTAGTCCGTGGAATAGTGGACAAATTGCGCGCCAAGCTCACGTGCCACTCGCGCAAGCAGTCCGGGCGCGCTGCCGTTGAGGAGCATGGCCGCGTCGCGCTCCTGCTCGGCATCATCCACTCGCGTGTAGGCCGCGGCGTTGATGATGTGGCTTGGGCGGCGTGCAAACGCGGCCTCGCGGACGGCGGCCTCGTCGGTGACGTTGAGCTCGCGATCTGTGGCCCAGCTGTCGATTCCGGCATTGTTAGCGGCGAGCTGGAGCTCACGGCCGAGCATGCCCGAGGCGCCCACGATCCAGAGCGTCATTGGATCTGTCGCTGCTTCCAGCTGGCAAAAGACTCATTGCCGAGATCTCGCTCCGAGAGCAGCGGTGCCTTGACGGGCCAGTCGATCGCTAGGTCCGGATCGTCCCAGGCAAGCCCGCACTCCGTGTTGCCGTCGTAGGGCGCGCTCACCTTGTAAAGCACCTCGGCGACCTCACTGAGCACCACGAAGCCATGGGCAAAGCCCACCGGGATGAACAGCTGGTGGTGGGAATCGGCGTCGAGCGCGCGCGCGACCCATTGACCCAGCGTGGGTGAGTCCACCCGCAGATCGACCGCGACGTCCCAGATGCAGCCGCGCACGACGCGCACCAACTTGGCCTGGCCCGGTGCGGATTGGTAGTGCAGTCCGCGCAGCGTGCCCTGGCTGGACCACGAGTGGTTGTCCTGCACGAAGGGGACGTCCATGCCAGCCTGGCGGTAGCGACCCTCGTGCCAGGATTCGAGGAAAAACCCGCGTTCATCGCGAAAAACCCGCGGTTTGCATAGCAGCACGCCGCTGAGCGGCAAAACTTCGACGTCCATCGCTTATCGCTCGCTCAGTAGGGCTTGTGGGTTGTTGGCGCAGTGACGCAGGTAATCACCGTAGCGGCTGCGACCATGCTGGTCCGCCAGATGCTGTAGCCGCGCCGCGTCAATCCAACCCTGCATAAACGCTATTTCTTCGATACACGCGAGCTGCGTGTTTTGGCGGTTTTGCAGCACGCTCACGAACTGACTGGCCTCGAGCAGGCTGTCGTGAGTTCCGGTGTCGAGCCACGCAAAGCCGCGACCCAGCATTTCCACGCGGGCCTCTCCGAGTGCCAGGTAGGCGCGATTGAGATCGGTGATTTCGAGCTCACCACGCGGAGAGGGCTTCAAGCTACGCGTCATCTCAACGACCTTCGAGTCGTAGAAATAGAGGCCGGCCACGGCGAGGTCACCCTTGGGTTTTTCGGGCTTTTCCTCGAGGGAAAGCAGCTGGCCGGTGGGGCTGACCTCCATCACACCGTAGCGCTCGGGGTCCATCACCCGATAGCCGAACAGCGTGGCGCCGCTGCTCTGCTGGGCCGCTCGACGCACGAGATTTGCCAGGCCCGCGCCGTGAAAGATGTTGTCGCCGAGCACCAGTGCGGCGCCTTGGCCCTCGAGAAAGTCCTCACCGAGCACGAAGGCCTGCGCGATTCCATCCGGAGAAGGCTGAGCCACGTAAGTCAGCTTCATGCCGAGCTGACTGCCGTCTCCAAGCAGGCGCTCGAACGCGGGGAGATCCTGCGGGGTCGAGATCAACAGGATCTCGCGCAGCCCTGCCAGCATCAACACGGACAGCGGGTAGTAGACCATCGGCTTGTCGTAGATGGGCAAGAGCTGCTTGGACACAGCCCGCGTGATCGGGTGGAGGCGGCTGCCTGTCCCACCAGCTAAGACGATTCCCTTCATCGGACGGGCACTCTAGCAGGCGATTCGCGGCTGGGCTGGAGTCGAATCCCAGTTGCTGACTCGCTCGAGTCGGTTATTATTGGTCGTATGAGAAAGAACGCATCGCGCCCGAGTTACCGGCTCCGGAGCGCTGGCCGTTCGGGCGAGTCACGGGGGGAAGTCAGTCCGAGCTCTGCGCAGAATCGCCGAACCTCTCGGGACAAGGGGTTCAGCCTGGGGGGGGCGACGCGACGCGTCCAGTCTGTGGTCCTGCGTCGGCTGTTCGGCTTGGTGTTGGTCGCGGGTCTGGTGGGCTGCACCCGTTCCGGCAAAGTGGACCGTGCGGCTTTCCAGGGCGTGGTCGAGATCGACGAGGTGACTGTCGCGTTTGAGCTAGGGGGGCGCGTGACCGGGGTGACGGTCAAGACGGGTGACGCGGTGAAGGTGGGTCAGCCTCTTGCCACACTGGATGAGGCGCTCGTGCGGGCCGCCGTGCTCGCTCGCGAGAGCGACATCGCGGCGACCAAGGCCCAGCAGAAGCTACTTGAGCAAGGCGCGCGCTCGGGGGACGTGCGGACGCTCTCGTCGCGGGTCGATGCAGCCAAGGCCGTCGAGCAGCTGGCTCGGCGCAACTTCGAACGGCAGCGCACGCTGCTCGAGCAGGGAGCGGTCGCCAGTGCCAGCGTGGAGGATTTGTCCTCACAGCTCGATCGGGCCACGGCAGAGCGTCAAGCCGCCCAGGCTTCGCTGGAGAATCTCCAGGCCGGGGCACGTTCCTCTGAGCTTGCCCAGGCGCGGGCCCGCGTTGGCAGCGCAGAGGCGGCTATGGAGCTCGAAAACGTTCGTTTGAGCAAGCTCAAGCTCGCGGCTCCGACCGCCGGACGCGTGCTGGACGTGCATGTGTCCACCGGGGAAGTGGTTGGCGCCGGCAGCGCGGTGGTCACCCTTGGCAAGACGCAAGCGCCCTATGTCGACGTATTTGTGCCGCAGAGCCGCATGGGCGGCATCGCGATCGGTCGCCCCGCGTCCGTCCGCATCGATGCCCTAAAGGAGCCCCTCTCAGGCAAGGTGACCGAGGTGGGGCGTCGTACGGAGTTCACTCCGCGCTATCTCTTCAGCGACGTCGAACGCTCCAATTTGGTGGTGAGGGTTCGCGTCGCCGTCGAGGATCCTACCGAACGTCTCATTGCGGGGGTGCCCGCCTTCGTGACGATCTCGGGGGCGCCGTGAGCTCATGGTTTCGCCGTCAAGGCGCCAGCGGCGCTGCTCCGGCCTTGCCACCGCTGTCAGTGGATGCAGACGACATCGTGGTGACTGAGGGACTGTCCAAGCGCTTCGGTGAGCTCTGGGCGGTGCGTGATGTCTCGTTGCGGGTGCGGCGTGGGGAGATCTACGGGGTGCTCGGACCCAACGGTGCCGGCAAATCGACCACCATCCGCATGCTCTGCGGGATCCTGGATCCGACGGGCGGTCGTGGACGGGTGGTGGGGTTCGACGTGGCCACCGAGTCTGAGAGCATCAAGCAGCGCATCGGGTACATGACCCAGCGCTTCAGCTTGTATGAGGACTTGACGGTTGCCGAAAATCTGGAGTTTTATGCCGGTATTTATGGGATTCCGTTCCGCAAGCGGCATCAGCGCGTCGCTCAGGTGCTCGAGCGCACCGGGCTCGTCGAGCGTCGGGGTCAGCTCGCCGGGACCCTCAGCGGCGGGTGGAAACAGCGCGTAGCGCTCGCGAGCGCCACGATCCACGATCCGCCCCTGCTGTTTCTTGATGAGCCGACGGCCGGCGTCGATCCAGTGAGCCGACGTCAGTTTTGGGAGCAGATCCATCAACTGTCTTCAGACGGAACCACGGTCCTGCTCACGACTCACTACATGGACGAAGCCGAGCGCTGCCATCGACTCGCGTTCATCTTCAGTGGGAGATTACTCGGGACGGGGACCCCGGAGGAGATCGTGGCGCGGCGCGGGCTGGTGGCCACTGAGCTGGTGGTCGACCGGGCCCGCGAGGCCGCCGAACGCCTGAGAAAAGAGCCAGATCTGGATGAGGTGGCTCACTACGGTCACGTGCTGCGGGCCGTATTTCTTGGGGTCGCCAGCCACGCTGAGGCGGGAGCGCCCGCCGAGGGTCACGGGGAGCTGGCTGTGCGCGCCGAGACCGACAGTCGTCAGCTCACTGAGCGGATCGCGTCGATGCTGCGCGCCGAGGGCTTCGTGGTTGAACTGGCGCGGCCCGCTCGGGCCAGTGTGGAGGACGCCTTCGTCAGCTTCGTGCGCGCCGAACAAATGGGCAAAGGGGCCTTCTCATGAGAACGCTCGTCATTGCCATCAAGGAGCTTCGTCAGCTGCGCCGCGATCGACTCACGCTGGCCATGATGGTGATGCTGCCGATGGTGCAGCTGATGCTATTTGGCTACGCCATCAACACGGATGTGCGTCACATGCCGCTCGTGATCTACGATCAGGATCACTCTGCTGCATCGCGTGAGCTGCCGCAACGTTTGGTCGCCACCGGGTTTTACGACCTTTTGGGTGAAGTGCGCGGCTACGGGGAGATCGAGCAGTCCCTGCGCTCGGGCAAGGCCAAGGTCGCCCTCGTCATTCCGGCGCATTACTCGAGTGATCTGCGCGCAGGGCGCGCGACTCAGGCCCAGCTGGTGGTCGACGGCTCGGATCCGCAGACCGTCGCCAGTGCGACCAATACTGCAGCGAGCTTCGTGCTCGCCCGTTCGGGTGAGCTGATGGTGGCGCGGCTCAATGCGGTCGCTGCGGCCTGCGGCGCTTCAGCGACGGTCGGGAGTGCCGGGGGGGGCGCGCCGCTCTCGCTCGAGCCGGCAACTTGGTATAATCCCGAGCTGCGCACAGCTGTGTTCATCGTGCCGGGGCTGATCGGGGTCATCCTGACGATGACGATGGTGATGCTGACCAGCATGGCGCTGGCGCGTGAGCGCGAGCGCGGGACCTTGGAACAGTTGATCGTTTCCCCGGTGCGCCGTGTGGAGCTGATTGTCGGGAAAATTGCCCCGTATACCATCATCGGCTACGTGCAGATGACGCTCGTACTAGCGCTTGGTAAGCTGGTTTTTCGGGTGCCGCTGGTGGGCTCGCTCGGGTTGCTCTACGCGCTGTCCTTCGTGTTCATCGCGGCCAGTCTGGCGGTCGGCATGTTCGTGTCCACGTTCGCGAAGACTCAGCAGCAGGCCATGCAAATGAGCTTCTTTTTCCTGCTGCCGAACATTCTGCTCAGCGGGTTCATGTTTCCATTTGAGGCGATGCCGCGGCCCGCGCAGTTCATCTCGCAGCTCTTGCCGCTCACTCATTTCATGCGGATCGTGCGGGGGATCACCCTCAAGGGAGCTGAGTTCTCTGACGTGTCGGGCGAGCTAGTCTGGCTAGCGGCGCTGCTCGCAGTGCTGGTGACCCTGGCGTCCCTGCGCTTTCAGAAAAAGCTCGACTAGACCGGGTTTCCGCCAGCGTAACGCGTGAAGGAATCGCTTATGGCTCGACCGAAGAGTGATATCGAAGACCGCATCTTGGCCGCCGCTCGGACGCAGTTCATCGCCGTTGGCGTGGACGCCAGCAGTCTGCGCGCCATCGCGCGCGAGGCCGGGACGAGTCTCGGGATGATCTACTATTATTACCCGAACAAGGACGACCTGTTTCTCGCCGTGGTAGAGCAGCCCTATTCGTCGTTTCTGACCGAGCTCGAAGCTGTGCTCAGTAGCGAGGTGCCATTCGAGGCGCGGATCTTAGGGTTTTATCGCCGGATTTCTGTGATGCGGCCCGAGGAAGTGGAGCTGATCGGGCTGGCCATGCGTGAGTCGATGGCCTCCTCACTGCGGATGCTTCGGCTGCAGCAGCGGTTCGTACGGGGTCATCTGGCGCTGCTCGTGACGGCGATCCAGTCCGGACAAAAGGAGGGCGTCGTCGATCCGGAGCTCCACCCCCTGGTCGTGATGGCCGTGACCGTGGGGATGGGGACCTTGCCTCAGGTCATGCTGCGGCTCGCTCGTAGAATCATCGCTGCAGTGGGCCAGGGCTTCACCTTGGCTCCGCCCATGGCGCAGCTCGCGGGTGAGCTGGGGCGCACCCTGCCCGAGCCGCAGGAGCTCGCGGTCAGCTTGACCAAGTTGCTGCTGCGAGCAGTCGGCGTTGCCGGCACGCCGGCGACCAGCGACGGTGGAGTCGCGCCGCCTAGCGCTTGAGTAGGACGTAGCTGAGGTTGCTGTGACGGTACAGCCGGGCGACCAGCGAACCACGGTTTATCTTCCAAATGCGCTCGAAATCCGCTGCAGAAGCGATCCGCTCGCGCGCCAGCTCAAGCACGAGATCCCCGCGCTGTAGGCCCGCACGCGCGGCCTCCCCACGCGGCTCAAGCGCCATGATGACGACGCCTGAGGTGACCTCAGGTCCGAGCCGCAGCTGCTCGCGCAGGTTGGGAGAGAGGGGCTCCACCGCGACCCCGATCCGTCGGGTCATGTCCTCGATTTCTTTGTTGGTCGTCGAGTGCTCCGCTTGCGACGTCGGTTGGGTTCCGAGTGCGACCGTCAGGTTGAGGGTTTGCGCACCGCGACGAATCGTGAGGGTCGTTTTTTTCTGCGCGCCTGCGCTGGCAATGGCGTTGCGGAGTTCCCCGCTGGTGGTGACGGGTGTTTGGTTGACCTGTGTGACGACATCTCCCGCGAGGATCCCGGCTTTGGCTGCTGGTCCGTCGCGCAGGACGTCCGAGACGAGAGCACCGCGCACGCCGTCGAGGCCAAGGCCGGAGGCGAGCTCGGGTTCAAGCGGTTGCAGCGCGACGCCGAGCCAGCCGCGCACGACCTTGCCCTGGCTCAGCAGGCTCTCGACGATCGGCCGCGCCATCTGACTCGGAATCGCGAATCCAATGCCTTGATTTCCGCCGGTTCGTGATAGAATCGCGGTGTTGATCCCGACGAGGTTGCCCTCCATGTCCACGAGGGCACCGCCCGAGTTGCCGGGGTTGACCGCCGCATCGGTTTGGATGAAGTCTTCGTAGTCAACGATCCCGAGATCACTGCGACCCTTGGCCGATACGATCCCCATCGTGACGGTTTGCCCGACGCCGAAGGGATTGCCGATCGCGAGCACCACGTCTCCCAGTCGCAGCCGACTCGAGTCCCCGAAGGCCAGCGGACGCAGGCCGAACTCGGGCTCGCCAGCTTTGGCCGGAGTGCTGCCGCTGGGCGCCTTGAGTCGTAGCAGGGCGAGATCACTCTTGGGATCCGTCCCGACGACCTCGGCGACGAAGGACCGACCGTCGTTGCTGTGAACCTCGATCTCGGTCGCGTCCTCCACGACATGGTGATTGGTGGCCACGAGTCCACTGCCGACCACTACCCCCGAGCCGAGACCTTGTTGCTTTTGCTCCGGTGCCGGCCCGTTGGGGACCCCGAAGAAGTGCCGAAACATCGGATCCTGCCGCCCGCCTGTGGCTGGACGCTCAGGGGCTTTGCGCGTCGTGGCGACGCTGACAACCGAGGGTAGAACCCGTTCAACGACGTCGGCGATGGACGCTTTGCCGTCTGAACTGAGCCGAGCGAGAGCAGGGGAGGGCAGCGCCAGCTGCGCCGTCACTGGGGCTGGTGCCTTGTCATGGTCGGTTGGTTTACTCGCGGGACTGGTGGCCGCTTGGCAACCGGACAGGCAGAGCAGGAGGGCCGTGCCAAGCAGCGTGCGGGAACTGTGGCTTAGGCGGCGAAGTGACGGGGTCTCCATAGTTCGTCGTTATAACCGGCTTAGCCGCTTGGTAATTCCCAAAGCGTCAGGCCTATTCCCACGGGCTGACCGACGGGGGCGGCACCGTACCAAAGCGCCGCGCTAGCATCTGGGCGACCTTGCGCCCTTCGGGGTTCTTGGGGTCGTAGGCGTCGGGGGTCACCGCCAGCGGCGGGTGATGGAGCTCGTCCGTCGCCACGCCGCGAAAACCCACCAAACGATCGAGATCGAGCAGCAACGCTTCCATCGAGGGGTAGCGATTGTCTGGGTGTTTGCGGGTGGCCCGCATGATCACCGCTTCGATGCGAGGGTCGATCGCTTCGGCGAGCCAGCTCGGTGGCGGCATGGTGGAAAAGAGCTGATGACTGAGCAGCACATCACTGTCGACCGCGTCAAACGGCAGGTGACCGGTGAACAAGCGGAACATCACGACACCGAGTCCGTAGACGTCGGTTCGCGCGTCGATGGGGTCAACCATGATCTGCTCGGGGGCCATGTACTGCATGGTGCCGAGGATCAGATGCGAGCCGCTGGTGCCGCGAGAAACCGCCAATTTGGCCATGCCGAAGTCGATCAGCTTGAGCCCGTAGGGGTCTCCGAGTGGCCCGACCAAAAACAGATTGTCTGGCTTGATATCCCGGTGAATGACGCCTTCCAGGTGAGCCGCTGCGAGGCCGGCCGCGGCGTGGCGACAGAGCACCAGGGCCAGATCAGGACTGAAGGCCCCTTGCCGCGCCATGAGGTCACTGAGCGGTTCCCCGACCAGCGCTTCCATCACGAGATAGGGTCGTTCGTCCTCGGGAGCTCCGAAATCGAACACGCGCACGACACTCGGGTGATCGATCAGCGAGACCGCGCGCGCCTCTCGCAGAAAGCGCGCGCGCATCTCAGCGGATTCCGAGCCCTTCACGGAGAGCTGTTTGACTACGACTGCACGACGCGCGGCCAGATCGAGCGCGAGATACACGTCCGAGGTGGCGCCCTCACCGACCCGACCCTCCAGGCGGTATCGCCCGCCCACCATCGCGTGTCGTCGGAGCGTCTCTTTCGAACGGTAACTGGACTTGGAAATCGGCGGGGGGGTATGCGGCATCGGGTAGAGGCTTGGTCGACGGAACGAGTGCAGCGGAGGGGGACTCATTTCTCTGCGCCATGGGAGCGCTCCCTGTCAACCTACGGAGGGGCCCGGTTGGCTGGCTGAGCTCCCACGGGCGACCCGCGACTAGCCGAGCAGGTGCCAGGCGATGGCGCTCGCGACGGCCTTTACGTCGAGTGGTCCCTCGTCCTCTTCGGGGCCGACGCAGGCGGGACAGCCCGCTTTGCACGGGCACTGTGCGATCAGCACGCGCGCGCGTTCGACCATCTCGTGGCGGCGCTCGTGAATGCGCTCAGCGAGGCCGACCCCCCCCGCCACAGAATCGAACAGGAACAGCGTTGGGTCAAAGCCCCCCGTGCGACCTCCGAGCGGATCGCGTCCAGGGCCGAGTCCGGAGCCTGCGCCGTCGCCAAGCGTGCGCGATAGATCCCGCGGGTCGCACATCAAGGCCAAGGTCGCGATGGTCTCTAGAGCTGTACCAAGGCCACGCAGCCCGGCGATCAGCTCGGCGCGGGGGCGTCCGAGCGCAGCCACACTCGCCTCGGTCAAGGTGAGCCAGAAGCTGGTGGTGTGCTTCTGGAGCTCGGGGAGGTGCACATCACCGTAACCCGCATTTTCGTGGGTAAAAAACTTGATTTTCTTGTAGCCAGTCACCTTCTCAAGCACCTTGACTTCCCCGTATCCGGTGACGCTTGGGCCGAGCGTAGAATTAGCAAGAGGCTCGAGAACGGCGACCGTCCGGTAGGTTAGCGCGGTGGTGAAATAGTCCGGCTCCACCTTACGAACGAAGGCCTTGTGGTTGTCAAAATCAAGGCGCTCCACCTGGTACTGCTCAGCGTCATGTTGGTAGATCGCTTGCTCGTGCAGCATGGTGTGCGCCGCACGGAAATCGAGCTCCGCGATGCTGCGGCCGTTGGCGACGTCGATGATCACGAAGTTGTCCCAGCTCAGGTTGCGCAGGGAGACGTGATTGGCGGGGAAGGCCTCGCCCGTCCAGATATAGGCTCCCTGCTCAGCATGCACCAGCCGATGTTCGGCGAGGTAGTCGAGCGCGTCGCGTGTGGACTCGACATCGAGCCCAAGGTACGACTCCCCCTCGGCGGGGGCTGGGCTCGCGGGGCGCAGTCCCGGTTCCGAGAGGCGAAATGGCGCTTCAAATGCCGCGCATTTGAGATGCTGGATCAGGATCTCGACGTTGTTCGGATCGATGCGCGCTTCCTCGGCGGCTGTTGAGAGCAGGTAGTTGGGGTGGCGCGCCAGATATTGATCGAGCGAGCCTGAGCCGCAAATCATCAGCGCGATGCTGGTACGTCCGCGACGCCCCGCGCGGCCAAAGCGCTGCCAAGTGGCCGCGATCGAGCCGGGATAGCCCGCCAAGACCACTGCATCGAGATCCCCAATGTCAATCCCCAGCTCGAGCGCATTGGTCGCGACGACGGCGAGGATGCGGCCTTCGCGCAAGTCTTGCTCGATTTTGCGGCGCGTGTCGGGCAAATACCCGCCGCGATAGCCCATGATGGCCTCGGGGCCCGCCACGTTGCCGACGCGCTCGCGAAGGTACTTGAGCATGACCTCGACCGAGTTGCGCGAGGGACCAAATACCAGCGTTGGCACCTTTGCTCGCACGAGATCGGACGTGACGTCCACGGCGTGCTTGAGCGCGCTGCCGCGGATCCCAAGCTCGGGATTCACGATCGGAGGGTTGTAGACAAATAGCCGTCGCTCGGCGCGCGGTGCCCCATTTTTGTCGATCAGCTCGACTTCACTCTCGGGGACGCCGAGCAGCCGCGCGCTGTGCTCGACGGGATTGCCGATCGTTGCCGTTGCGCAGAGGAACGTCGGATGGCTGCCGTGAAAGGCGGCCAGTCGCCGCAGTCGCGCGATCACATGCGCCATGTGCGAGCCGAACACTCCGCGATAAGTGTGCAGCTCGTCGAGCACGACGTAGCGCAGGCCTTCGAGCAGGCGCGCCCACTTGGCGTGATTGGGCAAAATGCCCGAGTGGAGCATGTCGGGGTTGCTGAGCACGATGCGCGCGCGGTCGCGAGCCACGCGCCGGGCGTCCGCGGGCGTGTCCCCGTCGTAGACGATGGCCGGGAGCTCGAGCTTGGCCTCGCGCGCTAGGGCGTGAATACCGTGCTCCTGATCTCGCGAGAGTGCCTTGGTTGGGTAGAGAAAGAGCGCGGTCGCGCTGGGCTCACGCGCTAGCGCTTCGAGCACGGGCAGGTGAAAGCACAGACTCTTGCCGCTCGCCGTGGGGGTGGCGACGACGAAGTGGCGACGGGCGAAGGCCGCCTCAAGGGCTTGGCCCTGATGGGAGTAAAGACCTGTCAGTCCGCGCGCTTCGAGGGCCTCGCGTAGTGGATCGCTGAGCCCGGCGGGGAAGGGGACCTGCTCTGCATTTGCGCCGGGCAGCAGGTGCTCGGCTGTCAGGCAGGGGCGCAGCCGCCCCTGGGACTCCCAGTTCGCGAGAAGTGCGTCCAGGCCCGTGGGACGGCGAAATGGGAGTACGGTCATGGGACAAAAAGCTAAACAGATGTTCGGTGCTCTGGCAACGTCCGCCGAGCTGTCGTAGGAACGACGCGACGATGAGCCAAGAGCAGGAACCGGGCCCCGCCCCCGAAGCCAATCTGACCCCCGAGCGGGCCTCACCCAGTGACCGCCCCTCCCAGCAGGTGAAGGCGACCGAGCCGCGAGCGTCGCGCAGGGACTACATCTTCTTTGCGACCATTGCGTCCGTCGTGCTCGTGCTGGATGTGGGCTCGAAGTTTTGGGCGGAGACGACCCTCTCGAAGCGCTCGCTCGTCGAGCCCGGCGTGACCGTGCTCAAGGACAGCCTCTCGTTTGTGCTCGCGTACAACAAGGGCGGCGCTTGGGGCATGGGAAATGGCCAGCCCGACTGGGTGCGTCGGCCATTTTTCGTGCTCGTCAGCATTGTTGCCGTGGCGTTCATCGTGAACCTGTATCGGCGGCTTGACGGGCAACAGTGGCTACTGCGCTGGGGACTGCCGCTCGTGCTGGGGGGCGCGCTCGGTAATCTCGTCGATCGCATCACTCGCCAAGGCGTGGTCGACTTCATCGACTACCGCGCGGGCTGGGTGCAATCGATGAACGAGCTGGTGGCGCACTTCTTCAGGGGCTGGGTAATCACGGATCACTGGCCCACGTTTAACGTCGCCGATGTGGGCATCTGTGTTGGCGTGATTCTGATGGCGCTCGACGCGATCGTGTGGCGTCGGCGGCCAGTCGCTCCGCACCGCACGACCTCGCTCTAGACCACCGTTTTTCCCATGCACGGACGCCTCTTCACGTTATTTGACCTGCCGTTCCCGAGCTACTTCGTCTTGCTCGTGACGGGGTTCATCGTGGCGACGGCCATGGGCGTGCTCTGGGCTAGGCGGCTCGGTCACGATCCGGATGTGATCGTTGATCTGGGCATCTCGATGCTGATCGCTGGCGTGCTCGGAGCGCGGATTGCTCACGTCCTGTTTGACGGGTTCTTCTGGGACTACGTTCACCTCTGCACCGCGCCGGCGCGCGTCGCCTGGAAGATCAGCGAGGCAGAGTGTGTCGCGCCTATCCCAAAGGATTGGCTCTTCGGGGGGGACGGGGCCGCACTCGGGGCTTGGGACAGCGCCGCGCGGGTCTGCCATCCGACGCGCAGCGATTGCTTTGCCTGGGCGCGCTTCTGGCAAGGTGGGCTGACCTACTACGGCGGTTTCCTGGGAGCTTCCGCAGCGGCCTATTACCAGCTTCGCAGGGACCGTTTTCCGTTTTGGCGCGCTGCGGACATGGCGGGCCTCGTGGTGCCGATCGGTCTTGGTTTCGGGCGTCTCGGTTGTCTGCTCGCGGGCTGCTGCTTCGGCCTACCCAGCTCGTTGCCCTGGGGCCTCAGGTTCCCGTCTCACAGCCCAGCGTCGGAAAAGCAGGCGCTGCTGGGTCTCGTGCCCAACTCGGCCGCAGTATCGGTGTCGGTGCATCCAACACAGATCTACGAAGCTGGGGGATGTCTGCTGCTGGCCACCGCCCTGCTGCTGTGGCTTCACGGTCGCAAACGCTACGATGGTCAGGTCTTTTTCGCCTTCGTTGCGGGTTATGCCATCTTGAGGTTCGTGCTGGAGTGGCTGCGAAGCGATGACCGCGGAGGACTGCTTGGGCTGTCGACCTCCCAGTGGATCGGCGTCCTGCTGATCCTCGCCGCTGGCCTCGGTCATGGCGTGTTACTGGCGCGGCAAGCTCGCCGCCAGCGCGTCTCTCTGGCATAATAGCCATATGCTTTGCTCGATCAGCCTAGGCGGCATGCGCCGCCCGCTCCGCTCCTTTCACTGTTGGTCGCTGGCTGTGCTCGCATTGTCGAGCTGGTCGGGTTGTTCTAAGGACGAGACCCATCCGCCGATGGCTCCCTGTCCTGACGCGGGCTGTGGTTATGGTGCGTCGTCGGTGATCGGCGCCGGCGGCCCGACTGGCAATGCGGGCGGCGGCGCGGTCTCGACTGGCGGAGTTGGCGGGGCGGCTAGCGGCGGTGCCAACACGGGTGTGACGGTGTCGGGGACGCTCAAGCTCGTGATGACGAGCGGTGAGCTTGATCCGAAGTCCGCGGCTGTCGCCAATGGTACGTTTACGATGCGCGCTCCTGCCGTCGCCGGCGGACTGCTCAGTGCGGATGTCACCGGCCCCACGTTCTCGATTCCCGGCGTGCGCGTTCAGGGTGGGGCGTGGGTGTCGGCAACTGCCGTGGGTTCGTCGGATCTGTTCTCCGGTCTTGTCGCCGTCGACGCGGCCAATCCGACGGACATGGTGCTGCCCATGCTGCGGCGCGCGGATTACGAGACCGTGCTGCTCTCGCTTCCGCAGTCGCTCACGGTCAAGTCGGGTACGGCCCAGGTCGTCCTACGCGTCGTGGACATCATCAAAAAGCTTCCAAGGGCGGGCGTGCGGGTAACCTCCGCAATCGCTGAGCGGATTGCCTACGCCTCGGGACCCGCGGTCTGGGTCACGGACGACGTCGGGACCACCTCCACCGGAGCAGTCCTGTTGGCCAACGTGCAGGCAGCGGTGGCGGCCCCAACGCTCGCGACGCTTGACCTCGCTGGAACGGCAACAGGTGCGGTGAATATCGTCGTTCAGGCGAATTTCATGACGTTTGTGACGATCGCGGTGCCGTAGGTCGCGGCTCTGCCCGGGCGAGCGTCGTTTGGGCGCTTGTGCGCGGTGCTTTCGCCGAGCTTGCTCGGCTTCGTCGGTCTGGTATGTCCCGGCACCATGACGCGCATCATCGACGGCAAGGAAATCTCGGCGAAGGTTCGGGCAGAGGTTCGTGCGGGGGTCGAGCAGTTCGTTGCGCAGCACGGCCGCGCTCCGGGGCTGCACGTCGTGCTGGCGGGTGAAGACCCCGCGTCCGCCGTCTATGTTCGCAATAAGGAAAAGGCTGCCGCTGAGGTCGGCATGGCGGGGCAGGTGCATCGTCTGCCGGTCAGCGTCAGTGAAGCGCAGCTCCTCGGGTTGATTGGCGAGCTGAACGCTGATCCGTCAGTGGACGGGATCCTGGTGCAGCTGCCCTTGCCGCGCGGACTCGCGTCGCAGAGCATTCTCGAGGCGATTGATCCGCGCAAGGACGTCGACGGGTTTCACCCAGTCAACGTTGGTGCGCTCTGGTCGGGCCTTCCGGGGCTCGTCCCGTGCACCCCGCGTGGTTCGCTGCGTTTGCTCGACGAAGCCGGGGTGGAGCTGTCGGGTGCTCGGGTGATCGTGATTGGTCGCAGCAACATCGTCGGTAAGCCCGTGGCGGCGCTGTTGATGGCGCGCAATGCGACCGTGACCGTGGCTCACTCCCGCACGCAGGACTTGGCGGCACGTTGCCGCGAATCGGACGTGGTCGTGGCCGCGATTGGCAAAGCCCAAATGATCCCGGGTTCGTGGATACGGCCAGGCGCGGCCGTGATTGACGTCGGGATGAACCGGACTGCCGAAGGCAAGCTGTGCGGTGATGTCGATTTCGCTTCCGTGGTCGAGGTTGCCGGGGCGATCACTCCGGTACCCGGCGGCGTCGGACCGATGACGATCGCGATGCTGCTCGACAATACTTTGTGCGCGGCTCGCGCACGTGTCGGCGCGTCGACTCTCGCGTAGGCCGCGCGCGCAGCTCGCGCGCGTATCGGCGCCGCAGGCTAAGCGGCGTCCATCGGGGGGCGTGGATAGAGCTCGGGATCGATGCCGGCAGCGACGCAGATCTCGTCGAGGACGTGATCGGCCACCTCGATCGTTACGTCCACGTCAGAGGAGTTGTCGATCACGTAGTTGGCCACGCTCACCTTGTCCGCCAAAGGCGCTTGGGCGGCCAGGCGCGCGCGGATGTGCGCCTCGGCGACTCCATCGCGGTGCATCGCGCGGACGATCTGCAGATCCTCGGGCACGCTCACCACGACCAGCGGGCGAAAACTGTCTGCTCGACCACTCTCGACCAGCAGCGGCGCCTCGTAGCAAACGAGCGGCTCGCCGCCTTGTTCCAGGGTCGCGATGCAGAGCCCAAGTCGCGCGAAGACCAGCGGGTGCACGATGTCTTCGGCGAGCTGTCTGGCCTCGGGCGACTCAAAGATGTGTCGGGCGAACTGAGCGCGATCGAGCGCGCCTTCATGGAGGATGCCCTCCCCGAAGGCCTCGACGAGGCGCTCAAGGCCTTCCGTTCCTGGAGCGACGGCCTCGCGCGCCAGTTCGTCGGCGTCGAGCACGGCCAGTCCACGCGACCGCCATCGGTTAGCGACGGTCGTCTTGCCCGAGCCGATTCCACCAGTGAGTCCAAAGACGAGACAGGGCACTTCGCAAAGCGTACTCCGAGTCGCGGCCGGAGGGAATCACCTCGGATAGGTTGCCTGGCCGAGCGCGCTCAGAAGATGTTGCCTTGGCCAACTCAGACCGGGCCTGCCATACCCGGACCACGCATGCCGCCGCCCGCTAGGACGCCTCGCTCACGCCGCTCGATCGCACTTGGCGTCGTGCGGCTAGGCCTGGTGTTGAGCGGTCTGGCGACGCTCACCGCTCAGCCGGCGCTGGCTGAAGTCCGTTGTTCTTCGGGCCATCTCGAACCGGTCTGGCGAGCCGGCTCGTCGTTGGTGCAGCTGTCGCCTCATCAGGGGTTGGGCGGTTGGGTGGTGGCGTCGGCGCACGGGACGGTCGAGTCTCTGCGCGAGGACGCTGCCCTGCGCTTTAGCGTCAATCTTGGCGGAGCCAGCGCCGGCGAGGGCTACTCCGACGAGGCCGGCAAGCTCTTTTTTCCGACTTGGCGAGGTCAAATTCTGGCCTTGTCCCGTGATGGCGCGCGGCTGTGGGTCTACAAGGCACCGCGCGGTGTTCGCTCGAAAATCACGTTTCTCGACCGCTTTGGCCTGCTTTTTGTTGGAGATGACGGCGCGCTGTGGGGCATTCATCGCGGTGGTGGGCTGACGCTTCACGCGCTGCCACGCAGTCCAATCACGGCCGGTCCAGTCCTTTGGGGTGGTTGGCTCGTCGTGGCGACTGCCCGGGGCGAACTCGAGTTTTTCACGCGCGCGGGAGGGCATCGGACGTTCGCTTTGCCCGGCGGCACTCCGAGTCAGCAGCTCGTGCCCCTGGGTGACGGTTCGCTCGTGGTCCGACAATCCGGGGATTTTACGCGTTTGGTGGACCCTCAGCGACCGGTTGCGACGGGTTCCGGTCAAGGGTTGCAGCTGGCGGGGTACGGCGCCGGATTGGTCACACTCACGCGCGAGCGTCTTGAATTCTGGTCGTACGCGGACCTAGCCAAGTCGCCAAGTCAGCCGGGGCAGGCCTATGCCTTGTCGGCGAGCATGACCGACGGTGACGCGGCACTCGACTTGCGAATGCTTCAGACCGACGGCGGGGATTGTTGGCTCGCTCGCGGCGGCCGACTCTGGCGCGTCGAGAACAGCGCGCTCGGGGCTCGCGATGGCTTGAGCGAAGGCCGACCCGTGATCTCTGTCGATTGCAGTTGGTCGAGCGATGAGCTGGTCGGCATCTCGCGAGCAGCCAATGATGGAAGCCACTGGATCGGACTTCGGAGTGGCGCCGTCTATCGCTGGTGGGCTAACGCGGGTGCGGCGTCCGAGTAGCTCGCGATTGTTAGCGCAATCACCCCAGGAATTAGGGGCGCCGGCGCGAGCTCGGGGCGACAAGTGGGGGTGTTCACCCCTGACAGCCGTCAGGCGCTCACTGGCCGTAGCCGCTCGGGGTGCCCATGCTTACAATGCGCCCGCCTGAGTGGCGGACGTGGAAAGCAAAGATATGGTCCAGCTTGCTGTAGTTCCGAGCTCGTTACCTTCGTCCGAGGCCCATGCCATCGCGGGCCTAATTGCTACGACCGCGCAGGGCATCGCGAGCCGTGTCCTTGCCAAGACGGGCGGAGGCAATGTGACTCTGTTTGCCTTCGACGCGGGGCAGGGCCTGAGCGAGCATACGGCTCCGTTCGATGCGCTCGTACTGGTGCAGGAAGGTGAGCTCCGCCTGGTGATCGGCGGTGTCCCGATGCAGGCAACCCCGGGCACGATCGTCCGCATGCCAGCAGGCGTGCCGCATTCGCTCGAGGCCTCGGTGGCTTGCCGAATGCTGCTCGTCATGCTGCGGGAACTCCCCGCCGGCTGAGTTGCTCAGCGGCGTCAGTCCGAGTCGCGTGCTGCCGGACCTGCGAGTCGATGGACGCAGTTAGCGGGCGAATTTGGTGACCAGCGCAGAGTTGTGGTCACCAAGTGTATCAGTGCGCTTGGTTCACGTTGAACAGCCCCGACCTCCAGTTGCTTTACGCTGACGGCTTGCGATTGTCGGGGGACGGTGCGCTAGCTAGCGTTCAGCGGCGTCCGCTTAGCTGTCACTCCAGAAAAAACATGACTCACCGAATTGCCCCAGCGTTCTTGTTTTCAGATCTGCTTCTTGTCAGCTGTGGCGACGACCACGACGGTCAGTGACCAAGGGGGGAGCGGCTCGGATACGGGCAGCGCCTCCAGCGGCGGCG
>JBBRAB010000053.1:0-21761 GCA_038207155.1 Polyangiales bacterium
GGAATAAACGCGTCGAACGTTGGGTGTCACGCTACCGAGACTCGCGCTCTCGCGCGCTTCCCGATCGAGACGTCCCTTGTACTCACAGCGCGACGAGTCCCCGCTGGCGTTCGCCGCTGCCACAGCGGCGCTTGGCTGCTCTTCGACATGGGCACTGGGCGCGTTGGCGGCAGGGCCGCCACAACCCGCAGCAGCAAGCAGAACGACGCCAACCCAGCGGCAACGAGCCACGGGCACCAACCCGAACTCACTCCGTGCGAGGGCCATTACTTGCTCTCCTTCGGCTTGGCGTCAGATTTGGCGGGCGGCTTAGCCTTCGCTGTGTCCGCGGCTGGATTAGCGTCGGTCGACTCCTTGTTGCTTTCTTCCTTCGGCAAAGCGTCCACGTCCTTCTTGAGCATTTCCGGGCCCTTGCCGTCGCTGATCTCGGGCGGCTTACTGGAAGCCTCCTGGCAATAGTTGACCACCGCGGTCGGATCGGGTTCGCCGTTACCGTCGACGTCTGAGCGAATCGTCGGGCAGTCCGGATTGGCAAACTCCCACCACTGATCCACTCGACCGTCGCCATCGGAATCGCGTTCGGAGCGGACGAGCTTGCCCGCCTCAAAGCTGTCCCAAGTGTCGAGACGATGGGCAAGCGACGAAGCCCTGTGCTTTTCGCTGATCACGCCCGACTTGAACAACTGGATCTCGTCGATCTGACCGTCACGATCGAAGTCGAGCTCGCGCCGACGAAGCCCGCCAGCGTCGTCGAAATAGGTCCACATGTCGACTCGACCGTCAAAGTCGAGGTCGGCACCGCGGCATTTCTCGCGCTCCCCACTCTTGACCGTCGTGAGATCAGCCTTGCCGTCCCCGTTGACGTCCACCGCGACCGCGCCACTGGCAGAGAGATCGCAGTCTTCGTGCTCGATCTTGGTGTCTCGGTGACCGGACTTTGCCGCTGCTCCAGCGCCCGCCTGAAGCGAGCCCGCGCAGGCCGTCACCACGCCGCTCACAACCAACAAAAGCCCCCGGTAGGTCAAACGGCGAATGTACGACTCTTGGTCCCTGACCGACGACATGTTCAGCGATTCCTCTCGTCACTACCAGCTGCGCGAGACCCCTCGCAGGGCTCACAGGCGAGCCTTGGACGTAGCCTACACATCCCCCTATGACTGCCGCAACTCCCGCGTTCGTCCATGCGGAGATACAGGCCGGCCCGTCACCCCCTTTCTGACAATAGGGGGATATTCGGCCGGCTGATTTCTTTGACAACGCATGTAGTGGAGCCTATTGTAACGACTGGCAGGTTTGCCGCGGAGCTCGATTCCGATGTCCCGCAAGAAGATCTCGACAACCGTCTACATCACGCCGGAACAGAACGACCGGTTGCACCTCCTTCACACAAGGACGAAGGTGCCCGTGGCGGTGTACATTCGAGAGGGCATCGATCTGGTCTTGCAGCGGCATGAGCACGAGTTGCCAGGCCAAATGTCGCTGGTCGATGCGAGCACAGCGCCCCTAACGCCGAAGCGCTAGCGCCGACGCTCGGCCCCGGTGGTGCGCCCAACTGCGCTCTCCAAAGCTGCCCGCGTGCCCGGGACGGCTCGACGTCCGCGCGTCGACAACGGCGCTCTGGCCCCCAGCCGACGCGGGCCTGAGCCTCACTTGCGACGCGGACTTGCTGGGCGACGCCGAACCCAGCCCCTTCGACCTGCCGCTTGTCCTCGGAGGCCGAGTGGTGAAGCGACACTACCCGCGCTAGAGAGCCCCGGCCCTCTCGCGCATCCCCGCCGTCTATCCCTGCCGCAACATGCCAAACGACTCCTCGAAGATCCGCAATTTTTCGATCATCGCTCACGTCGATCACGGCAAGAGCACGCTCGCTGATCGAATTCTCGACGTCACCGGCGCCCTGGCAGAGCGAGAGAAGGTCGCGCAGTTCCTCGACAAGCTCGAGCTTGAGCGCGAGCGAGGGATCACGATCAAGGCGCAGTCCGTGCGGCTCAAGTACCTCGCTGACGACGGCGAGACCTACCAGATGCAGCTGATCGACACGCCCGGACACGTTGACTTCAACTACGAGGTCAAGAGCAGCCTGCGCGCCTGCGAAGGTGCCCTGCTGGTGGTCGACGCGACCCAGGGCGTGGAAGCGCAGACGGTCGCCAACGTGTACCTGGCGCTCGACAACAACCTGGCGATCGTCCCCGTCCTCAACAAGATCGACCTGCCCTCGTCGGATGTCGACGGGACGGCAGAGCAGATCGAGGAGATTATCGGGTTGGATTGTAGCGGCGCGGTGCTGGCGAGTGGCAAAACGGGCCTCGGCGTCAAGGATGTGCTCGAGGCCATCGTACATCGCATTCCGCCGCCCACGGGTGACCCCGAGGCTCCACTGCGCGCGCTGGTGTTCGACAGCTGGTACGACAGCTACCGCGGCGCCGTCATCAACGTGCGCGTCTTTGACGGCACACTGCGCAAGGGCGACAACATCTTGCTGATGTCGTCGGGTCGCCGCTTCGAGGTGACGACGCTTGGCTGCTTCTCGCCGCACCCCACCGATCTCCAGGAGCTCGGTCCGGGTGAGGTCGGCTTCGTCGCCGGTAACATCAAGAGCGTCGACGAGACCCGCGTTGGCGACACGATCACGCTCGCCTCGCGACCGGCGCCTGAGCCCCTCCCGGGCTTCCAAGAGGTCAAGCCGATGGTCTACGCCGGGATATTCCCCACCGATTCCGGCGCCTACGAGGATCTGCGCGACGCCCTCAGCAAGCTCCATCTGAACGACGTCTCGTTTCAGTTCGAGCCAGACAAATCCGATGCCCTCGGGTTTGGCTTTCGCTGCGGCTTTCTGGGCCTCCTGCACATGGAGATCATCCAGGAGCGGCTCGAGCGCGAGTACGATATGGACCTGATCACCACCGCTCCGAGCGTGGTGTATCACGCCTTTAACAAGGAGGGGGAATGCGTGGTCGTCCACAACCCCTCCCACATGCCGCCCGTCGGCGAGATCGAGCGCATCGAAGAGCCGATCATGAAGGTCACGATCCACGTACCGAGCGAGCATGTCGGACCCGTCGTGGCGCTCTGTGAGAACCGTCGCGGTGAGCAAAAGGGCCTGCAGTACGCCAGCAAGGACCGCGTCGTCATCACTTACGAGCTCCCGCTCGCCGAGGTGATCCTGGATTTTCACGACAAGCTCAAGAGCGTGTCGCGGGGCTTTGCCAGCATGGACTACGAGCTGACAGGCTACCGCTCAGACGACCTCGTCAAGCTCGACTTCCTCGTCAATGGTGAGTCCCTGGACGCGCTCAGCGTGATCGTCCACCGCGACACCTCGTACACGCGCGGACGAGATCTGGCGAGCAAGCTCAAGGAGCTGATCCCCCGGCAGCAGTACGAAGTCGCCATCCAGGCCGCGATCGGCACGCGCATAATCAGTCGCGTGACCGTGCGCGCCATGCGCAAAGACGTGACCGCCAAGTGTTACGGCGGCGACATCTCACGCAAGCGCAAGCTGCTCGAGAAGCAGAAAGAGGGCAAGCGCCGCATGAAGAACGTCGGCAATGTCGAGGTCCCGCAGGAAGCCTTCCTCGCCGTGCTGAAGTTGGACAACTGACTTTATGCCGCAAATTTCCAACCCCCTGCTGAAGAAACGCCAGGTCCTGGTCCAGACTATTGCGGCTCAGCTGCCGCCCGCCTGCGTCCCCGAGTACCTCGGCAGCGTGCCGTTTGGGGCCGTGCTGCGCGTCGAGCGGTGGCGCTACCCCAATGGGCTCACGCTGCTCAGCTGCGAGGACGATTGCGCGCCGGTCTTTTCGTATCACAGCTGGGTGCGGGTCGGTTCACGCCACGAGCGACCGACCAAGACGGGGCTGGCGCATTTATTCGAGCATCTGATGTTCGGTGAAACCGCCGAGCTGGGCCAGGGGGACTACGACCGCCTGCTCGAAGAAGCGGGAGCCGAGAACAACGCCTCGACCTGGCTGGATTTCACGCAGTACACGGTCAACGCTCCGGCCGGCGCGCTCAGCCTCGTTGTCAAGCTCGAGGCCGAGCGGCTCGCTCACCTCCAGCTGGTTGATGAACCAGTGGCTCGCGAAAAGGATGTCGTCGCCAATGAGCGACGCTACCGCGTGGACGACGATATTGAAGGCGCCACCAGCGAGCTGCTGTGGAAGACGGCGTTTGTCCGCCATCCCTATCGCGCTCCGACCATCGGGTGGATGGAGGACATCGAGGGGTTCACGACCGAGGACTGCCGCGAGTTCTTCAAAGCGTACTACGCGCCCAACAACCTCTGTCTGGTGGTGGTCGGCGACTTTCCGCTGCGAAAACTGCTCGAATTGGTGGGCAAAGCCTATGGCGAGCTACCTTCGGGTGAGTTGCCGGTCGAGGACTTGTGGCCTGAGCTCCCGCAAAGTGAGGAGCGGCGCGCCGAACTGACTAAGCCAACGCCGACGGAAAAGCTGACGCTCGGCTACCATGGCCCCGCCCTCGGCGATGCCGAGCATGGCGCGGTCAATCTGTTGATTGAAGTGCTCTGTGCCGGGCGAGCCAGTCGTCTGGTGCGACGACTCGTACATGACGAAGAGCTCGCAACCGACGTGCGCGCCTTCGTGGGTCCGTTCCGTGATCCGGGCCTGATCGAGATCTCGGCGGTCGCCCGCGAGGGTGTGACCGCTGAGCGCCTGCTCGCGAGCATCGACGATGAGCTCGAGCGCATCAAGCGAGAGCCGGTGGCTAGCGATGAGCTCGAGCGCGCCCAGCGGCGCACAGAACTTGGACTGCTCGCGGGCCTCGATACCGCTGATGGCAAGGCCTCGACGCTGGGTTTTTACGAGACCCTGCTAGGGCGTCCCGCGGCAGCCTTCGAGCGAGTCGAGAACTGGCAACGCCTCACGCCAAGTGATCTACTGCGAGCGGCGCGTCGATTCTTTGAGCCTCAGCAGCGCACGGTCGTCTGCGTTCGGTCTCAACAGGAGGCCAACACATGAGCCAGTGCATTCGCTTCGAGGTGGCCGGAGTCCCCGTGATTTTGGCGCCAAGTGCGGCACTGCCGCTCGTGCACGTGTTGGTCGCCAGGCGCTTTGGCGCCACGACTGATCCGGTCGATGGCGCCGGACTGTGTCGCATTGCGGCCAGGCTCGCCCGCCGCACTGCTGGCGGACGCGCGCTGCCCGCAATCGAGGAGGGCCTCGATCGAATGGGCGCCTCGCTAGTGACGGACGCGGGCTACTCGACCGTGGCGTTCAACGGAGTGACGCTGAAGCGCTCACTCGGGGCGTATACGGAGCTGCTGGCGGATCTGCTGGTGCGGCCGAGCCTCGACGCCAACGAGCATGAGCGCCTGCTGCGTGAAGCACGCGCTGAGCTGCTGGAAGCCCGCGATTCCGACCGCGCGCTGGCCAATCGGGCCCTACGCCAAACCCTGTTCGCCGGACACCCCTACGGACGCAGCGTTTCGGGAACCCTCGCGAGCCTTCCCTCACTGACGCTGGAGCGGGTGCGTCAGCACCACGCTGAGGCGACTCAGCGCTCCCAGTTCGCGATCGCCTTGGCCGGCGATCTCGATGAAGCCGCCGCGCGCGCCCTCGTGCTGCGGCTGGTGTCGGATTTGCCCGACGGCCAGTCCACCGCGCCGCGTCCCCCCGAGCCGAAAGCTCCGACAGGTCGCCAGCTCGTGCTGGTGGACAAGCCCGAGCGCACGCAGACCCAGATCTACCTTGGGCTCTTGGGCAGCCACGTCGAGGATCCGGATCACCTCGCGCTCCACGTCGCGGCCACCGTGTTTGGCGGGTCGTTTTCGTCGCGCTTGATGCAGGCCGTTCGCGTTGAACGCGGCTGGTCCTATGGCGCCTACGCGAGTCTGCCGGTCGATCAGGTCCGTCAGGCCATGACCCTCTGGACGTTCCCCAAAGCCGAGGACTGCGCTCCCTGCGTCGCCCTTCAGCTTCAGCTGCTCGAGGAGCTGGTCGACAAGGGACTGACCCAGCGTGAGCTCACCGGGGCTCGACGCATGTTGAGTCGTTCCCACGCGTTTGCGATCGACACCGCGAGCAAGCGCGCCTCGCTCGGCCTCGACGCGCTCACCCTAGGTCTGCCCGCGGACTACTACGACCACTACGTCGAGCGCATCAACGCGGTCCAGCTCGACGAGGCCAACGCCGCCTTGCGGGCGCGTCTCGATCCGTCACGCCTGGTCGTGGCGGTGACCGGCACGGCCGAAAACCTGCGTTCTGGCCTAGAGGGCGTGATTCCCGGGCTGACGTCGACTCAGGTCCTGGCGTACGATTCCGACACCCTCTGACCGCGGCTCGACGCCCGGTCCGGCGGACTTGCTCCCATGACCCGCTCGCTCAGCCTATTTGACTCAAGTCAGCAGCTCGACGTGAGTCTGCTGCGCCGGGTCATCGTGGCCAATGCAGCCGAGGCGTGTAACGCCGCTGCAGGACGCCTGCTCGGGGACCCTGTCTTTGACGCCGTGACCGAGGGCCGCGCGCAGTACCATGGCTACTCCGGCTGCGGGGATCTCGTTCACTACTGCCTCAAGCGCGCTGGTCTGCGCGACCCGGGTCTGCTCAACCGCAACGATGCAGACGCGGACTGCCGGTACCGCGTCGGACAAAACATCAGCCGGATCGTCTACTCAGTCGGCAGCGCCTTTCGCTACGCCGGATTCGCTCGCCCGCTACAGTGGCAACCGGGTGACATCGCGCTGATCGGGGAGGACGGCCTTGAGCATGTGTTCGTGCTCGCCGAATGCTCGAGCCAGAGCGTGACCTCCTACGACTATGGTCAGTTTCGACAGGGAAAACCAGCTGGATTTGCGGTCATGCGCCGCGTGACGCCCACCGCGGGGCGCCCGCAAATCGGCGGTCCGCCCGGGCGTCCGCTGGTGGGTTACCTGGACGTCGGGATGCTCTTCACGCAGGAGCGACAGCTGCGCTACCTGGTGTCAGCGCAGGCACCGGACGATTTCGACGGAGGCACGAACGCGCCTGCGCCACCCATACCGCCTCCGCGCAGCGTGCGTGAAATCAAGCTCGCCCTGGTGCAGCTCGGGTTTTTCCTCGGGCCCTGCGACGCTTCGCTGACCGCAGACTATCGACGTGCGATCGCGACGTATCAAGCCTCGGTGGAGCTCGAGGCCGATGGCGTCGTGGGACCACTCACTCGCCGCGCGTTAGCGCTTTCACTCGCTGAACCAAGCGGCCTGCACTGAACGCGCGCCGCACTTAGAGTTCGAGCCAGCGCAGCAGCGCGGAACCGATGCGCGCGACCTCCGCCTCGACACGCAACATCACGTCGAACGGTGATTGGTCGTCGCCGACCGCCTCCACCCCATAGGCGTAGAGCTTGAGTTTGGGTTCGGTGCCACTTGGGCGCAGCAAAAGCCGAATATCGCCCGCGAGCTCTAGCTGAAGCAGCGGCGATTCTCCGAGCCACGGCGGGCGCTCGGCCGCTCCAACGCGGTAGTCGAGCATGCGGAGAAGCCGCCGACCGCCAACCTCACTCGGCGGAGCGCTGCCCAAACGCTCAAGTGCGTCGGAGATCCTCTGGGCCCCCTCGGCACCGACGAGCGTCACGCTTTGAGGATGGCTGACCCAGGCCCCAAACTCGCGTAGCAGGCTTGAAAGACGGGCTATCGGCGCCTCACCGACGCGCTGACAGTCTGCCACCCAATCGGCAAAGTGCAGGGCCGCCGCGATACCGTCCTTGTCACGCACCGCCGGGTGCGTGGAGTAGCCCAGGGCCTCTTCGAACGCGATGACCGGACACCAACCGCGCTCGTCGGACAATTGACGAGCCGCTGTCCACAACCACTTGAAACCGGTCAGCGTGGGTTCGAAATGGGCGCCGCGCGCGAGTGCCAATCGCTCGGTCATCGGCGTCGACACGACGGTCGAAACCACCAGCGCCGGCCGGTCGCGCTTGACGGTTCGCAGACGATGATCGGTCAAAATCACCCCGATTTCGTTCCCAGACAGGACCCGCCAACCGTTCTGCTGATCGGGAATGGCGACCGCGAGACGGTCCGCGTCGGGATCATTGGCGAGCACGAGCTCCGCCTGCGACGCCTTGGCCAAATCCAGCGTGAGCTGCAGTACGCCAGGCTCTTCCGGATTCGGAAAGCGCAGCGTTGGAAAGCGTCCGTCGGGCATTGCCTGACTTGGCTCAATCAGCGGCGCGGCATGGCCCGCGCTCCGCATCAGCCGAGTGAGTAGGGCCGCCCCAACCCCGTGTAGCGGACTGTAGGCCATGCGGATCGGTCGCGCCGGCGCGCCGGCGCCACGCGTCGCGAGCACGGCCGCAACATAAGCCTCCATCTCCGGCTCACCAAGCCGTTCGAGCAGCCCGTGAGTTGCCGAGAAAGCCTGCGCGACGCGTGGGATGGAGACTGCATCACCGACACCCGAAATGCGCGCGGCGATCTCGATATCCACCGGAGCAATCAGCTGAATTGCGCTGTCTCCGTAGACCTTGTAGCCGTTGTATTCGGGTGGATTGTGGCTCGCGGTGACCACAATGCCCGCCAGCGCGTGGCGCGCGAGCGCGACGAACGCCACGAGCGGCGTTGGTACTGGTTCCACAAAAAACGCGACGCGCAAGCCCGCAGCCGCCAGCACCCCAACGGCGGCCTCAGCAAAACGCGCACTGTCGAGGCGCGCGTCAAACCCGACCACCACGGGTCGACTGCGGTCGAGGCCTGAGGCCAGTAGCTGTTCGGCCAGCGCGCGCGTCACCCGCAAGATGACGGCCAGATTCATGCCCGCCGGCCCTGGACCGACAATCCCGCGCAGCCCGGCAGTGCCAAACGCCAGCTCAGGCTCAAAGCAGGCGCGTAGGCTGTCCTCATCTCCGGACGCCAGCTTGCGGGATAGCTCCGCTTGCATCAGCGGTTCCGGATCAGCGTCCCTCCAGCGCTCGGCGCGGCGGCGAAGTGAGGTGTCGTTCATCACGCAAGCATGGCATGACCGTCCGCTCGATGGCGTGGCAAAACACCTCCGAATCGGGGTGATTTTTGGCAGTCTCAGGCGTGTTTGAGCGACGCGATCAATCCGGTGTCATACGCGCCGCGGGCAAAGGCCTCACTGCCGAGCACGCGCAGCAGCAGCTCCTGATTGGTGCGGCGCGGGCCCTTGGGGCCTTGATGCGAGAACCGCAGCGCCTCCAGCCCCTGCCTCAGTCGCGCGATGGCCTGCGCGCGCGTGCTGCCCCAGGCGGTGAGCTTTGCGAGCAATGGATCGTAGTGTGTGGTGACCAGATCCCCGGCACGAACCCCAGTGTCTACCCGAATCCCGGGTAGGCCTTCGGGCCACAGGGCCTCGCTGATTTGGCCCGGTTGAGGAGCAAACCCACGGTCGGGATCCTCTGCGTAGAGGCGCGCCTCAACGGCATGCCCGTGAGCGCTCGTTCCGAGCTGCTCGGGAGGGAGCGGCTCATGCGCCGCGAGGCGCAACTGGAGCTCGACGAGATCGAGACCGTGCACCAGCTCGGTCACAGGATGCTCTACCTGCAAGCGCGCGTTGACCTCAAGAAAATAGCAGTTTCCGCACTCGTCGAGCAGTAGCTCGACGGTGCCGACGCCCTCGTAGTCCGCGAGCGCCAGTAGCTGACGCGCCTGCTCACCAAGCCGCTCGCGCAGCTTGCCACCGTCAGCCGCCAGCGCGGTTGCCGGACTGGGCGACTCCTCGATCACCTTCTGGTGACGACGCTGTACGCTGCACTCGCGATCCCCGAACACCCAGCATTCACCCGAGTGACTGCGCGCCACCTGCAGCTCGATGTGGCGTGGTTGCGAGAGGTAGCGTTCCAGATAGACGCGACCATCACCGAAAGCCGAAGTGGCGCGGTCACACGCGCGCCGGGCCGCCTCAGCGAGTTCATCGGCGCAGCTCACGAGCTGCATGCCAATCCCGCCTCCGCCGGCGGCGGCCTTGACCATTAGCGGATACCCAATCACTTCCGCTGCGGCATTGAGCACCGCGACGTCCTCGAGCTCAACCGCGTCCGCCGTGCCTGGAGGCGGCATGAGCCCCACCTGACGAGCCAGCTCGCGCGCGCGGATCTTGTCGCCAAGGGCCGAAAGTGTCTCGGGGCGTGGACCCACAAAGCAGCAGCCCGCCTCCCCCACGCGGCGAGCAAATTCCGCGTTCTCGCTGAGCAGCCCGTAGCCCGGATGCACCGCCTCGGCCCCCGAACGAGCAATTGCGTCGAGCAGCGCCGGCTGATTCAAGTAGCTGGCCGCGACCGGCGCCGGACCGAGCAAAAATGCCCGGTCCGCCAGTCTGACATGCAGAGAATCCGCATCCACCTCCGAGTACACCGCGATCGTCTCAATCCCGAGCCGACGGCAGGTCTTGAGTACGCGACAGGCGATTTCCCCACGATTGGCGACTAGTACCGAGCGAAACACGCTCAAGAGATGGCACGGGTCGGACTAACGTCAACCGGCAGCCGTCGGCCCAACCGACTGGCAGCGGTTCTTACTGCCCCTCGACGCCCTCAGTTCGGCCGGTAGCGTCAGTTCCCAGCCGCCCAACTCCTGCCGCACGCAGTGAACGCACCACCGCGTGCGAACCTGGGCGCCGGGCGTCAGGAGGGTTGAATCGTTTGGTCCTCCTCGACTCCAGCCGACACCCCAAACCACTCATGAAGCACCACCAGCATGGCGGGCTTGGTGACCCGTGAGGTCAGCGCCACGATCAGCGAGCCGCCGATCACCACGATCGCCAAGGGTTTCTGGGTCTCAGACCCGATCCCCGTCGACAACGCCGCCGGGAGCAGTCCCAAGGTTGCCACGAGCGTCGTCATGAGTGAGGGTCGGAAGCGCTTTTCCGCCGCATCGTGAGCCGCATCGAGCAGCGACTTCCCGTTGCGCCGAAGGGCCTGGAAATACGACACCACCAAGATGGCATCCTGAATCGCGATGCCGAAAATGCTGATGAAGCCCGCCGCAGCGGAGATTGAGAAGATCGTTCCCGTGACCGCCAGCGCCATCACCCCACCCGCACAGGTCAGGGGGATCGACAGGAACACGACGACGGAGTCAATCCAGTTGCGAACAGCCAGAAACACCAAGATCCCAATGATTAGCAGGGTAACCGGAACGACCCACATGAGGCGCGCCATCGCGTCATCCATCTGACTCAGCTGACCCGCCCACTGCAGTCGCATGTCGTAGGGCAGCCTTACCGCAGAAGCGATGCGCTTTTGCGCCTCGGTGATGGTTGACTTCAGATCGCGACCACGCACCGAGAACTTGATCGGCGTGTAGCGGTGACCGTCCTCACGGTAGACAAGCGACGCACCATCTTCGGTGGAAATGGACGCCAGCTGACCGAGCGGCACCTGCTGAGAGCCGTCGCTGTTTGGAATCGACACCTCCACCAGCGCACGCACCGAGTTGCGGTAGGGCTCGAGGAATCTCAGGACCAGATCAAACTGCCGCTCGCCCTCGTAGACGTGCGTCACCGTCTTGCCGCCAACAGCGAGCTCGATGACCGCCTCAACGTCACCCGTGTTGATGCCATAGCAGCTACAGGCCTGACGATCGACCACGATTCTGACGGCTGGTTGCCCCAGAGAGCGCATCACGCCAAGATCTTCTACCCCGGGGATTGCCTTGAGAATGGCGTAGATCTTGTCGCCGGTTACCTCATTGGCGCGAATGTCCGGGCCCAGCACCTTGATCGAGTTCTCGCCCTTCACGCCCGAGAGCGCCTCCTCCACGTTGTCGGAGATGGCCTGCGAAAAACTGAACAGAACCCCAGGGAATGCCGAGTTAAGCGCCTTTTGGAGGTCTTTCGTTAGCGAGGCCTTGGTGACCCCCGAACGCCAGTGCTCCTTGGGCTCCAGGGGGGCCAGCAGCTCGATATTCGAGAAGCTGGACATGTCCGTTCCGTCATCGGGGCGACCGGTCTGAGAGATTACCGTGCTGATCTCGGGGACCTTCTTGTGCACGTTGTCACAGGCAACGTTCTTGTCCTCCGCGCAGCCGCGCAGCACACGACGCATGCCGTCCGCTAGCTCGCGTGACTTCTCGAGTGAGGTGCCCGTCGGTAGCGTGGCGCGAATCCAGAAATTGCCCTCTTCGAGCTTGGGCATGAACTCACCGTCCAAGAATGGATAGGTGCCAAGTCCGAGCAAGATGACGCCCACGGCCGCACCGACCGTCCAGCGGGGGGACCGGCGCGCAAACGCAACCGGCCTAGAATACATCCAATGAACGAAGCGCATCGGGCGCCCCTCGCGCTCCTCCGTATCTGGCGGAAGCAACATCGTCGCGAGAGCGGGCGTGAGCGTGAGCGCGAGCACGAACGCCCCACCGATTGCAAACGCGTAGGTGCTAGCAAAGGGGGAGAAGATCACCCCGGCCACGCCTGAAATCGTAAACAGTGGCAGAAACGCCACCGCGATCACTGAGGTGGAAAACAGCATTGGGCCGCCCACCTCCTTGACGCTGGCTAAAACACGCGTCCCCATCGAGCCTTTTCCGGCGGGTCCCATGTGACGGAAGATGTTTTCCATCATGATCACGCTGGAATCGACCACGATCCCAAAGTCCACGGCCCCCAGCGAGATCAGATTGGCCGGAGTGCCGGTCACGGTCATCCCGCAGAACGCAATCAAGAGCGCGAGCGGAATATTGAAAGCCGTGATGAGCGCTGCCCGCACATTTCCAAGAAAGACGACCAAGACAATCGACACGAGAACCATGCCGACAATGAGGTTCTCGTTAACCGTGCGGGTGGTCACTTCAACGAGACGACCGCGGTCGTAGTAGGGCTTGATTTTGACCCCGGGCGGCAGCAACCGCTGGGAGTCAATCTCGGTCAGCTTCTTGTGAAGGTGCTGGAGCGTCGGAGCGGTGCGACCGCCGTAGCGCATCAACACGGTACCTTGAACGACGTCATTGTCGTCGTCTTTGCCGACAATGCCGAGGCGTGGCGCATTGCCGATGGCGGCCTGTCCGATGTCCCGGACGCGCACCGGCGTACCGTTACGCGAAGCTACCACGATGTCCTCAAAATCCCGAACGTCGTTGATCAGGCCGAGCGCGCGCACGTCGAGCGACTGCTCACCGAGCCTCAAACGTTGACCGCCAACATTCACGTTCGCGGACGCGATCGCGGACTCCACCTGAAGCAGCTGCACGCCCTGGCCCCGGAGTCGGTATGGATCCACGTTCACGTGATACTGCTTGGTGAACCCACCGAAGCTGACGACGTCAATGATACCAGGAACGGTCTTGAACTGACGTTCCAGCACCCAGTCCTGCGCGGTCTTCAGATCCCGCAGCTCATATCCATCCCCGGTGAGCGTGTATCGAAACACCTCACCGATCGCATTCCAAGGTGAAAATTCGGGCGAAACCGACTCCGACAGATTCGCCATTCTCAGACGATTGAGCACTTCCTGCCGGGCCGCATCGTACGGCGTGCCCTAGGCAAAATAGCATTTCACATCACTGAGCCCGAACACCGACTGCGAACGCACGTGCTCCAGGTTGGGCATGCCAGTCAGCGACATCTCGAGCGGCACCGTCACGTAACGCTCGGTTTCCTCCGCACTCCAGCCCGGCGGCTGCGCGATCACCTCCACGAGCGGGGGCACTGGGTTCGGGTAGGCCTCCACGCCGAGATGCAGGTACGCCGCGATCCCTAGGCCTATCAGACCCAGGGTGAACATGAACACCATGTAGGGTGCTCGCACCGCGAATGTTACGACTTTGGTTAGCACAGCTCACATCCCCGATAGCAAAACTGCGTTATTCGCAACGACCCGTTCGCCTGCGGTGAGCCCGCGGCCCACTGCGATAAGCTCGTCGCCGCCGGTTTCCTCGATCAGCACCGGTCGACGCACGAAGCGCTGTCGCCCATCGGGCGTGACGCCAAGATCGACATAGACGATCGGCTGACCACTCTGCCGCAGTACCGCATTTTGCGGCACGGCCAGGGCGTCCCGCCCTTCAGTGGCGATGCGGACGGTGGCGAACATGCCAGGCTTTAGGAGATGTTTCGGGTTCGGCAGAGTCGCCCTCGCCACCGCCGTGCGCGTGGACGGATCGATCGAATCTGAGGTAAAATCAAGCACGCCATCGAAGGTCTGGTCCAGGAACGAAACGACCGAAACTGACACGGCTGCTCTGGTGGAAACGCGCGAAAGGTCCATCTCGTAGATGTCAGCGACCACCATGACACGATTGATGTCGCGAATCGTGAAGAGCTCTACCGTGGCGCCACCGGCGTACTAACCAAGCACCTCGACCCCAGGATTGATAGTGCGCCCGATCACTTCACCGTCAATCAGCGCACGTAGGGTGTAGGCCGCTGAACCCTGAGTTTGACCGTCGCCCCGCAGCAGCTTGGCCTTCTGACGGCTTCGCTCGAGCTCCGCCTTGGCCTTGAGGAACGTGTCCTCGGCTTGCTCGAAGTCCCTCTGACCCGCGGCGCGCTGTTCATACAGCCGCTTCTGACGATTGTAGTCATGTTGAGCTGCGGAGTAGTCGGCCGCCGCTTTGCCGACGTCCGCGATGGCCAGGCCCAAATCGGGAGAATCGATCACCGCCAGCGCGTCGCCCTTTTTCACCCTTTGGCCGGGTTTGGCGAGGATCTGCGTCACGCGCCCCGTCACCGGAGAAAACGCGTGCTGCACCTTCTCGTCGTTGAACACGACACGACCGCTGGTCGTGATGGTGTTGCCGACCCGCCGCGCCTGAGCGGCTTCAATCTTGAGATCGGCCTCTTTGACAGCGTTCGCACTGATCCACAGTTCCCCCGGCGGCATTGCGGCCGCCTCTGAGGATTTCTTGGCAGAACAATTCAGCGTAGCCAACCCGAATATAACGGGCAAAAGTAGGCACCAACGACTCACTTCACAAACTCCTTGCCGACGTCGTATTCGAGTTGAAACACCAAGGACCAAAGGTTTTCCTTGGCTTCGAGAAAATTGTCTTCCGCATCAATCGCGCTGCTGGTGGCCTCCAGCAGGTCGACCAGCGAGGTAGCGCCTTGTTCGTACTGCACGCGAACCAAGTCCGCGGCGCGACGGGCGCGTTCGAGGCGCTGCTCGGCGTTTTGAGTCTGGGCGATCGCAAAGGACACGCTGGCTAGCGAGGTTCGCACCGTAATCGCGATCTGGTGATCGCACCGTTGACGCTCGGTATTGCGCGCGGCAGCGTCCGCTGCGGCGCGAGCCAGCTCACCTTGGTTCTGGTAGAGAAACGGCAGCGGTGCAGCCACGCCGAGTGACACCGTTGCGGGCTGAATGGCGTTGTTGCCGAGGCCCTGCTGCTGGTATCCGAGCATGAGTTCAAGCCCTGGCCAGCGATTGCGTTTGGCCAGGCGCACGAAGGTATCGCCATGTTCCACCGCCAACTCAGCGGCTTTTCGATCGGGTCGCAACATTCGGGCCTGCTCGATCCGCGTGTCAACGCTCTCACCCACCAGAGCCGGAGAAGCCTCGGCTAGCAGCGATTCATCGAAGCTGACATTGTCAAGTGACGGCCGCCCCATCAGCACCGCCAGCTGGGCCTTCTCGACGGCCACGCCCACCTGAGCGGCGCGCACACGCTGCTGCGTGTCGAGAACGACGGCCTCAGCCCGCAACAAATCAGGCAACGCCGCGCCAGAGTTGTAGCGCGCACGCACGATTTGCTCGACGTGACGTTACCCCTGGAGCACTCGCACCGCGAGCCTGAGTCTGGCCTGGGAGTAAACGAGGGCTGCAAACTGCCTTTTTGCCGCGAGCCGCACCAGCCGCAGCGCGTCATCGCGCTGCAGCTTGGCGATGCGCTCCGACAACTGGCCTATCTCGCTGCGCAAGCGACGTTTACCGAACAGCACGTCGCTGATGGTGGCCTGGTCACTCAGCGTGAACTGATATTGGTTCGCCGAGCAGTCTGGACTGCAGACTTTCGGGTTGTAACCGAGCGCACGCCCCACCGTCACTGAGAGGACCGGATTGGCAAGCGCGGCAAACGCCGTCGCGTCGCCTTTGGCAGCGTCAACAGCGATATTGGCGAGCCGCACTTCAAACCCGGCCGAGAGGACCTCGTCGAGCACGCGGGCCATCGGCAGTCCGGCGCCGTGCGCCGGGGCCGCCGACTCGACTGTCGCCAGATCGACGGTGTCGGCAAGCGATGATTCGCCATCAGGGAGCGCATCGTTCTGCGCGGGTTGCTGGAGCGGCGTGGCCACGGTCTTGTCCGGCCCCGGGACGCGCTGAGTGGCCGCCGCGGGTGCGACCACCGGGGTTGCGCGCAGCGGCGCAGCCACGACGATGGAAGCACCAAACAAGCCTAGAGCAACGGGAAGGAGACCAAGACACCAGCTCCGCCGGGGCACTGGGCTGCGCGCCCGCGCGGGACGATCAGCGAACCGCTCCTGCGCGGTCGATGAGCATTTCATCATGCTCACAAGCTTCATGCTAGGGAGCCTAGGACAGCGACAAGCGTTACGCCAAGGGCCGTTGCACAAAAAGCTTTGTCATGAAGCAAGCTCCATTTAGGCCATTTCATCACACGCTGCATTTCATCACACGCTGCATTTCATCACGCGCTGCATTTCATCACGCGCTGCGTTGGGCAGCTGCTTGCGTTCACCGGGGCAGTCTTTGGACGCGACGTAGTCCTGAGCAAGAGCCGCCCTGCGACTGAGGAGCGACGCGAGCAACGCGCTCTGGAGGGAGAGTCGAGACACGGTGGATTGAGCACCTACCATTAGGCTGCTGCTCAAGGCAGTCCGAATCGTGACACTGACTCACGCGGTCAAGACATTCACCGGCAAAAACCCAGCCAATAACGGCGCCCCGTAAAGCAGTTACGCCACACCCAGCGAGAGGCTCCTTACTCTTCGCGTCGATGCTGATGCCAGCGCTCCCGCAGGTCGGGCGGTGTGGCTTCGAAACAGAGTTCGAGCATCGCGACCAACCACTCATAGCGTTGCTCCACCGTGAGCTCCGCGAACGCCCTCACCTGCTCCGGTGACGGATGGAGATCACTCATCGTCGTCACCGAGTAAGGCGGCATCCGCCAGGTCTTTCGAACGCCCCGCAGCAAGCTTCATTTGACGCAGCAGGGACCGACCAACCACCGGAAAGCGAACCTCACCAACGGAACGCCACACGACGCTCTGCTCGATTGTTTTCCAAGGCTCAGTGACTCGAAGGATGATGTCTACTTCCTCCATCGGCCGCTGCGGATGGTGAAGGGAGAAAGCGATCAAGTTGCGCTGCTCAGTCCAAACGTCGCGCTGAGCTTGGTCGGCTAGCGCCAAAAGCGGGACGGGCAAGCGGGACACATAGCCCGCGGACTCAAGTACCGTTACCAGTCCGCGCATGTTTGAATCAGCAAGCTCGACAACCAAGTCCAGATCGAAGGTCATGCGTGGTACACCATGGAGCACTGCCGCAAAACCTCCGCCGACGGCGAACCTAATTTCCGCGTCCACTAAGGCGCGTAGCAGTCCAAGGTAGGGGCGAGCCGACACCCGGGAATTGTAGGCATAAATTGGCTACTTTTGTCAAGCTAAGCTGCGTGATCGCAGGCAATGCTCAGTGGTGCTCGGCATTTATGGTGTCAGCCACTCGAGCCAATGAGCGTCAGAAGAGTTTGTTGATCCGGCGTGTGCAAGTCGGGTTGGCCAGGTGCGTCTAAAATCCGAGGTTCAAGTGCAGACCGATGGGAACGATGTAGACGTAGCCCTTGGGGTGGCTGCCGCCGGAGCCAGAGAACGTGTACTCGTACGTGGGAGCTTCAACACGAAAATACGCTGACAGCCGCGTCTAACTCAGACGAAAGAACACCAACCCGAGATCGCCATAGAACGAGGCACCTGCGCCAGCTCCGTCACCGCGTTCGAAATCAATTGCTTCCGCGCCGCTATACAATACCCCGCCACCGATCAGCGGCGCGATGCGCCCTGCGGAAAGGTAATGACGAGCGCCGATGAATACGCCGCCCATGGCAATGTTGTAACTGGCCACGAAATAGCCACCAAGCCCCAGCGCCCAACGCGGACGCTCATAGTACATGTTGAGATTGAAACCCGAGGCCAGGCCGAGTAGGGATCCGGCGATCGAAACCGTCGAAACGCCTGGCCCCACGACGAGTTCGCTCCTGGTCTTCCGAATCTGTGGCACCACGGGTACTGCGGCCGGGAGAGGCGACGGCTCCAATTGCAGCGATTCACCCCGTGCAATTGCTCGACCGAGCCGAGCGACAGCCCAAGGCGCCTCCAACAGGTCGCGCCCCGGGAGCAGCCAATGGTCCACCTCGGTCCCCAGCGGCTTGTCGTGCGAGACGCGAATCACCCAGGGTTGTCCGAATCGCTTTAACCGAACCACGTACGCGTCCCCCGTGACCTCGCCAGCCGCAGGTTCGCCAACAACACTCAGACCGTTGTCGCGAAGCGAGTCGCAGAACAAGGCCGCGACGGTCTCACTGCTCGCCTCATCGGAATCGAGGGATTGCCCTTGAAGGCAGGCACTCTTCCTGCCGGACTCCTACTGGCGCGCCGGCGCGGCGGGCAGCGCGGTGTCGGTTGGTTGCTGCGCCCACAAATCCGTTGTGAGCAGGCATGGGACCAATGCCCAGGAAATCGACCGACGCAACATGGCTACCTGGCTTAGCAAGTATCGGGCTATGAGACAATCGCTCAGTCGCGGAGCTAGAACCCCACGCTCAAGTGCAACCCAACGGGAACGCACGAAGTCTTGGATCCGGGTGAGCTTGAATTTGCTTTCGCGTCATCAATCCTGAGCTGATAGGTTGGCACTTCCAGCCGCAAGTAGCCGGAAAAGCGGATCGTCCCACGATGAAACAGCTCAACGCCAGCATCCACAAAGTACGACACACCGGCGCCGCGCGCGTCGGCAACGCTCAGGGTACCCTGCGTTATTCCTGCGCCGATTAGCGGAGCGACGTCCTCCTCGGAAAGGTAATACCGAGCGCCCAGCTGAATTCCGCTCGCGCTGATGTTGCGAGAGCGAAGTAGATAGCCGCCGAACCCAAACGCCCAGCGCGGCTTTTGGTAGAGCATGTTAAAATTGAGTCCGGAAGCCAGTTCCGGGAGGGTCCCAGCCACGCAAATCGAGGATATTCCCGGCCCAAACGCGACTTCGCCCTCGCCCATTTGAGTCGGCTGTAGTTCGGCCCGCGGCGGGATTTTCCGCGGCGGGGGTGGGGGGAGCGGCGGCGACAGGGGCACTGGCTCGCCTCGAGCCATGGCAAGTTCACGCTCCGACGCCGGGGTGACTGCGGCAATCGAACTCAGTTACTGCGCCCGCGAGGGAGTCGTGAGACAGCACAAGCAGAGCACCCCGGGAGTCATCCGTCGCGTCATGTGCCAGCGCCAGTTCCTTCGGTTAAAAACCGACATTCACGTGCAGCCCCACCGGCATGCGGTACGAATAGGTGTACCCGGAACTGCCGTTTGAATACTTGCCTTCGTCGAACGTGCTGATCGTATAGGTCGGCACTTCCACGCGCAGATAGGCTGAGAAGCGGTCCCTTTCGAGACGACAGAACTCGACACCAAGATCCAAAAAGAGTGACGCTCCGACGCCGTTTTCGTTTTCGGTGTCCGTGCCCCCGAACATCGCGCCGTCAGCACCGCCGCCGTAACTGTTATTTCGGTAAAACAGCCGAGCGCCCGCCCCGCGACGAATCCGCCCATCAAGGCCGAAGCGACTGCCACCCCGATGATCCTCGGCGGGCGCCAGCGAGCCGAGCGATTGACCCGAAGCGACTCGATGTCGGACGCGAAAAAGCGCCCCGAACGCTGGCCGTCATCAAACAGCAGACTGCCATTGTCCTCGCGGATCGAGACGGGCGACTTGTACGCCAGCGCAGGACGCGCTCCGCGCGACGAACGTGCTCCGGAGACCGGACACCGCTTGGCTCGCAGCGCCCTGCCGCAATCGCACCAAACCGCCGTTGGCAGGAATGCCGCGCTCTCAGGGAGTCTGTCGCGCTAGCGCTCGCTCAGAATCCGACGTTCAAGTGCAGCCCGACCGGCACGCGGTACGTGTAGGTCGTCTTGTCACTTGAGTAGCTGTCATAGTGGTACTGCTTGAGCTGATAGGTTGGAGCTTCCGCGCGCAGGTAAGCGGAGAGATGCGTCTTGCCCAGCCGGAAGAACTCGACACCGACGTCCGCGTAAAACGACGTCCCTCCGCCACTCGCGTTAGCGACGTCCGTGCCGCCGTACATCACGCCTGCGCCGAGCAGCGGGGTGATGTCCTCATCGGAGAGGTAGTAACGACCGCCGATGAACACGCCGCCCGTCACGGTGTTATGGGAACCCCCAAAGTAGCTGCCAAACCCAAGCGCCCAACGCGGATACTCATAGTACAGGTTAAAATTGAGACCGGAAGCCAGTCCCCCGTCGGAACCGCCGACATAGACGCTCGAAATGCCTGGTCCCACCACGACTTCACCCGAACGCTTCTGAATCGGTCGCGCCTCGGTCTGCGTCACAGTGGTGTATTGCTGCGTGTCTTCCACGGGTTCACCGCGGGCAAAAGCTCGACCGATCCGCCGCGCTACCACGGGCGCCTCAACCAAATCTCTCACCACCAGCTGGCGTGAATCCACCTCCGTACCAAGGGGCTGATCGTGCGAAACGCGGATCACCCAGGCCTGACCCAGCGGCTGCATCCGAACCACGTAGGCCTCACCCGTGACTGCGGCAACATCGACCCCAGTGACAACGTTTACGCCATTTTTGCGAAGCGCATCGCAGACCATGTCCGCCACGGTCTCCGTGCTGGCATCGTCGGAATTGAGCGACCGCCCCGGGAGGCAAGCGACCTGACCATTGACCGCCGCGCGATGCACGTCAGGCGGTGCGAGGTTTGCTCCGCCTGCAGCGGGCTGCGTCGCGGGTGCACTGGCCTCTGGCGCGCCACCCTCCGCTGCTGTTGGGGCTGCAGGGCTGGTTGTGGGCGTCGTGGAACCGCTCGGGGCGGTCGCAGGTGCAGCGACGTCAGCCCCGCCCGCAGCCGCGCTCGACGCGGCTGCAGGAGGCGCCGCTGGACTCACGGGAGCAGCCGCCCGACTGCCCCCCTGTGCCCACAAGTTAGTGGTAAGAAAGCAAGAAGCCAGCACCCATGGACTCATCCGACCTAGCATGTCGTCCCACTTAGCAAACCCCGTACCAAGAACTAAACCCAGGGTTCTCCTGCGCATTTCACGGGATTATCTACCGCAGCCGTGAGGGACCGCAGCCCTGAAGCAGGACCGGTGCGCCAGACTCACGCCCACTGTGAACGGCAGGCACAGGAGCTGGGCTGGGGCGACGCTTACACTTGTTCGACACGCATCCGGAGTTGGGGCAGCAGCAGCTGTCCGCGGGCCTGAAGCAGATCCCAGAGGCGCTCGGCCTGCTGGTGGCGGTGGAAGTCACGCTGTGCCGCCCGTCGCCCTTCCTCGATGGCAAAGAGTCCGATCCGACGACGGCGGGTCTCGCCGGCCGCAGCCTGAGTTTCTTCGCCGGGCAGATGCAACTGCCAGGCGAAGGCCAAGCTAACGAGTCGGTTATGCAAACTGGTGGTGGCTAGCGCGCGCTCCAGCAAACTGACACGCAGGATGCGAAAGAGTAACTCGGCGTTGGGATCCGTCATGCGGTAGCCCCAGGGCCATCGCATCAAACATGGAACGATTTCGATCACTTAGCGCGGGCCACAAAAAACTAGCTTGTCGAAACGGGGGCACTCGTGATCTTTTCCCGGGCGATGACCAAGAGAAAGCCAGTCCCGGTCGACGAGGACAT
>JBBRAB010000054.1:0-19663 GCA_038207155.1 Polyangiales bacterium
CGACTTCGCGGACTTCGACATCACGGACGTCGGGCAGACCCTTCGCTTCGGTGACTACGAGGCCGCGAGCAGCGCGGTCCTCTACGAGTTCGACGCCGCCGCCCGAAAGCGGATGAGGGAGCGGGAACGGGATCAAGACGCAACGTTCGGAGGTGCTCTCAAGCGGCTACGCCTCTCGAAGGGAGTCTCGCGCGGTGACTTCCCCGGACTCGATGCCAAGACGGTCGCGCGGATCGAGCGCAACGAGGTTCAGGCTCCTCACGGAGATACACTTGGGATCTTGGCCAAGCGTCTCAGGGTGAAGCCAGAGGCGATCAAGACCTACTGAAGCCTGGGAGCGCCGCGCGTCAGCGCCCCTCGACCGTCCGGCGAGAGGGCCAGCGGCACAAAGTCTTTTTCCCTGCGCCTCCCATATCCCTCCAAGAACGAGGCAGATCCCGAACGAACCGAGTGGAATGCAGACCACTCCGATGGACCCGCGATCGAGCTGAATTTGAGCCACTTCGTCGCGATTCGGCCACATTCGCCGAACCCCCTCGGCACCTCCTGCCCAAATTCGATTCCCGGCGCCTCCATCTACGTGACGGTGCTCAGCCATCGCCCGCGCCCTGCTCGATGCGCTCGATAAGATCCGCCAGCAGGTGCGGTCCGGCGTGTCCCTCCCGTCCGCACCCGTTGTAGCGTCCGCACCCGTTGCAGCGTCCGCGCGCCCGGCGCAGGAGTTCCCGTGAAGCTCGCATCAAAGCTGCTCGCAGCCCTGGCGTTGTCAGCGCTCGCCAGTGCCCATGGACCACTCGAGGTCAAGTCCGCACCGACGCAGGATTTCCCTCAACCCTGGGAACCACGCGCGGTCACGCCTGTCGCTTCCGCGACGCACAAACCAGCCTCGGCTGGAGCCGCTAGTGATTCCCCAGCTCCGACACCGCGCGCTCCCGATCCGAGAGCTCGCAGCCTTGCCATGTCGATGCTCGGCATTGGGTTTGGACGCTTCTCGGCAAGAGCAAGGTCGCACGTGAGTGGTCCGGTAGTCTCGGCCGATCTGCACACTCATCTGATGGTGCGACGCGGCGGGTTTAGCTATCGCTCGGATGGGTACGTGGCTTTGGGTGGCAAACGCATGGCATGCTCGGTACGGTGGACTCGTCCACGACCGCGGGCGGTCGCTGGTCATTTAGCGCAAAGCAAGGCCTCATCGCGCGCGCTGGGCTGCGGATCTGGTCGTTTTCGAACACCTTCATCGGGCTCGACTTGCCGCAGGGCGAGCTCGACTATCAGTGGTTTTCTCGGGCTCTGCTGCTCGAGGGTGGACTGCGTGCAGGCGCGGCGCTCGGGTCAAGTCACCTTCATACCGATCTACAGCAGCAAAACGGCGCTATTCGCGCTGAGACCGGTGGCTGGCTACGCGCGACTGGCTACGGGTTGTTCCTGTCAGTGGACTGGCAGATCCAGCCCTGGCACGACGACAAGACCATTTTGCCCTGGAATGCGCTGCAAGTTCAGCTCCGTACCAGCCAGCAGCTTGCACTCTGCACGCGTTACAGCCGCACCACCTCCGAACTGCGTTACCTTGACGGTGGTCGCAACTCACTGTCGATCGATTTGTTTCAGCTCGTGATCGGCTATGATCTCGAGCGCAAGCGTTAGCTGCGCGTCACGTTTGAGGAGAGTCAGCAGCAGTCGCGTGCGCTGCTGCCGCGTCGGCGTTAGGCAAATCAGCGGCAGTCGCGCGCGCGAGCTGCTCCTTGGGTTGGTGCGGCGTGGTGACGGCGGCTGCGACTAACGACGCGGCTGGTCGCTGAGCAGCGTCGTCGGTTCCAGCTCACAGTCGCAGGTGGTGCCGCCGATCGTCACATACAGGCGGCCATCGTTTCGCAGGAGCTCAAGCGAACAATTGCGGTCGAGCAGTTGGTCCAGCTGATCGAGAAAGCTCGGCGGCAATAGGAACAGCTGGATCTCCTCGAGGCGATGGATCGGCCGACTCGCGGCCTCTTTGCGGAGCAGGCTCAGCTCGATGTGGCTCCACAGACTCACCTGGGGACAGGCCTTGGCAGCCTTGTGCAAACGCTCCGCCGAGGGCGAACCAACCTCCAGCCAATGCGTGAGCACGCCCGTCGGATCACGCACGAACACGGGAGGATCCTCGGTGGACGACAGCCCACCCTTGGAAAACGTGATCCCCTCCTCGTACGCAAGACAGTACGCCAGGATGCGCGTCAGCAGGAACCGCGCGCTCTCAGAGGGGTGACGCGCGACGCGCAGGTCGAGCGACTCGTAGACCCCTCGCTCAACGTCAGAGAGACCGATCTGCATGTGATACATCGTTGCGGAGAGCGCCATGTGGTCGCGTCATCGTGACAGCGCCGGGCTCAAATGGGAGCCGAAAAGCGCTTCCGCTCTGTCGAGCGCCCAGCGCCAGTGCTCGTCCAAGAACTTAGCGCGGCAGCTTGACCGCAACTGGGCGCGGACTGGCCTTACAGGTTAGCATGGCACAGGGCCATGCCACCCGCCGAACGTGACCACGACGAAGAAAACCCAATGACCTTGCCATCGTTGACGGAGCTCGCGCGGCAACGGCAGCTACGCGCCGAGTACGTCGCTCGACTCAACCGGGTCCTTGACTACATCCAAGCGCACCTGACGCAGGAATTGCTCCTGACCGCCATCGCTCAGGTGGCAGCGTTTTCCCCGTACCATTTTCATCGCCTGATCAAGGCGATGATGGGTGAGACGCTGAGTCAGTTCATCGCTCGATTGCGGGTGGAGCGCGCCGCACGACTGATCGTGAATGACCCGGGACTAAGCATGACGGAGGAGGCGCTGGACTGCGGCTACTCGAGCTCGGCGACTTTCTCACGCGCCTTTCGCGAGGCCTTTGCCATGACCCCAAGCGAGTGGCGTAGCGACGGCTACCGCAAGCGAGGCAACTCCGATAGCAACCTGAGCAAAACGGATAGCAAGCTGGGGAAGGCGGAGTTCAGCGTTATCTGCGAGCCTAATCTCATCACATACCAACCCGGAAGCTGGCCACCTGGGCAGGCCCGCGGGGGCTGCTTGGTCCGGGCACGCAATTCCGCAGTATCTACCGCGACCATCCGTCCGTGACCGATGAGAGCAAGCTGCGCACCGACGTCTGCATCAACGTGCCAGTCGACACGCCTGTTGACGGTGAGCTCGGCAAGTCCGGGATTCCTTCGGGCAAATACGCGGTCGCTCATTTTGAGCTCGATCCCTCGCAGTACGGCGACGCCTGGGACGCCGTGATGGGAGGTTGGATGCCAGAAAGCGGCTATCAACCTGACGAGCGCCCCTGTTTCGAGCTCTATCTGCTCGATCCCAAGCAGCATCCCGAGGGCAAGCACACCGTTGATATCTGCGTGCCGGTCAAGCCCATCTGAGAAGTTGGTCTTTACGGCGTGGAACCGCCTCTGCTCGGGGCCCCGGGCAGAGACTAGTAGCCGCCGGGGCGCTTCGGTCCTATGGTTGGCGACATGCGCGTCAAAGTCGGCGAAACGGAACTTGGTGACCTTCCAGCCGCAACGCTGGCCGACCGGATCCTACGCGGCAAGCTTCCGCCGCACGTCCAGGTCTGGTCCGACGACAGTCGCGACTGGGTCTCGCCTTACGGCATCGCTGACGTAGTCGCGCAACTTGAGACCAAGGGACGCCAGCGCGCCAAGCGGCGACGCGCAGCATGGCTCGCCGCGGCTCCTGTGAGCGTCTTGGTCTTCGTGCTGGCGGGCCTCGGCTACGCCAAGCTTTCGGACATCACGGGCCGCAAGCTCGCCGGCTGCAGCAGCAACCTGGTCACAGGTGACGAACTCCTGCGCGCCTACGACGGCAATCCGCTCAGCAGTGACCTCAAGTACAAGGACCAATGCCTCTCGGTGGACGGCACCATCACCGACATCACGACCAGTGATTTTGGCAGAGTGGTCGTCAAGTTTGGCGCGCCGGATGCCGGCCTGGCATTTGAAATCGAGGAGCTCGCGCGAAGCTCGATCATCGCCAAAAACAAGGGTGATAAGCTCACCTTGAGCGGGTTCTGCGCCGGCAAGAAGAACGGCACGGTGTATATTCGCGACGCTCGAGTGATGCGCTAGGACGTCAGTCGGCAACCGGCCGATAGCGACCCAGCGCAGGCCCCTGCCCTTGAATGCTTGGAGCGGGCAGCGCGACCGAGCGAAGGTCCCACCGCTTCAATGCGCGCGTGGCTGACCGTCATCGACTTCAATGCGCGCGCGGCTGCCCGTCATCGACGAACCGGGGACCGCGCGTATCGAGTGCTTTGGCAAAGTTGGGATCGTGGGTCTCAAGCAGCCGCCAGAGGCCGGCCTTGAACTGCGCAGCAGTTCCGTCCAGCTCGCGACGGAGCCAGAATCCGACGCAGCTCTTGACGACATTGCCGTCCCAGCCTCCGTCCATTCCCTCGTCCATCATCACCGCTTGTTTCGGCGACCGTGCCTCGCAGAAGCGCGGATTCATGAAATAGAACCAGCGTTCGTAGTAATCCCGGGGAACCCGTTGCTTGGCGATCAGGGCTTGATAGGCGTCTTTCTCGCGTGCCGCGCAGGACGACTCCTCATCCAGCCTGTGACGGGTTACAGCGAAAGTTCGAGCTAAAAATCGCACATACCGGTCGTAGACGGGCTGAAGCGCCTCCCGGGTGCGGGCATCTGACGCACCCGGGATGAGGTGCGTGGCGGCCCAAGCGACGAAGGTCGAATCGTAGTGCGCGAACTCACCCTTCGATTTGGGTGCGCGCAGTATCCCGGACACAAAGGGCTGTCGCCCGGCGTGCTCCACGAGCTCCGAGAGCGACGTGAGTGACCGGAGATGACAGGCAAAATTGAGCATTCCGCCGGTCGGGAAATAGTCGTAATCCTCGCAATCACTCTTCGAGGACCCGAGACGCCTCCAGATCGAGACCGCCCAGGGCTCGAGCACGCTGAGGCGATCCGCCAACGGCGCTTGCCCCCGCGGTGGCGGGTCCATGACGAGCACGCCCCGCTGCAGCGCCGCGGACGACCCCGGCCCCAGACTGCTGGCGCTCGGAAGAGGCCTTGCCCGACTCTGGTGCGGAGGCTCGTGAACTAGCCGGGCTGACTCCCGCCATTTCGCCTGGCGAGCTCTTTTGCGCAGTCGGGCCCGGCGCTAGGCCGGCAGAGCGGGCCAATGCACCCAACCGTCGACCAGTGCAGGACGCCAAGCAGCCCCCCGGACAGGAACGAGCGACGACATGGCGATAGAGTAGCCTGAGTCCGGCGCGAGCGCGCATATTGCCCATTTGCAGACCATTTGGCTGGCGCCTGTTGCGGGGGCGACGAGCGTGCTATACGCAGGAACCCTCTACCTTGGGGCGGCCTAAGCAGGCCAACTCGGGGGCGATCGGTTTCGACGCGGGGACTGAACGCTTGCTTGCGTGCGGTGGCTCCTGGCCCACCATATCAACCGGGACGTATCAATTGCCAACGACAACGCAATCGCTCTCGCGGCCTAAAAAACCCGAAGCCGTCCAACCGTGAGATCGTCTCGGTATCGGAAGGGCGTCAACACTGAGGCTGGACCAAAAGCGGCGCACACGGCGCTTAGGTCGAGAAACACCGTAGGCTAGGTCGTGACCGAATTCACGAACCCCGCCGGCAGGGTAAGTCGGCTACGCACGTGAACGAAGGTAGGCCGGAGGCCTTGCGGACCCGGGTTCGATTCCCGGCGCCTCCACTGTTTTTCTAATGAAGTTACGGGCACTTATCGGAACCTGTAACGAGACCTGTAACGAGCAGCGGCGATACGCATGACGACGACGCCAAGCAACGTCATCAGCAGGCGTACCGCCGTTGTACTCGGCGACGTGTTGAACGAGGCGTTCACCAGGCTCGTTCAGCTTTCGTATGAGCCGCTCCAGATCGAGCGTCGGGTTGACGGGGACCTGCTCTACGACTTCTTGGTCAGCCGAAGCTACGACGAGCCGTTCTGCAACTACATGCGGTCGTTGCGGGGTGAGCGGGCCATCAAGGATGCCGTTATTCGGATCCACACCGGGAGCTTCTGGTCCCCCGAGACACCGGCCAGCGAGGACCGAGAAAAGTTGGGCCGACAGGTTCTCGTGCGGCTTGCTCGCGACATCCTCCGCGACCCGAAGCAGCAGAAGCTCTACTACAAAGAGAAGTACGTCGAGCCGTTGCTGGCCGCCTTGAGTGATGACGGCTACGCCTTCGAGGGTGGCAACCTCATGCCACTGCCCCACGTTGCAGCACTGTCCCACGCAAGGGGCGTGCTCGAAGGGGTCGCCGGGGCTCACCTCCATCAACACGTCCATCGCCTACTTGAAGCTCTCGAAGACGACCCTGAGCAGGCCCTCGGTTCTGCGAAGGAGCTTGTCGAGACGATATGCAAGACCATCCTCTCCGTGCGCGGGAAGCCCCTTGCTGGCAAGCAAGAAATCCCTGAGCTGTTGAAGGCCGTTCGCGATGAACTCGAACTGGTGCCGGCTTCCGCGGATGAAGCGGGCAAAGGTCGCGAGAGCGTGAAGCGGACCATCTCCAGCATCGGGACGGTCATCCAGGGCCTTGCCGAGCTGCGCTCCCTCTACGGAACCGGGCATGGGCGCGAGAGCGGGTCAAAGGGCCTGGGCTTGCACCACGCCCGACTTGCCGCCGGAAGTGCGGCAACCCTCGCCGCATTCCTTTGGGAGTGCCACCGAGATCAACCGCCGCCGCCCAAGGCATCAACCTAGATTCGACCGAAGCCGGCGACGTACTGGGACTACCCGCCCCGACCACGCAAGACGATCTTGAGCTTGGCGATCTCGGCGCAGAGGCTCGGCCAAGGCTGCTAATTGTAGAGGTCGATCGCACGGTCCTTTTTCCTGGGGGTGTGCGTGCAGAGTTCGAGCTTGAACTTGTCGGCGCCGTCCGCGAGAGCCAGCGAGATCAGCGTCCGCCGAAGGTCATGACCTCGCCGACGGCGGAGTTCGAGAGCTACAAGGTCATCCCGCATCTTTTTCCAGGAGTAGTTCTTGTCACGCATTCGCCCGAGGGGGATACGCTTCTCTTTGGGGGTCGGAACCAGGATGTCGTCCGGCGTCGGATCTCGTCCCATCATCTCGCGCCATCCCCAGTCGAGCCAGGCATCGAGCAGGGCTGCAAGCGTCGGATGGACCGGCATGTACCGAGGGATCTTCGTTTTCGTTCGGCCCGTATCGTACGAGGTCGCGATTGTGAGCCGACGAAGCGGTGTCGCGCTCCTGTTGTAGTGCCGCAGGCGAAGGCCGGCGGCCTCTCCATGACGGCATGAACCGATCCCCTGGAGCCCGTAAAGCACCTGCCGGTTGAAGGGGATCTTCGGGGAAGAAATCAGCAACTCCAGCTCCTCCCGCGTATGGACAGCGGTAGGACGCCACTCAGGGTCCTTGTCCACCTTCGCGCCGACGTGGGCCTCGGTGAGGATGCACGGACTGCTGTCGATGAGCCCGTCGATGAGGGCCTCCTTGAAGAGGCCCTGCACGGCCCCGTAGACGTTCCAGATCGTCTTCGGCGCGAGGTCCCGCTGCTTGTCGTTACGAAGGACAGTGAAGAGCGCCACGAGGTGGTTCGGGCGGATCTCGTCGAGGAGCATTTGCCCGAGGCCGTTCACGGAAGAGACGTGATCCCGAATCCGCGCCTCGTCGTTGTCGGCGTCCTCAACGCCGCGAACCCGGCGTCGCTCGACCCACGTGAGCACGCTCGAGTACGTGAGTTCGCGTCCGACACGCCGCACCAACACCAAGGCTGCTCACGCTCAAGCGGCCAGAAGGCCGGTACTCTGCCCCGAGAGGCACTACACGGCGCGTTGAACCAGGAGCGAGATTGATCCCGCTTGCCGGCCCGCTTCGCTAATTGATACCCTGCGCAATCCTTGGCGAACCACGCGTCCGCCTGCAGCAAATATCTCGTTGATTTGAGGGGTACAGGATCGTCGAATGAACGGGATGCTTGAGAACCTCGCCAGCGTGCTCGGGCAGACGCTCGGCACGGATGTGTCGTCGTTCGACGAGGCGTTCTTGCTGAGGTCGCTCGACAAGCGTCGGGCTGGCACCGGTGCAGCGACTACGGCGGAATATCTTGAGCGGCTGCGCAGCGAGCGCGCCGAGGCCGAGGCGTTCTTCGCCTCGCTCCATATCGGCTACAGCGAGTTCTTCAGGAACCCGCTCACCTTCGCGCTGCTCGAGCAGAGCGTCTTGCCACGGCTGCTCGACGAGGCCGCGGGCGCGCAGCGGCCTGAGCTTCGCATCTGGTCGGCGGGGTGCGCCGACGGCCAGGAGCCTTACTCCGTGGCCATCCTGCTCGACGAGCTCTTCGCGGCGCGCGGTCGGGAGCCGCGCTACCGCATCTTCGCTACCGATCGCTTGGAGGGCGGGCTCGCCGCAGCGCGCCTGGGCGTCTACGAAGCGTCGGCGCTGCGCAACGTGCGGCAGCGGCACCTCGAGCATTGCTTTACTCGGGTGGGCGACACGTACGCGGTTAGCCCGCGCCTGCGGGCACGGGTGGATTTCTCCGCCTACGATCTACTTGACCCGAGCACGACCTGCCCGCCGGTGAGTATCTACGGCGGCTTCGACCTTGTTTTGTGCTGTAACCTGCTCTTTTACTACCGGACTGAGGTCAGTCGTTCGATGGCTTCGAAGCTGCACCGCTGTCTCGGTCCGGGTGGCTTTCTGGTCACGGGCGAGACGGAGCGGTCCATGATCGAATCGACCGGCGACTTTCTTTCGCTGGTGTCGCCGTCCGCTGTGTTTCAGAAGGGTAGCCCATGAAGGCTCTTGATAACTTGAAGATCGGGACGCTGCTGCGCATCGGCCTTGGCACGATCCTGGCGTTCGTGCTGGCACTCGGCGCGCTGGCGTGGTCGCAGAGCGAGCTCTTGTGGGAGAATACCCAGGACCTCTACGAGCATCCGCTCCAGGTCCGCCGCGCCGTCGGTGAGCTCAAGGCAGACGTGCTGGCTATGTCTCGCGCGATGAAGGACCTTGGCTTGGGGGAGAACGAGGCCCAGCGGCTAGCGTCCCTCCAGCTCATTGATACCTACGAGGCCGACGCTAAACGGCAGCTTGACGTACTGTTCGAGCGCTATTTGGGGCCGCGCAGCGACGTGGAGGTGGCCTCCCGCTCCTTCGAGCAGTGGAAAGCCCCGCGCGCTGACATCATCCGGTTGCTGCGCGAGGGAAACGCGGCCGAAGTGGCGGTCCGCACCAGGCCCGGCGGTGTCAGCAACACCCACGTCGAAGTGCTGCTGGGTCACGTCCAGAAGATCAGCGACTTTGCCATAGCCAAGGGCGACGAGCTCTATCGCAGCGCCGCCCAGCGAAACAGGGACCTGAATCGGCAGCTCGGATACTCGGTCGCCGTCATTTTTCTGCTGTCTTTGGTAGTGAGTTCGCTCCTGCTCAAAAGAATCAAAGAGCCGCTGCTGCAGCTGACTGTGGCGTCCGAGCAGTTTCGGCGGGGCAAGCTAGACGCCCGCTGCGAGTATTCCTCCGCAAGTGAACTCGGGACGCTGGCCGCCGGATTCAACGCCCTTGCCGAGACGACGCAAGTCGAGCTGACGTTCAGGCAGCGCGTGGCCGACTTGAACGCAGTCATGCTGCGTGAGCTCGAATCCGGTGAATTTCGCCGGTGCGTGCTCGAGGCGCTGATGCGCGTCACCGGCTCTCAGGTGGGGGCCATTTACTTGCTCGACGAGCACCAGGCCGCCTACCAGCACCTCGAATCGATCGGACTTGGCGGGGCCGCGCGGGCGTCGTTCTCCGCCACGCAGCGCGAGGGCGAGCTTGGAGCGGCCCTGGCCTCGGGAAAGCTCCAGCACATCGCGGAGATCCCCGCGGACACGCGCTTTGCCTTCGCCGCGGTGAGCGGTGATTTTCGGCCGAGGGAGCTCCTCACCGTACCGCTTTTCTCCGCGACCGCGACGGCGGCGATCATCTCGCTCGGGAGCGTGCGCGGCTACAACCCAACGGCATTGCGGCTGGTCGAAGAGCTGCAGAATCCTCTGACCACGTGGATGAATTCCATGCTGGCCAACCAGCAGCTGAAGCTGGCTACCGCAAGGCTCACGCAGCAGAACCGTGAGCTCGATGCGCAGACGAGCGAACTCGTCATGCAGGCGTCCGAGCTCAGCCAGCAAAGCGCCGAGCTCGAGCAGCAGAAGCGTCAGCTCGAACAGTCTAATCGGCTAAAAAGCACGTTTTTGTCCTACATGAGCCACGAGCTGCGCACCCCGCTCAACTCGGTGATCGCGCTTAGGGGAGTGCTCGGGCGACGGCTAATCAAGACCATCCCCGAGGAGGAGCACGGCTACCTCGGGGTGATCGAGCGCAACGGCAAGCACCTGCTCACGTTGATAAACGACATCCTCGATCTATCGCACATCGAGGCCGGCAAGGCGGAAATAACCGTCGAGCGCTTCTCCCTCAAGCAGCTGGCTGCCGAGCTGGTGGCGATGCTTGAGCCGCAGGTTCGCGACAGCCAGGTCACGCTCGCGAGCACCATCGGGGACGACCTGCCGCTGGTGACCAGTGATCGCACCAAATGCCGTCATATCCTGCAGAACCTCCTTGGCAACGCGGTGAAGTTCACTGAGGCTGGCCGGGTGGAAATCTCAGCCATTTCGACTGAGGATGTTTTGCGCATCGCGGTGACGGACACAGGGATCGGCATCGCCGCGGATCGTCTCGGGCTCATCTTCGATGAGTTCCGTCAAGCGGACGAGAGCACCGCACGCATGTACGGTGGAACCGGTCTCGGGCTCGCCATCGCGAACAAATATGCGTCACTGCTCCAGGGTTCCATCGAGGTGGCCAGCTCGCCCGGTGAGGGTTCGACTTTCACGCTCACTCTGCCCCTCGCACTCGGCACTCCGGTCCCGCTTTTGCCCGCGGAACCGGAGCGAACGCCCGCGCCCGCCGAGGTCCAGGCAGCGCCCCCTTCTGGCCACGGAAAGGGCAAGCGACTCCTGCTGATCGACGACAACGAGCCGGCCATCGTCCAGATGACTGACATCCTCGCCGAGCAGGGCTACGAGCTGAGGGCGGCGCGCGGCGGTCGCGAAGCGCTGGCGCAGCTCGAGGTCTGGTTGCCTGACGCCGTGCTCCTGGATCTCATGATGCCTGGGATTGACGGCTTCGAAGTCTTGCGGGCCATGCGTGAGGTGGACCGGACCGCACAAGTGCCCGTGCTCATCCTGACGGCCAAGCGGGTTACGAAGGAGGAACTCCGGTTTCTCAAGGGCAACCACATTTACCAGCTCGTGCAAAAGGGCGACGTGGGCCGCGCACAATTGCTCGTCTCGGTGGCGGCGATGATAGCGCCACCCCTGGCCAAGAACGAGTCAACGGAGCCAACACCTCTGGGGCCCGCCCTGCGGCGACCGAGGTCGGGCCCCCCGAGCAGGCCTGGCAAGCCGCTCGTGCTGGTGGCGGAGGATAACCTCGACAACCTGCTGACGGTGCGGGCGCTCTTGCAGGACAATTACCAGGTGATCGAGGCCGAAAACGGCCGGAACGCCGTATCGCAGGCGCTTGCTCACCTGCCGGATCTGGTGCTGATGGACATCGCGATGCCGGTGATGGACGGGATCCAAGCGCTCCGGGCGATGCGAGCGGAGGAGCGCCTGTGGGACATTCCGGTCATCGCGCTCACGGCCAGTGCCATGAAGGGCAACCGCGAGGAAATCCTCGCTCACGGCTTTGACGGGTACATCGCCAAGCCGATCGATACGCTGGTCTTCTTCAAGATCATCCAGGGGGTACTTGATACCGACGCCTGAGCTCAGAATGCTGGCCATCGACGACCAGCAGGACAACCTCATCAGCTTGAAGGCGCTGCTGAAGGACGCCTTCCCTGCGGGACGGCTGCAAACCGCCACCAGTGGCTCGTCCGGGATTGCGCTGGCCGTGACCGAGGATCCGGATGTGATCCTGCTGGACGTGGTGATGCCGGGAATGGACGGGTTCGAGGTGTGCCGCAGGCTGAAGGCCGACGCTCGAACGCGCGACATCCCAGTCGTCTTTCTGACTGCCCTGCAAACCGACAGAGCGCTTCGGGTCACGGCGTTGGAGGCCGGTGCAGAGGCGTTCCTGAGCAAGCCAATCGACGAGCTTGAGCTTACGGCCCAGGTTCAAGCCATGGCCAAAATCAAGGCCGCGAGCATCCTCAAGCGTGACGAGACGAAGCGGCTCGCCGCGCTCGTCGCCGAGCGCACGTGGGAGCTCGAGCAGAGCCGGACCGCGGCCCTCAAGCTGCTCGAGGACCTGCGAGCGGAGAACGAGGCGCGCCAGCGGGTCGAGACGGAGCTGCTCGAAGCCGGCCTCCTCCATCAGCAAATCATGGCCAGCGCAAATGAAGGGATCATCGTTTACGGACCTGATCTGCGCTATCGGGTCTGGAACCCGTACATGGAGTCGCTTGGCGGGCGCGCGGCAAGCGACGTCTTGGGGAAACACCCCATGGAACTTTTTCCTTTTCTGAAAGACGTAGGGGTCATGGCGCTACTGCAACGGGCCCTGCTCGGCGAAACGCCCGAGTCGCTGGAATTTCCGTTCAACATCAATGGCAAAAGCGGCTGGAGCCTCGACAGGAGTTCCCCGCTGCGCAACGACAAGGGCGAGATCATCGGCGTGCTAGCGGTCGTGCTGGACATTACCGAACGCAAGCAGGCCGAGGACGCCCTGCAGGAGAGCGAGGACAAGTTCAAACATGTCTTCCAGGCTGCAAATGTGGGCAAATGCATTACGCTCCCCACAGGTGAAGTTCTGGCCAACAGGGCGTTCTGCGAGCTGCTTGGCTACAGCGAGCAAGAGCTGCGCCGCAAGACATGGCAGGAGCTGACTCCGCTTGATGAGATCGAGAGAGAGCAAGCGATAGCGGCCTCACTCCTCAGTGGCGAAAAAGACGCAGCACGCTTTTGTAAGCGCTATTCCCACAAGAACGGCTCACCTGTATGGGCCGATGTCAGCGTGGTGCTACGGCGTGACAGCGCAGGCAACCCGCTTCACTTCATTACGACAATCATCGACATCAGCGCGCGCATGCAGGCAGAGGCGGAGCGCCAGAAGCTCGAAGAGCAGCTCCGCGCGTCGCAGAAGATGGAGGCCATCGGTAGCCTGGCGGGCGGCGTGGCACACGACTTCAACAATCTGCTTTCTGTGATTCTGACTTACACCGCGTTTGTGAGGGAGGCTGTGCCCGAGGGCGCTCCGCTCCAGGAAGACCTGCTCGAGGTAAAGAAAGCCGCCGATCGCGCGGTAGGACTGACCCGCCAACTACTGGCCTTCAGCCGCAAGCAGCTGCTGCGGACCGTACCGCTCAACCTCAATAAGTCCGCCGTGGAGATCGAGAAGATGCTTCGGCGGATTCTCGGCGAGGATATCGACTACGTTCAGGTGCTCGCGCCAGATCTGGGAATCGTCCAGGCCGACCCAGGCCAAATGGAGCAAGTGCTGATGAACCTGGTGGTCAACGCACGAGACGCCATGCCGAACGGCGGCAAGCTGACCATCGAAACCCACAACGTGGAGATCGACGAGGAGTACGCGGCGCGCCACTTGGCCGTCACGCCGGGCTCCTACGTTCAGCTGGTGATCACCGACACCGGCAGCGGCATGGACGAGCAGACCAAGGCGAGACTCTTCGAGCCCTTCTTCACCACCAAGGAGAAGGGCAAAGGGACGGGCTTGGGGCTCTCCACGGTCTACGGCATCGTCAGTCAGAGCGGCGGCAGTATCTGGGTCTACAGCGAGTTGGGTCAGGGGACCACGTTTAAGATCTACCTGCCGCGGGCGCATTCTGCCAAGGCGATGGCGACCCGCCCACCGGGGGTCGCGACGCGGGCCACCGGAACTGAGACCGTGCTCGTGGTCGAGGACGAAGAGGCCCTGCGCAAGGTTGTAAGGAGGTCTCTTGAGGCTGCCGGCTACACCGTGCTGACCGCCGCAGACGGGGTCGACGCGCTCGGGACCGCGGCGCGGCATGCGGGCGAGATCCAGCTCCTGCTGACCGACGTGGTCATGCCGCGGATGGGCGGCAGAATGGCCGCGCAAGAGCTCGTCAAGACGCGGCCGGCGCTCAGGGTCTTGTACATGTCGGGCTACACCGCCGACGCCATCGTCCACCACGGGGTGCTCGATGCAGGAACGCAGTTCATCGGCAAGCCGTTCACCGGAGCCGACCTGACGCGGAAGGTCCGGGAGGTACTGGACGGAGGCGCCGCCAGCACCGCGGACGGTCAAGCGATGGCGGTCGAGTCCGACAAATAGGCGCGGACGCGAGTGCGTGAGGGGGCGTCCGGCACGCCGTACCAACATCAAGGAGAGGCATCCACAGCCCGTGTAGCAGCGGGAGCAACGTGATGCGCGCGTCGCCCGATCTTTGGTCAGGTCATCAAGTGAGGTGTCGCTCTCGAAAAGGACGCGACAGTTCATAACGAGCACCCCGTTCGGACATCCCTCGGGTGAGCGCTCACCGGGCCTTCGTCCCACGGGAGCCTCGGAGGTCACACATGCGTCGGTTTCTACATTTGGTGAGTCTTGGGACTGCTTTGGTTGCTTGCTCGTCGGGCGGGACGGCCGCAGACGGACAAGCGAGTTCAGGCGGTACGGCGGGCTCGGGCAGCACCGCGAGCAGCTCGGGAGGCACAACGTCGGGAGGCACGACGTCGGGAGGCACGACGTCGGGAGGCACAACGTCGGGAGGCACAACGTCGGGAGGCACCTCCGGCGGAGCGGGCGCGGCAGGAGCCGGTGACCCAATTAAGGTCCTGTTCGTGGGACTGAACGGCTGCAACAACAACGAGTACGTGGACTCCAAGGGGTTCGTCGCCGCGATGTCGACCCGCGTTCACGCGGAGATCGGAGAGTACCTGGTTGCCGGCGGAAACGAGGGTGACCCCACGCACTTCTTCAAGAATCCAGACTACTTCCAGAAGGAAAACGGCACGGGCGCGAGCTTCAACTACGACGTGATCGTCTATAGCGGAGCCAACGGGTGCTCCACCAACGCCGTCGAGGACGTCGATGCGCTCGTTCAGGCGCACAATGGCGTCCGTGGCGCGAAACCAGCCATGTTCCTTCGGGCCTCGCACTACTTCGCCAAAGGCTGGAACGAAAAATACAGGGAGCTTCTTGGTATCGGCTCGCGTGACCATGACATTGGCCAGGCGGGAACGGTCTACAGTTTCCCCAATCCGACGGATCCGGTCGTCAGCGCGCTCAATACGTCCGAGCAGCATTTCGGAACTGACGATTGGATGGACGACAACGCCGGAGGAATGAGCCTGTATTACAATGATGGCGGGTTCTACGGCGACAATCTGAGTGTGCTCGTCAAGGCATCCAAGCTGAACAACTACTCCTATACTTGCTGGTGCTCGCAAGGCCCGGAGAGCCAGGCGATCGCCTGGAAGTACAACTACAGCAACAACCTCAGCAGCGGCACGGGCGTCCACCCTCGCATGTTCGCGCACACCTACTACTCCAAGTCCGGAAACATCGACGATGAGATGAGCGACATCATCGCTGGTGCGCTCGTCTGGGTGACGGGCAAGTAGCGACCGTTCAACCAGGGATCGCAGGCTGCGCGATGCTGCTGGGGTCGGTCGCGACGAGGAGCCTCAGAAGGGTGCTACGTGCTGCGGACCCTGCGCCGAAGGATCGGGCGCACCGCGTCACGGCGGTGCGTTGTCGGCCTCGCGCGCCCGCTGGGCAGCGCGACGGCTCACCCCCCGAGCCGTCACGAAGAGACCGACGACCACCGCCAGCAAACCCGTCAGCTGCAGCGCGGCGAGGCTGGTGCCCACGAGCCAGCGGTGCCCCTGACGAAAGGCGAGGGCACCGCCAACGGCAATCAGTGTACCGAGCCACCAGTGGGTTCGACGCAGCTCTTCCATGGTCTCCTTACCGCAGCAGGGTGACGTACACCCCAGTCAGGACCGCGGACGTGATCACGCCGCAGATGTTGGCGCCTAGGGCTTCAGGCAGCACGATCACGGTAGGGGCCACGGAGCTGACGCACTTCTGGGCGACCTTGGCGGTCGTGGGAACACAGGAGACGGCCGCGATGCCCACTGCGGGATTGTAGCGTCTACCAGTCACAAAGTAGAGGACATAGCCGCCAATGATGCCGCCAATCCCTGATAGCAGGAGGGCGATGATCCCCAGGAGCAGTAGCTTGAAGATCTTCGGATCGAGGATCGTGCCCGCCTCACAGAGGATACCGAGTAGCAGCCCGAGGAACATCGTCGAACCGTAGAGTAAGACGTTCTCAATGAAGGTCGCGAAGTAGGTCAAGCCGGCTTCACGCACAGCGACGCCTAGGAACAGTGACAAGAACAGCGGCGCTGCCACGGGGAACAGCAGACACATCACCGTGCACGCGACGACCGCGAAAGCCAGCTTCTCCCCCGAGCTGATGCGGAGATGCTTGACGGGCTTACACGGCAAAGCGAGAAGCCGCTTCGGCACCAGGAGGCGGATCAGGTACGGATAGCCACCGTAGGTCAGCCCGAGGTACAGGTATGCGACGACCGTGATTGGGACGAACAGATCTTTGGCCAGCATCAGCGAGGTGAAGAGCACCATCGGCCCGTCAGCTCCGCCCACCATGGCGATCGACGCGGCCTCGCCGGGCTTGAGACCCATGGCGATCGCGATCGGGAAAGTTGCCACGGTCCCGAGCTCACCGGCAATCGCCAGGAACATAGAGGAATAAGGGCGAGCCAGCACGAATCCGACATCCAGCAGTACCCCAATTCCCATGAATACGAGGCAAGCGATGAGCCCGTTCGAGAACATCATGGTGTAGACCGGCTGCAGGTAGTCGATCTGCATGATGTTGACGAGTGAGTTGGTCTCACTGACCAGCGGGGCCACAAAGAGCGTCCCGTGCTGGTGCACCCCTTCGGCCAACTGTCGACCGTTGTTGACGTAGCTGGCGGTGACTGGATCGAGGACCAGCACCCCGGCATTCACGGCGGCCATGCCAAGGCCCATCGGGATCATCAGCAAGGGCTCCAAGGTGCCCTTCTTTCCCAGGTACACAAGGAGGAACGCTAAGAGAATGAGCCCAATTCGACCCCAGAAGACTGCGGGATTGACGCTCCAGCTCTCCCCCAGGGTTGCCAGACCACCGAACAGTTCCAATGCGCTCTTACTCATGACTCAGTCCTTGGACATCCAATGCACAACGGTGAACGTTGAGCGCAGAACGAAGGCGGCCACCATCGAGACCAACCCTGTCACCGCGTAGACTTTCAGCACGAACAAACATGCAGCTTGCCAGGTCATGTCTTGCCCTTCAGTTGAGGCGTGCCAGGTCCCGACCTGACATCACGTTAGAGCTTTTGTCAGCGAGCCGCTCCATCAAGCGTGACCGGCTCGCTGGCATCCCAGAGGTATGCATTTTATGGCCTCGATGGTGAACAGCCGCGATTAGGAGAGCAGAGGCTCGATCCTCAGCGGTGATACGCAGCTTCTTCATGAAATAGCTCGTCAGCGGGGGCTTGTCTGGTGCGCGCGGTAACGGCCTATCGGAGGCGATGCGAGATATAGATTTCCCGGCGGCCCTCGCGGGACCAAGCCTGCTGTACCAGGGTGTTGGTTGGGCTCACTTCCTGGATTTCCAGCACGCGAACACTGCTACCGACCGCTGTCGTGGCCGCTGCCGTGAGTACGGCGAGTAGCTCGGGCGTCGGGGCTCCCTCGGTCGCCGAGAGCTGCAATGCGACGGTGGCCTTCGGAGGTTCCGGGGACGGGTGCGTCCGCGCAGCGACCACCCCTACGCCGCGAACGACGGCCATAAGCGCAGCGATGCCGACCACAACGATGGTCAGTACGCTCCAGTCGACGCCGAGCGCGCCGGTCGTCGCCAGGAGTGCCGAGGAGTGCAATGAGGTCATAGGGTGGTGTGTCCGTGCTGCTTTGGGGGCGAAGGTCGTGCTTGCTCACCCGCGCGGGGACGGAGAGAGCGCGCGCGGTAGGGGCGCATGTCGGCGCGACGAGATTGGAGACAATCGCTGGTTCAGTGACGCGAGTTGGCGCGCAACCTAGCACCGCTCTCGACGCGAAGTTTGCGAATGAGCGGCGTCGTGCGCGTGAACTTTGCGCATTTCGACGAGTGCTCGCCTGCGCTCCCGGACTAAGGGCGCCGCGGCGGCGCACCTCTCGCGCTCGACACGAACCAGAAACAGACCGCCACGTGCTATCTGTCGAGGTGGTCCGCTAGCTCGCGCGGCCAGGGAGCGGTTCGCGGATCGACGACCGAGCGTTGCCGGTGGAGGCGCCGGGAATCGAACCCGGCGAAAATCCACGATTATCACAGATGCGGAATTCGCTTGACCTCGACTAATGTGTGTTTTGTGCGCAGAAACTCACCATTTCTGGCTCTGTCGCCGACCGGTGATCTCGGCTGATCCCCGTACTTACGGCTGGGTCGGGGGTCGGACTGTAGTAGCGCCACTACAGTCGGAATCCCGGCAGATATGCCGTGCCGGGCCAGCGTGCTGCTCCAAGCGCTGAGGATGCACTGTCTGGGGACGAGGACGGCGCGGGCACCGTCGGCCCGATGGCGCATTGAATGCCCACCCCGGAGTAGCGCGCCGAAGTCTCCCCAAATGTAACCTCCGGAGGCGGACCGGACCTGGGGAGGACCACTGCGCTTGTCAACCACCTACCCGTCAGAAATCCCGGATGGTCGGGCAGACGCCAGGTGCGAGGTTGTTGACATTGGCTGACACCTGACGATTCCGAGCGGCTGTTGGCCTGGCGATTTGCACGCGCAGGTTCCGCCGCGTGTACGGCCGCCGCGAGCGAGCTCTACGTGAGGACGACGACGCGGTCGGCGAGCAGGCGGACGGCATCATGACGCTCGCGCGGGGTGACGACGAAGGTCGCCTCGATCCTGGGCACTGCGCCAGCAAAGAGCGACGGCTGCTGCGCGGCAGCGCACGCGCGGAGCACGCTGGCGAGCGAGTCGATCCAGAAGGTGCGCTCGAGCGGGCTTTGCACGTCGAGTGCGCGGTCCACGCAGTCGGCGATGACGCGGGCCGTGTCGGCAGCGGAGCAGAGCAGGTCGCGCGCGGCGACGAGCGAGGCGAGCATGGTGTCGCGCATCTCGAGGCGCAGGGCGAAGAGCCGGCGCCCAATATGTTCACCCTCGGTCTGCGCGTCGATGTTGCACACGATGCCGAGGAGGTAGCGCGCGTCTACTCCCTCAGGCAGCGTCTTGGCGATGCGCTTGCCCTCGAAGATCGCGACGCCGTCGACGATTGCATCCGAGGAGTGACCGGCGATCGCGAGGCGGATGTGGCGGTCGGGATCGAGTAGCGCGAGGCGCGCGAAGTGGGAGTCGAGGAACAGCAGGATGTCGGGACGGCGTCGTGCCTCGAGCGTGCGTCGGGCGCGTTCCTGGCGCTCTGCGATCTCTCGCAGCTCGCGACTGACCTGCTCGATCTGCTCGTCAGACAGGACCTTCGGCTACTCGTCGCTTCTTGATGGTCACATTCGGTCCAAATAGGCTCAGTCATGTTGAGTTTCCGCGATTCGACTAGGTAGAATGGTCCATTCGAATTGAGGGGAACCGAGAGAGCGGCAGGCGGTCGCCGTTGTGCCTTTGACAGCCAAGCGGTCCACCGGCAAGGA
>JBBRAB010000055.1:0-17860 GCA_038207155.1 Polyangiales bacterium
CAGGAGCAGGAGCAGGAGCAGGAGCAGGAGCAGGAGCAGGAGCAGGAGTGGGCTGGGCCTTCGGGGCCTCGACAGCGGCGGAAGCTGCTACTGCGGGCTCCTGCGCGAGCGCCATGGTCGCGGTCGTCAGGGGCAGAAGAAGGGCAGCGGCACTGAGGATCGAAGTTGAGACGAGTCGCATATGAGGTCTCCGGCGGGGGCGAGGAGTGGGGCCGCTCATGGCCCCGATTGTTCCTCGGTTCTGAACGCAGCTTTTCCCGAGCCAGGTTTCGCGGACATGTCGCACCCGTGTCGAGCAAAAACGACGGAAAATAGTTCGCCGGGCGACAGGAACTGGACGCGCGGGCTAGCGGCGTTGCGGCGTGCCGGGTTGCTGCGGGCCGCCGCCGATGCGGCCCTCAATCATGGAACGCAGCTCGTCTTGCTCGTTGGAGTGACCCAGCGCTTCCTCGAGCGTGATTTGGCGCCGAACAAACAGCGCGTGCAGGCTCTGGTTCATGGTCTGCATGCCATTTTTGCCCTGTCCCACCTGCATCTGCGAGTAGATCTGGTGAACCTTGTCTTCGCGGACCAGGTTGCGAATGGCCGGGTTCGGCACGAGCACCTCCATCGCGAGCACGCGGCCTGGCGCGCCGGCGCGCGGCAGCAGCAGCTGACTTAGGATACCCTCGAGCACGAAGGAGAGCTGCGCGCGCACCTGCGGCTGCTGATGCGGTGGAAAGACGTCGATGATGCGGTTGATGCTCTGCACCGCGGAGTTCGTATGCAGGGTGGCAAACACCAAGTGGCCCGTCTCAGCGATGGTGAGTGCGGCCTCGATCGTCTCGAGATCGCGCATCTCACCGACCAGCACGACGTCGGGGTCCTGCCGCAGTACGTATTTCAGCGCCTGCTTGAAGGACATGGTGTCCGCGCCGACCTCACGCTGATTGATGATGCAGCGCTTGTGCGGATGCAGAAACTCGATCGGATCCTCAACCGTCATAATATGCTGACGGGTCTCGGTGTTGATCTTATCGATGATGGACGCGAGCGTCGTGCTCTTGCCCGAGCCCGTGGGACCGGTGACCAGCACGAGCCCACGCGGGCGCGAAGCCAGCTCCGCCACCACCGGGGCAAGCCCCAGCTCATCAAACGGTAGGATCTTGAAGGGGATCGTTCGAAACGCTCCCGACACAGCCCCGCGCTGCATGAAGATGTTGGCGCGAAAGCGCGACAGGTTCTTGACGCCGAAGGAAAGATCCAGCTCCTTGACCTTCTCGAACTGGATCTTCTGCTCCTCGGTCAACACCGAGTAGCAGATCTGCTTGGTCTCGATGGCGCTAAGCGGAGGGAGCTTGAGTGGCACAATCTCCCCATCGATGCGCAGCAGCGGGGGGGAACCCGTGGTGATGTGCATGTCGCTGGCGCCCTTGTCCGTCATGGCGCGCAGCAGCTGATGGAGATTGATCTTAAAGCCTTCGGGGGAGCCCTGGGTCATCGAATTCCTTGGGGCGAGCGCGCTCGCGTTGCGTCGACTGGTGGCAAAACTGCGGGTCAGGTGCGGAGGGACTCGGCCGCGACGTTAGTCGGCCATCGTCACGCGGAGAACCTCTTCTACCGTAGTGACACCTTCGAGAATCTTCTTGATACCGCTCATGCGTAGGGTGCACATGCCTCCCTTGATCGCCGCGGCCTTGAGCTCTGCCGCGGACGCGCCGCCGAGCACGCGCTCTTTGAGGTCTTCGGTGAAGCGCATGACCTCGTAGAACGCGATACGACCCTTGTAACCGGAGCTGTTGCAGGTGGTGCAGCCAGCGCCCTTGTAGAGCTTGCCCGTCTCCACCTGCTCCTCGGTCATTCCTAGATCCTTCATCGCGTCGCGATCGACTTCGATCTCGCGCTTGCAATCGCCGCAGATCTTGCGGGCAAGACGCTGAGCGAGCACCAGGTTGACGCTGGCCGTGATGAGGAATGGCTCGACGCCCATGTTGAGCAGACGCGAGATGGTGGCGGGGGCGTCGTTGGTATGCAGGGTCGAGAGCACCAAGTGGCCCGTGAGCGCCGCCTTAACCGCGATTTCTGCGGTCTCGAAGTCTCGAATCTCACCGACCATGATGATGTCAGGGTCTTGCCGCAGAAACGAGCGCAGGGCCATCGCGAAGTTCAGGCCGATGTCGTCATGCATCTGCACCTGATTGATGCCGTGCAAGTTGTACTCGACCGGGTCCTCGGCGGTGCTGATGTTGGTGTCGGTCTGGTTGAGATCGCTCAGAGCCGAGTACAGCGTGGTGGTCTTTCCGGAACCGGTGGGACCCGTCACGAGCACCATGCCCCAGGGCTGCCCGATCGCCCACTTGAAGTCACTTAGTGGCTTCGGATCAAACCCGAGCTTGGCCATGTCGAGCTGCAGGTTGCTCTTATCGAGAAGGCGGAGCACGACCTTCTCGCCCCACATCGTCGGCAGCACCGAGACGCGAAAATCCATCTCGCGGCCCTTGCCCATCTTGAGCTTGATACGACCGTCTTGGGGCAGGCGGCGCTCGGCGATGTCGAGCGAGCTCATGATCTTGAGGCGGCTCACCAGCGCGTTCTTGAGCTTGATCGGCGGCGTCATCTCCTCATGAAGCACACCGTCAATGCGGTACCGAATGCGCAGCTTTCGCTCGTAGGGCTCGACGTGAATATCGCTCGCTCGCTTCTTGATAGCGTTGAGCAGCACCACATTGACGAGGCGCACGACCGGAGCGTCCGCGCTGGCCCGTTCGAGCTCAAGCGCGTTGATTTCCTCCTCATCGCTGCGAAAGTCGAGCTCTTCATCGTCGAGCGAGAACTCCGCCATCACTTCGTCGTAGTTCGGTCCGGCGCTATAGAGCCGCTCGATGGCCTGCTGAATAGCCGTCTCGCTGCCAACGACGGGCTCCACGTTGTAACCGGTCAGAAACTTGATGTCGTCGATGGCGTGCAGATTGGTCGGATCGGCCATCGCGACGATCAGTGACGAACCTGAGCGCGATACGGGGAGGATCTTGTGCTTTTCGCAGACCTCGCGGCTGACCAGCTTGATGACTTCAGGCTCAATTTCGGTCTCGTCGAGGTCGATCGACGGCAGCCGATACTGATTACTGAGGAACGTCGTGATCTCGTCGTCCGAGATGTAGCCGAGCTTTGCCAGCGTGTAGCCCAGGTTCTGACCGGACTTGCGTTGCTCATCTTGAGCCTGGCGGAGTTGTTGCAGGCTGATTAGCTTCTCGCGAACGAGGAGCTCGCCCAGGCGGTTGACGCTCGACATCGATTCTCCCGGAAATGGGCCGCGATCGCTCGCGGAGGACTCAGGACCTTATACCAAATCCGCCCAAGCCGGAAAGGGGGCAGGTCACGGTACTTGGGGGTGGGCCGGCGATTCCGACGGCCGGAGCTGGGCCTTGCCGGGCTGCTGCGGGGTGGGGTGCCGTGGGTTGGGGTCGGTGCGCCGCCGCCGTCCGGTGCATCCGTCGGTCCGCGGGTGTGGTCATGCGGGTGCTCAGGGCTTTTCCAAGTGCAGCCACGCGGGCGCCAGGCCAAGCCGCTCCCGGCGTCGCAGCTCCCAATCCGTCACCACGACGCACAGACCAAATCCGACACCAGCTAGGGTGAGGCCTGCCACCACATCAATCAGCCAATGCCAGCGCAGGTACATGGTCGCGACCACGATGTTGAGCGTGAAGGCTGACATGATCCACCAGGTGTCGCGAAACGGCAGGGTGGCGCGATGACGAAACGACAGCAGTGCGAAGAACGTCGGTGCGGCCGTATGCAGCGACGGGAAGATGTCCTTTTGAGCCCCGCCCTTTGCTACCGCGGTCATGACGGTGTCGAGCCATAGTCCCGGCGGAAAGTGGGTCGGCAGGTCCTGCGGAATCGCGCGAAATGGTCCGAAACCGGGGACCATCAGGTAAACGAGTTGGCCGACGCAGAACAGCGTCATAAAGCCGAAGGTCACCTCACCGCGCAGGCGGTCGCGCTGGGAAGCGAGGGTGACGGGTACCAAGTGCAGGGTGAGAAGGACGAAGTAACAGAAGTAGAAGAACGCGAACCATTCACTGCCCAGCGGTCCTACGAACGGAGCGAGTGCGACCGCGCTTTCAAAGCCAAATAGCTGCAGATCGCTGCGGTAAAGCAGCAGATCGAGGCTGGTCGGATTGACGAGCGGCAGGTACGGGGCAAAGAAGAAATAGCTCGCTTCGATCGAGCCGAGCACCACAACGCGATAGAGCAGCGGGGCCCAGAACCCGCTCTCGATCCGACCGAGCCGCACCCACAGGATGGTGCCGCTCGTAATGAGCATCAGCCCAGCCATCTTCAGAACGCTTGGCAGGGCTCCGGCCGCCGGAAGCACCCGCCAAAGCGCCAGATTGAGACCCAAGTGGTAGGCGAGGATCAGCCAATCGTGAGGCGCGAACGTCGCAAGGACGCTGGTGGGGGAGCGGGGAGCGCGGGTCAAGGCGGCGGACCGTAGCGCGGATTGGCCGTGATTCTAGCAATCGCCCCGGCTAGGCCTCGGTTTTCCCTCTGGCCGAAGCGGCGTAGCTGAGCTCGCCCTCGTCAGTGACCTCGACGGTGAGGCCAGGGTCGGCGGCCAGGCGCGGCAGGCTGCGTTCCAGCTCAGCCAGCGGCAGTCCGAGCTGGGCGGCGATCTCGGGAGCGGTGGCGGGAGCGGCTCGACGCTTGAGCCATTCGGTCGCTGCCACGACGCGTGCCTGGCCGAGGGCCTCGTCACGGCGGTGCTGCCCACTGCGACGCAGCGAAAACAGCGGAATTGAGGCCAGTGCCGGCAGCGAGGCGAGCACGAGCAGCAGCAGGCTCGCGGGCGCCCCCGCGTTACTCAGCCAGAGTCCCAGCCCGGTGACAGGCCAGGCCAAGGCCGACGCCAGCAGCGCGAGGCCGCCGAAGACCCCCGAGACCTGTCGCTGGCGTTCGGAGGACAGGGCAAGTGCCTCTTGGGCGAGCTTGTCGGGAGTCGGCTCCCCCGGCAGCCGGGGCTTGCCGCAGACCCCGCAGACCTGGCCGAGGGTTGGGTGGGTCGTTCTGACCGCGACCACGCCGCAGTGCGGACAGCGATGTCCCTCACCGTGTACAGCGCCGCAGCGCAGGCAGGCGAGCTCGCCCGTGAGCTGTCCCCCGCAGACACGGCAGGTGCCGTCGGGACGGGGCTCGAACGATGCACCAGCTTGAAGCGCGCTCATGGGGGGGGGCCACTCGAGTCTGAGGACAGCCGGACGCGGGCCAGGAGACTTGAGACCATGCGGTGCGTGAGGCCCCAGACTTGGCGCCCCTCGATGTCCCAAGCGGGAAGTGTACTGACGCCCAACTCGTGAGCGAGCTCGAGCTCTGAGTCCACGCTGCCGCTGGCCAAGATAGAAAGCGAGAAGAAGTGGGCTGAAACCACCTCCGACGATAAGACGAGGGGTTGCGGGCTCGGTAGCGAAAAGACGAAGGGGGAGACCACGAGATCCACCTCCCGACCATGGGCGGTGGCGATGACATCATCGAGACGACCCAGCAAATTGTCTGTGTGGAGCTCAAGCCCGACTTCTTCACCCGTCTCGCGAATGGCCGTCAGCATCGCGCTGCCATCACCCGGTTCACAATGACCCCCTGGTAGGCCCATGTGGCCAGACCAGGGATCATGTGGGTGCTCGGCTCTGCGAATGAAGAGAAGCTCAAGCCCAGCCTCCCCCTTGCGCAGCACAAACGCGACTGCGGCGCGGCGAGTGGCTTGGCGGGCATGGCATGCCCGGAGCGCCAGCCGCTGGCGAACCTCGTGGAAATGGCTTGGGACAGTCACCCCCTGGACGATAGCCCAGCTTGCCTTGCTTGGGGGATCTCTCACGCAGGGGCTCGGGGGCCTGTCGCCCAGCCCGCGAACCGCAGAAAGCGAGGGTAATTCTGCCCGACGCGGCCCCAAAACCGAAGCGATTCTGCTAGCCTCCGCCGCGCCATGAGTCGCCGCTCCCTTCGCTCCCTCTCACTCGGTATCGGGCTCGCTACTGGCCTGTCGCTCGCTGCGACTAGCGCCAGCGCTTTTCCTGGATTCTTCGTTGGTAAGAACGTCCAGAAGCGTGAGTCGCACGCCTCGTTCGTGATCGTGATGAATCACGGCGAGCAGAGCGTCGTCTCGGTGCTTCCGGATTACGACGGCCCGTTTGAGCCGTTCGCGATGGTGCTGGCGATGCCGTCCGACGTGACTCTCGACCGCGTGGCAACGCTGCGTCGGGAGTTCGTCGATCGCGTCGATCAGCTCTCCGCGCCGCGCTTTCACGAGTTCTGGGAAGCGGATCCCTGCGACGACACGCCGGCCCAACAGGAGTGGGAGCGCGACCTGCGGGTGCAGGCAGGCGCAGACAACTTCCTTGGCGCTGGCATCGATTTTGGTCAGCAGAAGAAGGTCGCCAAGGAGCTACTGCTCAACGTCAAGTCCGAGCAGAAGTCGGGTGAGTACACCTTCTCGATGGCGGAGGACGGCAAGCCCTTTCTCGACTACGCCAAGTCACGCGGCTGGGTCTTTACGCCCGCCATGGAAGCTGCCGTTCAGAAGTACACGAGCGAGGGCACGAAGTTTCTGCTTGCTGAGGTCGATCCGAATCGCATCGAGCTGATCGGCGGCGACCGAGCTCAGCTGTCACCGATCCGCTTCTCGTCGACGCAGCGCTACACCAAGCTGCCATCCACGCTCGGAAGGCTCGGGGCCAAGGGGCAGCAAGAGCTGTTCGTGTTCGTGATCGATCCCGAAAAGCGCTTCGAACCGAAGAACTACAAGACGGCGTTTCCGCCGACCAACATCAACGTCGATTTTGCGGTCAAGGAGCGCCTCGGTGAGCTGTACGCTGCGCTGCACGACCGCTTCCTCGCCAAGAATCCGACCACCATTTGGAGCGAGTACGCTTGGGGCGTCGAGGGTTGTGGTCAGCCCTGCCCGAACGAGCCCTTGCTGATCAATGAAGTCCTGAGTCTTGGTGCGGACTACTTCGAGCAGTCTGTGCCCGACGACGAGCGCAATCCCAAGCCGCCGGACTTGACCGAGGACGAGAAGAAGGCCCAGAAGGCCGATCTTGATCTCCTCAAGCCTGCCGAGCGCGCCAAAAAGAAGATCGTACTCGAGGACGACCGCAAGGAGCTCGCGCGGCGCAAGGCCCTGCTCAGTCGACACAAGTACGTCCTGTCTCGTCTGCACCATCGCTACGACAACGCGGGGCTGCCGACGGACATCGAGCTCGGACCGGCTGAAGGCGGACTCGAGGGCGGTGGCACGGTGCCGGTGGGCGAAAAGGGCGTGCTGCCGACCGACATCAAGCCGAGCGCGGCGAACAAGTTTCAAACGCGCTTCGTGAATTTCCATCCATGGAAATCCGTGCTCAAGTGCGACAAGCCAGCTCGCTTCCGTTGGGGCAAAAAATGGCGCGAAATCCGCACCCTGAACAAGGTCTGGGTGGTTGAGGATCTCGTTCGCAAGAGCCGCACTCAGATCAAGCCCGAGCAGGTCGTGATGACCCCCATCCCGAGTTTGGGTTTGAGCGGCGTGATTCCGAAGGCCGCGCCCGACGCTGGCGTCGATGGAGGCGAGGAGGCCGAGAGCGGGAAGAAGGGCGGCTGCGGCTGTCGCGTGACCAGCAGCGAGTCCAAGAGCTCGACCGCGCTCGCCTTACTCCTCGGACTGGCCGCGCTTGGGCTGCGGCGCCGCAGTCGTTCCTGAAGCGGGTTTGGTGACGGGGGCCTCGCTCGACTCGGGCGAGGCACTCGCGTCCGTACGAATCAGAGGCAACAGCTCGGCTGCCACTTGCACGGCCTTCTGGCGCCAGACGACACCGTTGTCGAGCACGACGACCACCACTTGCTCGCGGGTTAGACCGAGAAACCAGCTGACGGCGCCCTCCTCGACTCCGAGCGTGCCGGTCTTGGCGGCGAGCTCGGGTGGCAACGGTCGCGGCGCGCCGGGCGCGTGAAGTGCCGCAGCCGCTGTGCCGCGCGTCACGGTGACCTGCATCATGGAGCGCAGGGTGGCGGCGGTCTTTTCCTGGAGCACTCTGGGAACGAGCGACTCGCTCACGGCTTGACTCGTCCCCTGCGTCACCGAGGCCTCGAGGCCTCCGCGCGCAATGACCAGGCCAATGTAAGCGGCACCGATTGGGCTGAGCGTCACGTTCTCAAAACCCGTCGCGGTGCGCACGAGGGCGAGTGGCTCTTCCGGCACCGTGAGGTGACCGACCGAAATGGGCAGCTCGCCCGGAACCGGGGCATTGAAATGGAAGCGATCCCCGAAGTTACGCAAGTCCTCAGGCGACAGTGAGCGATGCACGAGCTGCGCGTAAGCGGCGTTTCTGCTGTACCCCAGGGCATCAAAGAAGGGGGCGCAGCGCGTGATGCCAGTGCGTGGGGCGGTCAGGTGCGAGGCATCGAGCCGATGCTCGCCGCCTGCGGTGCACAGCTTCGTCCAGGGCGAAACCTTGCCGGCTTCGAGGAGTGCTGCGGTCGTGACCAGCTTGAACAGACTCGCCGACGGGAGTTCAGTGCCAGTGAGGAGGCCGGTTGGTTTTCCTGAGGGTGACCAGTCGACGTAGAGCTGCAGCTGTCCGTCAGGAATGCTGAGCACCACGATCGCTCCGGCGCGTGGATGGGCGCGCGCGAGCAGTCTGCGCGCCTGAAGCTCGCTCGGATTGAGTGCGCGGGCAGGCGGGGGCGCAGTGGGACTGACCGCCGGGGTGGCGCTAGGCGCGGGTCGCGAGCTGGCTGCCGCAGACAGGGCCAGGGCGACCAGGAAAACCAGGGGTGGGGCAATGAGGCGCAGACGCACGCACCGTGCCTAGTCCCAGACGCGCGGGCCGGGCAACTCTCCGGTGCGTTGCGGGGGGGAACGGCCTGCGCGACCCAGCGCGGGTTCAGCTCAGCTCGGGCGAGCGCGACAGGGAGCGCCCGCCGTCCACGAGCAGCTGCTGCCCCGTGATGAACGAACTTGCCGCGAGAAACACCACGGCCTCGGCGACGTCTTCGGGCGAGCCGAGACGCTGCAGCGGGATGCGGCGTCGCAGCTGTTCCAGGACCTCAGCGGACATCTCTGCGGGTGGCAGGACCGTGCCCGGAGCCACTGCATTGACCCGCACCCAAGGCGCGAGTTCCAGCGCGAGCGCGCGCATCATCTGATACACGCCGGCCTTGGACACCACATAGGGCAGGTAGTGGCGGTACGGCGCCTCGACGCTCGCGCAGGTGATGAAAACGAGAGAGCCCCGTGAGGCGCGCAGTGCCGGGGCCGCCTGTTGCGCGAGCAGAAAACTCGCGGTGAGGTTGAGCGAGAGCGCTCGCTCCCAGGCGGCGAGATCGATCGCGGCGAGCTCAACGCGTTCGAAGTTTGCTGCGCTCGGGACGAGCAGATCAAGTCCGGCTCCTGCGCTCGTGACCTCGTCGATCAGCTCGCGTGCGGCCTCGGGTTGACTGAGATCCGCACAATAGAGCTGCGCTTGGCTGCCGCTCGCGGCCAGGTCCTGCGCGGTCTGTTCGGCCCCGGCGCGGTTCGAGTGGTAGTGCACCGCGATCTGCATGCCCGCGCGTCCAAGCGCGAGCGCGATGGCTCGCCCGAGGCGCGTCCCGGCTCCGGTGACCAGGGCGCGCTTGCCGCGCAGGCTGTAGCGAGGACTCGGGTCACTCACAGTTCGAAGCTGACCTTGCCGGGATAGCTTCCGGGCGAGGGGAACGTGGCTCCGCGCACGAGCTCCACCAGGCAGTCGATGGCCGCACTCGACTGCGGATCGGGGCTCGTGACGCTCGCAGTCGTAACGGCTCCCTTGGTGTTGAGGTACGCCGTCGCGGTGAAGGGTCCGGCGCTGCCCGACTTGCACTTGTCCGCTGCCGAGGAGAGCTTGCCGACCGCGCTCGCGACGGCGTCGGCGGGGATGGCGACCGGTTCACGCGTGTCGTCGTCGAGCAGCTCGAAGGGTGCGGCCTTGAAGTGTGCATGGGCGACCTTGCCCCCGACGGGACGCGGCCAACGCTGGGCGGATAACACGCCAATCATGCATTTTTCCGCCTCGCGGTCCCCGAGATCGGACTGCTCGACGGTCACTGACTGCGCTCGCTGATCCTGACCGATCACGATGAACAACTTTGCCTCACCGGACAGCAGTTCCACCTGCCGCGCGCGCTGCTTAAAGCAGCGCACCAGCTCCGGATCGACCTTGCGAAACACCGCGTTAGTCTCGTCTTCGTTGAGGCCGCCGACCTCGGCGCTGACGCTGAGGTCCTCACCTCGTTCGCCGCTGGGCGGCGCGTCTGTCATGGACGTCTTGGCGGGAGATTTGCTCCCTCCGCAGGCAAGCGTGAGCGATGCGGCCAACACCAGGATTCCCGAGCGAACGTTTGACACCATGGGCGACGCAATTACCGCGCCCAAGGCGGGCCGACAATAGGCTGATGAAGGCAGGCATCGCTTTGACCGAGCGGGCTCGTGCCGCGGCGGAAACTTGCACCCTCACTGGGCCCAAGGAGCAAACCGGTCGAGAGGTCTGCTGCCCCCGCGAGAATCTAGCCGCCCTTGCGCGTATTGCTGCCATGTGGGGAATTTTTGCCGCCGTAACGAGAAAACGCTCTATTGTTTTGGCTGCATGGCTGAAAGCCTTACCGAGCTTCTTGAGCGAGTCAGCGAGGTTTGCCCGCTTCCCGCCACGTCCCAGCGCGTGCTGGCGCTGACGTCGGATGAGCATGCTGGGATCCCCCAGATTGCCGGCGTCATCCTGAGTGATCCCGCTCTCGCGGCGGCGGTGCTGCGCGTTGCCAACAGTGCCGCCTACGGGACCAGCCGCACCGCGGAGCTCGAGGTCGCGCTGCTTCGGTTGGGGATGCGCGAGCTGCACGAGCTGGCGGGCGCCATGTGCATCCTGGCGGCATTTCGCAGTCGGAGTGAGCTGAGTCTGCAGCTCCATGACGCGGGAGTGGTCGCTGGAGCGATTGCGCATCGCTTGGCCAAGGAGACTGGCAAGGCGCAGCCGAGCACGGCCTTCACCTGCGGGCTGCTGGGCGAGGTCGGGGCTATGGTGTGCCTGACCGCGCTGGGTCAGCGCTACGTCGACCTCTTCAAGACGAATCAACGCGATCCGGTCGCGCGTCGAGCCGCGGAGCTCAACCTACTCGGCGTGAGCAGCTTCGAGGTCGGGCAGGCATTTCTACTGCGCAATTCCATGCCCGAACCGCTCGCCGAGGCGGTCGGCGCGGCCTGGGAGACCCTGACGCCCGCGTCGCCCGTGCTCTGCCGGATCTCGGTCGTGGCGCGCCGTTGCCCAGGGATTCTCACGGGGCTGGGTCGGGGGGTCAAGCGTCCGGACGTGATCGCCGAGCTCGACCAACTGTGCCAACTGGCGGCTTGGGAGCCCCACGACGGCGTTAGTCTGTTTGAGACCTGTGTCAAGGCTGGGGCCGTGGCTGAGCGAGCCCTGCGCTCCAATCGCTAGCCTGCTCGCGTACAGAGCTCTGGCATCGCTCTAGGGGCGGGGTGTCAGCCCTGGGAGCTGCGCGATCTGCTCGGCGACCTGGCGCATGTCGTGCTCGTCTTTGTCCGTTCGAACGGCGGGCACGTCGTTGTGGCTGTGTCCGCCGCTCGTGGGCTTGGTCTTATGCGGGTTGCCGACTGCGGCGCTTGCGGTGGGTGAGGCGAGCGTCGCGTCCGAGGGGACCGCGTTGCCCGTGAGGGCCGCGACGAACGCCGCGAGGCGTTCGGGCTCCCCGTTGCCGTTGACGTCGACGACCATCACGCGGCCCGGCCCTTTACCAAGATCGTTACGGAAATCGTAGACCGCTCCGATCACGGTAAGCTGTCCTTCCGCGATCATCTTACCGAAATGCCCGAGCGCCGTGCGCACCTGCGCGTGAATGTTTTCGACGACCGCGTCTGCCCAGGCAGCCTCCTCACTCTTGCCACCCGCCGCCTTAGTGACCTTGAGTGGCTCGAGTTCCTTGCGAATCGCTTCAGGGAGTTTGCTCGTGTCGCCCATGGCGGCCTTCACGGCGCCGCAGCCGGTGTGGCCCAGGATCAGGAGTACCGGTGTGTTGAGGTGCTCGATGCCGTACTCGACCGAGCCCTTCGAGTTCGCCAACTGGTTGCCGATATTACGAATGACGAAATCATCGTTCTCGGGCGTGGCGTCCCAGGCGTCGCCTTGCACACGCGAGTCAGAGCAGGTGATCACCGTGGCGCGCGGCTTTTGCGCCTTAGCGAAGGCCTCGAAGAACTTCGGGCCATTTTTCATGTACTCCTGGTTGTCGCGGAACAGATCGCGCAGGTAGCCGCGCGTTCGCGCCAGGGGCTCATTGGCGGCGCTCTCCCAGGCAAAGGGGACCCCGAAGCGCTTGGGGAGGCCGTCGGCGCCATGTTCAGCGGACGACGCGCCATGCCCCGCAGAAGCCGCGGACTTGCTCGCTGACTTTTTTGGGGCGTGGGTTTGCTCGGTGGCGGGCTGCGAACAACCCAAGCTCAGCACGAGACCAGCGATCGCAAAGAGGTTGGTGCGCATACTCACCCAGTGACTACGGCCGCTGGTGAGGGAAGTTGAGGGCCGTCGCCGGTCGGGGCAAGGGCGCGTTCAGCGCAAGGGCGATGGTGCGGTCATCGCGAGCGCGGGCGGACCCGCTACTGCGAGAGGCCGTCGACCAGCTCGCGAGCAGGCTGCTCGAGGCGTTTCAGCTGTTCGGCGGGAAGGCCGAGGCTCTCGAGGGCCTTGGAAAGGGCTTCTGGACAGCTCTCGCTCGCAAAACCGCGCCCGACCGTGATCGCCAGCTGCTCGGCGATCACCGTGACCGCCGCCAGCGGGTGCGGCTGCGGCTCGGTCGCGAAACCATGGTGATGCCGCAGCACGAGCCGGAGCTCATCAGGCAGACTCCACAGAATCCCCATTTGGACCGTCGCCTTGCCATGCACGGCGCGAATCGAGGGCCAGACTGTTTTCCACGCCGGTGGGGTGGCTCCGCGGCTCACGGTGCCGAGCGTGATGAGGCAGGCGGCGATCCCGACGTCGTGCAGCAGTCCGCACAAGAAGGCGTAGTCATCAAATAGCGACGTTTGGCGACACACGAGGCGCGACAGCTCGGCCGTGGCGATGCTGTGCAGGCGCAGACTCTCTAGGATTTGTTCGTAGCCTGGCGAGCGAAACACCTTGGATTCCAGCGCTGCGCGCAAAAATAGGTCGGCCGCACGTCGCAGGCCGAGCCGTGCAATGGCGATCTTCGATCGAGCGCACCGGTGAGCCTCTGGCGTAGTGGGCGGACTGGGCTAGCCGCAGCACGTCGGCGGTCAGGAGCTGATCGCGCTCGGGTAGCCGTACCACGTCCCGAACTCGTACTTCAGGTTGACGCGACAGTCGCAGCAGCTCAAGCGCCACAGTGGGCAGCACGGGGGGCTTGTAGGTCGGCGAGGAAAACTCGCGCACGAGTTCTTGGGCGAGCAGCTCAGGCTCCCGCGGGCCCTCGAGTCCCGTCACGGCGGCGAGCAGCTGATTGCCAGTCGGTGACCTCGGTGAGCAGGCGTCCACGAATGGGTCAGTACGGCCCGCGCATCGTGGGCTTTAGGTGCAAGGGCTCTCACAGAGCAAAGAAGCTGAGTACGAAGTCCTGTGCCCAGGGGCTTCAGAAATCGCCCAAGTGCAAAGGTTTCGCGAACCCTCCCGGCGTCGCTTGGGCTCTCACCCCAGGAGCCTCCGAACCGCACGGCATGACTGAACCCACCTCACCGACGCTCGCGCCGCAGCCCGCACCGGCGGGAGGCCGCTGGGCAGTATGGGCCAGCCTGGCGGTCACGCTGCTTGGTTCTGCGGCGCTCGCCATGCTGCTGCAACCCGGCGCGCTTGGCGCGGGTGGTTCCACGCCGCATCCGCCAAAAAAAGCTCCGGCGGCGCGAGCGCATTTCGATCATCAAGGACTCATGGCGGGGCCGTTTAGCGATGGTCCGGCGGTGACCGCGGCTTGCCTGCGTTGTCACCCGAACGCCGGCTCCGACATGCTGCATAGCAGTCATTTTACCTGGCTTTCCGAGCCAACGCGCGTGCCTGGCGCGGGTAAGAGCCATGCGCAGCCTCAACGCATCGGCAAGCGCAACCTGATCAACAATTTTTGCTTGAGTGTGGAGAGCAACTGGCCGCGCTGCACCAATTGCCATGCGGGCTACGGTTGGAAGGACGCGTCATTCACATTCAATGACGTCAACAAGGTCGATTGCCTGGTGTGTCACGAACAAACCGGCAGCTATCGCAAGGGGCTAGCGGGTCTTCCTCCGCCCGAGGTCGATCTGGTGCGCGTGGCGGGTAGCGTGGCGCGACCCACCCGAGAAAACTGCGGAACTTGCCACTTTTCCGGCGGTGGCGGGGATGGCGTCAAGCATGGGGATCTCGATCCTACCTTGATCCACCCTCATCCGAGCACGGACGTGCACATGGGGCGCGCCAACATGGCCTGCGTCGACTGTCACCGCACCAGCGCTCATCAAATCTCCGGTGAGAGCCTGGGGGTTGGGGTCGGCGCGCGTCAACGGGTGACCTGCACGCAGTGTCACGAGGGAGCTCCTCATCGCTCCGAACGGCTCAATGCGCATCTCGCGACGGTGGCCTGCGAGTCCTGCCACGTTCCGCTGGCTGCGCCTGAAATGCCTACAAAAATGCTGTGGGATTGGTCGACCGCCGGCCAAAACGTGAGCGCTCCCGACCCCCATGTCTATCTCAAGGAAAAGGGCAGCTTTGTCTACGCCACGCGCGTCGTGCCGGAATACTACTGGTGGGATGGCACCGCCGAACGCTATCTGAAGGGAGATCCGGTCGAGCTCGAGCGCGGCGTTGACATCAATCGACCGCTCGGGGGTCCCGGCTTGCCGCACTCACTCATCTATCCGTTCAAGGTGCATCGCGGCAAGCAACCCTTCGACACGAGCTTTGGTTATCTGCTCGTTCCCAAGACCTACGGTCGCGGTGGCTATTGGAGCGAATTTGACTGGAAACAGGCTCTTTCGCTTGGTTCCGAGGCCACGGGGCTCCCCTTCAGTGGCAACTATGGCTTCGTTCAGTCGCGCATGTTCTGGCCCCTGTCACATATGATCCCACCGGCGAGCTCGGCTCTCGGTTGCAAAGACTGCCACAGTAGCGGGGGGCGCCTGGATTGGGCACGTCTCGGTTATGACGGTGATCCGGCCTTTGTCGGCAGCAAAGCCAAGGCTGCTACAAATCATGAGGGGCAGCCGTGAACGGGCATCGCCGGTCTGCAGCGCTCGTGCTGCTCACGAGCTGCGTTAGCGCGTCGTTAGCGCTCGGGACTGAGGGCGGGGCCGTGCGTGACGTGCGCGCGCTTCCGCCCCCGTCACCGGAGCTGCTGCGGCCGCAGCCTCGTTCGGCTCTTCCGAGTCCGCTTCACCCCGCGGTCATCTTGCGGGATGCGTCGGGGGCAGCCGTGGCGACCTCGGGCCTGCCGCTGAGCGCGCCGCAGACCTGCGGGCAGTGTCACGACGCGAGCCACATCGCGAGCCACGGACGCCATTTCTCGCTGGGCAGCAACGAAACCGGGGCGCCGGGACAGAGCCCATCCGGGCGGCCTTTTGACTTTGGTCCAGGCGTATTTGGGCGTTGGGAGCCACTCAGCGGCTGGTTCCCGCCGGCTCCGACCGTCCCGCGCGAGCCCGCGGCCGTCGATGCCTGGCTCAAGCTACACGCGACGCGCTTGGTCGGCGGGGGTCCAGCTCAGCTCGCCGAGCAGGGACGCAGCCTGGCTCCCGCTTGTGTGCTCTGTCACGTGCGCGGCGCCGATTTCGATGCGTACGCGCGTGAGGTCACGGCGGGTCATTTTTCTGAGGCCGCCAGTGCAGCGCTCTCAGCGTTGGGGCTGCTGCGCCTGGAAAAAGACGGCACCAGCAGTGAGCTTGACGTCCTTCCGGCTGCGGTGACAAGCCAAGTGCGCTGGCGCCGCGCCGCCTTTGCTGTCGACGGCAGTCTGCCCCAGACGCTGCTGCGCATCGAGGCTCCAAGCTCGGAGGTCTGTGGCCATTGTCACGGAGTCGCTGGCGATCGGGGTCCAAGCTACGCCAGTCTCACGAACAACGCGGGCCTCAGCGAGCGCAGCGGACAGGTGTTTTCGAGCCAGCGATTGCGCGACTCCGCGCTCAATCTCGCGGGGCGTGAGCAGCAAACGCGCGCCTGGGATGTGCATGCCGAACGTCTGCTCAACTGCTCGGACTGTCATTCACTCCCGAACGATCCCTCCGCTCGCCGCGCGGCGACCAACGGCAGTCCGCACCTTCGCGTGGAGCGTCGCCAGCTGAGTTTCGGTGAGTTTCTCAAACGTCCGGACCATGGCTTCGAACGCAGCGCGGCGCAGGGCGGTCCAAGCTGTCGACAGTGTCACGAGGCGACCAGCGGACACGCGTTTTTGCCGCGCGCTGAGCGCCATTTGCAACAAATTGCCTGTGAGACCTGTCACATCCCGCGCTCGCCCGCACCCGCGCGCAGCGTGACGGACTACACCCTCCCGAGCGCATCAGGAGGCCCGAGACGCGAGTGGCGTGGTCTCGACTCTGCGGCGGGCGATGCGAGCTACATTAGCGGCTCGTTGCCACTCTGGCTTCGCGCCAAGGGGGACGGCGAGCAGCTGCGGCCCTATCAGTTGTCGACCACCTTCTACCTGAGTTCGCTGGTATCGGGAGTGAGACAGCCCGTCGCTCAAGCCCTGCTCGCCAAGGCCGCGTTGACTGACGCGCGTGACGTCCGTCCGGAGCTCGCCCTGATTCTCGATCAGAACCACGATGGCAAGGTGGCTGACAGTGAGCGCTGGCTCTCGAGCAAGGGCGCGGTCGACTGGCTGCTCATCCGCTTGCGTAGTCTCGGAGCAGACTCACCACGCGTCGAGGCCGAGCTGGCCGCTAACGCCGTTTCGCACGGTGTGGCACCTGCGCGCGACGCGATCGCCGATTGTGAGGCCTGTCACGGCGCGCGCTCGCGACTGACCGCGAGCTACCCCATTGCGCGCTCCGCTGCGCCGGGCTCGACGCCGCGGCTGCTTGCCGACGCGCCGGTTCAGCTGGATTGGGCCGTCGTGTCTGACGGCGGGAGCGGTCTCGAAATTCGCCCGAGCGGGGCACCGCGTGGCCTGCACGTGTTCGGCGTGAGCCGCTGGTCGCCACTCGACTGGGTGGGGCTTGCGTCGGTGCTTGGTACCCTGCTGGCGGCGCTCGCGCATGGTTCGCTCCGCTGGTGGAGCGCGCGTCGCAGGAGGGCATCATGAGTCGAGTCGAGGTCTATTCGCTCTACGAGCGCACCTGGCACTGGCTTCAGGCCGCAACGATCCTAATGCTGGCGTTGACGGGTTTTGTCGTGCATCAACCGGGACTCGTGGGCGGGCTTGGGGTCAGCTTGGCCGTCCGATTGCACGATCTTCTCGCGCTTGTTACCGTCGTCAACGGGTTTCTGGCGCTTTTTTATCACCTGGCGACCGGCGCGATTCGGCAGTTCTTGCCCGCACCCAAGGACTTTTTCTCCTTGGCTTGGCTGCAGGTTCGTTACTACCTGGTCGGCATTTTTCGCGGCGAGGCCCACCCGCTCTCGCGCGACCCCAGCAGCAAGCTCAACCTTCTGCAGCAGGTCACTTACCTGGTGATTCTCAATCTGCTGCTCCCGCTGCAGGTCGTAACGGGCGTTCTGCTTTGGCGCACCCACGCCCAGGGCAATCGCATCAAAAAGTGGTCACGTAGCGACCCCCAGGACGCGAAGCATGAAGCCAACGTTCCAGCCGGCGAGCAGGCGCTTGTTGTATACTCCAATTTTGTCGTTCCTCCTGACGCAGACTTGAGCATGCTTGAGGAGGAACGACAAAATTGGAGTATACAACAAGC
>JBBRAB010000056.1:0-17185 GCA_038207155.1 Polyangiales bacterium
GAGCTCAACACTCAGCTCCACCACCAGCACCTTCACCAGCCCCTTCCCATGCTCCCTCACCTTCTCCAGCACCTGCACCTGCACCAGCACCAGCTCCAGCACCTTCTCCAGCACCAGCTCCAGCACCAGCACCAGCACCAGCACCAGCACCTGCACCAGCACCAGCACCAGCACCATCACCAGCACCAGCACCAGCACCAGCACCAGCACCAGCACCAGCACCAGCACCAGCACCAGGGGCAATGCCCGCCAATTCTGGAAATGGCGGCAATTCCAGCGTATTTTGCCCGCACCTGACGTTATCCCCGTCGCCCCGCGTAGACATGATGCAAGGATAGCATGGGCATTTTTGTCCCTCGAGGTTCTGGCTGTGCGCGCTCGGAGCAATGCGATCCGCGTTTTCTTCTCGCGCGCCACGAGCGGCGGCGAGACAGGCATCTGCCGCAGCACAACGCGAAGATTTGCGGCAACCCTCGCAATCGCAGCTCCGGCATCACAAAAACCGTCAAGTAGATTCGACCACACCGCGATCGATTTGCGCGATCGCAGTGGCGCTCCACCAGTCGTCACAGGCGCGCGCATCGTCTGCGACCGCGCTTGGGCGCGCTCGCGCACGAAACTCCCGGTTCCGACCCGGCTTGGTGCTTGCTACCGCGACTGCCTTCCAGCGGTCACGCGTCAGTCGAACCCGCCCATTCGTGCCGCAGGCACGGAAAAACACTGCTCTTTGCGATTCGGTGCTGCGTGGAACCGCGCGAGTTGTGCGCTCTGTTTTGGGTTATGTGCTGCGTGGAACCGCCAGACACGCATTGACGTCAATGTCGTATGGTCTCCGCGTCACCCGTCCACCGCGCGACGCCGTGCGCCATCGCCCATCCACCGCGCCGCATTCGCTTCGCGACGCACTGCTCCAACATCCGCGTCGCGTCCACGCCCGGCATTGGCGGCGTGACGGTTTGGTGTGACCAGAAACTTCCTGAAAATCCGCAGGATCCGGATCCAATGAGCTCCGATGGACCTCGCGTCGATACCCTCGCGTCGATACCCTCGCGTCGATACCCTCGCGTCATCGTGCCATCGCTCCCGCGCCTGCCGCGCATCCGGGTTCCGTGCCAAATCCAGGCAGAATCTGCGTAGTGCCGCTCGCACGAGACTTGCGCTAGACTGCGCCCGTGCTGACAGTACGCCGCTCCCCACTCGCTCCCGCTCTGCTTGCTCTCGGCATCTTTGCCGCCTTACTGCTCGCGTGTGGAGGTAGCAAACGTCGCGTCAACCATCCGTCCAGCACCGGCGGGGACTCTCGCCCGAACCAATCCGCTTCCACGCCGGCATTAACACCAGCGGCATCAACACCAGCGGCATCAACACCAGCGGCAGCGGAGGCCACTGGTCCGCACTGTCCGCCAGAGTGGCCAACGCACTGCCCGCACTCGCTGCCGGTGGATGGCGATTGTTTCGCATCGGGTGTCTCCTGCGCATCAATCCGGCAATGCGCGCCCGAAACATTTGCTCGCACCTGCCCCGCGGGACAAAGCGTTCAGTGTTGGCCAGCGCCGCGCAACGGTAACTACGGCGTCTGCCAATAGCGCTCGCGTCCAGTAACGCTCGCGTCCTGTGAGCGCGCCAAGTGCAGCTCGAGGGGAGCGTTGCCACGCCGCCCCCTGCTACATCGCGCAAGGGGCGGTCGGAGATTCAACTGCGGAGCGTGTTAGTTGAGATCCATGAGGGGATCGCCGAGAAGGATCTCGCTGGCCCAATCCTCAAGATCCAGGGCGTTGCCATTAGCGCGAGCGTTCTTGACGTAGTCGCGCACTGCATAGGGCGGATAGTCGTCAATGTGACTTACTGAACGGAGCTCGCTCTGAGAACCGCGCCGTGCGCTGGTTGCCGCGCGATACTGTTCGAGCTCTGTCGCGAGGAGACTCGACAGGCGCTCATCCACCAATATCAGGGCTTTTGCAGGCAAACCACAACTGCTGCCGCGGCACCGCTTCGGCGGGGGGAGACACCTTCGCCGCACCGTCTCCTTGTCACAGACTTGACACGCTCCAGAGCGGGAGTACTCATGCCGAACGCCGAGTGACCACGAAGTGGTCAGCGGGGGAACCAATCCCCACTCGGGGCGTACTCGTTCCAGAGAGCCATGCGGCCAGAGGAACGGGAGGGCAACTCTCCTCGCCCTAGCCCGTCAGCTAACTCCGTAGGCGTCAGGAGAGGGCCGGACTTTGCCACGCGTGACGAAGTTGCTGTCCTCACAGCCAACTCAAGGTCCGCCACATGTCCATTGGTTCACGGATTCACCGTGCACTGCTCGGAGCGCCTCGTGACGCTCTCGATCCGCAGGCGTTTCACAAGCTCTCGTTGATCGCGTTTCTGGCCTGGATTGGGCTCGGCGCCGACGGCCTCTCCTCGAGCGCCTACGGCCCGGATGAGTCCTTCCGCACGCTCGGTCAGCACAGGGGTCTGGCCGTGTTTCTGGCGGCGGCCACGGCCTTTACGGTCTTCATCATCAGCTACGGCTATAGCCGCATCGTCGAGCAATTTCCGGAGGGCGGCGGTGGTTACGTCGTCTCGACCCGCGTGCTCGGTCCCAAAGCGGGCGTCATCTCCGGCTCGGCCCTGCTGGTGGACTACGTGCTCACGATCGCGATCTCGGTCGTGGTGGGCGCCGATCAGGTGCTGAGCTTTGTCCCAGAGAATTGGCTATGGGTGAAGATGCCGCTCGTGTTCGCGGTCATCGTTTTACTCACGATCCTCAACTTGCGCGGCGTAAAAGAGTCCGTCTCGGCGATTGCGCCCGTGTTCTTGCTATTCCTCTTCACGCACGCCCTGCTCTTGCTGCTCGTGTTCGGTGGACATTTGGGGGAAGCAGCGGCAACGGCGCATCGCGTACAGTCGAGCCTCTCGCATTCATCTAAGACGCTGGGCACGCTTGGCATGCTCGCGCTGTTTTTCCGTGCATACTCGATGGGCGGCGGCACCTATACCGGGATCGAGGCCGTCTCGAACGGCATGACCCTGATGCGCGAGCCAAGGGTGCAAACCGCGCGGCGGACGATGGTGCTGATGACGGTCTCGCTGGCGATCACCGCCAGCGGTATCCTGCTCGCGTACCTACTCGTGAACGCCCAGCCGATGCCCGGCAAGACGATGAACTACGTCTTGTTCGATCGCGTGATGGGCCATGTCCAGTGGCTCGGGATCCCCGTCGGGCGGATCTTCATTGCGGTGAGTCTGCTGTCCGAGGGGCTGCTGCTCGTGGTGGCCTCGCAGGCCGGCTTCATCGACGGACCGCGCGTCATGTCGAACATGGCCGCGGACTCCTGGTTGCCCCATCGTTTCACGTCGCTGTCCGAGCGACTCACGATGAAAAATGGTGTACTGCTGATGGCCATCGCGGCGGCCGCGGCGGTGGCCTACACGAAGGGCGACGTCTCACGCCTCGTAGTGATGTACTCGCTGAACGTGTTTGTGACCTTCAGCCTCTCGAACATCGCAATGATGGTGTACTGGGTGCGCAAGCGTCGTGAGGATCCACATTGGATCCGACATCTCCCAGCGCATACGATAGCGGCGGTGCTGTGCCTCGGGATCTTGGGCGTTACCGTTTACGAGAAATTCACTGAGGGCGCCTGGGTCACGCTCGTGGTCACCTCCGCGCTTGTAACCACCTGCTTTTTCGTCAAGCGTCACTATGAGCAGGTCGTCGCCGCTATTCATCGCTTCGATCAGGAGCTGCCCGGTCCGGAGCAGGAGCCTTCGTTCTTTGGCGTGACCGATCTCGCAGCGATCCCCGAGCCCACCGCACCTGACGCAGCGGCACCCGTGGCGGTGCTGTTCGTGGGTCGCTACGGCGCGCTTGGTCGACATGCCTTGATGGCAGTACTGCGCATGTTCCCGGGTCATTTCAGCGGTGTGATCTTCATCGGAGTAGCCTTCGTGGATGCCAAAGCCATGCAGGGTCGACCAGAGCTCGAGGAGGCTCAGAACCGGACACGGCAAGCTCTTGAGCAGTACTGCCGCTTTGCCACGGTGATCGGTCTTCGCAGCAGCTTCGCGATGGGCGTCGGACCCGAGATCGCGATCGCCGCCGAGAAGGTCGCCCACGAGGTGCAGGGTCAGTTCCAGAAATCGGTCTTCGTCGCGGGCCAGCTCGCCTTCGAAGAGGATTCCCTCTGGAACCGCATCATGCACAACGAGACCGCGCTCGTGCTGCATCGTCGCCTGCATCATCACGGTCTGCCGATGGTCGTGCTGCCGGTCCAGTTGTCGCTGCAGCCGTCGGTGCCACGCGGTGGACTGCTAGCGAAAGTCTCACCGCAGGCGGCGTAGCATCGTAAGTCAGGGGCGCTCCAGGCGCCCCCTCGCGTCACTCCGGCCGGGTAACCTCGGTCGCGTGGCGATCGTGCGGCTGCCTCTTGCGACGCCCCGGGGCAGCCTTACCATGGGTCCAGGCACTTTCAGCTGAGGCACCCATGCGCACTGATCATCTCACGACCAAAAGCCAAGAGGCGCTGAGCCAAGCGCTCGACCGCGCCGTGCGCAGGGGTCATCCCGAGCTGCTCCCCGAGCATCTTTTGTTCGCGTTGCTCGTTCAACACGACGGCTTTGCAATCACTTTGGTTGAGCGCGCCAAGGGCGACATCACCGGGCTCGCCAAGGCACTGACATCCCGCCTTGAGAAGCTGCCTCAGGTTCAGGGCGGCGCGGAACCACGCTTTTCGGCCAAGCTCACGCGCCTCTGGAACGACGCCGAGGCTCAAGCCAAGTTGCTCAAGGACGAGTACCTCTCGGTCGAGCACTTTCTCCTGGCCGGTTCGACGGACGTGGAGTTGCGCTCCCTGTTCGAGCGTCACGGGCTGCGTCACGACAACCTGCTGACTACCTTGGCAACGCTGCGTGGCACTCAGCGCGTCACGGATGCCGAGCCGGAGAGTCGCTTTCAAGCACTCGAAAAGTACTGCCACGATCTGACCGAGCAAGCCCGACAGGGCCACGTCGATCCGGTGATCGGTCGCGACGAGGAAACGCGACGGGTGCTCCAGGTACTCTGTCGACGCACCAAGAACAATCCCGTGCTGATCGGCGAACCAGGCGTCGGCAAGACTGCCATCGTCGAGGGCATCGCGCAGCGCATCGCCTCGGGAGACATCCCCGATTCCCTGAAGAACAAGCGCCTTTTGTCGCTCGATCTGTCCGCGCTCGTGGCTGGCGCCAAGTTCCGCGGGGAGTTCGAGGAGCGGCTCAAGGCAGTGCTGAAAGAGGTCACGGCAGCTGCCGGTTCCATCGTCCTGTTCATCGACGAGCTGCATCAGCTCGTCGGCGCGGGCGCCGCGGGAGGTGCCATGGACGCGGCCAACATGCTCAAGCCCGCGCTGGCTCGTGGGGAGCTGCGCTGCATCGGGGCCACCACGCTCGATGAGTATCGCAAACATATCGAGAAGGACGCGGCGCTCGAGCGACGCTTTCAGCCGGTGCTCGTGGACCAACCGAGCGTTGAGTCCACCATCGCGATCCTGCGCGGTCTGCGGGAAAAGTACGAGCTGCACCATGGGATCCGTATCCAGGATGCAGCCTTGGTGGCCGCCGCGGTGCTCAGTCAGCGCTACATCACGGAGCGGTTTTTGCCCGACAAGGCGATCGATCTGATCGACGAAGCCGCCAGCAAGCTCAAGATGGAGATCGATAGCCTCCCAGGGCCGATCGATCAGCTCGAACGTCGCTTGCTCCAGCTCGCCATCGAGGAGCAGGCGCTCGGACGTGAACGTGACGCGGCCTCGCGCAGTAGGCTGGACGAGCTTCAAAACGAGCGACTGAGCCTTGAAAGTGAACGCGACGCCGCGCGCGGCATTTGGCTGAAGGAAAAGGCCATCATCGAGGAGCTACGGGCCAATCAGCGCAGCTTGGACGAGCTCCGGATCGAGTCCGAACAGGTGCGGCGCCAGGGGGATCTCGGTCGTGCCGCGGAGCTCCAATACGGTCGCATCCCCGCCACCGAGCAGGCCATCGACGCGGCGCGGGCTCGCCTCGAGGCGGTGCAGCTGCATGGCTCGTTCCTCAAGGAAGAGGTCACGGCTGACGATATTGCCTCGGTCGTCTCGAAGTGGACGCAGATCCCGGTCGCACGCATGCTCACCGGCGAGGTACAAAAGCTGATTGGGCTCGAAGATCGCCTGCGCACACGCGTGGTCGGTCAAGACGAGGCCTTGCGCGCCGTGGCCAACGCGGTGCGCCGCTCGCGTGCCGGGCTTGGCGACGAAGCCCGCCCGATTGGCTCATTTCTGTTTCTCGGTCCGACCGGCGTCGGCAAGACTGAAACTGCGCGCGCCCTAGCAGAGCTGCTGTTCGACGAGCCCAAGGCGATGATTCGCCTCGACATGAGTGAGTACATGGAGCGCCACGCCGTGTCTCGCTTGATCGGCGCGCCACCCGGCTATGTCGGCTATGACGAGGGGGGGCAGCTCACTGAGCCCGTGCGAAGGCGCCCGTACAGCGTGGTGCTGTTCGACGAGATCGAGAAGGCGCATCCGGACGTCTTTAACACCTTGCTGCAGGTACTCGACGACGGTCGTCTCACCGACGGACAGGGGCGGACGGTCGATTTTCGCAATACCGTGGTCATCTTGACGAGCAACGTGGCCTCCGCCGAGCTCAACGCCCTTGAGGAGGCAGAGCACGCCAATCCCGCGGCGAAGGGCAAGGCCCGCCACGCCTTGGTCGAACGCGCGCTTCGGGCGCAGTTTCGCCCAGAATTCCTCAATCGACTCGACGAGGTGCTGGTCTTTAATCGACTCAGTCGCGAGGACCTGCGCCTGGTCGTTCGCATCCAACTGCAGCGTCTCCGGCAGCGCATGCAGCGGCGCGAGCTCACCCTCGAGGTGACCGAGCGTGCGGAAGACTGGCTGGTGAACGCGGGCTACGATCCGGAGTTCGGCGCCCGTCCGCTCAAGCGCGCCATTCAGCGTCACCTGGAGGACCCGCTCGCACAGCGGCTGCTCGCCGGTGAACTCGTCGCGGGGACGCGGATCGTCGTCGACGCCGGACCGAACGGATTGCTGCTCGGACGGGAGGGTGAGTTCGACAACCCGCAGGCGCTCGTCGTGTCACCGACGGACCTGAACTAGGGGTCGTTGTCAGGCGAGCGTATTGTCGGCAAGCTGGTTTCAGCTTGCCGGTATCTGCAGCTGTGACACCAATGCACCCAGCTCATTGCGGTCATAGGGTTTCTGAAGGAACGCGCGCGCTCCGACCGCGAGGAGCGCGTCGGCGTCCTGATCCTGGGGAAAACCCGAGGCAATCGCGACGATCACGTTCGGATCGAGCTTGAGGAGGCGCTTGAACGTCTCGCTCCCGTCGAGGCCGGGCATCGCCAGATCGAGCAGCACCAACGCGATTTGCTCGCGATGGGTCGCGTACAGCTCGAGCCCATCGAGTCCACCGTTAGCCGTCAGCGGCACGAAGCCGATGCTCTTGATCATGCGGGTCACCGCGCGCAGCATCAGCGGCTCATCATCGATTACCAGAATACTCCGACGCTCCGTCGGCACCGGATCTGCGTGAGGCTCCCGAACGCTCTCCGGTTCGCCCGCACCGAGCGGGAGCCAGCAGGTGGCCGTCGTTCCAACGCCGAGTCGGCTCGCGAGAGTGACGGCGCCACCGTGGTCGCGCACCGCGCCGTAGACCATCGACAGACCTAGACCGGAACGACCCTGCCCACTCTTGGTCGTAAAAAACGGCTCAAACGCGCGCTCGAGCTGTTCCTCCGGGATGCCGAGCCCCTGATCGATCACCTTAAGTTCAACGTACTCACCCTCATTGACGCGAAGGCGATTGGCCTGCTCACGACTCAGTCGAACCTGCGTCAGTGTCGCCTCAAGGCGGCCACCGCCACTCGGCATCGACTCTGCAGCATTGAGCAGCAGGTTGAGAAGCAGGTGACCGAGTTGATCCGGATCTCCCTCCACCACGCTGCGCCCTACAACCTGCATCCCCAAAGCGATGGACTTCGGTAGGGTTCGTCGAAGAATGGAACAGACCTCCCCCAAGGCGCGCTCCATCGAGACAGGCTCCACCCGGTGCTTGCCCTTGCGCGCAAATCCAAGCAGATCACGGTTCAAGGAGGCGCCGCGCCGGGCGGCGGTCAGGATCTCACTGAAGGCTTCGTACTGTTCGCTGCCTGGCGCCAGCATGTGTCGCGAGGTCGAGGCCACGGACACGACCGCGCCAAGGATGTTGTTCATCTCATTGGCGATGCCGCCGGCGAGGGTGCCGAGTGAGTCCAGCTTCTGGAGCCGCCGGAGCTCTTCCTCGACCTCGGTCCGAGCGCGCTCCGCCTTGAGTCGCTTGCTCAGTTCGCGACGTGCCTGCTCTGACTGACGCACAGCGTCCAGCTTGTGGCGCTCTGCATCGAGCTCGTGCGTGACGCTGAACTCCATCGTTCGCGCTTTGCCGAAAAACAGGACCACGCTCGCGAGCAGCCCTGCGGTCACCACCGCGAGATGACCAGAGAACTGCCTGGGCTCCGTGAAGCGCAGAAGCAACGCGACGGCGATCAGGCTGCTCGGAACGACGGCGGCCAAAAACCAGCGTACGTTGATGAGCAGCGAACCTGCGATGATCATCAGGACCGGTAGCAGCAGCACCTCAGTGTCCACCCGAATCGCGATGGTGCTGACCGTGATGTTCGCCAGAAACGCCACGAGCACTCCGACGAGCGTCAATTCCGACCACTGCGCCGTAATCTTGCCACGAGCGCCAGCCCAGTAAACGCCGAGGCAAACGCAGCCCGTCGCAAGGTCCATGAGCGGCGAGGCGAGCGTGCCTTGGCCCTCCCCATACCCGAGCAGGTACAATGTCACGTAGGCGAGTGAGATCACCGCTCCTGCAGCGCCCGCCCAGGGAAGACTCTGGACAGCCGCGCGCTGCCCCGAGAGTCTCAAGGCCGCCAAGATCTGTTCGCGAGGCAGCGCAGGAAAACTCTTTCTCTCCGGCAGCGGCGCCACGCTGTCATCTTGGTTCGACAGAATCTCCGCGGCGCGGAGGTTCGCGTCAGCGAGTCGGATGCGTCGCGCGGACTCCTCCGTGTCGAGAGTCTTCATCGGAGAGACCGACAACGCGGCAGGACTCCAAGGTCCTTGCTCCGAGTCATTGGTCGGCGGTGACATGGGGACGCCCATGCTCGCCGATCCTGGAGAGATCGGGGCAGCTTTTTGTGAGCGCGGCGACAAACCGCCCCTGTCGAGGACAGACATTCGGCCAGCAGCCCCCACGACTGAAGAGTCAGTTTATTCCGAACAAATCGCGTGCTGGCGCCGTCCGAGCCGGCTGGTTCCGCGCCGGACCATCCCCAAGACTTCCCGGAAACGTGGAGTAGCCCGGCCGCGGCAGCTGATCGGTCAAGCGGCCGCCGAGCACGTCCGCCGGATTTTTGCTTAGCCGGCGTGACCATGTCCGCCGGATTTTTGCTTAGCCGGCGTGACCACGTCAGGGCGCGCCTTCGCCGCTCGTCAGGAGTGATTTCAGGGCGCGGTAGTCGGTCTTGCCGCTGCCGAGCAGGGGCATCACCTCGAGCCGCACGACACGTCGCAGATTGTGCAGTGGAGACAAGCCCGCTGCGCGAACAGCGCGATTGACGGCGTCACGTTCCACGTCGAACGTCACAAATAGAACTAACTCGGGGTTCGTCTCAGATGGCGTCGCTTCAATCGCAAGGCACGGTCCCGCATCCCCCATTGTCGGGAAGGCCTGCTCGAGGACGCCTTCGATGGCAGGCAGCGAGATCATCTCACCGCCAAGCTTGATGAAGCGCTTCATGCGACCGCAGAACGTCAGAACGCCCTGAGCGTTTACGCTCACAAGATCACCGGTTTTGTACCAAGTGCGCCCCTGCACCTCGACAAATGGTGACTCAGCGTGACTCCCAAGATAGCCCGCAAAGATGCTCGGGCCACGAACCAGCAACATCCCTCGCGCGCCCTGCGGGACTGGCTCCAGCTGCTCCGGAGTCACGATCAGGAACTCAATCGAGGGCAGTGGCTCGCCGATCGTCTCGCGCTGCTCGCGTCCGGGGCGATTCACCGATACCACCGGCGAACACTCGGTGATGCCGTAACCCTCAAGCACGACAGCACTCGGACAGACCTTGGCGAGGGCATCATAAACGCGCCCTGGACAACGCTCGGCTCCGGTCACCGCATAGCGAACGGTGGCGAGCTGCCCTGGTTTTGCAGCGCCCACGATGCCTGCGATGAACGTGGGCGTCCCCGCCATGATCGTCGCGCCGTAGGCTTGCGTCACGGCAGCCAGCTTTCCCGCCTCAGTGGGATTGGAGTGAAACACGACGCGCATGCCAGACACCAGGGGCATCACCAAGTTCACCGTCAGACCGAAGGAATGAAACGGCGGCAGCATTCCGAGCATCACATCGTGAGTCGTGAGCGGCACCTCGGAGAGAACGTCAGCCACATTCGTGCAAAGATTTCTACTGGTGAGCGGAACAGCTTTTGGCAGATTCTCCGAGCCGCTGGTAAACAGGACGCCCACCACCGCAGGACAGCGCTCAGACTGGAGCGAGCGCCAAGATAATCGCGTTCGCAGGGCCGCCAGTAGCTTTTCCCGACGAGTGAGGCTCGCCCCGATCTCCTCGAGATAGACGACGCGCGACAAGAACTCCTGCGCGTCAGCAAATCCCTCATTTTTAAGGCGCTCGACGAGTTTGCGAGCGCTGACCACCTGACGAATACCGAGTTGATCCAGGCAATGCGTCACGCCACGCGCGCCCGTGGTCCAGTTGAGCAAGACGGGCGTCTTGCCAGCGAATAGCAAGGTAAGATAGGTCAGTGCAGCACCAACGCTAGCCGGAAGCAAAATACCGACGTACTCGCCTTCAAAACCCTCAAAGCGGCCCTTGAGTGCCAAAATCCCCATCACCAGCTGACGGTAGCTGCGCACACCTGAGACTTGATCCGCGACGATGGCTTGCTCGGGTCGACTGCGAGCGATCTGCAAGAAGGCCTCCGCAACCGAGCGGCTCGGCTCCAGCTGCAAGCGACTGGCTGGCTTCTGCTGTGGACTGGACCAAATGCCAGGCGCCGAAGCCAGCTCGGGACCCGCGCCCTGCGCGCCATAGCCGCAGGCAGCCAGCAGCACGTCACCGATCGTGTCGAGGTTATCGCCGTCACTCTGAGGAAATCCGAACTCGGCCTCGAGCCAAGCCTGCAGCTCGACGCGCGAGAGGCTATCGAGCCCTAGATCGTGCGCCAAGCGCAGCTCAGGTGAGAGGCGCTGGACCCCGCTGAGTTCAATCAGATGCGCTTGGACGACAGCGCGGGTTGTCGCGGGAATGTCAGCGAGATCGCGCTCGGCGCGGTGCACCGCAGGTTCCGGCAGCACCCGCGGACTGCTGCCTTCCCAGCAGGAGTAGGGCACGTACGTGTTGGGAGGCGCCTGCTGGTTGTAAAAGGACTCAAGATAGTGATTTTGCGCGTGACGCGTGGCTTGCCTCGGGAAATCTGGACACTCGCGAAACTCGATCAGTACCTGACGCCGCGGAGCAAACAGGAGCCCACTCTTGAGCAGTCCGAGCAGCCCACGCTTGAGCGCTGCACCGAGCGCCGGCGCCTGCCCTGAGGCTCGCCCAAACGAGCTGCCCCACAGCCCAGTCGTTCGCACGGCCACGATGCGCGTGGCTGGGCAGGAGCGCGCGATGAACTCGACAGCGCTATTGCTCCCAAGATCCTCTTCGCGCTTGCGATAGATGCGCCCGGCTGGATACATCAAGAACGCTTCGCCCCGGTTGATGCCGTCCACGGACTCCTGAAGCATCTGACCGATTTGGTCGCGGGCTTCACGCCCCTGTTCGGAGGGATCAACAATCGCGCGGATGCCAAGCCGGCGTGCGAGCGTTCGCAGCACCGGGCGGTCAATCTGTCGACGATCGGCCAGAGCCCTGACCCGGAAGCGCTTCAGGAGCAGGGTCATCATGATGACGGGATCGATCAGCGCCGGATGGTTCGGCAAGATCACCATCCCGCGCTCGTCGAGCGGCGCGAGCTGCTCGAGGCCAACCACACGAATGCGGTAGCGAAGCGACAATACGAGCGCGACTAACCCACGCATGACTGCATCAAGCATGCTCAACCTCACAACGCTTCAGGGCCGAAGCAAGCCACAGGGTCAGACCGCAAGTAAGCACGGCAATCAGCCCGAAGGCGCCGCTTGCCCGCGGGAGGCGATCGAGCCCAACGCTACCGACGCCCGCGCAAAGGATGCCAATAAACGCCGTGAAGTTTGCCGCCGCGATGGTCTGCCCCTTCTTAGCGGGCGGTGGGCGCGACTGGATGAAACTCTCAAGCGGGACGAGCAGCAGACCGCCTCCCATGCCGGCGAAGAACAACGTACCAAACAGGACGTGCGACGGTGAGGCAAAGGTGAGCCACGGAAGCAGAGAGGTTGCCCCCGCCGCGACCGTCAGCAGTACACCAGCGGGCACCAGCACCCGAAACCACCGAGCACCCGAGGCCGCCACGCTGCACAAGCCGCCTCCAACCGCGAGTCCGCACAGCTCTGCCACCACCAGGTGGCTCGTGGCTGACTCGCCGAGGTGAAGCTGCAGCATGCCCATCTTGTTGATGGCGAGCACCTGCAGGGTTGCGATCAGCCAGACCACGCCGTCGGCCACGACGGCCACTACAAGCAATCGATCGGTTCGTAGGTTCCAGAGCACGCGACAGGTGTCCACCGGACCCCACCAGGGAAACGGGGCACTGGGAGCGGCGGCGGGTTGCCGCGGAATGGCGAGACTGGTGACCAAACCAAGCAGCGCGACCACGAGCACCGACAAGCCGACAACGCCGCGCCCAAGCGCGAACTTCCCCGCGAAAGTGCCGGGAATTGCGAGTGCCGAGCCGGCGAAGATGAAGCCCAGCAGGATCGCGGCGGTCGTGACCATCTTGAGCACCGAGTTGGCTCGGAGCACATAGTCCGGCGGATAGAGCTCCGGAATAGAACCGTTCAGCGCTGGGCTAAACAGGGTGGAATGGATCCCCATCATCCCCACCATCACCAGGATAAGCGCGTAGTTCCCATAGATGATTCCGAACGCTCCGCACAGCATCGCCAGGCATTCGAGGGTCTTGCAGGCAATCACGATCGTGCGTTTCGGAAAGCGGTCACTCAGCCAGCCTGCGGGCGCCGCAAACAGGATGAACGGCACGGTGAACAGGGCCGACGCATAACCCTGAAACTGCGTTCGACCCGCGGCGAGCGCCATCAGGCAAGCGGACTGCTTGAAGAAGTTGTCGTTGAATACCCCAAGCGAGTACGTGGCGGCCATCGCGATGAATTTTCCGCGAGCCGCTCGGATCGCCTGGATACCCTCGAGCGAACGCCCACTGATCTCACCTGTTGAGCTACTGGTCATGCTCCGTCGCCTCCAGCAAGAGATTGCGTGCAATGCGCGCTACCTCGGGAAAATTAGGACTATTGCGAAAATAGAACACCACGCCGGCCAGCATCGCCCAGATGGCGTCGAGCGTTGCTTTCCGCTTCTGAGGAGTCGGCTTGAGAGTCCGTTCGAGCACTTCAGCAACCGCGAGTTGACAGTCGCGCTCGGCGGCTTGGAGTCGCTCGACCTGTTCGGCGGGAAACCGAGCCTCCCACTTCTCGCGTTCCTGCTGCATCACGAAAAACAGGATTTCGAAATACTGCGGATGCTGGCGAGCGAACTCGAAGAAGGCATCCACCAACGCCCCGGCGCGCTTTCGGTCACTGCCCTTGGTTTTCGCCGCAGCTTGCAGCTCGGTGAGTAGCAGACCGTAGCCCTCGATCAGGAGCTCCACGTAAAGCGCTTCCTTGCTCGGGAAGTACAGGTACAAGGTCCCGGGAGCGAGCTCGACGCGGCGTGCTATGTCCGGGATCTTTGCGCCGACGAAACCGAACTCCCAAAACACCTGGCGCGCCGCTGCCAGGATCGCCTCGCGGCGCTGCTTGCTCTCTCGCTCTCGACGTTCACCGGTTCCCATGATGCACACTCACTGACTGAATGATGTTCATTCTATGAACAGCTCGAGCGGCGTCAAGCAATACGCGAGTGAGGGAATTTTTATAAATGATATCGCGTGCTTACAGATGCACGAATCAGCTGCGCCGGAGACCCCGCTCGCCGCCCGGGGTCAGTCGCCGGACGGTTCACGCGTTTCCACGACGGGTAACAACCAGAAATGCTCCCGGTCTCCCATAACGCTGGGCCTCGGCTCCACCGGCGGCTGTCCCGGCCGCTTCTCGCCATCGTGAGTGAACTGCACTAACGCAGTGGCGTGGATCACGATCCGTCGCGCCGAACTCGACTGACGACCAATAGCCTGGAGCAGTTCTCAGGCGATACGTTGTTTTGTCACATCGCGCGCGCGGCCTGTGAGGCATGCTGTCTCCCTCGCAAAGAGCTTTACGAGTCCTGGGAATTTGCACGTCGCATCCGCCGCCGACTGCGCGCGGGGCGCATCGTGGAAATGGCTTCAGGCCATGGACTCGTGTCGCTGATCCTGCTGTTGCTCGATGACCGCTCGCCCAACGCGGTGGCCGTCGACATTCGGATCCCGGAGAGCGCCAAGAAGCTTCGCGCTTCGTTTGAAGCGCGTTGGCCGAAGCTGCAGGGGCGACTCGAGTTCATTCAGGGGTCCTTGGAGACGGTCCCAGTGACCCCTGAGGACATCGTGGTTTCTGCGCACGCCTGCGGGCTGCTCACCGATCTGGTGCTCGACCGCGCCATCTCGGCACGCGCAAGCACCGCGGTCTTGCCCTGTTGTCAGTCGGAGGCCAAGTCCGATTCGGGTGGATTGCTCGGCTGGATGGACGCCGCCATGGCGATCGACGTCACGCGCGCGCGGCGCCTCGCTGCAGCTGGCTATCAGGTGGTCACTCAGACCATTCCGGAGACCATCACCCCCAAGAACCGCGTGCTGATCGGCATCGCTCCCCGCTAGCTTGCGTTGAGCGCCTCAGCCATCTTCACGAGGCCCAGGAATTCTGCCCGTTCGCCCGTCCGATCCTCGCCAACCCCAGTTGTGGCGATGCGCCGGAGCGAGGCGAGCGAGACGCCTTTCAAGCTGGTAGAAGCGCGTAGCTTCAGTGCGACTCCGGCCACCGCGGCGCCAAAGCGAAAGTCGTCTGAGGCGAGCCCGTAGGGCACGAAGTCATTGTGAACCACTTGTTCGAACCGGATGCTCGCGTCACTCGTTGGCGGCTTGTAGCGGATCGCAACCGTCAGCAGCTCGGAGCCGTCTGCGCTTGGCTGGTTGCCGGTCTGATACCGAAGAGGCGCGACGTCCGAGGCCTCCGTGGACGCTAGGTCGCTGCCGGCAGGAACGATCTCATAAAAGACAGTGACCTGGTGCCCCGCCCCAATCTCCCCGGCATCTTTCTTGTCGTCATTGAAATCACGAGTGGCCAGCATACGGTTTTCGTAGCCGAGCAGGCGATAGCTCTGCACCGCGCGCGGATTGAACTCGACCTGCAGCTTCACGTCCTTCGCGATCGTGACGAGCGTGCCCGACGCGCCGTCCACGAGGATCTTGCGGGCCTCGCGGGTCGAGTCGACGTAGCCGTAGTTGCCGTTCCCCTTGTCGGCCAGGAGTTCGAGCGTGTCGTCCTTGTAGTTGCCCATGCCGAAGCCGAGCGCCGTCAGGAAGACCTTCGACTTCGCCTTCGCCTCGATCAGCTTCAAGAGCTCCTCGTGGCTCGTGACGCCGACGTTGAAGTCGCCGTCCGTGCAGAGGACGACGCGGTTGACGCCGCCGGCGACGAAGTTTTGTGCGGCGATGGCGTAGGCGAGTTCGATTCCCGCGCCGCCGTTGGTGGAACCGCCAGCCTGCAACTGGTCCAGTGCGGCGATGATGTCGCCGCGCCGATCACCGCGGGTCGGTGGCAGCACGAGGCCAGCACTGCCGGCGTAGGTCACGATGGCGACCCGATCCTGTGGTCGGAGCTGGGCTGCGAGCTCGATCATCGCTTCCCGAACAAGACCAAGCTTGTCGGCTGACTGCATCGATCCGGACGTGTCGATCAGAAAGACGAGGTTCGACGCCGGCACATCCTCCGGCGCGACGTCAAAGCCCTGAATGCCAATCAACAGCAACTGCCGGGCCGCGTTCCACGGGGCCGGCGCAAGTTCCGTCGAAACCTGGAAAGGTGCTGCGCCGGGCGCCGGCGACGGGTAGTCATAGTCGAAATAGTTCAGCATCTCTTCAATGCGAACGGCATCCGCCGGTGGCAGCTGGCCGGCGCTGATCAAGCGCCGCAGGTTGGAATAGGCGCCGGTGTCGACGTCGATCGAAAACGTCGAGACCGGTTCGCTTGCTGCCTGTTTGACGGGACTGGCGGCGGGTGCCTCGTAGTGCTCGCGATTGGCGCCCGCCACAGGCCATTGCGCAGGGGCCGACGCCGCCACAGACATGGCGTCGGCGGCTGTCATCTGTGCGATCTGAGCGCTTGTGGCAACCGGGGCAGCCGCGGCGTCCCGGTCTGGCCGTGAGCGCGACGATTCCGACGGCTTGACCTTGGCGGCCTGCTCGATCGCGGCGCTTGGCGGCAGCGCAGCCTGCCGTTGGACGTCATCTTCACTGACAGGCCGCGCGTTGCGCATCGCGAGCGCCTGCGGCCCCGCCGCTGCGACGGGTTCGACGCCGTCGGCATAAGGCGCGGCTTCCATCACTTCGCCTGCCTGACCGGCCGGTTCGTTCGTTGGAGTGGTTCGGGACGTTGCGCGGCTCGTTTCAGGAGGCGCGCTGCAGGCGGTTAGCCATAGCGCCACGGCGATGCTGGCGGCGAGTCTTGATCGTTGGGGCTTCATGCGGGTACTCCATCAGATTGGAGTGCCTTACAACGCAGCCGCGGGTCGATCGGGGTTAATCAGACCCCGGCAACAGCAGATTCCAGATCGGCAGCCGGTCGGTTGCGCGCTTTTTTCGCGGCGTAGAGCGCGACGTCGGCGCGCCGCAGCGCCGAATCGATGGCATCGTCGCCCGGCAGGTAGTCGGCTCGGCCATAGCTCAGTTGCACGCCTGCAAAGCGTCGGTCGGACTGCGTGAGCCCGGAAAAGCGCCGGCCGATGGATTCGGCGAGTTCGAGCGCCTTTGACACCGAAGCATTGCCGGTGACGACGACGAATTCATCGCCGCCGATCCGCGCG
>JBBRAB010000057.1:0-17172 GCA_038207155.1 Polyangiales bacterium
ATGTCCTCGTCGACCGGGACTGGCTTTCTCTTGGTCATCGCCCGGGAAAAGATCACGAGTGCCCCCGTTTCGACAAGCTAGTTTTTTGTGGCCCGCGCTAAGTGATCGAAATCGTTCCATGTTTGATGCGATGGCCCTGGCTCAAGACATGATGCCGGGGTATCGTAAGGGCGCTGTGCCCTATGTCACTGCTTTGGATCGGGCCGTACTGAAGGTGAAACTCGCATGAGCAAGCAGGGTAAGCTAGTCTACATCGACAGCTTGAGGGGACTGGCTGCTTGTGCTGTGGTAGCCGGACACTTCGTCGGGGCGTTTGGCCTCTCAAAGTCCATGCCGGTTGTTGAGAACAGCCCTCTGCATATCCTGTATGACGGATTTGCTGCAGTCAGTCTGTTCTTCGTAATCAGTGGATTCGTGCTTTCCACCAAGTACCTGACCACGGACGAACAGGTTGAGCCAGTCAGGTTTATTGCCAGTCGATTGTTCAGAATACTGCCTGCATATGCAGTTGTATTGCTGCTCAGCTTGGTGACTTCCTTGGTCTGCGCCTTGCGGGTTCAGACCAGTCCCCCCCAAACTGACTGGGTGCTGGCGTTCTGGAATGATTCAGTGTCCTGGAAGAGCGTAGGCAGCCAGCTCCTGCTTGGCGCGCCACTCAGAGGTGAGTCGAACTACATTCCCCAGGGGTGGACGCTGCAGTTGGAACTGATTCTCTCATTTCTCGTTCCAGTTCTAGTGCTCTGCGCGAGGCAAGCGACCAAGTGGTTGCTTGTTTACCTAGTTGTCCTGATTGCGGTCTTCAAGTTGCCCTTGTTTCTCGCCCACTTCGCTCTGGGCGTCCTGGTTGCCAAGTACGCCAAATCCTTTTCGGAGTCCGGAGTATCCAAGTCACCGCTGCGGCTTGCACTAGTCCTGTTAGGTGGACTGCTTCTCTATACCTATCGGTTCACACTTCCCGTGTATTTGGGAGCCCTGGGGCTCGGTCGAGTCGCAGGGGTCCTTTCGAAGGACAGTGTCATTTGGCTGGCAACTGGTGTTGGCTCTGCCCTGATTCTGCTTGTTGTGCTAAATTCGAACCGCCTGCAAGGAATCCTGAAGGCGCCTGTTCTCGCTTACGTGGGAAAGGTTTCCTACAGCATCTACTTGAGCCACTTGGTTGTCTTGCTTGCCGTGGTTCCGCCAATAATGAGAAAGGTGGATGGTTGGGGATTTGGCCTTCCGATGCTGAATGCCGGTGCGGGATTTGTTACCTTGATCCTAGGTACAATTCTTCTAGCCTCAGTCCTGTACTACACCATCGAAGTCCCCTTCATCAGGCTCGGAAAGTGGGCGGTTGGTCGTCGGGGATAGGCTCGACTGGGGGTCCCCCGTTGCGGTGGAGCGGTTGGCGCGCGAAGCTTCGCGGCATCCAGGATTAGGAGTCTGAGCGACTAGTCCAGCGTTCGGGGGTCTGTTTCAGCCAACGTGCAAGGTTGCGCGGATGCGCCAGGCCGTAGGGGCACGTCAGCGTCCCTGTCAGCAATGAGAGTGACCGCACTAGTCCAGTAGCTTGCTGCGGACCACTGCTCTGGGGACTCTCGATAGCGCCGACTACCTGGTTGCTGAATCGCTGCCAGGTATAGTGTGTCCGGAGCGCTTCGTCGTTGTGATTTCGCCAACCCTCAATCGTATCGGTTGAAACGGTCTGGAGTGCGTGGAGTTGCCGAAGCGCTTCTCTAGATGAGTTGAGTGGAATGTTGGGAATCCCGCGGACACCGGCGTAACCGCTTTCCGGCGTGCATACGGGAACCAGACCCCAAGACATCGCTTCCAGGATTGTGGTTGGGTTGGCGTCGCTCTCACCAACAGTAAGCATGAAGTCGAAGTCGACAAGGCGCTCGCGGGCGGCTCCCTCGCGGAAGTCCATCGTCCCTAGCTCAACACATCCAGGAATAATTCCAGCGCCAATGTGCGCCACCGTGCCATGGGGCAGGCTTAATGCGAGCTTGGAAAGGTACTCAGTGTTCTTGGGCCAACCCACGTGTCCGATGTAGACGAAGCGGCGACGGTGGGGAGCATTGAAGCTGACCTTGATGCGAGGGAAGTCAGCGGTGCAGACGGCTAGGTCAACATGAACAAATCGACTAGCCCAATGCGAGAATCGGCTAGACTGGAGGGAGTGCGCCCAGAAAGGACCTGTGATGGCGAGAAACGCATCGCATCGGCGTACTAGCGGATCCATCCAATCAATCTGACGCCAGGCGCCATGTGCGTAGGGACAGAGCAGGAGCCGTTTGGACCAACCCAGCTCTTTGAAGCTGCGGCGAAATACGGTGTCTGGCCAAGGATGTGGATGCCCTAGAAGGATGTCGCCGAACTTGGGGACGATGCGATAGCGTGCTGCCCAGTCGTGGTTGGCAACTTCATAGCCTCGAGCCCGCAGTTGTTCGCTCAGATGGCGGCCAATAGCGTCGGGAGTTGAGACCCTGAGACCGTGGGGATAGACTAGGTGGATCATGTGCCCTCCGGAAAGACAACCGCCAGCGTCCTACGGCGAAGGAAGTACAAGGGTAGCAGTACACAGGTGAGCTGAGCTGTGACAGACCCCAGCACCGGACCGATCAACCCAAATCGCGCTGTCAGGGCGACTGAAAGTGCGAAATTGACGGGGGTTGAGATGAGGGCCGCGATCAGAGTGAATCGAAACGCCCGTGTTGCGTTGAGCACAATTGATACGGGGCCGCTGATAGCAGTAAGCAGCGTCCAAGCACCGAAGGCAGCAACTAGGGGCGTGGGCGCCTGAAGCGCACCGCGGGTCCAGAGTCCCAGCAGTGGGTTTGCCATGGGTGCTAACACCGCGACCCCTATCAACGCCAGCGCGATGGAGCCCAGCAGTGAACGGCGGAAGGTTCGTCGCACCCATTCTGCGTTGCCGCTCGCGATTGCTTCGGTGTATGCCGGCCAAAGGGGACCAAGTCCGAGCGAAAGCACCGTCGACACCAGCCAGAATAGCTTCCCGGTGGCAGAGTAGACAGCTGCCTGTTTCAGCCCGAGCTGACTTGATAGAACCAGGGCGTCCAATTGAAAGCTAATGACGGTCGCTACCTGCAGGCCCCAATACCCAAATCCCGAGCGAAGAGTCTCTCGGAGTTCGCTCCACTCTGGCCGTGGGAGCGGCAGAGCAAGTGCGGGAACTTCACCGGTGAATAGCACCGCCGTGCCGATCAGGGACACCATGGCAGACGTCCCAACGAGCGCAATTGGCAGGCTCCAGAAGCCAAGGTGCAGTTCAAGTAATCCCCAAAGCACAAATGGTGCGAGTATGGAGGATACAGTTTGCCAAAATGCTGCGCGATGTCCTCGCTGAAGCCCCATTCGAATTCGGTTGGACATGGTCGCGGGTAGGGCGATCACGGTGATTAGGATTGCCAACAGGGCGGGGCCGCGGTGAACCTCCAACAGGCCCAGTCGAGCGAGCTGGGCAGGGAGTCTGGGTACGAGGTGCCACGCAAGCAGCCCAGTAGTGGCAATGGTGAATCCCGCAATTGAAACGGCGAGTAGGGCGGCCGACGTGACGCCACGGAGTTTTGACCTATCGCCCGTTCCCTCCGCGGTTGCCACGAGTGTGACCAGGGAGTTGCCGAGGCCAAGATCAAACAGGGACGCGAATCCTACCAGGGAGAGAGCCGCTGCCCATGCACCCCAAGCGTCGGAGCCGAGCCGGTTAAGGACGAGAGGTACAGTCATGAGCTGGGCAACGGAACTAGCCAACTGTGCCGCGACATTGGAGAGTGTTGCCGTCATTGCTCTGCCCCCACGGCTGGCACCCAGTAGCCGTCGTACGCGCTCGGCGATAACCGAAATGCGCTGAGCCGGCAGGGGGGGGAGCATGCAGTGCGTTTAGCGCACTTGGGACGTCTGCCGCAACTACTGCCAGACTCGCGGCTTACCCGTCGACCGTTGGGGAATTCTGCCGTATGCTGTCGTGAACGTTGGCGACTCCACTTAGATGCGAATGCGTCAGGGCAACTTGAAGAAACTGGAAAATCGGATGCAGTGGACAGATTTCGATGACAACCCGGTGTCCCCAGCGGTCGTTCGGTTCCTGGACGAGGCTATGTCGACGCGGGTACGCCCAGGGCGTGTTGGATTCCGTGAATTGCTCGAGTCGGCGGCGCGTGGTCGCTCCGTTCTTGACATTGGGTGCGTGGAGCATGATGCCACTCACTTCGATAGCGAAGGGTGGAAGCACCGTTGGTTGAAGGCTGCAGCGAAGTCCATTGTTGGGGTGGATATCGTCGAAAGTGGTGTCAACGAGCTAAATAGCCGTGGGTACGACATCCGTCTGATGGATGCTACGAGCGACGCGGATCTCGGGAGCCGTTTCGACGTGGTGATTATCGGGGATGTGATCGAGCATGTCTCCCGTCCGGTCGACTTGCTTCGCTTCGCCGGTCGTCATGTCGTGCAGGGGGGGCGAATTTACGTCAGTACGCCAAATCCGTACTACTTCCAGTTCATGTTGCGGGCGGCTCGACGTGGCACGATGCTCGCGAACGCGGAGCATGTGTCCTGGGTTACACCCACAAACTCGCTAGAACTGGCGCGTCGCGCTGACCTGGAGCTTGTCGAGTACTATCCGATCGTGCCTCAAACGAAGAAGTTTCGGGCGCTCTCCTGGGCCCTGCGACGGATTCTCGGACGTGAACCAGAGATTCTGGCTTGGTCGTACGTTTACGTGTTTGGAAACAGGGCGGAGTGAGTGCTACGGTGCACAGTGTGGCGGTTGCGGGAGGGCCTAGCGAGGGTTTCGATTCGTCGAAGTCCCATTTCCAACTAACTCGTTGGGACGATGCGGTGGTGGCGGTGCGAGCATGAGCGAGGCGAGCACTGAAGAGCCGAAGCTAACGCCTGGCCCCCTGAGTAGGCTTTGCTTGTACGGCGTTGCGGTGTCCTTGATAGGACTCCGTCCGATGGCCATTGGCTATGTCTACACCACCACCGTGTTGCCAATATTTGTCGTATTTGGGATTTTGGCAGTGGTATTGGACCACTCGCCAGCCGACAACCAAGGTGTACTTCAACAGGCGGCGATCGTTGGGGCTCCGCTCCTGCTGTTCGAAGGCTTGACCTACTGGGCAACAAGCCGCGTGGGTACGTTGAATCGGCTGGTGGAAGTGCTGGTTTCGCTGGCCGTTTTTGCCCTCATTTTTCGAAGCTCCGGCAGGCGTGAGGCCTTCTTCAAGGCCTTTTTTGAGGTACTTGCGCTGCTGTGTCTTTCCTCAATCATCACCTTCTTGCTGCAGCGCTTCGCCCCGGGGTTGGCATTTGAGCTTGGAGAGCTCACTTCAGACCGCGAGAGTACGGAGTATCGTCGGACAGTGCTATTCCCATTGTCACTGCGATGGGAGTTCGCAGGAGTGAGCGCCGAACTGGATCGCTTCTCCCACATGTTCAACGAACCAGGCATGGCGCCCGGATTTCTGTGTTCGGGAGGTTTGTGGGCTTGGCCGCGAAAACGCTGGTTCTTGATGGCGCTCTATGCGGTTGGGCTTGTCCTGACGAGCTCGACGGGAGTGGCTCTTGTTGTCGGAGTAGTCGTAGTTACTCTCATTCTCTTGCATCCCGGGTATCGGTTCCCAGCACGGGTAGCCGTTGCAACGGTCGCTGCGGCTCTCGCTGCGGGCGCATTCTTCTTTACGCCAAATTTTGGATACCTGGATAAGCAGTCCAGTCATGGAGAATCCTTCGAGGAGCGCACCGGGTGGTACGACTCCCTGACCGATTTGGACAGTTGGTCCGCTGACGGATTCCGAGACAATACTCTTATGCTCGGCTTGCTCGTCACGGCGCTTGGGTTCGTCGCCAAACGCAACAAGAGGGCCTACGCGCAGACCATGTCAGGGCTTGCCGCGAATAGCATGCTGAACTGGATCCAGCTTACTCCGATGTACTCGGCATTTCTGCTCTACGATCCACCGATAGAGACTGAGACACAGCGCCGTGACTGAGCATACGACGCGACGCTCGATGGGGGCGTCAGAACCGTGACTTCTGGTGTCGCCCTCGGATCAGTGCTTAACCCCTTCCCCCGTAACCGCTTTCACCGCGGTAAGCACGATTATTCTGAGGTCAAATGCGAGTGAGCGTCGCTCGAGGTACTCGGCGTCGTAGTTGACCTTGACGGGGATGGGGAGCTCATCGCGTCCGTTGATCTGCGCCCAGCCGGTGAGGCCTGGTACTAGGCGGTGCACGCCCTTTTCGGTTCTCAGCGCCACGAGATCATCCTGGTTAAAGAGGGCGGGGCGGGGACCCACCACGCTCATGTCCCCGCGCAGGATGCAGAGCAGCTGCGGCACCTCATCCAAGCTGGTCTTGCGCAAAAATCCCCCGATTGGGGTGAGATACTGATCGGGGTTGTCGAGCAGATGCGTGGCAACCTGGGGCGCGTCCGTCCGCATGGTGCGGAACTTCGGCATCAAGAACTCGGTATTGTCCTTGCCAACGCGTCGCGACCAGTAGAGCACCGGGCCGGGTGAGGTGAGCTTGACCAGCGCGGCCACCGCCGCGAGTGGGGCCGAAGCGGCGGCGACGCCCGCCAGGGACATTCCGAGGTCCAGCGCGCGCTTGGCTAGGTTGTAATACAGGCGATCCAAGGCTCGGTCTCCGGTGGGCGGCTCAGTAGAGGTCTTTTGCGAGGTTTCCTGGCAGGGGACCAACCGCCGCGGTCGCCCGTGAGATGTCCCAGCGCGTTGAGCGCAGCAGCTTGTCCAGGTTAGCAGGGGACATCGCTCCCGCACTCTTGCCCCTAAGCGACTTGCCTAGTTCAAGCGCTGTGAGAGCTGCGCGAGCCGGAAGCCGCAGCAGCGGGACGCGGATAGCTGCGCGCCCGTGAGCCCGCTCGAGCAAAAGCAGCTCGCGCGCCGCGATTGGCTCAGGATCAGCCAGGTTGAAGGCGCCGCTTGGCGCCTGCTCAGCCGCGAGCGAGCTGCGAACGAAATGGCTGATGTTCTTCAGCGAGCAAAAGTGCAGCTCGTAGTTCCCAGAGCCAAACTGGTACGCCAGCCTGGGGGGCTTGAGGTACAGCCGCTTGTCGACATTGAGTCGAAAATCTCGCGAATAAACCGGCGCAAACCGAAGGTTGGCATACGAGCGGCCTGGTCCGCCGAAGGCTGCCGCCACCGCCTGCTCTGCCAGCAGCTTGGTGCGCGCGTAGTCGGACTCGGGGCGGCATGGATGGTCTTCTGCAATTGCGGCGGTTCCAGTGGTAACGCCGTAGATCTCGATCGTGCTGGCGAAGATGAAGCGTGCGACCCCCGCGGCCGATGCCAGGCTGGCGAGGCGCTCCGTGGTGCGGAAATTCGCTTCCGCGTATTCTGCAAAGCCAAGCTTGGCGTCGCGCACGTGCACAATGGCCGCCAGGTGGATCAGCGTATCCAGCGACCGCCCCTCGAAGAGGCCAGAGCAGAATCCAGGCTCGGACAGCTCGCCTTGCAGAAACTCGTAACCCGCTAGCGCGGGCCCGGTGGTTCCACGACGATCCACCCCTAAGACGCGATGACCCGCGGCCACCAGGGCGGTCGAGAGCTGCTGACCGACTAAGCCCGAGGCTCCAGTGATGAGAACGCGGCGCGGTTCGGGCATAGCTGAGCTCTAGACTGCGGCGGGCGCGGCGTCGAGCGAAGGGCCCGCCACCGCGACGCGCTCGAGGCTTGCTTCGGCTGATGCTCCGCAGCCAGGGGCGTCCTCGTCGAGCATCTCCGGGACGGCTTGTTGAAGCGCGTCCCTGACCACGGGCGCACGCAGCTCATCGGTGTAGGGGCGCAGCTTGGCGAGCTTGGCCGCGAGCTGCTCCGCGCTGATCGGCCCCAGCTTGCCGACGAAAATGCGCTCGTGACGGGTGCGCTCCATGCACTCCTCGTCGAAACCCAGCTCCTCAAACAGCTTTTCGCCCGGGCGAAGGCCCGTAAACTGCACGGGGATATCCACCTCTGGGACGAGCCCGGTGAGGCGGATCAGATCATGCGCGAGATCGAGGATCTTCACGGGGGTGCCCATGTCGAGCACGAAGATCTCTCCACCGCTCCCCATCGCTGCCGCCTGCAGCACCAGCTGGCTGGCTTCGGGGATCGTCATGAAATAGCGACGCATGTCCGGGTGCGTGACCGTGACGGGACCGCCGGCGGCGATCTGCGCCTTGAAGATCGGGATGACTGAGCCCGCAGAGCCAAGCACGTTCCCGAAGCGCACTGCGACGAACTTGGTGGCGGACTTGGTCGACAGGGACTGGACCACCATCTCCGCGACGCGCTTGGTGGCGCCCATGATGGATGAGGGGTTCACGGCCTTGTCCGTGCTGATCATCACGAAGGCCTGAGCCCCATGACGCGCGGCGGCCTCTGCGACGCCCTTGGTACCAAAGACGTTGTTCTTGAGCGCCTCCCCCGGGTTGTGCTCCATCATCGGCACATGCTTGTGGGCGGCAGCGTGAAAGATCAGCTCTGGCTGATCGGCTTGAAAGACCGAGTTAAGGCGCTGTTCATCACAGATGTCGCAAATCCGCGGAACGAGCGTGAGGTCAGGGAAACTCGCGCGGAGCTCCTGCTCGATCGTGAAGAGAGCAAACTCACAGCGCTCGATCAGCACGAGCTTGGCAGGACCGTGTGCGGCCGCTTGGCGACAGAGCTCAGATCCGATCGAGCCACCTGCGCCCGTAACCAGCACGCGCTTGCCCCGAACGAACGAGGCCACCAGTACTTCGTCCAGCTGGACGGCGTCGCGCTGCAGCAAGTCCTCGATCGAGACGCTGCGCAGGCGCCCAATGCCAGTCTGGCCTTCAATGACCTGCGAAATGCCGGGCAGTAGCTTCACGGGCAGGCGGGTGGCCTCGCACAGCTTGACGATGCGGCGCAGGGCATCGGGGCTCAGCTCTGAGATCGTGACGAGGATCTGACGAGCGCCCCTTTCAAGGGCAAGCTCAGCGATTTTTTCCGTACCACCGAGCACCGGGATGCCCTGGATCAGGGTACCGTGCTTGACGGAATCATCGTCCACGAACCCGACTGGTTCGATGCCGAGGTTCGGGCGCTTCTCCAGCTCGCGCGCGACGAGTGCTCCCCCTGAGCCGGCGCCGACCAGCAGGGTGGGCGTGTTGCTGCGCGGGAGCCGCCGATGAAGCTGAACTGCCTCACGCTCAGCAAGCATGCGCCGGACGACGCGGATCCCGACCACGGCAAAGCCGGCGAGTCCAAGATTGAGGACAATGATCCCGATCGGAATCGCCACATACAGCGCGTACGGCCAGACCCTCTGAAGGGGCTCGTAGGCGAGGCGAATCGCAAGGAGTACGATGGTTGCCGTTCCGAGCGCCTCAAAGGTGCGGACCGCCTCCCTTAGGCCGACGTGACGCCAGGCAAAACGCGGCACCGCGAACAGCGACAGCACGATGAACTCAAAGCCGACGACGTAGGGCCAAATAAAGCTCGCCCGCTTGAGCATCATGAGGGGGATTTCCCCGTCGAACCGGAGCACCCAGGCCAGCCAGAAGGCAGCTGACAGCAGGGCGAGGTCGATCAGGGCTCTGAGTGATTGGCGGGCGATGAACAACGGCTGCTGCGGGATTCTTTGGGGAAAGAGGCTGACCCGAACGGCTCAGCTGGGTTGCGTGGATGGGAACTTCGTTGCCCCCGTCACGCCCCTCATTCGGGCAGGGCGCAGGATACGCCGCGGTTGCCCACTAGTGTGGAAAAAGGCGACCCTACGTGGACGCCAGCAGTAGCTCAACCACGCGTCCGAGGGACTGGTCGCGCTCGCCCATGCCCGTCGCCCGAACTGCGAAGTCCGCTTCCGAAAACGGCGCCATGCGGCCTTTCCAGCACATTTCAAGCTCCCCCAGCACCCGCTTCATCCCCGCCACGTCCCCATGCTCCACCTGCCACCCCAGGCCACGCTCACGCACCAGTTGAGCGGCCGGGCAATCCCTGGGTCCGAGCACCAGAATGAGGCGCCCGAGGGCCATGGCTCCGTAAATCTTGGACGGATGCACCACGCCCACCGTCGCGTTGCCTACCGAGACCACGTGCACGTCCGCGGCGTTGAGGCTCTGCTGCAGCAGGGTCCGCTCCTGATAGGGCAGGCAGGTCACCGTCGGCAGCGGAGCCGCGCGGAGCCGCGCTTCAAGGTATTCCTTGCCCTTGCCCCCACCGATGAACGCCAGCCGCAGCCGTGAGTCCGCTGGGAGCCCGCGCGCGGCCTCCAGCAAGGTGTCGAGCGGGTGCACCAGGCTGTGATTGCCGCTGTACATCACCAGGCACTCGTCGTTGGCCCAGTGCTGCTGGCGAAACGGATTGTCCCGATGGGGCAGGGGCGCTTCGAAGCGCTCGGGTGACCAGGGGGGAATGATGACGACGCGCGCGCAGCCGGGCTCCCGCTCATTGAGGCCGTCTGAAGCGATTTTGTTTGGGGTCCAGTGTGGACGCAGCTTACGAACGAAGCGCTCCGCCATGGGCAAATCCAGGGCGATCAACGTCGCCGCCTCGCGCAGGATTTGTCGATTGAGCGCGTCAAACGCGCGCACGGCGGCGGCGTCCGGGGCGATCTTGCCCGAGTTGACGAGCTGATCGGGATTGATGTCCATCAGCCAGTACGTGAACGGAACGCCGCGCAAGCGCTTGAGCGCAAGCCCGAGCGCACCGGCAAACGGCGGCGAGGTGGTGAGCAGCGCATGGTCGAACTGCTGGGCAAGCGCTAGCCGCACCAGGGCTTGCGCCAGCAGCGAGGCCCCGCCCGCGATGCGCGGCAGCAGCCCGCCCTTGCCGAAGGAGGAGGCGGGCAGCCGGTGAATCGTCAGCCCTCCCCGCTGTTCGAGCTTGGGGTAACGCTGACTCGTATCGTCAAAGCCGCGATCGGCGGTCAGCACCGTGACCTGGTGTCCGCGCCGCTCGAGCTCGCTCGCGACGTCCCCCAGGTGTTGCCCCACAGCCGCTGGATCAGGCGGAAACACCTGGCTGACGAGCAGAAACCGCTTCACCGGCCCCGCAGCTTTCCCTGCTGCTCCAGGAACCAGGCGTACGTGCTCCGCACGCCCTCTTCGAGGCTGAGCTTTGCCCTCCAGCCGAGCCCGTTGAGCCGGGACACGTCGAGCAGCTTGCGCGGGGTGCCGTCGGGCTTGGTCACGTCGTAGATCATCTGGCCCTCGTAGCCCACGACGCGACAAACCAAATCTGCCAGCTCGGCGATCGTGACGTCTTGGCCAACGCCCACGTTCACGATCTCTGGCGAGTCGTAGTTCTCCAGCAGAAAGAGCGCGGCATCGGCCAGCTCGTCCACGTGCAGGAACTCGCGACGTGGCGTGCCCGTGCCCCACAGCGTGACCGCTGGTTGAGCGCCAAGCTTGGCCTCGTGGAATTTGCGGAGCAGCGCGGGCAGCACATGCGAGCTCTTGAGATCAAAGTTGTCCCCGGGACCATAGAGATTGGTCGGCATCAGCGAGATGGCAGACAGCCCGTACTGCTTGCGATAGGCCTGACACAGCTTGATCCCAGCGATTTTGGCGATCGCGTACCACTCATTGGTGGGCTCGAGCGGACCGGTCAGCAGCGAGTCTTCGTGGATCGGCTGAGGGGCGAGCCGCGGGTAGATGCACGAGCTGCCGAGGAACAGCAGCTTGCGCGTCTTGAAGCGATGCGCCGCTGAGATCACCGCGTTCTGGATCTTGAGATTCGTCTCCAGAAAATCGACGGGGAACGTGTCGTTGGCGAGGATGCCTCCAACCTTGGCAGCGGCCAGGATCACGTACTCAGGCTGAGTCGTGACAAACAGCGCGTCCACCGCCCCTGCGTCGGACAGATCGCACTCGGCGAGCGTCCGCAGGATCAGCCGCTGATGACCGCGCGCTTGCAGTGCGCGCACGAGGGCTGAGCCGACCAGGCCCTGATGGCCCGCGACAAAGATCCGAGCGTTGCGGGTCAAGGGGCCCGTGACAAGTTCCTGCGACATCTGGCCCGAACCCTACCAGCAGAGGGGCAAAGCTGTCACGCCGAACTAGCGCTAATTGCCGGTGAATGCGGAGCAGTTCACCGGCAACGAGGCTGCGCTTTAGCTGGGGAGCAGGGTGCGGCGCAGGCCTTCAGCCAGATCCGTTCCGGGCTCAAACCCGAGCAGCTTTTCTGCCAGCTCGATGTCGGCCACCGAGTGCAAAATGTCTCCGGTGCGCACCGGCTCGAACTTGACCTTCGGGGTCTTGTTCGTGAGCTTGGCCAGCTCCGCGAGCAGCTGATTGATGCTGGTCTTGCGACCCGAGCCGATGTTGATCGCTTGGCCCTTGAGCCGCCCTGGTGCAAACCCGGCAAACAGATTGGCGCGCACGACGTCCGCGACGTAGACAAAATCGCGAGTCTGCTCGCCATCACCATAGACGGTGAGCTCTTGTCCGTCCCGCAGCGCGTCAGTGAAGCGCGCGATCACGCCGCTGTACGGCGAGGTCGGATCCTGGCGCGGCCCAAACACGTTGAAGTAGCGCAGCGCGACGGTGTCGAGCGCGTAGCAGCGCGCATAAGCTGAGGCAAAATCCTCGAGCGCATGCTTGTTCGCGGCGTAGGGCGACAGCGGGCAAGAGGGCAGCGACTCCACCTTGGGCGACACTTTCGAGTCCCCGTAGACGGCTGAGCTGCTCGCCAAAACCACGCGACGTGCGCCTGAAACGCGCGCCTGCTCGAGCACCGCGAAGGTCGCGGCGATTCCGGAGGTGAAGGCCTCACTCGGTGATTCGACCGAGCGGGGAACGCTCGGGATCGCGGCTTGATGAAATACGAGCTCAGCGCCCGTGAGGGCCTCTTTCAAGACTGCGGGGTCGTTGACGCTCCCTCGAACAAACTCGAGCTTGCGCCGTGGCAAACGTAAATGGCGTTCGTGACCTGTCGACAAATCGTCGACCACCCGTACGCGTGTGACCTGGCTATCGGCCAAAAGCGCATCTACCAGGTGACTCCCAATGAAGCCGGCTCCGCCGGTGACGACAACGATCATGCTAAAGTGCGGCGGATGCTAGCTGACACGGCGCCGATGTTCCAGTCACGGGTGAGCGATCGGTCCCTTCAGATCGGTATTGTGGGCCAGGGCTACGTCGGTTTGCCCCTCGCTTTGGCCTTTCTCGAAGCTGGATTTGGCGTTTTGGGCTTCGATACCGATCCGAATAAGGTGGCGCTGCTGCAGAGCGGACAATCGTATATTCGGCACCTCGGACCCGAGCGCCTGCGCCTGGCGCGGGATTCTGGGCGCTATTCGGCCACCGGGGATTTCGACCGGCTGGCGAGCTGTGATGTCCTGCTGATCTGCGTTCCGACCCCGCTTGGGCCGCATCGAGAGCCGGACAATTCCTACCTCCACGCGACCGTGGGTGAGCTCGCGCGGCGGCTGCGCCCGGGTCAGCTTATCATCGTGGAGTCCACGACCTATCCGGGAATGACGGAGGAGGAGCTCCTGCCGCTGCTGACGGCGACCGGGCTGCGCTGCCCGCAGGATTTTTGGCTCGCGTTTTCTCCCGAGCGTGAAGATCCGGGCAATGCCGCTTTTACCCTGAAAAACACGCCTAAGGTTGTGGGCGGCGTGAATCCGGAGTCGACGGACTGCGCGGTGCTGCTCTATCAAACCGTGGTAACGGACGTGGTTCCCCTGCCAAGCGCGCGGCTCGCGGAGTCCGTCAAGCTGCTCGAAAACATCTATCGCTCGGTCAATATCGCGCTCGTCAATGAGCTTAAGATGTTGTTCGACCGCATGGGGCTCGACATCTGGCAAGCCATCGCCGCGGCCAGCACCAAGCCTTTTGGCTATTCAGCCTTTTACCCGGGGCCGGGCCTCGGGGGACATTGCATCCCGCTCGATCCGTTCTTTCTCTCGTGGAAAGCCGCAGAATTCGGGGTCCGCACCCGCTTTATCGAGCTGGCGGGGGAGATCAACTCGTCCATGCCCGCCTGGGTCGTCAAAAAGACCACCGAGGCCCTCAACGCTGACGGCAAGGCCCTGCGCGGCTCACGCGTGCTCGTGCTCGGCCTCGCCTACAAGGCCAACATCGACGACGATCGGGAGTCTCCGGCCTACGCGGTGATGGGGCTGCTGCAGGCCCAGGGCGCTGAGATCGCCTACTGCGATCCGCATTTCCCCGAGGCGCGTCAGGGCCGGCACCATCAGTTTGAGCTCTCGACCGTGCCCTGCTCGGCCGATGAGTTCGGGGGTTATGACGCCGTGGTGTTGGTCACAGCCCATGATGAGTTCCTGGAGCCCCGGCTGTACTCCAGGGTTCGGCTATTCGTGGACACCCGCGGAGCACTCGATTCAGGCCAATTCCCGCCAGATTGTCGCTACTTGAGGGCCTAGCCGGGGCTTACGCCCCGCCGTGACCTGCCCGTAAGGTGGACATGACCGGAAATTCAGGGGGACCCGCCAGCATGCGGTCCGTGCGTCAGGCATGGTTCACGAGCCTCAAGACACGCATCACGGGCTTCGTCCTGCTGACGCTGTTTGCGGCGCTGGTCGGCGGCATCAGCGCCGCGAGCATCGTGGCTGCGGCCTCAATGCGGCGTACGGCTGAGGAGCGCCTCCAGTCGACCGCCGGGGATCTCGGTAGCCGCGTGAACCACTGGATCGGCGGGATCCGCAGCACGATTCAAGTCGTGGCGGGCACCCCGGATCTCGTCAGCATGGATGCGGCGCGCCAAAGGCCCGTGATGCTCCAGACCCAGCGCATCTACCCCGAAATGTACCTGGTGATGACCACGGACGGTAAGGGGAAAAACATCGCGCGCAATGACAACGTCAAGCCGAAAGACTACGGCGATCGCGAGTACGTCAAGGGGCCGCTCGCTGGGTCCGCCTTCGCGCATCAGTCGTTGATCGGCAAGACCTCGGGCAATCCCGCGGTGGCCTTTGGAGTGCCGATCAAAGCTGCGGACGGCGCGCCGCTCGGAGTATTTGCGGTGGTCTCTGAAACCACCGCGATCGCGGCGACGGTGGGCACTTCTCGCATCGGCAACACCGGGCTCGCGTACCTGGTGGACAACTCCAACAAGGTGATTGCGCATCCGGAAGCGAAATACACCAAAAAGCTCGCAGATTTCAGCGCTGACAAGGCCGTCTCGTTCATGCGAGGCCAGAACAAGGGGCTGCTGCGGTACTCGACGGAGCTGGATCCGCGCACCGGTCAGAAGATCAAATCCACCGATTACATCGCCTATGTCCAGGAACTCGATGGAGGCTGGGGCATCGTGGTGACTCAGCAGGAGCAGGAGGCCTTTGCGGAGGTCAAGCGCTTCGTGCGCGTCGCGACGCTCGCAGCCGCGCTCGCTCTGCTCGTGCTCGGTGTCTTGATCTTCAAGGTGATCGGGCGCGCGCTCGGTCCGGTGGAAAAGCTCACCCTGGCCTCGGCTCGCTTGGCCGAGGGGCATCTGGACGAGCGCGTTCAGATCGATCGCGAGGATGAGATTGGTCAGCTTGGGGTCTCCTTCAACCAGATGGCCGAGGCCATTCAGGCCAATGTGCGTAAGCTTGCCGAGCATCAGGAAATGCTCGAAGACACCGTTCGGCAGCGCACGGCGGAGCTCTCGGTGAGAAATGACGAGATGCGGCTCGTTCTGGACACCGTCGATCAAGGTCTTGCGGTGATCGAGCGTGATGGATTACTTGGGGCTGAGCGCTCTGCTCGCTTCGTGAATTGGTTTGGGGCAAATGGTGACGAACAGCGCCTCGATCAGGTCCTCGCCAGCAAGGATGAAGACCTTGCGGCGATGCTGCGGCTCAGCTGGGACACGGTGATTGAGGACGTCCTGCCGCTTGAGCTCGCGCTCGAGCAGATGCCTCGGCGCGTGACCCTGGGAGACTGCGAGTACGCGCTCGGGTATCGCCCAATTATGCAGGGCGACAGCCTGCGCAGTGTGCTGCTGATCGTCACCGACATCACCAGCGAGCTCAAGCGACAGCGCAGCGAGGTCGAGCAGCGTGAGGTACTGGCGGTGTTCGAACGCGTGATGCGCGACCGCAACGGCTTCGTCGAGTACTTCAACGATGCCGCCTCGCTCGTCACCCGTATGTCCTCGGGGGAGCCGCGTCCGCTCGCGGAAGTCCTCCGCGACGTGCACACCCTCAAGGGAAATTCAGCGATTTGCGGGGTTACGTCCGTTGCCGAGGTCTGTCACTCGCTTGAGACCACGGTTGCTGACGAGGGGCCCGAGGTCCTCGCCGCGCAGGTTGAGCTCCTCACGACGGCTTGGCAGTCGTTCTCGGCGCGCGTCGTGCCGCTCATGGGTACCGAGCCCGATGGACTCGTGGAGGTGCCCGCCGCCGACCTCGACGCGATCGCCGCTGAGGTACGGGCGGGAGCGCCCTCGGGGACGCTGTTGCGTCTGCTGGAGGGCTTGCGCCGCGAGCGCATCGAGGTGCGTCTCTCACGAGCGGCCGAGCAGGCACGCGGACTGGCGCAGCGGCTGGGCAAGGGTGACCTCAACTGCGTGCTCGACGGAGGCGGCGTGCGCCTCCCGCCCGAGACCTGGCCTGGCTTCTGGTCGTCGCTGGTGCATCTGCTGCGCAACTCGGTGGACCACGGCATCGAGTCCCCTGACGAGCGTTTGGCGGCCGGAAAGTCCCCACAGGGCACACTTTCATTCACCGCCAGGCAGCAAGGCGATCGCATCATCCTCGAGCTCAAAGACGACGGTCGGGGCCTCAATTTCGACAGGATCCGCGAGAAGGCCAAGGCGCTTTTGCTGCCGCACGCCACCGACGCCCAGCTCGTCGAAGCGCTGTTTGCCGACGGCCTGACCACCAAGGACGCGACTACGTCAGTGTCCGGGCGAGGCGTCGGGATGAGCGCGGTGCGCGAGGCCTGTCGGGCCTACGGCGGTGTCATCTCGGTCCAGAGCAAACCGAATCAGGGCACCACCTTCCGGCTCTCGTTCCCCAAGCCCGCTGACCCAAGCGAGCTTGAGGAGCTCCACATCCTCGGCCGCCCAAGCCTCAGTCCGTCACTCTTGCCCCGGCGGGTCTAGGGAAGGCCGCCTCGAGCGTATCCGGTGCATGAGCCCCGTACTTCCGCCGATTGAGCCAATGCGTCATGTTGATTCGCATGACGGAAACCGAAGCAAAGTGGGTCGAGCGAGTTCGTGAGTGGGAGAGAAGCGGTCTGCCGATGGACCAGTTTGTCGT
>JBBRAB010000058.1:0-14333 GCA_038207155.1 Polyangiales bacterium
AAACGGTCGCTACACCTGCGCCCGCACTTAGGCTCTCTCCTCCGTGGCGAGCACCGTGCCGCCCCATGCCCTCAGGACAATCGCCAACGCGTCGCGGCACGGCGCGCTCTGATACCCCAGCCCGTATTCTGACGAAGAGCCAGAATTTCTCACCCAATGCGTCGCTCGAGACGGTTACCCATGCGCAGCTCAATCAGTTCCTCACTGAAATGATCACGGTACTGCGTGCCGAGAGCTCTGCCTTGCTCACAGTCGGCTCCGCTGCGATCAAGTGGGGGTCTGCGTGGAAGAACCTCGATGTCGATTACTACTCGCTGCACTTCTATGACTGGGCGTACGAGTGGTTCCCCTACCAATCGGTGACACCGGCCAGTGTCGGCCTCACAGGCAAACCGGTCGTGATGGGCGAGTATCCTTTCAAGGGCCTGAGCGCGTTCCCCGCTAAGGGGTTGCCCGCGCGCACGAACGCTCAGTTCGTAGAGGATCTCTACCAACTCGGCTATGCAGGTGCGCTCGGTTGGGCTCTCAATGATGCGGCTTTCCCCTTTGATGCGAGCGCGACCAAGTCCTTCGCGGACATGCACAGTTGCCAAGCGCGCTTCTAACCCGCAACAACAGCGGGTTACCCCAGCCCTCCTCTATCTGCCCTCCCGATGCTTGTGCGTGACCTCGGCGAAGAGAATGTCCCGACGACCACTACTGTACGGCGCAATTGCCCTGGCTCTCCTCGCAGGGCTCGTCATTTGGCTTCGCCCCCAAGCGCCGCCAATAACCCGAGCCCAATTGATCGCGCCCGTCGAACCAGCTCCCTCAGTCGAACTGGAACCCAGCGCGACCGCAGGTCCGTCAGTCGTGGTTACCACGGACCCAGAAACCCAAGCGATGGCTAGCTTGCGCGACGCGGTGACCAAGGTGCCAAGGGCTGCCCTGCGGGAGCTAGATCGACTGGACGAACAGTTCCCGCGAGGTCAATTCAGCGAAGAACGCGGCTGGCTTCGCGTTCGGTCTCTGGTCAATCTGCAGGAGATAGGTGCAGCGCGTGCCGCATCCACGCGCTTCTACGAGCGCTTTCCCGACAGCCCCCTGGGGGAGAGGGTGGAAAGCCTAACCGGACAGCATCGACCGATGCCCCCGCCCTTCTAGCGGCGACAACGCTGAGGCCACGCCTGCGCGACATCGCTCGCGCACGGTATATTCGCACCAATATTTCCCCGACTATTCCCTTCACCGCATCGCTACAGTCCCAGGATCACCATGCGTTACCAATCACTCCCTGCCTTCTATCTGAGCACGGGCGATGCGGGCTACTCGATGTGGTACGACAAGCCGTCGTACGCGCTCAAGGACTTTACCTACATGCTCAAGCCTTACTTCAAGTAAGGCTGGCTTCGGCTGCGCATCGCGCAAAGCTGCAGACTCCACTCCCCACCCTGCTAAGGTGTCCCATGCGTACAAGCCGCTGGATCGTGCTTCTCTCGCTTCCCGCAGCACTCTTGGCCTGCAGTCATAAGGACGCGGGAACCGATAGCGGTCTGAGCGGCGGCGGCGCGGGGGCTCAGGCTGCGTCGGGCGGTCACGCCGGTTCTGCCGGGCAGGCTCAGGGGAGCGGGGCTAAAGCAGGCACTGGCGGAAGCGGTCAGGGCGGTTCGGTGCCTGGTGCCCAGTGATGCGGTCGCGCGGACAGCTGCCTCATGGACGCAACGCGCGATCTCGCCGAATGGCCGTTTGATGTCTGTAGCCCGTGGAACATGCCGATTGGCGAAGGCGCCAGCTTCGCTGAGGTGGACGGTCCCGTTTGGAAGTCCGATACGCTGAAATACGGGCTGCTCATCAACTCCACGGAGTGGACGATCCCGGTGTACGTCGCCAAGGCGAGCGATCCGCTGCGCAAGATCTACCGCGATGATGGTAACCCGACCACGGCCCACGTCGAGTTTACCGCGCATGTCCCTGATGCGGCTAAGCCTGATCCCGCGGGGGACGCGCACCTGCACATCGTCGACGAAACGCACCAGCAGGTGATCGAGATGCTCAGCGTCTTTCGACGCAGCGATGGGGAGCTCGAGGCACCCTTTCCCAACATCATCGATCTGCGTGGTTCCGGGATCTTTGACTCCTATCACGGCTCTTGTGCGTACGGCGGCTCCTGCACGGCAGGTCTCATTCGCAAGGGGGAGCTCACGCAAGGCATCCACCACGCGCTGCGTATGGCGATCAGCCCTGCGTCGCTCAATCCCGAGGGACCGGTGTGGCCCGCCGTCACTCACGAAGACAACTACACCTGCACCGGCTGCCGGCTTCACATGGGCTCCCTGCTCGCCATCCCCGGGGATGTGAATCTCTCAACAATTGCCGGTGCAGCGGGTAGCTCGAGCTACCTCCTCGCCAAGGCCCTGCAAGACTATGGGGCCTACGTGGTCGATCGAGGACACCTGAACCTGTATGTCGAACCGAGTGCTGCCGATGAGGCCGCGACCCTCGATTGGGCACTTTTGCAGGAAATCCCCAAGTATCTCCAGGTCGTCAGCAACAACTCGGCAACGTCGGTGGGCGGCGGTGGCAAACCGCGTCAGTGTCTCGCTCCGCCGGTTCATTGAGGCCCTGGTGTCGCGCCTCGCGCCTCGCGCCTCGCGCCTCGCGCCTTGTGCTGCGTGCGAACGCGTTGTCGCTCAGCTGCCGCTCGTGATCCGGCTTGAGCTACAGGCACTCAGGCTTAAACAGCTTGATCCCGTTTTCGAAGTAGTACGGCGGGACGCAGGTCGTCTATCCGCTCGGGGGCGTGGCGGTCGTGGGGCTCGGCGGGTTTGTCGGTTTTGGCCTCGCTGGTAGCAGCAAGGAGAAATCGCTCGAAAACAGCTGCGCCCCCAACTGCAGCGACTCGGAGCTCGATCCGATGCGCCGCGCGTATCGCATCGGTGATCTCTCGCTTGGGATTGGCGTCGCAGCGCTCGCGGGCACTGCGGTGGCCTACGTGACGCGTCCCGCAGGCAAGCGTGAGACGGTGGGCACGCTCGTGCCGCTGCTCGGACCAAACGTGGTTGGCATGGGGCTGCGCGTGACGTCGTTCTGAGCGGTGAGACACACGGCCAGAAGGAATCGGGCCGGGCGATGCCTCTCAGGAAGCCCCCGACGTCTGCTGACGGCGGCCGGGGAGTCGACGGGCATCCCCTGCTGCTACCACGCCGGACAAAAAGAAAAAACCCAGCCACGAGGGCTGGGTCTTTTGTGGGCCATGAAGGACTTGAACCTTCAGCCTCCGGATTAAGAGTCCGCTGCTCTACCGATTGAGCTAATGGCCCGGTATCTCCACTTTGGAGCCGCGTTTCGCGGAGCGCCTAGCTAGCACTTCACCTTGGGGTGGCAAGAGGAAATGAAACAGGCCCAGGTGAAGTCGGCAAAATTCCCGGGAAATTTGGGGGCTCCATCCTCGCGGTTTTTCTCACGGTTCGGGATCAAACTCCAGGCCCCGTAGTCGGAAATCATTGAAGGACGGCTGAGCGCACCCCCCTGGCAGCTCGTCCGGACGGAACTGAATCTCGGCCTACACCGCCCCCCTTGTCGAGCCCGGGCGAGGAGACCACAGTTGTGTTTGGCCCGCCGCTCGCCTGATACTCAGGAACCGTTGGCCAGGCGAGCCGCCCTCGTCCACGCGCGACACAGAGTGAAGGAAAGGTTGGTCTTAATGCGAACTTCAGTCGTCTTGGCCTCGATGCTGGTTGGATTGGTGAGCCTGATGGGTTGCGGTGGCAGCACCGCATTCACCGAGGGTACGAACGGGGCCGGCGCGCCCGGAAGCAGCGGAGGAGCCGCCAGTGGAGGTTCCTCGTCGGGCGGCAGCGGGACGACTGGCGGAGCAGCCTCTGGGGGCGCGTCCACAGGCGGCTGGGGCACAGATGGCGGGGCGTCGACGGGCGGCGTAGCGAACACCGGTGGTGGTCAGACGACCGGCGGCGTAGCGAACACGGGCGGCAGCTCGACCGGCGGCGCAGCCACCGGCGGCAACGGCACGGGTGGCGTTCCCGGGCCCATCTGCGCCGTGAACGGCGAGGGATTGCCCTACTCAGGCTGCACCTGTGACGAGCTCCTCCAGCGCGCAGACAAACAGCTGGAGAAGGCCCAAAGCTGCAGCGCCGCCGCAGGCAATAATCAATGCACCGAGACCGTGTCTCCGCTCGGGTGCGGCTGCCAGATTCCAGTCAATCCCGCCAACAAGGCCGCTCTCGTCGACATTGACCTGCTGCGCGCGGTCTATGAGAAGAAATCCTGCAAGACTATTTGCCCGTTGGCGGCTTGCCTCGACCCCACAGCGATGAGTTGCAAGTCCACCGGTGCCACCGGGGCCGGGCAATGCGTCGCGACCGCAGGTCCGATCGCAGTTCGCTAATCGCCAGCTCCGAGCCACGTCTCACGTCCCCCGCCGAGGTCACTCTGCGGGGGATTGGTTTTTTTGCGCGTTGGTCATTGCGCGGGTCGCCCTGATAGCTTAGCTGTTGGTAGCTTCTGCGCGGGTCGCCCTGATAGCTTAGCTGTTGGTATGGGCGGCGTGGTCACGCCCCTTTGCGGACCCCAGCGTGCGTAATCGGCACGCCCCTGTGAACTCGTGCGGGTTCGCCTGTGAAACGGCTGAAAATACCGGTAATTCCGCGAACGGGGGGACTGGCACGCGGCTTGCCCAGGGCGGTGGTGCAACCCTGGCAGGCGCAGTCGGAATGACGAGCTGTGCAATGGGCCGCGTTCACCGGAGGAGCCCATGAGAACGGTCATTGTTTCTACGATTGCTGGCGTGATCCTGTCCACCGCATCCTTGGCGCGCGCGGCTGAAGTCGAGGTTTGCGTCGAAGTGACGGTCAAGCATCCTGAGCCCGCGCTGGCTGCCCCGGCTGCGGCTCAGTCAAAACTCGCGGACGCGCCACCCGCAGCAGCACCGCCAACCGCCGCACCGCCGAAGGTGGTGCCGATGGTGGAGGAGGGCGAAGAGGGTGCGGCGGCTCCTGCTCCAGCGCCGGTGCCCGCCCCCAAGCCGCCGACCGCGCCGGCGATCGATGACGGAGCGGAGTCCCGCAACGCGGCTGAAATGGCGGGAAATCAGCTGCCAATGGGCAGACGCCTGAGGTCTATCTCAAGCGGTTGGTCGAACACTTCGTGACGCATGAGAGCGGCTTTGTCGCAACCTCGACGAACTGTCAGCGCCACATCCTGGTGGAGCTCTATCCGCTAAACGTCGGTTGGGCCGCGTTCGCACGCTACGACGGTAACGGTCGTGAAGAGCGCGTCGAGCAGCTCCAGCCCACCGAGCTCGCCCCCTTCGCTGAACGAGCCGTTGGTGCCCTGCTGCACGACGTGCCGATCAGCTCCACGCTCGATCGCAACAACGTGCTGTGGTCCGACTCGCTGCGCGGTGAGCAGCGGATCCGAGGGCGCAATCAGCTGCTGCTCGGAGTCGGGACGCGCCTGCGTGCTGGTAGCGTCGATACGCTCGTCAGCTCCGGCGGCACCGGCAGTGTCAATGAACGGCTGAGGCTGTTTACGCCCATGGCGCTCACCGCCGGTTATCGTGGTCAGTTTGACAGCTACGGCTTTGACGCCCTCGCTGAGGTGGATCTCGGCACTTCCAAGGCCTCCGTCGTCAACAACCCCACCGGTGGGCACGTCGACTACAACGCGAGTGCAGCCCTCTCCTTGCACGTACTGCGCTATCAAGCGCCGCGCGGCCTCACCTCGTTTTACTACGGTGGCGGCGCATCATTTGCCCTGCACTGGTTCTCCGTGATCACCCCAGAGAGCAACCAGTACAACACCGATCGTCGACAGCTTCTGGCCGGTGGCGGACTCGACGTCGATGTGCTCGCGGGCTACGAGTTCATGCGGGCCAGCGCGGTCTCGTTATTCCTTCAGGGCGAGCTCAACGTCCCGGCCTACGTTATCAACAATGAAGTGAGTGCCGGTCACCTCAAGACCTGGTTCCCGGGCGCTTCGCTCCGCCTTGGCGCGGCTTTCTGATTGGGAGTCCAACGTGAGTCATCGTCGTCACTTGCTCGCCGGTTTGCTCTTCGCAACCTGCCTCATTGTCTCCGGGCTGGCATCAGCGGAGGTCACGCTGTGCCTCAAGGCGCAGTCGGATCGCGACGATACCGCGGGCCTCACGAGCCTGATCCGCAGTGAGGTGGCGCGCCACCCCTCGCATCGCATCGTCGAGCAGCGTTGTGAGCAGACTCTGACGGCGGACCTGTTTCACGCCGGCACCACGCGCTATCTCAGTCTCGGCATTGCTGGGCAGGTTCCCGAGCGTCAGAGCGTTCCCGATGGCTCCCCACTGGACGGCGCCGTGACCCATGCGGTGAGCCTGGTGCTCGGCAATGATCCGCTCTCGCTCACCGAGGATCCGGCCAAATTTAGTGCGCTCGAGCGGGACGCCCACAGCGTCCTCGTCAAAGGACACAATACCTATCGCCTTGAGCTCTTTCAGCTCGTCACGCGCACCGACACTAACTACCCGACCACCCCCGGAGCCGCGGTGTCGTTTGCGCGCGGCGCCCAGCATTGGCAGGTGTTTGCTCGTCTCCATGCCTCGGGCTGGCCTGGCACGGTCCGCGGCAGTCACCGGGTGGTAAAGCTGAGTTCGGGCTTCGACCTTGGGCTTCAATACGAGACGTCGCTGACCGGGTTTGCGACGCCCTACTTTGGCGCGAGTATCGGCATGCTGCTGATGAGTCTTGACGGGCGCTACGTGCCAAGTGACCCCAAGAGTCTCGAGAGCGTGGTCAGCGTCGGGCTCGATCTGGGACTGCGCGCGGGAGTGCGCGCGATGCGCTGGCTCGACTTTGACGTCGACGCGTTCACCGCCGTGCGGCTACCGATGTTCGCGACCCATGAAACGGACGGACACCTGTTCGGTGACAAGGGGATCTATACCCCTCAGCTAGAGCTCGGGATTGGCGTGGGGTTCTAGCGCGCCACCGGCCGCACGCTCACCAGTCCCCGAGTCGGGCGGGTGACGCTCTCGGCCGCCGCTCCACAGTTCGGCGCAGCATTGAAGCGCTGAACCCATGGCGCGAGCAGGCGACTGGTGGCGTCGCCGCGATGAAACGTGAAGTGATCGTAGTCGGGGTACGGCGTGCCGTCATCACGCGGTCCAGCCAGCATCCACACAAGGGACCCAGGCGCGCCGCCCTCGAGCAGCTGGCGATTGAGCGCCGGATAGAACTGCGCGCGCCTCGCCCACCCTGAGTGAATCGCGCCTTGGTGGTCCTGCACTACCTTGATGCCGTATTCCTCAAGCAGCGTGGGTTTGCCCAGTTTTCTGGCGCTTTCGAGCTGAGCAGCAACCCAGCGCTCGGCCCAGCGCTCGCTCGTGCCAAAGTGGTCCGGGTAGAGATGAAACGTGCCGAAGCTCACTCGCGGTAGGCTGGTGAGCGCGACGTGATCCACTCCCTGCGCTCCATCCCAACCAAAGCCATCCTGCCCCGCGAAAAAGCCCTCGTCGCCCACGGCGATCAGGTGCTGCGGAGCCAGACTGTGAACGTACTCACTCATCTCGCCTGCCCAGTCGACCAGGGTGCTGGTCGTGCAGTCCCCGCGGGGAGCAAAGAGTGCTCCGCTAGTGCAACGCGGCTCGTTGGCGAGTTCCCAGGCAAATATGGCTGGATCCTCGCGGTAGAGGGTCCCGTCGAGCGCGTTGACACGTGTGAGCAGGTGGTGCACCCAGTCCTTGTAGGCGCGCCTGACGCGAGGGTCGCGATAAAAGTCCGCGTGGGTCTCGAGACCGTACCAGGCCAGGTACTGATCCATGCCCCCGAACTCCTTCCAGTTGTTGGTGAGCACGAGCATCACCCTCAGTCCGCGCTCTCGCGCGGCGTGCAGCAGGTAGTCGAGTCGCCCAAGCCCATGCTCGGCGGAGTCCTCGAACTGGGGGCGGCGCTTGACCGGATCCCAGGCCTGAAAATGCACTCCGTTTTTACTGCCCTCACCGTGCACGTTGCGGACGGAGCCATCGAGCGAGCCACGGTCGAGAAAGGCCCAACTCCGGACCACCTTGAGTCCCAGCGCCTGCGCGTCATCAAGCAGCGCGTCGACGACCGCTGCGCTGGAGTAGTGGAGGTAGTAGTTGTTGGTGCCCGCAAAGCAGAAGGGCTGCTCGCCGACCGCGAACCCCGGCACCGCGCCAGGAGTCACGGGCGGGCTCGCGCTCGGCCGCGCCGCGTGACAGCCGAGGGCGAACCAGCTGAGCAGCAGCCAGATGCTCAGGCCTGTCCGTGTCGACCCGCGAGTCACCGTGAGGTTGCCGAGGCGATTCTGAAGCACTCGGGTCATCCAAATTCGCGTCATCGTCGGGCTCGTGGCGAGTCTGGTGGTGAGTCGGACGGTAGCGACACGGGCGCCCAAAGCTGCCCCAACTCGCCCCGTTTGGCCAGCGATTCCGCCAGCAGGCCATCCGCGGTGGGGCAGCGCCTCGCTTATCGCGACGCCCGCTAGAGCCGTAGCGCAGACTCATGCCGCGCAAATTGGTGACCGGGGTCGGAGTCAGCCTCTGCGCCGCTTTGGCCTGTTCTGCTCCCCCCGCTCCCCCGGGGTCGCGGTCCTTGGGCGTCACCGAGCAGGAAATCGTGCTCGGCTCCGTCTCGGCTCAGTCCGGCCACGCTTCGTTTCTCGGTACGCAGTTGACGCATGGCGCTTCGGCATGGTTCGCGCACGTGAATGAGCGTGGCGGGATTCATGGTCGCAAAGTGAGACTCGTCGCGCTCGACGACCAATATGATCCGCCGCGCGCCGTTGCCATGACTCAGCGTCTGCTCGTGGAACACGGTGCGTTCGCGCTATTTGGGTTCGTGGGCACGCCGACCTCAACCAAGCTCTTGCCCTTGATCGAGCGGGCACAGGTTCCAGCCTTTGGGTTTTTCACCGGCGCCGAAGCCCTGCGCAAGCCCCAGTCTCCCTGGGTGTTTCATCTGCGTGATTCGTACTATGCCGAGGCCGAGGGCGCGATTCACCTGTTTGTAGATCGTCTGGGGCTCAAGCGTGTCGGCATCGTCTATCAGCAGGATGCCTTTGGACAGGCAGTGCTGGCGGGTACCCAGCTCGCGCTCAAGCGAAGGCAGCTGGGGACTGTGGCCGCCGAGAGCTTCGCGCGCGGCACGCTCGAGATCGACAAGGCACGCGACGCGGTGTTCGCCGCTGGCGCTGAGGCGGTCGTGATGGTCGGGACCTATGCACCGCTCGCCAAGGTGGTCAGCACCAGCCACGATGCCGGGTATTATCCCTGGTTTCACACGGTGTCGTTCGTGGGTACCGAGGCCTACGCCAAACAGTTGGTTGAAGAGCAGAAGGTGTTGCCCGCCCGCTTCGCCAAGCTGCTGGTCACCCAAGTCGTCCCGAGTCCGCATGCCGAGGGGCTCGCAGGTGTAGCGGAGTATCGGGCCATCGTGAGTGCTAAGTTTCCCGCCGACACGCCCAACTATGTTGCACTCGAGGGCTTCCTCAATGCCAAGGTACTAACGGCAGCCCTGACGCAAGCCGGGCGAAAACTCGACCGCGACAGCTTCGCGCGCGCCTTTGAACAGCTGCACGAGCTCGAGCTCGGGATTGGCAAGAAGGTGAGTTTCGGTCCGCAGCGCCACGTGGGGCTCGAGGGGGTCTATCTGTCACGGCTTAGCCCCGACGGGGTGTTTCGACTGGTGAGTGAATCGGAGCTGGCCCCATGAGACTTGGCCCCAAGCTCGCCTGGTTGTTTCTCGGGTTCATCCTGCTGTCGGGTGGAGTCAGCGCAGCCTCCGTCGGCTACATGTTGGACCGGCGGATGATGCGTGAGATGGAGACGGGTGAGCTTGCCTTTGCGCGTAGTCTCTCCCTGCGTCTGTTCAAGAGTGTCAAAGACAGGGACTCGATCGCTCTGACCGATGCGCTGATGGATGAGTTGCTGCTCCGCCCAGGGAAGCTCGAGTACCTGCTCGTGCTCGACGGGCAGGAGACCCGCCTCGCGCATACCTACCTGATGCCGCTGCCCGAGCGCTTGCGTCAGCTGCCAATCACGCGTGAGGTGAGCCTTGACGCAAGTCACGTCGAGCGACTGCGGGCGCGGCAGCTCGACGTGTACGATGTCACGGTGCCGGTGTTCGAGGGGGTCAGTCGCATTGGCTCGATTCACGTCGGTCTCAAGAGCTCTTACCTGAACGCGCTCAAGGTGGACTTGTTCAAGGTAATCGCGCTGGTCACCACGGGCATCGGCGCGCTCGCGATGCTGCTTGCCTTCTGGCTAACGCGTCGCATCGTGCGACCCCTGAGGCAGCTCACGGCGGTCGCCAATCAGCTGTCCCAGGGCGAGCTCGACGTCGTGCTGCCGGGCCTCCGAACCGGCGACGAGCTGGAGGAGCTCGAGTCGAGCATTGAGCGCGTGCTTGACGCCGTTTCAACCCTGATGGAGGAGCTCGATGCGGCGGTCGATGCGCTGGAGTCACAGGGCACTGACGAGGACAGCTGAGGGCTGCAAAACTCGCGCTCAGCGCGCGACAAGGGCCCCGGGCGCGACCCGAGCAGCCTTGGCAATCAGCCCGAGTAGCTCCGAGCGGCGCGCTCCATCGCGTCCGCCTTGACCGGCCTCGGCTAGGCGCTGGGCCAGCGCAAAACTCGAGGCTCCCCGCGTCTCGCCGCGACGCAGCGTCATAGCGAAACTGGCGATGCCCGCAGCGAACTGTTGGTCGACGCTGGGCGTGGCGCGACGCGAGGTCGCGCTGACGGGCTGAGAGAAGGGGATGCTCGTCGCGCTGTTGGGAAGCTTGTAGCGCACACGAACGAAGGCGATTTCTCCCGGATTGGCACTAGGCGGGGTCGCGGTGATCCCGACGTAGCGGCGCTCGGGCGCGGTGGTGTTGGCTGCTCCGCTCGGGACGAGCTCGTAGAGCGCCGTGACCTGCTGCCCGAGGCCGACCTCGCCGGCGTCCTTTTTGTCATCCACGAAGTCACGATCGCGCAGCGCTCGGTTCTCGTAGCCGAGCAAGCGGTAGGAGGCCACCGCCGCGGGATTCATCTCGACCTGAAGCTTGACGTCCTTGGCGACGGGCACGAGAGTGGCCCCGCCTTGCTCGACCAGCACCTTACGCGCTTCGGCGTCCGAGTCGATGTACGCGTACGAACCGTTGCCATGGTCGGCGAGCTTTTCCATCATGGAGTCGTTGAGGTTGCCGCGACCAAACCCGAGCACCGTCAGAAATACGCCGGATTTTCGCTCTTCCTCGATCAACCTCACGAGCTCGCCGTCGCTCGTCGTGCCGACGTTAAAGTCGCCATCGGTGGCGAGGATCACCCGATTGACTGCCTTGGGGTTGAGTCCCTTGCGCGCCAGCGAATAGGCGAGCTTGATGCCGCCCGAACCATGGGTGGAGCCGCCCGCTTGGAGCCGGCCGAGGGCGGCCTTGATCTGCTCTCGGCTGCTCGTCGGTTCGAGCACCACGCCCGCTGCGCCCGCATACACCACGATTGCTACCGTGTCCTCCGGACGCACGCGCTCGGCGAGCATCGTGAGACTGCGCTTGAGTAGGGGGAGCTTGTCGGCGTCCGACATTGAGCCCGAGACGTCGAGCAAAAACGTGAGGTGCGTTGCAGGACGCTCGCTTGCGGGCGCGGACTTGGCCTGCACGCCGATCCGCAGCAGCTGATGCTCGGGGGCCCAGGGGCAGGCAGATAGCTCGCTCACGACATTGAGCGGGTGAGCTCCCTGGGGCTGCGGGTAGTCGTAGTCGAAGTAGTTGACCATTTCCTCGAGGCGCACGGCCGAGGGAGGCGGGAGCGTCCCACTCTGCACGAAGCTTCGAACATTCGCGTAGGAAGCGGTGTCGACGTCCACGGAGAAGGTGGACAGCGGAGCCGACGCGACGGTGAGAAACGGTGCGTCTTCGCGCTCCTGATAGCGATCATTGTCGGCTTGGCGCGCCGGACTCTTCTCCTGCTTGCCATCGCGCAGCACGGCGTCGCCACTGTTGCCCTCGGCCAGCACCGCGCCGTCCGCCTTCTTCTCCTTGCCGCCACCGCCAGCAATCGCCGTGGGTGCCGCCTTACGAGCGGGCGCGGCCTGCGCGACGCTTGCGCCGCTCAGTGCCTGACTGCGAGCCACAGAGGGCGGAGGAGCGCTCTGTGGCATCGAGGCGGCTTGATCCCCTGGAGAAGCCGCAGGCTCGACGACGGGCGTTGCCAGTCGTTGCTCTTCGTCGCGGGTCGCCGCGCGTTCGGACTCACTCGATTTGTTGGCTGCACCTGAGGGGCGCGCCTCGTTCGGGCTTGTCGCAGAGGTGGGTTGTGCGCCGCGCTCTGCCTGATGGCCGCAGGCCACGACGAGGGAGAGGGCGGACATCCAGACGAGGGCGGTGCGGTTCTTCGTGAGCATGCACACCCAACGCGGCGCTCGCCGATCCCTTACAGGGCGTTGTTGTTTGAGGCTGAGAGCGCCAAGCGCGTCACCACGCCGAGCAAAACCTTGCCTGCATAGAAAGACTGATCTAATGTTCAGTCCATGTCGGACCCAGTCGCCTCCCCCATCCGCCGCCTACTAGAGGTTTACCGTAGTGATTTCGCCGGGTTGAAGTTCCCCGAGCTTGATCTCGAGGTGCTTTCGGCCGGGGTGGAGGTCGCCGAGGATGCCGCACGTCAGGTGGCCGAGGCCGAGCTTGCGCTTGAGTCGGCGCGGGGGCGCTTGACCGAGGCGCAGGGGGAGCTTGGGCAGAAGGCGCATCGCGCGTTGTCGCTCTTGAAGATTTACGCCGAGGATGACGACGAGCGTCTCACGAATCTCGAGGCGATCGTGCTCTCACGGCCTGCGCGCAAGGGTCTGCGTCGGCGCGGGGAAGAGTCGCCTGAGGTTGGCAAGCGGCGTGGCAAGCGTGAAGTGGAGTCGCCGTTGCTGTTTCCGGACATGCCGCAAGAGCTACCCTCCGCGCCCGTTGCGGCGTTGGTCGTCACGACCACTGAGGCCGCAGAGCTCGAACAGGAACTCGAGCTGACAGCGGCTCAGTAGTTGATGGCTTCCTAATTCCGCGTAAATCTGGCTTTTTGCGCAGGACGGAGCCAAGTTTCCGCGCCAGCCCCGGGGGGTTGTCGACGCAAGGATTTTGACTCTCGGTTGCAAGAGTCACTAGCCTTGACTCTCCGAAATAGGTTTGAAGGCCCGGTCTCGCGCACCGTGCCTTCGTTGGCGATCGCGCCGAGCAGGCAAAGAAGGGAAGCTCAACGACAACTACCAACGAGACGACGACAACAAGCAGGCATTCAGGCCACGAGGTCGGTGGGGAAGTGTAATTGTCGCTGATGGGTATTTGTAATTGACGTCAGCCAGGCAGTGGCTTTTTTTAAGATATCGCGCTCCATTTGCAGTCGCTTGTTCTCCCGCCGAAGCCGGAGGAGTTCCTCGCGCTCCGCTGTGCTGAGGGCGTCGGCAGTCCCCCCAACGGTGTCTATCTCCGCCTGGTTGATCCAGTTACGAACCGACGTCTCGGTTAGGTCGAGTCGCTTGCTAACCGATTGGATGCTCTCGCCAGTCGCCCGGCATAGGCGAACGACGTCGGTCTTGAACTCAGGCGTAAACTTGCGCCGGGCTCGGCGCTTGGTCTTGGACGACTTCGATGAGGACATAGACACTCCTTGCACACTCTTGTGCATATCGGGGGTGTCCACCAAATTGGGTGAAGTTCAGCTTGCTCCTCAGCCTCCTCCGACGCCACCACCGGTTTCGTTCGGGCAACTCCGGCTCAACTTCTGTTGAGGCTCTGATGCTGGGCTAGTGTTGCGCTTGGGGGTGCTGTTCCCTTTGCTGGAAATGAGCACCTCAGGGCGGAGATCTATTTGCGCGGGCGTGAAGTGGGATTTTGAGCTCCGCTTTGCGTCGGGTTCACCGCTCCTTGAGCTTCGGTGACGTGGTGAGCTGGGGTCAGAGCGCCGCCGGCTCGATGACCTGCTCGTGCTTCTGCTCCCCCTTTCGACCGATTTCGCAGTTCGATTGTCTTATGCTCTTGTCGTGGTGGTGGTCGACTTGGTCCTCGTCGTAGGACCTGCGGTTGTTGTCGTGACTCCTGCCGTTGTGCTAGTTACGGCCTTGGTTGTGGTTGTGGTTGTGGTTGTGGTTGTGGTTGTGGTTGTGGTTGTGGTTGTGGTTGTGGTTGTGGTTGTGGTTGTCAGTATCGTGTATTGCGTAACTACCACAGGATTTTTTAGGCTCTTCGTCAGAATACGGGCTGGGGTATCAGAGCGCGCCGTGCCGCGACGCGTTGGCGATTGTCCTGAGGGCATGGGGCGGCACGGTGCTCGCCACGGAGGAGAGAGCCTAAGTGCGGGCGCAGGTGTAGCGACCGTTT
>JBBRAB010000059.1:0-14302 GCA_038207155.1 Polyangiales bacterium
CCGCTTGCGAGGCAAAACTTGCGCGAACTCCAGCGCCGTCGCTATTGCCAGAGTAGGCCTCCCCGTGCGCGTGCGTTCACGCAAAATGGCAATTCATGCTGTCGCAGCCAAAATCACGCGCGCCAGGGCGTGAACGCGTACGTTTGCCTGAGCTCGATCTCGTTGTCGGAGCTCCGCTTCGGTGCCGACAAGCGGCGCTCCAAGCGGCTTCATCACTTGCTCGACACGTTCACGGCTACGGTCGAGGTTCTCCCGCTTGACGCGGTGGCGGCGACTCTCTTCGGTCGAGTCTGTGCAGCGCTCCAGTCCAAGAGCTCACCGCTCGGAACCCTGAACACCCTGATTGCCGCGCATGCGATGTCGCTCAATCTCACGCTCGTCACCAACAACACCAAACACTTCAAGCAAGTGCGCGGGCTCAAGACCCTGAACTGGCTGCGGGGAACCGGTGGACAGGGCGTTTAGCTGTCGCACTTCGCGGTCGCCCAATGCGGATCCGGGTTGGCTCACGCAGCACAGGGTCTGACTCGCGTTTGCGTCTGCGCCAATGGCGCTTGTGTTTCCCTAGTCGCAGTTCGAGTGAAAGAATTCGGGATATTCCGGCAGAATTTCGACGAATTCTGTTCGCTGCTTCGATCCTTCGCCGTGGTCTGCTACTATGCGATGGTGTTTTCAGACACGTCTCCAGAAGCGCTCCGCGCGCAAACCGAGGCTCAACGTCACCTGGGAGGAACTCAACGATTCCGTACTGCGTGCATGATGAGTCAGTCGCTTCGGGACTTCGCGCTAGCCAGAATCCGCGCAACCCATCCTGAACTCGACGAGCGCGGGGTTCTTGATCACCTTCTCGCCGAGCTTTATGGCTTCCGCAGAGTCACCTGAAGGCGTCATCCACAGGTTTGCCTCGCTGCTCGACGCCGCGGGGGTTCCGTACATGTTGACTGGTTCGTTCGCCAGTGGCTTTCACGGAGCTCCTCGAGCCACGCAAGACATCGATATTGTCATTTCCCCCACGCTCGGATCACTGAACCGGCTCCTGCGACTTCTTCCGGATGACAAGTACTACGTCAGTCGAGATGCGGCCCTCGACGCCTACAGTCGGGAGTCACTGTTCAACGTGGTGGACTTCGCATCGGGGTGGAAGATTGATCTGATCTGCCGTAAGGCTCGTGCATTTAGCGTCACTGAATTTGAACGGCGAAGTCTGCATATTCTTGGCGGGCTCGGTGTTTTCGTCGCCTCAGCGGAAGACGTCGTCCTCGCCAAGTTGGAGTGGGCAAAGCTTGCCCACTCCGGTCGACAAATCGAGGATGCGGCGAGCGTTCTGCGGATTCAGGGTACCAAGCTCAACACTTCGTACATCAATCAATGGGTCGCGCAGCTCGGCCTCGACGAAGAATGGCTTGCGGCCAAGTCGCTTACGGGCGAAATCGGCGTTTCAGCAAACGTGGCGACGCCTTGCCGCTGAGCGCCCGTCAGTCTCGGCGAACTCGCCTCCTCGACTGAAGGGCAAATCGAGGCGCCCACCGCCGACGCTTCCGGCTCCGCAGCTCGTGGCTCTCTTTGTGCCAAGCTCGACACTCGCGTTTAAGCTACCGCTCGCGCTCGGGCGCGTGAATGCGGCGCGTTCGTGCGGGCAAGCCCGCTGGTGCGGAACCCTTGGAGACGGCACTTACCGCTTCCACGCCGGGCACTACAACCCGCTTGGCGCGCTCTTTCTGCCCGAAGACTGCCGTGCGGGCTGCTCGCAGGTCACGCCAGCGCGCCTCGCCCGCTTGGCGCGCTCTTTCTGCCCGAAGACTGCCGTAGCGATCAAGCCTTCACGCGTTGCCTGGAGTCGCAGCAGGCGTCGCTCAGCTATAAGTGGCGCTGGGCAGGCGGTGAGTCGCTCGAGCTGAGCGTGGGCAAGCCGAGTGAGCGTGAAAAGACGGCAATTGGCCTGGTCTATCGCCGCTCGGGCGGAGCAAACCTGTCGGCGCTGCGGGGCCCGCGCCATGACGCATTCTTCCAAGCCGCTGAGTCCGGATGATGCGCCTTCCCTTGCGGTTCTCATCCCATGTGCTAATTGAAAGTCGTTATCAACTGAAGCGACTCCAATTAGGCTGGGCCCTCCAATGTATTCCGTAACTAACCGTAACTACGCCGTATTGACCTCAATCGGCCTCGCTCTTGGCCTGACGGTCTTCCCGGGGACCGCTGGCGCCGTGGATAAATTTGAGATCCAGGTCTACGGACCGGACGTGGGGCGACCGGGGCAGCTGGGGCTGGAAGCGCACGTGAACTACACGCCGCTTGGGCGCTCTGAGCCCGCCTACGTCGGTGAGCAGCCGCCGCAGGGAGTGACACGCTTGACGCTGGAGCCTGCGCTCGGCGTCACCGAGTATCTGGAGCTCGGCGCGTACCTGCAGAACATGGTGAACGCAGACGGACAGGTGCGCTACGCGGGCTTCAAGCTGCGCACCAAATGGGTGGTGCCCGAGCGCTTCACCGGCAATTGGTTTTTCGGTATCAACGCCGAGCTTGGCAAGGTACCGCACCGAGCGGAACAGCACGGTTGGGCCAATGAGTTTCGTCCGATCGTGGGACATTACGATGGTCACTGGCTGTTCGATTTCAATCCGATCTTCGGCTACGCGCTGAGCGGTCCAGACAAGTTCGTGCCTGATTTTGAGCCTGCGGGAAAGGTAGGCTTCAACACGCAGAAGGGCTTCATGCTCGGTGCTGAGTACTACGCCGGAGTTGGCGAGCTCACGCGCAAGCTCGAACCCTGGCGTCGCCAAGAGCACCTGGCCTTTGCCACCTTCGATCTTGCTGCGCCTGCGGGCGACAAGAGCGATAGCGACCAAGCCTGGGAGCTCAACCTCGGACTCGGTCTTGGTCTAAGCAAAGACACGCCGCAGCACGCCATCGCCAAGGCCATCGTCGGACACGCGTTCTAGGTTCCCTGGCGCGCGCGAATCACCTGCGCCACGGCGCTAAGCGAATCGAGCGCGCCCTGGGCTAGCTCGGACTCGGTCAAAATGATCCCCCGCTCGCGCTCCAGAGCGCAGAGCCATTGCAAGGCGTCGACCGAATCCAGGCCCAGTCGCCCGCCAAAGAGTGTTTCGTCCGGCGTGATTTGCACCGGGTTGGCGGACAAACCAAGCGCCGACGTGAGCAGCTGAGCCAGCTCCCGGAGGAGCCGTTCGTCGTCATTGGGTTGTGGGGAAGGCGCCATGGTCACTCGGCTGTGCTAACTCGCTCCCTCTCCTATCGCGACGCACGAACGCATGCCAGCCCTCGACACCAGCATTGCCATCACCGGCATGGGAGCCGTCACCGCCCTCGGTCATGGGGTTGCGGCCCTCTTGTCGGGCCTGGAGCAGGGAGCGCGTCCGTTTGGGCCCGTCACGCGCTTCGACGTGACCGGCTGTCGCGCCAACTGGGCGGCGGACTGTGGTCCGCTCGTCGATGAGCTGCCGACGCGCACGGTGGCGCTCGGCCTGATCGCGCTGCGGGAGGCCCTCGCGCAGGCGGGTGCGCCAGAGGATCGTCGCCGCTGGGGCCTCGTCATGGGCTCGGCCGCAGCCGGAACCCCGGCGCTTGAAGCCGCGCTCGCGCAGCCGGGTGTCACGACTCCAATCACGGGTTTCGCCAAGTACCCGATGCTCGAGTACCTCGCGACACGCGAGCGACTCGGGGGCCCGCGCGCCATGGTGAACACAGCCTGCTCGAGCGGTGCAGTGTCGATGGCAATCGCGATGGACTGGTTGCGCCTCGGGCTTGCCGACGCGGTCGTGGCGGGCGGAGCCGATGAGCTCACGCGCTACACGTACACAGGGTTTGCGTCACTGCGCGCCGTGGACGAGCAGGGCTGTCGTCCCTTCGATCGCGCGCGTCGTGGCATGACGGTCGGTGAGGGTGCGGGCTGCCTCGTGCTTGAGCGTCTCGACGACGCTCGGCGCCGGGGTGCCCAGCTCCTGGGACTCCTCGCGGGCACTGCAATGGCCTGCGACGCGCATCACCTGACCGCCCCCGATCCGGAGGGAGCCGGCGCCGTGCGTGCCATCACGAGCGCGATGCGCATGGCCGGCGTGTCCGCCGAGCAGATCGGGTTCGTCAATGCGCATGGCACCGGGACGCCGCTCAATGACGCGGCCGAAGTGACGGCGCTGGTCGCGGCGCTTGGTGCAGCCGCGCCGCGCACGCTTGTGCACTCAGTCAAAGCCTCCACGGGGCACTGCATGGGCGCCGCCGGCGCGCTCGAGGCGATTGTCACGCTCGAATCGCTGCGACGCGGACGAGTTCCGGCAACGGCCGCCCTTGAGGACGTGGAGTTCGCAGGCCTGCTCGACTTCGTGCAGGGCGAGCCGCGTAGCACGACCGCTCGCTTTGCCCTCTCGACCAGCTTCGGGTTCGGCGGCAATGACGCCTGCCTGCTGCTCGCGCACCCGGAGGTCGCATGACGCAGCCACTCGCGCAGCTCACCGGGTTGGCGGTCAGTCCCGTGAGCTCAAGCTGGCTCGCGCCTGACTTGCTTGCGCTGGAGGAACCACCGCCTCACGAAGTCGTCCCGAGTGAGCGCCTTCGACGCCTCGATCCAGCAAGCGTGTCGGCTCTGGTGCTCGCCCAGCTCGCCATGCGCTCCGCGGGCCTGCCAGAGTCGCAGCAAGTGGATCCCAGGGCGGGACTCGTGGTTGGCACCGCACTCGGTTGTCAAACCACCACCCTGCGTTACGCCGAGCGACTCGTGCACAAAGGTGCCGGCGCCACCAATCCGATCGATTTTCCGGACTCGATCGATGGAGCTCCAGCCGCGCACATCGCGATGCTGCTGCGCCTCGGGGGCCCCAGTATCACCCTCGTTTCTGGCGCCGCCTCGGCCCTCACCGCGTTCGCGACGGCGGTGCACTTGGTTGCCTGTGGGCGCGCAGAGCGACTGGTCGTGGTGGTGGTCGATCGCTTTGACGCAAAGCTCGGCACGCGCCTGGCCGGCGACCAAGCGCGCGAGCCCAACGACCCGACGCGCGCCTGCGCCGAGCTCGGTCTCGGCCTCTTGGTGGAGAGCCCCCAGAGCGCCGCGCAGCGCGGGGCCAAGGTGATGGCGTCCGTGCTTGAGACGACTTGGCACTCTCAACCCCCGCATCAGAGCCAAAGCGAGGGTAGTCGTGATCTTGCGGGGGCGGGGACACTCGTCAACTACCTGCAGTTATTGGCGGAGGCCGGCTCCCCCGAATCCGCAGCACCACGCCCCGCGCGCGAGCTCCTCCCCCCGCTGTTTCCCGGCTTTGGTCTGCGCGTGGTATGAGATTCAGCATGCGGCGATTGCTCCTAATTGAGGCCAATGATGACACGCGCTGGGTGGGCTCACGCGTTGGCCCCAAGGTGCACGTGCTGCCGATCGCCCTACTGGGACTCGCCAGCTGTGCCCGCCTGGCGGCGCCCGAGGTCGAGCTCCGCGTCATCGAGACCTCACTGCACGCGCGCAGCGACGAAGACCTAGCGGCCATCATCGCGGAGTTCGCGCCAACTTGGATCGGGATCCGCAGCATCAGTCTGTTCTCGGAAGAGGTGAAACGCGTCGTGCGCGTCGCCCGGACGCACTCGGGCGCTCCCGTGATTCTGGGCGGACCGATCGCCACCGCGCTCAAGGAAAAGGTCTTTGAGCTGGCGCCCGAGCTCGAGTACGCCGCAGTTGGCGAGGGCGAGACGGTCATCACGGCGCTCGTGCAGGGCGTGCCCTGCGCAGAGATCCCCGGCATGATCTCGCGCCGAGCACTCACGCCGCGCATCAATCCCCCGGCGCAGGCCCCGCCAAAGCTCGACGAGCTCCCGATGGCGGATCACACGCTGGTGTCGCTGGCCGAGTACGAGCAGCACCTGAGCTACGCCTACAATCACCGGCGTCAGGGCCTGCTGATCACGAGTCGCGGCTGCCCCTATCGCTGCACCTACTGCTTTCAGATTTCTGAGCAGCCCGTGCGGCTGCAGTCCGCCGAGCGGGTCGTGAGCGACATTCGCGCCCTGGTCGAGCAACACGACGTGCACGATTTTTACATCGTCGACGACGTGTTCAACCTGCATCGCAAGCGCGCCCTCGACATCTTCGCGAGGCTGGAGGCCGCAAAGCTCGACGCCAAGCTCTATTTCGTCAACGGGCTGCGCGTCGATCTGTGCGACGAGGCCTTTGTCGACCGCATGGTGGCCGCCGGCACGGTCTGGGTCACCTTCGCAATCGAGACCGCGCACCCGCGAGTGCAAGAGCTGATCCGTAAAAAGCTCGATCTCACGCAGGCTCACCGCATCATCTCGCACGCGCAGAGCCACGACATCGTCGTCAACGTCAACACGATGTACGGCTTTCCCACCGAGACGGCCGCCGAGGCGCAGGTCACCCTGGAATGGCTGGGCACCCTGCCGCGTCCGTCACTGCTGCCCTATCATTTCAATCTGCGCGGCTACCCGGGCTGCGAAATCGTGGAGCAGGCCGCGGACGCGGGCTGGAGTCGCGACTCATTTCTAGCCACCGGCAATTCCGCCTACGGCGACCTGCCCAGTGGGAGCCCAACCTTTACTCGGCATGAGATGATGAAGCACATGCTCGAATTTCACGAGCGCTTCGGCTTGGCCAATCAGGACCATCTCACCCGCGCGCTCGCGACGCTGCGCCACATTGGCTATACCGACCATGATCTGTGCGACATGTACACCGTGCTGATGAATCGCTCGATCGGCGCGGTGTCCGAGATCATTCAAGCGAATCGAACAGGCAGCTAGGGGCGAGGCTGCGCGGCCTGCTTGGCCTCGATCAGAGCGACGATGCGACTCAGCGTATCGAGCGCGCCGTGCGCCAGTTCGCTGGTCTCGATCGTGATCCCATACCGCTCTTCGAGAAACAGCACGAGCTTGAGGGTCGCCACTGAATCGAGCAGCCCGCTCACGACCAGCGGTAGCTCGTCGGTCAGGGAACTGGGGTCCTCACCACGCAGGGCCGTGGCGAGTAGATAAGTGCGGATTTCGTCTTTGCTCATCGAAACCGGGGGGCGGCCGCGAGTAGATCACTGAGGTCAACCTTGCCGTTGGGCGTGCGCGGTAGAGACTCCACCACAATCACCCGATCAGGAACCATCGTCGGCACAAGCAAGCTGCCACAGTCGGCCCGGAGGGTCAAAGCCGTGATCTGGGCGCCCTCACGCAGCACCACGAAGGCCAGAATCTCCACCGATTCATCGTCGGCCCGTGCCCCGACGGCCACCTCACGGACGGGCTCCAGCCGCGCCATGGCGGCCTCGACATCACCGAGCTCGATGCGGTAGCCGCGACGTTTCAAGAGTCGATCCCGTCGACCGATGAACCACATCACCCCTTCCTCGTCTTCACGCACGAAATCCCCCGTGCGGTAGCGCGGTCCCGCGCCACTGATGCCGGGGGGCCAGAATGCCGCAGCCGTGCGCTCGGGCTCACCGAAGTAACCCTGCATCACGGTGGGGCCCGCGATGCAGAGCTCTCCCTCCTGTCCCGGGAGCACCGGCTGCCCTTGCTCGTCCAGGAGCTCCCCCTCGAGGTGACTGCACAGACGTCCAATCGGAACCGCCGACTCATCCTCAGCCACCATCCGCTGAAGGGGATGGTACGTGCACACGTTGGTCTCCGTGGGTCCGAAGAGATTGAACAGCGGAGTGGACGGCAGCGCGTGCATCAGCGCGCGCAGCTGATGCACGGGGAAGGGCTCTCCCGCGTAGAGCACCTGGCGCAAGCTGGGCAGCGTCTGCGCGGTTAGCCCGCCGTGCTCTCTCAGTAGCGTCAAGGTTGAGGGCACCGTGTAGAGCGTGGTCGTCTCGCGCTGCTGAAGGTAACTCATCAGGACTGCGGGCTGCAGCACCATGTCCGGAGTGACCAGCAGCACGCAGGCGCCCACCGACCAGCTTGCAAACAGGTCAAATAACGAGAGATCGAAGCCGAGGGCGGAGAAATTGGCCACGCGATCCTGGGGTCCAAGCTCAAAGCTGTGGCAGGCCCATTGCGTGAACGCGTCAATCGCTCCGCGCGACAGCACGACTCCCTTCGGGCGCCCTGTCGAACCGGAGGTCATCAGAATCGCGGCAGGTGCGCTGAGCGGCCAGGCTTGCCAAGCAGCGCCGTCCGCTTCAGTCAAAGCCGATGCGTCCGCGGCGAGTGGGTCCGCGCCCGTCGGACTCGCGCCGATCTCAACACAGAGCGACGCATAGCGCTGCCCCCAATTGGTGGCCTCGAGGCGCTGACGCTCGGCAGGCTCAACCAGGAGCGCGCGCGGCTGAACCACCGACAAGGCTGACTCGAGGCGCGACAGCGGAGTGCGCGGCTCGAGCGGCACATAGACCGCGCCGAGTCGCAGCAGGCCGAGCAGGGCTGCGTAGGCCGTCACCGATTTGGGGAGCCACAGGACCACGCGATCACCCGCGCCCACGCCCGCGGCAGCCAGCCGCGCCGCAATCGCCAAGGCCCGCTGCTCCAGCTCGCGATAGCTGACTACAATGGAAGTGGTAGCGACCGCCGGAGCGTCAGGGGACGTCCGGCAATGCTGCTGAAATAGCCCCAAAAAATCGATTGATTCAGCGTTCAACGAGCGCCACTCCCCAGGTGAAACCACTGCCGGCTGCCAGCACTGCCCAGCGCCCGCGACGCTGGGGCTCTGCGAGCAGCGCTCCGAGCCCCCAACCGATGTCATTGGCGAAAGCATGTCCAAGCTCGCTCGGACCCGGACCCACCAGCAGCTCAGGCCGCAGCCCGAGCACGCGCAGCAAACTGCTGCGATCGAGCTCGGTGGTGTTCGGGTACACCAGCGCATCGAGCGAATCACGCGACCAGCCCACTTCCGTCAAGGCTGCGTCAAGTAGCCGCGAGAGCATCACGAAATGCATCGGGAGCACGCGCCGTTCGAAACGTGCACCGTCGATCTCGACTCGGAATGGCTCGGCGCTGACGCTGAGCACCGTCGCGAATTCTCCGACGGAGCTGACGTGCAGCGCGCGCAGGCGGGCGCCCGTCGATGCAGGACTGACCTTGCGCAGCACCAGCGCGCTGGCCCCGTCGGCCATCCAGGAAATCGGCAGACAAGCGCGGCCCCCGTCAGGCGCGCGATCGGCCGTGAGCAGCAGCGCTGCCGCCGGTCCCTCGACGCTGGCCAAGAGCCGCCGCGCGACGTCGAAAGCCAGGTGATAGCCCGCGCAGCCCGCGCCGCGCACCGACAGGGCCAGAGCGGCGCCTGCCCCGAGCTCGGCCTGGCTGGCTTGTGCGGCGCAATACAAGCCGGGGTGCGAGACGTCGAGCGCCGTCAGATCGACGATGAAGCGCAGCTCGCCTGGCGCGAGCGCCGCGCGCTCGATCGCCTCAGTGACGACCTGCCGCCGCGCGGCGTCGGTGTCCCCCTCGAGACAAGCCACGCACGTGATTCCGTGACCCGCTTCGAAGCGCGCGCGCAAGGCGGGACTGAGCACTCCCAACTGGGCTTGAACGCGCGGCGCTTCGGCGCGCAGCAGCTCATCGACGGCGATTCGCTGCGTCGGGATGTGAACACCCCAGCCAGCCAGCTCGAGCGGCAGGTGAACCGCGGGCGACTCACTCATGGCAACCGAGCCGGCGGGTGAACCGCTCCATCAACCGCAGCAGCGCGGGGAAATCGGCCATCAAATCGTGATCGTCGTCGACCTCGCCGAGCTCGGCTTGCGGATTAGCCCGCACCCACTCCAGCGAGTGCTCGAGTGGCACCGTGGGGTCCTGACGACCATGCACGACCAGCGTCGGGACCTGGACGCGCGGCAGCCCTTGATCGAGACGACAGAGCTCAAGCACGAAGTTCGCCCAGAGGCGGCAGGTCCCCCCGGTGAGGGAATCGTCGACGTCAAAGCTGCCCGCAGCGAGCTGAGCGTCCCAGGTATCGCCTGCCCACAGGTGCGCGAGCCGCTCGAAGCTAAACGCAGGAGCGAGCAGCACCAGGCCGCAGATTCTGGGCTCAAGCTCCGCCATCCTCGCCGCAGTCAGACCGCCTAGCGACGAGCCGATCACGACGTAGCGCCGCTCAGGTTCGCGCAAGCAGGAGCGAGCGGTCGCGAGGCTCGCCGGGAACGACAGGCGTTCGAGCGTGGGGACCCTCAGGTTGGGGGTCTCGACCTGGCACCCGAGGCTTGCGTAATGCTCCACCACCGCGAGCGCCTTCGGTGAGCTCGGACTTGAGCCGAGCCCATGCAGATAGAGCAACCCGGGTGGAGCCAGCTTGTCGATGGATTGGGGCGAGATTGGGGCGAGCGGCGCCATGGCGGGCCGGACCCTACCACGTCGAGGCCGGGAGCCTCAGGCGAAGCGCCCAAGCGCCAGCAGGTTCGCCTCGGTGCGCGCAAACTCGCTTAGCTCCTCTGGGCGTTGCCTCAAGAAGGCCTCAAGCTCTGGCGCGAGGGCGAGCGCCCGATCCAGCAAGGGATCGGAGCCTTTGGCATAGGCCCCGAGCTGCAACAGATCGCGCTTGGACTCGGCGAGCGCCATGGACTGACGGAGCAGCTCCCCAGCGCGTCGATGCTCAGGCGTCACCAGACCCGTCATCAAGCGCGAGAGCGAGGCCACGATGTCGATCGCGGGAAAGCGTCCACGCTCGCCCAAAGCGCGAGAGAGCACGATGTGACCGTCGAGGATCCCGCGCACCTCATCGGCGATGGGCTCCTCGAGATCGCTTCCTTCGACGAGCACGGTGTAGAGCGCCGTGATGCTGCCATGGGCGGAGCAACCCGCGCGTTCCAGCAGGCGTGGGAGCCTAGCGAACACGCTGGGCGGATAGCCACGGCGTGCCGGCGGTTCGCCCGCGGCAAGTCCCACTTCACGCTGGGCGCGCGCAAAGCGCGTGATGGAGTCGACGAGCAAGAGCACGTCCGCGCCCGCGTCACGCCAATGCTCAGCGATTGCAGTGGCGGTTTGTGCGGCGCGCAAACGTTCAAGCGCGGACGCATCACTCGTGGCGACGACCATGACCGAACGCTTGCGCCCGGCGCCAAGACTCGATTCGAGAAACTCCCCCACTTCACGCCCGCGTTCGCCCACCATGGCGACCACGACGGCGTCCGCAGTCGCGCCGCGAGCGATCTGTCCGAGCAGCGTGCTCTTGCCAACGCCCGAGCCGGCAAACAGCCCCACGCGCTGTCCGATCCCTAGCGTGAGAAAGCCGTCAATCGCGCGCACCCCTGTCTCGAAACGACGCGTGATCGGCCGACGTTCAAGCGCGTTCGGCGGCGAGCGATCGACTGGAGCTCGCGCCAGTCCGGCGGGCAGCGGACGACCGTCCAGCGGTCGACCGAGTCCGTCGAGCACTCGCCCAAGCAACGCGTCACCCGCCGGTACCTCAAGCGGAGCGCCGCTCGAACGCACCACGTCCTCCACGCCGACCCCAACCAACTCGCCCAAAGCAACCACGACTGCCGTCGATTGCTCAAAGCCCACCACCTCGGCGGGCAACTCGGCGAGTCCCCGTCGCTGGATCATGACGAGATCGCCGATCCGTGCACCGGGTAGCGACACGCGCAGACTCAGGCCGGTCACGGCCTCAACGCGCCCCTCAGGGCACCAAAGGCGCGTTTTCGCGAGCTCCTGGCGCAATTGGTCGCTTTCCATCCCGCCCGCGAGGCTACCACGCCGCCCTGCTCGCGGGAATCGAAGCGAGTGGGATTGCACCAACCCCCGCAGTTCAGGCAGGCTTGCGCCATGAACGTCCTTGCGCTCGCGACGACCGCACTCGTGCTCCTGGGCTGCCAAGCCTCGGTGCAAGCCGATGCCAAAGTGAATGCCAACGACGATACGGTGGCCGCTTCGAATCTCGGCGGGGCCAGCTCTGGGGCTTGGGCCCCGGGGGCCAATACGGCGTCGCGGCTCGACGAAGGCTCATCCTCGGGCCCTCCCGCACTGCTCGGGAGCCGGCGTGATCTGCGCCTTGTGGGCGGCAAAACGGGCTGTAGCTGCCTGCGCACGGCGGTCGGCGCGCCATCAGAGCCCGCCTTCGCCTGGGATGGCGTGCGACCATCGCTCGACGCGGGCCATCAGATCGTTGTGGCGCTCAGCTCGGACGACGTCCCCTGCCCCGGCGCCAAAAAGGGCGCCTCCTACTGGGGCTACGAGCTCCATGGCAACGACATCTGGGTGATCGTGGAATCCGCCGAGCTCGGTCGCCCGGTAGCCACCGGAGCCGTCGTTCCGCGGCCGGCCTCGGGAGGTCGGATCCTCCTTCACCGCAAAGACCGCTCTCTCCCTTACGGCCAGGCAGCGGGCGGCGACTGCGTGCTACTGACCGTCCCGTGAGCCGCATTCTGTCTCATAGCTGTGTTTTGACGGCGTGGTGACGGCGAGGGGCGCTTCACGCTATTGCACGAGCTCAATCTGCGAGATAGTGCCCCTCAGGCAGGGCTGGCTCTCCGGCACCGAGTTTGCGGTGACCAAGGCCCCCTGATTTCTGGTTCATCCCGTGACGAGCAGCGTTCCCAGCACTGGTCCTGAGCTTAGCCCTCAGGCAATCTACCCCTCCCTGGCACTGCTCGAGCAGCGGGGGCTCGACGTCAACGCCTTGCTCGCCCAGGCGGGTTGGTCGCGTGAACGGGTCAAGTCGGGCACGCCGGCGCTGCGCTGGACCGAGTTCATCGTCTACATGGACGCGCTGGCCGAGGCGCTGGGTTCCGACGAAGCGCTCGAGACGCTCAGTTTTGAGACGGCCTCGCGCTTTCGGCCCTATCAGCAGATCGCTGGGCTCGTGGTGTCCCCGAGTCACCTCTTTCGCGTGGCTGCCACCAGCTTTACCCCGCGGCTGTTTCCGCTGGTTGAGGTCTCGCTCACCGAGCTCGGTCCCGACGAGCTGCAGTTTGACATTCGCATTCCCGCCCACCTCGCGGGCAGCCTGCCCATGATGCGCGGGTTTCTCGGAACCGCGCGGGCTACCCCACTGCACCTGGGGCTGCCGCCCGCACGCGTCAGCGGCACCTTGAGTCCGCATTTCTCGCGCCTGCTCGTGCAGCTCCCGGCCTCGCGCACGCTCGTGGCCAAGCTGTCGCGCTTCCACTCCGAGGTGTTCGACGAGCTCGCCGAAGAGCTGACCGAGGTAGTGCCCGAATCGCAGGTGTTTTCGCCTAGCAATTCGAGTGGTCCGCCCAGCAGTCGGCGTCCGAGCTACCTGCGCAACACCAGCTGGAACCTGCTCACCAGCAACAGCCCCGAGGCCTTCTGCGTCGCCGTGCGGCGCGTGCTGGAGGCCGAGCTCGGCTACGCCGGCCTCAAGCTGGTCAGTGACCTCGGGCCCGGACTCACCTACCTCGGGGATCCAAGTACGTCCCCGAGCGACACGGTGCTCGTGCGCGATCTCGCCGTTGAGGAGCGACGCGTGGGTCGCCTCGAGGTCCAAACCACCAAGGACAACTCCGATCCGGGTCAGTCGGTGCTCGACTCGCTCCTGCCCTGGATTGCGCTCGGCCTTGAGCGCGCCATTGGTGGACGCCCCGCGCCTGGACTCGAGTTCGACCAGCGCATCGAGCGCGCCAAGAAAACCTGGAATCTCACGCCGCGCCAGGTGGATATCCTCAGTTGCCTCGTCAAGGGCGCGACGAACAAGGAGATCGCCGCTGAGCTCGGCTGCGCCGAAGGCACCGTGGAGCTCCACGTGACTGAGGTGCTGCGGCGCGCGGTCTCATCGAGCCGCAACGCGCTGACGGCTCGCTTCTGGAGCGAGCTGTAAGACGCGCCGGGGCTTGCGGGGCGAGTCCGCGTTGCACAACCCGAGCGAGTTCGCGGTGCACAACCTGAGCGAGTTCGCGGTGCACAACTTGCGCTGCACAAGTTGCACAACTCGCCCCTGGATTTGCACAACCTGCGCGCGACCTGCTGTAGGTTCAGGAGGGGAGAGGGCGGTGCCCTGCGCTGGTCAGCAGTCACGCGCACGCAACGTGAGCTGCGGCTGCAGCAGGAGAATTTGGCCTAATTGATGCCCATTTGTGAATTTGTTGAGGCGTCGCGGAATAGCCCCTGAGCGTTTTTCGCGTGTTGGTACGCTGGCTGCAAAGAGTGTTGGTGCGCCTAACCAGGAGAAACCACCATGCTCAAGAAAATCATCGTCCTCAGTTTCCTCGCTCCCCTCGCCTTCTCTGCGGTTGCTTGCAGCACCGAGTCCGCCCGTGAAGAGCTCGGCAGCACGGACCAAGCTGTTTGCGCCAACCCTGACGGCGTTGATGCCGTGCTCGCCGCACTCGCGGTGGCCACTGCCAAGGAAATGAAGCGCTGGGACGCCAACGACTTTACTGTCATCAACTATAGGAGCGTGGGGATC
>JBBRAB010000060.1:0-14062 GCA_038207155.1 Polyangiales bacterium
GACCTGCCAAGGCTGGACGAGAAATTGTACCTGGAGTCCTTCGGCCAATCCCCCAAGAAGGCGGCGGGGCGAAAACGCTGACTTCACAAATCCCTCACGAAATCTGATAATGATTCCCTCAGAAAACGTGAGCGCACTCACGTTATTCCCGCTCGCGGGGCCCTTGTGTGAGACTCCCTGCCTGGAGCTCGAGCGCTTGGGTGGCCCATTGCAGCCAATTCCGACGATCGACAAAGTAGACTGTTCAACGAGGCATCTCGAACTCGTTGAAACGCTGACGCCCCTGAATGGCCATCAACAGCGCCGCCTTGGGATTGCGGAATCGCGGCTAAGTCAGGTCTTGAACCTTCCCTCGCTGGCGCCCGAAAGCGAGGGGACGATGGAACGCTTACGCCACCTGCAGCTCAAACCCAGATTGAGTTCGCTTTTTGGGAAGGTGCCCTGTCTCTTGAACCGCGGCTAGCAAGTCGCACACCGCAAGCTGAATGGGGCGCTTGAATGCGTCCGCTCCCGTCTCCCAGCGTGAGACAGTCTCCACAGCCACGCCGAGCTGATCTGCCAATTCTGTCTGGCGCAGTCCGAGTACCTTGCGCGCAAAGCGCAGTTCCTCACCGGAAACGAGCTCAACGTCGCGAAGCACGGTGATGGTTGCCCGCCGTTCCAGCATCGACACCATTTCCGCTGATAGGATGGGCGAGCCGTCTGACATCTGGTCTGTGACGAGTACGCCGTTGTCGGTGACAACGAATCGCCCAACCTTCGTCTTGTGAGTCTGTTTCATGATGCTCCTCTTCAGAAAACGGTGATCACGATCACATCACCCTCGAACACGACGACAAGGATCAGCTCGTCACCATCCAAGTCCGTTCCGCCCTCCACGCGCCAACGATCATTGTTGGGCTGGTGCAATGCGCGTCTTGCCGAGCCAAGCGCATGCTGAACGTCGTAGCGGGTCGCCTTCGCTTCGACTGCCTCCTCCCGGGCGTGGAGGGTCATCGAGAATCGACCAGTCTTTCCGGCCTCGATGACCGCGGCCAACGCTTCGCTTGGGGTCACTTCCTAAACCTAGACAGACTTGAGGAAAACGCAAGTCCAGGGCCAAGATTTCCCAATTCTGCGAATCCAGTGGAGACAGAAAGCTAATCAATACGAATAGTTGCACGGTCATCAAGGTGAGTTAGCGGGAGGAATGTCTGCGCTCGCCTCAGCCGCCAAAGAGGATGTCCTCCATTAGCGTCACCTTTTCGACCATAACGCGGTAGCTGCACAATCCCTTGTGGCCGAAGTGCCCATACTCAAGGACTTGGCCGCGAAACTGTAGATGGCAGGCGTGGTCGTTGCCCCGGTCGTTCACGAACCGACTTCGACGAAGAGTGCTAGGCGCCGCAAACTGGAATTCACGTAGGGTTCTTGAGAATCAGGCCACAAGGCAGCGTGTCTTGTGCGAGATAGTGATTTGGGTTGGTGCGGCGCGGGGACGGTGTGGGGGCGCGATGTCGATGCGGGGACCCCATGTGCGAGTTGTACCGGGAGGGGCGGCCGCGGACTCGTATGTGGAGGCGTGGGAGGTGCACTGTCAGAAACCGAACATCCACGACCGCTCGGCGCCTAGGAGTTCTGGCACTCGCGCTGGGCGAGGGCGTCATCTGAGCGGCACCGCGAGGGGTGCCCATGACCGGATGGCCCATGGGCCGCCTGTGGTGCAATATGAGCCGCCTCCACAAATGGGCGCCAAATGCCGCTCGTTCAGTTGCTTATTCCATGGCGCTGTCCGCGGCCCTAATCTGGACCCTTCGTGGTAAAGGGCTGGGCTAACCCGTGTCGATCGCCGCAATCAATCCGGTTCAACGCGTCCCTGGAGGTGTCTTGTCATGATCGATCGTGTCCACTTCGAGAATTTCAAGAGTCTCAAGAACGTCACTATCGACCTCGGACGATTGACAGTGCTCGTCGGACCGAATGGCTGTGGAAAGAGTAGTGTACTGCAGGGGATTGAGCTGCTGTCTCAGACTGGCGTGCCACGCGAGGACGAAAGAGAGCACGCTCTACATCGGTTCGCTTCGATATACAGTGGCCTCCGAGACGTAGGCCGCCTCGCAAGTCCAGGACATCCGATCTCGGTTGTGTTTGCGATGCGACAGGGCGGAGGGGATGAGTTGCGCCTCGAGGCATCAGTTCGAGGTGCACCCAATGGTGGACAACCCAACGGCTTGTCCCGTCAATTCGTTGTTTCCCTAGAGGGTTCTGAGGGCTCGCTTCAGGTCGGCGTTCCGCCGCGCCACGATAAAAACGACAACGACGTGTTTCTCGACCATCCCCGCGTGAGGCAGTTCGCGTCAACCGTGTGCCTTCACCTCGACGCGAACAAGATGACCAGGACTTCGATTCCTGACGATGCTCGGTCCAGGCTAGCGGCAGACGGTTCCCAGTTGGCTTCGTCGCTCGCGTGGATGAAGGGAGCTGCCGAGGAAGCCCTTGCTCAGGCAACGCGCGACCTTCGGAGAATCGTGCCTGGGGTGAAGCTGATCCGAACTCTGCGTGAACGGGTGCCTATCCGGAAAATGGAGAAGCTCGATATCGAGGGCCAACCCGTATGGCGGCCCGTGAACGAGACGCAGATCGGTGACCGGTTCGAGATTGAGTTCGATGGCGGGTCTTCCGTTCCAGCCGATCTTCTCAGCGAGGGCACGGTGTTAGCACTTGGGCTTCTGACGAAACTCTACGAGCCGGAAAGACCGCGACTGGTACTTCTCGATGACATCGATCGAGGCCTTCACATCGAGGCGCAGTCGCGCCTCATCGAAGTGCTCCGCGAGCTGCTCAAGCTCGATCCCGAACTGCAGATCGTTTGCACGACGCACTCACCCTACCTCCTCGATAGGTTTGAGGCTTCCGAAGTACGGGTGCTTGGGTTGGACGCGAACCGCTGTACTCAGGTTCAGGCCCTGACAGACCATCCTGACTTTGAGAAGTGGAAATTCGGCACCCAGACGGGTGAGTTATGGGCGGCGCTCGGTAGCGCTTGGGTGACTAAACCTGATGAGCAACCGAAATGAGCGAAGTGAGGGTGGGGATTGCTTGCGAGGACGATGGGCACTTCTCTGTGGTGACGCGCCTTGTCGACGACAGGCTTGTCTTGTCCCATGGCTGGTTGGACGGAATTATCGCGGAATGCCGTTCGTGGCGCGGCTTACATCAAGGCGACGCTTGGTACAAATACAACCCGGACGACGCGAGCGACATACGGCCCATCCTTGTCGACGGCGTGAGGATCGCTCCACAGGGCCACATTAATGGTGAGCCCCTCAAACCGGAAGCCGGCATGTGGAGAAGGGTTCTGTTGCGTTTCGGCCATGCCAAGCCACGTCCTGAACTGGTCATTCTGGTTCGCGATATGGACGGATACCCGGAGCGATTGAGTGGTTTGACGCAAGTGCGTGACGGGCTTTCTTGGCCGTTCAAAGTGGTCGTGGCTGCCCCGCAACCTGAAGTGGAAGCCTGGCGCGTGGCTGGGTTCGTGCCAAGTGGCGAGCGTGAGCGGACGGAACTAGACGCAGTTCGGCGGAACCTCTCATTTGACCCAACGAAGGAATCGCACCGCCTCACGTCACACCCCAATGACATGGCAAGGGACGCCAAGCGCGTTCTTGCCCTTCTTTGCGGGAACGACACGGTGCGTCGAGACGATTGCTTGAAGGACCACTCGCGGCTTCTTGAGCGGGGAAGCAAGAACGGGCTCGCCGCCTTCCTCCACGAAATTGACGAGCACATCGTTCCGTTGTTCGGATCTCCTCCGTCGTAACCGGCGTTATGAGGGTCGCAAAGGCTCCCTCGCTTCGCGTCTTCATCAGCCCACCGGAGCATTATGGTCAACCCGTGACAGCTGCCGACCTGCTCGCAGCTAGCGTCCAAGGGACCGATAGGGTGGTCTCCAATCTCAAGCCTCTAGACCCAGCAGCCATCGAAGTTCCTGGCATCTGCCACCTGTCCACTAAACGGGGTGAAGTTCACAAGGCTGGCCAGCCCAAGCAGCGCTACCCCACGCACAATCAACTGGTTGAGACGGAAGGTGTCAGGGGGATCGCGCAACTCCACCCACGCGATGATCGCAACGGCCACGCCAGTCACGCCAAGTGCAATTAGGGAGCGCCTTCCGTGGGCTTTCGCAAGCGAGGCAAACGCGTGACTGAATTCCTTGGCGGCTGTGACGGCTTTCGTGGCTTCGAGCTTGCTGTTCAGTTCATCGAGCCGCAGACGAGCCACTTCCGCTTCAGCCGCGCCAAGCCCTGCCACGATCCGACAGAAGCGGCTTTCCTTGGAGTCCGTGGATTCAAAAAGCTCCGAGTCGATATCTCCTGCCGGACCCCGAGTCTTGTCCATCCCATCTATGTAGGGGGTATGGCGATCAACCACCTTCTCAAGAATAGCTGACAGCGGATGCAGCACTGACTCCACTAGAGCGATCCGCGTCGTCGGGTGCCCTAAGTCCGGCGCGAGGGGCTGAACCGCCGCTATCGCTCGTTCGCAGAGGGGGTATACGAACGCATCGAGGTACTTGTCGAGTGCCTCTAGAAGCGCCCGTGAGTTCCCACGTTCGTCCCTGAGGTAGGTCTTCATGGCGTGACGACATCTGCTCACCTCTCCCTCGAACTCCGAGCAAGCATTGTTCGCGAGTCTGCCGCGGTGTTCTGTCGCGTAGGTCGGGACTTCGTTGTTGATTCTCTGGAGCGTCATCGCGTGCTGCTTTCATGAACCTTATTGGTCGCGGGTGAATCCTCGCCGGTCCCACGGGACGCGGAACTGATACTGCACCAGGAGTTAGTTGCCCCCGTCTGTCATTGACGATTTCGAGCGCACCTTCAGAATGAGTTCTCTCGCTCAGCCGTGCGACGATTCAACCCATCAAGGTTCCTGTAGAAGAGGAGCAGGTGGGCGTCACTTTCCCCCACGGGGCAAGAGTAGATGAGCAGGGCATTTCCGGCTTCCGTCGCGAGCTTTCTGGGATTCCAGAACCATGTGTGTCGCAGCCCTGCTTTTCTGGGGATCGGACACGACGGCGAAACGGCAACAACTTCCAAGTGGGAAGGACCGTATTTTCCGACAAGCGTTCCGTGAACGGACCTGAACACGTCGTCCGTCGCTTTGAAGTCCAGCGCCAGCTCGCAGAGGCCTGAACCGCAGAAGGTCGCGAGGACCCATCGCGTTGGCAGCACGCCCCGCTGGCCCGATGTACAGATTCGGTTCGAAGGCGTGTGACCCTCGGCGGAGACTCCATTCTGCGCTCGACACTCCGCGTCAAACTCACGGGGTGATAGTCCCCAAGCGAATCCAGACGGGGCCCCGGGGAATGGCGCGAGGGGTACGGTCACCTCAGGAGCGCTCGGCGCGGGAGCTGGGTCGTCGGCCAGAGTGAACTCCTCAGGCTGGACCGGTTTCGTGGAGGGACGAACGTGGGCGGCAGCGGGATGCGTCGCCGGCTGTGCCGGAGCGGTAGCTTGAGGGCGACCGTGCGCCGGTGCCTTGGGTTCGGGGAGCTCGTCGCACCCCATGGACACAGCGAAAACACCAACACGCAGAACGTCACTCAGCCTCATGTCACGGTACCGTCCATCCCTGGGAGTCTACGCCCCCACCCCAACGCTACGGGGTACAAAGAATGCGCGCACGTCGCCTGACGCGGCGCGCCCCGAAGGATTCGAACCTTCGACCCTCGGATTCGAAGTCCGATGCTCTATCCAGCTGAGCTAGGGGCGCGAACACGGCGTGGTCACGCCGTGCCGCCCAGCAATAGAAGCTAGGCGGGCTGCCGTCAAGGGGCCAGAATGCAGCACGGCCAAAAGGCCGCCACTGGCTAGTTAGCCGGACATTCGCTAGCTTGTCGGTGCGATGACAACCACCTCCGTCCGACCTCCTGCTGCTGACGTGATGACGCGCCAGCAGAGCCGCGATCCGGACTGGGCGCTGTTGGCATTGGCGTGGGTAGCGATGCTGTGGAGCCTGGCGCTGGTGCTCGTGCTGCCGATGGGGCGCTCGATCGCGGATCTCGCGCTGGCGGGTGCCGCCATGGACGCGGGCAGCCTCGCTGGCACTGGTTGGTGGAGCCTGCGCGCACCGGGTTTGCCGCTGCTGCTGGCCGCGTTGCAAAAGCTGTTCGGCTCCACGCTGATGCCCTTTCGATTGCTCGAGGTCTTCGCGCTGGTGGGCTGGGTGTACGTCGCGCGTCGCTTCGCGCAACGCTTCTCGCTCAACACCCACGCGGGCCTACTCGGCGGAGCGCTGCTGTGCTTTGTGCATGCGCAGCTTGAGTTCGAGCACACCGGGCAACCGGAGCTCTTTGCGTCGCTTGCCTTGGCACTCGCGAGCACGCTGACCTGGCGCGACCATCCGGGAAGGCGTCGTTGGTTCGCCTGGACGGGCATCGGACTGCTGCTTGGCGCCGCGCTGTTCTGCGTGCCGAGCTTCGTGCTTGCTACGCTGCCGATCGCGTGGAACCTCTGGCGAAGCGAGCGTGCGCGCAGTCCGCGGCGGCTCGACGCCGTCGCGGGGCTCGCGCTGGTCAGTCTACTGGCGAGCCTGCCCTGGGCGCTGTTTTTAGGCTATTTATCCCATCATTCTGGCCTTACCGGCTTTGCGCAAAACTGGCTCACGCCGCAGCTCGCGCTCGGGACGCTCCTCCCATGGGATGAGCGACTCGCGTGGGGCTACTACGTCCTTGATCGCCTCGTGCTGCGACAGTCGGCCATCATCCCCTGCGGTCTGGTGCTCTGCGCGATCCTCCCGAGCCTGCATCAGCAAGAGCGCGCCGCCACGCGCTGGGTGATGCTGATGGTCGGAGCGATGTGGCTCGCGTTCACGTTCAACTACGAGTCCAACCCGGGTCGCCTCAGTGGCGCGCTGCCATGGCTCGCGCTGCCTGCGGGTCTCGGTGTCTACAAGCTGTGGCGCAAAGCGCTGCTGCAGGGGCCAGGCTCCATTGCCTGTTTTGGCGCGGGCCTGGTGCTGCTAGCCCTGCTCAACACCGCCGTGTCCGTGCCACCCGGCAGCTATTGGCATCGCTCCTGGCTGCGCACCAAGTACCTCCTGCACCTCACTCATTTTCGGGCGCCCGAGCTGCTCGAAGAGGCGCTGTATGACGCGCGCAGCTGTGATCTCCCGGCGAGTCGCCGCGTCGCCGCCGAGCTACGCCAGCAGGCTTCCCCGCAGGCCAGCGTGTTCGTGCAAGGCGACGCCCCGCAGGTGCTCTGGTTCTCGCATCATCGCGCTGCGGGTCCGCTACTGCGACCGCTGCCGGACAACATTGCCAAGGCCGCGCCTGAGGTTGAGCGCTATTTTGACGCGCGGCTTGCCCAGCTTTCGCCTGAATTTGTGGTGGTTCCTCCAACCGAGGGACCAAGCTATGCGGGCCTGGCGCGGCGACTCGCCCTGCCTGAACGGCGCCTCGCCGAGGAGTACACGGTCACGGCGCGCGTCGAGGGTTGGTCCATTCTCGAACGCAATCGACGCTGACCGCGACGAGCGCAGCTCACCCATGGCAGCCCGATGAAGCACTCCGTCCACTCGCGCCACAGCGAGCCGCCACCGGAGCATTGGCGCCCTGCCCGGCAGCGCCTAGTCGCGCTGGCCCTATTTGTCTTACTCGCGTTCACCTCGCTTCCCAGCTCTATCAACGTACCCAACGAGCGCAGTCGCCTGTACCTGGCGCAGGCCCTCGTGGACGACCATAGCCTCAGCATCGACGGGCCAATCGCGCGTCACGGCTCGCTGCTCGATCGCGCCAGCTATCGCGGGCGAAGCTTTACCGACAAGGCCCCCGGCTCAAGCCTCGTGCTCGCCCTGCCCTACGCGCTGCTGCGCACGCTGCAGCCCGCCGCGTCACTCGACTTCGGAGCGCTACTGGCATTGCTCCGCCATGTCGTGATGCTGCCCGTTGCCGCGCTCGGGCTCTGGCTGTTTCGCCGCAGCGCGCGCGAGCTGGGAGCGAGCAAGACCGCCACCGAGGCGGGCTCGATTGCTTGGCTACTCGGAAGCGTAACCGGGCACTACGCCTGCGCGCTCTACGGACACCTCCTGGTCGCCGTTGCAGGACTATTTGCCTGGTACGCGCTCAGTCGTGCTCGCGCCGCACAAGACAACAAACGGCAACTGTGGTGGATGACGGGGGTCGGAGCGAGCCTTGGATTTGCGTGCCTGACGGAGTACCAAGCCGCGCTGCTCGTGCCGGTGTTTGTGCTTGGATGCTTTCGCACGGGACAACCGCGCGCGCAGTCTTGGCTACGGCTAGCGGTGCTGACGACAGCAGCCCTGCCATTTGTGCTCGCGCTGGCTGGTTACCAGTGGGCCTGCTTTGGCAAGCCTTGGGAGCTCAGCTACGCGCATCTGGCAGAGCCGTCGCTCGCCGCCGTTCATGGTCAGGGTGTCGGTGGAGTCACTGCGCCACGACTCGAATCGCTCTGGGGGATCCTACTGAGTCATCATCGCGGCCTCATCACGACCGCGCCGTGGGTGTTGGCGCTGCCGCTTGGGTTTGCCGAACTGCGGCGTCGCCGCTTGAGGCGCAGCGCGTATGAGCTTGTGGCTATTTGCCTGCTATTTGTCCTATTTGTTGGCTCATCTAACATGTGGGTGGCGGGCTGGGGTTACGGACCACGGCTGCTCATTCCGCTCTTGCCGTTCGCGGCATTGCTGTTCGCGGTCGCGCTCGATGCGCCTGTGCTGCGCGCTAGGCCACTGCTCAGCGGGCTCACCTTCGGACTGGTTGGATTCGCTGTATTGAGCCATCAGCTTGTGCAGCTGGTTTTCCCGGAGCCGCCGTTTGACGCCGAGAACCCACTGCTCGACGTCGTGCTGCCACTCCTTCGCGCGCGCCTCTGGTTGCCCAACCTAACCAGTCGACTGCTTGGCGTGCCAGCGCAGTTTGGGATCCTGCTCGCGCTGTCACTGACGCTCGCCTTGACGCTGCTCGTGGCTCACGGCCTCTTGCGGCATTGTCATTTCAGGACCGCGCACCGCTCGCTCGCGCCAAGGACGACCCTGGCCTTTCTGTGCGGTGCGGGCCTCAGTTTTTCGCTTGCGGTCGGGCTCGTCGTAGCGCGCGGGCAAACACCCACTCCCTACAATTTGGCTGGATTTACGCGTTGGGTCGGGAGCTCACTTGCGGCCGACCCGCAGCGCGGACCCCTGCGACTGCTCAGGGCGACTTCGGGGTCGCGGCCCTAACCGCAAGCAGCGTAAGCTTGCCCCATGCTGTCCGCTCGCGTCTGGCTTGGTCGCATTGCCCTCGGGCTGCTGCCTTTCATCCTCGTGCTCGAGCTGAGCGGTAGCACCTTCGGCTATCCGCTTTCGCTCGCAAGCCTCGTCGCGGCAGCGCTGCTACTGGCAAGCTTTGCTGGTACGGCGTGGGGAACGCCAGCTTTGGCGCAGCGCCATTGCGCGGCGACCGGGACGCCAGCTTCAGCGCAGCGCCATTGCGCGGCGACCGGGACGCCTGAGCGGTGGGCGCGGCACGTAGCGCGCCTGGTTTCGTCGCTTGGCTTGCCCATCGCTGCTGGGCTCATGCTCGGTGGATTGCTGCTCGCTTGGCCCATGCTCGCGCCTGCGTTTGGCTCACAGCTCGCGCGCTCGCCATTGCCAGCACAGGGTCTTGAGCTCGCCCTGCAGCTCGTCAGCGCGACGCTCGGCGCAGTGATGCTCGGCATTGGCACTACGCTACTTGAGCGCGCCTGCCTCGGACCAAGCCAGGTGGCTCAGTCGCGCAGTGGCGGCGAGCTGTTCTGGTCGAGCGCGCTTGAGCGCAGCGCGACCGTCACGGCGGTGCTGTTTTTGGGCTGGTTTCGCGCAGGACTGCGCGTGCAGTGGCTGCCAGTGTTGCCCGCTTCACACACGCAGCTGACTGGATTGCTCGAGGCAGCACCCTACCTGCTGGGGTTGCTATTCTTGTTCGGACCGCGCCTGCCACTGTGGTCCCGTCTCGGTGTCATCGCGCTGCTTGGTCTTGGGATTCGCGCGTGGAGCTGGGGAGTCTGGAGTCCAGATCCCAACGTCCGCGACATGCTGCCACTCATGCAGGCGGCCCAAGATCGCTGGCTCTCGGGCGGCAAACCTTACGGCCTCTATCCGATGCTGCAGGGCCATTCGGTGCCCCTCACCTACCTGCCGGGCCTGTGGCTGCTCGCGCTTCCTGCGCGCCTCCTGACTGGCGATCTGCGTCAGGGACTGATGGTCCTCGAACCCCTGCTGGCGCTCATGCTCGGCGCCCTGGCCTACCGTCAACCTTCGGCTCGTCGCCCATGGGCTGGCGCGGTCGTCGTGTCGACGCTGTTGCTCTGGTATTTGTCGCCAAGCGTGGCCTGGAACGCGCTCTACGCAGAGCCGCTGCCCTGGGCGCTCCTGCTCGCCTTGACGGCCTACGCATTCGGCCGCGGCGCCTTCACTGCAGGCGCGCTCCTACTCGGGCTGGCCATCACAACGCGGCAATTTGCGCTGGTTTTGCTACCATTTTACGCTCTTCTGCTCGTTCAAGCGTTTGGTTGGCGACGCGCGCTACCAAGGCTCGCGCTGACCACCGGACTAGCCACGCTGCTGCTGGCACCCTTCGTCTTTGCTCAGCCCAAAGACTTCATCTTCGGCACGTATCACTGGCTCACGCGCTACGGTCTGGCTCACGCTGACTGGTTCACCGAGCGACTTGGCTTTGCCGGCACGTTCTACACCCGCGGTTGGCATGAATGGCTGCCCCTACTGCAATGCGTTTGGGTCATTGGTTGGTTCATCGCGGCAGCGGTCAGGTGGCGAACTTCGGGGTGCGAACACGACACGGCACGACGGCGCACGACGCATGGCGAACACGACACGGCGCGGTCGTCGGGGTGCGAACACGACACGGCACGACGGCGCACGACCTTCACGCTGGCTGCGGCGACCTGCGCGTACGTGGGATTCGTGATGCTGAACGGCATCATCTGGGACAGTTTTTACCTCGAATTGACCCTACTTGGAGTCGTTACGGGGCTGCAATTTCGAGGCGCGCGTTACCGCGACGTGACCTCCGAGCACGACGTATCCGCGCGCGACGTAGCCTCCGCGTGCGACGTATCCGCGCGCGACGTGCGTTGGAGGCCACGGACGCGACGCTTGGTGCAGGCAGTCTCGGCATTGATCGTGCTCGTGACGGCGGGCTGCGCAATTGCGGCGACTCGCCTCTGGTCACGGCTCGAGCATCCAAGCGGGCGGACGCAGCTCACGAACAGGCTTCAGATGAGCTCAGGCGATCTTCTGCTTGACCTGACGACGCCACGACTGGCGTTCACACGCGAACCCTTCGCCGTCGCTCAGCGCCACGTCACCACGACGCTTTTCAACCAAGACGGCGTCGCAAGCAGCCCACTTTGGCAACGCGGACGGATTTTGGCGCTCGGGCTGCGCGGACTCGATGAGCCTGAGCTATCGCGGCTGGCGCGCTTCGGGCGAGTGAGCGAGCAAGGCCACTGGCGCGACTACGAGTGGGTCAGCTGGCAACCGGATCCAGCAGCTTTGGTGCCACTTCAGCTTGTCGCAGGAGGAGTACGACCGTGCACTGTGCCAGGGCTCGACGCAAACAGCGGCCTCGAGCTGCTCGTGGAAGCGAGTCCGTCGCGCACTGCGATGCGGGCGAACGAACCCCTGCGCGCGAACGAACCCCTGCGCGCGAACGAACACATGACTCTCGCGCGTGATGCGACCGAGCTCACCGTCGCACGGCGCGAGCTCGGGAGCGTTCCGCGATTCTGGCTGGTCGCGACGGTGCGCGAGCATGATGCGCGTTGGGACCAATCGTCGATTCGAATTGCTGTGGACGGACTCGGGGAGCTTAACGTTCAGTCGGCGGCGGGCAGCTACTGGGAGTTGTGGGATGTGAGCAGCGGCGAGCTGCCGCGTGACATTTCGCTGCGCCTTACCTCCGGCCCCCCGCGCCGCGTCTGCCTCGCCGCCGGCCACAGCTGGCGACCGTGATACGTGCGGGCTTGATCCGCGAGCTTGCTGACACACGCCGCGACTACACACCACAAAACAGCGACTTTCCCAGCTCAGAGTCGGCTACCGTTGCTTGGACTGCTGAATGGCCCTTTGAATCTTGTCTCGCCCGAACGCGCGCTCCGCTTCAAGCAGATTGTGCGATTGGCATCGCAGACGGAGATTGGTTACCGTCGGGAGACCACCCGCGGCGTGGGGCTGAACGTGATCAAGCTGAAGAAAGCAGCGATTTTCACAGCGACTGCCCCCGTCATCAACGTAGGTGCACTGGCCAGCATCCCGCTGCCAAACCTGCCGCGCAATGGCCGCCGGCACATAGCGCGAGCGGCGGTGCGGAGCATTAGTCGCGGCGGTGTTTTGCGTCTCGCCGCGCGACTCGACCGATTCTCGCGGCGAGACGCGGTCGAATTCTTCTTGAGCTACAAGATCCGGATCTTGCGACGGGGCACGCGACTGGCGCCTCAGTCGCCCTGAGTCCGTCGAGCGTCTTTTGCAAGTCACCAGCACTCGCACGCGTCGCCGTCGTTCCTCACTGGCGATGAGAACATCGAGCGCCCGCTCGATCAGGCCCGGCAGATCGGAGGGTGATACCGCATGGCTCACCAGCTCACGTGCACGGTCAAGTTTGAGCTTGAGCGCTTCATGCGCGGTAAATACAACCCGATAGCGATACTCGGACAGAGGCTGAATTTGGCTTCGCAATGCTTGTGTGTTCGGCGACGCACTTCGCGCCACCGGTGCCATCGGCACTATGCAATGGTCGCTCCCCACCAGGCCCATCGACTTTGCCGTGGCGCTCACCGGAGCAGGCTCGCTGTGATGCAAACCGTTGCTCGCATCGTTCGCCAACAGATCGCGGTGGCTGCTTGAGCTGGGCGCGGCATGGTTCTCTAACGTTGGGCGACTCGACGCGTTCTCGACTCCAAAGCCCTCGAGCTCACCTTTCGTAACCGCACAAGGACGTGAATTTTCATGCACAGAATGGCTGGAGCTGTCGGGCATCCCACGCTGCGGCAATTTGCGGATCTGACTCGGCACGTCTGGCTGCGGACAGCGAACCGCCACGAGCTTCTCGATTTCCCGTTTACTCTTGCCAGCAGCGGCGCGGAGCCATTCGCCGTGGTTGGCCTCCGTTAGATGCGGCGCGATGAGCATGAGCCCGGTCAGGTGGATACGCCCCGCAGTAAGAAACGACGTAACGCCCGGGAATCGCCGAATCAGTCGCACCGCGCCAACTCGCTTCCACGCGACGTCTTCACTCATCCCCAGTCGGCTCACGCAGTACACAAACAGACTCGAGCATGCCGCCTCGCGATAGAGTTTTCGCCGGTCAAGCTCGCTGAGACAAGTGAGCAGGCGCGCGTCGACGAGACGTTTGTGGACGAGGAGTCGACTGAGCCGCGTGGTGAGCTGTTCATCCGAAAGTTGAATTAGCCGCGATTCCGAAGAGAGAACTCGCTCTGTCTCTACTGAGCTATGCGAACCCATGACTGCGCCCCCTTGCCAGGTGATTCTAGCATGCGATTCTGGGAGCCCTTGAATTGCGGTCTACGACCACCAAGAGCATCTCTTCGTGTTCAGTGTCGACATTTGCGAATGCACGCGCGACGCGACCAAACACCAGGCTCCGTTGCGCACAATTGCTCCACCCGAGGAACTCGATGCTTTCTGTCCCCAAAGTCCGTCAAGCAAATTCGCCATACTATCGCTTTTTTGTGCGCCTTCGTTTCCGGTTTGCTCGTTGCGAATGCTCCCGTGAGCACATCGCAATCTGTCGTTCGCTCACTGACCCGCATGCAATGGACCTTTCGTGACCTCTCACACCGCGCGCTGCCGCCAGCGAGGACTTCGTTCTCGAACCATCACGAACGGTCCGCTCCGACTATGCGCAAGTTTCCCGCCTAATTTAGGTAATTCGACTCGTAGTGCGCGTCGTACCGTGTCGCGCGTCGTACCGTGTCGCGCGTCGTACCGTGTCGCGCGTCGTACCGTGTCGCGCGTCGTACCGTGTCGCGCGTCGTACCGTGTAGCGCGTCGTACCGTGTCGCGCGTC
>JBBRAB010000061.1:0-13112 GCA_038207155.1 Polyangiales bacterium
GCTGCAACGTCGATTGCACGTTTAAATGCTTGAGCACTGATCCGACGCGCAATTGCGACGGAAAAGGCGCTTGCAGCACCAGCTTCTGTGACGACGCTGTGCACAGCTGCGCCAAGAAGGATCTTCAGCCGGATGAGACCCTCTGCGGCACTGGAAAGATCTGCGTCAAAGGCGACTGCCAGCTAGAGGCGATCTGTGGCAATGGCCTCGTGGAGCAGGCAGAAGCCTGCGACGACGGCGACACTGATCCCTGCGGCAAGTGCAATGCGGACTGCTCTGGCCCCGGAACGGCGCCCGTGTGCGGTGATGGGGTGATCTGTCCTGGGGTTGAGAAATGCGACGAGAGCGGCTACCAGGATGAGTGCGGTGGTTGCAACGCAACCTGCAACGGAGCCGGTAACGGACATGCCCATGGTGACTGCGCTTGCGCCAGCGGGGCGGCCCCGCTTGAGAGCTTCTACTGGAATATCCCCTGTGGCTTCAAACTCTGCGCGGTCGGACTGCAGCAGCGCTTCGCCGGCTGCCCCGGCAAGTTGGCAACGACACTGGCCCGACGACAGTGCAAGGCGCCCTGCGTGCCTGCCAATATCAAGGACCTCCCGGGACTCACCCGCAATTTCAGCGCGATCTACTATGTGGCTGAGGATCTGGCTCACGCTGGAACTACGACCGCCACGTGCAACGTCGCGCCCGTTGGCACCGCGGGGTTCACTGCCTGCGCTGCAGGAGTCAGTATGGCGGTCTGCTCGGTGAAGGCCGACGCCTACGGGAACGCCTGTACCTGGACGGCATGCGCCAGCTCAACGTCGACGGTCATTAAGGCGCCGACCATGGGCTCATTCGGCGGCTGCGCACCCACCGCAGGTGTCCTCTGCAAGTGCCCCGGAGATACCTATCTCCCCAAGATCATCGCACTCTGACCACTCGTTCAACAAGGCGTCGGTAGCTTTCGTTGCGCGCCCTAGCGTGCGCAACGAAAGCCGATGCCCCAGCTGCGAGCGTTCGGTTCGCTCTTGAATCGGAACGAGGGGCGTAGCCAACTGGCCTTCACGCCGTTGAACGCCCCGCCGCGAATCACGCGCTCGGTGCCGTCCGCGGGGCCCTTGGGGTTGAGCCCCTCGTCGCTCGTGTAGGGAGCAAACCAGTCGGAGGTCCACTCCCACACGTTGCCAACCACGTCCGCCACGCCGAAACGCGAGTTGCCCTTCGGAAAGCTCCCGACGGGCGCGGTGGTCGCAAAGCCATCACTCGCGGCGTACAACGGTGCGTCCGGCAACCAACTGTGAATGGCTTTGCTCCGATGCCATGCGACGCACTCGCTGCCACAGGCGTTGAGATGCGCTGCGGTGGGGGCCTCATCTCCCCAGGGATACACGCGACCATCGGGGCCTCGCGTCGCGTATTCCCACTCGGCCTCGGTCGGGAGTCGTCGCTCCAAGGATTCGCAATAGCGCTTGGCCATGTGCCAATCCACGCAATTGACGGGATGATTCGCGCGGGTCGCCGCCTGATTGGCGTTGCACTCCGCCGAGTAGACTTGCTGCTCATCGGCGGCAAGTTTGTCGCTACCAGGCCAGCGCACCGTCTTGGACGCGGGCAGGCAACGCCCTTGCGCAGAACAGCGCTGGTAGGCCTCCACGGTGACCTCGGTTCGCTCGATGCAGAAACGCTCGAGCTTGACGTGATGCACCGGCTTTTCGTTGGCAAGCGCGTCGGGCGCATCAGAACCGAGAAACAGCTCTCCACCCGGAATCTCAATCATGTCTGCAGGGCAGGCCGGAGGAGTGAGGATTGTTTTGGGCGGCGTGATGACGGGAGCTTTCACGGACGCCATGGGCGGCGGCGCTGGACGCGAACGCCAGAGCCAGCCCCCCACCACGGCCGCCACGAGTCCGACGGCGACCGCCGCAAAGCCCAGACGACCGCGAACCGGTGAGCGACCTCCATCCGCTGCGAAGGATTTCTCGGTGATAGCCGTCTGACCCGAGTCCGGTGACTCAAGAGCAAACGCCGGGATGGCGGTCGACGCCGAAGGCGGACCTGACGCGGCCACGATCGTTGCATCGAAGGAAAGCGACAAACACCCCGAGGAGGCCGCCCTTAAGCTGGCAGCTCCAGCGGTCCCGCGGAGCCAAGCCGAGAGCTGCGGGGAGGCCTGTTCGAGTGCGGAAATGAACGCGCCTGCCGTCGCGTAGCGCTCTCGCGGATCGACGGCGAGAGCTTGAGTGAAGACCGCTTCAAGCGCGGCAGACAAACCGCTCCCGCGCCTGCCCGGCGTTGGGCGCGGACCTGCCGTCGAGGCGTAGGCCAGCTGAGCCAGATCGTCACCGTCCAGGGCGGGCCGCCCCGTGAGCAGCTCGACCGCGACCAGAGCCAAAGCAAATACGTCCGTCCAGGGCCCGGTGGCGCCGAAGGTCTTGCTGAACTGCTCGGGCGCGCCGTACTGCGGTGTGAACGAGCTAATGCCGCCGCCGGTCTTAGCCAAAGCGGCGTTGAGCTCAGTGCGATCCGCAAGCACCTTCGCGACGCCAAAATCGAGGATCTTGGTGACCGCCGTCCCCTGACGTGGATCTCCCGAGGTGATGAAGATGTTGGCAGGCTTGACGTCCCGATGGGCGATGCCCTGTCGGTGGGCCACTTCGAGCGCCATCCCGACCGCCCCCACGACGGAACAGGTCGCTTCGAGACTCCACCCCGTCTCACCCTCCGCAGCCCCCTCGGAGAGCCAGAGATCGAGCGATTTTCCGTTCAGCCATTCCAGTACGATGTACGGGATCCAGCGACCGTCGGGCGTTGTCAGGGTGCCGACATCCCGCGCCTGCACGATGGCCGCGGTTTGACTCGACAGCTCAGTGAGCAGCGCGCCCTCGTTGATGAAGTCGCGCACCAAGAGATCACGCAGCGAAGGATCGGCATCGGCGAGCCCCGTAAAGAGCTTGAGCGCCACCGGACGTTGCCACACGAGGTGTTCAGCTCGGTAGACCACGGCGAATCCACCCTCGCCGACCGCCTTCTCAAGACGGTATTTCCCGTCCACGACGAACCCCGTCAGATTCAGTGGATCACTCATGGCACGCCCTCAGGGTGGTTGTCGTGGTCACCGTCATGGTCCTCGAGCCCCTAGCACGACGCCTCGCTCGACGAGATCGGCGAGCAACTGGGCGACGTCAGCTAGCAGGCTATCATCGAGTGGGATCTGGTGGTCACTGGCTGTGCTTCGAAGGCCGTCTTGTAAGCTCTGTCCATCCCGCCAACTCTGTACGAGCTGAAATGTGAACGGATTGAGCTCGAGTGCGGCCAGGGAAAAGTCGGCCTTTCGGTAGGTGAGGTACGACTGTGGTCCCGGGGTGGGTCCCCCCTGCGCTGCCGCTTGTTCGACGTAGGGGAGCAGGGCCCAATCGAAGCGATCGAGGCGGCTCGCACGCGAGAACAGGAGCCGGCTGTCGAGTCCGAGCGCCTGCCCCTCGACGGGGGCGCCGTCGTCTTCACTGGCGGCGAGAGCGACGCGGCCGAGCTCGTAGCGGGCCAGCTGGGTCAGGTAGGCAGGCAACGAGGGATCCCGGCGCCAGCTTTCGGCGGCAAACGCCACAAACTCTTCGGCGACGTCGCGCAGTACATGGCTCCGTGGCCCCTCGATAGCGACGAACTCTGAGAAGAACTCCTCGCAGCGTGGCCCTAGGCACTCCACGCTGCGCGGTAGCGAGGACTCAATCGCAGCCGACAGGGTGTCGCGAGCCAGCTGACGATAGACCAGGAACCGCTCAAACCCCTGCCGTAGCGCGTCCGCGAGCTCTGCCTCACTAGCGCCTGCGCGCTGGTAAATCCCCACGAGCTCGGCGTCACTGGCGGGAGCCTCGCGCCCGAAAATCAGCTCGGACCAGGCACGCTCCCAGCTGGTCGGCGCATGGAGTCCGGGTGCGCCAGAGCCTTGCGGCAAGCGGACGCTTACGGCGGTGACTACGTCAAGCAACACGGCGTTGCTCCCAGCGCGCCACAGCGGCGTCGTAGCGCGCCTCGATCGACCTTCGCTCGTCGAGCAAGACGCTAAGCGCCGGCACATCATTGTCTCGCTCAAGCAGCACGGGAACTGGACCAATCTGTTCGACGACGGCTTGCATCAACGCCAAGACGGGTTCGCAGACCGCAGCGCCGTGGGTGTCTAAGATGAGCCTACCCGGGCCCGGAGAATGCCCAGCCACATGAACCTCGGTGACGCGCTCGAGCGGCATGGCAGCCAACAGCGCGTAGGGATCGTGACCATGATTGAGGGCGTTGACGTAGAGATTGTTGACGTCGAGTAGCAGACCGCAGCCGCTGCCCTCCACGACGGCCCTCACGAAAGCCGCATCATCAAGCTCAGCCGGGGCGGGCCGAGCGTAGTAGGTCACGTTCTCCACGAGCAACGGCAGCCCCAAGCGCTGCTGGATGCGGTCAACGCGTGAGACGACGCGCGCCACCGTTGCTTGGTCCTGGGCCACGGGCAGCAGCTCGTGAGCGAGCCTGCCCTGCAGGCTGCTCATGCAGAGGTGATCGGAGTGCCAGGGCACATCGAGCGGCTCAAGCAGCGCACGCAGCTCATTCAAGTAAGCTGAGTCCGGCTCCTGATGCCCAGCGAGTGACAGGGTCAAGCCGTGACTCAACACCGGGGCCTGCGCGCGGACTCGACGCAGTAGATCCGCGTAAAGGCCACCTCGCCGAAAGTAGTTTTCCGGCGAGATCTCCCAGAAAGGCACCTCGCTTGGGATCGCGTCGCGCAGCTGGTCGGTCATCTCCCAACGCAAGCCAAGACCGACACCGCAAGGTGCCCGCGACGCACCAACCCCAAACGAATTAGCCGCCACAGGTCCCCGCACCACAGCCACCCGCAGCGCCCGCACGGGGCTTGCGCTTCTTGGGAGCCGTAGCAGGTGGTTCACCGGGCGCCGCACTCGACGCCGGGGCCACTTGGCTGGGCAAAGCTGCGGAAGCGGCGGAGTCGGGCGCCTTCTTGGCGCCGCAGGACGCCTGCGCCGAGCCGCTAGTCGCGGGCTCCTGGTTGACCTGCGCTTGAGCCGAAGGATCGGCGGGCGAGGTTGCCGACGAGCCCTTCTTCATCGCCCCGCAGTTGCCAGAGGCGGCGCAAGTCGAGTGCGCGCCAGCCGCTCCAGCCATGGGAGCCTCCTTGGCCTGAACGGGGCTCTGCGCCGGGCTCTGACTCCCGCATCCGAGGGTACTGGCCCCTCCAAACATGGCAAGAGTCGCGGCAATCACGCTGTAGTTGAGTCGCTCGGTCACGATGCTGTCCTCCTCGGGGCGCGGAAGGCGCCACCATGACTACGCTTGGGGGGGCCAGGGGTTTCGCAAAGCGTTTCGGAACCCGGTCGATCCCGAAGACCCGAGCCCCAGCTGCACCCGCGGAGGAGCGCCGGGCTGCCCAGGCGCTAGCTCCAGTTTTTGCAGCGAGCCCGGGATTTTGGCGCTCTAATGCAGCTCGCTTAGGAAAATGGGGCGGGAAACCTGCAGTTCCGTTCCCTTTGGCCGGACAAACCGTCTAGACTCCGCCCGCCATGAGCGAAGAGAAGCAGCCATACAAGAACCCCCTCCTGTGGGTTCCCTCGAGTTACTTCGCGATGGGGACCGTCTACACGATGGTCACCACCGCATCGAATATCATGTTCTCGAATCTGGGACTGGCTAACGACAAGGCAGCCGCCTACTCGAGCCTCACCGGACTCGCGTTCACCTTCAAGCCGTTCTGGGCACCGTTGCTCGAGCTCTACAAGACGAAGAAGTTCTTCGTGGTGCTCATGCAGGTCGTGCTGGCGGCTTGCTTTGCCGGTATCGCGGTCGCACTCAAGCTCCCGTCCTGGGTGGCTCCTGTGATCGGACTCATGATGGTCGCGGCGGTCGCCGGCGCGACGCAGGACATCGGCACCGACGGCGTCTACGTGACCACCCTCGAGCCCAAGCGTCAGGCCGCCTTTAGCGGGATCCAGAGTCTGTGCTGGAGCATCGGTCCAATCATCGCCAGCAGCGTGCTCGTGCTCGTCGTCGGCAAGCTCGCCGGTGAGGTCTCCGGACAAGCGAAACCCGCAGCCTCCGCCTACGGCTCTGCCTGGCTCGTCGTGTTCATGGCCCTCGGCGGACTGATGGCCGCCCTCGCCTTCTGGCACACCGTCACTCTGCCCCCGGGCGCTAAGAGCGTTGACGCCGGTAGATCGCTCAGCGACGCGATGTCCACGATCGGCAAGGCCTTCGTCACCTTCTTCGCGAAAAAAGACGTCGTGTTGCTGCTCGGTTTTGCGTTCTTCTATCGCTTCGGACTCGGTCTACTCGACAAGATCGCCCCGCTATTCCTGCTTGATGCGCGCAAGAACGGCGGCCTTGGCCTCGACAACACCGCGCTGGGTTGGCTGAACGGACTCGCCACGGCGGCGTTCATGATCGGCTCGATTTGGGGCGGTATGTTCGTCGCGCGTCGCGGACTCAAGAAATCCTTGATGCTGCTGTGTCTCGCGCTCAACGTACCCAACATCACGTTCCTGGTGCTTGGCATCATGCGTCCAGAAGCGACCTGGGTTGGACCGAGCCTCTTGCAGGGCGGTCACCCGAGCACGGGCATGATGCTTGTGGCTGCGATCTTCTTCATCGAAAAGCTTGGCTGGGGCTTTGGCGCCGTCGGTCACATGATTTACATGATGCAGCAGATCGCACCCGGTCCGTACCGGACCTCGCACTACGCCTTTGCCACCGGCATCGGGCTGAGTCTCTGTATGACGCTGACGGGCCTCTTCAGCGGCGTGATCCAGAGTCACGTGGGCTACCAGACCTACTTCATCATCGTGCTCGTCGCAGCGATTCCTTCGTTGCTCTTCACCTGGCTCGCTCCGTTCCATTACGCCGATGACGGCTCCGCTGCCAAAGCAGGCAAGTAGCAGCGCCACCCGCGCCCGCGAACACTCGACGCCCGTTCCCAGCAAGGAGCGGGCATCTTGGCTTTGCCCCAAAGCCAAGTTCACGGGCGAGCTGCCCTTCGTCGTTCCGTTGCTGCTGCTCGTCGCGCTCCTCCCCTGGCAGCTGTCGGTGGAGGATCTCTGGCATGATGAGATCTACTCCCTGGCGACCGCGCGCCTCGGGTGGCGCGAGCTCTTAGCGGCGGTTGGAGCTGACGTCCATCCGCCACTTTACTATCTGCTGCTCAAGCTCAGCCTGGCGCTGCCGCTCAGCGACGCACTTGCGCTTCGACTACCCTCGGTGCTCGCCACGATTGCGCTCGTTGGGCTCAGCCGCGGACCTATCCTGCGCGCGCTCGGTCGAACCACGGCCATTGGATTTGCGTGGCTCGTGACCTTCACGCCGGTCGTGGTCTCCTTCTCACGCGAAGGCCGCATGTACACGCTGGCGGCCTGCCTGGTCACGGCCTGCGCCAGCTACGCGCTGGCAGCCCTAAAGCAGGGGCGGCGCCGCGACACAGCCCTGGCGACGCTGCTTGGAATCGCCGCCGGTTACACGCACTACTACGCCGCGTTGACGGTCGGTCTCTTTGCTCTGGTGCTCTTGGTTCAGGCGAGTGCGCGACAGCGCCGCGTCTTGGTAGGCGCTGGTTTAATCACGCTAATGGCGCTGAGCCCGTGGGCGCAGTTTGTCGTTGCGCAGGTGAGGATGGTCAAGGCGGGTTTCTGGATCCCGCCGACCTCGCTTGACACACTGCAAAAGACGCTGCACCTGCCATTTCGCCTCAAGTTCGAGGACTCGCCGGTTCACTGGAGCCTGCATCTAGCGGAAGCGGTTGCCTGGTTGTTGCTGCTGTGGGGCCTATTCGGCGGCGCGCCGGCGCATCGCCGCGCTCAGCGCAGCTGCGTGGCGGCCTGGTGTCTCACGCTGGTGGTGGCGCTCGCGCTGTCGCGCTTCGTCGCGCCGGTCTTGGTGGCTCGTTACCTCTTTCCCGCGATCGGGCTCTTTCTGCTCGGCGTGGCGGCGGGTCTCGCCAAGCTTCCCAAGCGGTTAGTTCCCTGGGCCCTCGGCGCGCTTTGTGGCCTGCTTGCCGTCACGACGCTGCGCGTCTGGACGGAGCGCCATAACGGCCTGTATCGCGAGGCTGCGGCCGCGATCACCGCGAGCGGCGAGCCTCATCCGCTGCTCGTTCACGAGGACGTGCTGACGCTACTCCCGCTCTGGTACCTGCTTCCCAATGCCGAGCACGTGATGCTGATCAAGCCGACCGATCCCTGGTCGGATTGGGGGCAGCGGATCCTGTGGCCACGCCGAGTGTCTGAAGCGACCGATGCAGCGCAGGCGCTGTCCGCGGGTCGTCCCGTCTGGCTCTGTGATCAGTCCTTCGGCTACATCCCGATCGATGCCCCTGCCCTGGCGCGTCTGGCGCGCTGGCAACAGGCCGCACCGCCCACGAGACTCAGCCCGCCGCACGCGGTGTTTCCGATGACCCTCTGGCACTTGACGCCAAAACCCTAGCGCCCCCACTGCCCGAGTAACGTCCTGGGATGGGAACTCAGGGTCGTCCGCGAGCCAACAAGGGCCGCACCACCGCAAACCGAGCCAAGGCCTCGGAGCTCGGTAGGGCGGCTGCACTTTCACTATCCACGAGCAGCAGGCTCGGCACTCCGTCGCTCGCGGTGCAGACGCATAGCAGCAACGCCTGCGAGCCGATCACCTCGTAGTAGCGCAGCGGTATGAGTGCGGTCGCCTTCTGAGCAAACGCGTCCACGATGCGTGCGTCTTTGTGTTGGTGAAACCCGACCGTGAAGATGTCTGCGCCGGTCTTGGCCGAGCCAAGCGTCAAGGTCAGATTCTTCTTCAACTCGGACAAATCGCCCCCAATGGCGGCGACCACCCCAAGCTCGGTGCGCTGCGGATTGGCGCGAAAAAGCAAGAGGCGTTGGACCCCAAACATCTCACGAGCCACGGACAACGCTTGCCCAAGCGTCCCGGAACGCTTGCCTGCCTGGATTGCAGCCTCGAGACGCGCGAGGCGCACTGTCACGTCAGCGCTAGACGGGATGCTATTCGGACGGCCCGAACGACCTGCCCGCAACGAGGTTCTGCCAAGCTGAAGGGGAACCACCTGGACCTTCGCGGCGCGTGATTGGCGACCAGCACCGTGGTATCCGGGGCCTCCAGCAGCGAGCAGAGCCGGTGGCACCTCAGTGGCTTGAGCGCCTCGACCCGGCGAAGCCGCGCCCACACCGGGCTCTCTCACATTGGAACCAAGGGTCGCGCGTCCAGCAAGAGTTCCCAGATTTCTCAGGAACTCGCTGCGGTCAATGTCGAGCCCGAGCAGTGAGGCATAGCGTTTGCGCATAGACTCAACGGCGCCCTGCACCAGTTCCGCCAGTTGCAGATCCGTCAGGACGATTAGATTTCCGTTACGAGCCAACAGCTGAGCGATCGCCTCCTCGCGCGCCGCGGAGCTGCTGCGCTGTACGATTTCACACATCTCACAGGCAAACCGCGCAAGCGCCGAGATACGCTCCTCTTCGCGGTCCAGCTTGCCACCTCGCGCGGGCGAGTGAGCCATCGCGTGAATGATGCGCGGAGGAAGCCGCCAACGTTCCGCGATCCCAACCCCGAGTTTCTGCGTCGTGAGTCCGAGTTGTCGCTCGGCGACGACATCAAGCGGTTGCCCGGTAGCCGCCATCTGCTCCTCGACCCGTTCGTACTGCTCGGGAAGATAGACAGCCAGTAGGTTCCGCCCGAGGTTTCGGAACATGGCACAGACCGTGGACTGCTCCTCGTCAAGATCCACGCGCCCTGACAGCTGACGGGCAATTTCTCCCGCTACCAGCGACGTAATGGCAGACTCTGACGCGCGCTCGGCATGCTCGCCGCTGGCGGGTCGTTTGAAGAGGGTAATGCTGAGCGCGAGGGAACGCACCCGCTCGAACCCCAGGATGACTACCGCATGTTGAATGCTGTAGACCTTGCCGTGAAACCGGTTCGAGAACGCTGAGTTGACGACTCGAAGGAGTCGCGCCGTGAGCGCATAGTCCTTCAGCAAAGAAGCGCTGAGCTGGTGCGCCGAGTAGGAGCTATCGCTGTCGGCTCGCTTGTTGACTTCCCCAACATTCTGAACGAACGCAGGAAAATCACCGCGATGCTGCATCCGTAGCAGGAGCTTATTGAGGGTGGTTTTCTCGGCGTCCGACAGACTGGTCGTCGAGGCGAATTCGCCGCCCCCAACCGCGAGAGCAGCGGCCGGAGCCGCCGCTTTCTGGGCCGATTTCGAGTCGTCTTGCGCGCGTGGGCCTGGCGAGACCGGCGCAACAGGTGAAGGCGCCGCCGCCGCTGCGGGAGTCAGAAGCTCGCGCTCAAGCTTGACCGGAGCCGGAGCTGCCGGAACGGCCGGAGCTGCCGGAACGACGGACGGGACATCGCGCTCGACGGTTGCAGCCCGCAGGGTGTCATCCCGACTGAAGTCAAACGGCACAGGCGGGAGGGCTCGCCCCGCGTTCGGGAAGCGCTGGGGTGCCACGCGCAGGACTGGTGGCGTTGGGGGAGCCGGAACCTCGTCCAGCAGCTCTCGCTCAAGCGCCAATTGCAGCTCAGGCTCATCGACGGTCGGCGCGTCGGCGCGTGCGCCGGGCTTCCGATCGAGCAGCAACAGCGGAGCCGCCGTCTCAAAATCGAGATGGTGCTCGTCGTCGGGCGGAGGCTCGGTGTCCCCCACAACATTCGCATCAACGACCTGAGGAATCGCGAGACCGAGCCCCTGAACGGACTCAGGAATCGACAGTTGTAGGGCACGCAGCGCGCGCTCAAGCCCTGAAGCCACCAGCCGCACCGACGCTGGTCGCGCGTTGGGGTCCTTGGCGAGACACGAGTCCACCAGGGCCCCGAGCTCCGCGCCGCACCTGGGTGCCTGTTCCACCAGCGGACGATGCTGCTGGCCCACGTGCATCAGCATCAGCATCACGGGGGACTCGTGAAAGAAGGCCGGCACCCCGGCGAGCAGCTCATAGGCAATGATGCCCAGCGCGTAAATATCCGTGCGGGGAGAGATTCGGTCGTTTTGCCCAAGTGCCTGCTCCGGCGCCATGTGCGTCGGAGTGCCCAGGATCTGACCGTAGTTGGTGTGGGTGTGGCGCGGCTCAAGGAGCTTGGCGATGCCAAAGTCCATGATCTTGAGCACCAGCGGCTCTTCACTCACTACAAAGACGTTGGCCGGCTTGAGATCGCGATGCACCACGCCCGCCGAGTGCGCCGTGTCGAGCCCGGCGCAGAGCTGAGCGAGAATGGCGCAGGCCCGCTCGAGCGACAGACGACCGTTGGCCTTGAGGTACGCGCTGAGATCGCGGCCGCGCAGCAGCTCCATCACGTAGTAGGAGCGGCCTTCGATCTCCCCAAAATCGAAGATTTCTACGATGTTCGGGTGGCGCAGACTTGCGGTGATGCGCGCCTCTTCCAGGAAGCGTCGTGAGGTCTCGGGGTTGACCGACAGGTCGTCGCTGAGGAACTTGACGGCGACCTCGCGCCCGAGCGCGGGATGCCGCGCCAAATACACGGTCCCCATGCCACCCTGTCCTAGGGCGGACTCAATCACGAAGTTACCAACGCGCTGACCGACTACCTCCACACTCGCTCCTCAAAAGCTGACGCTGAAACCGACTGGCGCGGTCCTCGCTCGTCTCTACATCGAACGGCCAAGCAGGGGGAGGAATTCAGAGGATTTCTCGTTTCCTGGGAGAGCGGACGCAAGGCGGGTCAACGACCCCAAAATGGCCGGCCCCAAGCCGCTCCCGACTGTTGCCTGCTGTTCGAATGAGCACAAGTTTCGTCCGACCTATCCTTCGGCCGCTGAGTCTTCAGGCCGGCAAGGCAGCCAACCTAAGCAGTGACGCAACCGACCGAGTGCTTGGCCTAGCTTCGGACCACCGTCACCGCAAGAACGGCCCGCACTCGCCGATCTGCCCCGGGCCGTCGAGGACCCAGATCCGCGCCGAGTTCGCTGGAACCGAGCACTCCAGCACGCCGTGATGGACGTCGAGTTCAGCGCCGGTAATTGCGTCTCGATAGCGTCCGTTACGCACGTCACTCACCCGCACCTGCCCGTCGCTGGAGATCGCCAAGCTGACGACCGCGTAGCTGCCCCCTTCGGACCAATCGCGCACGAATCCGAGCGTCATCCGCTGCTCGCAGACCGAACGCATCACGCCCTTCTGCAACGCGGGGATCGCCCGCCGCAGCTGATTGAGCCGCTTGAAGTGCAAAAAGAGGGGATGCCTCCGCGTCACCTCGAGCTGCTCCCCTTCCAAGTGCTCGCCGAAATACGCTCGGCCAGTTTGATCCAGGGTGTCGCGCTCGCCGATCACGTCCTGAGGCGTACCTTTCTGGAACTCAATCTCTTCACCGTAATAGATGCACGGGATCCCGCGCACCGTGAACAGCAGATTGTAGACGACGGCTGCCATCCATGTCTCGCCCCGAAACCGGAAGCGAAAATCGTTGTCTGGACCAACGTCGTGATTCTGAAAGAACGTCACTAACGTCGATGGATCCCCATAGATCCAATCGCGCTCAAAGACCCGACCGAGCCCCTCAAAATTGCCGCGCGTCACGTTGTCGCGGAAGGTGGAAAACAGCCCAAAATCGAGCACGGAAAAGCCACTGTCGCCGCCTGAGAGCGGATTGCGCTGATCGCTGCCAAGACGCGTGTACCACCAAGGCCGAATGAACGACGGTCCGTTGTCATCACCGAACAGATCTCCGTAGCCCGTCCCCTTCACGAGGTTCTCACCGAACACAAACGTCCCCGGTTTATGCTCCTTCCACGCATTGACATACTCGAGGAGATTGTCCCGCTCCACGTGCTTGACGGTATCGAGCCGCAGGGCGTCAACTCCCATGTCCAAGTAGCGATTAATCGCGGATATTAGGTAGTCTTTGACGATGGGATGCTCGGTATTCAGATCGAGGCAGTCACCGGCGATGTGCTTGGTCTGAACGGACTGACTCTCCCAATCACCGCCGCAGATGAAGCCCAGGGCAATCGCATCAAAAAGTGGTCACGTAGCGACCCCCAGGACGCGAAGCATGAAGCCAACGTTCCAGCCGGCGAGCAGGCGCTTGTTGTATACTCCAATTTTGTCGTTCCTCCTGACGCCGACTTGAGCATGCTT
>JBBRAB010000062.1:0-12496 GCA_038207155.1 Polyangiales bacterium
TCAGGGATACGAATCCCGGGTTTCAGTCATTCGGATTTGCGGGGGGCCTCTACGACTGGAACGTCAAGCTCGTGCACTTTGGGGCGCGGGATTACGATCCGGAGATTGGTCGGTGGCTCTCGAAGGATCCGATCGGGTTTAGCGGCGGGGACACGAACGTGTATGCGTACGTCGGGGGGGATCCGGTGAACTTCGATGATTCAACCGGAGCGGATAGGTCTGCTGTTGTGCGCAGGGCGTGGCGAGCTGTCAAAATGGGTCTGAGACTAGGCAGCAGGGTCAACCCCAAGAGTGTTCGAGGGGCTATGTTATCCGGCGAGGGGGTCTGCGTCGCCACCAAGAGAGAGGCAATCGCGCTTGCTCGGCAGTACAGCCAGAGCATGGGCGGAGGGGGTAGAATCGAACTCGATTCCCGCCACGTCAAAAGCGGGCAAGCAGGGTATCTGCATGTGCATGCGATTGGCAAAGGCGGAGAGCGTCTTCCTGGTCACGTCTTCTTCGGGGCGGCCGCAATCCTAACCGTTATTGGGAACGTCGCGGACTTGAACGACGATGGTGTAGTCAACGAACTGGACATCGTAGAGCTTGGAAATCCTTGCCCGTGGATCACGGTTACCGCCAGCGGTCCAACCCAGGCCTAGTCAACAATTGATCAGGTTATCGAGGATGCTACTAGAACGCACGAACACCTGTTGGGTTCAGCATGTCGATCCAGAAACTCATTGACTCAGTCCGGATCTATTCTGACTGGGACGCATTCAAGGAGGACGGAAAGCGCATACCAGGAGGCTACCTAGCTTCCCGTCACGATGCCCTGTATCAGTCGGCAATCGATCTGAAGCTCGCGACCCACCTGGCATTTCTTGAGCCAAGGCAGCGCAAGGCGAGAGTTCGGGAACTCTGCGAGGTCGCCACCAGGAAGGCGGGTTGGTGGCCTGCGAACACCGCCGGGGGGCGAAGAAGGGACTACTTGGTCTCGAAGATTGTCCCCCCTGCTGAGTCCAATCTGGGGAAAACTTGGCTCGAGATTCGGTTGCGAGTTGAACCCCCTGCTCCGAGACTGGGACTGTGGGATGAGGACCCCTCGCTTTTCTGGTCACCGCAGCCGGGAGCTTACCTCTGCCGAGCTGCGTGCATCGGACACGAGGGGTATTTTCACTACTTCGTTTACGGTAATGGTGAGGCCCGGTGGGAGAACGCGCTTCAACAGCGGAGGCTTGAACAATCGGGTAGCGGCGCTAAGGCCTATCGCGACTTGCTTCCAGAGCCAGGAGCGATCGCCGGAGAGTAACTCCATCACGTACTACGACGGCGCGGGAGGCATAACCCGACTTCCAGTCTCATGAGCAGGGTGCGCAAACATCAGCAGCACTGCCGCCTCACTGGATTGACCTAGTCTTCCCGCCCTCCGTCCACCCCCGTCCACCACGCCGCCATCAACAAAACTTCCAACCTTCAGCTTCTGACTGTCGCTGCTGCTCAAAGACCTCCGCTTGAAGCTGCTCGACGGTGTACCAAGGCGACGCCGGGTTCCGGCTACTGCCCGCGCGAGCTGGTTGAGCGACGCTGGCCATTCCAAGGGGGCCGGTTGGGCGCCTGCGGCCGCCCAGGAGGGCCTCGCGGGTTGAGCGACGCCGGCGGTTCCAGGGGTTGTGGCTCGTTGAACGGGCCACTGAGCCTGTCGACTGCTGGCCCGGGCATGCAGGGCCCTCCCTTCAGCCCTGTCGTCCAAATTGCCCGGTAGGAGCGCCTGAAAATATCGCGCACCGGTTTTCGCCTTCTGGGCGAGGAGTGTTTGATGCAACGCCTCGCGGTGCTCTACGACCGAACCACTGGACGTCCCCGGCTTCGAGTGATACTCGCTGGTGGCTGGACGGCGCCCAGGCGGTGTGTCCACGGGAAATCAGCAACCAAGTTCGCTGGGGAATCCTTAGGTTATTTTTGGTTTGTAGCGGCGTGACTAGCGCGGGTTTCGGTTGCTCGGTGCGGGAAGACTCCAATGAAAAACTCCAATCACAGCATTCGTCTCATCCAGTTGACTAGCCTCGCGGGGCTATGCAGCGTCCTTGCAGCAGGCTGCGGTTCGTCGTTCAATTCAAGGGGCAAGGAAGACTGCGAGTCGACGCGCAGCTGTACGGCTGCGGGAGGTGGTGCTGGCGGCGTCGGCGGGACGGTCGTTCCTGACTGCGTCAAGGATGCGGACTGCACGGACAAGGATCCGTGCAATGGCATTGAGACTTGCTCGGGTGCAGGCACCTGTGTCGCGGGTGAGGTGGCCTGTCCTGCCAGCGCGGACGCGCATTGCTCGGTGACCTGCAGCAATGACGCCGGGACCGCAAAATGCACGACGGCCGCCAAGGACGTAGATGGCGACGCGCATGGAGATGCCAAGTGCGCAGCGGCTCCCGGTGACGACTGCGACGACACGAACAAGGCCGCTTTCCCGGGCGCCGCGGAGATCTGTGATGGCGTCGATCAGAACTGCAATGGCGTCAAGGACATCGCGGAGGTGTCGGTGCCACTCAGCAGCGCGGTGAAAGCGATTGCAAGGAGCGGTCGCGGTCGCGGCTGGCCGCTCGCCATCGCGCCGGATCAGGATGGTGGATTTGCGCTCGCCAATGTCACTTTGGGCAAGGCCCTTGAATTCGAGCATCGCAGCGCGCTGTTTGAGGATCCGGACAAGAAAATCGCCGTTGGCAGCACCAGTGATGCTTCTTCACGGGTGGCGCTTGCGTACGGAAACAAGACTGTGGGCCATAAGGTTCTGTGGAAGGAATCGGGGATCAACAACGGCAGTTTTGTTTCCGAGGTGAGTGTTGGGGCCAGCGCAGTTGTTGGAGCTACGTTTACGGTACTCGAGTCGACCGGTGGTTGGCTGAGTGACTGGTCTGCGGCATGGAACCCGACGCGCGGGGAGTGGGGCGCTAGTCTTTGGGAGGGCACTGGCTTCGGGCCCAGCACACCTGATCGCAAGGGTATCCTGGTCGAAGCGCTGGGGTCGCCGGCTGGTGCCCGCTCCCTCATCACTTCAACACCGGGCTACACCAGATACTCTCCGAAAATTGTCACCGGAGCCGGCCTCTACGCGCTGGTGGCAACGCGGATCGACTACCCGGGTGATACGCTACTTGTGGTCTACGCGGGCAATTTGGTCGCGAACCTTGCACCAAAAGATGAATTCTCGAAGGCCCCAGTCGCGGATATTAACGACTACACCTACCTAACCGGTTTCTTCCCAGTCATGCTCGGCGAAAAAGATGTCATCACTTTCGTCTGGCGCGAGGGTGTCGACAACGCGGGAGCTGCCGGCGCAGAGCTTGTGCTGCGCCGCATGGGACCGGACACGAAGTGGATCGGCAGCCCCGTCCGCATCAAGAACCCCGATTTCTTGCCCACCGCTTTGGTACGCACGTCTCAGGGGCTTGCACTGATCGGGCAGTCCGAGGAGGCGTATGCCAAGTCGGTCTGCCAGCCGCAGCTGCTGCTGCTCGCGGATGACGGCAGCGCCGCTGGTCCTGTGCGCAATCTCGGGGACGGTCACTTCTGCGACGCCGGTGAAGTGCTAGCCGTCAATTCGGAGGTCACCACCGACGGAGTGACCGCTCCCGGTAATACGGTCGTGGCTTGGAGCAGCGGCGGTATCGGGTACTATCGCCTTCTTGGTAAGAATCTCTGCGACTGAGGCAAAAGGGACCAGTGATGATGTTGTCGTTGAGCAAGCTTTATTTGGGGTTCAGTCGGCTTTCCTCGTGCCCGGCAGGTCACGCGCGTCCGGTTCGCTTGGCGCGCTGGGCTCGGGGAACCAGCTCTTGCTCAACGAGCTCCGTCTTGGTGGCTCTGGCGGCGGCTTCGTCATTGACGTTGCTTGCGCCCACCGCGTTGGCGGCGGGTAGCCCGGCTCCGAAAGCGGCTCCGGCGCAGTCTGCGTCTGCGTCTGCGTCTGCGTCTGCGCCGAGCTCGTCAAAGGGTGAGACCCCCGAGCAACGCGTCAAGGTACTGATGAAGGACGGCATGGCGGCTTTCGATCGCGGGGAGCTTGAGGCCGCTCGCGTGGCCTTCGCCGAGGCGTTTTCGCTGCTGCCCCACGCCGCCATCGCCGCCAATCTTGCCGACGCCGAGGCCAAGCTTGGGCTCTACGGTGAGGCGGCCGAGCACTTTCAATTCTACCTGGATAACGCACCCCCGGACCGCGCCGATGGTCGAGCAGAGGCAGAGAAACGTCGTGCTGAGTGCTTGACGCATGTGGCGCGGCTCACTCTGTCGGCAGACAGCGAAACGGCTGAATTCGTCCTCGATGGTCAGGTCATCAGTGCCGCCGTCGCGGGTCGCGGCATTTGGGTGAAGCCAGGCTCGCACCAGGTGCAAGCGCGTGACGGCACTCGCTCGGGCGCGCTCAAGACCGTGGAGCTCACTCCGGGTGAGTCGCAAACGCTCGTTGTGGCCCTCGGCAAAGCGTCAGCGACCACCCCAGCGACCACGCCAGCCGCCGACGCGGCTAGTACCGGTGACGTCTCCCCACGCACCTGGGTGCTCGTGGGCGAGGGGGCTCTCGCGGCAGCGTCACTTGGGTACGGGTTTTACTCCTCGACGCGCGCTAGCGCGGCTGACGACAAGGCGAACAGTCTCCGCGCGCAGATCGACGCGGCCTTTGCGAGCGGGGCTTCCACGCTGTCGAGCTGCGGCGCGGTGCCGTCAAAGCGTCCCGCGGGTTGCGGGGAGCTCGCGCAGCAAGTTGACGACGCAGACAAGGCCCGTCAGCTCGCGCTGTACGGCTACGTTGGCGCCGGCCTATTTGCGACCAGCTTCGTCGTCACGTACTTCGTTTGGCCCAGCAAAAAGGCCGAAGCGCCCCGCGCCGCGCTGCTGGTGCCGTTCTACACACCGACCAGTCGCGGCGTCACGTTGAGCGTTCGGTTCTGAGCCCCAGCGTCCGCACCGCGTCTTTGGTTGACGCCTCTGTGCTGCCGCGCGAGCCCCGTCGGTGGTGACCGAGCTGGCTCCCTCGCCCCTAACGCGCGCAGGCGCTCGAGGTTGGGGCTGCGATCGGTATCGGGCTGCCGATGGTGGCCTCGCGTGCGCGCAGTCCGAGTCCGAGTGACAGGGAATCACAGGGGGTGTTCGGTGAGCGCGCGCCCGTCGAGAGCATGTCCGCGGCGGACTCCATGAACGTCTTGACGAGGGCTGCGGCGGCGGGAGCGGTCTGGTCGCACAGGCCCAGTCGTGAGAACTCGTCGATCAGGGCTGACAGGCGCGTGCTGCCCGCCAACACGCCTTCCGGGACCGACCAACCGCCAGTGCCCTTCACGAGTCGCATCGCGAGCACCCCATTGTTGATCGCGATGCGCACCATCGGAGGGACGCCCGGATGCATGCTCACCAGACCGTAGGGCGTGTTTGGTGGAAGCTGCGCCACGAGCCAACCGCTTTTTACAAACGCGCTGGGATCATAGAAGGTGGCGCTCCCGAGCTCACCTATCATCGCCGTTCCCTCAATGGCGCTCTCGTCGAGTGTGAAGGCGTCGCGAGTCGTCCAACAGGCCTTTTTGTCCCAAATTTCCTTGGAACAATCGACGTTCTTCAGAGTCTTGAGGCCTGGTGATGGATACAGATCGACGCGCACCGAGGGGTCGTCGAGCTGGCCGTTGTAACCCGAGAGGCGAACGAGCAGGTTGTAGCCGCCTTGGCACAGCGAGCAGCTGAGCTGCGTCGCTGTAGCCACGTATTTTCCGGAGGTCTGCGGCAGGGTGTCTAGGTTGTAATCAAGCAGACCCACTTGGTTGTCGCGACAGTATTCCCCGTCGGCAGCCATGTCTGCGAGCAGTGGCTTGCAGGTGCGGATGTTGTCAGTGGCCGCAGCCGAGCAGGTGGGCGAAGCCGTGCAGAGACCGTCGAGATCGAACCCCAGGTGCTTCCAGGCGTTAGCATCCAGTTTGCCGTCGTCACCACGGGACCCCAACATCAAATCGTCAAAGGCCAAGGTGATGACAGGCAGATCGGCGGCTTCGGTGGACGCGTCGGGGCGCTCGCTGGCCTGCGGTGCGCGCGCGCTAAAGCAGGTGCTGCGGTCCCCGCAGCCCGACCACCAGTTGATCCCGTGTCCACTCGGCTCGGCTGAGCCCGCCGGAGCGCAGGGCAGCCCCGTCTCCTCGCTGAGCTGCGTCGACTCAATGCCGAGTACGTTGCGACAGCCGGGCATCGCCACAAGCAACGCGAGCCCAGCAGCGTGTCGGCGGACTGCCCGCGAGGGGAGGGGAGCGAGCATTGGCGCCACTGTAGCCCAGCATGGCGGGCACAGGCCGCGCTCCCAGCAAAACCCTGATGGTGCTTTCGGCGTGGACCCAAGGCTGTTCGGTCGTCGGGTCGACTAGGACTTGACATAGGCCAAAGTTCGCAAGGATTATCCGACAATGTCTGAGGACTTGGCGAGACAGCGCGCACTCGATTGGGTCGGTCAGACCCTGCGCCGCAAGTGGGAGCTTGAGCGACTCATTGGCATGGGGGGCATGGCGAACGTCTATGCTGCCCGTCATCGCAACGGGCGCCAGGTGGCGGTCAAGCTACTGCTGCCGGAGTTCGCCGAGTTCCCGGAGGTGCGTGAGCGCTTCCTGCGGGAGGGCTATCTCGCCAATCGTATCGACCACCCTGGGGTGGTGGGGATCCTCGATGACGACGAGACCGAAGACGGCCGCGCCTTTCTCGTGATGGAGCTGCTCAAGGGCGTCTCGCTGCTCGAGCGGATCGAGGCCGTGTCCCGCATGCCCTTGGCCGAGGCGCTCTTCATGGCAGATCAGCTGCTGGACGCGCTCGGTGCCGCTCACAAAGCCGGCGTGATTCATCGTGACATCAAGCCGGGCAACATCTTTCTGCTCGCTGATGGGCGCGTCAAGGTGCTCGATTTCGGTCTGGCTCGCGTGCTTGACGGTCAAACTCAGGCGCTCACGCGCCAGGGCTTGGTGCTCGGCACGGTCTCGTACATGGCGCCCGAGCAGGCGCGCGCGCGCTCGGAGGGCATCGACGCTCGCACGGACATTTACGCCGTCGGCGCGACGCTGTTTTCCTGCCTTTCCGGGCAGTTTGTGCACAACGCAAAAAACACCATGGACCGTCTGCGCGCGGTGGCGAGCAAGCCCGCACGCTCGATCGCCGAGGCCGTCGACGGCCTTCCCGTGCGAGTGGTCGCGCTGATCGATCGCGCCTTGTATTTCCAGTCCGCCGAGCGCTGGCAAGACACGGCGGCCATGCAGAGTCAGATCCGGATCGCGTTTGAGGAGCTGACAGGGCAACCCATTCCCGACACCCAGCGCGTCAAGCTGCATGGGCTGACGGGGTGGAGTCGTCCGGCCCAGCTGCTGCTCGCCGAGCTACCCGACGCCTCTCAGCCCGTCACCATGTGCGACGTGAGCGTCGTGTTTGAGCCCTCGGTGAGCCAGGACGGACTCAGCATCCCGATCGACGTCGAGTTCGGCTAATTCGCGGCGCATTATCTGACGCGCCGAGCCTGCTGACGGGCGCCGCGCGCCGCTATTTTCTCGCCGAAAACGGGTCGACGGCGGGCCCTGGCGTCACGGGCGTCGGCTGGGAAGCGGCAGCGGTGCGTGCGGTCTGCGAGCGCGGTGCTCGCTGCGCGCCGCCTGGCGCCGCGCGGGTGGGCGTCGCCGACGCCGTGGTCGCGGGACTGGCGCTGAGCTCAGCTGCGGCGCTCGCGACGACGCTCGGCGAAACTGGCGCGCTGGAGACTACGGGTGGGAGCGCAGCCGCCAGCACGCCCGGTTGGGGCACCGTTTCGCTGGCTGCAGTCGGCGCCAAGGGAGCGGGCGGCCTTCGACCGGAGAAGATGAAGATACTGGCGACGCCGACCAGCGCAACCACGAGCAGCCCCGCGCTGGCGCGCCGACGTGACGCGGGCGTGAGCGACCAGCGCTGGGTGCGTCCAAAAGTCGTCGCTGTGCTCGACAGTGCGGCGCTACTCGGCGAAGGGCGGCGCGCTGACTTGACGAAATCACCCGAAAAACCGGGCTCAAGGATGCGACGGCAGCGCTGGGCAGCGGCCTCACCTTCGCCGTCGTCGCCCGCAAACGGCGCCAGCGCACGCGCCAGCTCGGCGACGTCCCCGTAGCGCTCGTCGGCGGACTTGCGCAGGCAGCGATTCACGATGCTGATGAGCTCGGCAGGCAGCGCTGGCGCGCGCTCGCCTAGGGGCACGACCTCCGCTTCGAGCACGAGCGTGCAGAGCTGCGGCAGGCTCTCGGCCTGGAAGGGCTCGTGCCCCGAGAGGCAGCGATAGAGCACCGTCCCGAGTGACCAAATGTCGGCGCGATGATCGACGTCGCGCGCCGAGCGCATCTGCTCGGGCGACATGCTGAGCGGCGAGCCCATCGACATCTGAGTTCCCGTCAGGGAAGACTCATTCAGGGAGTTGCCGCGATTGAGCTTCGAGATCCCGAAATCCAAGAGTTTGAGCAGGGGTGAGCCGTCAGGCGCCTTGGCGAGAAAGAGGTTGGAGGCCTTGATATCGCGGTGGATCACGCCTGCCACGTGCGCTGTCGCCAGGCCCTCACAGGCCTGCAACGCGAGCTGCGCGGTGCGCTCAATGCTCAGCGCGCCCTCACTCTCCAGCAGGTCGTCGAGCGTGGTGCCCTCGAGGAACTCCATCACGATGTACGGCTCGCTCGACTCCAGCTCGCCGACGTCGCGCACCTTGGCGACGTAAGGACTATTGATACGCGCTGCTGCTTGCGCCTCGCGGAAAAAGCGCGCGCGATGCTCGGGATCCTCGACTGCGTGCGGGAGCAGCAATTTGACCGCGACCCGCTCGGACAGCAGCAGGTGCGTCGCCTCGAGCACGACGCCCATACCGCCCACACCGAGCTTGCGCTCGACGCGGTACTTACCGGCAATGAGGGTGCCGGGTCCACACTCTGGGGCGAAATAGACGGTGGCATGCGAAGCCGCAAGTGTACCTTCGCCGGCGCCGGGGCGCTGTAGTCACGACGCAGGAAACCCAATTAGGCGGAAAAATGCCTAATTTTATGACCTGTCAGAACCGGAATCCAGCGCTCACTGCGACGCGTTCCTTGCCCACGACCGCGTCCCAGCTGAGTCCACGTCCGACCGGGACCGAGCCCGAGTGGCCCCGGGCGGCAGGACCCGTCTGGCCAGCGCTTGCGGGGGAGCTGGCCCCGTGGGGGCGTTCCAATAGGAAGTAGACTGCGGTCGCACTGACGAGCAGCGCGCCTCCGACGGCCAATCCGCCCGTGGCCAAGTCCGCGCGCGAGCCTGCGCTATCGGCTCGACTCTGCGCTTCGGGCGTCGGACAGCTGCCGTGAGCACAGCCCTGCGTCTTGGCGTCGCTCCACGCGCCAGACGCCGAGATTCCGAAGCCAGCGCCGACCGCGAGTGCGACGAGCCCCGTGCCGCCGAGTAGGAGACTGGTCACGCCGGGTGCACTCGACTGCGACGCGTCGCGCTCGCTAGATGCAGCGGACTGATGCGCACTCGAGGCGCTCACTTGCGATGCGGGTGACGAGCTAGTTGCGCCAGTAGACGTGTTGGTTTTGTGCGGCGTGGTGGACGGCCGCTGCGACGAAGTACCAGTGGCGACGCCTTGACCGCGTTGCGTCGCTCTTGCGTCAGTGGATGAAAGCGTCGCGAGCGCAGGTACGAAGAGCTCGCTTGTTTCACCCGCTTTGGAGAGAGTCAGCGTGGACTCCCAAGGCGTTTTCCCTTCGGCGTGGGCGGTGACGCGATGCACCCCCGGATCGACCGGAGTGGCGCTGCCAAAGCTGGCCGCGCTCAGCAGGAGTCCGTCGAGCTCGACGCTTGGCGGCGGCTCCGAAGAAGCACTGTACACGCGCACGCGGAGCCGCATGAGCTGCGGTTCCAGCTTACGGACGCGCGCCGCCGCGGCTTGCTCGCGAACCGCATCGCCCTCGCGTCGCGCCAGCTGTTCGGCTTCAGCGAACTTGTTCCACGCGCTCGCGCTGCGACCCAGCTGCTCGAGGCAGTCGGCGAGATTGAGCAGCGTGCCAAGTCCGGGGTCGAGCTGCTGACTCGCTTGAAGCTTCTCGAGCCCTCGTACTGACCCGACTGCATCAGCTGACGTGCGTCGGTGAACAGTTGCTCGGCGCTCGCCGCGTCTTGCGCGTTTGCGGCAGATGCGGACGCGCTTGCCAGCAGTGACAGCGCGAGGAGCAGGCCAGAAGCAGTCAAACGCGACATGGCCGCAGCATAGAGCCAACGGGGGGAGCGGCCAACAGCGGGCGCTGAATTCCGGCAAATCGGCGCCAACATCCGACGGACCCTGTCCGTGCCGCTGAGCCTTGCGGCTCAGTCCCGGGGATGCTGCTCGAAGAACGGCAACTTGACGAGCAGCCCAACCTCTCCAAACCGATCATCAGTGCCGGTCACTACTTGACCATAGCGGACGTAGGCGCTCGCGAGTCCGCAGGTCAGCAGCGGTCGCACCGTAAAGCCGTGCTGCGTTCCGCCGGGGCCGACGACGGCGAGATAACCCCCGTCCAGACCGAAGAACGCGACGCCCACCTCGGGGCCGACCGAGAAGCGCCCCTCGCCCGCTCCAAAGTCGTAGAGGCCGTCGGCGTAGGCGCCAAACCAATAGAGGTCCCGGGTCAGGTTGACGAAGCTCACCTCACTGCCGAGCAGAACCCCGCCGTTGGGCGCGCCCCGGCGAGCAAAGCCGTAGCCGGTCGTGAGTCCGCCGAGCGCGTATTGGCCCCGCATGTTGAATTGAGCGGAGGCCAGGGAAGGGCACAGCGACAGCAACACCAAGGTGGCTGATAGAGCGAACTTCACCGGTTGCAGAGTGACGAGCTGCTGGCGGAATGCAAGGCAGTTCGCAGTTGGCGCGCAGAGTCCGGCGGCGCTCAGCGGGAGTCCGTCGGGCAGCGTCGCGTCGGCGGGTTGGAGATGCCGCGCTCGCTACCGCGACGCGCTCCGAGCCCGTTGCTTGTGGATAGGGGGAATCCCTGGGAGGTCGCGCGGGAGGTCGCGGCAGGTCGTGTTAGCTCTCAGTCTTCCGGTCCGCCGCCCGCGGACCAGCCCGCGCCGAAGTGCGTCGCTAGCTCGTGGCGAGCACTTCGCGAGTGCGTCGCGAGTACGTCGCGGAATCGATTTCATACCTGGATTTCTCCCACTATTCCTGCGCCTGCCGGTATTGGTCTTGACGGCGTGAACCCCGTGCGTCGCGCTCGGCGTCATGGCGCGCGGATGAAGCGCGTTGGCCACTAGGTCCAGACGGGGGGATGAGCTATTGTTTCCACCGTGAACCCAAGTTTGCGACTGGGAATGTTATCCCGATGAGTCAGCGGAGAGCTGAGCAGGTTACAGAGATGCCTCTCGATACGACTTGGTGGGTAGAGCTCGAGTCAGTCACTGGCAAGCGCGTGTTCGCGCTCACCGGGCAGGGGCGCAGCACCGTGACGGTTGGCGCTGGCGCTCGCGCGGACTTCCGGCTCTACGATCCCACGATTGCGCCCTTCGAGTTCAGCGTCGCGTGCGACGCCGAAGGCGTTTGGCTCTGTCCGCTGCGCACGGACGGCGGTGTGACCTGCAACGCGTCACTGCTGACCGCGCGACGCCCGCTCGTCGAAGACTCCCGCGTGATTCTCGGTCACTCGGTGGTGACGGTGCGTCGCTTAGCGATGCTACCGCACGACGTGGCCAAGTCCGTGCCGGAGTCAGCCGTCAAGCGCAGCGCGACGCCTCGGCCACGTCACCGCGACGGTCGTGTTCGAACCCCGGGCGCCTCGAGCTTCCCACCCCGCAAACCGAAGATGGGGCCTCAGGTGCCGGTTCCCACGCTTCCAAGGCAGGCGCCGTTTCCGGGGGCAGCGACGCTCGTGCTTGGCTCGCAGGTGGTCCCCGCGCTCGCTCAGCCGCCAACAGCGGAGCCGCGGCAACAGCCCACGCCACAGGTGAACCAGAGTTCCGCCCAGGCGACGAAGACGGCGCCTTTTGGCACCGTGATTCTGCCGAGAAAGTAGTTCCGTCGCTTGGTGGCGCGGCACCGCGGTCGTGCGCGCGGAGCCCTTCGAGGCTTACGGGCTTGCTCTAGCGGACCTCTGGTCGGCGTAGCGGAGCGCGCCAACCGCCCCTTGCCGCTTCGATGCTACAATGCGGCGTCATGGCCGAGCCAGCCCTTCGTCACGCCAGCTACGCCGAGCTCCTGGAGGTTCCGGCGCATCTCGTGGCTGAGCTCGTGGCGGGGCAGTTGCTGACGAGTCCGCGTCCCGCGCCGCGTCATGCGCTCGTTGCGTCAAGCTTGGGCGGAGAGCTGCATGGACCGTTTCACCGAGGACGCGGCGGACCCGGCGGTTGGGTCCTGCTTGACGAGCCAGAGCTTCATCTCAATGGAGATGTCTTGGTGCCGGACGTCGCCGGTTGGCGGCGCGAGCGGATGCCGCAATTGCCGACCACCAGCGCGTTTGAGCTCGCTCCCGACTGGCTCTGCGAGGTGCTGTCGCCGTCGACCGCCGCG
>JBBRAB010000063.1:0-12140 GCA_038207155.1 Polyangiales bacterium
CAGAAGAGCCGGAACTATGGACAGAGTGCGAGCAGTTTTCATCGGGGGTTCCCTTGGTCTGAGAACTGCTCGGACAACCCGAAATCTTTGGTGCGCGGTTTTCTTGCTCGGGCCTCAACTTGGGAGCAGCGGAGCCTCCTGAATGAGTCCGCCAGTGAGCCGCGTCCTTTCAGGGAGCGAGCCATTGCGGCCCCCGGGCGGAACCCAGCCCTAGCAAGAACTGGCAGGAAATCTGCGATCTGCTGGCCCGCAAAAAAAACCGCACACCGATTTTCGAGCCCTGTCCGAGCAGTCCCTTGTGAAGAGTGACAGGCCCCTCGCGCAACAAACCCACCTGGGTCGAGACCTCGGGCAGCGCGGCTCGGTCACGGTCGAATACACCGTGCTGCTCGTGCTGGTCGCTGTGGGCTGCTGTGCTGCCGTCCAAGGCGTGGGGCAATGGCTGGTGCGCGGGCATCAGTTCACTGAGCTCTGGCTCAGCCTGCCTCTGCCGTGAGCGCTCTTTAGACAATGAGCCTGTTAGTCAACGGGCGTCCTGATGAAAGGAAGATCGAACGTGAACTATTTCCGCAAACTATTCCGCCGAGCCAAATCTCCCAAGTCTCTTTTGCGCGATCAGCGCGGGCTGTCCACCGTCGAGTACGTGATCCTCTTAGTCCTGATTGCTGCCTCGGCGATCACGTTGTGGGTTACTTTCGGTACGTCGATAAGAACCAAAATTGCTGCAGCCAACACAGAAATGGAGGGGGTCAAGATTGGCAAGGACCACTAGCGCAGTCCCCCCCCTCCGCGGAGCTACCCCATGAACCACCCGCTTCTTCCTACCTTTGTCGCAGTCGCGCTCGCCGCCGCAGCCACCTTCACCGATCTTCGGGGCGGCAAGATCCCGAATTGGCTAACCTTCGGGGGCACAGCCGTTGCTTTCGGGCTCGGGGCGCTCCAGGGCCGCGCGGGGCTCGTCGCCGCCGGGCTCGGTTGGGTGATTGCTGGGCTCGTCCCCGCCGTCATGCACTATCGAACTGCGGGTCGCGCGATCGGTGGAGGGGACGTGAAGCTCTTTGCCGCTCTGGGGGCGCTGCTCGGGCCAACTCGCGGACTGGAGGTACAGCTCTACTCGTACCTCCTGCTCTGCGTCTTTGCGCTCGGATGGTTGCTGTATCAACGGCGCCTGGGCTCCGTGCTGCGCGCAAGCTGGCGCCTGTTTTGCGGCAAAAAGCCGCCCGCAGGCTCGGCTCATTCCTTCACGGAGCTGCGGCTGGGTCCGGCGATTGGGCTTGCAACCCTGCTCTGTTGCTCCTTTCCCGGGCTGCTGTCGTTGGGACTCTAAACATGACTTCACGCATTTCTACGGCCCTAGTCAAAGACGAGCGAGGAGTCGTCTATCTCGAATTTTTGCTCTCGTTCATGCCGCTGTTCCTGCTCTTTTTGGCGATTGGGCAGTATTCCCTGATCGCGACGGGTCGCCTGGTCGTAGACCACGCCGCCTACCTCGGGGCTCGCAGCGCCATCGTCATTCTCGAGGACGAGCCCAGCCTGTACGGCAACAGCGCTCGCGGTACCCTGGGCACACGCACCTCCGCCTCCGGTGTCCGCGCTGCTCAGTCTTTGTCGGCGCTCGGGCTCGCTCCACCCGTGGGCGGAGGTTCCGTCAGTAGTCGCTTCGACGCTATTTCTGCAGCGGTGGAGCTCGGTCTGTTGTCACTTGCCAAGAGCTCACGGGGTGATTCTCTGCTCAGCGCTTTCCGCCTAGCGGTCGACGATTCCCCGAAGCTCGCGCTGAGGCTGACACACGTCGCGACCAGCATAACGCTGCATGCCAAGGAGCGAGACGAGACGCCCGTGACAGAGTCCTTTGACCGCAAGGCCAGCGTGTCGGTGCGCGTGGTGTACCTGATGCAGTGCCGGGTGCCGCTCGTGCGCAATCTCATGTGCCGCTCGCTCAGCAAGGGCGGGCTACTCGCTGCCTTGTCACCCGAAAAGACCCTGGATACGCCCGAAAGCGCTGCCCTCACGCAGCTGCTCGGACAAGATGCTCGGTTCTATCGTTTGGAATCTTGGTCTACGCTCACCAATCAGGGCGCAGACTACGAGCCACGGGAGCAGCCATGACCGGCAACCGAAGCGGTGGCGCCAGTGACGCGCAGCTGCCTGCATCTGAGAGGCCTTTACGCCACGACCAACGCGGCGCCATTATGCTCATCGCTGTGTTCTTTGCGATCCTCGGGGTCGCGCTGCTCTACCTCGTGATCGGCACCGCCGTCCGGGTCGAGGCGAGTGAGAATCTGCTCGGTGCCGCTGATGCCTCAGCGCTGTCATCCGGCGTGCTGCTGGCGCGCGGGATGAATCTTGAGGTGCTCATCAATCTCATCATGGCGGCTCTGATGGCCATTCTGGTCACCATGAAGCTGCTGGAGGGTCTGGCGATCATTGGGATCGCGCTCGCCGCCGCAGCCGCATTTTTTACTGCAGGCTCAAGCCTGGCGGCGATCCCCCCGCTCAAGTCACTTCAGTCGAGCATGTCGCTCGCGTACGAAGAGACCAAGCCGAGCATCGATTCGGCGCTCGAGGTACTCCACACGACCGCGGATACGGTCAAGACGATGCTTCCCGACGCCGCCGCCGCGGTCGCTGGCAGTGACTTTGCAGGTGGTAACGTCACGGCGGTGATGGCGTCCGCGGGGCGCGCGGACTTGCCGATCGAGGATGACGAGTTTTCCGTGCTCTGCGGCAAGGCGGGGGAATTTCCCGTGACGATGGCAGGCAAGGCGCTAGAAAAAGTTCCCGGCATCGGACTGATCATGGGCGAGCTGGGCGGACCAATGGGGGAGCTGACCTCATCGCTTTCCGAGTGGTTCTGCGGTGAGAGTGAGAGCGGAAGCAGCACCCCGAAGCCCTACCCGAACCGCGTCAAGCGCGAATACCCGAGGATGCCGCAAACCCTCGCCTGCGAGAATGAGGCCCCCCCGCCCTATTCCAGCAAAAAGCAGATGCAGGCCGCAACGAGCCCCGCTTGCACGAATAGCCAAGCATTTGAGAAGCAGAGCGCAGTTGATAAGGACAAAGCGACGGGCGAGTGCAAGGCCCACAACCAGTGCGGACTCAATGAACCCTATGATCAGCGCGTGACGGCGGCGCGCGTCCAGTGCAAACCGCGAGGCGATTTCTCGGCCAATCGTTACGACTACCAAGTGCAAAACGGCAAGGTCGTCTATCGAAAGACCAAGCTCGGATGGATCCGCGGAGTCCCCGAGTTCTACGCGCCACGCATGGAATCCTCAGGCGCCGCACCTTGCTTCAACGGCCAACAGACAGACATTCGCCGCACCGTTGCTGTCGGCTGGCAAGAGCAGGTGCATCCGAGGCCAGGCTCGAGCGAAGTCCTCCCGCTTTGCACGACTGAGCGCTCACCCGAAAACCACGGGCTCCTCAAATTGGACGATGCGGTTACGGAGGTGGTGGTCACGTTCACCCAGGTGACCCATCTGATCGGTTGCATGCGCGAGGAGGATGCTCCGGTCAACTTCAACGCAGGATCCACGGCGGGTCAGGGCTCGGATGCTCGCAGCTCAAAACGCCTGCTTTCTGGCACTAAGCTCGGTGACGGCAACTTCCAAATCCGCTCGCTCGCGGTGGGCAGTGAACCCGCCGGGGAGAGCGCTCGCTTGATTCGCCTGGCGCTCTTCGGCAACAAGGAGCCCGAGCGACCGCTGCCGCAGCTGGCACCTCTGGTAAACTCCGCCATGGCCCAAGCAGAGTACTTCTATGACGGCACTGAGGCCGAGGGAGAGCAGCTGTGGAACATGAAGTGGCGCGCAAGGCTCCGTCGTTTCACTCCGCCGAAGGCTCAGCAGCTCAAACGCTTCAAGCACGACGCGAACTCGCTCGGTGGGCAGGGGGTTGCGGCGGCACTAGCCATTCTAGGACTCGGTGATGTCTCTCTGCACTAAAACACAGCTCCGTCGAATTCGCGAGGGCAGCCCCAAGGTCGGCGCACGCCAGCGTGCGCGCCAGCGGGGCACTGCCATGGTGGAGGCCGTGATCGCACTGCCGATATTTGTGCTGCTATTTGCTGGACTTTTCCATGTTGAAGGACTGAGTTCTGCCAAGCGGGCGCAGACCGCGCTGGTTCGTCGCTGCGCCTGGGCCTACGCCATGAACAACTGCACCGAGGTCCCTGAGGGCTGCGGTGACGTGGTGTCGGTCGGCAAGAGCGAGACCATGAGCCATCAGCAAGGCAGTATCCGGAACGGGCTAAAAAGTGGGATTGACGGACTTGTCGGTGGCGCCACGGTCAAAGAGGCCATTGGTAAAGTGGTGATCTCTGCCCTGCTGCCCGCGGTGGAAGATGCCTTCGGTCGTCGCGTGAACGCCTCGAGCAGCACAGAGCGGGAAACCCCAATGATGTTCGGTGGAAAGAACGTCACACTTTCTGCCTCCTATCACCTCGCGTGCAACCTCAAACCAACTGATCCCCTGGAGCTCGCCGGCGATGTTTGGGAAATCTTTAGTCCGTGATACGCAGTCCCGTAAGCTACGCCGTCCGCGCTGGTGGACCGTCCTCACGGTCAGCTGCGTTGGCTCCCTGGCTGTTTTCGGTCAGGCCAAGGCGGAGCTGGGTGAGCAGCTCGCCACTCTCGGCAATGATCTGGCCGTGCTCGGAGCGCGTGCTCCCCAGAGCGGCTCGCGCACCTTGAGCCTCAATGGGCTGGAGTTCGAGATGGCGACGGGGCACAGCGCGCTGGGTGTGCAGGCGGTGCTCGAGCAGCTTGAATCGGTATGCCTTGCCGACGACAAAACGGCACTCGCTCCCGATGTTTCCACGATTTTCAGGCCAAAAGCTTCAGCTGGTGTCTTCAATGCGGCAAGCTTTGCTGCAGCCGCAGCTCAGCTTGGTGTGCTGCGTTGGTCTGCGCCGACTCAGGGGGTGATAGCGTGCCTCGACCCAGCAGGGCGACGTCACCTGTCGGGTTGGTTAAGCGCCGCGCATCGCGCTGCGGGTCAGCTCGATGTCACTGCACTTGGGCGCCCACGTGTATTTGTCGTGCGCTCCAGCGCAACGGGGACTGACGTGCTCGCGTTTCGACCGCGAGGGGCTCTGAATGTGCGCGAGGCCTTTCGTCGTGGCAAGGACGTTCCTGGGCTCGATCCGGCGGGCTTTCCTCGCCTCGCCGGACTTGAGCGGCGCCTCTCGGCGCGCGAGCATGGTGCCCCCTATTCGGTGACTAGCTACGCGTCGCCCCAGAGCTCACCGCGGGCGCTCATCTCGCAGCTACGTGAGCGCTTGCTCGGTGAAGGCTTCGAGCTGCGCGCCTGTCAGCCGACTCAGCTCACCGTCTCAAAAAAGAATGCTCTTTGGCTTGTGAGCGGCGTGACCACGAGCCAGGGGGAGAGCCAATTGACGGTGATTGAGCTCGGCGGCCGTCAGGTCACGGTGCGCGAGTAGAGAAACCACGCACCAGTTTTTCGCAGGCGTCCGAGCAGTTCAGGAGCTCACAGAGAGCCGAACAGCCCGGAAAGCCGAGAGATGAGAAAGCTGGCCATCATTGTGGGGTTACTTGCCGGAGGCACCAGCCTAGTGCTGGGGCACCTGTACCTGACACGGCTCGAGTCGGAAGCCTCGGGCGGAGCCAAGGTATCAATCCTGGCACTTGCAGCCGACGCCCCCGCAGGCGCGGTCCTGGGGGAAAGCAGCCTGATCTTACGAGATGTACCGCGAGGCTATGTCGAGCCGCGTCAGGTCCGAGCAACAGACGCCAAGGCAGTTCTGGGCGCTCGCCTGGCCACCGGAATGAAGGCCAACGAGGCCCTGCTCTGGTCAGATCTGGCCCAGTTTGGCGACCCGCACCGGGTGCTATCGGGGCTAGTCACTCAGGGGCAGCGAGCCATCGCGCTCGACGAGCACAATCTCGACTTCGACGGACTGCTTCGCCCCGGTGATCGCGTGGACATTCTGGTCTCGCCAAGCGGCAAAGACGGCACCACTGGCACCACCGTGCCACTGCTTCAGAACGTGCTGATCCTGTCGGTGGCGGGCAGCATGCAGCGCCATGCCGAAGGAGAATCGACAGCGCGCCGAGGAGCCTCGGTGTCGGTGAGTGCCTCGATGGAACAGGCCCAACTGCTCGTGCAGGCCCAACGCAGGGGCCATCTGAGTCTCGTCCTTCGGAACCCCGAGGACATCGCCGTGACTGAAGGAGCAGAGGCGGCCGCACAGCGCCTCTTCGCCGACGTGAAACCCGGCCCCGCCGGAGCCCCGACCGAGCCAAGCAAGGAGAAGATTGAACATGTTCGCTAATCGTCGTTACTGCACCGGGTTTGCCGCGCTCATCACCTGCCTGGCAATTTCCGGCCATCTTCAGGCGCAAAATGCCGCTGCTCGCGGAGACAAGGCGCCCGCCGCCAACCAGGCCACGCGCGTTGAAGAGCTGACCCTCAAAATTGGCGAGCAGCGAGTCATTCCGAGTGACGGAGTGCAGAGTTACTCGGAGGGAACCAAGGGCATCGTCGATGTCCGGCTGACCAAGGACGCGTCCCAGTTCATCGTGGTGGCGCTCGCCCCGGGCAACACCACCTTGCTCTTTTTGATGTCCGACGGTACCGAGAAGCATTATCGAATCGCCGTGGGTGACACCAACGGTAGTACGGCCACTGGAGCACCAACGGGCGTCGAGGCGCGCGACAACGTGCGGCTCGACTTCTATTTCGTCCAGATGAACCGCAACAATGGCTACCGCATCGGCATTGGGTGGCCGGGCTCGGTGGCACCGATCGCCCAGGCCACCGTCGATCTTCAAGCCATGCAGCTCGACAGCGCCACCGCTGTGGTGACCAACCAAGCCTTGCCGCGGCTCGACATGGCTCAGTCAGCAGGTTGGGCCAAGATCCTCCGTCAGGCCGCCGTCGTCACCGCCAATGGGGAAAAGGCCTCATTTTCCGGCGGGGGTGAGGTCAATGTAGCGATCCAGAGTGCGCTCAACACGGGCATCCAGAAGATCCCCTTCGGCTCTACGATCGAAGTTGAGCCTCGCTACGACGGAAAATCCGGACGCATCGAGCTGCGCCTGCATGCAGATCTCTCAGAGCTCGATGGGGATAACGGCACCGGCATACCCGGACGCACCACGGCTGGCCTTGACACGGTCGTCAACCTGGAGCTCGGACAGTCTCTGGTGCTCGGAGGGTTAACGGCTCGCAGTGAGAGGCGTAGCAAGACTGGTCTACCGTTTCTGAGCCAAATCCCGATTTTGGGGGTGCTCTTTGGTTCCCACCAGATGCAGGAGTCCGAGAGCGAGAACCTCGTCGTGATCGTCCCGAGTGTGGTTGATGCCGTCTCGATGCAGAGCCGCGAGCGCGTCACAAAGGCTCTCGAGCAATACCTCGAGTTCACGGGTGATATGGATGACGTTGATCTGCTGCCAGCCACGCCTACGCCCAAGGGCGGTAGGCCTGCGGGCGCGGCTCCCGCAGCCCCAGCTCCTCCGCCAGGACCGCCGCAGCTTTCACCGGCATCCACTGCTCCAGCAAGCAAACCCGACACAGCTCGTCCCGCCACCACGGGAGCCGGAGCGGACCGCAGTCCGTGGAGAACCCCGTGAGTTACCCACGCTTTGAGGTCAAGCTCAGCAGTCCAGACGGCGACCGGCTGCAGAGCTTCGATGGCCGTCAGCCCCTGTGGATCGGACGTGATCCTGACGTTGATATCACGATCCCGGGTAGCATCGTGTCGCGGCGACACGTCTGCGTCGAACCTAGCCCGGACGGGTTAAAGCTCACCGACTCCTCCTCCAATGGCACCCTGGTCGACGGACTGCTGCTGCGCCGCGCGGTCCGCGTTGTGGGCAATCAGGCCAGGCTACAGCTGGGAGGTGTCGAGCTCGAGGTGTTACTCCTGCTAACGGCGCCCGTGGTAGCGCCCGAGCTCGACATGGCTCCCACCGAGCAGCGCGTTGAACTGGCTTCGAGGTTGCCGCTCGCGCACACCGCGCCGCCGCTAGGCGCGATTGCTGCGACACCCACGCACGCCCCCGCGGCGCCACCGCGGCGCGACGTTGAACTGCGGCGTCGCATTCAACGCAAAGTCCTCGAGAATCTGGAACTTTCGTCGCTCGACCGTCAGAAGCTCGATGCAGACGTGATGCGACCCCGCGTGCTAGCCGCGCTGCGTCGCATCGTGAGTGAGCTCGAGAATGGTCCGACGCTGGCAACCGAGCGCGAAGCCCTGGTGGCCGAGCTTGCCGACGAGGTACTGGGCCTGGGGCCCCTCGAACGGTTGCTGGCCGACGCCGACATCAGCGAGATCATGGTGGTGGATCCGCACACCATCTTCGTCGAGCGCAACGGCAAGATGGAGCTATCCGGACTCACGTTCACCGATGACGATGCAGTGCGCTCAGTCATCGAGCGGATCGTGACCCCGCTCGGCCGTCGCATCGACGAGTCGACACCGCTGGTCGACGCGCGGCTCAAGGACGGTTCACGCGTCAACGCGGTCATTCCACCGCTAGCGCTCAAAGGCCCCTGCATTACGATCCGCAAGTTCGCCAAAGAGCCACTGCGGATGGCGGATCTAGTCCGCTTTGGCTCAATGACCGCGCCGATTGCCCGGTTCCTTGAGCGGGCGGTTGCCGTCAAGCGCAACATTATCATCTCAGGTGGCACCGGCAGCGGCAAGACCACGCTGCTCAATGTGCTCTCCGGCGCGATTCCCGCGGGAGAGCGCATTGTCACCGTCGAGGACGCGGCCGAGCTTCAGTTGAGCCAGCCCCACGTTGTCTCACTGGAGTCGCGCCCGCCGAATCTCGAGGGCAAGGGCGAGTACTCGATTCGAGATCTCGTCAAGAACGCGCTGCGCATGCGACCCGATCGCATCGTGGTGGGTGAGTGTCGCGGCGGCGAGGCGATCGACATGCTCGCTGCCATGAATACCGGGCACGAAGGTTCACTGACCACCACCCACGCCAATAGTCCGCGCGAGGCCGTGTCGCGAATCGAAACCCTCTGCTTGATGGCTGGGCTCGACCTACCAGTACGCGCCATTCGCATGCAGATCGCCACCAGCATCCATCTCATTGTGCAGCAGAGCCGTTTTTCTGACGGCTCGCGACGCATCTCCCGCATCTCCGAGGTGATCGGGATGGACGACGAGGGCGAGGTCGAGCTGCGAGACATCTACAGCTATCACGTGCTGACGGCAGAACAGGGCAGCAAGATCACCGGGCGTTTCGAGGCGACTGGCTACCTCCCCACATTTCTCGACCGATTCGTGGCTGCCGGTTATCCAATCGAGGACGGATTTATATGAGTCAGAGCGCATTTTGGTTCGGGCGCGCGTCGCTCGGGCTCGCGGCAGTCGCGCTACTAGGTCTCGGACTGGCCATGTTCGGCAGTGCCGAGACGACGGGACAGCAGTTCCTGCGCGCCCAAGAAGCAGAGCTCGACAAGGCGCTCAACTTCCTTCGAAAGCGCTGGCGTGGACACCAAGTGCTTCAAGCTCAGATGATCGGAATGCTGCTTGCGGTGGGGCTGACGATGGCCACCGGTGCTCTGCTCTGGCTTTCCTTGGTGCCGATGCTCCTGTGGCTACCAAGCGCGCTCCTGCGCTACTATGTGGCCAAACGGATTGCCTCGATAGAAGAGCAGATCGAGCTATGGCTCGTGGCAACGGCCAACGCGGTTCGTGCGACGCCATCAATCGGTGAAGCCATTTCCTACGCGATCGGAGTGCTCCCGAATCCCATCAGTGAAGAGCTTGATCATGTCGTCAAGGAGTACAACCTGGGAACGCCGCTTGATGAGGCCCTGATCGCCTTCTCGGAGCGCGTCGGCTCCCGAACTCTGGCGGGAGCGGTGATGTCACTTAATGTCGCGCGCAAAATGGGCGGAAATCTGCCAGAAATGCTTGAACAGTCCGCGGCCTCCTTGCGAGAGCTGGCGCGGCTTGAGGGGGTCGTTCGGATGAAGACGGCCGAAGGCAAAGCGCAGGCCGCAGTGATCGGAGCGATTCCCTTTCCAATGGTCGCGCTCATACACATGATCGAGCCGGGCTTTTTCTCGCCGCTGGCAGACTCCTTCTCGGGGAATTTGGTGCTGGGCGGCGCCGCCACGGCATGGCTCCTTGCAATTCTACTTTCCCGTCAAATCCTCGCGGTGGACGTATGATCTACCTATCAACAACCACGGTCTCACGCTTGACTGGGGCTCGGGGGGCAGTGCCATGAACCTGACCCTACTGCGCTGGGGCTGTCTCGCCCTGTTTACTGTGGCGATAGCACTCATTTTGGGTGTTGGGGCGTCGGTCCCCGCGCAGCTTGCGCCGCGCTATGGTCACCGCGGTCTCGAGCGCCGGCGAGCACTCGCTGCAGGCGGACTCTTCGCCCTGTTTGAGCCGCTCGTGCGTTGGATTGCGGGTTGGATCGCCGAGGCCGTTCCAGCGTCCCTTCGAGCGGACTATGAGGATCGGCTTCGTCGCGCGGATCAGCCGCTGGGACTGAGTCCTGAGGAGTTGTTAGCTCTCTCGCTGCTAGGAACAGTTACGCTGGGGGCGGTCGGTTTTGGGTTAGGTGCCGCTACGTCGCGTTTGCTTTTCGGTGGTCTGCTGGGGCTCGCGCTTGGGGCTTGGCTGCCGCTGCTCCAAGTTGCTGAGGTGATTCGCAAGCGCACGAAATCCATCGTGCGGGGGCTTCCGCAGGCGATCGAGGTCTGTGCCCTGTGCATGGGCGCTGGTGCGGACTTTCCCGGTGCCGTGCAGATGCTGGTGCGCGGTAATCATGCCAAACGCGACCCGCTAACCCGCGAGCTATCGGTGATCCTCGAGTGCCTGGAACTCGGCCAAACACGGCGAGACGCGCTGCTTAGTTTTGCTGCCAGAGTGCGAGCGCCTGCGGTTCGTGACTTCGTTCACGCTGTGATACAAGCCGAGCAAAAGGGTAGCCCCTTGGCTCGGGTGCTTCAGGTGCAGGGTCGGCTACTCAACCTTCAGCGCACGGTCGCCGCAGAAGAGGCAGCAGCTCGCGCGGGCGTCCTACTGATCGTGCCAATGATGCTGCTGGTGATCTGCGTGCTGCTGCTATTGATGGGACCATTTCTCGTGAAAGGAATAGGACTGTGAGCTTAAAACACTGGGTTGAAATCCACGGCACGGGTCGCCGTTCGGAGCGGCACGCGATTGGCGCTGGCCTGCGTCTCGAGTGGCTTGATTCACGGTTGCGTCCGGCTCCGTTGGCGGTCGCTCCCAAGGGCACGGCGGGGCTAGAGCTCGTCGTGGCCAACGAGGGAGTCAGCGTTCGCCTGATGCAGGGCACTCCCAATCCACTGATCGTGGCAGGTCGCGCCGCCAGCGAGGCAACGGTCGCCTTCGGAGACGAGCTCTACTGGGGCGAACTGCGCCTCTCGTTTCTCGCGGAAGCTGCCCGACCCACGTTGTTGTTGGCTGGGTTGGCCGCTGCTGCGCTAGTTATTGTGGGTGTTTTTGCCCTGCGTGAATCAGTGGATGAGCGGTCACGGGTGGGGTTTGATGCTCCGGATTTGACGCTCCCTGCAGCTAGCTGTGATCGTCAGGGACCTGCCGACATGAAGCCGCGCGCACAACAGTTGATGCGCGCCGCCACAGCCAAAGAGCAAAGCTATCCCTTCGTGACAGGCGACGGCCTGATCGCTGCGGGTTACCTCGCACAGGCCGTCGCCTGCGCTGAGGGGGCCGGAGACACCGTTGCCGTCGCGGCGCTTCAACAGGAGCAAGCGAGGTGGACGCAGAAGCTCCGGGGCGACTACCGCGCTCTACAGCTTCAACTCAAGCTCGCCCTAGAACAGAAGCGCGACGGAGAGGCTCTCAAATCCACTCGCCTGTTGCTAGAGCTGCTCGAGAAGCAACCTCCCGGCAAATACATCACTTGGTTGACGGATCTCTCCCGGCGGCTTGAGAACTCGAAGGCATCGTGACGCGGGCGCACGGGTTGGCACTCTGGCCATTAACAGCGGCAATAGGCTCAAGGCGAGGCTCACAGGAGGCTCCGCTGCTCCCAAGTTGAGGCCCGAGCAAGAAAACCGCGCACCAAAGATTTCGGGTTGTCCGAGCAGTTCTCAGACCAAGGGAACCCCCGATGAAAACTGCTCGCACTCTGTCCATAGTTCCGGCTCTTCTG
>JBBRAB010000064.1:0-11865 GCA_038207155.1 Polyangiales bacterium
ATGTCCTCGTCGACCGGGACTGGCTTTCTCTTGGTCATCGCCCGGGAAAAGATCACGAGTGCCCCCGTTTCGACAAGCTAGTTTTTTGTGGCCCGCGCTAAGTGATCGAAATCGTTCCATGTTTGATGCGATGGCCCTGGCCACCACCCTTAGGAACCAGCAGCGGCAAGGGCGCGGAGGGCGCGAGCTGATACCACTGATTGGCCGTAAGCGTGGCAGCGGTGATGTGATAGTCGGCGTTACCCGTGTTGGTAAACGTGATGACCTGCGCTGCCGCCTGGGTGCCGCAGTCCACGTTGCCAAAGTTCAGCGAGCTTGGCGTAAACGAAACGACACCATTTTTACCCGTGCCCGACATCGCAAGGGGGGCTGGGAGCGGTGAGCAAAGCACGTCTGAGGGCGCTACCGAAAGGCTCGCCGCCGCTTGCTGAGGCTGAATGCTCACTCCGGGACTGAACGTTCCGAGAAAACTCCCAGGCTGACCATTGTCGACCGTGGCGCTTGCGGGCACAGCGATCGCAAAGGCGGCGCTGCTGCTGACGACCGTCACATGCGCGGGAGCGTTGCCGACGTTGGTGACCTGAAATCCCCCGTCCGAGCTGGTATTGACCGGGAGCTCCCCGAAGTCGAGGCTGGTCGGCTCAAACTGCAGCACCGCGCCACGGGCAGATTCAGTCGCTGCGACATGATGCGGAGCATCTCCGGCGATGTCCGTCGTGAGCACGAGCGTGTCGGCGTAGTTGCCTGGCACGGCGGCGACGGCCGCGATCGAAAGCGGCGTGACCACGATCGGCAAGCTGTCCCCAGCTGCCAGCGCTTGCTCGACAATCGAGGGGATTTGATAGGGCGAAGCCAGTCCGCCCGACAGGACCGCCGAGACGTGAATCACGCCAGAGGTGGTATTGGTGACGGTCACGGTCTTTGGCGCTGCAGAGGACCCGCAATTCACGGCACCAAAATCGAGCTGTCCAGCGACAGTGAGTCCGCCAGTTGGCGGTGCACCGCCCGTCGAGACGACACCGCCCGTCGAGACGACACCACCCGTGCCCGCGCCGGCACTGCCACCGGTCGAGGGCTTGCCACCCGTGCTGGTGGTTCCACCGGTCTTGAGGCCACTGCCACCGGTGCCCGCGGGCGCGCCCGCTGCAGCGCCACTGCCGCCCGTGGAGCCAGAGGCACCGTCACTCACGTCACCGCCACAACCGACAAACGCGGCAGCGCCGAGGACCAAGAGACTTACAAACGAGTGACGTCGCGCTCGAGCATTGAACAGGTTCATGGGCAGCCCTCTGGAACTCTCCTGGCCGTCAACACCGGCGATGACTTTCGGGGAGAGAGCCGACCAAGGTACCGCAAACGCCCGCGAACGAACACAGCAAGTCTGTCCGCACAGAGTGCGCGGTTGTCCCACGAGCGAGTAAGACCGCGACAAGACACAAGAATTTCACAGGTGCTCGACACCCGGCAGCGCGGGGTTTCAGCATTGAACGTTTGTCGCCCAGCTCCGTTCTTGAGTCTCCTAGCACGCAGGCATCCGCCCTTGCTACTATACGCCAATGGCGCATAGTAGCCTCTGCGCTGCGTTGAGACCCCCGTCTTCACAGCGCAGAGCACCACGGCTCTGGACGATGTCTCCTATCGGAAACTCCAACTGGCGTGGCTTCTGCGCCCTGAGCAGGGAGTGCTTCTTCAAGGATCGGGAGGTCTTCGCAAGCTGCGATGGGCCGCATCCGGCCGCGGCAAGCGTGGCGGCGTCCGCGTGATCTACTTCTGGCATCCCGAGGAAGAAGTCTTCTACATGTTGTACGTGTATCCCAAGAACGAACAATCTGATTTGTCGCGAGCTCAAGTCCGAATTCTACGTCGGCTGGTCGAGGAGCAGTTCAAGTGAAGGACGACGCATTCGCGCAGCTCACCAAGAGCATCAAGCAGGCGGGACGCATTCGCGTGGGTGCTCAACGCGCTAGTCGGACATTTGAATTTGCCCCGGATGACATCAAGGCAATTCGTCAGCGCCTTGGAAAATCGCAGACTGAATTTGCGCTGATGATTGGTGTGAGCGTGGCCACGTTGCGCAACTGGGAACAAGGACGACGTAGCCCTGAAGGCCCCGCCAGGGCGTTGCTAAAAGTGGCAGCCGCCCATCCACGCGCGGTTGCCCAAGCTTTAGCGGGGTAGCCAACCGCTTGGACCTGAGTACATGGCGGTGCACCGCCTTGGGCGTCAGCGGCCGATCTGAGGGCCGTCTGGCACGTCCAGACTGTTCGCTGTGCCGCGCAAAGTGGGACATTTTTCCCAAGACCGTTGCGATTGGGCTACATAGCCGTCCGCCGAGCCCGCTCAGCGCTCCCTAGCCAACATGCTCCAGCACACGTTCATTCACGCCGAGGGTGTCGGACCTGCCACCGAACGCAAGCTGTGGTCCGCCGGACTTCACTCGTGGGATCACTTTCTGGCGCAGCATCGCGACGGACAGCTTCCGCTCCGCAACCTGAGCCGCTTGGCACCGGTACTTGAAGAATCCCGCAGCGCGCTGGCGCGCAGCGACGTCGGTTTTTTTGCCAGTCGACTCAAGTCCGCTGACCAATGGCGGATGTATCGCGAGTTTTCCGCTCAGGCCGCCTTCGTCGATATTGAGACCACGGGACTGAGTCACGACTTTGACGAGATCACGATCATTGGGCTCTACGCCGGGGGGACGTTCCACAGTTTCGTCAAGGGTCAGAACCTTGAGCAGTTTCCGCGCGTCGCGGCAGACTACCCACTCGTCATCACCTTCAACGGCGCGCAGTTCGATCTGCCCTTTCTGAAGCGGCGGTTTCCAAGCTTTGCGCCCGCGGCGCACCTCGATCTGCGATATCCCCTGACTCACCTCGGGTATCGCGGAGGGCTCAAGCTGATCGAGCGAAGACTGGGCATCATTCGCCCCGCTCACCTGCAAGAGGTCGACGGTTACGAGGCTGTGCACCTCTGGAATCGTCACCGCCGAGGCGAGGCAGGCGCGTTGGAGAAGCTGCTCGACTACTGCCGCCACGACGTCCTCAACATGCGGCCGCTGGCCGAGCGCGTCGCAACGGAGATGCCCGAGCGCGCGGGGTTTCCGAACATCAAGTAGGTCCTGGCCCTCAGGCTCGCCGTTCGACGCCTTCGCGATAACGTCCCCACGATGCCACGCTGGAGACACCGAACCGTTGCCTTTCTGATCCTGATTTCGGCGCTCAGCTGCCGCCATCCCGCTCGATCACTTCATAGTCGTAATGCAGGAAAATCGCTCATTTGACCATTATTTTCAGGCTTTGCCGGAAAATGGTCAACCCGATGTCGATGTGGCTCCGGCAGCATCCACCAACCCTGATCCGGAGCACAACGGGGAGCCCGTAGTCCCCTACGCCACCACGGATCCCTGCCCGCTCGACGTGCCGCACAGCTGGCCCCGCCCAGTCTCAGGGGAGCTGTCGCCTCAGCCGCAGCGCGTTTGGTTTGCCCATCGCAGCGCGCGAATTACTGACTGCCTCCTCCTCGCCCTGGCCTCTGTTTGCTGATCCGGCGTGGAACTGTTGAGGGGCGCGCGCAACGACCGCCGACCCGACGATAGTAGGCTCCGGTCACATGGGCCTGAACGCCTATTTCAGTTAGGCTCGCGAGAATCTCGGGGCGCACATAGCACAAGGTGCGAGCCTTTTTGGCTAGCACGACAAGCCCGCGTTCAAGATCGATTGCGCGAATCTCGTCCGTCCTGTCGAACTCCTCAGGTGGTGATTCTGGCTCTTCGTCAGAATACGGGCTGGGGTATCAGAGCGCGCCGTAGCCGAGACCGGTCTGGAGGTGGCCATCAATCCTGACGTTACGCTGCGTCTGACAGGCGCCTATCGCCAGAACATCAGCAAGGCTGAGTTCGAGGCTGACGGCAAGCCGGTGCCGAATGCCGATGGAAGCGGTAATCTCAATGCGGCTACCTTGTCAGGTGCGCGTGCCGCGTTGTCGGCGAGCTACATCTTTTGATTGGACACGGCGCTGCTGACGGCAGTGCTTGGGAAACGGGTGGCGGCTGCGGCGGGGTAACCGTTCCGGCCGCCCCCCCGAGCTGTGACACCATATTTTCCCGGATCGAACCCAAAGGGCGTTCGGGTGGCTCATACCTTCGTACCCGCCAGAAACTGCGCCTCTCGTCGCCAAGACGGCATGAAAGCCTTGGAGCGAGCGGCACAGCCACCCATCCGGCCGTCACAGGAGGTCCCCATGCCACAGAACTCATCCACGCTCGACCGCGGCATTCGCATCGCACTTGGGCTCGGACTCATCTCTCTCGCTTTCGTCGGACCTGCAACGGCCTGGGGCTGGGTCGGTCTGGTTCCCCTTATCACCGGAGCGGTTGGCTACTGCCCGCTTTATCGGATTCTCGGGATCGGCACCAAGCGAGCGTCTACATAACGAACCGCTCAAGCTCCGTAAAGGATTGCGACGACTCGTCGAGGCCGCGCACGGTGCAGGCAACCGCGTCAGGGGTTGCCTCGAGCTCGAGGTAGTGCAGCGGGTGAAGATCGGCAAGGTCAAGCTCGGCAGCCTGACGCACCTTGTCTCCGTGCAAGTGACTGAACCGCGGTCCACCACCACCACCAGAAACCACGAAGCTCCGCCCGTTTATGCTGAACCGCTCGTAGCCATGGACATGTCCCGCGAAAAACGCGCGGGCCTTACTGCACGCCAAGAACGGCTCAACGAAAGCCTCGCGCACGGATTTACTTGGTGAGTGCCAGCGTCCATTGGTGAACGCCGGATGGTGCCCCGCGACCAACACATGCTGCACGTGGCTGCTGGCCTCCGCCTCGGTAAGCGCCGACCGATACTGCTCGAGCTGGATCTGCCACTCCACGGACGACATGGCAGAAACGTTGGTATCGAGCAAAAGCACGCGTAAAAAACCGAGCTCGACCGTCTGCAAGCGTCCGACGGCGGCGGCAAAGCGTCGATTGAACTCCTGGGGTGAGCCGAACCAGAACCCACCGCAGTCGTGATTGCCGCGACAGACGCGGAGGGGCTTGCCCTCAAGCTCGCTGGGCGGGTAGTCTCGCTCAAACCGGGTATAGTCCGATGCAGCGCCAACGAGATCGCCAAGATGCAGCAAGAGGTCACGCGACTCGGCAAGCAACGCTTGAGCGATGCGGCGGCGACCGACGTCGTTGGTTTCACGGTGAAATGCCAGACGTTCGATGGGCAACACCCGTTGAGTGTCCCCGACGATGGCCAGGCGCAGTGACTGCATGACCGCAGCATACGCGATGCAGAGGCGATTGTTGCAGCACGGATTGAGCGCTTGCCTGCTCGAACTCCTGACGGGCACCGGAACGGCGCTGGCACAGGACAGCTGGCCCGACTTTGTCGCTCATCCCATAGGCCCGCCTGTGGGTAAGTGGTCGCTCGGGCTGGGTGCCGGTGTCGACATGCTGCCGCGACGCCTGGTCGAGTCCGAAATACGCCAGCTGCCGCACGCCTGGCTGCGAAGTCGACTTGGCCTTGGTAAAAATTGGTTTTTTTCGCAGCGTGCAAACGTCGTTGTGATCGACAATCAGTTCCAGCTGGGGGTCGGGTGGGGCCACGCCATCGGCGCGTTCGCGTTCGGATTACATGACCACCTGGGCGTCACTTGGGGAACGATAGGGGTGGAGGGCTTTGACGCTCAAGGCTGGGCCTTGGCACACAACCCTGGCGTCTCCGTCGAGTACCCGCTACGCGGGGTCTACTCGACCCTCACGGTTGAGGCGCTCATCCTGCATGCGCGCCACATCACCGTCGGCGCAGCGTCGTTGACGGAAAAACACATCACGCTTCAGGGCATGTCCGTCGCTCTCAACTTTGAGTCGCCCGTGGGCGCGAACAATGTCGTATTTTACGGACTCGCTGTGAACTATGCGACGCCGGATTATCAACTCTGGCTGGCCTTCTCGGATGCCGACAAACCCCAGATTTACCCCAGGTTCTTTGCTGGTTATGCCTTCTAGTCGCAGGCGCCCGCGCGTGGGGATGCTCGCGGCGGCGCTGGCGCTGCAGGCTTGTGGCCTCGTCACGGGCTCCACGGGGAGTGTCGAGCATCCGCGGTTCGAAGATGGAGGACTGCTTGCCAAGTCTACCCGACTCGATGGCAAGGCTGCTGAAGCGCTCGATGGGCTCTGGGACAGCACCGAGGGCAGCTCGCTACTTGGCTCATCCCTGGTGCTACGACGCAGCCCTGGCTACCTCTCGATATTCGGCAATCGTGCGGCCACCTATGCCGTACTGGAGGCAGGTTGCCTGGCAGATGGGCGCTTGGTCTCGGAGGGCTACTACCGCACCGCGATTGACGACAGCACCGGGTTGGTGCGGCTGTTCCTGCAACCACCCGAGGCAGCCCGCGCCCTGTGCCGTGGAGCGGCTTACACGGGGCCACTGCGATGGACCGGAGCCTACGGCCAGGGCAATGCTGCACCGGACAGCGGCTTGGCTCTGGAGCGCCGGCGCACGTTGCCCGCCAAGCCAACTTCACTGGTGATCGCGCATCGCGGGGGTTGCCGCAGCTCGGATGATTGCGGCGCGTCCGAAAATAGCGTTGAGGTGCTCCGCATGGCCCAGCGCTTGGGCGCTGATCGCGTTGAGGTGGACGTGCAGGTCACCTCTGACGGCGTTCCCCTGCTCTACCACGATCAGAGCTTTGGTCCGCTGCTCACCAGCGGTCGCTATTGCCGCGGAAAAGTGAGTGATTTTACCTGGGCTCACGTCACTCAGCTCTGCACCCTGCAATACGGAGAAGCCGTGCCACGCCTGAGTGAAGCGCTGCGCGTCGTGGTGGAAGAGACGGAGCTTGTCGGCCTCTGGCTCGACGTCAAGACCGTGACCGGGATGAACGCGGCGCTGCCGCTGGTCCGCCAATGGGACAAGATCGCCACCGCGCGCGGCCGGGATCTTCGCATCGTCGTGGGCCTCAGCACCACGGCGCTCGTCAATGCCTGGCTTGGGCTTGACCCCACCAAGCGCACCGAGTGCCTGGTGGAAACCTCGCTTGACGAGCTGCGCAGTACCGCCTGCCGCGTCTGGGCGCCGCGCTGGACGCTGGGACCGATGGCGCCCACCGTGGCGCAGCTTCAAGCAGAAGGGCGCAGCGTCGCGTTCTGGACGCTGGATGAGGAGCAATTTGTCGACTTGTTCCTGCAGCAAGCCAGGCCCACGGGGCTCCTCACCAACCGCCCCGGCTTGGTGCTGCAACGGTCCTACCTGGACGCCATAGCGCGGGAGCCAGCACCGTGATGACGCACTGGAGCGCAGGAGCCGGCACCGTGATGACGCACTGGAGCGCGGGAGCCAGCACCATGATGACGCACTGGAGCGCGTGCAGCATCGTCATCGCAGCCACGCTGATGTCCCAGGCGGCGCAGGCCGCACCGCCGCGTCGCGCGTTGGAACTGAGCGCACAAACGGGGCTTGGACGTACTTTCGGCAAGAGTAGCGACCGCTCCTACGAGCTGGCGTCGAGCAACGGAGGGCCAATGGCGGCGCTGTCATTGTCCTACCGGAGCCCGTACCTGTTTGTCCCCTGGTTGGAGGTTGGCTGGGCGGAGCTGCAATGGAGCAGGGAGCGACCGAAGGCTGCCGAGTTCGCTACGCTGGCGCCGTCCGAGTCCAAGTTGACCACGAGCTACGTACTGCTCGGGCCCGCCGTGGAAGAGGGCCCGCTGCGATTCCGCGCCGGCATCGGCCTCTATCACACGCAAGTGACCTCGAGTTTTGCCGGCCACACCATCACGCCCGCGAGCTGGGACATGGGTTACTTCCTGGCCTACGGCGTGCGCGTGCACGATGGCCCGCGTTACGGTTGGGGCCTCGAGGCGACGGGGCTACTGATGTCCGAGTCGCAGTTGGCCTACCTAGGCCTCGCGCTGCGTGTCTGGGGCAACGCTTGGTCTGAGGCGCCGTAGCGTCGGGAGTCGGGACTCGGCTCATGCGACTGAGTCTCGGACTTGCTGAGCACGCCTCGCTGACGGCTGTAGAATTTCACAGAATCAACAAGATCCGGATCTTGTGAACCACCGCACCGATGCCGCCATTGCAACGTCGGGCGCGACGTCCGCCTCCTGACGACGGTTCTGTGCATCGACCCCATCGATCAAGACGATGCCTGGACAGTTCTGACAGGCATCCACCCCCAGCTGGGGATTGAGTCGCGCCGCTCGGTGCGCCAAATCCGCAACTAGCCCGACTCAATTGCGAATCCCATCGCTCAAGCAGCTGACGCGGAGACGGCCCTGCTCCGGATGGGTGGCAACCACCTCATTTGCCAGAAAATCCCAGTCGAGGTGAGTCCAGCCAGACGGAGCAAGCACCGTGTCGGTCGCCGCACGGACCGCGCGCAGCAGCTGCTGAGGTTGATGCGAGGAGCGGACGCCGCTCTGAACCTCATTTTGCGCCTCGCGGATGACACGCTCGAACCAAACCACAAACTGTCCAAAACTCGAGGAGGGGGACAGGCAATCCATGTACGCCTTGACCTGCCGCGTTAGATCGCCGGCAGCACCAACTTTTCTCTCCGTCAGCTTGTGTTCGCTCCAGAGTCTGCCCGTGCCGTAGTAGGCGACCACCGAAAGCGGCGACGGTGCTGATTGGCGCTTGTCGGCGTGGTCGCGCAAATCGTGAAGTAGGGAGCTGGCCCGCGCGGCAAGCTCCTGCGCGTCCTTCGTGGTGGTCTTGCCACCCGCCGAGGCGAGCTCGCGACGCCACGTCGTGGTCCGACCATCGATCACCCCCCGGGCCTCAAGCGCAGTCGGCGACATTTCAACCATCGCCCCCGCAGAAGACGCAGCTAGTCGGATGTCACCGCGCACAAAACCGTGAGTCCCCTGCCCCTGAAGCTCATCGGTCAAGTAGCGGATCGCGATCACGATGGCATCGAGCAGCGCCGTCTTGCCCGCACCGTTTTCCGCAACCAGCAGGGTCAGCTCCGAATGAGAGTCAACCACCCGACGCTCGAAGCGTCTAAAGTTGAGGAGCTCCAAATGGTCCAGGTGAGAGAGGCCCTCGGTCCCTGGTAGGCTGCGGGCCTTGCGGCTGGGCGTTTCCTGGTCGCTGTCAGGAGGACGATGGCATCGATTAGTCCAAACCCGTCAGGCCGCTCGCAACAGACGTTACTTACCTCGACCGAAGCCATCGCGGGGGCTGGTGTCGAGTCCGTGCTTGGGACTTTGGCGCAAGGCCGCTTGCTCGAGCTGTGTCGTTTGTTTGGTTGTGACATCGTGAAGACGCCAGCTCCAAGCCGCATTTGCTCGCGAGACTCCTTCAGTAGCATTGCATGTAAGCCCCCGCGCCAACTCCGGCGCGCGTGCACTTGAAATTGGCGCCGTAGACTCCGCGCAGGGTCTGCTCGAGCCATTCATGGTACCTGAGTCCGGCGCATCACCACCGACTCGGGCCAGTGAGCTCGCGGCACAGCTCTACGCAAGCCTGCGAGCAGCCGGGTTTGAACCTCAGGTGTGGGTCCCCAGAGTGCAGAGCGTGTCTCCGCCAGTCGGGACCTGGGTCCGCTTCACGCAGAACCCCCTGGTGAGCCGCGGCACCGCCCACCAGGGGAATCAACTTGACCAAGCTGACCGCTCCCTTTTCTCCAAACTTCGTGAGCAACCGGAAGCCAACCTTCTTGTTGATCGCGATTACAAGATCCCCAGGCAGCTTTTTAAGCATGGCCTGGGTGAGCTTCGCAATCGAGCTCAACCTCACTGTGTACAACTCAACCTCGTGGCTGCTCTCATCAAGGACGACCAGCGCGTGTATCGAGGCTGCGATCCTAACCGCGTCGTCGAAGAGCTACGAAGGACTTTCCTCTACGTACCGGACGCGGAAGAGCGCATCGCCAAGCTTGAGCTCGGTCAGCAGCTGGGCCTGCCACCAGACGTGAACAATCCCGTGAACCCACGGGCGCAGCAGCTCGTCGACCACGCCGGACAATCCATTGGCTGGCTGCCCAACTACCTTGTTGAGGAGCTCTGCGCGTCGCTTGAAGCGCTTCGGCGGACGCGTACGGGGAGCTAGCGGAGGAAGGGGGTCGGTCGGGGCCGGGTTGGGCGAAGAATGCTTTCCATGAGAGCCGGTTCCTGAGCCCCGAGTCGAGCGCACTAATCTGCACCCGCTTGATCGACGACAACTGAAATTCCTGGCTTTCTCACGATCGTCTCCTGCCCTGGCTGCTAAAGCCGAGGAAGAGCTAGAAGATGGCCGCTGAAGGGCGACCGAATCGAAGCGGCCGATGGCCGTCCAAGCCCATGAGCGCTAGACTTGCGAGCGATGCAGCCACTTCGAGCCCACGTCCACAACGGCCGCATCCTCCTCGACGAACCCACCGACTTGCCCGAGGGTGAAGTGCTCGAGCTTGTACCCGTCGATGAAGTGCTGGCGGCCGGTGGTGATTACCTCGATGACGAGGAACGAGGGCGGCTGCATGAGTCGCTTCGTGAGGGCATCCGCCAGCTGAAGGCAGGCCAAACCATCGATGCCGCCGAGGCCATGGCCCAACTCCGTGCCCACGAATGAAGCTCCGTCTCGCTCCGACGGCGTTGGCCGAAGCGAAGAGCATCATGACATGGTGGCGGACGAATCGACCGGCTGCTGCTGATCTCTCCGAGCAAGAACTCAACGCTACCCTCGAACGAATCGCAAGCACACCAACGCTCGGGTCCCCGTACGAGGGTGGCAACCTCGGAGTCCCCGTGCGACGGCTGCTGCTGCCGAAGTCGAAGTCGAAGTCGAAGTCGAAGAACCATGTGTACTTCGTCGTCGATGGTGACAAGGTGATCGTCATCTCGGTTTGGGGAGCCCCGAAGAGCCGAGGCCCGAAGCTGTAGCCGCTCAAGAGAAATCCCGATGGAGCCCACCCTGCAGCCAGCCTGGTGGGCTTTGCTGCGTCTGGTGCCCCGAGGCAGAAGAGGCCCCCGAGCGCCTCGCAGAAGGCCGACAGAGCCCGGTCCTGCCATCGGCCATCCCACGTCCCGGCTCGGTCTCCGGAGAGCCCATGATGAAGCAGCCCGCTGGGATGCGACACCAGTGGTTTTCGCAACGGGCTTCCACGGCAACGTGTCGGCAGTCAAAGTCATCCAGACGCACCGTCCAGCCACTCACGGCGGGTCCGGCGGCGGCCATGCCGTTGATCGTCACGGGATCATCCGACGTGGCGCCGCCTCCGCAGCCCAGCATGAGCAAGCCCATCCCAAGCAGACCGGCGTGGCGTTGCTGCCACGTCACCGGTGCGTTTTTGGTTGGGGGCTTCATGGTGAGTTCACCGCGACAAGGTGCGAACGAGTCGGAAGCCCACCATTCCTCCCCGACCGTCCGGGCTCTGTCGGCTCCCTCCACCGAGCCAAGCCGCGCGTTGAAATGCACAGTCAAGGCGTCCCTCGCCGCCACGTGTAATCCCCTGCTCACCCCGCCAAGGCAGGTCTGGATTAGTGAGAGGCCCGGGTGGATCGCGGGTCACCTCGCGTGAAGAGGTGAACTCCATTGCGTTGCCTAACATGTCGAAGAGGCCCCAGCGGTTGGGTCGTTTCTGTCCGACCGGATGACTACGGTTTCCAGAGTTGTGCATGTACCAGGCGATGTCCTCAAGCTTGTCGCACTTACCGAACTTATCTACATCCGGCGTGAGGTCACCCGTGTAGTAGGTGGTGCGGGTGCCGGCGCGGGCGGCGTATTCCCACTCGGCTTCGGTGGGGAGCCAGGGCAATCGCATCAAAAAGTGGTCACGTAGCGACCCCCAGGACGCGAAGCATGAAGCCAACGTTCCAGCCGGCGAGCAGGCGCTTGTTGTATACTCCAATTTTGTCGTTCCTCCTGACGCCGACTTGAGCATGCTTG
>JBBRAB010000065.1:0-11558 GCA_038207155.1 Polyangiales bacterium
CAAACTGGTCCATCGGCAGACCGCTTCTCTCCCACTCACGAACTCGCTCGACCCACTTGGCTTCGGTTTCCGTCATGCGAATCAACATGACGCATTGGCTCAATCGGCGGAAGTACGGGGCTCATGCACCGGATACCCAGATCGCAGACAGAACGCCCGCGCGACGAGACTTGCATCACCGCCCCAGGGCATGGCAATATCCATCAGACATCTTCGGCTGAACGGTTACGGTGCAACCGAGGGGTTCGTCACGTATCACGTCTGCAGGACCGCGGTGAGCATGTCCATGAATTCCCTGATGTTGATTGGCTTGGTCAGGTAGCGAAAGAAGCCGTGCTCAAGACCCAGCTCGATATCGCGTGGACTGGCGTTGGCGCTCAGGGCAACCACGGGAATATGCGCCGTCGTGGGGTCTTCACGCAGGAGTTTCATGGTGGCCACACCGCTGATGCCGGGCAAATTGAGGTCCATGAGGATCAGCGTCGGTTGGGCCCGGCGCGCCAGCTCAAGCCCGAGGACGCCGTTGACGGCGGTTAGGAGCTCCATATCCGGTCGCCGCGCGATGATCTGCTCCACCAGCTTCATGTTGGCGGGATTGTCTTCGACGTAGAGCAGGGTGTGTCGCGGGCCCTCCTTCGATAGGGCTTCGGGCTCCGCCCCTTCAGCCGCAACTTCGGGGCTGTCAAACGCCAGTTGTGGCATAGCGATCGAGAGCAGTTCGACGGAAAAAACAGTACCTACGCCAGGGTTGCTGGTTACGGCAATGCTGCCCCCCATGAGCTTGACGAGCCGTTCCGTCACCACCAAGCCGATCCCAGTGCCGCCCACGCCACCCGACACTTCCTGCCCTAGACGATTGAATGGCTGAAACAATAGGGCAAGGTTCTCCTTGGACATGCCCACGCCGCTGTCAGTCACGCTGACTCGCGTTCGCTGGGGGCTCTCGGTACTGGCAGGCGCCGCACCTCTTACTTCCGCCAGCTCAACCTCGACCACGTCGACCTGCACCGTACCCTGCTCTCGATTGTACTTGATCGCGTTGGAGAGGAGGTTGATGAGCACCTGCTTCAACCGCGTCCTGTCGGCACTAACGTAGAGCGCTTGTTCAAAGAGCGGAAGCGTCATCGTGATTCCGCGCTGTTGCGCTGCGGTATCGAGCATCGCAGCGCACTCGGCGAAGACTTCTTCGAGCGAGACGGGCTCCGTCGACAGCGAGACCTTGCCCGATTCAATCACCGCAAGATCCAAGACTTCATTGATCAAGGCGAGCAAATGCCACCCTGCTTTCAGGATTTGAGTCAGGCTCTGTAGCTGCGACGGCGTCGGCGGTGGGGAATCGGACTCCATCAATTGGGCAAACCCGAGGATCGCGTTGAGCGGGCTGCGCAGCTCATGGCTCATCCTCGAAAGGAAGTTCGACTTCTCCAGGTTGGCCCGCTCTGCTTCCAGCTTGGCCTGTTCGAGCGTGTCTCGGGCGAGTTGGCTCTCGGTGACGTCACGCAAGATCCCCGTGAAGTGGGCAATGCCGTCAAGGGACATTTGACCCAGGCCGATCTCCATTGGAAAAGCCGTACCATCCTTGCGGTGGCCGACCAACGCGCGACCAAGGTCATGCGCGCGAGCATCGCGGCTCTTGCCGCCTTCGAGAAGCGCACCCGAGAGCTCGGCTTGACCGAGTTCGGGGACCAGGCAGCCGATAGCCTTTCCGACGATCTCCGCTGCAGCGTACCCAAACATCGCCTCAGCTGCCGGATTCGCCGTCTCGATGATACCGCCCTCGGCTCGCAGCGTGATGATGCCGTCCGCCACGGTATTGAGAATGGTTTGTGTCAGCGCGCCACTGTCACGTACTGCCTGGTGCAACGCATATTCTTCGGTGACGTCGCGGAACACCAGCACAGCGCCGACGACAGCGCCGCCGCGGTCACGGATCGGCGCGCAGCTGTCGGCGATGTCACGCTCTATACCGTTTCGGGCAATCAATACCGTGTGATTGGCTAGGCCTTGCACCGTCCCATGCGCCAAAGATTCCACGATCGGAATAGTGGCGGATTGCCGCGTCAGCTTGCTGATGATGATGAAGACATCACTTACAGGGCGACCGGAAGCCTCCGCAAGCGTCCAACCGGTGAGACGTTCTGCGGCAGGATTGAGCCGGGTCACCCTGGCTTCGTTGTCGGTGGCGATCACGGCATCACCGATAGAACTGAGGGTGACCGCGAGGCTCTCCTCGCTCTTGATGAGGGCACTGTTAGCCTGATCCAAGACCAGATTGGTCTCCCCCTGAATTGCGAGCAAGCGCTTGGTTTCGGCATGGGTGCGAGCCTCGAGCCGTTGCTGCGTCTGGCGATAGACCAAGTAGGCGAAAAGCAGCGCAAAGACCAGCGTAGTGATGCAAGCGACAACGATCGTGGCGAACATGATACGCATGTCCGACACAAATGCGGCTTCGCGCTTCGCCAGCACGCCCTGCTCGAGTTCCACGAAGGCGCCCATCTCAGCGCGGATCGCATCCATCAACCGTTTGCCTCGACCACTGCTGACTGCCGAAGTTGCAGCTGCTATATCCTGGCTGCGGCGCAGGTCGACGATATGCTCCGACTCCGCCAATTTGGCGGTTACCAGTGGTACCAGCGCGTCCAGATGCTCCCGCGAAGCCGTGGCCATGGGGCGTTTGCGCAATGCGTCCAGTTCGCCACTGAGGCCGTCGCGCACTGCCAGATACGGTTCGAGGAAAGACTCGTCACCGGTGATTGTATAGCCGCGTTGGCCCGTCTCAGCGTCTCTCACCGCAGCAAGGAAAGCGCCGGCTCCGATGATGATGCCCAAGGATTGTCGGCGCGCTTCGGCAGCTGCTGTAATTTGGCGGAAAGCCATGACCGATGGCAACACCACCAGCGCCGTCAAAACCAAAACTGCTGCTAGCGCTGCAGTCGCACGTAGATTCACCTTCAAGGACAATTCTCCCACGTCTCAAGGAAGCTATGCTTGAGTTTGGCACTCCGCGACACCATCGCTTCCTTGGTGCCATCACCGGCCAGCGGCTGTCATGCAGACGGGTGCATTCAGCTCGTTGGGTGGGCGGCTACCACGCGCGATGCCGCGCGGCATGGAACGACTAGGTTTTGCGGTCGAACCTGCGAGAGCTGCTCCCCGAAACGCCGTATTGGCGCTGCTCCGGGGCAATGGCCGGCGTGGGATCCGGTTGGCGCGTGACGCAGGCCAGCGAAGTGCACCGCTGCCCCTGGCCGCCTGAGCGCCGGCATCGCCTCCCAACACGCTCCGTGCCTGCTCCCCTCACCTGGCGCCGTGGCGTCGCTTTGTTCGCGTCACCGGTCGCGCTCCCTTGTGCGTCGCTCGGCGCGTTCACGGGGCTCCAAGGGTCCGCGCCGAACGCCGGTGCCCTCGCGCTTTAGCGGTGCCAGACCATCTGAAATAGTGTCAGCGCGATCTCAAACACGATTAGCCAAATGATTGCCCATTCGAGGCGAGCCGCGCGGTGATGGTGGGCATACGTCGTGACGACCTCCGTCATGTCCATAAGCACACCGGACTTGGCCTGCACCTTGTCGTGTCGGTCCTGCAGCTCGTAGAACTGGGACAGCTTCGCGTAGAGCTCTTCGGCATCCGGGTTGTCCCAAGTGGCGTCGGGCTTGTCGAGCAACTGGATGTACGAGAGCGTACTGAGACGAAACGATAGAATTTGCCCAGCAAGACTCGAAATCCTGTGATCGGACCGCGAGACCTGGCCCGTCGACAACTCACGAACAATAGGCTCGGCTTCATCGAGCAACCGCTCAATCTCGGACTCGACGCGTTCGAGCGCCACCGACTTGGAGAGCACCGTCGAAAGGAGCCCGAGCGCCCAGTCGCCCAGCGACGGAAGCCCAATGCGATCGTCGCGGATTTCAAGTTTGTCTGTTCCCACTTCCAGGGAGATGTCATCCAGGAACGGCTCCTGCGGCTCCTGCAAGCGCGCTTCAATTCGCCGCAAGTAGGTCACAAGATCGACGACTTCGTGGTGCGCCATGCCGTACGTCACGACGCATCCGAAGGGGAACAGATGCACCCGCTTGCCCGCAGGCTCCGGTAAAACTCCGGCAAGGTTCTCGGACTCAAGAGCTAGAAGATCTTCCCAGCGGGACCGACGCGCTACTCCGAAGTGGAGAGCCACCGCATCCAGAGCGATTTCATTGCATAACCAGAACGCGCGAACCCGGAGGAGCTCCATCCGGCAAACATATCCTGAACTTCACCCAATTTGGTGAACATCCGACGCTTACCCGCGTCCCGCGCTCCGTCGCGTTCGCCTTCTACCATTGCCTACTGTCGCTCGTGGACCTCGTGAGTCGGCTACCGAGGAACACCTATTCGCTGGGAGAAAGGCCGCCCGCTACGCGCTAAAAGCGCTCAGCGGGCAGAAGGCTTAGCCGTGAATCACCCGCACGCGCCCCACTTCACCTGATTCCAGGCGCACTTTGATACCCCGCGGGTGGGTGGGTGAGCTCGTGAGCAGCTCGCGCACGACCCCGTCGGTGAGGGCGCCAGTGGCCTGATCGGCCTTCATCACGATGCTCACGCGCAGACCAGGGCGCACATCGCGTCGATTCGTTCCGGAAGCGCCGCCCATCGCTCGGTTCGAGCCGGGTGCAGCACTGGCGCCCCAGTTCACACTATTTGTCGGTTCGGGAGGCGGGGGTTTCGGTGCAGTGACGGTCGGCGTTGTTGCGACGATGGCCCTCAGATCGCCCGCGCGCTCCAACCATTCTGCGGCGCGCTCGCGCAGGCTACCGAGCAGCACCACATCCTGACCTTCGATCGTTGCGCCACAACCGAGTGCTTTGCGCAGCCGCTCAGCGACAGGCTCCACATTCCCGGGGGGCAGGCCCAGGATCCGCGTCACAACCTTCCCGCTGCGCCCCGTCTTCTCAAGACGCAAGCTCAGCTTGGGCGGAGGCAACGGCTTGGGCTCCGCCTTTGCCTTGACGGGCGGCACGCGAATGACGCCGAAGGTGCCGGCTTTTGTCTCCGGAGCCGTGGGCCTCGATTTGCTCGCCAAAGCTGCGAAGGGGTTGTGGGTCAACGCTTCGGGATTTGTCGCGGAGTCGGGAGACTTGTGCTTGGTCATGGGCGCTGGGGTCAGCGAGTATACCAGACAGGCGATGCTCGCAGCCTGTCGCCTCCGGTGCCAACGTGGCTCAATATCCTGACGCGCCTTGCGACCCGTCACCGGTACCGTGGCTCACGAGCCCGCCGCGATGCGGCTCCAGCTTAGGCGGCCGCCGATGCGCCGTCGCTGCTCACAGCGCTGGACACCCGCCCCCCGGCTGTGGCAGCCTCCGGGTCAACTTGAGCGGTCGGGCTCTCGCGGTGGAGTTGTTGCCCGTCGGCTCGAAGAAGAACGCGCTCCTAGCGGAGCTGAACCTTCGCCACTTAGCGGGCCTGCCAGGCTCAGCTCCAGATAGAGATCTGGTGGCATGCCTTGCCACCGAACCGCGGAAAAAGGAGCCGTTGCGCAATCTTACCTCGGCAACCACCTGCAGGCGGGGCAGTCGTTGCAGGCGGCCCTCGCGATGGCGGCGGGTGCGAGCCCTCAGCAGAAACCGGCGGATATCACTGCCGCGTTCGATTTCAAGCAGCAGGCGGCGGTGGGTGGACCCTGGGATGAGTTCGACGCCTCTATCGCCAAGGAACGGCGCCGCCAAATACTCTTTCTCGCAGCCGTACTCGCCACCCGGGCGCGATTGCCTCAGGTGGCGCGGCAGTACGTCGCAATGGTTCCCAACGAGGTGTCGGGAACGCCTCGACTCCTGCGCTACGTTACGCGCCTAGAGACTAACGGTCGGCAGGGGGAGCCCATCCTCGGACCGGAGGAAGGCTACCAGGCCGCCAACCGCGATTTTTGGCCACTGGCTTCGGACAACGAGCTTGATGATCTGCTCTCGCTCTTTGCCGAACGCAGCTACCTCGGTCAGGGGCTGGTTCCCTGGATCGTCGGCGACTGGAGTCGCCCCAAGCTGACCAAGTGGTTTCTCAAAGACAGCCCGCCGTTCGATGCGACCGGGGGATTCCATGCTCTGCTGAGCGACACCGCTGCCCGTCGCGAGCTCGCGCAGGCACTGGTAAGACGTCCGTGGAGGCACGGCTTGAGCCTCTTGCTGGGCGACAATGGGCGGCCTGGATGGACCGCCGCACGGCAGTCGTCCTGCAGGCACGGGCGCGCGTCGCTGGCCGCTAAGCGCGTTGCGGAGCTGTGCTTGGTAGTGGCTACGTACAATCGTACCATGGTCGTCGAGCTTCTTGCGAAGCACGCATAACGACCCTGTCGGCAACGGGACAGTCGAGCGATTGGGTGACCGCTGGCGCGAGCGGTGCGCGTGATGGAATTGGGACTGCCGGGAGTGGTACTAATGGCACCCCCCCCGGCTTCGACTCGGGATCTTCCTGGTGCCCATGATCGGATACGGTGGACAGACGGACCTGCCCGTCGACGCAACCGTGACCAGCTCGTCCGACGGCAGTCTACCGGGCCGCTGAGACTCTCGGTGCCGGCGACAAGCCTCGCGAGTCTGAGCGGGTCGTATGCCCAGCGCATCTACGTCGTTAGGCCAGGCCTCAGTTCGCCAGTGTCCGGATTACCATCACTGCTAGCCCGAAGACGCAATGTCGACGCGTCGGTTTTCTGGGGGCTCCCCGCCCTCCAGAAAGTCCGAGCGTTTTTGGTAGGTGAGCCGTGGTAAGGCATGTAGGACGAAAACACTTGAGAGGAATTGGCGTTGCATGACCTTGACATACTGATGATGTTCGCCGTCGGCCTGGCTGGAGCCCTGGTCCTCGGCTTCCTGGCCCACCATCTCAAGTTGTCTCCTATCGTCGGCTACCTTCTGGCTGGCGTCTTGGTCGGCCCATTCACGCCCGGCTTCGTTGGGGACCGCGCCGTCGCGGAGCAGTTCGCGGAAATCGGCGTCATTTTGCTCCTTTTCGGCATCGGGCTACGGTTTCACCTGCGAGAGCTCATCGCGGTGTGGCGGGTGGCCATCCCCGGAGCGCTGATCCAAAGCACGCTCTCCACCGTCGCGTTGGCGCTGCTACTCCGCCTCTTCGGCTGGAGTTGGACATCGGGGTTCATCCTCGGGTTGGCGATCTCGGTCGCAAGCACGGTGGTCATGGCCCTTGTGCTTGAGGAGCGCCACGACTTGCACGCGCAGATCGGCCACATCGCGATCGGCTGGACCGTGGTGGAGGACCTCCTGACGGTTGCCATGCTGCTGCTCCTACCGATCCTCTTCGGCCAGGGCGGGAACACTCAGCATACCGCCGGGGCCGCGCTCGGAGTCGCTGCGGTCAAGGTCGTCGGACTAGTTGCGGTCGTCGTTGTTCTCGGACGGTGGGTGATCCCCTGGGCGCTCGAGCAGATCGAGAAGACCCGGCTTCGCGAGCTCTTTACCCTCGCGGTGCTGGTCCTCGCCATCGGTATCGCGGTCGGCTCGGCCGAGGTCTTCGGCGTCTCAATGGCGCTCGGGGCGTTCCTTGCCGGGCTGGCTGTCGGCCGTTCCGAGTTCGCGGCCCGAGCGGCAGGTGACGCAGTGCCCATGCGGGACGCCTTCGCGGTGCTCTTCTTCGTCTCGGTGGGAATGCTCTTCGACCCACGGAGCCTGGTCCAGTCACCGCTCTTGACCGCGACGGTGCTGGCAGTGGTGATAGTCGTCAAGCCACTAGCCGCGCTGGTGACCGTACGTGTGCTCGGAGAGCCCCTTAAAACGGCCATGCCGGTCGGGGCCGCGTTCTCCCAAATCGGCGAGTTCAGCTTCATCCTCGGGACGGTAGCGCGACAGCTCGGCCTCCTCAGCGACCCCGGCTGGAACGCGCTGGTGGCGGCCTCTATCATCTCCATCGCACTGAACCCAACGATATACCGCTGGGCCCGCAAGCTCTCTGCGTCCGCGCCGAGGCGGGCTCTCGCGACCATGGACGACCTCCCGGCGATTGATCCGCGCCGTTGCATCCTCGTCGGCTACGGCCCCGTGGGGCAGGTCGTGCATCGATTGCTCACCGATCGCGGCAACTCTGTCACAGTGATCGACCTGAACCTCGACACGGTGCGGAGGATGAAGGCCGATGGATTCACGGCGTTGTACGGCGATGTGCTGCGCCCTGGGACCCTCGAGGAGGCCGGCATCGCAACAGCTGGCACTCTCATCTTGAGCGCCGACGTCGAGGACGCGGCCGAGATAATCCGGCAAGCGCGTCTGCTCAATCCCGAACTCCGCCTCCTCGCGAGGTGCGCGCACCTGCGGGACGCGCCAGGCCTCAAACGCGCAGGGGCGCATGTCGTCGCGGCGGGCGAGGCCGAGGTCGGCGTGGCGCTCGTTGAGGCCGTAACGGCAGGCGATGAAGCCGACCTGGCGACTACAACCAAACGGCGTGAAGCCGTTCGGGCTCGGCTCTACGACTCTCCGAAGACGAGCTAGCCAGTCTCGCTCTCTTCACCCAGCTCGCTCGACCCTCGCGAACAGAGAGTCGCGCTGCATTTCCGGTATTTATGGCGACTTGACCTGCCCGTGACCGGTTGCTGCAGTGAGCAGAGCCAGACCCTCGACCTCGGTAGCCACTGACACTCCGCAGGACAGCTCTGCGTCGGTAGGCGGCAGACTCACGCAATGGATGGTTCGCGCGGGACTGTGCTGCGTTCGCAGCGAGCCCACGAGCAGTGCACCAGGCCTAACATGATTTCCACCAATCACAGGGCAATCGCCGGCTGAAAGCGGACAAGCCGCGTGCACACGTCTTGCACGCGTGGTGCTAGGCGCCGCAACATCGAGCACAAGTTGCAGGTGACCAACTCCCGAGCAATCGACTTCTGTCTGCGCCACGCGCAAAATCGCCAGTGAACCCTGGAGCAACCAGGATTCGCGTTCTCTTGAGTCTGCCGGCAGATTCTTACCTGGTGACTGAGCAACCGGCGTTGCTTCCAAGTGCGCAGGAGCGCCCACCGAACTCACGCCTCCAGCCTACCGATGATACTGAGCGAAGTTGGTAGCGACGCAACCCCGCAGTGTACTGAAACTCGACGCGGGACTCCAGGGACCCGCGTGACCGCTATATTGTGTTGGACCGCTGATAACGAAGGCCTTTGGATCGTGGCGTGCAGATGCCACCTAACACCCATACTGCAAGCCGACCGCACAGAATCCTTCTTTGCAAACAGGCGGGACTTCACCGTCAACGCAGGGGACAAAGCGGTGATGCACTCGCTGCGGACGTCGGATGGGATGCAAGACGGGTTTGGAGCTGACCCAGCAGTCCTTTTCCAATTTGCATGGCACCTTCTCGACGCGCGTACTCTCGCAGTGATCGGTGACGCCATTGCAGTAGCAAACGCTACCCTCCGCCATGCCCTTTGGTGGGGCTCCCGGATCGTCGCTCGCAACGCACTCAATCTGCTCTCGGTCGGTCTGGCTTCTGTTCAGCACTGCTGCGCAGTGCCGCCCGCGACAGGATGTGCTGGACGCTGCGCTCGGCGAGGGTTCGGTAGCGGGCATCGCTGAAGTCACCGGCTGCGGCGGAGGGGGCACTCTGCCGGTGCGGGAGAAGGTGACACAAACGCCGCCGGTGCAACGAGCTCCAATCTCGTGCGGATCAGCGCTCTCGACACCGTCACTTGTCCGAGTGGGCGAGGCGACACACTGACAGGAGCCGGCTGCGGGGTTGCAAGTCTTCTCCTTGCTCTCAAAGCCCGCAAGCTCAGATCGCGCGATTCCGATGGCCACTGCGCTGCCACAGCAATCCACGAAGTGCAGAGCCACTGCGCAGTCGCCGGCGACCGCACAGGCGCAACCAATCTCGATGGAGGGCCGGGATTCAGGGCAAGCGAGTTTGCGAAGCTGGCGGCGTCCCTCCGGAGTGCCGCCTGTTCCAGGAACGGCGTTGCGCGCGCGGGGCGGGCTACCCCCGGGGCAACAGGTGACGCACAAGATGACGATAGCGGCAAGGCCTGGCGCGACGAGGAGTGCCCTGGAAAAGCTGAGCTTGAACACCAGAACCAACCTACCACGATCGGAAACCGCCCTGGCAAGCGTCGGGGACTGCGAGGTCGCTCGCCAGGCCCGCTTTCGGCAGCCCCAAGGGTAAGTAATCCGCGAAATCACCCCTTTTCTGAGCGACAATTGCACCTCGCCATTGACGACAACTGCATCGCCCTGTCCCGACGCCCCGCTGCCCCTGGCCGCGTGAGCGCGTGACCGCGTGACCGCGTGGTGGAGCCGCTCCCGAAGCGGTTCGCGTAACCACCACGCGCATTCAACCGAAAGCCTCGAAGGTCTAGCCTCGCGGCTCTTTTCTTTTGTCTTCACGGCGTGGTGACGCACGCCGGTGTCACCACGGGTGGTGAGCAAGTCTTCGGCGAAAACGCGCTATTGGTGGCGGGGGCTGCCCGTGATCTTCACGGTGCCCGTAGCGGCAGGGGCACTTCGTCGCGAGTAATCGCATAGCTATTGCTATAAACCGATTTGACCCAGGCAGGTGTATTGTTCTTCACCATCGGATCCGACAGGGGCCAGGTAAGGAAGTAGACGATATCGGGTCGACTATTCTTTACAAAACTAGGATCAACCATCATGCCCTGCTCGCCAATAGCCAGCGGCTTGCCCTGGGCAAGCTTCTTGGCGATGTCGTAACTTCCCTGGCCCGGTATCTGCGCAGTATTCGCATAGTCATCGATCGAAATCATGTCGACGTACGCGATCCCCGGAAACCACGGAGTGGGATCCACTGCCCATTGGTTCACAGCATTAAAGTTCCAATTCCATAGTAAGTTATTGAGTTTATGATAGTTCGTGAATCGGTCATACATGAGCTGATGCAGCTTTGCCACTTCACGGCGACACCACCAGAAGCCCTTGAGGTTTTTTTCGTGATATGGCCGCCATATCACCACAACGCCTGCGTTTTGAAGCTGTTTCAGGTAACCGGCGATGTTGTCAATTTGAGCTATCCATCGCAGATTGAGGGCCGACCCGGGAGTGACAATTTCCAGATACTCGGCATCGGTGATGCTTGTCTGAACACAACTCCAGCCGCACGATTCATCATCGATGGGCCTCACCTCATGATACGTGAGTGTGATGAGCGCACCCTTGTTCCACATGTCAATCGCTGACTTGACCATTGACTGACGTTTGGAATCCACGCCGCTGCCGTAGGCAAAATCCGAGCCCCAAACAGCGGGCCATGTGCCCGTCGTAGTGGCAATGCTTGATGCCTGGCCTGTAGTGCCGACATAGTCGTGCTGTCCGGTCAATACACCCTTGCCCATGAGGTTTCTCAAATAACTGAGAACCGCTCTGGTTTGCGGTGTTGCCTTCGGATTCACGGGCTCAGCTGTGTCGTTACCGGTCGCGCCACCTGTGCCCACAGAGCCGCCGGTGCCTGGCACTCCGCCGGTGCTTCCGAGGCCGCCCGAAGCTGTGACACCGCCCGTGCCATTCGCGCCGCCCCCACCATTGGCACCTCCAGTACCCTGCGCTCCTCCAACTCCTGTCGCTCCCCCGCCAGCGTTC
>JBBRAB010000066.1:0-10292 GCA_038207155.1 Polyangiales bacterium
GAAGACGCACCCCTGAGCCCCTCTGTTGACGCCGATGACGCTCATGAACCTGGGCTGACGCCCACAACTTGACGAACATACCGAGCCTGGCTCGTGCCTTGAGGTAACGTCAGCGCCAGCTCGACGGACACCCGAGGTGCGGAAAGTCTACGGGGTCACGCCGAACCGACCAAATGACCTGGTAAATTCCCTGGACGACACTTCACGACCAAACGACTACCGATCTCTGCTGCATGGGCAATCGCCACGCTATCCGAAGTACCCGTTACTGTGTAACCTGGCCCGTCAGTGCATCCGTGGACCGGACCATTTCTTATAATTGGGAGTTACCTCTCCGCGGGCTCTACGTCACAACCCCGTTGGATGGCCTTGTCCCAGCGGCGAGAACTATTCTGCTATCCCGCGATTGTGTGTGCCGCTCGGAACGCATGGGACCTCAGATGGTCGGCCCGATGTCGCGACGACTGGAATGCGACACCTCACCATCGACCACATCCATTCTGGAGGTACCCATGGCTTCGACGACCTTGCTGACCGAGACCTTGCACGATCGCAGTCGGGATTCCGCATTGCCGGCGTCGACAGCGGCGCACCAACTCTCTGAGCAGTATCGCGCGGTGCGCTCGGTCACGGAACGGCTCTGCATTCCGCTCGTGACCGAGGACTATATCGTGAGCAGCATGCCAGACGTCAGTCCGACGAAGTGGCACCTGGCGCACACCAGCTGGTTCTTCGAGACGTTCGTGCTAATACCACATCTGGCATCGTACGAGCCGATCGATGCCAAGTATGCGTTCCTCTTCAACTCATACTACGTGCAGGCGGGAGAACGCCACTGCCGCGCGCAGCGAGGCCTCGTCACGCGGCCCACCGTCGAGCAGGTGTATGCGTATCGCGCCTGGATCGACGACGCGATGCAGCGGCTGATGCATTTGCTGGCCGGGGACACGGCGCATCCAGCGTGGAACCTAATCGAGATCGGACTCCATCATGAGCAGCAGCACCAGGAACTGCTGCTGACCGACATCAAGCACGTGTTTTTCACGAATCCGATGCGCCCTGCGTATCGGGCTGAGCCGCTGCCCGCAACGCCGTCCACGCCGCAGGGCTGGCAGACCGTGACCGAGGGTCTGCACGAGATCGGACACAGTGGTGAGGGCTTTCACTTCGACAACGAAGGACCGCGCCACCGCACCTACCTGGTAGGGTGCCGGATCGCGCACCGTCTCGTGACCAACCGCGAATACGCGGAGTTCATCGCCGACAACGGATACGCTCGTCCTGAACTCTGGCTGAGCGCGGGCTGGGCCAAGCTGCAGACGCTTGGATGGCAGGCTCCGCTCTACTGGGAGCGGCAGAACGACGGCTGGAATGAGTTCACGCTCGCCGGCACGCATCCGATTGACGACCATGCACCAGTCACCCACATCAGTCACTACGAAGCAGATGCCTTCGCGCGGTGGGCCGGTGCACGCCTGCCGACGGAGCCGGAGTGGGAAGTCGCGTCGCGCGAACATTCACTCGCTGGCCGTTACGTCGATGCGGCACTGTTTCATCCATCAGCGAACGCCAGTGTCGGCGGGCAGCAGTTCTTCGGAGACGTGTGGCAGTGGACTCAGAGTGCGTACCTCGGCTATCCGGGATACCAGCCTGCAGCGGGTGCGCTGGGCGAGTACAATGGCAAGTTCATGAGCGACCAGTGGATCCTGCGCGGTGCGTCCTGTGCCACACCGGCCAGCCACGGACGCCACACCTACCGCAACTTCTTTCCCAGCGACACACGGTGGCAGTTCACCGGGATCCGCCTGACCGGGGATCTCCGATGACCACTTTTGTGCTTTCGCCCGTGAATCAGCCGGAGTTCGACCCACTGCAGAGCTCGATCATCGAGGGGCTCAGGGCCCTGCAGAAAACGTTACCTGCCTCGCTGTTCTACGACGCGCAGGGCGCCGCACTGTTCGAACGGATCAGCGAGCTGCCCGAGTACTACCTGACGCGCACGGACGAGGCGATCCTGCAGGCGCGAGCCGGCGAGCTGGCGACGCTGATGGGGCCGCGCGTGGCGCTGATCGAACCAGGCAGCGGTGCGGCGACGAAGGTGCGGCCGTTGCTGACCGCAATGCATTTGCCCGTCGCCTATGTGCCGGTTGATGTCGCGCGCGAGCAGCTGATGGACGTTGCAGCAGCCCGAGCCCGCGAGTTTCCGGCGGTAAATGTGCTGCCAGTCTGGGCCGACTTCTCGGCAGGCATGGTGCTGCCGTCGCTGCCGGAGGACGCACGTCGTGTGGTGTTCTTTCCCGGGTCCACCATCGGCAATCTGCATCCGCACGACGCTGGTGCGTTCCTGCGCTCCGTCCGAGAGATGGTCGGCCCCTGCGGAGGCATGATCCTTGGCGTCGATCGTCGGAAAAACCCCGCAGCGCTGCATGCAGCCTACAATGATGCAGAGGGCGTGACTGCCGCGTTCAATCTCAACATGCTGGCAAATCTGAACCGGGACTTCGGCGCCACCTTTGAGCTCTCAATGTTCCGGCATCAGGCCTTCTTCAATGAAGCTGAAAGCCGAATCGAGATGCATCTTGAGTCGCTTTCGGATCAGAGCGTTCAGGTTTTGGAAGAGCGATTCGACTTCTTCGCTGGCGAGACGATTCGCTCCGAGGTGTCATACAAGTACGACCGGCCGCGCCTCGAGGCGCTGACGCGCGAGGGCGGTTGGCGAATAGCCGGTCTGTTCACTGATCCTCTCGAGCTGTTCTGGGTAGTATGGCTCGAGCCGTACAATCCGGGGTTACAATGAAAGCGACGTGGAATGGGGACAGCGAGCTACTACTCACTGCGCGTCAACGGCTCCGAGAACCGCGACGCGGTCTGGTACTATCCAACACCGAAGGCAGGTGCCGAGGCCGTCGCAGGCCGGGTCGCGTTCTGGAAGGGTGTACAGGTGAGCGCGTGAGCCACGCTATCCGAACTCGCCGCCACTGTGTAAACTGACCGGGCAGTGAAACAGTGAACCGGACCACTTCGCAGAGGCGGGCCGTCGCCAAGCTCTCACCAAAGACTAGCCGCCGAGTGTGATATCCTGGCGTGAGTACCACTGCAGCGCATCCCGAATATGCTGAGGCTCGTAGTCAGGCCAGTAGGCATTGACAATGAAAAAGTCAGCATATACCGACTGGATTGGCAGGAAGCCGCTCAAACGCCGGCATCCTCCCCACCGTATGATGAGATCGATTCGCGACACGTCCGAGGACGCCAGCAGATCCGTGATTTGCCGCTTGGAGTGCCCGCTTCCGTTCGCCGCTGCCTGAAGCGCTGTTTGCATATCCCACTGCCATCCATAGTTGACCAGCATGTTCACCTTCATCGGTCCGTCGCCTTGAGCGACACGACATAGTGGCTCAAGTTTTTGTGGAAAGACCGAAGACGAAGCGTCGCCGATAACACGAAGCCGGGCTCCCCGACTGATGGCAGTGAAAGCGAAATCAACGCAGGCCTGGCTGAACGCTATTCGCTGGTCAACCGGCCGCTTGGTATTGTCAGTCGTGAAGCCATAGACAGAAACCTCTTCCAGACCAAGTGCCTGACAGTGCTCCAGCATCTCCAGGCCCTTCTCTACACCTGCCTGATAACCGAGCGCGGGATGCAACCCACGTTCCCGAGCCCATCGCCGGTTGCCATCCGGGATGAGTCCAACGTGTTTTGGCATACGCCCAAACTTAGAGGCCGTCAGAACCTCTCCAACATCGAGGCATTTCTCCATAGCTGCTTCCTCTCCCTGATATTCTGTCATGGGCAAATTGCCATAGTGTGGTTCCCGGCCACGCTATCCGAGCTTCCTGTCACTGGGTAACCTGACCCGTCAGTGAACCATTGGACGGAACCACTGCGCAAGATTGAGAGTTGCGTAACTTGAGGCTCGACGTCCGAATCGCGCGGGATGACCTTGTCCCGCGACCTCTATCTGAATATGCCAGGCATCCTGGACGAGCAAGGATTGCGCGGCTCGGCGCGGCTTTGTCCGCCTAGCCCTGCGCCATCTTGCGACAGGCCTCCGCACAGCAGCGACAAGCCTCTGCACAGGCTTTGCAATGAGCCGCCTGGTGCTTACCGCACTCCGAACCGCAGGCTTCGCAGATCACCGCGCACAGGGCGCAGAGCTGCTCGGCAAAGCGGCTATCTCGCGCCATCAACGCAGCCGTGAGTCGGCAGATATCCGCGCAGTCGCGGTCAAGCCGAATGCAGTCGGCCATCATCTTCACGTCGGTTTCGCTCAAGCAGGCGGTGGCGCAGTGCTCGCAAGCGGCTGCGCAGTCGTTGCACGCGTCGATGCAATCGGAGAATTGTTCGTGGCTCATCGGAAGGTCCTCTAGTAGTCGGAATCGACATGTGCAAATGCTGAGCCAGTAATGAAGGAGGCTGGCGTCTTCACGGAGCTGGGACGACGCGCGCCCTGCCGCTCGGCAACTGCGCGACGAGGCTCGAGTCGCCGGTGGCTAGCACCACCCCCCGCCGCTGAACGGCTTCGCTCAACTGCGCGGCGACGGCGTCGAGCCCGCAAGAGACGCGCCAAGCGCCACTGCTTCGCCCGCCGGCGCGCGCAGTCCTTGCATGGTCGAAGCGCCCTTCCGGCCGTACGCGCTCACCATCGGCACCATCGGCACCATCGGCACCATCGGCACCATCGGCACCATCGGCACCATCGGCACCATCGGCACCATCGGCACCATCGGCACCATCGGCACCATCGGTTTTCGTCAATTCAATCAGAATGGAGGACGAGCTGCATCAAATAGAATGAGCGGAAACTCGCCCGCGGGTCGAAAGGCGGAAGCCGTCAACAGGCTTGAGAGTGAGCCTTCAAATCGAGTGTTGTTGCAGCTGATGAGAGTTCAGGGACGGGCCAACGTCAATACGGCCCGGTAGCTACCCGAGCGCTGGGAAGAGCGACCGACCTGTCGAAGCGTCGGGGACATCGGCCCGCGCAGGCGGGCTTGCAAGCCTACGGGCGCGCGACGCGAGTGAAGTCTGAGCTGGCAACGAAAGGTTGAACCCGAGCGCTGAGCCTCCACGCGCGCGGCAGGTCACCAAGGTCAGTGGGAAGTCAGCGACTCGCGGCACGCCACAAGATGGGGTTGATGCGCCACTGCTGGCGAATATCTACCTACACCGCTTTATCGAGACATTTCGAAGGTCTGGGTTGGACAGGGAGTATCGGGCTGAGCTTGTCGTTTACGCCGATGATTTCGTAAGGCCCCACAGTCTCGCGGAATGCCGTCGTGGGGCAGCGGCGAGCTCCGACGTTTGTGCCGCGAACTTCCCTGCATTCCCTTCAGTCAGTGCTAAACCACCAGCGCGATGGCGCTGCCCTCACGATGCCTTGTGAGGGCACGCAACGAGCGGGCGTCAACACCTGACGACTTGGACTGAGCGCGTTCTCACGGAGTCGACGCTAGAGCGAGTGCTCGGCGGGGACGCGAAGCTGAGTCCGAGCTGCAGTTGAGGGCAGCTGTAGCGTCACCGCACGCGGCCTTGGTCCCAGAGGCACAAGGCGGTTGTGTTTCAAATTGGAAGCGGATGAGGCTCGCCGCTTCGGTCTGTTTGGTGCGGCGCGGAACCACGTGCTCACGCCGCACCTACACCACAAATAACCGTAGAAACGCGCGTTGAGCCGTCTTTTTACGCTTGAGGCACTTCCTTGAGTTTGGCTCTGCGACAGCTCGTCACTCCACGAGTATCCCTCCATTGAGGGTCGCTCAATTACTGCTCCCATGGCTGCCGACCGAGGGTAACCCGCAGCCGTGAAAATCGCCTCATGAGCGCCTCAAGTCTCACCTTCGGACTCGGACTCCTGGTTGCTGTTTGTCGGTCGGCCTGTGGTGGGGCCGCTGCGACGGATGGTTCGGGAGGAAGCGGAATTGGCACTGGGGGCAATGGGGCGGGAGGTGGTTCAGCGACGGGTGGCACTGGCGCGGTGAAGGCGGGCGGCGGTGCCAACAGTGGAGGCGCACTCCAAACTGGCGGCACGGTGGCTACGGGCGGTGTTGGGGGAAGCCTCGAGCAGGGTGGCGCGGGAGGTGCTCAGGGTGGGGCCGGCGGTCTGTCTCCCGCGGGCCCTCCGACGCTCAACATCAGCTGCGCGGACGCCACGAGCTTTAACGCGCGTGCGTTGCTCAAAGGGGGGCGCCACGAAAGAGTCCGTGATCGTTTGCGGCACTGGCACCATGGGCAACCTGGACGGAACCGCGATCAAGGCGATCGACCTTCCCAGCTACACCGTGCTCGACGTGCGCGGCACGATCCGGATCGAAGACGGCGAAACCTTCGCGAACTATGTGCCGCTACGTTGCCTCGGACAGCACGACATCGACATTCCGAACGTAGGGATCTTTGGCAACCCCCGCTACTCGATTTGGGTCCAGAGCTGTACGGACTTCCACATGGGCTACGTAGAAATCGTGCACACCCTGCCAATTCAAATCGGACTCGGGGTGCGCATTGACTCCGCGCGTGGCCCGCGTTCGAAGAATGTGTCTTTGGACTACCTCTACGCGGAAAAGACCGGCAGCCATGGGCTTGAGACGGTGGCCGTTGATGGCCTGCGCGTTGGCACCGTGAGGGCCGTGAACACCTGGGAAGCGGGGGCGTTGATCCAGGGGCTTGGCTCGGCTGAAATCGGCTTGGTGGACGCGACCAACGCAAGCCGCGGATGGGCTGCCGAGGGGCATACCAAGAACCACGCGGCACTGCGCTTCGCCAATGACGCAGGTCCAGGGATCCACGTCGAAAAAGTGATTGCGCGCAAGGGGGCGCGTGGGATCTTCTGCGTGTCGCAGAGTTGGGGTATTACCATCGACGAAGTGGATATCGCCGAGACCGAAGGCGAATCGATCCTGATTGAGAACTGCTACGACGTGAACATCGCCAGCAAGCGGGGGACCGTTTCCGGCAAGGAAGTGCGCGTGGCCTCGCGTGGCGAGTTCCCTCCGAGCACGAAGGTGACCTTGCAGAACCTCACGCTGAACAATTCGCAGAGCCGTAACACGGTGTGCGACGGCAAGATCATCGTTCAGAACAACGTGCTCAATGCGTCACAGCTCCTGCTCTGCCCCGGTGACGACGCCGACGGCAACGTCGTGCGCTAAATTCGAGGTGGCGTGCGCTGCACCAGCGCGAACACCACTATGACTGGGTGATACGTCGCTTTGACTGACCATGGCGGCTTCGTAGGTCGGTGACGCCCCTGAGTCGCGGCACGGAACTTGCTTTGCCAGCGGACAGTGGAAACTGCATCGCGTATCCGGAGCGCCCTCCAACCTCTCGTCCGCCGGGTTCGGAGTAGTCAGCTCTTCAGGTGGTCTTGGCGCGTGGTGCTGGGGCTCCTTTGCCTGGAACTCGTCTACGTGCTGAGCGCCAATCTCGCGCTCAGTACGCGCTTGGTCCGCGCCATCGTGCAAACCGCCGCAGGCGTCAAACTTGAATATGACTCAGCGTACAGCCTGATCCCCGGCCACGTTCGCGTTCGAGGAGTGCGCCTCCGAGTTGAGGACGCCAATATCCAGTTACAACTTCTCGTTCCTCGCGCTTCGCTCACCCTGAGTTTGCATGAGCTTGCTCTGCGTCGCTTGCACGTGCTCGCGGTGAACTGCGACGGGGTTTCTTTCCGCCTCCGCCACAAGGTCCATGAAGTCGGAATGAACGGCGCACGATTGGCGGCCTACGCGCCCATTGAAGGCTTCGCCGAGCCCCCACTGTATGACCCGACTCCGCCGGCACCCGATCCCAAGGTTAAGTACTGGGAAGTGCACATTGACAACGTCGTGGCACAGTTACGCGAGCTTTGGATCCTTGAGTATCGCTTCCTCGGGGATGCCGAAGCCCGGGGCTCCTTCACGCTGCGACCGACTACTTGGGTCCAGGTCGAGCCCGCCCAGCTCACACTGCGTTCCGGCTCTCTTCATGCCGGACCCCATCTCGCGGCCAAGAGTATCACCGGCACCATCCAGGCCTCGGTGCCGGGCTTAGATGTGAAGGGAACCTCTGGCTTGCAGGTATTCTCTGGCATTTCTGGCCGCATCGAGCTGGCGCTATCGGGCGGCTCCCTGGGTTTTCTCAATCTCTACACCAAGCCACAGTTCAACTTCACCCTGGCGGGGCCTAGCAACTTTCTTGTCCGAGTCCTGCTCAAGCGCGGGCTTTTGGCAGAGGGGACCAAGGTGCAGCTGGTGGCACCCTCCTACCAAGCACACATGTCCAGGTTCCAACTGGCAGGCGGACTGCACGCGACCTTCGCCCGCAGCGCATCGAGCAAGGAACTTGCGCTACAGCTGGAAGCAACAGACGCCAAGTTGACTGCAGCCGGTATACCCAATACGCCGCCGCAGTTGCGGAGCGTTGCTGGTACTATGAACCTACGCGGTGTAGATCTTACGGGTTCCTTCGAGGTCGCAGAGGCGACGCTTTCTTCCGACGCCGCTGTCCCCGATCTGTCCTGGTTTGATCGCCTTACCACCGGCAACGCTCGACCGCGACTTGGAGGCGCGGGTGATTGCCAGCTTGAACTGCAGCGCCACGCCGATGGAAAGGGCACGGGGCAGCTGCAACTCCGACTCCAACGGGCACGCCTCGACTACGCCGGCGGACAGCTTCGCACCAGTGGGCGGGGGACGGCCCGCTTTCGCACCGAAGAGCGGCCCGTTGTGTTCGCGCAGGGTGCCCTGTCGCTACAACTGACCGACGCTGACTCGCTGCTTTCCTTCGCGTTTGGCTCCTTCCTGCAAAGCGCCGTGGGCAAGACGCTCAAACTCGACGCTTTGAGCGCAAATATCGCCTTTCACGCCTCCGCCAAGGCCGTCCACCTGCAACTCACCCGGGCCGTCAGCGGGCTGGTTACAGGTCGCGGTACCTACTATCAACCAGCCGCGGGCAACGGCAGGGGCGCCGGACTCATGACCGCCGGCCCCGTCAACGTCGGCATTCTGGTCAAGGACGGCGATGCAACCGTCTCGCCGTTGGTATCGAGCGACTGGCTCAAGCTCAATTCGCCACCGTGAGACTTGTCGCCACCGTCACCGGTCGCGACGCCGTCGCCTTCGACAAGCACTCGATGGCGGGCTAACCTCACGAACCGTGTCTGCCTTTGAGCGTGCCCATTCGCTTGAACGCGCCCAGGCTCGGATGCAGAGGCGGTCCGCGGTGTCGCGTGCCGCGGCGGGGGAACTCTCGGCGTTGGGTGCTGCAGCCGTGGCGAAGAGATGGGCAGACCTTCCCCTTGAGGTGCAGCAGGCACTCTACAACCTGGGCACGCCCGAAGAGGGTGACCTCGTCGCCACCGATCAAATCGTCTTTTACTGCTTCAACTATGGGGCGGTCCGATCACTGAGTTACGCGTCTGCGCTGCCGTTGGGCAGCCTTCAGCGGGCAGCGCTCCTCTCAGGCTGGCGCCCCAAGAGTCTGTCTTTGCTTCGCGCGGTGCTCCATTGGCGTAAGGAGAAGCGATGAAGCGTCCGCCAGAGGTCGCTATGCCTGCCGCCGTCGCGGCGGTGGTTCCAGCGCATCGCTATTGGTTCGTGATCGGGGGGCAGGCCGTGCGGTGCTTCAGTCCCTACCGCCCGAGTCGCGATGTGACGGGCCTGCTCGCAGCGAAAACGCATGCGATGCTTGATCGCGGTTTGCGCCGGGATTTCTTGGATTTTTACGTCAAGCTGCAGTCCCACGCTTTGGGCCTGGTCGATTGCCTGAGAGCACTCCGTACCGTGTACCGCACCGACGTCAACGATGCCTTGGTGCTGCGAGCCTTCACGTATTTCGACGACGCAGAAACCTGTGTCCCGATTTCCGGGGAGGGTCCCGAGGACTGGCGGCTCGTCAAGGAATTCTTCTTGAACGCCGTAGCGGCCTTGCTCGTCCCCCCTTTGGTTCCTCTGTTCATTCAGTCGCAGTGCGTTGACGTGCGCGAGTGATTCCCGCAGCGCTCCCCGACAGACTTCTCAAAAAGCTTGGACGCCAATTCCGAGCGCGAGAAACGCAGCGAGAGCGGCAATCGAGAGCGCTGACAGAAGTACTGCTACTTCAGTGTATCCGGTGCATGAGCCCCGTACTTCCGCCGATTGAGCCAATGCGTCATGTTGATTCGCATGACGGAAACCGAAGCAAAGTGGGTCGAGCGAGTTCGTGAGTGGGAGAGAAGCGGTCTGCCGATGGACCAGTTTGTCGTGGGCAAGCCGTATCAGGCCTCGACGTTGTTGTGGCGCAAACGTCAGCTACAGCACCAAAAGCGGCTGGAGATGGCAGCG
>JBBRAB010000067.1:0-10001 GCA_038207155.1 Polyangiales bacterium
GTCGGTCTCGCCAACGTAGCGCTGCCGAATCAAGTCGTCCGCACCCCGCGCATGGTGGTGCGGACGCCACCGTCCGGCACCCTAACGCAGCTCTGCCGAATCAAGTCGTCCGCACCCCGCGCATGGTGGTGCGGACGCCACCGTCCGGCACCCTAACGCAACACTGCCGAATCAAGTCGTCCCTCTCGCCACCGTCACCAGGACGAGAAAAGCCAGCGCCTCGGAAGCCGACGGCCCCGGACCCTCCCAACTTGATTCGGCACAGCTGAAGCGGCAGCGCCGTCCGTCACCCGCGCGCGCACTCGTGTCCGTCACCCGCGCGCGCGCTTGACCGTCGCGCCGTCATCCGTTACGGTTGGTGGGTCATGCAGATGAATCGCGCTACCGCTGCTCGCCGTGCTGCCCGTTGGGGCGGCTGCGCGGGTTGCTGGCACGTTCTCTAAACGACCAAAACCCGTAACTGCAGCCGCCCGAGAGCATCTCCGGCGGCTTTCGTGTTTTTGGAGCCGTCGGAACAGGAGAACCACCATGGTTATGCCCGTTTCCCCGTCCCATGCCCTGATGCCGATCACCCCGCGCCCGAGCTTCATCCCGGTGCGAGGCGAAGGTTCGTACCTATTTGCCGCAGACGGCGCAAAATGCCTGGATTTCATCCAGGGATGGGCCGTCAACGCGCTCGGCCACGCAGCGCCCGAAGTGACTGCCGCCATCGCGCGGCAAGCCGGGCAACTGCTCACGGCCAGTCCTGCGCTCTTCAACTATCCCGCACTCGAACTCGCCGAACGACTCGTCGCGCTCACGGGACTCAATCACATCACCTTCTGCTCGAGCGGTGCGGAGGCCAATGAAGCTGCGCTCAAGCTTTGCCGCAAATGGGGTGCGCGCCATCGGGCGGGCGCCTTCGAGGTCCTGTCGACAGACAACTCCTTTCACGGTCGCACGCTGGCGACCATGGCGCTCAGTGGAAAGTCCGGTTGGGACGTGATGTTTCCGCCGCAGCCGCCCGGCTTTCGCAAGGTTCCGTTCGACGACGTCGAGGCGATGCGGCGCGCCATTACGCCAAGCACGGTCGCGCTCTGCGTGGAACCCATCCAGGGCGAGGCAGGCGTCGTAGTGCCGAAACCAGGGTATTTGAAGGCACTTCGCGCGCTATGTGATGAGGCGGGCCTTTTGTTTGTCCTCGACGAGGTGCAGACCGGGTTCGGTCGCACCGGTTCAATGTTTGCCTTCGAGGCTGCCGGCGTCGTGCCCGACATCCTTACACTCGGTAAAGGACTCGGCGGAGGAGTGCCGCTCTCAGCAGTCGTCACTCACTCGCGCGCGGGCTACTTTAACGTCGGCGAACAGGGCGGCACCTTTCACGGCAATCCACTCGCATGCAGCGCGGCAATGGCTACCCTCGACGTACTGACCGCGCCCGGTTTTCTCGAAGCCGCCCAAGAGAGCGGACAGTACCTCGCAGCGGGGCTTCAGCGCTTAGCACTCAAACATGGCGGCAGTTGGCGTGGCCAGGGACTGCTGCAGGCCCTGATCCTCCCGGCACCGCGCGCGCCGGAAATCGTCAGCGAGTGTCTCCTGCGCGGACTGCTACTCAATGCCGCGCGGCCACACATTCTGCGCCTGATGCCCTCGCTGCGCGTCACTCACGAAGAGCTGGAAATCGGGCTAAATTGCCTAGATTCAGTGCTAACTGAGCAGCTCGCCCGCGCGCGCGCCAGCTAAGCGCAGGCGCGACCCACGAGGTAGTCGCTGAGCTCGAGCAGGGCCTCGACGGGATCGGTGCCCTCGGGCAGCGACAACTCAACCAACGAGCCCTGCCGCAGCACCTGGAACTCCACGCCTTGCGAACCCGACTGACTGAAACGGATCCGATGCAGCTCGCGGGCATTCACACCGTTGACGCGCAGCACGATGTCGCCGCGCTGCAGCCCCAAGACGTCCGCCATGCTCCCGACGACGGTGCCGTGAACCGGCAGGCCCCCAAGGGTGCGCGCGAAGGCTGAGAGCAGGTCAGGCTGGGCAGAGAGCGTCACCGAGTGCATCGGAGCCAGAGCTATCCAAGACGCGTGCCAGGAAAGTTAAGCGTCATTTCAATGACTTACGGGGCGTTTCTTCACGAAACTGTCACGCAATGAAACGGGCGCTTGCGTTCGCGCATTCCTAAAGCACGGCTCACCGGCCGCTTCCGCCTCTCGGGTCACCACTTCGCACCAACAAAAAGCGCTCGACTCCCTGATGGGTTATCGAGCGCTTTGAGCAGTGGAACGACTTACTCAGCCTTGGGAGCTTCTTCCTTGGAAGCGCCGCTGTCCCAGCCACCACCACTGACCGCAGGAGTGCCGCTCTCGACCTCGTCGGGCTGCACGCTCTTGGGATCGGGCTCGACGTTGGGCTGCTTGACGGCCTTCCAGTCATTGCCGGCATCACTCTCGCCGAGGCCCCACTCGCCGTGGATCTGATCGGGATCCTTGATGTCCGAAACCTTGCTCGGAACGTAACGGAAGTAGCCGTGGCCGCTGCGCGTGCCTGACGGACCCACCATGCCGATCTTGTGCTCGGTCCACTCGTATTTGAATAGATCGCCGTCGGCCTTGCCATGGAGCTCGCCCCAGGCTTCACCCGCGACCGTGCGCCACTTGCCCTCGACGGTGTCGCCCTCAGTGACGATGTGGAGGTTGCCGTAGACTTGGCTGTAGTAGACGCCCCGCCACTCCTTGCCTTCAGGCATCGGGTTGGACTTGAGGTTTGCGGTCTTCACCGAGACCGACGGACCACAGGCAACCGCACCAACGGTTGGTAGCGCAAGCGCCATGAGGAGAACCAGCGGACGAAGCCTAACCTTTGTCATGGCGCGGATACTATCACGGCTTTTCGCGGAGCCGAACTCCGAGTTGAGTCCCAAGTGCAACCGCAGCGGCAACGTCCGTCGGCCATGGAACCCTCTGGTCCACGCGGCGAAGCAGGCTCCCGTCGGGCTCTGCCAGCAGGCCCCGCAGGCGCAGCTCGGCGCCCATCCGGTCCGCATAGGCCGCGACGGGCACCTGGCAATTACCGTCGACGGCTCGCAGCAGAGCGCGCTCGGCCGAGACCGCCAGCAGCGTCTCAGCGTCCGTCAGCCGGGCGAGGCGCTCGAGCAGCTCGCTGTCCGAGCCTCGACACTCGATCCCCAGCGCTCCCTGCCCCACCGCCGGGAGACAGCGCTCCGGCGACAGTAACTCGGTGACCTCGGCGGCCAACCCGAGGCGCCGCAGTCCCGCGTGAGCAAGCATGATCGCGTCGACCACACCCTCGCGCAGCCGCCGAATCCGCGTATCGACATTGCCCCGCAACGGCAACACCTCGAGATCGGGACGCTCCAGCCGAATTTGGATGGCGCGGCGTAGTGACGAGCTGCCCACTTTGGCGCCGCGAGGCAGTGCTGTCAGAGTGGCTGCCGTCTGTCCGATCAACACATCGCGCGGATCTTCACGCAACGGTACGCACCCGAGCACTAGTCCCTCTGCCAGCTCGGCGGGAAGATCCTTCATCGAGTGCACGGCGAAATCCGCCTCCCTGTCGAGCAGCGCCTGTTCGAGCTCTTTGACGAACAGGCCTTTGCCGCCGATCTCTGCGAGGCTGCGATCGAGCACGCGATCCCCCTGAGTCGTCACCTGCAGCTCGCTCACTTGCAGCGAGGGCTCGAGCTCACAGAGGCGGGCCACAAATGCGCGCGTTTGCGCGAGCGCCAAAGCACTGCGCCGCGTGGCCACCACGAGTTTTCGATTCATGACTTCAGGTCCTCAGGGAGAGCAGTCGTAGGGGCCGAGTCGACCGCGTCGGCCGCATCGACTGCGTCGACTGCGTCGGCCGATTCGACTGCGTCGGCCGATTCGTCGAGCGAATAGAGCTCGCCGGTCCATTGCGTGAGCGTATCGAGCTCGTCCCCGCGCTCAAGCGCCGCCCGACGCAGCGCCGCGGTCGGGGCGTGCAGCAGCTTGTTCGCCGCCGCTTCCATCATTTTTTGCAGGGCGGCGCGGTCCGATTCTCCGAGGTGTCGCAGGCGCCCGCGCAGGGTGCGCTCCAGCTCGGCCACCAGCACGCCTTCGACTCGGCTGTGTAGCGCGCGCACGACAGGCGTCACGCTCTGGGCCTCTGCCCAACGCCCAAACGCCAACAGCTCTTCGGCGACTACACGCTCGGCACCGCTGGCCTCACGCTGACGGTCCGCCAGCGAGCGACTCACGACCGACGACAGGTCGTCGACGTTGTACAGGTAAACCGAGTCGAGCTCATTGATACTTGGCTCGACATCGCGCGGCACCGCCACGTCGATGATGAACAGACTACGGCCGCGGCGTGCGCGCAGGGCCCGCTTCATGCGCTCGCGCTCAATCACGAAATGGGGCGCGCTGGTGCTGGTGATCAGGATATCGGCATCGACCAGGGCGGCGTCCAGCTCCGCAAAGGACCGCCCTTCGCCGTCTGCGCGCTGCGCGACCTCGCGTGCGCGCTGCAGGTTCCGCCCAAGGACGCTCAGCTTGGCGCCTGACTGGTGAAGCAGCCGAGCGATCGTCTCAGCCATGTCGCCCGAGCCCACCAGAACGACCGCGCAGCCCTTGAATTCGCCAAAAATCTGGGACGCGAGCTCGAGCGCGACGCTCGGCACCGACACCTGGCCAGCGCCAAGTGTCGTCTCGGTGCGGACCCGCTTGGCCACGCGAAACGCACGACTGACGGCGCGATGCAGGGCCGGACCAATCGTGCCCACCGTGCGAGCCTGCTCAAAGCCGGCCTTCAACTGTCCGAGGATCTGCGCCTCGCCAACGACCAGCGAGTCGAGCGAGGCGGCCACGCGAAACAGGTGCCGGAGAGCGTCTTGCTCGGAGTGGACGTAAAAGTGCTGCTCCATTCCGCTCGCTCCAAGCGCCGCGAAGATGTCGCCTGTGGCCGACTCCAGGTCGGCACCCACCGCGGTGATGACCTCCACGCGATTGCAGGTCGACACGACCAAGACTTCCTCGATGCAATCACTCGCCTGTAGCTCGCTCAGCAACAGACAACGAGCCTCTTCGGTCAGAGCGAAACGCTCTCGGACGGCCAGCGGCGCCGTCCGATGGGACATGCCAACGACGAGGATCATCCGCCAGCACCAGGATGACTGGATAGCCCGTAAAGCAGGACGATCGCCAAACCGAGCAACGCGCAAACGAGCGCTCCGGCGGCATAGCGACGCCCCGACCAACCGAGCAAACGTCCGAGGACGACCAGACCGCCAGCGACCAACCATAGGGAGTAGGAGAGTGCGGCCCGCAGCAGCTCGGGCCCGCCACTCGTGACGCGGTGAGCGAACACGGCGCCCGTCATCACCCCCACCGTCAGCGGCGCGAACCCGGCCAGCAGGAGGCGATGCACGGCGGACTCAAGCGTGTTGAGTCCGGGCAGGCGCACCCCGAGCAGGCGAGTGCGCTTGGTCTTGAGCCGCCGAACTTGCACGAGGTAGCCGAGCCCTGCGATCGCGGCGAGTAGAAAGGCGCCCACCCCAAGCAGGTTCACTGTGACGTGTAGCGCCAGCAGCCCCGCGGGGACGCGACTGACCGCCTCGGCTGGAGCATGGATGAACTCGGCTGCCACCAGCAGGACGAGCCCAAGTGGAGCCACGATCACGCCAAGCACCCCGAGCGGAGAGCGCCGAGCAAGCGCCAGAAACCCACCCACCATCACGAGCGCGACCAGGCTCAGCGCGAACTCGACCGTTGCCACCGGGCAACGACGCAGTACCAGGCTCAACCAAGCAATGTGGGCGGCATGCAGCACGCAGGCGGCCACGAGCGCCGGCTGGGCCGCGCGACTGAGCGGCAGATTCGCTTCCCGCTGCGAGAGTGCGACGTAGTAGCCGAGCGCCGCGAGCGCATAGCTCACGATGCCAAGTGCGAACAGCAACGTCGCGAAGTCATGCACCATGGCTGTGCCTACCTCAATCCAGGGTGTCGATCAGGTACTGAGCCAAGAGCGAGGCTTCTGCCGAAGGCGTGCTGGCGTCGCGCGCGCCCGGGCGCTGCTCGCTGGGCGTACCGAGGAACCCCGGCACGCATTCATAGGCGCTGTCGGAGATCACCATCGACTCACCGTAGACGTCCGCTCCGAGCTCACGCAGATAGCTCAGACTCTTGACGCGACCGACGAGTCCGTAAAGGTCATCCTGACCGGTGACCTCGGCGAGCACGCGGGCCGCCTCGACGAGACGGTAATAGCGCCCCTCAGACTTGATGAGGAGCTCCTCGCCGCGGAACTCAACCCGGGACTCGGCGACCCACTCATCAAGAGCGGCTTGGGGGAAAAAGACCCGGTTTTGACCCATGCGTGCTCCAGCCTAGCAGGGTTGTCGCAGCTCAGTAGCCCTCTCGAGCCACGAGTCGGTCACCCGGAATAAACTCACGTGCAGACGCCGTCACCATCGTGACCGAGCTGTACTTGTCCGTATGGACGACCCGCACCTCGCCGATGATTTCCTCGGGGAAGTCGGCGTCGTCGCGGCGCAGTTTGGTCGCCTCGACCTGAGCATTGTCCTGCACGTCCACGCGAACGCGCGTGCGAGCCGAGGTGGTCGTCGTCACGAGCGACCGCCGCCAGCTGTCACCACGCCGGACCACCAACAAACGATTGCCGGGGACCAGGCCGTCCTCAGAACCGCGATCGATGAAGACGACCTGGTTCTGAGCCATGTAGACATGCGGGTAGACGCTGGTGAGGACGCGGGCCCAGACGGTCTTCTGACTCGGCTTGGGCGGGACGACCACGAAGCGACGCCCCAAACTACCGAACTTGAACCCACGCTCGATCACGTCGTTGGCCTCGACGATCTCAGCGCGCGCGACGTTCTTGTCCTTGTCGTAGTCTTCAACCTTCAGGGTGCCCTTGAGCGCAACGATCACGCCCGGAGGCTGACGCGCGCCGTCCACCTTCTCGGGCTTGCGGACTTCGCTAAAGACCGTTAGCTGCTGACCGATCCGCAGCTCGTGACCCGGCTTAACGTCGAGGTAGACGTGATTGCCCTGCGACAGCAGCATCTGCTCTTCATTGGCCCCCACCACCTCGCCGAGAATGTCGCGCTCGGGATCATCGATGTAGCCTTCGTTGCGAAGAAACACCGTATCAGCACTCACCGTGGCGCGACGCTCGACCATATTGCCGCGCCCTCCCGCACCCTGCAGGGAGCTCGCCGCCAGGGGACTGCGTCCCGACTCTCCGGCACCGCGCAGCCTCAGCTGATCCCCGGGGTAAAGCCAGTGCGGATTGCGGATCTCGGGGTTGTAGCTCCAGACCTTCGGCCATTGCCAAGGGTTCTCGTAGTAGTGATCGCAGAGATCCCACAGCGTGTCTCCGCGCTTGATCGTGTGCACGTCGGGAACACTCACCGCGCGCATCGTGGTACCCGCGCCAGTTATCGCCATCGAGTCGCGACTGCCGCGAATCGTTCCGGACGCCGCTGAGCCTGGATTGAGGTCGAATCCATCGCTGGCCGACGAGGTATTCGAGCTCGGGCGCGAACTTGACGGCAGGCCCGCATTGATGTCCACGCCGCGTCCACTTGCGCCACTAGGTGGCGCGAAAATGGCGCCGCCAGCAGGAGCGGCAGCCGCCGCCGAGGCCGGCGCGGGCCCCGAGTCAACCGCCGTCGGTTGAGCCAATGCCAACGGAGAGAGCGTCAACGCTAGGAGCGAAAGCTTAGCGGTGGGGATCCGTGTCATGGTGCGAGCTTACCGGGCTTGGTAGAAGTGGGGGTCGAAGAGGGAGTGGGTTTGGCAGGGGAGCGTGCGGGCGCCGAAGGGCGCGGAGCATCGCTCGACGAACGCGTTTCAATGCGCGAGCCTTCTCCGACGATTGACGGACGCGCTTCACCATCGTCAGCGTCACGCGCAGCGCTGTGTTCCTGCGGCGCAGACTCGGGAGAGTCCATGCGAGTCACCGGCAATGTCGGACGGCCCGGCGAAGGACGTGGCGCGTCGCTCGGCTCACGCGCGGCAAAGCCCGCTTGCGTGCGCGTCGCGTTCTCCATCGCGGCAACGCGTTCGACGGTCCGATCATTGGACGACTGGAGTTGCTTGACGCGGGTCTCGAGCTCGTGGAGACGTCGCTCAGTCTCTCGCTGGTCCCCAGCGCAGCCGAAAACGCCGAGCGCGCTGAGCCCCAAGAGAGGCAAACAGTGATGAGACCAGATCGTCATGGGGGGATCGTAGCCCGGGCCGCTAGGCCGGGGCAAACTCCTTCGGTCTGGACCGCCCGTAGCACTGTGGTGTACGTTGGCTCGGATGGGCCTCACCCGACCTCGCCGTCCAAGAAAGCAGCCCCGGTTCGACCTCCGGAAGGCGCTATTTGTACTACCGAACCTGGTGACTCTGGGGAGTGTTTTCTGCGGGGTCAACGCAATGCTGCTGGTCGCGCGGGACGCGCCGAGCCGCGACGATTTCTACCGGGCCGCGATCCTGCTCGTGCTCGCCATGTTCTGCGATCTGCTCGACGGCCGCGTGGCCCGCATGACCAAGACCCAGAGCGCCTTTGGACTTCAGCTGGACTCCTTGGCCGATATTGTTTCGTTCGGCGTGGCACCAGCCCTTCTTCTCTACAAGTGGACGCTGTTCCAACTGCCGGTGGCGGGCGCCTTTGCGGCGTTCCTGTTCGTTGGCTGTGGGGCGCTCAGGCTGGCGCGCTTCAACGTGCTGGCGACTGCCCCCAGCGGTCAGCCGCAGAAGCCTGGAAAATACATGGTCGGTCTCCCGATCCCACCCGCGGCAGCGGTCGTCATCTCGCTGGTCCTGGCCGATCACGCCTGCGGAGGCCGCCTCAGCGCGCCCCGTTACTCGTGGAGCGTGCTGACGGTCACGATCATCCTGGCCCTGATGATGGTCTCGACCCTGAGCTTTCGCTCGTTCAAGGAGGTGCGGCTCAATTTCGGCACGGGGCTGTTTGTCACCGCCGCACTCGGGTCGAGTCTGCTCGTGTGGCGACTCAGTCACCCGCAGTTCGTGCTGGTGTGGCTTCTGGGCATGTATCTCGGCCTCGGGGTGTTCGAGAGCCTAGCCCTGCTGTCGCGCGCGCTGCTCGTCCGTTCCGAGCGTCCCTCGTTTCCGCCCACGGGTTAGCCTTGCCCCAATTTCTAAAGAATTCTGCCCGCGGGCTCGCGCTGCTGCTGCTCGCGGGGACGCTGACGTCACTCCCGAGCTGTCGCTCCCACCATCGTGACGACGCGGCGGGACCTCAAGCCTCGGCAGCCCAGGCTGGCAGTCTTGCGCCGCTGGTGCTGCGCGCCGACAGCCCGGATCTGCTCCTGACCTGGCTCGATCCACAGGGGGATTTCCACGTCGTTCAGCATCCCACCGACGTGCCGGAGGCTCAGCGCGACCAAGTGCGGGTCGTCGTAGCCACGCAGGAAGCTGGGACGGGAGAGCAGGTTTACGTCGCCGATCTTCGTCAGGTGCGAGGCGATGGAAGCTACGTCGTTCGCACCCTTGCTCGACAGGCCTGGGATGAACTCGGGGCGGGCCGTCGCAAAGCGCGACTCGAAGCGCTCGCCCCGGCCGCGGCTCCCCCGCCTCCAGGGCCCGCACCGAGCGCCGCCGCGGGCTCGATGGTGGCTGTCATCTATGGCGCCAAGTGGTGCAAGGCCTGCCACGAGACCGAGGCATACCTCAAGGGCAAGGGCGTTCAGGTTCTCGAAAAGGACGTTGATCAGAGCGCCGCTGTGCAGGCCGAGCTGCGCGCCAAATTTGCTCGGGCGGGCATGGCTCCGACCAACTCCATCCCGGTGACGGAGATCGGGGGACGGCTGATCGTGGGGTTTGATCCGAACGCGCTGCAAGCGGCGCTCGACGCATCAAGGGGAAACCGGGCGCTGTAGGGGGACTGGGGACTGTGAGCTGTGAGCTGTGAGCTGTGAGCTGTGAGCTGTGAGCTGTGAGCTGTGAGCTGTGAGCTGTGAGCTGTGAGCTGTGAGCTGTGAGCTGTGAGCTGTGAGCTGTGAGCTG
>JBBRAB010000068.1:0-9557 GCA_038207155.1 Polyangiales bacterium
CGAGCTGAGTCCGCCACGATGAAAGGAGAGAGCTGTAGATGCCCTCGCGTCGCAGCAGCGATTCAAGTGCTCCACGCTTGCCGCTCGCAAGGCAGGACTCGGCCTCCTTCACGATCCGGAGCTTGTCGGCTGCGCTGAAGACTCGGCGGGTCCGGGTCGGCACAGTCTCGTGCGTGGCGTTGACCGGGCGAGCCAGTCGGCGCTCGCTCTCAGGCTCGGAGCCACGATCGGGAACTTGGGATGGTTTTGGCACTTTCTGCGGTCCATTCTCCGCCCATCGGTACTTAGGTTTCCAGGGGGAGCTGTCTCAGTCGACATTGGCACAGGGGGAGCCGGTTATCTGTTGAAATTGAGGGTTTGCGCAACCTTTGCGCCGTGCGCTCGTGACTCCTGCCACCAAGGCCGAACCCTCGGCGCTGCTCGAGTGCTTTGCATCAGAGCAGCGAGCTCCGGTGCGGCGAGTGCGTCAGGCCCGGTCAGAATTGCGCGCCGACCGTTACCACGCACGCCTGATCGTTTGGGCCCGCCGTGCTCGCGACGTACCACCAACCAGCGCCCACACCCGACAGGACCAGACCACCCCCACACAGCCAATTGGCCGCCTTGGCGTAGTTGCGACCCGTGTTGATCTGGTCACGGTCACAAAGGCCGTCAGCACCACAGGCAGAGCGTCGCTCGAGCAGCGCCATCGTTCCGGCACCGAGGCCCGTGGCGAGCACCGCCAAACCCGCGCCCAACAGGAGCTTGGGTGCTAGCGGCAACAGCGGCGACGGCGGAATCGCTGGCTCGCGCAGAGGCCCGTTGGAAGGAGTGCCGCAGGTCGCTCCGAGCAGCAATCGCTTCTCCTCGCCCAATTGCAATGAGAGCCCATGACGCTCCTCGCAGTGAGGTGCGCGCCATAGCAGCTGATGCGTACCCGGATCGAGCTCCAACGCGCCCTGGAGCTCACTGGCGCTCAGGAGGCGCCCGTCGAGCATAGCCTCGCCCTCGCGGCGGCTCTGAAGGCTCAATTTGGGAATCGTGTTGGCCAGGCGCGCCAGCTCATCCCGCGCAAATTCAGCCCAACCAACGTAGGCGGGCTCACGGCTAGCCGCGCGAGGCGCACGAGCTCACGCAGCGAGCGTGCAGCACCCGCAGCCTTGCGCCGCTCGTCGTGGACACCTGCCTGAACGACATTGCCAAACGAGCCTGTGAAGCCAATGCGACGCTTGGGATCCTTGGCTATATCAAACAGAACTGTTTTGATGCCGCCCACGATTACAGCAAGAACCGTGAATGCGGTTGGGCACAGGAAAATCACGGTGGCGCGTTCGGCAGTGCGGACATCTGGAAGGACAGGATCCGGCGACCCGTCTGCCTAATGATGCACGAAGCCAAGGGCACGGGACATCGCGCCAACATTGAGTCGGCGGAGTGGAAACGCCTCGGAACAGGCACCAGCTATACCGCTACCAGCGCGGACTGGTGCCACGAGTTTGGTCGCTAGTGGCGAACACAGACCGGGAGACTCTCACCATGCATCCTCGACAGGTTATCTCTTCCTATTGGTTCAGCGGAGCAATCGCACTCGTCCTACTAGGCGGCTGCGGTGAAAGCGAGGTCGGGAACGGGCGCGGAACGCTCGATGGCACCGAAGGGACTGGAGGCTCCGGCGCCGCCAGCCCTGGCACGGCAACGAGCGGTTCCTCGAATGTCGGAGCACCGGGAACTGGGGCCAATCCCGGCGCGGCAACGGGCGGCACGTCCCCAGGAGGAGCCGGAGCCTCGGGGGGACGGCCCGTCACGCCGCCGGAACGTCCCCCAGCACCGGGTGGGCTCTGCACGCGCTGCGTCGATGACAAAGACTGCGCCGAGACAGGGAGCCATTGCATCGAGCTTTCTGCGCTCACGGCAATGGGCGCCACGCAAACCTTCGGCGAACGCGTGTGCGGCGCGGACTGTGCGACAACGGCTTGTCCCGAGGGGTACGAGTGCCGCGCGGTCACCGGAGCGGGTCAGCAGTGTTGGCCGAAAACCAACACCTGCGCGAGCGGCGCTGGTCACACCTACGGCGGTTACCCCCGCCAGATCTACTTGCACTACGCGGACGGCACAGGAACGCCGGACGTCTGCAAGCAACACTTCGGCACGGCGCCACCCTACGTCTGCGAGTATGGCAAGTCCCTCGATGAGTGCAAAACACTGCTCAAGGTGGAGCTCGATCGCATCTTTCAGGGCATGAATATCGACGTCGTGTTCGAAAAGCCTGAGCGAGTGCCGTATTATCACGCCTTCGTTGACAGTAACACGCGCGGCATGGCGGGCTGGTCGCGCTTTGGTGATTGCAAGGATCGCTACGTGCGAACAGACGCGGTGGAATGCTTTCACGGCGGCGGGCATTTCCTCAAGGCCGAAGCCTCAGGGGTCGCTCACGAGGTCGGGCACACCATGGGGCTCGATCACATCGCGGAGACCACCGATCTGATGAACGGCAGCCTCGGGACGATGGTCAACGGAGTCTCTTTCGAACTCAACTCGGACCATTTCGAAGACAAGGAATACAAACCCGAGGGCTGCCCAGGCATGCAGAACTCCTATCGCTACGCGCTCTTTACGACCGGACCGCGGCCGTAGCGCTGCGGATCCCGCGCGCGGATAGGGGGTGACGGCGGGGGTCCAGCGACGGCTGGACCATGACCGTTGCATCCGACTTGGGCAGACCATGACCGCGGCGTCGTTGGTGGACCCGGGACTGTGTCACACTGTGCCAGAGTCCCCACCGAATTGCCCTGCGCAGGCCATTCCGTGCGTGGCCCGCCGGTTGCAATCTCGCAGTCACCTGGAGTCCGCATCATGTTGAGCTTGCCTACCTCGTCCGATTCCCTCCGCTTCTCTATGTCCGTGGCACTGCTCGGAGTTGTCGCGCTCGCGCTCGGATGCGCTGGGCGCACCGCTGAGTCGGGTGCCGATGGCGCTGGAGACGCTGGGGGCAACACGGGCGGAACCGGGGGCAGTACGGGCGGCAGCTCCAGTGGCGGCAGCAACACCGGTGGCAACGCACAAGGCGGCAGCGGTGGAGCTATTCTTCTGTGCGAAGGTTGCAAGCCGGGCGCCACGAAGCGCATCGCCGGTGTGCGACATGGATGCGCCAACGATGGCTGCTGGGTGCCGCAGAACGAGTGCATGATGGGCACTGCCGTGGACGGGTGCTGTGGTGGCGCCACCGCGGTCCGAAGCAGCGAGGTGGTCAGTTCCGCTTGTCTCGTGCCGTTTCCGTACGGAGAAGACGGGCAGTCCGACGCTTGCATCCTGCACTCGTGCCCACCGATTGCCTGCGGTGCCCTCGACACTCCTGTCACGCGCGTGGCCGGGCTCGGCAACGACCAACTGTGTCACCCCGTCAATGAGTGTGAGACGGACGCTGACTGCAGCCTTGCTATCAATTACCTGCAATGCTGCGCGCAGGCAGACGCCTATCCGAAGCGCATGATGGCGCAGGAACCCTGCATCGCTCCGCTTGGGGCGCCGATGCCGCAGGGTCAGGGCTGTGAGCAGCCGCGTTGTGCCATGGTCGATTGCGCTGTCGGCGGCGGTGACCCGAGTAATCGGGCGCATTGCGTTGCCAATGCCGCTGGAGTGAAGGCCTGCACCCTAATCGAAGGCTGCGGCAGGCAGAACGTGACAGAGATGTTCCCTGACCCTGCGCCACCCCCTGGAGCCGGGATCGGCATGGCGTCAGGTTACTTCTGGGATGGCGCGGTTTGTCGTCAGCTCTCTGGGCTCTGTCAGGGCACTGACTGCGTCAACCTGTTTGCGACTTCTGATGCCTGTTTGGCGCGTTATGGTCAGTGCGGCGCGGTCTGCGTCGTTGGCCAGGATCAGACTTGCAATGCGCTCGCATCGATGAGCTCGCTCGCTGGCAGCTGCCAATCCGATGGCACCTGCGCCTGTCTGCCCCGTCGCGAGATGGAGCCGACCACGCGCCGTTGCCTCTGAGCTCACTTCACGCTGGCGGGCACAAAATCCGCGCAAACTGCGGCGCCGGTTCCACGAGGGACCGAGCGCTGGAACTCGACTTGGCACAGCTGCTTTGTCTGAAGTGACTCGACGAGCTCGGTCCAGATCGGCTCAGAGTAGTCGCGAACTCCGTCGATCCGGGCCCGAATCACGCCGTTCGGATCGATGAACCAGGTCTCCGGGTAGAGGCGGGTGCCAAACACGCCGGTCACCACGCGCGCCTCCGGATCGAGCCACACCTCGAAGGGCGGTGGCTGTCCACCGAGCACTCTCGCGAGAGTTTTTTGCACATCCTCGCGGGTGTCGTCCGTGGTCACGGTTATCAAAACACCATCGCTGCGGGCCTTGAGCGTGGTGGCAAACTTGGCGAGGTTCGGCATCTCCTGCAGGCAGGGCTCGCAGTTCTTGGTCCAGAAGTTGAGCACCACGACCTTGCCCGCGTATTTGGATAGCGAAGCCTTGCCGCCGGTCAGATTCTCGAGCTCAAAACTCGGGGCAAGGCGGTTATGCCCAGCATAGGCGGGCGCGGCCACACAGAGCGGACCACAGGCATGGCGCAGCTCACCATCCTGCGCAGTGCGCACAAACGAGTACACGCCGGTGGCGGCGGCGACTACGAGACCCATTTGGGCGAGCTGTACGAGCTTCACGGCTGCGCGAAGTCTGCCCGCTTGGGCGCGCCGTGACCACCCCTGGGGGCGAAGCGCACCCGACAGCGCCTTGAAAAGCGTGTCGACGAACGCGGCGGTGTTATCATCAGGCGACCTGTGCCGCAGTCGCTTCCGCCTCGCCCTGAGCTTCCCCCTGGCTGCGGGGCCGCTTTTGTCGGTGCCGCTGATCGCGCCGGAGTCGGGCTGCTGGTGGCCTGTGAACCTCCGATGGGGGGGCCTGAAGCCTACGTCTACGCCAATGCGGCGGCCGCCGAGATCCTTGGCACGCCTGCTGGCACGCTGGTCAATCAACGCGTCGAACATTCCTACGTCGGCGACGCGTTCTTCAGTTCCGACGAGCCCAGCTCACGACGCATCGGCGGCAGCTTGCCCACGCAACAGGGTGAGCTCCTGCGACGCGACGGCAGGCGAGTCCTGGTGCGCTGGACGAGTGTGCCCACGCGTGTCGGGGAGGCGAGCGGACACGTTCACCTGTTGCAGCGTGCGGAACGTCATGCGCGCGCTGAGCAGGCGCTCTTCAATTCTGAGCAGCGCTTCCGCAAGCTGATCGACACGGCTCCCGACGGTATCCTGGTGCTGGTCGGCTCACGCATCGCGTACGCCAATCAGGCAATCACCCTGCTGCACGGCTACACCAACTCGCGTCAGCTGTCGCACCTCTCGCTGGCCCGCCTCATTCACGCCGACGATCTGCCCCGGCTCGAGCACGCCCTGATGGCGACGCAGTATGACGCCGGACATCAGCCGCCGTTTCCCTTGCGGGCGTTGAGACGCGATGGTCGTCAGTTGTCGGTCGAGATGGCCCTGCTGGCCACCGAATGGGATCTGGAGCGCGCGGTGCTCGTCCTGGTGCGGGATCTCACGGGTCGTCGTGAGCTCCAGAACCAACTCGTGCAGACCGATCGCCTGGCTGCCGTCGGCACCTTGGCTGCCGGCGTCGCACATGAGATCAACAACCCACTGGCTTATGTACTGCTCAACCTGCAGTACTTGCTGCGCGAGCTGCCAAAACTAGAAGCCCATCCCGAAAGACGGGCCCATCTGCTCGAGCGCGTGCGCGAGGCGCGCCATGGCTCAGAGCGCGTCGCCACGATCGTCCGGGATTTGCGGACATTCTCGCGCAGCGATCACGAGCAGATTGGTCCGGTCGACCTCCGGCGCGTCCTGTCGAGCGCCATCAAGGTCGCGCGCGCGCAGCTGCTCGAGCGCGGGCACATCGTGGAGCACTTTGAAGAGGTACCGCTGGTGCGCGGCAACGCTCCCCGACTCGAGCAGGTATTTCTGAATCTGCTCGTCAACGCCATCCAGTCGCTGCGCTCGCCTGTCCCGGACGAAAATGTCGTCCGCATCTCGGTCTATATGGCAGATGAGCACGCTGGGCTGCAGCGTGAAACCGAGCGGCCTTCGCAGGGGACCACGGCCCAGCGTGAGGTAGTCGTCGAGATCTCTGACACGGGCGGGGGGATCCCGGCCGAGCATTTGGGGCGCGTGTTTGATCCGTTTTTTACAACAAAACCGGTGGGACTTGGCACCGGACTCGGTCTGCCGATTTGCCACAGCATCGTGAACCGCATGGGCGGGTCCATCAGCGTCGAAAGTGAAGTGGGGTTGGGTTCCAAGTTCTTTGTGACTCTACCGGTATCCGAGGAGCGCGCGCCTGCCCTGCACAGTGCGCCAACCCCGGCCCCGATGCCGCTCTGCCAGTGTTTGACCGTCCTGGTGCTTGATGACGAACCTGCCGTGGCCAGTATGATCGGCGTGGTGCTCGAGGCAGACCACGAGGTCATCATCGCCACTCATGGTCGTGAGGCGCTCCTGCTGCTGGAACAGCGCAGCTTTGACGTGGTGCTCTGTGATCTCCTGATGCCCGAGATCAGCGGCATGGACTTTTTCCAGGAGCTCGGACGGCGGCATCCAGAAATGGTCGACCGCGTCGTGTTCATGACGGGTGGGGCGTTCACCCCGCGGGCTGCGGACTTCTTGGCGCACGTAGAAAACCCCCGCATTGAAAAGCCGTTTGACGTAAAGACGCTGCGACGCCTGATCCGCGAAGTCGGGCAGCGAAAATAGTCGTCGGCCTGCAGCTTTCGCGGGTATTTTTCAGGAACAGCGCGGAATCGGGGCGCTTCCCGGCGGGCCCGCTATGCTTGGCCGACCTTGGGTACCTTCCCGACTCCCCGCGAGCGCATCCGAACACGCCTCGACTCCGAAACCGGTCGCATCGACCGCGACGCCCCGCGCCGCGCTGCCTTGTTGTACCCATCGCCGTACTCGGTCGCGATGAGTTCGCTCGGCTACCAAACGGCCTATCGGATTTTTCAAGGTCGCTCGGACTGGTGTTGCGAGCGCGTCTTTTTGCCAGATGAGGCTGTGGACTCGGCCGAAATAGCAGAGCGTCCCGTGAGCTATGAGTCCGAGCGTCCGCTCGGCGATTTCCCGCTGATCGCCGTTAGTGTGGCGTACGAACTCGAGATCGCGGGCCTCGCTCATTGCCTGGAGGCCGGCGGGATCCCCGCGCTCGCCGAAGAGCGAAGCGATGAGCATCCGCTCCTGATTGCGGGTGGTCCGCTGACCTTCTCGAACCCCTATCCGCTGCTGCCCTTCGTGGACGTGCTCGTCTTCGGAGAAGCGGACGAGCTGCTGTCGCAGATCCTCGATGCCGCTAGCGAGGAGCCCTCGCGTCAACGTTTGCTCGAGCGACTTGCCCAGCACCCGAGTATCGTCGTACCCTCACTTCAGCCAGAAAAACGGGGTGCAATCGCCAAAGCTGAGGATCACTTGCTGCCGGCGCGCAGCACGATCATCACCCCGCACACCGAGCTCTCAGGCATGTTCCTGATCGAGGCCGAGCGCGGTTGCTCACGCAGCTGCCAGTATTGTGTGATGCGGCGTAGTACCAATGGTGGCATGCGGCTGGTGCAAGCACCTCACCTGCTGGAGCTCATTCCGGCCGAACACAAGCGCGTCGGTTTGGTCGGAGCGGCAGTCAGCGATCATCCTCGCATCGTGGAGATCGTGACGGCGCTCGTGGACCGTGAGTGCCACGTCGGCGTCTCGAGTCTGCGCCCCGACCGCCTGACGCAACCACTGGTGGAAGCGCTTTCCAAGGGCGGCTATCGCACGCTCACCACCGCACTCGACGGACCCAGCCAGCGACTGCGCGATCAGATCGAGCGCCGCGGTCGTGAAGAGCATTATCTCCGGGCGGCGTCGCTGGCCCGTGAATACGGGATGGATCGACTCAAGCTCTACTTGATGATCGGTTTGCCCGGCGAGACCGAGCAAGACATCGATGAGTGCGCTGCCTTCGTGGCAGGGCTGTCAAAGACGATCCCGATCGCGCTGGGGATCTCGCCGTTTTGCGCCAAGCGCAACACTCCGCTCGATCGGCAGCCCTACGCAGGCATCACCCGTGTACAAAAGCGCCTCGAACGACTGCGCAAGGGTCTGCGTGGTCGCGGTGAGGTGCGCGCCACGAGCGCTCGCTGGTCCTGGGTCGAGCATGTGCTCGCACAAGGTGGCCCAGCCGAAGGACGCGCGGTCTACGCCGCTTGGCGCGCCGGCGCGCGTTTCTCAGACTATCGACGTGAGTTCGAAAAGCTCGGCGCTTCGCCGAACGGCGACGGCTATGAGAGCTCCTTCATCGCGCCACCCGTCGTGACGCGCAAACTGCCGGTTACGAAGGGGTAGGCGCGCGCCGGCGGAGATCCCGCGCGGGCAGTCGACGTCACCGTCAGTGGCCGGCGTTGACGCGCCGGCACATTACGGCGCCGTCGCGTCGCGCGGTCCGAACCCGAGCTGGATCGGACGCGCCTGCTCGGTCGCTTCTGGCTCTTCCACGGCTTCAACACCACCCAGAGCAGCCATCAGCTCGCGATCAAGCAGATGCGAGGGCCGCACGTTCGACAGCGCCGCGAGGATATTGGCGGGCACCTTCGAGTTGAGTGCCTCGAGTCCATGCAGCAGCTCCTTCATCTTGCGACGGTGCAGGTTCGGCTGTGAGCCACAGAGATTGCACGGAATGATCGGGAATTTCTGGTAGAGCGAGTACGCCTCGATGTCCTTTTCGGCGCAGTAAACCAGCGGGCGAATCACGGTATTTCGTCCGTCGTCGGAGCGCAGTCGGGCGGGCATGGCCTTGAGCTGCCCCGAATAGAACATGTTGAGCAGCAGGGTCTCAGCCAGGTCATCACGGTGGTGACCAAGCGCGATCTTGGTCGCGCCCAGCTTGACCGCCGTGTTGTAGAGAATGCCGCGACGAAGCCGTGAACACAGCGAGCAGGTGGTCTTGCCCTCAGGCACCTTCTCCTTGACGATCGAGTAGGTGTCGTCCTCAACGATCAGGTGTTCATAGCCCTGCTCGGTGAAATAGCGTGGCAGCACATCTTCGGGAAAGCCGGGCTGCTTCTGGTCGACGTTCACCGCCACCAGCGAGAACTTGAACGGCGCTCGCTTCTGCAGCTCTCGCAACAGGTGCAGAAGAACGTGCGAGTCCTTGCCACCACTCACGGCCACCATGACGCGATCACCCGGCTCAAGCAGGCGATGATCCGCGCTGGCGCGGGTCATCAGACTCATCAGGCGTCGCTCGATCTGCGCGATTTCAGGGGGCTGGCTCAACACCCAAGGCGTCTACCACGCCGGCTCCCAAATGGCAGGCGCGCGGGGGATAAGCCCCAGGAATGGGCGTGCTTTTGCAGCCGCAAGGCGTCTAACTGACGATGCAGTCGTGCCGACCGAAGCGAGCGTGACACCGGGCAGTTGGCATGTTAGGGCAGCGCCATGTCCGATGGAACGTGGCTACTGAGGCGGCCGTGGATTGGCGCCCAGTCTCGACTTAAACTACTGGAAGCGTTGACGGCGCTCGTGTTCGCGTTAGGATTTTTGTGG
>JBBRAB010000069.1:0-9360 GCA_038207155.1 Polyangiales bacterium
GGCGGTACCACGACGGGTGGAACCACGACGGGTGGAACCACGACGGGTGGAACCACGACGGGTGGAACCACGACGGGTGGAACCACGACGGGTGGAACCACGACGGGTGGAACCACGACGGGTGGAACCACGACGGGTGGAACCACGACGGGTGGAGCTGCAACCGGCGGCTCTGGTACTGGCGGCGTGGTCACGAACCTGTGCGCCAACGGGGTCCGCGATCGCGACGAAACAGCGATCGACTGTGGTGGTGGTTTGTGCGGGGGCTGCGCGATCGGAGACGCCTGCATCGTCGATCAGGACTGCGCGGTTGGGCTCTGTGACGCGAGCATCTGCACCGCGCCGATCTCCTGCGCGAACGGGCTCAAGGACGGCACAGAGACCGCCACGGACTGCGGCGGGATCTGTGATCCCTGCGCGGTGGGGCAGACGTGCAAGGTCAACGGCGACTGCGTGACCTCGAGCTGCGTCGGCGGGGTCTGCACCAAACCGCCAACCTGCACGGACAGCCTCAAGAATCAGAATGAGTCGGACGTCGACTGCGGAGGAGTCTGCAGTTTGAAGTGTTCCCTCGGCCAAACCTGCAGCGGCACCGCCGACTGCGGGGGTGGCAACGAATGCACCAGCGGTCACTGTAACTGCCCTTCCCCAACTGAGCAGTGCGGCCCGGCTTGCGTCAACAAGAACAACGATAAGCTCAACTGTGGCGCCTGCGGCAATGTCTGCGCAGCCGGGCAGTCCTGCATCTCCAGAGCTTGCAAGACCGCCGGCGTTACCGTTAGTTCGGTTCACGTCGCCGACATCCAGTGGATCAAGGCCAACATCACGGTATGCCACTCGGTTGGGTCACCCGCTATCGACCTCAAAGACCTCACGCTGAAGTACTGGTACGATGCGGACGGCACTGGCGCGCAGGTCGCGCAGAATCCTCCCTGGGGCGGGCCACCCGGTAGTCAGGTTGCGGTTGGGGCGGCACCAGCGCCGAAGGTCGGTGCAACGAACGTCATCACGATGACCTTCACCCAGAGCACCGTGCTCAACAGTGGCCAGTGCACCACGACCGCACTGCAGATGGCGGTGCACGCCAATAGTTGGGGGACGTTTACCGCGTCCAACGACTGGTCCGCCACGGACGATCACATCACCGCGTACGCCGGTGGCACGTCGCTAATCTGGGGCGTCGAACCCTGATTTAGCCCGCGAGTTCGGACCTGAGCGGTCTCGCTCAGGTCCCCATGGCGACCGAGCGGGGCCGGTTCCACGACGCGACCAACAATAGGCGGCTGGGACCTTACGAGCGGGAACGGCGACTAACCCAGGTCGTAAAATGAGACACAGCCGAATCGCTCAAAACGATTCGGCTGTGTGCACTTGTTGGCGCTGCTTACGTGGCTGCTCGCCAAGCGAAGCGCCGACTCACGGCTACTTGCCGGATTTGTCCGATTTGTCCGATTTGTCGGACTTTTCTGGCGCGGTGCACTCGACGGGAGCCGGCACGCATTGACCCTTGGAGTTGCACTCCTTGAGCACGAGCACTTCCATGCAGGTGTCGTCACCGGCGGGGCACTCGCTGCAATGAGCGCCACACTTCTTGTCCTTGCAGGCGCCACCCTTGGCCACCGGGGCACCCGTGGACTTGTCGTCGGACTTGCCCGACGCGGCCGAAGGCTTCGAGCTCGACGAACTGTCGACATCATCGGAGTCACTGGCGGAGCTCGTCTTGGGCTCCTCATACTCAACGGGCTTGAGGCGAGGACCGCAAGCAATCGCTGCGCTCTGTCCGAGAACTACCGACACCAGCGAGGCCAGGCGAGCAATGCGCGTACGATTCACCGAGGAGCTCCTTCCGTTGTCCCGAGCGAGAGCGAGAGTCAGACTCAACTCGGACAGGCATCCGGATACCTCGGGGCTCGCCCTGGGGGCAAGTAGAATCGCCCAAAGGATGACTTCACCCGGGTGACTGGGAGGGCCGGACTCGCCCTGGAGCTCAGCGGCAGCTCCGCCCCTTCGAACTGGCAGCGGCACGGTAGCTTTCCAGATGGGCTAGACAGGACTGGTCAGAGGTTCCTCCGGACACCAAGAAGTCACAGGCCGCACGGGTCGCCGCATCGACGTGGGTCTCGCCAGCGAGCAGCTGACAGCAATCATGGGCCAGCGAGCAGACCCCGAGCGCCACTGGTGCCGGCTCGGTACCCAGGCGGCCGACCGCTCTCGCGGAAGCGACGGTCGACACGGACGCGGGCGGTCCGTCGACTGCCGCAGAGGTAACAGCGGCCAGGCTGACCGCCAACTGCTGACGTACGACGTAAAAACCCACCAGCACACCCCCCGCGAGCAGCAGCGGGCCAATCACCCCAAGCAACAAGAGCCAGGGCCAGCTCAAGCCTTTGGCCGATGACTTGGCGAGAGCGGGCTCACCGGGAGGCGAGTGAAGCGGCAGGGTATCAGCCATCGGTTGTCCAAGCCTCGGTAACACGGGCCGTTGCTCGCGCGCAACGCTCTTGAGATCCGCTACCCACAGCGTACTCTCGGGCCCATGCGCATGCACCTCAGGCAACGGCTCATGTTTGCACTGACGGCGTGGTCGCTGGCCGTTGGCGGACTCACCGGGCTCGCCGTGGCCGCCCCCGCGACTGCGGCACCTGAGCCAGCACCGCCACAGCTGGTCAGCTACGAGCGCTATCGGCTCGACAACGGACTCGAGGTGCTGCTGCATCGAGATGACTCGCTGCCGCTCGTCGCCGTCAACCTTTGGTACCACGTTGGCCCCATCAATGAACCCAAAGGGCGCTCGGGTTTTGCTCACCTCTTTGAACACCTCATGTTCGAGGGCTCTCGCCACGTAGGTCCCAATTTCGATCGGCTCCTTGAGTCCGTCGGCGCGACGAACGCGAACGGAACCACGAGTTGGGATCGCACCAACTACTTTGAAACGGTTCCGAGCCATCAGCTCCCCTTGGCGCTCTGGATTGAGAGCGATCGCATGGGATTTTTGCTCGAATCCATCGACCAGCAGCGGCTCGACGTGCAGCGTGACGTCGTCATGAATGAGCGACGTCAAAGCTACGAGAATGCACCCTACGGGCCGAGCAGTCTGGCGATGCTCGACACGCTGTTTCCGGCCGGACACCCCTATCACGGCGCGGTGATCGGCTCGATGGAGGATCTCCGTGCAGCGTCTCTCGCCGACGTCCGAGCATTCTTCAAAGACTACTATGCCCCTTCCAACGCCACCCTGGCGCTGGCTGGACGGTTTGAAATCCGCGAAGCAAAGCAGCTGATCGAGCGCTATTTCGGCGGACTCCGCAAGAGTCCGGCCGTCCCCGCTGCTGCAAGCAGACCGTCACTCCCCGCCGCGACAGGGCGTCTCGAGGTCAAGGAGAACGTCACGGTCGCCAAGATTGCATTTGGCTGGCTCGCCCCGCCGGCGTACAGCGCCGACCATGCTCCTCTCGAGGTCGCAGTCGGCATTCTCGCCGGAGGCAAGGCCACCCGACTCTATCGACGACTCGTCGTCGATACCAAACAAGCGCTCGAGGTTGACGCGGATCTGGACGCTAATCGACTCGCGACGATGGTCACCGTCGATGCGTTGGCGCGAAGCGGCGTTGAGCTGCCCGCACTCGAAGCCAACCTTGCCAGCGTGGTTGCCGAGCTCGGCGCCGCGGGTCCCACAGCGCTCGAACTCGCCCGTGCCAAACGGAGATTGCTGCTCGATCTGTCCGACGAACTGCAACTCCTGAACGGTCCGGGCGGTGAGTCCGGTCGCGCCGGTCTCCTGCAGCGGTTCAATCACTACCAAGGAGCTGGTGGAGACCTCTCCCAGTGGAAAGCGGCCTTGGAAGCGGTCACCCGTGACGACGTCCGTCGAGTCGTGCATCAGCACCTTTCGCCCCAGCACCAGCTCACCGTCGTGACGCTCCCGACGCCCAATACTGAGGTCGCCAAATGAACCGGACTCGTGTGCACGTTCAGCTCTGCTTGGCGCCGCTAATACTCGCCCTGGGTTGTCAGGCTGCCACGCCCACGCCAGCGAAAAAACCGCCCGCGCCAGCACCGATTAAGTCAGCACCGACCCTCGACCCGAACGAATGGCGACGCCAACGTCCCCTCCCCACCGCTCCTTCCTCGATCGAACTGCCAACGCCGCAACGCGTGTCGCTCGCCAATGGCACTGAGCTCTACCTCGTGCCTCGCAGCTCTGGCCCGGTCGCGCTCTCGCTGGTCGTGCGACATGGTGCTGCTGACGTTCCAACCGGAAAATCGGGACTTGCCGCGCTCGTCGCCAGAATGCTGACCGAGGGAACCCGCAAAAAGACGGCTCTGCAGCAGGCCGAGACGGCCGAAGCACTCGGGTGCCCGCTGTCGACAGAGGCACTGCGAGATTCCCTTCACCTGTCACTCGACGTGCTGCCAAGCGACCTCTCAAGCGGCGTCCAAGTCCTGGCCGATGCACTGCTGAGCCCAGCGTTTTCCCCGAACGCATTTCAGCGGATCCGGCAAGAGTGGCTCGACGGCTTGGTTGCCGAACGCCAATCACCCGCGCGTCTCGCCTCGCTGGTTGGCTTACGAGCCCTGCTCGGAACGACCCGTGGCGCACCCGTCGGTGGTGCTAGCCCCGAGGTTTCGGCACTCAAGGTCCGCGATCTCCAACAATGGTACGGCGACTGCGTCGTGCCCGAAGACACCGCCCTCATCGTGGTCGGCCCCGTCACCATGCCTCAAGTCGTGGAAGCCGCCGCCGGAGCGCTCGCCAAGGCGACCCGCCGCCAAGCGAGCAAGCGCTGCGCGGCCGCCGCGGCGGACTCTCCCAGCGTCGGCCAAGCTCGTATCTGGCTCGTTGATCGCCCCGAGGCTGTGCAGAGCGCCCTGTTCGTGGCCTCCCCATTTCCGTCGTTTGGACAACCCGGATTGGAGGCGCGTCAGCTGCTCGACAATGCTTTTGGTGGACTGTTCACCTCGCGACTGAACCGCAACCTTCGCGAGGTTCACGCCTACACCTATGGTGTCCGCTCAGGTCTCGTGGCTTCCCGTGATTTTGGTGCGCTAACTGCGGCGACCAGCGTCCGCTCCGATGTCACTGGCGCCGCGCTGTCGGAACTCCTGCGCGAGTGGCAGGACCTTCGCGGACCCAAGGCCGCTCGTCCCCTGTCAACCGAGGAACTCGACCGAGCTCGCGCTGACCGCATTCAGGATCTGGGCTCCGCGCTGGAGCAGAATCGTCGAATAGCCAGCCTGATCGAGCCTCTGTTCGTTCGCCGACAGCATCTGACGTCGGTAGCGGAGGAACCCTCGCGCCTCACCAGCGTCGGGACGGTCGAGCTCGCTCGCGAGGCGGAGCGACTCGTCCCTCCCGACCAACTCGTCCTTGTTGTAGTTGGTGACGCGCGCACCGTCCGCCCCCAGCTCGAAACGCTGGGTCTCAAGCTCGAGCAAGCGCCGGCAGCCTGGCTCGAATAGCAACAGGCGCGGGCGCGCAACGCGGGTTCCCGCGCAACCTGGGTTGCCCTAGGTCCTAGCGACCAAGACAGCTGCCAGGAGCAGCAGCAACAAGCCGACGACCACGGTGAGCAGCGTCAGGCGATTGTGCTCGATGTACACAATGAAATGGCCTGTCTTGGCCCAAGCGGAGAGGCCCGCCTGAGTGCGCGCGGTGACGTCAGTCACCTCGTGGTCGACAGTCGCAGGACCGAGCTCCGCGTCGAGCACCACCGAGCGAGCCTCAGTTGGAAGCTCGCGAGGCGCGTGGGGAACCACCGCCTCGTGCTGCACGAATGCGCCTTCCTCATCCACCATGCCGAGCGCGACTACTTCGAGATCCGGGGTGGAATCGTCATTTACTCGAGCGGCGACCACTATTTGCCAGCGTAGAGCATTTCTGCCTCGCCCGGAAGCCAAACAGACCGAAGACCCATCAGTTGAGTTGCCCGCGCCTCCCCGCCGACGGCCAAGCGGCCGCTGCCCCGTCCTGAGCGCTCCGGGCCGCCTGCCGTCCCCAGGGTCCCGTTGCCGGTCGTCAGCGCAGACCGCAGGATTTGGGCTACAGTCCATCACCCGTGGACCGACCTGCCCTTGTTGTCGACGACGACGCTGTCAGCCGCCATGTGCTGATCCAGACCCTGACGTCGGCTGGAATGAATCCGATCGCGGTCCCCGACGGTGAGCGCGCGATGGAGTGGCTTGAGGAGGGTCGCCCCAGCGTGGTCCTGCTCGATCTCGTGATGCCGGGGGCGGACGGCTTCTCGGTGCTGCGGCACATTCGAGCGCGCCCCGAGCTAGCGGAAGTACCGGTTATCGTACTTTCGGCCCTCGACGCCGAAGAAGAGATTCAGCGCATTTTTGCCGAAGGCGCTGACGACTATGTGCACAAGCCCTTTCGGCCTACTGAGTTGATCGCGCGCCTGCGGGGACAGCTCAAACTGCGCGAATTCGTCGAACAGCTTAGTCGTCGTGAGCGCAACGCACAGATAGTGGTGGACCTGACACAAACCCTGGCGTCCTCGCTACATATTCGCGAGATTCTGTTCACCGTCGTCGACCGTTTGGCCAGTCTCGTCCGCGTGGATCGTTGCAGCATCGTGCTGGTCGGCGAGGATTCAAATGTGGGCTTCGTTGTCGCCAGCAGCGACGACGACGGGCTGCGCAACCTTCCAATCCAGCTCACCAACTATCCAGAAATTCGCCAGGTTCTGGAAACGGGTGAGGCGCTCGTGATTCACGACGCACCGCATCACCCGATGCTGGAGACGGTCGTTCACCAACTGCCGACCCACCGCTACAGCTCGCTGGCCCTCGTGCCGTTGCTCCACGAGACCACGCCCCATGGTGTGGTTTTCATGCGGGCCCACGGCGATGCCAGGTTCGACGATGGAGATCTGGCGCTGGTCCGTACGGTTGCCAATGCGACTTCGATTGCGCTGTCAAATGCCAGAGTCCTGCAGTCGCTCCGCGACGCCAGCGAGCGCAGCGCGTTTGCTCGCATCGAGGCCGAACGACGGGTACAGCTGTTTCAACGTTACGCCGACTTTTTCGAGAGTTCCGCTGATGGAATGATGGTGATCGATCGCAACGGGCTGGTCCTATTTGCGAACCCACGAGCTCGCGAGATCACCGGATTTCCAGAGATCGAGCTGATGGGAATGAGTGTCAGTTCTCTGTTTGCGCCACGCTCCCAGGAGCGTTCAATGCGACTGCTGCGCGGCTTCCGCGAGGGGATCTACCCACGCGGCGTCGATCTGGACACGCTCACGAAAGACGGACCCTCAATCATCCTCAGTCTGAGCTGCAGTAGCGTGCTGCACGAGGAAGACGCGGTGCTGCTCAGCTTCCGCGACGTGACTCATGAGCGCCGCACAGCCATCGAACTCGAGCAGACCAAGGAATTCTTGGAACGCGTGATCGATGGCTCGGTGGACGCCATCGTTTCCACCAACATGGCGGGAAAGATCCTCCTTTTTAACCGCGCCGCTGCTCGCATGCTCGATCGAGATCCCGGACTTGTGGTGGGCAAGCTGAGCATCAACGAACTCTACCCACCGGGTGTGTCGCGACGGGTGCTCCGTCGCCTGGCATCTCCCGAACAGGGCGGCTGGGGACGACTGGAAAACGAGCGAGTGGAGGTAGTTTCGTCATCGGGCGAACGCATCCCTGCAAGCCTGAGCGCAGCCTTCATCGTTGAGGCAGGTCATCCTGTGGCTATCGTCGGGCTGTTCACGGATCTGCGCGAGCGCCTACGCATGGAGCAGCGGCTCCATGCCGCCCAAGAAGAACTCCGACTGCGTGAGCGTCACGCGATTGTGGCCGAGCTGTCTGGTGCGGCAGCGCACGAGCTCAATCAGCCTCTGACCAGCATCATTGCGTATGCTGAGCGAGTGCGCCGCGCGCAGCCCGCCTCGGAGGTCCTGCAGAATGCGGCCAATGTGATTACAACCGAGTCTGAGCGCATGGCAGAAATCGTGCGAAGAATCGGACGGATCACACGCTACGAAACTAAGAGTTACGTGGGGGCAGCCAGGATTCTCGATCTCGAAAAGTCGAGCTTCGATGATTCACCGGAGGGCGAGAAACGATGACCCAACCTCCCACCACGACCCAAAACGCCAGCTCACCAGCAGTGCAGATTTCTCCCCGTGGTGAGGAACCTGTTTCCGGACTGCGACCGACCCCGCGAGACTGTTGGGAGCCCTGTCGGATCGAATCCTGCTGCCCAGCAACTTCGACCACAGCGCAAGTCGCCACCGCGCTGCTCGCCGGCCTGGCCCACGGCTGCGGCAACTGTGACTACGAACTGCGCTGGCAGACCTCAGCGGACTCCGTGCTCTGGCAACTTGAGGCCGGAGGCACCGCGCATTGCTCGACGATTTCGGTTTTTTCGCCGCTCTCGCCGTCAACACGCGTTCAGCTGCCCCACTGTGGGCAGGGCGCCGAGCTGCGCGTCCGTCGCTGCGCCGCTCACTTTGCCTCCAGAGACAGCCTCGACAACTTCGCCGCCGTCGCGGGTAGCCTGCTCGGCGCAGCGCTGGCAAGAGCCGAGCAGACAAGTGTCCTTGAGTCGTATCGACAGCAGCTCCAACACGCCGAGCGCTTGTCTCTGCTGGGACAATCATTGTCCCGCGTCGCCCATGACCTAAACAATCCCCTGACCTGCATCCTGGCGTCGACTTCATTTCTTCGCGCCCACGGGGCAGACTGCAACCCTCGCGAGCATCTCGAGTACATCGAGGAGTCCGCGCGCCGCATGCGTGAGCTGGTGCGCCAGCTGCTGGAGTTTTCAATGCCGCGCGAGCGAAGGACGGAACCATTGCGGCTGCTGCCCGTGGTAGAGCGGGCACTTCACTTCTGTCAGACGGAGCTCAGCGAGGCCGGAGTCTCCACCAGCCTTGAGAACCTCGCTGAGCTGCCCCTGGTGAGCGCCGAACCAGTGTTGCTCACGCAGGTCCTGGTGAACCTGTGCCTCAACGCCTGCCAGGCCATGTCGGGCTCAGGCGGCGTCATCACGATCTCAGGTCGAACCTGCGCCGAGGACGGCGTTGAGCTGGACATCACTGATTCAGGCCCTGGGATCCCCGAACAGCTGTTGGCCCAGGTGTTTGAACCTTTCTTCACGACCAAGACTGACGGGACGGGACTTGGCCTCGCGATCGTCCGCGACCTGATGACTGCGCAGCGCGGCCAGGTGCAGGCAGTGACGAAGCCGACTGGAGGCGCCACCCTCCGCCTGCGTATCCGGTGCATGAGCCCCGTACTTCCGCCGATTGAGCCAATGCGTCATGTTGATTCGCATGACGGAAACCGAAGCCAAGTGGGTCGAGCGAGTTCGTGAGTGGGAGAGAAGCGGTCTGCCGATGGACCAGTTTGTCG
>JBBRAB010000070.1:0-9193 GCA_038207155.1 Polyangiales bacterium
TTGGCCGCCAGTAGCGCTGCCACCCGTACCGGTGAAGGCGCCTTGACCGCCCGAGCCAGCCGCTGCGGGAGCGGCGTCAGTCGAACCGCAGCCCGCGAACAAGAGCCCGGAGATTGCGCTTAGAGCGAGGGTTGAACAGAGCTGAGGGATTCGCTTCGTCATGGGGTGACCTCGAATTTGTCTACTGCTGATTGAAACGCTTGGCAACGCTGTCCGTTGCTCCCCTCAGCCTGTCATTGCTCCGCAAGCTCCGGGAGATGGCCTGCGGGGCATCGCGTCCCGCCATGAATTTTTTCACCGGCCTCGAATGCGCAGTTCGCGCCTGGGCAGCTCCCGCAGGGCCATCAGTTGGCGATCCCGCTGGCCCCTCTTGCCAGCGAGAACCCGCTGCGCAGTATAGATGCTGCGGCGTCCTTTCAGCAAGTTTGCCAGCACGCAGACGATCACCACGTGGGGGAACGCGCTCGCTCCAAGTAGTTCAAGCGCCATGAGGGACAGTGCGAACGGCGTATTGGAGGCGGCGGCAAAAACTGCTGCGAGCCCCACCCCGGCGCCCAAATCGAGCGGGAGACCCAGCAGGCGCGCCAGGAGGTTACCGAGCGCCGCACCGACGAAGAACAGCGGCGTGACCTCGCCTCCGAGAAACCCGGCACCCAGGGTCACCGCCGTGAATAGCAGCTTGAGCGCAAAAGCATTGGCGGGCAGGCTCTCGTCCGAGAACGCCCGCAGAATCGTCGGCACGCCAAGACCGAGGTAGTCGCTCGTACCCACCAGCTTCCACAGGGCGACGACGGCGATCCCACCGAACAGGAGGCGCAGTGGTAAGCGCGGCACTCGACGCTCACCGAGCTGCTTGAGCGACTGGGTCAGCGTGATAAAGACCGTCGTCACGGCTGCCACCGCGAGCGCAAAAACCACCCATTTGGCAAGCAGCAGAGGGCTCAGGGCCAACGCCGCCGCCCGCGGGTAGTGAGCGTGACCTATCCCAAGGCCGCGGGTCGTGAAGTCGCCGACGAAGGAGGCCACCAATGCTGGGACCACGGCGCGGTACTCGAATCGTCCGAGCACGAGCACCTCGAGTCCGAACAGCGTGCCCGCGAGCGGGGTTCCGAAGACTGAGCCAAATCCGCCTGCAATCCCCGCGATCAACAGCTGACGCCGGAGCACCGGAGAGAGTCGGAGCCGGTGAGACAGCCAGTCTGCCAGACTCGCTCCCATCTGCACGGCGGTGCCCTCGCGCCCTGCGCTGCCGCCGAACAGGTGGGTGAGCACCGTGCCGACGAGCACCATCGGAGCCATGCGAAGCGGTAGCTCTGCGCGGGCCTCGTGGATGGTGTCGAGGACGAGATTGTTGCCCGCCTTGATCAAAGCTCCGTAGCGTTCGTACAGCAGCCCGATCACAAGCCCCGCGATTGGCAGCGTGTAAACCAGCAACTCATGCTGTAGGCGAAAGCTCGTCGCCCGCTCAAGCAGCCAGAGAAACAGCGCCGAGGCAGCTCCACACATCACCCCGACGACGGAGCTGAGCAGCGCGGCCTGCATGAGCGTCGCGAGACGGCCAACGGGGTTCATGGCTGGGTCCACATCGCGTCAGAACTGGCTTCCGGTCAGCACGGTGTCGGCGACTTTGTAGTCCACCGTGCGGCCTGATTTCTGGGGCACGCAGACGCCGTCGTTCAAGGTGGACAGCGCGTAGCGTGCCTGGGTGGGGCGGCCCGTGTGACGCCGGACTCGCGCCAACACCAAGCGGCTCAGCTGCTCGCAGCGGAGCTGTTTTTCTGACTGAGCCATGCGTGCCGCGCGGCGCGCGACAACCGTCGCTTCGTCGAACTCTCCGCCGTCGAGCAGGAGCAACGCCCGGAGCGCGACGAGCTCAACCAGCAGTCCGCCCTGCTGCAGCTGACGTGCGGCATCAAGACAAGGTTCGAGCTGCGCGAACGCGCCGCGAGTCAGCTCACCCGCTTCAAGCGCTCCGAGTCGCTGGTCGAGCCTCAACAATCCAAAATCCTCGTCGTTTTCATTGTTGCCAATGCTCCCGCTCGGGTCAAGTCCGGCCGCGCGGCTTGGGGCTGCGCGTCAGCTCCACAACGGTGTAGTCTTGTCTGACGGTGTTCCGCTCCTCGCCCCGCTCCGCGTTGACGCCGTCCAATTGCTCCGTGAACAGCGGCTTTGACGCACCGCCCTCGTCACCCACCGCGGCGCTCACCCCGCCACGTGGATACTATCGGCTAGGGCCCTGGGCGAAGGGCGGCATGGGCTTCGTCGATGTGGCGGAGCGTCGCGACGGCAGTTTCCGACGCCTCGTGGCGATCAAGCGGCTCCACAGTCACCTGCGAGACGATCCCAATCTGCATTGGCTACGATGGCTGCGCCAGAATCACTGATTTTGGGATCTCCAAGGCCCTGCACGCCGTAAGTCAGGTCACCACGGGCGGACTCAAGGGCACGCTCGCCTATATGTCACCCGAGCAGCTGCGGTATGATGGCCTCGATCGACGTACCGATCTGTTTTCTTTCGGCGTCGTGCTGTACGAGCTGCTCGCCGGCAGTCGACTCTACGCAGACCGCAGTGACGGACTCGGTGGGGAAGACAGCACCCCGCAGCGCATTTTGCGCGAACCCCCGCCAGACATCGGTGAGCTGCGACCAGAGCTGCCACCCGAGCTGGTCGAACTGAGCTTCGAGCTGCTCGCCAAGGACCGCGAACACCGACCCGCGACAGCCAACGCAGTGGCTCTCAGACTCGAGGCGATGCTCGCGCCCTGCGTTGCCGAAGAGGGTCCGCTCGAAGTTGGCAGCTACTTGTGGGAGCGATTCTCGGCAGAGCGACGCAATCCCGCGCAATGGCCGAGTCCAGCAGACGCAGTGGGCTCGGGCGAACTGAGCGACGAGCAAAGCTCGGAGGCGCGGCGCGCAGGTATGCTCAGTCGGTTGGCTCCTCAAGCGCGCCAATTCATGAGAAATCCGGCGATTTCTGGTCCTCTCCCTGGCTGTGGGGTTCGGTCGCCGCCGTGGCTGCGGCGTCAGCTGCGACCGTATACTGGTGGCCCCATTCGAGTGAGCCCTATGGCGGCAACGTCGGCGACGGGCGAGTGAGCGTGCCATGAGCCGGCGCGTTCTTGCTCGCCTTGTCGAGCGCGTCACACTGGCGTTGGTGTTCGCGACCGTCGCGAGCTGCAGTCAGCAGCCCACCGAGCTGCTCCTCTCGATCGACTCGGATCTGCTTAGCCCTGAGGAACTCGACACCGTCACCATCCGCATCGAGAGTCAGGGCCAAGCGCCCAAGCTCGTCTCTCAGCCGATGACAGGCGAGCACCCGTCTTGGCCACTCAGTTTGGTGGTCGCATCCGGCGGCGCAAGTAGCGCGCTCACGCTCACGGTGATGGCGCAAAAGCAGAGCAAACCGGTGGTGAGCTGGACGGGGTCGGTGCCGCTGGTGGCACATGAATCGCGCCTCGTGCACATCCCGCTGGTGGCGCGCTGCCTTGGCAATCTCTGCAGCGCCGACCAAACCTGTAGCGAGCTCGGCTGTCGTTCAAAATCCTATCAATCGGGCGAGCTTTCCGCGTGCAATGGCAGCGATACTCCCGAACGCTGGCTCGCGCCGCTGCCCGCCTACGATCCGAGCAAGAGCGATTCGTTTTTGGTCGCGGGGGGTTGGCAGAGTTGCTGGGTCCGTGAGGGCATCGCCTATTGCTGGGGGAAAAATGACGACGGCCAGCTCGGGATGGGCTTTGCCGGTGACGTGCTGCTGCGTCGACCGATCCCCGGTCTCGAGAAGATCCGTTCGCTCGCGCTCGGTGCTTTTCATGGCTGCGCCTGCACTGAGAACGGTCAGCTCTCCTGTTGGGGCCAAAATGATTTTGGTCAACTCGGCGTGGGAACGGGCCCTGCCGTACTCAGTCCGCAGCCGGTTGCGACGGTGCCCGATTGTCAGAAGGTGGTCGCGCGTGAGCGTCACGGTTGCGTGCTGACGCGCGCGGGGCAAGTCAGCTGCTGGGGTGACAACGCCATGGGGCAGGTCAGTCCGACCGGACTCAGCGTGGTCACGACGCCAACACCCATCCCGAGGCTCACCGGTGTGACCGACCTCAGTGGAGCTCAAGGCGGGCTCGGACTTCATCTGCGGTCGCATGGCGGGCGGACTCGTGAAATGTTGGGGCGCGCCGAATGCGGGACTGCTCGGCGCTGGCATCGACACCGACTCAAACGTGCCGCTTGGCGGACATGGAGACGACGCATTGATGCTCTCTGCGGGGATCGTTCACGCCTGCGCGGTGTGGGGCGATCATCAAGTGCGTTGTTGGGGCAATAACGGTACGGGCCAATTCGGCAATGGCGTCAAGACCAGCTCGGCGGTGCCGATGCCGCCCTCCAATCCACCCAAATCGGTGTGGCAGGTCGCCTCCGGTGAGCTGCACAGCTGCGTCTGGCACGCGAGCGGACTCAGCTGTTGGGGCTACGATGAAGACGGGCAGCTCGGAAACGGTGAGAAGGTCACTCGCTACGCGCCCGTGACGGTGAAGGGGTTCTAGCCTGCGCGCTTTTGCGCAGGCTAGTGACCCATCAGCGCTCCACTGCGACAGTCAGAAGTGTTTGGCGAGAATCGGCATCATCGGTCGATCTTGCCAGTTTTTTGGCTCAAGCAGCGCATTGGAGTCCGGCCACCAGGGACCGCCTGCCCAGTAGGTCCAACCGAGCCAGAGGTCTTGATGCTGATCGATGTGAGCGAGCATGTCGTCGATGGCCTGCTTGCAGATGTCCTGGTCCCCCTCCCCTTGGAACTCGCCAAGGAACCCGCGAGCGTGATGGTCCGCAAGCCACTGGGTGAACGATGACAGGCGCTCAGATCCAATCGTCGCGCTCATGCACTTGGGTTCGGTCCCGGACGACCAGGTGTCGAGGTACTGATGCACCTCGTACGCGAAGTGATTCTCCGAATCGGCGACGTTTGCCATGACCGTGCCATTGTCATTGCCCGACCAAGACCAGGCCCCAGTCCAGGAGTTACCTGGCACCAGAATGAGATTGTGAGCGCCCTCGCCTCGAATCGCAGCGATGGCAGCATTGGTGCCGGCGAGCCAATCGCTTGTGTCCATGTTGTGGGGCTCATTCATGAGGCCAAACAGCACCTGCTGATTGCCCTTGAACTCCGCGGCTAAACGGCGCCAGAGATCGGCGAATTCCCTGGCAGACAGGCCATTTCCGAGCAGTTTTCCGGCGTAGCGGGCGTAGTTGTGCGGATCGAGGATCACGTACGCGCCCTTGCCCGTCGCGTAGCTCACAAAATCGCGGATCGCGTTCAGATCGACGGCGTTTAAGTCCCCGAGCAGCGAGCGTTGCAGGCGCTCCCAGGCGAACGGCAAGCGGATCGCATTCATCCCCTTGCCTACGTAGTAGTCGACCTCCGCCGGGGTCGGATAGGAGTATTCCTTGCCCAGCGTTCCCGGGTTCATCAAGCCCTTGTCAGGATCCATCCCGAACTCGGCGCAGGCCAGGTTCACTCCCCGCAGTCTTGGCCAGTCCACGGCGCTGCCGCCGCCGGTAGCACTGCCGCCAGTCGCGGGCGCACCGCCCGTGGCGGGCGCACCGCCCGTGGAAACCGCTCCTCCAAGTCCACCGCTGGCACTCGCTCCAGCGGTCCCACCAGTCAGGCTCCCTCCAGTGCCTGGCAGGCCACCAACACCGCTACCGCCCGTCGCAGCCAGCCCACCACCCGTGCTGTCCGAGCTGGAGGAGTCACTGCCACAACCGGTAAAGATGAGCACCGCGACAGCGAGCAGTCCAGCGCTCGTCCCGAGGCCCGAACGTGCAAAGCGACCGCTGGACGTAGTTAGCTGGGATTGATGCGCGTTCATGGGGGCTCCTTCACGAGTCGTGCGGGTTGCTGAACGAATCAACCTTGCACTACTTTTCGCAACGCTGCCCTTACGGCGTTTGCGCGCTTCTGGTTGCGTCGAGCCAGCCACGCCACTCCCAGCAGCGTGAGCAACGTCGCGGTGCCCGCGCTGCGCTCGCTTGATGAACCCGCCGTTTTACAAGAGCAACTCGAGTCACTCACCGTGGCGTCGCCGCCAGGTGAGCTCGCACCAGCGCCGGTGTTTCCACCGCCGCCCGCAGCAGCGCCGCCGATGCCGCTTGCAGCAGCACCACTGCCTGGGTTGGCGCCGCTGCCAGCGCCGCCAGCACCAGCTGCGCCGGAGACGGCGAGCGCGCCGGGCCCGACCTTCCAAGCCTCGGCACCACTCTCGAACGCGCCCAGATCAGGCGCCGCGCCGACGTAGCCGTCGTTGACCCCAGCCATCACCACGCCCGCATCAATCGCAGGACTACCGGCAGCGAGACCGTACCAGGGGGCTGGTTTCTCACCGGACCCGACAAATAGCGGATCCCCCGTGAGGGTGGCGTCGCCGTGCGGAACGAGCTTGAAAAACAGGTTGTGATCGACCGCGCCGGCAACCCCAGCGTTGTCCCAAACGTCACTGCCGGACAAGATGTTGTTGCGCACCACGATGTCCGTGCTGCCGCCTACGTCAAACATCGTGTTGCTGCTGGTCGCGTAAACCGTGTTGTGCGCAAACGTGGCATTTTTGACGCCCGTTGAGATGGCAAGCAGCAGAGTGGAGATCACCTGCTCAGCAAAGACATTGTGCGTCACGCTCAGGTTACGGATCTGCGCGTCAACGCCCGACTCCCAGCTCGCGATCGGGTAGGTGCCTCCCAGAAAATAGTTGTGATCGATCACCATGTTGTGAGTGCTCACCTCAATGGCGAAGCGATACTCATCACGCAGATCCATGAAGTTGTGATGGATGTGAATGGTCTTTTCTGTCGGACCGTAGTCGACGCTGTTGCTCTGGATGCTAAAGCCGCTTCGGACGTGGTTGCTGTAGACCTCGACCTCGGACAGCTGCGTGTGCCAGAACTCCATGCTGAAGCCCGGGGGGAAATTGCCGGGGCTCCCCGGAACCTCCCAACAACCCCTGGCCGGTGAGACGTGATTGAGGTCGTGCACCTTGACGCGGGTGACCCGCGCGTGAGGCGCGGTCCAGGGCTGCTCGGGGACCGTCTCAAGCGCGACATTGGGACCAGATCCGACGATCTTGCCGGGAGTATCGCCGATTTGTTGGATGTCGCCGTTGTAGACCTCGATGTCGGTGACCTGCTCGGTAAACGAGATGGCATTGGACCCGCAGTACGACGCATTGGTACCGACGAAATCGTGCACCTTGGCGTTGCTCACGTTGTGCAGCGTCACCGCGCCGGTGAAACCATCAATCCGGAAATAGGACAGCTCCAAATCCTGGGATTCAAACACGAACAGCCCCTGCTCGAGCGCGCGGTCTCGACCATCCAGTTTGAGAGCACTGATCCGCACCCCATTGGCGTGATCCACGCGCAGGATCGGCGACTGACTTGAGGTGAGCGTCGTCGCCTCCCGACCCGCACCCAGCAAGGTCACTCCCGAGCCCAGGTTGACGGTGCCGCTCTCACTGAAGGTGCCTGGGCCGAGCTGGATGACGTCACCAGTTTGAGCCGCAGACGCAGCCTGGGCGAGGGTCAGGTACGGCGCGGTTGAGCCGTCTCCGGAGTCACTGCCAGTCGTGGCCACGAGGATGGTGCGAGCCTCGGCGTTGACCGTGATGGCCATCAGTCCGAGCGCGATGACGAAGGATACCGTGTGCGGCCTGACAATGACTTGGTGCATGGGGCTCCTGCAGCATCGACACAAAACGCGCGCTGCCTAAGCCCAGTCTAGGACTCTGGTCAGCCCAGGCCCTTACGGCGTTTGCGCGCATCAGTTCGAGGGCAAAACAGGGCATTTCTAGGCGGCGTGGCCTGCCCGCACCCGAGCGCTCACTGATGCATGAGCCAGTAGAGCACCCCGGAGGCCGTCATGGCTCCGTCGGGATGTGCCGCGTCCGTCTCCGGGGTTGAAGGCAGGGCGCCGGAATAGTTGATCAGCATGACGACGTCATTGGGCCACAGTGCTCCCTCGGCCTCGAGCATGAAGTACTCGCGCTTGAGCCCTTGGATCCACTTGCGCGCGGTGACCTCATCCAGAAGCTCGCCCTGGGCCGGCGGGGTGGGAGGACCGTTGAACCAGATAAAGGGTCGTCCGGTGGCGTGGAGCTGCCCGATGAGGTTGAGCAGAGCGCGCTTGAGATGCGCTCGGCACGTGTCCCCGCCACACTCGGCGAACGCGCCTTGCATGTCGACGAGCACCTGTTTTCCTGGCAACTGATCGACGGTCGGCTCTTTAGGATTATCCTGAGCCAAGATGAACTGTTGCGGCTGAAATCCGCCGTACACATGGCGGTACCGAAGCCACTCAGGTTGCGCGAGGTTCTCGACGTATTCCTTGCGAGCAAGCGCCACGTCATCGGCGGCCCAGTCACTGGCTGGGTGCTTGTAAATAGCCATCGCCTCGCGATCGAGCACGATGTCGGGGTATTTGCTCTGCATCCCGGAATAGAGGCGCAGCGCGTTCCACGGTTGGTCCTTCGCCCCATCCTGCTCGGTGATGACGGTACGCGTCTTGACCTTGTGAAAGATCGCCGCGGACTCATCCCCCGTCATCCCGGCGCCGTTTTCCCAGATCCCATCGAGATGCTCGCGCACCCAGCTCCACTCGGCGTCAAACTCGGGTGTCGCGAGGCGATTGGCCCCATGGAGTGCCATGAACGCGCGTGGACGCGGGCGACAAACACTGCGCTTCTCGGTCGCAACGTTCTTGAAGGCGAAACCACCCGGATCCTCGCCGCTATACAGACAGGATTCCTCACCGCGATAGACCGCGTCCCAGCCGTCGCTGCGATCGCCGGTAAAATCAAGGCGCGCGTAGTATCCGGGAGCGACGCGCAGCGAGCGCATTTTTCCGGAAAGAAGGCCCTTTTTCTCCAGCGCAGCTGCGTTGAAATAGCCCTCAGCGCTAAGACAGAGCTCAGTCCCCTTGAAGTCGCACTCCGGATAGAGACGCACGAGGCAAGCAGCCTTCGGCGGCTCGGGACAAGCGACCTCTCCGGAGCCTGCACCGCCTGCTGGAAGTGCTCCAGTGTTTGCGCCAGCGCCTTGGCCGCCAGTAGCGCTGCCACCCGTACCGGTGAAGGCGCCTTGACCGCCCGAGCCAGCCGCTGCGGGAGCGGCGTCAGTCGAACCGCAGCCCGCGAACAAGAGCCCGGAGATTGCGCTT
>JBBRAB010000071.1:0-9063 GCA_038207155.1 Polyangiales bacterium
GATCGGTCCGCTCACGGTCCCGCCGCCCTTGGCGCGCCCGACCGAGCAGACTGTATCGAACTGACCTTGTGCCGTCGCTCACGATGCGAGTATCGCGTCACTGAGCGACGCTGACAAGGACGGGGCTCGTGCACCGGATACGGAGACCGGGAAAGTTACGGGGCAGTGACGGTAATTTGGTAGGGGATTTCCGTCGGGGCGGCGGTTAAAATGGGGTTCGTTGCCACTGCATTGGTCCACCCTTTGCCCTGCAGCTGTCGCTTCAGCTCTTGAGGGTTGAGCGCGTACGCCTCGAGGAGGCGGATGAGGGTGAGGGTGAGGCTGGCCCGTTACTCCGCCCCCCATAACCCCAGGGTCACCCCCTCATAACCCCAGGGTCACCCAATCCGCACCGCCCGTGTCCCCGAGTTCTCACTCATAACCCGCCGGTCGCGTCTCACCGCCAGCGAGTCTGAGAGAGGCGCAAAAACCTCCGTCACCCCCCGTCAGAGGCCGTCCGTCCCCCACGTCCGGTTATGACCCCCGCCGTCCATGAGACAGCGCGCCCACCGTCCGTGACCGTCGCAACCCCGCGCAAACAAGTGCCTCCCCCCGCGCGAAGTCCTTCGAATCCGCCGCGAAGGCTCGCCCGTCACTCACGAAGCCTCGTCCGCGCCGCGCGAGCACTCACGCAACCGTCACCACGCCGTTGAACAAAAAGAAAAAAGTCCCGGAGTTTGCACTCCGAGACTTTTGGTTGCGCGGGTAGGATTTGAACCTACGACCTTCGGGTTATGAGCCCGACGAGCTACCAGGCTGCTCCACCGCGCGTCAGTGAGCGGGATGCTAGCTTGGAAGCCTTCGTTGTCAAGCCAGCTTAGCGGCCGAAGTGGCAAATTGAAGTATCACCCCTCAACCCGCAGAGAATCATTACTGATTTCCGCGGGCTGAGAGGGACGCCCCCTGACCGGGCGTGGGGCCACTCTCGAGGGGGTCAAGCGTCGTGAAGGTTTCGAAGCGGTATCAGTGACCAAAAAATGCATGGGGGCCATCGCCCGAAGGGCCGCCCTGCGCGTGCCCGAATTCATCGAGCGTGGTAGCTGAGTGGCACCTCAAAGAAGCATTGGTTCGTGACGGCGTGGAACAGTTCGGTTCGCTCCGTCACTCTCCGCGATCGGGCCCACCGTCCGCCCCCCGCCGTCCCACCCACGCTTCCGTCGTCCGCCCCCCGCGGTCCCACCCACGCTTCCGTCGTCCGCCCCCCACCGTCCCCACGCCGCACCAACACCCCCATGCCTGCTCGCTCCTCCATCTACCTCGATCACCACGCGACCACGCCGGTCGATCCGCGGGTGCTGGAGACGATGCTGCCGTATTTTACGGAGCATTTTGGCAATCCGGCGAGTCGCTCGCATCGCTACGGGTGGGATGCGGAGGCCGCGGTGGAGGGCGCACGGGAGACTCTGGCGCGCTTGCTTGGGGCCAAGAGCAGCAAAGAGGTCGTGTTTACCTCGGGCGCGACTGAGAGCAACAACCTCGCCCTCAAGGGAGCGGCCGAATACGCTGAGACCAAGGGTCGGCACATCATCGTGTCCGCCATCGAGCATAAGAGCGTGCTCGACGCGGCTAAGCGCCTGCGCGCTCGTGGCTTTGAGGTGTCCGAGCTCGGGGTCGACTCGACCGGCCGCGTTTCACCCGACGCGCTGGCGGCTCTGCTCACTCCGCAGACCATCCTCGTCTCGCTCATGCTCGCCAACAATGAGGTGGGCACCGTTCAGCCGATTGAAGCCATCGGCCAGCTCACCCACTCGCGCGGCATCCTCTTTCACGTCGATGCGGTGCAGGGCATTGGGCGCGTCGATTTCGATGTCGAACGGTGTCACGTCGATCTCTGCTCGCTCAGCGCTCACAAACTCTACGGTCCCAAGGGTGTCGGCGCCCTTTACGTGCGTCGCGCTCGCCCGCGCGTGCGTCTCGTGAGTCAGCTCGATGGGGGAGGCCAGGAGCAGGGCATGCGCTCGGGTACGCTAAATGTGCCTGGGATCATGGGGTTTGCGCGCGCAGCAGAGCTGCTGCTGGACGAGGGCGCCGACGAGAATCGCCGCGTCGCGGGGCTGCGCGATCGCCTGCAGGCACGCCTCGTAGCAGCGCTTCCGCTCGTGACCGTCAATGGTCACCCCGAGCATCGCTTGCCCGGCAATCTCAACCTCTCCTTTGCCGGAGTGGAAGGGGAGGGCTTGATGCTCGCGCTCTCGGAGTTCGCGCTCTCGACGGGCTCGGCTTGCGACAGCGCCACGCTCGAGCCCAGCTACGTCCTGCGCGCGATGGGTCTCGATGCCGGGCTCGCTCACTCGAGCCTACGCTTTGGACTCGGTCGCAGCACCACCGAGGCGCAGGTTGACTACGCCGCTGAGCGCATCATCCAAGAGGTGCAGCGCAAGCGAGCCATGTCCCCGCTCTGGGAGATGCTCGAAGAGGGCATCGATCCCGCAACGATTTCCTGGAGCCGGGCCCACTAGGCCGGCGGTTGAGGTCCTATGGCGTACAGTGACAAAGTCGTTGAGCACAACGAAAACCCGAGAAATGTGGGCGCGTTTGATAAAAACGATCCCAACGTTGGCACTGGCCTGGTCGGCTCGCCCGCTTGCGGCGACGTGATGAAGCTGCAGATCAAGGTGAGCGACCAGGGAGTGATCGAGGAGGCGCGCTTTAAGGCCTTCGGTTGCGGTTCGGCCATCGCCGCATCGTCGGTCGCCACTGAGTGGATCACGGGGCGCACACTTGAGCAGGCCGCCACCATCAAAAATACCGAGATCGCTGCCGAGCTCAACCTCCCGCCGGTCAAGCTCCACTGCTCGGTGCTGGCCGAGGACGCCATCCGCCAAGCCATCCTCGACTATCGCAAAAAGCAAGCGGCGCGCTCGGGCGGGTGATGGACGCCTTTACTCGCCTTTCATTGCCGGCGCGTTTCTCGCTCGATGAGCTCGAGCTAGAGCGCGCTCAAGCAGCGCAGCTGGCCGCACTGCATCCGGCGCGCCTGCTGCGCGAAGTGGGCATAAATGATGCCGATTTCGAGCTACTGCGTCAGCAGCGTCAGCTGGCCAGTGAAGCGGTGAACCTCGCGCGGCGTGAGCTGGCTTGTCCCGTGCGGCGCGCTGAGCTGCTGCTTGGGCTGCGCGGCATAGCGTGTAGCTCGGGCAAAAGTGAGCCTCTGCTGCTCGAGCGCATCCTCGAGCAACGCGAGCTGCTCGAAGAGGCCCGCGGTGCCCGCGAGCTCGAGCGGGTGGAGCAGGTGTTTGGTGCGGCGCGGCGACGCCGAGATGCGCTCGTAGCTGAGCTCGCGGCCTGGCTCGATCAGCCGGTCGCAGTCGAGCCCCAAGTCGACCCACTCCTCGATTGCAGTCTTGAGGCCGCCCGCGTCGTTTCACGGCTCGACGAGCTGCGCTACGTTCAGCGCCTGCTCGAGGCCGCCGAACGCGCTCTGGACGAGCTGGACCTATGACTCAGCAGCACAATCGCCCCGCGCTGGGGCTCGATCTGGGCACCACCAACAGCCTGATCGCGACCGCCAATCAGGGCAAAGTACGGCTATTATTGGGCCCTGAGGGTCAGCTGCTGCTCCCGAGCGTCGTGCACTATGCTGCCGACGGCGCGGTGCTCGTGGGGCACGGCGCCGCAGCCTTCGCTGAGCGGGAACCCGCTCGCACGCTCGCTAGCGTCAAGCGCTGGATGGGACGCTCCGCTAACGAACCCGGGGCGAGTCGTGAGCTCGGGACGCGCTTTGCGATCCCTCAGAGTGAAGACGAGGCCCGCACCCTGCGCTTTGAGCTCGGGGACCGTCGAGTGACGCCGCTTGAGGTGAGCAGCGAGCTGGTCAAGGCGCTGGCTCAGTCGGCGCGCGAGCAGCTGGGCGAGCTCGGGACGGTGGTCGTCACGGTGCCGGCGTACTTCGACGACGCGCAGCGTCAAGCCACGCGTGACGCGGGGAGGTTGGCCGGACTTGAGTCCGTGCGCCTCTTGAACGAACCCACGGCTGCGGCGCTCGCGTACGGCCTGGCGGCGCGTCAAAACGGCACGTTCCTCGTGTACGATCTGGGCGGCGGCACGTTTGACGTCACCATTTTACGCCTGGAAGACGGCCTGTTTCAGGTCAAGAGCACCGGCGGGGACACGGCCCTGGGCGGTGATGACGTCGACCGCTTGCTAGCGCTCGGTTGGCTCGAATCCCAGGGGCTCGAGCCGGGAGACGTCGACTACGGCGAGCTGCGTCAGCTGCTGGCGGTCGCGCGTGAGCTCAAGCATCAGCTGACGCTCGCTGACACTGCGAGCGCCAACGTCACGCTAGCGGGAGGGCTGGTGCGTCCCTTCACGCTCACGCGGACCGAGCTCAATGCGCTGCTGCTGCCGCTGCTCGAGCGCACTGGGCGCGCGGTGCGCCGCGCCCTGCGCGATGCCTCGCTCAGCCGTGAGCAGCTCAATGGAGTCGTGCTGGTGGGCGGCGCGACGCGCATGCCGGCGCTGCGCGACTACGTGACCGAGCTGCTCGGTCAAGCGCCGCTCGACGGAGTCGATCCGGACACGGTCGTGGCCGCCGGCGCCGCGCTGCAAGCCGAGCTGCTCGCGAGCGGTAGTGAGGACGTGCTGCTGCTCGACGTGCTGCCGCTCTCGCTTGGGATCGAGACCATGGGCGGCCTGGTGGAGCGGCTTTTGCCCAGAAATTGTGCCGTTCCAGCGGGCGCGATGGGCGTCTTTACGACCCATGTCGACAACCAAACGGGCTTTTCGCTCAAGATCGTGCAGGGCGAGCGCGAGCTAGCCGCCGACTGTCGCAGCCTGGCGGAGTTCACGCTGCGCGGTCTGCCCGCGCTGCCCGCCGGGAGAGCTCGCCTCGAGCTCTCGTTTGCGGTCGACGAAAACGGCCTCCTGACGGTCACGGCGCGCGAGCTTGTGACCGGCTTGATTCAGGTGGTCGAGGTGCGACCGTCAGCTGGGCTCAGCTCCGGCGAGGTCGAGGCCCTGGTGGCGCAAGCTGCGGCTCGCCGAAGCGCGGACGTCGAGGCGCGCGCTCTGGCCGAGCTGCGCGTGCACGGCGAGGGGCTGGTGCGCGCGACTGATCGCTCGCTTTCGCAGGATGGTGATCTGCTCGGCGACGACGAGCGCAGCGAGATCGACGAGGCGCTCGAGCGCCTGCGCCGCGGCCTCGGCAATGCCGAGCGAGCCCTGCTACTCGAGCTGCTCGTCGAGGAGCTGCACGTGCTGACGCGTGAATTTGCCGAGCGCCGCATGAACCGCGCCGTGGTGGAGGCCGTCACCGGCGCCGGCCTGCGAAGCGCGCAGTCTGGTGAAGGCGCCCCCGATGTCTGACACGCCGGACCAACAAAAATGCCCCGAGCGGGCAGGGGATTCGGAGGCGGCGGGCTCTGCCGCGGCGAGCGCTGAGCTGCCGGTGCCAGGCAGCGTCACGATCCGCTTTGCCATGCCGGCGTCGGCGCGTGCGACATTGGTCGAGCCTGTGGTGGCCGAGGCGCTCGTCGGTGAGACACTGCTTGTGGCAGCCGAGCGAGCCGGGGCCGAGGTGGGGTCGCATTGCGGTGGCGTGGCGACCTGCGCGGCTTGTCATGTGCGCGTGCGGGCGGGCGCGGAGCTGCTCGAGGAGCCAAGCGAGCAGGAGGAAGACGGCCTCGATGCTGCCTTCGACGTGCGCCCCGGCTCACGGCTCGCTTGCCAAGCTCGCTTGCGGAGCGCGGGCCGGCTCGAGCTTGAGCTTGAGCTGACTGAAGAGAGCCGTCAGGCTTGGCGGCAAGAGCAGGGCGGCTGAGATTCAGGGCATGCGCAGTCCCAGTCATTGCTGACCCAGTGGACGGCCTGTCAGTTGCTGGTTCACTAAAGACCCAGGGCCGGCTAAAGTTGGAGGTTGGACCTTCCGTAAGTCCATTGTCCGAGTGCCCAACTTGCCACGCATCCCCTCCCTTCCTCTGGTCCTCGTCGCTCTGTCGCTCGGTCTTGCCCGGCCTGCGGCGGCTCAGTCGTTTCGACTCCATGGCACCGCAGCGGGCGCGCATGCGGTTGGCGGCTATCAGCAGCGCGAGCTTGGTTGGGGTGGCACCGGTCGTCTCGGTCTGGAGTGGGTGTGGTGGCGTGAGCTTGGCCTCGTGCTGCAGGGCAGTGGTACTTTCCTCGAAGCAGGCAAACTACCGCTCAATACCACGCTGCAGCCGCTCGATGCGGCTACCAGTGTCGAGGTTGGGCTCGGTCTTCACCTGCGTCCGTTTGCTCGCAAGACTTGGGGTCGTCACGCCAGCCCAGCCGGGCTCTGGCTCGGTGGCAGTGGCGGTTACGCCTTCACCGGTGGCGCTCGTCGCCCGATGGTGGATGCGGCCCTCGGCTTTGATTTCCTGTTCCGTGGCTCACGTTTCGGACTCGGGCCGATGGTGGGAATCGAGCATGTATTTCAGCCAAATACCGAGCTTCGCACGGCTGACGCCAATGTTCTGTTTGTTGGTATTCACGGCGTGCTGGAAGTGGGTTTGAAGGACAGCGAGCTCGACGGCGATCGCGACGATGACGGCATCCGCGACTCGCGCGACCGCTGTCCGGACAACGCGGAAGACAAAGACGGCTTCGAGGATCTCGACGGTTGCCCCGACAAGGACAACGACCAAGACGGCGTGCTCGACGGCGGCGACGGTTGCCCACTGGTGGCCGAAGACAAGGACCTGTTCCAAGACGATGACGGCTGCCCCGAGGCCGACAACGACAAGGATGGGCTGCTCGATCCGCAGGATAAATGCCCCAACGAGGCTGAAGACAAGGACGGCTTTGAGGACGACGACGGTTGCCCCGACAAGGACAACGATCAGGACGGGATCCCCGACAAGGAAGATCTCTGCCCCGATGAGCCCGAGACCAAGAACGGCTATGCCGACCACGACGGCTGTCCCGACGCTGAGCAGATCCGCGTCGTCGGCGACAAGATCGTGCTCGATGACCGCGTTCACTTCATGGTCAACAGCCACATCATTCGTCAGATTAGCTATCCGCTGCTCAACCGGCTCGCCAAGCTCGTGATCGAGCATCCCGAGTACATCCATATCGAGGTACTGGGTCACACCGATGAGCGCGGTCCCGATTGGTTCAATGAAAAGCTCAGTCAGTCGCGCGCCAACTCGGTGCTCGAGCTGCTCGTCAAAGCGGGTGTTGCACGAGGCAGGTTGACGGCCAAGGGTTATGGCTCAAGCCGTCCGCTGGTTGAGAAGAAGAGCGAATACGCCTGGTACATGAACCGCCGCGTGGAGTTCGAAATCACGCGCGAGCTGCGCAAGGCAGACGAACCTAGGCGCACCGATGGCGTGTCAGGTGCGACGGAGACCGACAAGCTTCCGCCAGTGGTGCAAGAGCCCGCAGCCAAACCCGAGCCGAAAAAGCCGCAAAAAGCCAAGGCAAAGGCAAAGCCGAAGGGCGATCCTGACGGACCGCCGCCCGAGGAAGGACCCGAAGAAGGACCGAATGATCCTCCGGGCTGGCAGGAGCACGAGAGCTCGTCAAAATCAAAGGTGACTCCATGAGTCTCGCCCGTTCCCTGCTCGCTGCCACGTTCCTCATGCTCGCCGCCACGGTGTTCCCGCAAGGTTGCGGAAACGCCGGTCTCGTTGGTGGCGACTGCGCTAGTGGTCTCACCAACTGCTCGAATCATTGTGTCGATCTCGGCACTGATGAGCGCAACTGCGGCAGCTGCGCCACGGTCTGCCAAAACGGCCTGCAGTGCGTCAATGGTCGCTGCGGCGGTCCCGGCAGCGGCGGAGAGCCCGGTTGGGGTGGTGCAGGCGGTGACTGGGGTGGCAACCACGGTCGCGATGGCAGCACCGGAGCCGATGCTTCCACGGACGCCAAGGGTGACGGTATTGTCGAGTTCGACGTGCAGTACCCCGACGTGCACGTCTGCTCGCCGCCCTATGACACGGCCTCAGACTGTGGGTCCTGCGGCAAGCAGTGCAGCGGCGCGACGCCTGTCTGCGCCCCAATCAGCGGCAGTTTTCAGTGTAAGCCCCTCTGCGAGGCCCCACTCGTCAACTGCGGCGGGGCCTGCGTGGATCTCGACAATGACAGCGATCACTGCGGCAGCTGCCCCAACGCCTGTCCCTCGGGGATCTGTCAGGGTGGAAAATGCCTAGGTGCTCAGGCGGGTCACCAGATCTCGCTTTGCATGAACTACCGCGAGTACGTGCGCGGGTCGCAGCCGACGCTGTTGCTTGGCAATGCGGTGTTTCTCGCACCTGGCAAGGTCAAGGTTCTGGCGTACGACGAGTATGCGGATCCCACGGTGGCGTCGCGCGTCGATGCGGCACTGACCTGGGCGGCGTACGATCGCGGTCGCACCTACACGCTCACGCGCTCGAAGACGGCTGCGGACGTGCACGCCAAACTGAAGAAACCCGACTACGACGTGCTGCTGGTTTACGATCAGTCGCGCGCCAGCACCGGTGCTCTCACGATCGTCGGTGACTCCTGGGCCACCGCGATTGAGAGCTTCACGGGAGTCGGCGGCGTGGTCGTCGTGCTGGCCGCAGCCGATGGCACCAACGAAATGACCGATCTTCTCCGCAGCGCGCGCATCCTCGATGCCAGTGCCCTGTCGCCGTTCAGTCTGGTGCAGGCAGTCGTACGCGCCCCAGGTGATGCCGTCGGCCTCAACGTGGTCTCGCCCTTCATGACGCGCCGCGACAGCTGCAGCTTTACGACCAGCGTCGTCCCCGATAAGGACACCGTCTTTGTCGTCACCGAACCTGGAGTCGCCGGAGCCAGCAAACCCATCGCGGTCCACCACATCGTGTTGCCATAACCGCCGAAGGCCTGTCGCCGAAGGCCTGTCGCCGAGGGCCTGTCTCCGAACGCCTCTCGCCGAACGCCTCTCGCCGAACGCCGCAGGTCGAGGCTGCTCGCGCTGGTCGCGCGGCAACTCGTCACGCGCGGCAACTCGTCACGCGCGGCAACTCGTCACGCGCGGCAACTCGTCACGCGCGGCAACTCGTCACGCGCGGCAACTCGTCACGCGCGGCAACTCGTCCCGCGAGGCAACACGTCACG
>JBBRAB010000072.1:0-8538 GCA_038207155.1 Polyangiales bacterium
TCAGGGATACGAATCCCGGGTTTCAGTCATTCGGATTTGCGGGGGGCCTCTACGACTGGAACGTCAAGCTCGTGCACTTTGGGGCGCGGGATTACGATCCGGAGATTGGTCGGTGGCTCTCGAAGGATCCGATCGGGTTTAACGGCGGGGACACGAACGTGTATGCGTACGTCGGGGGGGATCCGGTCAATCGGGTGGATCCCAACGGGACCTGGGGTGTTGCGATAGGCCCTTCCGTTGACGCGGGATTTTGCCTCCTAATGGTCTGCGTCGGGAGCTACGCACTCTCAAGTGGCGTGTACCTCGGCTCGGACGGGGTTGGATTGTATTCGAGCAGGCAGATCGGGTTGGGTCAGGGATTTCACGCAGGTGCTGGGGCGCAGGTCAGCGTCTACAAGGATTTGGCCGCATTCAAGGGGATCAGTGCGGGAGGGATGGTCGTGTTCGGGTTTGGCAAGATAGCCAGCGGTTCGGTGGTGGGCAACTCCAGCGGCGGGGTGTTATCAGCGTCGCTTGGGATGGGCGGGGGATACTACCTGGGCGCAGCGGGCAGTTACACCGAGACCCTTTCGACTGAGGAGATGGGCGAAGCCTGGGACTTCTATAGGCACGATGCCGCAGTTGAATGGGAGCGAGAAACTCATCCGTTTACTGACGCCTGTAGCTGGGGCTACTGTGCTCCGTAACAGGGTAAGTCGCTCAGAATCCAGCATGAATCTCAAGGTAGATCCCGCGTACGAAGCCCAATGGGCAAAGAACCGTCGACGGAATCGCGAGTTTCTCGTGGTAGCATTGTCGATACCTGCTCTGCTCATCATAGACCTATCATTGGGGTTGCGATTAGGCGACGGATTCAATTCCTTTTTCCCATTCGCGTTAGGATTTCTGTTCATCGTGACCGGGATTCGGGACAACCCGAGGTGTCCACGTTGCGGGTACTCCTTGATCAAGCCGACGTTCGGGACGTTCTACTTCTTTCCGAAAAAGTGCGTCACCTGCGGGCTTCCTCGCGGTGCACCCTGTGATCCGGACGCCAAGCAGACGGCTCCCGCATCACCCGTCGCAACAACAAAGTGATCGGTTTTGAGCCAGATATCAGCAATAGCCTAAAATCTCTCACTCCCCCCGGGAAGGATCCCCACATCTTCAAGTATAATCCCGACGGACAGATGACTCGCATGACGCCACCTGCACTTTCCGGACAATCTGGGACTAGCTCGCTTGCAGCGGGCGAGGTGGCGTATCGGTATAATGCGAAGGGTCAACTCGAGGGCATGGACCGCTCCGATGGGCGCTCAGTCGGCTACGGCTACGACTCGATGGGGCGCCTCAAGAGTGAGTCGTTTGGCGTCGGAAGGCGCGTGACCTACGACTACGATCTCGCGGGCCGCGCGTACACCACGAGCACGGCGCCCTGGGACACCAAGGTGACCGACACCTTCGATGGCGGGCTTTGGATTGGCAGCAACTGGACTGGCTCGCAGGTGACGGGCTCGGTGCAGGCCAGCTACGACGCGGATTTCCGGCTTGAAGTGCTCAAGATCAACGGTGGCACTCCGGTCAGTTACACGTCAGGTGCTCGACAGTTGGATCCACCGCCAACATCTCGCGTAACGCGAGCTCAAGGTCTGCCAACTGCACTGCGCTAAGACGCTGGTTCCATGGCTCTAGCGCGCGCTGCAACGACGCCTCGACCGTCGCTGCCCATGGCCCCCGCACCGCACCTCCTTCAGCCGGTGCCGTGTCTGCCGTTCGCTCGGTAGCTCCTTCGGCAAGTGCCGTGTCTGCCGTTCGCCGTGCACCACAGGCGGCAAGTGCCGTGTCTGCGGTTCGTCGTGCGCCACCGGCGGCAAGTGCCGTGACTGCGGTTCGCTGCGCGCCAGCGGCGGCAAGTGCCGTGTCTGCGGTTCGCCGTGCACCACAGGCGGCAAGTGCCGTGTCCGCGGTTCGCGTCGTGACAGGCTCGCGCGGTGGTGGAGCGCTGCGCTGTGTCCGCGTTGCGTGCCTGCGGTCCCGTGCGTTCGTGTTTTGAATGCGGTACGTTCCAGAGCGTTGATGGCGCGTCATGTCGTCATTCCCCCCGGCGGACCCAGTTGACTGTGTCCGCTGACCCAGATGCTTTTTACGGCGCGCGACCGCACCTTGCGTCCGCACGCCGTGAAAGCCATATCGGCCAAAAATGTGGGAGTTTTAGTTGATTCGCGTTGGGACGTGGCGTTTTTTTGGCGCGGTGGTGGAGGCTCTTCGGCGCGCTACGGGAGCTGCCGCGAGCTTTGGCGCAAATAGCAAGACCGCGTCCTTGCCCGCGAGCTCGTAGGTGCGCGCGCTCTGAATCGGATCAAAGCGAGGGGTCTTTGGATCGAGACTGAGCTGCATGGCGCGCGCGTCTCGACGCACTCGAACGACTGCTTCAGCGTCGCCTCGCGCATCGGTGACCGCGACGCGCGTGCCGTCGACAAGCACCGGTACGCCCACCGCGGAGTCGAGGTGCGTCACGATGACCAACTCACGCTCCCGCCGCGTGCAGGTGACCACCTGCGTCAAGGGTTCGCTCGCCTTTTGGTCGAGCCTCCGAGCGCGCGTAAGACGCACAGATACGGGTTTGAGCATGGGCTCATGGGTGCTTGGACAAGTGACTCCGAGCTCCAGTGCTTGTCCCTCGGTGCCACGAAGTCGCAGACTGAGCTGCCCCTGGGCATCGGTGACGCCGACCTTCTGCGCGGCAAGCTGGAGACTGACTCCGGCAAGTGGCGACGTGTCGTCGGACTGCACGTGCACGAGTACCTCAAAGCGCTCAGAGTTGCTGCTTTCTACCTTGTTTCCGCAGGCAGCAATCCAACCAAGAGCAACAAGAGAGAGCAATCGACGAGTCATCATGGCTTAAACTCCGGACAAGACTCCGCGGGAGCCTGGTTGGCGCAATCGGGCGCGAGTCGCCGCGCTAGCAGTCGCGCGAGGGCCGCGTAGGGAGCGTGCTCGGGATGGCGCTTAGCCAGCTCCGCGTAGAGTGCCTGAGCGGGCGCAAGGCGGCCCGCGGCAAGGTGCAGTCGTGCTTGCTCGATGGAAGGGTCGCGCTCAACCGCGGAGCCTGCAGGGGATGCGGCAATGGGGGTCGTGCTAGGTGCCCTCGTTGCCGCGGCGGTTGGCGATGCGGCGGTTGGCGACGTGGCGGTTGGCGACGTGGCGGTTGGCGACGCGGGAGTTGGCGACGCGATGGGTGCTACGGCGCCAGGCGCGAGCGCGGGGTCCGAGATGCGCGACGCTGCATTCTGTTGCGGAGCTGGCGCGCCCTGTTGTTGGGTCGCGGCTTGGGTCGCGGCTTGGGTCGCGGCTTGGGTTGCGGCTTGGGTTGCGGCTTGGGTTGCGGCTTGGGCATTCGGCTCGCGTTGCATGACGGCGCGCACCCCCACCAGCGCAAACGAGAGCATTGCGGCAATGCCGACGCCGACAGCAATCACCAACACCGGTTTCTGTCTGGCCAGGAGTCCAATGCTAGAAAAGCCCGCCAAATGCGTGGTTGTGGGTGCTGTGCTTGCGACGGGCGCAGGTGGCGCAGGCGGGGCAGGGGTGCTCACGGCCACAGGCGCCTGGCTGACGCCGTGTGCGCGTAGAGCTCGGATGACGTCCGTCGAAACGATGTCGGTCGCCATGGGATCGATGGCTTCAACGAATGGTGCAGCAGCAACCGGAGCTGCCACGGGCGCGGCTGCGGGTGCTGGCGCTGCCACGGCTGCGGGTGCTGGCTGTGGCGCGGGTGCGGGCGCTGCCACGGCTGCGGGTGCTGGCGCGGCTGCGGCAGCACGGTCGCTTTCCTCCAGCTGCGTCAGTCGGCGCTCGGACGGTGGCGCCGTTGGTGGACGATAGGGAGCCATCACGAGTGTGCCCCCGGCGGACAGTAGTGATGGCTCAGGCTCCGCAGGCTTGGGTGCCGTGACAGGCGCCGTGACAGGTGCCGTGACAGGTGCCGTGACAGGTGCGACCATGATTGGAGGAAATGCGGCCGTAATCGGGGAGATTGCTGCGGTTTCCGCTCCGTCGGTCGAAATGGTAGCCACTCCGGGGCAATAGGCTGCAAATGCGTCGCGGGTCACATCCTGAGGGCCGGGTGCGGGGGCTGCGTGGCCTTGGTGGATCATCGGGGAGGACAAGTCGCGCTGCCCATTCAGGACCGTCTCAGGGAGAGCCGAGTGACAGCGCGCCGTGATGGTGTACTGCTCGAACTCGAGCACTGTCAGCTCGCCCAGTTTGCGTGGCGCCGTGAGTCGCGCGGCGTCGCAGCGAATGGTGCGCTCGAGGTGCGCTGGGCACACCCACAGTCCGCCGAGTTCACACTCGATGCTGAACTCGACCGGAGCCACGTTAGCGGCGTAGACGCGAAAGTCTACGTGCTCGGCCGAGCCAACCGTGATCGCTTTGTTCTCACTCGCTCTGAGCCCAAACACGCGCTTGTGTCCGAGCCACTCAAGCTCGAGCCACCAGGTGTCTGGATCCGGGCAAGGTGACGCAGTGTTTACTGTCGCTGTGTTCATTCGACTTGATCCATCCAGGGTTGACTATCGCTACGCGACGTGAACTTTTCTCTGAGCCGCTTCGTACATGCAGGGCGGCAACCTCAGCCCGTGACTGTGAATGAGCTCAAGGCAGTCCGGGAGCTCGCCAGTGGGGCCGAATATTTGGGGCGATTTGGGGGTTGCCCCCGGCGTGAGCACGAACAGATCGCGGAGCAAATAGCCCGCGCGTGGGTCGGAGCCGAGTACCTCGGTGATGTGGGTCACGCGGCGTGAGCCGTCACGCATGCGCGAGGTCTGCACCACGATGTCGACGGCCGAGCCAAGCTGGGCGCGCAGTGCCTCTTGCGGCAACTCGACGCCGCCCATGAGCGCTAGCGTCTCGAGGCGATTGAGCGTGTCACGCGGATAGGTGGCGTGCACCGTTGTAAGACAGCCTCCGTGCCCCGAGGTCATGGCCTGAACGAGATCCAGCGCCTCTCCACCACGAATTTCCCCAAGCACGATCCGATCGGGCCGTAGCCGTAAGGTGGCTTTGAAGAGATCTCGCATCGTGATAGCGCCGCGACCGCGGGCGTCCGGAGCGCGTGTCTCGAGCTGCACCACATGCTCGCGCTGCAGCTGAAGCTCGCGTGCGTCCTCAAGCACCACCAGGCGCTCCCCCGCGGGCACCAACGCCGACAAGGCGTTGAGCATCGAGGTCTTTCCGCTGCCCGTGCCGCCCGCGACCACGATGTTCTGCTTACACTCGATCAGTGCCGACAACAGCTGCACGGAATCCTCCGTAAGCGCACCGAATCCAAGCAATCGAGCGAGCGTGAGACGCTCCTTGGAGAATCGACGAATTGCTAGCGTGGGGCCCTCGGGCGCCAGAGGGGGCAGCACCGCCTCGACGCGTGACCCATCGGGCAGGCGTGCTTCAAGGATGGGGCTCGCCTCATCGCAGCGCCGTCCGGCAAACTGAGCGATCACGCGTAGCGCGCCCGTGAGCGCCTCGACGGAAGCAAAGCTCGCCTCGGTGCGCTCAAGCAATCCTCGTCGCTCGATAAAGATCTCGTTTGGGCCGTTGATCATGATCTCAGTCACGCTCGCGTCGTCCAAAAACGGCACAATGGGCGCGAGAAACGTGCGGATCGTGGTCTCGAAGATGGCTAGTGGGATCATGGCTTTTGCTCCCCGGGAGCGTCGTTCGCAGGAGCGGCGTCGGCCCGCGCCGCACCAAACCAATCTGCTGAAGGCTCCCCCTCTGACGGCGAAGGCTCGCTTGGCTCTGCTCGGTGCGAGCGCTGTTGCGGCGATGGCTCAGTCGGCGCGCGCGCCTGCGTGCGCGTGGCTGGCAGAGGCTCATCTGACCGGCTTGGCAAGCTTGCAACGTCACGCGAAGTACCGGCTTGGGGGGGAGTCGACCGAGCCTGCAGCTCGCGCGCACTCTCAGTTGGGCCAAGCGTCGGTGGTGCCGACAGTGGCCGAGTCGATTCTGTTTGGTGCAACGGTGCCCCGCTATTCTCTGCGAGACGAGCCAACCGACTGCGTGCTTCAGCGGCGCGAAGGCCCTGCGGCACCAGCTGGAGAAACTGATTGAATTCGTCGCGAGCTCGTGCAGGCTCGGACTCTTGATCGAGCGTGGCTGCGAGAAACAGCGCATTAGCGTGGTGAGGCTCACGCTCAAGCAGGCGTGCGAGCGTCAAGCGAGCCTCTTCAGGTTGACTCAGTCCCAAGTGGATGGTTGCGACGAGGTAGGCCAAAGCGGAGGCCTCCGGGTGCGCCAGCAGGTACGGCTCGGCATGCTCAAGAGCTGCGCGTAGATGCTGGTTTTCCAGACAGATCCGCAGCAGCTCTGGCAAAATGACATCCTTCGAGCCACCGCGCTCAAGTGCCAACGTGAGGTACTGTTCGGCGCGCACTCCCTCACCGCGAGCAGCGGCTGCGCGCCCCTCCGCAACTAGCGTCTCAAGCTCCTTCTGACGCGCCTCGCGAGCCGAGGCCGCTGGGGGTGTTACCTCACTGCGGGCACAGCCGGCCGCCAGGCACGCAAGCGCCAACCAAATCGCCAAAGGCGCAAATTGTCGAGCGGTTTTCATTCAAAATACGTGTCGGACAACCCGCCAATTTCGGTGCGTGCTCTCTTTCAAGAATGGTTTTTGTCGGCGTGGAACCACGAAATGCGACGGCGGGGGGCGTCAGCGGAACGGCGGCGGGACGGCGGGGGGACGGCGGCGAGCGGACGTGGGACGGCTGCGGGGACGGCGGCGAGCGGACGTGGGACGGAGGCGAGCGGACGTGGGGTGCCACGGAGACCGTGGGGGGGCGGACGTGGGGTGCCACGGAGACCGTGGGGGGGCGGACGTGGCGGGACGGCGGGTAACATCTCCGTCCGCTGGCTTGTCTGCACGTCGCGCGCCCATGGGCGCGTCTTCTTGTCGATACCCAGGCCAAGGGCTCACGTGCCTGCTGGCGCAAGGTCGTCGATCGACTGATCCTCGAACTCGTTCCGTTTGTCCTCGAGCTCGCCCCGTCACGCTCACGACCCAGAATTCCCCACATATTAGGCGCTGGCGCGCTTAAGAGATCGGGGCTGGCCTTGTGCCGGACAGTGACGCCCGTTCGGGCGGGAACGCGAACGCGTCCTCGGTGCTCACGGTTCCCTGCTCTTTTTGTCACCCCGTTCCCCGGAAACTGAAGTCGGGCACTCCACCGTAGCGGCCGGAGATTCCGAGACAGCTCCGGTGGCGTTCGAGACCGATTTCCCCCCCTCCTCGACATCGCACTTGCGAACAGTCTGTCGCACGAGCACTTGTACATAACCCCCCAGCAACACCACTGGAATGAGCAGAATTGTCAAAGTGTCGGATAGAGTAAGGAAGCCGACAAGTGCATCCAATACACAGTCGAGCTTGCGCCTGTGGGTCATTGTGGACACGACGAGATGGCAGGGTCGCAATAATCAAACTCAACTGGTTTGGGCCGAAGAGAAGGATCGCCGCTGTGCCCACCGTCCTGGGGAGCTGGGAGCTCCCCAGGCTCATGCCACTGACAGAACAGGTACGGTCCTGCTGCGTTGACCAACAGAGAACACAACGCTCGTGCCCTGAAGCCAATACCCTTCTTGCATCCCTGATACGCCCCAACCCGTATCGCAGCGCGGCACGCCTCTTCGTACCAGAGTCCCTCCGGATCCACCCGATTCACCGGATCCCCCCCGACGTACGCAAACACGTTGGTATCCCCGCCGTTAAACCCGATCGGATCCTTTGAGAGCCACCGACCCATGCCCGGATCGTAGTCCCTTGCACCAAAGTGCACGAGCTTCGTGACAGGATCGTAGAGGCCTCCCGCAAAGCCGAAGGGTTGAAAGCCGGGGTTCGTGTCGAGGAGGATACGGCCGTAGGCGTCGTACTCAAGCTCTTGTGCCACAGCTCCGGTCGCGGCGTTAACCACTTGGCGCACTGAGCCCAGATGGTCCGTGACAATGCGGTACGTCACGCCGCTCCGAATCGTGAAGTCCGGCGCGCCTGAGTGCTCGCCTGCGTAGACGAAGTGGGTGAAGATGCCGCCCACGACCTCCGAGATGGGTCGCAGTCCGTCGCGGTAGAGAAACGCTCGGTCGAAGTTTCCGTCTATCTGCCGCGCGACACGTCGACCAAAGCTGTCGAGGATGTACGTAATCTTGGTGGCTTTGCCCGCCGCGGTGACTGTTGCGCCCTTGAGCTGACCGAGCTCATCGAAGGTGAAATCAGCCGATTCTGCAGTGGCGGTGTTCTCGCGATGGGTCAGCTCACCGTGAGCGGACATCGTGAATTTCTGAGCGCCCTGGGTGAGGATGCGATCCTGCGCGTCAAAGGTTGCGCTGGTGACCACCGCTGCAGCGCCCGTGCCGACAGTGACGCTAGTGCGGTTGCCGTTCGGGTCGTAGGCGTAGGTAGTGAGCGCTCCGTCGTAGGTGACGGTCTTGAGACGACCGAGCGTGTCGTAGGTGTAGAGCTTGCTGTGCGCTTTGCCAGCGACGCTCTCGTCGATGCGCGTCACGCGC
>JBBRAB010000073.1:0-7947 GCA_038207155.1 Polyangiales bacterium
GCGACTCGGTTGGGAGTCGAAGGCCGCGCCAGCCCGTTCGGCAGCGTGGCAGTCCTGGATCCGGGACTGGCCGTTCTGGTTTCTTGATGGGCAGTGGCCCTGGCCGCCGTGGCCGGTTCTTCTCCTGCACGGCGATCCGCGAGTGCGGCTGCGCGTGACGCCGGATGGTCGGGCGAGCCTCCGCGTCGCGCGCACGCTGCTTCGGTGAGAACCGAGTTCACCCACCGGTCGCTGAGTAAAACGCCCCGCGCCCCCGCGAAGCCGATTCTCCTGGAGAAGAGCCCGCCGAGAACGCCCTCGGCTCCGTCCCGACGCCCCTCGACGACGCCTCCCACGTTCTCCTCGCGCACGACGGAGAACGCCCCGCGCCCGCCACCACGTCGCGCATCCCCGCGCCGTTCCGCCAGAAATGCAGAACCCCGAGAAGCTCGCGCCGCTCGGGGTTCCGTTTACCTGCTGGTCGAGCGAACTTGCTCGACTCGAAAGTGGCTCCAGCTCAAGGACTCGAACCTTGGACCCGGCGGTTAACAGCCGCCTGCTCTACCGACTGAGCTAAGCTGGAATAGGGAGCCGGATTGTAGCCGGGGTGGATGGGTCGTCAAGGCTGACCCGGCGATGATCTTCCGACTCTGGTGCGAATTGGCCACCGGGTCGCTCGCGACTCTTGCGCCACTCTTGCAGTGCTCTTTCCAGCGAGAATTCCCCGATTTGCCCACCGATTTGGAAGCTGAGGTGCGGCTGCAACGCCCGGCGCCAGGACGTCTCTCGCCGCCTCTGGGGCCCCGGCCCGCAGCTCCCAAGTCCCCGTGAGACCGCTCCCACCCGTTTCCGCAGCGCCAATCACGTCCGCCCCCAGCGCTTCCGCGCCGCCAATCACGTCCGCGCATGTTCCATCATCGCCAATCACGTCCGCCCCCAGCGCTTCCGCGCCGCCCCAACCCAACCCGCCAGCATCACTCGCTGCAATCGCAACCGCTTCACCCGCTGTCGCCGCTACTTCATCGCGCAGCGTTGATGGTCTTGCAACCGCGGAACCGCGCTGTTCGTTCTCACTCACTTCAGAATCGTCGTGCATCCCGCCACGACTTGCACTTGGAAGACGTCGCCGCTCTTGAGAAGCTCGCAGGATTTGCCGCGTAGTTCGAGGGTATTTGCGTTCACTTTGGCCCATCCATCTTTGGGCTCACCGAGCACCACGCCGTTGTCAAAGTACACGTTGACCTTGGACCAATCGGGCGGCGCTTTGGTCAGAGCCACCGTACAGCTGATGGCGACGCCGGCGGCGATTTCGCGCAGCGCGCTGCTTAACGAATCGGAATCCTTTGCGGAATAGTACGGCGTCCCACTAGCGCGCGCGGTGCCGCCCACCGTCGCCAGCGAGCTCAGGAGCCTGCTGAAAACGCGGGGATCGCCATCGTTTGGCAGACCAATCACGTAGGTCTTGATGTTGGCCTCCGCCAGCGCGGCGACCGCGGCCAGCGTCGCGTCCGAATCGATGCAGTATTTGGGACCGTAGGGCGGATGCAGGCCGTCACAGCAATTGACGATTCCCGCGCAAATGCCCTTGTCCCAATTGGCTCCCGCCACGTTGGCTTCACAGAGACTGGCATCGCAAGCCGCGTCGGGATTGCAGTTCGGCGCGCCATCGGTCGCCAGCACCACCGAGGTCTTGCCGCTCAGCGCCTTGAGCTTCGGGAGCAGCGCGCTGAGCGTGCGACTCGTCGGTGTCATGCCTTGGTTTGGCGAGTATTGCGCGAGCAGCTCGTTGAACGACTGGAGCGTCGGACCGAGCGTGCCCGCGACAGCGTACGTCACGGAATCTCCGGCGCGGGTAGCGAACACCTCGTCACCCGGATCGCAGGCATCCCTGCTGGCAAACCGCGGAAACACCGCAGCTCCATAGGCCACGCGATGTCCGATCGTCGCCAATACATCGCCGATCGCGCTGCGCGCGTTGACGTATTTGCTGTAACCGCTGCCCGTCAGCCGCGCCTCCATGCTGCCCGAGCGATCGAGCACGAAGTAGAGATTCGGTCGCTCGAGCTTCAACGGCAAAATGTCATTGCCGCACAGTCCCGCCGCGTCGGGAGGCGGAGGCGCCGTGTCAGCAGTAGCATCGAGGCGAAGGCCTCCGTCTCCGTCTCCGCCAGCGTCCGAGCCGGGGCGAGCCGCCGGCGGAGGGTGCTCTTCCTGTCCGCAGCTGACGACCAGGCCCCAGGTTGTCAGCACCCCAAGCAGCGCCGCTCCCATCAGCCCACGCCCCTGGCGCGACTGACCAGCCACACCGCTCAAGAGTCGCTGAGAGGCCATAAGCGCTCAGTCTAGCCTAGTTCCGAGGGGGGTCCCAGCGCGGACTCGCAGGCCTCTCGCACGCCTCTCGCATGACCCTCGTCGATTCGTCACTCGAGGCTCGGGCTCGGCCGCAACCCCGCGGTATGGTCGGGCCTGTGAGACTTGCCGCTCGTTTCGAACGCTGGGCGCAGCTGCTAGCTGCCTTGGCTTGCCTGCTCGTGCTCTCGACTTGGCGGCATAGCCCCGTGGTCACGCTGCCCCAACCCAAAGCGCTGCCCACAGTGCCCGCAGGCACGCTCAAGCAAAACGCGACGCTGGTCGTGTCACTCGTTGCGCTTACGACTCCAAGCTCAGCCGAGCTCCCTGTCGGTCCTCCCGTCCCGCAAGGACATCTGCGCGTGTTGTGGGAGCGTGAGGGGCAGTTTTATTTAGCGGCCGACGTGGTGACGGATCGGCTCGGGCACGTCACTGTGCCGCATCTGCCGCAGGGGGTCGTGTGGCTGCTCGCAGAGGCGGAAGGACGCGCGCGCGCGTCGCGTCAGCTGGTGCTCGATGAGGAGCCGCGCAGCACCACGCTCGGACTCCTGCCAGCGCGGCAGCTCGAGGTGACGGTCACCGACGAGCAAGGCGTGCCACTCGCCGCAGCGACCGTGCTCGCGCGCACCACCGATCCCCTGCCCTTTGGTGCGCCCACCGGCGTTGACGGCAAGGCGCGGCTCACGCGCCTCGGTCCTGCTCCCTATGCCGTGCAGGCCATGGCGCGCGGTTTTGAGTCAGTGAGTCGCACCGGCGTCAGCGGTCCGCTCACGCTCGTGCTGCGCCGCCTCGGCGCGCTGCTAGTGCGAATCGAGCTTCCCGACGGCTCGAACGCAGCGGGCGCGGAGGTCTGGGTCGCGGGCTCGTCACTCTGGCCTGCGCGCAGCTTTCTCACCGATCAACAGGGTCGCGCGGCGGTGCGAGGCCTGCTCGCGGGATCTTTCGATCTGCGCGCCACGCTCGGCGAGCTAGCAACGCGCACCGAGCTCGGGCTCTCACTTGGTCGCGGTGAAGAGCGCAGCGTCGTGCTGCGGCTGGTGCCGAGTCGTCGTGTCACCGTGCTCGTCACCGAGGGCGACAGTGAGCCACCCGTGCCCGTTGCCAATGCGGACGTGGTGGCGACCGAGGGCGGACTCTCGTCATTCCCACTGCGCGGACGCACGGGTCCCGACGGACGCATCACGCTCGGTCCTCTTCCGCCCGGTCCTGCTACGGTCACCGCAGCCGCCGAAGGGTTTGTTGGCGTGGGCGCGGTCGCGCTGCCCGAGCTGCTCACGGGTCCCCTGCGGCTACCCTTGCAGCGTGGTGCAACGCTCGTCGGGCGCGTCGTTGACGTGCACGGCCACCCCATCCCCGGCGCGAGCCTCGAGGTGGTCGGCACTGATTTCACGGGACTCCCGATCGCGGAGACCCCCGCGCTGCGCGCCTATCGTCAGGCGCATTTCGCCTGGGCGTTGCCTGGTCCGCAGCGCCTGCAACCCGCAGGTGAGCTCGGCGTGATGCCCGGCGCGATCCCGCCTATTCCGGGCGCTGCCGCCGTCACCTCGGAGTACATCCTGCCGCTTGATACCCAGGGAAAAAAGGGCTTTGGGCTCGGCAACACGGGGGAGATCGAGTCGTGGGTGAGCGGCACGGGCGGCGAGTTTCGCGCCTTCCCGGTCACCCCGGGCCGCGTGCGCGCGCTCGTACGGCACCCGAGCTTTGTGGAAGGCCAGAGTGCGCTCGTCACCCTCGCGCCCGGAGGGCGCGCAGAGGTGGAGGTCGTGCTGCACGCTGGCGCGTCGCTCGAGGGCAAAGTCGTGGACAACTGGGACCGTCCCATCGCGGGCGCGCGCCTCGAGCTCACTGCGACCAAGGGCACGCTCAATCACACGACCTACACCGCTGATGACGGCAGCTTTGCGTTTGCCGCGCTGCCCGATGAGATCTCACTCACCGTCGAGCGCCCCGACGACGTCGGCCACCCGGCACTGCGACGACAGGTCACGCTGCGCGAGGGACAGCGCACGACGCTGCGTCTCGTGCTTGGCGCGCCACGTGAGCCACTCGAGGTCAAGATCACCGACGAGCGCGGCGAACCGCTCGACAGCGCCGAGGTGCTCGTCACCTCGCTGCAAGCCGATACCCCGCTGCGACTCACACGCTTCACCAATGCCGAGGGCCTGCTCACGCTGGAAGACGCGCGCGGTCTACCGCTCGAATTCCGGGTAGAATTGCCTGGATATGTCAGCTTGCGTCAGCGCGTCGAGGCCGCACCGGCGCGCGTCACCCTGTCGCTCTCACGCGGCGTCAGCGTGTCGGGTCGCGTCACGACTGTGCGCGGTCGTCGACCCGTCGAGGGCGCCACGGTCAACCTCGTGACTCAGGGCGTCACGCGCAGCACGGTCACGAGCAGCGAGGGCAACTGGCAGCTCGACGACATCGCTCCGGGCAGCGTGCACCTGCGCGTGTCGGCGCCGGAGCTGGCGTCCACTGAGCTCGACGCCGAGGTCAAACCGACGGGACGTCGCGATCGCGCGTTTGAGCTGCCTGCCGTCGATCTCCCTGAGCCCGCGAGTGTTGAGGGCGTCGTGGTCGACGACAAAGGCGCGCCCGTCGCTGGGGCGCGCGTCGGACTCTCGCCGACCGAAGCCTTCGTGCCCGCGACGAGCCAAACCCTAGGCACGACCATCACCGACAGCCAGGGACACTTCACGCTCAAGCAAGCAGCTCCAGGCCGCCAAACGCTTCATGCCTATGCGGCGGGCGTCGGTCGCGGTCACACAGCGCCGCTCGAGCTCAGCTCGGGCCACGAGCAATCGGGCCTGCGCATCACCCTCAGCCCCACGGGCATCGACGAGGATCCCACCGGGCGACTTGCCAATGTCGCGATCACCCTGGGCGAAGGCCAAGGCCGCGTCGTCATTGTCTCGGTCGCCTCAGGTAGCGAGGCCGCGCGCGCCGGCCTGCTACCGCAAGATCTCCTGCTCTCAATCGAAGGCCGCGCTGTCAGCGGCGTGAGCGACGCCCGCGCGCGCCTGGCGGGCAGTGAGAGCTCGGATCTACTGCTCGAGCTCGAACGCGCTGGCACGCGCCTCAAGATCCGCGTGCTCCGCGAAGCCGTGCGACGGTGAAGCGCCGTCGCGTGAAAGCAACGCGGCGTCCCGGATTCGACGCCCTCTGCGTGCTCACCGTGGGTCGCTAGCCCGCGCGTCGCAGAGGCTTGATGCGGGCAATGTCGCTCGCTGCTGCGGACTTGGCGGCGTACAGATCCCAGTTCTGCTGCAGGTTCAATCAGAACTCTGGTGTCGTGCTGAGAAGCTGGGCGAGTCGCAGCGCGGTGTCCGGCGTGACCGCGCGCTTCTGCTTGACGATTTGGTTGACGCGCTGAAAGGGGGCGTCGATTCGTCGAGCAAGCTCCACCTGAGTCAAACCGAGTGGCTCCAGGAATTCGAGCAGCAACATCTCCCCGGGATGCGTTGGGGCGCGTTTGGTGGGTATTCGGGGCATAGCTTTGGTCAGCTCGCATTTCGAACAAAATGACAATAGAGGAACTGCTGCACGGTGCCAAACGGCGTGCCGTGGGCCTCGCGCTCGTGGGACACCAGGGTGAAGGCTCCGCCCAGTTCGGCGGCCAGCTCCTGCGGGCGATAGCGCACCACGGGGAGCCCGCTGCACTGCGTGGGCCCGTCTTCAGCGAAGGTGGCCAGGATGACGTGACCGCCAGGGCGAAGCGCGCCTCTCAGCACCTTCACGTACTTGCGTCGCTGCTCGGCGGTCGTGAGAAAGTGGAACACCGCGCGATCGTGCCAGAGCTCGTACGCGCCAGCGGGCAGCTCCACCTCGGTCACGTCTGCGACCAACCATCGCACCTGCGCAGCGCGCTCGGCGCCCAGTCGCGCCTGGCTCGCTGCCAGTGCCGCGGCTGACAGATCGAGCACGCTGAGCGCGCTGTAACCTGACGCGAGCAGGTCGTCGACCAGCGTGGACGCGCCACTGCCAACATCGAGTAGCGGCGAGGACAAGGCGGCGCCGGTCGCCTGGATCAACTGCAGCGAGCGCCCCGCATGCTCCTGGAACCAACTGACCGCGTTGGTCGCCTTGGTCTCGTAGACTCTCTCCCAATGTGCTTTCAACGGTAGCGACTGATCGTGAGGCGGCATCAGTCGACGCTACCGCGCTTGCGGTCGCGAGTCTCCACTGCTCTTGACCGGGGATTCGCTTTCGGGTCTAGTCGAAGGATGTCAGTTGATTCCGTAACGCGCACACCGCGCCTCTCGGGAGCACCGCTCACATTCCGGCGGGGCGTCGCACGTTGCGGAGTGCTCAGTCTCGTCGCCACGGTGGGGCTGGCGGTGTCCGCGTGTGGGGACGACGCCAGCGCTTCCAACCCGGCACTGGGCAGCGCGGGCAGCGGTGCTGTCCAGGGCGGCGGCGCAGCGACCGGAGGCGCAGCGGCCGGAGGTGGCGGGCAGCCTGCAGGCCCGTGGCTACGCGACCGCTACCCGGGGGATGTCGGGCTCGCGCAGGACAAATCCGTGTTGTTCCACGACGACTTCGAGGGTGGCTGGGGTAAGTGGGACTCTCCCACCGCAGACACGCGTTACCTGCACGCGGAGCAGGGCGCGCTCGCTCATGGCGGCGCGGGCTACCTGCGGTCACGTCACGACCGCGGATCTGGTCGAAACCCAGTACATCTTCGCATCGCCCCGCTACGCGTTCCCGCGCCGGGTGGAGCGGATGTTTTGGAGGTTTCACGTGCACTTTCCGGTGGTCGCGCCAAATCCGCACCATTGGGTCCGGGTCGCCGCGGGAACTCCGGCGTTCAACGCCAGTGGACTCGCTAATACAGTCCCGCCTGGGGACCAGGGCTTCTGGTTCGACTTTGACGCCAGCGTCGATAACCTGTTCGACTACTACGCCTACTGGTACAAGATGCGCTCCGGCCGCTGCAACGACGGCAGCACGACGCCCGGATGCGCCGGTGATCAGGGCTCAGACTATCACTACGGCAACACCTTGCGCCCGCGCACTCAAGCCCCCTACCCGCGGGGATAAGTGGTTCTGTGTGGAGCTCGAGGCCCAGGCGAACACCGTCGGCAAGAGCGACGGCCGTCTTGCCTACTGAATTGACGATGTCCCGGTCGGTGCCTACGGACCGGGGTACCCGAGTGGTACCTGGCTGCGGGATTCCTTCAGCGAGGGGGGGCTGTAGCTGGAGCTCGTGTACGCCGCCCGTGCCCTTTGAAGGCTTCGACTTTCGCACGAGCGCCGACGTGAAGTTCAAGGAGATCTTGCTGGACGCGTACTACGAGCGCGGGTCGAGCGCGGACAAGCGCCCCACCATGGTGACTGCCGGGCTCACCGTGAGTGACCAGCAAACCATCCTCTACGACGACGTCGTCGTGGCGGAGGAACGTATCGGCTGCCGTCCACCGTGTGCGTCAGGACGCGCTCGACGCACAGTACGCTCGTTACCCTGCTCGCTTCCCGAACGGCCCTCCCAAGGCCGCCCTGCCGCCCACAGAGGTGAACATCAACCCGCTTGAGGCCCTGGTCGTACCGGTCGCGGTCAACGCGCAACCCATCGACGACACCCCGCCAGTCAGCAGAAGTCAAAAGGCGTCCTGCTCCACAATG
>JBBRAB010000074.1:0-7557 GCA_038207155.1 Polyangiales bacterium
AGCCGTCGTCGTCCTCGTCGTCCAGCGCGGACCGCAGCGTGGCGCAGCCCCACGATCCACTCGTGCCCACGAGGGCAGTCCCCGCGCCTGCGCCCCGCGAGCACCGCCTCGCGCGGCCTGCCGCTCACGATGATCGCCGCGACCCGTCCCCGCGAAACCACCCCAATCCGACCGAGGTGCCGCCACTAAACTGACGCTCTCCGGTGTCGCAGAATCGTTGACAGGTTCCGCCGGAGCCTGCAGCTCCCGTGCTCGCTCCACGGCTGTCACTACCTGCGGTTGACACTCCACCGCTTGCCCCGCCGCCCGTGCCGGCTCCACCCGTCGCACTGCCGCCGGACGCCGCGGGCGAACCCGCCTGCCCCCCCGCTCGGTCCATCCGAGTTCCCCGTGCTGCACCCGGTAGCCGTCACCACGACGAACAAAACACCCTAGCTCGTGAACCAATGATTGCGCTGCATAATCATCCTCCCTCGACTGCGGCCACGTCGCATCCCGACGCCGGCGGCCCAGCCACTACCAACCAAGGCCGTTCGGCCTCAAAAGCACCTTTACGCTAGCACGGCGCGGCATCTTCCCAAAAAAGGAATCGCGCCCTCCCGAAAGTGTTTGGGCGAGCCTCATCCGATTCCGCTCGCCCTCGGGCCCGAACACCATACTAGTCTGCCGCACCGGGAGGCACTCAATGCGGACTTCATCCCTATCATCACGCGTATTTTTTGGTTTTTTTGGGCTTCGCTCGGCGCGCAAACAGGCTGCACGGACGACAGCGTCAAAGCACCGAACGACCCCGCTGCAGCGGGTAGCCCCGTGGGCAGCGGTGGTAGCGCGTCGGGCGCAAGCGCGTCGGGCGCAAGCGCGTCAGGTGGTAGCGGAGGCGCGGGAGCAAGCAACCTAGCCGGAGCCGGAACCAGCGGGGCGCCCGTGATTGCCGTGACGAAGTTTGGCTTCTTCGTCTGGGCCGACACCATGTCCTTGCACGAGCTTGCCGCGTATTTTTCGGTCAGCGACTACTGGAGCTCGTGCCCAGCTGCAACGACAGCGCACTGCAGCTACACTCGCAAGGACAGCTGCCATTCAACCACTGAAAAAACCAGTGGTCGCGTGCGCGCTGTCAGAGCTGGCACGCTTGCGCTCACATCGTCCGGACTTGAGCAGACCGTGACGATGACCCCCGACCCCGCCAACGAGTACCGCTGGAGCGGTGCGCTCGGGAGCCTTGGGGGACTCGAGACGATGCGGTTTGCCGCAAGCGGCGGGACGGTCCCGGCGTTTTCAGCGGACATGACAGCGCCGCTGGCATTGCTACTGGACTCGCCCGCTTCGTCGCTCGGCGGCGAGGTTACGGTGGACAAATCCAAGGACCTCGTGCTGACGTTCAGTCGCGGCACGCCGGGCGTGTCGCTCATGCTCCAAGCGAACTCGAGCAATGGAGCGCTGGATTGCGCGTTCCCGTCGGAGGACGGCAGCGCGACCATTCCCGCGGCCGCGCTCCAAGCCTTGGGCGCGGGAGCGACGATTGAGCCCTGGACCTATGGAAAAAAGATGCTCACGGCTGGTGACTTCACCATCGACGTGGGTGCCGTGATGGACGTTGCCACTCCGTCCAAATCCGCACTGGTGAAGATTAGCGTCCGGTAGTCCCGCAAGTCACCCCGATTGACGCTCAGTCACCGGCGACCTAGGGGATCTCTAGTCAGCGCTCAAGCGCCCTTGCTGTTCGGAGTACCCCCATGTCTCGCTACCTGCCGATAGCCGCGCGCATCCTGCTCGGATTGGTCTTTACGCTGTTTTCACTGAACTATTTCGTCCCGTTCATTCCGACGCCATCGGTTCCGGAGGCCTATCGTCCAGTCATGTTCGCGCTAATGGCGACGCACTACTTGCCGACCGTCAAGACGATTGAGTTCACCGCGGGGCTGGCGCTGCTCGGCAATCGGTTCGTACCGCTGGCGCTCGCGCTGCTCACTCCAATCGAGATCGCGATTCTGCTATTTCATGGCTCCATCGATGGCGTCAAAGCTGTCGGCATGCCGCTGGCCTTGCTCGGGCTGACCGCATATCTGGCCTGGAGCTATCGCGGGGCCTACGCGCCCATGTTGCGGGCCAGAACCAAGACCGGCTGACGGGAGGCGTGCGTCGGCGCCTCGTGGTACAGCCCCGCGATGAACGCCGACTTTTCCGAAATTGGCCTAATTCCCGCCCTGTTCGGGAACCTTGCCAGCCTCGGTTACGAGACCATGACCCCGGTCCAGGCGGCGTCTTTGCCGGTCATCTTGTCCGGCAAGGACGTGATCGCGCAGGCAAAAACAGGCAGCGGCAAGACTGCGGCCTTCGGGCTGGGCCTGCTCAATTCCCTCACGCTCGGCAAGACCAAGGTCGAGGCACTGGTGCTTTGCCCGACCCGCGAGCTAGCGGAACAGACGACCGGTGAGCTGCGCCGTCTCGCGCGCACCATGCCCAATGTGCGCATCCTGCCGATCTGCGGAGGGGTGCAATTTGGACCGCAGCGTTCGTCGCTCGCGCACGGCGCCGAGATCGTGGTGGGCACGCCGGGTCGCCTGCTCGAGCATCTTGAGAAGGGCTCGCTCGACCTGAGTGAGCTGCGCATCCTAGTGCTCGACGAGGCCGACCGCATGCTGGACATGGGCTTTGAGGCCTCCATCGCGCAGGTCGTAAAAATGACCCCGCGCACGCGGCAGACGCTGCTGTTTTCCGCCACCTACTCGGACGCGGTGCGCGCCCTGAGTCGCGGCTATCAGCGCGATCCGGTGGACGTCACCGTCGACACCGTGACCGTCGAGCGCGACATCGACGAGCGCTTCTATCAGATTGAGCCGGGCGGAGGCGTGCCGGCTGTGCTCGCACTGATCGCCCATCATCTGCCTGAATCGACCCTGGTATTCTGCAATCTCAAGGCAGACTGTCAGAAGGTCGTCGACGCGCTGCTGGGCGCTGGGATCAGCTCCGCGGCGCTCAACGGCGACATGATCCAGCAGGACCGTGATCACGTCCTGCTGCTCTTCGCGAACAAGAGTTGCTCGGTACTGGTGGCCACCGATGTCGCCGCGCGCGGACTCGACATCAAGGAGCTGTCGCTCGTCATCAACTTCGATCTGTCCACCAGCGCGGAGGTGCATCATCACCGCATCGGGCGAACCGGGCGAGCCGATCATCGGGGAATGGCCTTTAGTCTGTTCACCGACCGCCACCATCAGCGCCTCGAGGCCATCGAGATGCTCATGAAAAAATCCCCCCGCATCGAGCGACTGCCCCCCGCCGTGCGCGGACGCGTGAGGCTGCTGGCTCCGATGGCGACGCTCGTGATCGCCGCCGGGCGTCGCGAAAAGCTCCGCCCGAGTGACGTGCTCGGCGCCCTCACGGGTGAAGGCGGTCTCCCCGGCGAAGTGGTTGGCAAGATCAACGTGCGCACGAGCGATACCTACGTCGCGGTCGCGCGTGCTAGCGCCCAGATTGCGCTTGATCGCCTCAGCACAGGCCGCATCAAGGGCCGCTCGTTCAAGGTGCGGCTGACCAAGCTCCAGAGCGCTCGCTGACGCGCCTGACGCGCCCGACGCATCACGCGACACCGCCCGAGCGCCCCAAGGGTACTCGGGCGGCAGAGTCGCTCAAATCCGGCAAATCAGCCCTATTGCTTGGGCGACTCCACGCGTCCCATGAACAGCAGCGCGCCTGTTGGCTCGTCGCGGATCACGAATAGAAACGGACGATTGGCGACGAAGGAAATTGGCTCGGGTGGCAGCATCGACAACTCACGCATCACCACGGCGGTTGCCGCGGCAGCTTCGGTTCCACGCTCGTCCACGGCACCAAACGTCTTGTGTATGACCTTGTCGATCATCAGTTTCGCTTCGGTCGTCATACCGCTGAAGTCCGCTTCACCTGAGAATGCCGTGGGCATTCCGAGTGAAGTCAGCGCATCCTTGAGCTCATAGCTGGCCTCAAACGACCATTTTGGCAGGGACAGCGCCACACGCTGGTGGCTGAGGTTCGCGAAGAGCTTTCCGAGGAACTCGTCACTGAGCCCGGACTGCACCTCCGCGAAACGAACCGCATCCGGCAGGATCACTGTCATCGAGACCTGATTGCCGGCATACGGGAGCCGCACCGCCGACCAACCATCGCCCGCGGCATGCTCAAAGCGGTCGGTCTGGTGCATGAACGCAGCGGTGACCTTCTTGCCGTCCGCCAGCGAAAAATCCGCGTCCGCCGTCCGCTTCGCATCGAACTCCTTGGCCCAGTTCACCTTGAAACTGACGGCGTTGGTCAGCACCAAACGAGTGTCGGAGGAGAGGCTCCCCTTCGCGAGCAGCTCCGGGAGCTTGTCTGCAGTCCTACTAGCAACCCAGCCGTTGATCGTCAGCCGAGCCTGCTCGGTCTGCCTGACGAAATCCACGAGGTTCAGGCCTGCTCCGTAGTTGACCGCCAGAGCATCGAGAAACGGCGACTCAATGGCGAGCCCCTCTTGCCCCCAGAGAGCATTGGCGATCCACAAGCTGAAAGGAACCACGGGTCCTTGGTACTGGCCACCCAGAGCCTGCGAGGTTCGACTCTGAAGCGCCAGATCCAGTTGGTTCATTCCGGCGTGCAAACGCCTTCCGCGGCAGGGAAAAGTGCAGGACCGTCGCCATCTCACTGGCGGTCTTGCCCTTGGCTCCCGCCCAAGTCATTGCGAGAGCCGAAGAGATACTGTGGGGCGAGAGTAAGGCGTTGCCCGGTTCACTTGCAAGCTTGGCGTACAGCGCCGAACCAAACGCCAGGTTGTCCCGCGCGAGCACGGACATGTCGCTCGCGCTCACCTGAGGATGCAGCTCACGCACGAGCTCCGAACGGCTCTCTTGCGCTGCTCCGAGCTGGTCGCCCGGCGACGTGGGCTCGCTGTCCGCGGCGTCACGACTCAACTGTACTACATGCGCGTTACAACCATCCTGGCACCGCGTTCGAGGGCGGCCGACGGGGCCCGGTCGCGTTACCCGAATGGACACGACTGGGAGTACTCGCCCAGCTCCGAGGCCTCGACGCACAGCTTGCCGTCACACTTGAGGCCCGTCAGACAACTCATGCCAGGCTCGCCGCAACTCTCACCTAGCCGGCGCTCTTGAACGCAGTGCATGTCGGTCGTCGCGGTGAGAGTGGCGCCCGTGCAGACAAGCCCCTCAGCGCAGAACGCCGAGTCCCAGCGCTCGCAACTCGCGCCGCGCTCGATCCGCTTCTCGCAGACACTCACTGCGAGCCAGCGGTTGCAGTAAGCGTCGGGAACGCATTGGTGCGTCCAGGTTTCGCAGGCTGTACCGAGCGCCGCTGCCGCCTCGCAGCGCCCCGAGTTACAAGCCCCGCTGAGGCAACTGCTGTTTGAGTCGCAGGCTGCCCCAAGGGCTCGACTCTGCGAATTTCCGTCATAGAGGCGACAAACCCCCGCCGCGGGGGCGGACAAATCACAGTAGAGACCCGGCATGGAGACCGCACCCTTTGCGCAGACCTCCCCTGCTTTCGTGCAGGGTGCGGGATTGCGTTCACAGAGCGAAGCGGCGCTGCAAGTGTAACCGAGCGGGCAATATCCGACGTTGCCGCCGCAGGCTGCGCCCGGCGCCAGGAGTGGCCTACAGAAGCCGCACCGATCCCCAGAAACGCCGCAGCTACCCGAGGCGCACTGATGGCACGACGTGCAGCGCTGATTGAGCTCCCGGCTCCCATGAGGCAAGCCGCACTCGGGATATTCGTCGCGCAAGGCCGCCGCGCAGGGAAACTTGGCCCAGGCGTCACCGCACTGAATCGCCTGTGCCGTTGTCACTTGGCTTCCGGGAGCAAACAGCATGTCGGGACAACGCGAGAGCCCTTGGTCAAAGGTGGCTCGCATCGAAGCCTCCGACGCCCCTCCGCACACTTGAAAGCGCTGCCGAGCTATCTGGTTCATGTAGTAGGCACAGGCCTCGTACTTGCTCGCTTTGGCCGGATCAGGACGCGGGAGCTCCGGAACGCTCGAGGTCTGGCCGCCAGCACTGTTGCTCCCCGCACCGTTGGTCCCAGCCGCAGCACCCGACGCGCCAGCGCCAGTGGACGAGGCGCCCGTCGCGGTGGAGCCCGCATTGGCCCCCGAACTAGGACCTGCAGCCTCCGAGCTGCACCCGAACCCCGTCACCACGACGAACCAACATCCCAAGCCCCACACCCATCCATTGACTGTCGACATAATCACTGCTCCGACGTAAGCACTCCTCGTGCCATCGACGATGGCAACGCCATCCCCCGACAGAGTCCAAAAAGCGGCGATATTCGCTCAAATGCGGCGAGTCTCACGCGCAGCGACGGTGCCGCATGAGCACAGTGTGAACGCCGTTCCCAGCCCGAGCGGGCGAGGAGCCGCCGTCGAGGGCTCGCTAGTCGCCGATCTCGCCGAATCAAATATGGCTCAAGTATTTTCCACTTTTTTGACCTCAGCCTGACCACAACCATCCACCCGCGCCACGAGCTAGCCGTGCTGATGGACCATTCGAAGGGTGCGCTTCACCCACGCGTGAGCCACTTCACCCACGCGTGAGCCGCGCCAACATCGCGTGAAGCCGAGCGACCACGAGCAACGACGCCCGCGCTTCCGCCTCGGACGTTGCCCGCAAATCGAGCGACAGCTCAAGTGCAGCAGCGACTTCACACAGCTCGCCAAACGCGATGCCGTAAGCGCGCCGCTTATCAGCCAGACTCGTACGACCCGCGCCTTCAGCGAGATTGAGAGCAACCGAGAGCGCGCTCTTGCGAGCCTGCTCGCGCAACCGAGCGTCCGCTAGCCGCAATGCTCCCACGCGCCGCACCAGCTCGCGCGCAACTTGGTAAGCCTGCAGTCGTTGATGTGGAAGAGGCCATTCATGATTCTGTCTTGCCTGCGTCATGCCCACCCCCCGGCGCAGAACCCATGACAAGCCGAGCGAAGCGAGGATTGGCGGGGGTTGTGCGCCGCTAAAGCAGGACGCAGGCAAGACAGAATCACGGCGCCCCAATCACGGCGCCCCAATCACAAGCGCCCGTCCCCATGCCAGCAAGCGATGCGTAGCGGCGCGATGCGGGCGCTCCCTTCTCCCGCCAGCGCGAGCAAAGCGATGCGCTGGCTCCCCTCTGCCCGCGCGCGCAGCGAGCTCCCTTCACCCTCCGCTCCTCAACCTCCACCCCAACCACACCGCCGCCCCAATTCCCTGCAACCCCATGATCCCCCTCCTCCACCTCCGAAACCTCACATCCCTCGTCTTATGCCGAATCACCTCCCCAACAATCCACCCCATCACCGCTCCCCCCATCAACTCGAGCAAATGCAACGTCACCTCCGGCACCCTCCACCAAACATGCTTCGCCAAAGCCTTGTCCCACCCATAAGCCACCGCCGTCACCACGTTAACCACCGCCAACCCCGCCCACCAAGCGTTCCACTCCGCGCCGTAAACCAACCCCGCCGTTCCCACGACGACCCAACCCAACCAAAACACCGTCCGACGCAGCATCCCCCGGTCCTAACACTTCGTGCCCAACCCCTCCCCTCGAAAAGCCTCT
>JBBRAB010000075.1:0-6865 GCA_038207155.1 Polyangiales bacterium
TTGGCTCTTTTTCGGCTCCAACGACCATGCCGCCGCTGCTGCCAACCTTTTCTCCCTGATTGCCAGCTGTCAGCTGCACAACCTCGACCCCGAGCGTTACCTCGCCGAACTGATCCACGTCATGCCCCTCTGGCCGCGCGAGCGGTACCTCGAACTGGCTCCCGCCTACTGGACGGAGACTCGGGCTCGACTCGTCCCCGCTGAATTGGCCAGGGAGATCGGTCCGCTCACGGTCCCGCCGCCCTTGGTGCGCCCGACCGAGCAGACTGTATCGAACTGACCTTGTGCCGCCGCTCACGATGCGAGTATCGCGTCACTGAGCGACGGCACAAGGACGGGGCTCGTGCACCGGATACCTGTCAAGGGGTGCCGAGGTCGATCAGGAGGACCTCGGTCTCCTCTCTTGCCGTCAGGGAAACGGACCGCTCGGCGGCAACGCCCACTCCGTCACCTGCAACCAGGACTACTTCACGAAAGGTCACCTCTCCGTGCACGATGTGAAGCCAGGCGCATCGGCCCGGCGAAAGCTCGTGGATCACATGGGTTCCCCGCTCCAGCAAGGCCGAGTAAATAACGGCGTCCTGGTGAATCCTTAGCGAGTCTTTCCGGCCGTCCGGCGATGCGACGACGCACAACCGCCCGCGACGCTGCGCCGCGGTGAAGCGCTTCTGCTCGCACTCAGGCGAGAACCCCGCTTTCCACGGATGCAGTCCAATTAGATAGACATGAGCGGTGTCGGTCTGCGACGCGTTTGTCTGTTTGTGGCGAACGCCACGGCCGAGCGTCATGGTTTGAACCTCGTCGGCTTGAATCAGGCCACCGCGACCCATCGAGTCCTCGTACGCCAGCGCCCCCTCACGCACGCACGAAACAAACTCAGTGTCGCTCTGAGTTCGAGCAGAGACGCAGCCATCTGGCTCAAGCCTATTCTCGTCAAGAGTCACGAGACTGACGAATCTGTTGGTGAGGGAGCCCGTTCCTCCTTCCGGAAAAAAAGTTTGCCAAGTCTCCCGCGTGGCGTTGTGCTCGTGATGGCGGCTGTCGGTCCTGCGAAGCGAGATCATTGAGCTCCTGCCCCTCGCACGCCAGGTGCGCGTCTGTGTTGCGGCAAGGTGGTTGGCCTATTTGCTCGCTTTATGTTGTGGGATTGCCTCCGATGAGACCATTCGCGCGTCGCTCGTCGGTGTAAACATCGCGACCCAGTCGTCAACTTGCGCCTCCGCCTCTTCCGTGAGAACGCCGTAACGTTCCTGGATTTTGCCAATGAGCTGCTCTTTTTTGCCAGCGACGTCCATCAGATCGTCATCAGTGAGTTTTGCCCACTTCGACTTTACTTGTCCCGCCGTCTGATGCCACTGCCCCGCGATTTGGTCCCAGTTCATAAGCGTGTCCTTCTGGTTTGAGTTCGGCGCACTACGCGTCGCCACCACTGGCGGAACCGCACCTTTCGTGCCGCGGCGTTTTTAGCCGTAAACAGGCCCCGTTAGCATCTGCGGGACGGCCCGGGCAATCAAGATGGCGCTATTCCTACCTCAAATTGAGACGCAAAGGCAGGCACTGTCGGGCGCCGGCGCCGAGTCGATCGGCAATGAGTCATCCGGCCGCACGTGCGTAGGGCTCATGGCTATTTAGGTCAGAACGACGTACAGCCTTCTTCAATTTGAATGAGGTGTGAATGCGCGTCGACGAGCTAGATCTCAAGGAACTGTTGGAGCTTGATCCTGAAGGTGGAGTGATCCGCTTTGCCGGGCAGCGAGCGATCCTCATCGATGCCGTCGCGATGGGGCTCCTGCGAAAGTACCTCGTCGAAAACTTTGGCCTCACTGCCGCGCGCACGGTGCTCACTCAGTTTGGGTTCGCCCACGGCTTTCGTATGGCCGAGGCCATGAAGTCGGAATTCACTTGGGACAACAACCAGGACTGGCTGAGCGCGGGCACGCGCATCAATTCGCTTGAAGGGCTATTTCGCGTTGAATCAGGCGGAATGGGCCCGCTGTCGAAGGAGGGCTCGGTCGTCGTTGCTTCCTATGAGGCCGAGCAACACCTCCTTCACTTCGGCGTTGCCGATGCGCCGGTATGCTGGACGATCTGCGGGCTCAAGAGCGGATACCTCAGTCGAATCGCCGGCAAGGAAATCTACGTTCGCGAGGATCGCTGCATGGGTAAGGGCGACACGGTCTGCCATTTCTTTGGACGGACGCGCGAAGAGTGGGGAGACGAAAGCGCGGAGGAACTCCGCTTCTTTGAGTCCACGCGCCTCAAAGACTGCCTGGAAGTCTCGCTCCATCGCGTCACCGAGACGTTGAAGGCCGCCGAAAAGAAGCTTTCGAAACACCGGCGCGCACTCGCTCGCGTGGCGCCTGATGTCGTCGATCCGCTCGGGATCGTAGCCAAGAGCCCCTCGATGGAGCGCCTGGTCGATCTGGCGCGGCGAGTGGCGAAAGTCGATTCGACACTCCTCATCACAGGTGAGAGTGGAACCGGCAAGGAGCGCATCTCGCGCCTCGTTCATGACGAATCGTCTCGCGCTAATGGGCCGTTCGTCGCGGTCAACTGCGGCGCGATCGCCGAATCGCTGCTTGAGAGCGAGCTCTTTGGGCATGCGCGCGGAGCCTTCACGGGCGCGGCGCACGATCGACCGGGCTTGTTCGAGGCGGCCAACCGCGGAACGCTATTGCTTGACGAAATTGGGGAGGTTTCCCCAGGGATGCAGGTCAAGCTGCTTCGCGCGCTGCAAGAGCGCGAGGTCCGGCGTGTCGGAGAAAACAAGTCTCGGCGAGTCAATGTGCGAGTCTTGGCGGCCACTAACCGCGAGCTTGCCCATGCGGTCGCGGGCGGCACGTTTCGCCAAGATCTCTACTACCGCCTCAAGGTCGTCGAGCTGCACGTTCCTCCGCTTCGGGAGCGCAGAGACGACATCCTTCCGTTGGCCCGACTCTTTGTTGCGGCCGCGGCGTTGAGAATGAAGCGCAAAGTCGCGGGACTTGCCCCCGACGCCGCAGCTCAGCTCTTGCGCTACGACTGGCCCAGTAACGTGCGTGAACTTGGCAACGCCGTGGAACATGGCGTCGCACTTGCGTCCGGTAGTCGCGTTGAACCCGACGACTTGCCCGAGGAAGTTCGTCTCGCTTTCCCAAAGCCCATGGCCAGGGAAGGGTCCGTGCGGTTGTGGGAAGACATCGAGAAGGAGTACATCCTCGCGTCGCTACGGCTCAACGCTGGCAATCAGACTCGCACAGCCGAGCAGCTTGGCATCGGCTCGGCGACGCTTTACCGAAAGCTCAAGAGCTACGGCAGGCTTGGTGCGAAGGCCGCGCGGGGCAAAGCCCCGAGGTCTTGAGAGCACCTTATCGAGCCTGGCTCACCCACAGATTCTTCTGAAGAGGCAATGATTTCGAGGGAGACTGCTCGGGAGCCACTCACGTGGTGTCGTCCGTCGCGGTCGGTGCTTACGAGTTCTTCGCCGGTTCGGAGTCAGGCGCCGCGGCGGGCGTCGGGGCCCTTGGAGCCAAGGCAGGGGGCAAGACCGCGGACAGTTGCGCCAACCTGAGTCAGGACGGGCGCCCTGAGGCCTGCGACAAGAGTCAGCGCGGAGACGCCAATCCTCCCGATGGTTGCGGCGCGATTCTACGGCTCGAGCTGGTGCCACTTGGCGCGGCGCCAAAGGCGGTCTCCAGTGGCGCGCCAAGCGCGACTGCCACTCCCGCGTCGACCTCAGGCGCTGCAACGACGGGCGCAGCGGCCGCTTCCACGCCGCTCAATCCAAAGGCCTCCAAGCTCGCCGCCGATGACGAGGGGTTCGTGGAACAGCACCAGGGCCTCGATTAGGGCAATCGCTGCTTTTTGCATCTGCGCGCACGTCGCCTCGACAACGCCGGTGCGGCTTGCGAGCGCGGTCTGCTGGCGCAAGGCCCCGCAAGCGTGCGCGGGGCGCTGCTCTACAACATGGGGCTAATCGAGGAAATTGGCGGTGACGCTCATGCCGCTTGCGACTGGCTCAAACAGTCCATCGTGGTGCGACCGGACAGTGCGGCAACGCTGAAGAAGCTCGAGACGCTCGGCTGCAACAGCAAGTAAGGTGGCTCTTTCAGTGAGCGACCGGAATGTGGTTGCAGTCGCACTGGTTATCGAAGGTGTGCAGTGGGCCGTCCTCGATCACCTCAAAATCTGACCAGTTCAGGCTGGTCAGATCACTGGGCAAAAGGCCCACTTCGGGCCATTTGTGCTGCGTGAAGCGGTCGTTGGCCGCGGTGAAAGTGACCTTGCCGCCGTCCGAGAGAAACATGCCGTAGGCCTGCAGGGCCTTAGCGACGATCTTGGCGGCGGGCTTGAGACGCGACAGATCCGCGGACGCCTTTAGACGAAGTCGAGCTCCGTAAGGCGGCGCCTCCGCGGGCCCGCTGGTTCTGCCGGTCGAGTGGGTTGCCGGGTGGACGTAGAGCAGCGCGCGCATATGCTCGTTAGGTAAAATGAAGCGAATGGCGTGGCGGATTTCGCCGTCGGCGATCTCATCTGCAGTGAAGGTGTGAGCCGCGATCGGTAGCCCGGCGGCATCGGCGCTCGTACAGCACTCCCCGCGCAGGGTGGTCTTGTACGGTTGCTGAAGCTCCCACACGGCTTGACAGCCACCGCTGAATCCCGACGCCGTTCGGTTGGTTCGCCACATCTCGTGCAAGCGACAACTCACCGGATCAAGCACGATCAAGTGGCAGTCCCCGTCACCGGCGCAGCCGTAGCCAGTTTCTCCTTCAATCGAGCCGCCCTCGGGGAGCGGGACCGGTGCGGTATCGCAGTCGGGCGTAAAGAAATCGTCGGTAGGGGTAAAGGCTTCTCGAGGCGTGCTGGCGTTGGCCACGAGCAGGGTGAGACCGAAAATGGCGTTTGCAGTTTCGCTCGGGCCGTCGATTCGAAAGCGTTGGCTGCCGGTGTGTTTGGTCTGCAGGTAGTTGATGATGGTGGTCGATTCGGCGTCGACGGGAGCGGCATCGACGGTCTGATTCCAGGGGTAGCTCCCGTCAAATAGCTGGCCCTTGGCCGCCCCGCAGCGTCCGAGCAGTGAGGGCCCGGCGTCGATACCCGAGGAATTGCCCCCGGTGCCCGACTGTCCGGCGCCCGATGGGGCCGCGTCGACTTGACCAACAGGGTGCGAGGCGCAACCGAGCAGCATGCAACTCAAGGCGAACCAGGCGCTGGTGGTTTTGGGCATCGTGGTGACGATTGTCGCCCGGTCACTGGGGGCTCGTCGAGGGATATGGCGACGATTGTCTAGCGCGTCGCTAAATCCTGGAGCATTCCGAGCGCGTGAGAGCGCGTTCAGAGCGTGCGCGAGTGGGCTCAGAGCGCGTGAGAGCGGGCTTAGAGTTCTGCGGTGATCGTGTGATTGACGACCACACCGGCGCTACCGGCAAGCGAGCTCCCCAGCGCAAACGAGCTCACGTTTGTGGGCCGCGGTGATAAAACGGGCCATGCGCTGTCATCAAGCATTGCTGCCCCTGGTTGCTGTCATCTCGGGTCTGTGCGCTTGCGACGGCGGTTCGTCCGGTAATGCCCAGGAGGGCAGCGGTGCGGCGAGCTCCGGCGGGCTAATGGGCACCGGCAGTGCTGCGGCGACGGGTGGCGTGACCACGGGCGGCGCGACAGCAACGGGGGCTCGACGGGCACCGGCGGCAGCCCGCAGACTACGGGCGGCACAGCGAATACCGGTGGTGGTTCCGGAGCGACGTTGGATCCATTTGGTATCAAACAGCTCTATCCGTCGCTGCCGGCCGGAAAGGCCTGGTACGCCAAATGGGATGCGCCTGCGCGAAGCTTCACGGGGAAAGACCCCAGCGATCCATGGTTTGACGCCGATCACGGCAACGCTTCGTACAAGGTGGACGGCGATGGAACGCTCAAGATCACCGGCAGCGTGCCGCGGATGTACATCCATGATCCGGCGCTCCTCGATCAATGGCGGGATGTCGAGATCACGATGTATTTTCAGCGCGTCGCCGATGACGGTACCCCCTGGGGTGGTCTGGTCGCGCTCGCCCGCACCAACCACGGTACCGTTGGTAGTGAGAACACGAACCATTGCGACACGCGCGGGATCGACGCGCGCATGAGGTACGACGGGAGCATCGACTTTGAGAAGGAGACGAGCCATCCGCAGTCTACCGCGATAATGAGCCGAAAACACTGGGCTGGTGGCATGCCGAAGGGCTCGTGGATCGGTTACAAGCAGGTGGTCTACGATCTGCCGAGCGGCGGAGTAAAGCAGGAGCTCTGGATCGACGAGGCGAGTGACGGCGCGGCTGGCGGCAGCTGGGTCAAGCTGGCCGAACACATCGACACTGGCGCTGATTTCGGAACCGGTGGCGCGGCTTGCGCGTCGGGCATTGAGCCGGCATTGCCGCTGACCAAGGCTCCGACGCGTGCCGGTTCCGAGACCGGACTTCCGAACATCACGGTCTATTTTCGCAGCGACGGCGTAGGCGTCGATGGCCTGCTCTACAAGCGCGGCAGTGTGCGGGAGATCAGCGCGCCGTAGCCGCGCGCGCGGGTCACTAATTGGCGCCACCGCATTGGTAGCTCACTCTCGCTGCGTGTCGAGGCCAGCCAGCGACGCAATGCGAAGACTGATGAGCGAATCGCTTTCGCTCAGAAGACGAAGGACATCGATATTGGAGAGGCCGCAGTCAGCGACTGTCAGGACCTTCGGCTACTCGTCGCTTCTTGATGGTCGCATTCGGTCCAAATAGGCTCAGTCATGTTGAGTTTCCGCGATTCGACTAGGTAGAATGGTCCATTCGAATTGAGGGGAACCGAGAGAGCGGCAGGCGGTCGCCGTTGTGCCTTTGACAGCCAAGCGGTCCACCGGCAAGGA
>JBBRAB010000076.1:0-5883 GCA_038207155.1 Polyangiales bacterium
CGCCTCGCAATATTCGTATAATTTCAAGTAGTTGCGAGGCGGATTGCGAGTGCTGAGTGCGAGCAAGTGGATAACGGAGGGCAGATGACCAAACAGGGATGTGAGACTGCCTGTTTCGGTCCGAGTTTTCAAGGATCATTCTAGACTGCGAGCGGTGACGGCATTGAACGGAGCACCGAACCACTCGCAATCTACCTGAGACCTTCGGGACTATATCATGACTCTCAGACAACCAGAGCAGTCCTTTCTGGGTCCAGGAAGGGCTTTCCCAAAGCCGTAATGCTTGCCGCGCCGCGTCCGTCGACTGGGCCAACGTTCACGAACAGCACCTGGTCCTCGCTGTGATGAATCACGTCGGCCAAGTCGTTGCGGAGTTCCAGAACCTCTCTCGGATCAAGTTCGCACTCGAACACCGAAAGCTGAATGTGGTCTCCGTAGCCGAGCAGTAGCCGATATACTCGTCGCAAGCGCTTGGGATCGGAGATGTCGTAGGTAACGACGTAGATGTGGCGCACTGGTTACCTCACGCGAAACTCGGGATAATCGACAATGTCGCCCAGCATGACTCTCGACAGCAACCGGGCCTGCACCTCAAACACCCGTCGATAGCTGATTCGGTAGTCGAAAACCGGATGCGTCACGAGCTGGTCCATTCGCCGTTCGAAGGCCAAAATGAGCCGCTTTCGCGCAGGCGCCGACAGGCTTACCGCCCCCGCTGCGCGAATGAAGTCGTCTTGCTTTACTACGCCGTTGTTGATCGCCCCGACGACCACTGAATCGGCAACCACTGGCCGAAACTCCTCCATGAGATCAAGAGCCAGACCCTGGCGACCAAAGTGCGGCTGGTGATAGAATCCGATCATTGGATCCATTCCCACCGCCGTCACTGCCAGTCCCAGTTCCTTCGCAAGCAGCGAGTAGCAGAACGAGAGCATGGCGTTCACCGGGTCACGCGGCGGCCGTCGATTTCGACCTTCGAGCTCAAAGCCTCCGCTCGGATCCTGCTTGAGCATTCCGGTGAACTCTGAAAAGTAGTACCGTGCAGCCGTGCCCTCGATCCCGAGCAGGCTCCCGAGACAGCTGCTCTCCCTGGCTTTTCGAGCCAGTTGCTTCAGCTCGAACAGAGTCTTGGCCGAGGCCTTGTCGTTGTTTCGTCGCAGCAGCGTTCGACAGTTCAGAATCTTGGAGGCGACGAAACCTTGGGCAAGTCGAAGCTGCACTTCGGGTTTCTGTGACTTCGCGTACTGAGCAAGTCGGAGCTCGACATTTTTTGCGTCGCTACCGACGGTGCGCCCTTGGTACCACCCACCGTATGAGAACAAAAGCAGTGGAATTCCGCGCTCGATCAACGCCTTGATTGCTGGCAGCGTAATGTGCGCGTTGCCATACACCGACACGTGCGAGGTATTGAGCAGTCGCGCTTCGACTGAAGGACCGTCCTTGTGCTGAACGATCAGCCGCTCGCCATCGAGCCGAATCCTCACTGCCTGACTCTGAACATAGAGAGGGACCTTGTCGTCGCGTGCCGGGTAGAGTCGACGCACCGCGCTCTTGACTCGCGCCTCATCGTTTTCTCCAACCTCAAATCCCCAGGGGTCCGCAGTTTCGTGGGCGATATCCGGCTCAACCGGCAAGACCGTATTCGCCTGCCGCTCAAGCCCGCGTAGCTTCAGGGCATTCACTTCGTCGGGCAGGCAGATCCCCACCAGGGAGCATCCGTGACACTTTGGACTATCGACCAACGGCTGAGGCAGTCCGCCATCAGCAACGCTCCGCGCCCGCGCCACCGCCACCAGTGTCTGCTCCACTAGTTCGGGTGTAATTTCAATCCGAGTTCGCTGGCGCTCCTTGGCGAAGTAGATTTCACCGTAATCGCAGGCAAATCCGTGCTCTCGCAGCAGCAAGACCTGGGCACAAACCTGTACGCGTTCGGGAAGGTACGCACCTTCCGGAACATCCGGTTTGCCGCCGCGCTTGTACTCAACGGGGACGACCGTGCACCCATCCACGTCAACGACATCCATTTTTGCGGTCATTCCCAGCCGATCCGACGACAACCAGACCGATCTGGCAGAGTAGGGCAGGCTCTCGCCATCGCCCGCCGGAATGGAGTTGTCGACGGCCTTGAGAACTCGCTTGCCCCGGTCAGCTCGCTTGTGAACCGACTTACCATCGACGGTGAAGTAGTTATCCGCCCACTCACCCTGTACCCATTCGAGGTACATCAGGCGTTCACAGTACGCGACCTCATTCAACATGCGAGCGGGAACAGGCTGCAACTCACTCTCGGCCCCCGACCCTGAGACTTGGTCCATCGACTACTCCCCTTGGTATTGGGAGAACAAGTGGCGTCCTCCCGCACGTCCCCACCCTACCCCGCTCGTCCATCGCCATTTGCTAGAGCAAATACGGACGACTGAACAAGGTGACAGGTTGACGCCAACCCCTCCAAGCTGCTTTGCCGCGCCGTAACGCGCGACCGCATCCCGCCGTAACGCGCGACCGCACCCCGCTGCATCCCGCCGCAATCTAGCTTAATTTCGCCTGGTTTGTGCTGCAGTCGGCTATCGTGCGGGTGATGGCCCGTTTCTATCCGCCGAGTCCGCCTGAAGAGTTACAAGATGGCGGTTACGCTGAGCGCTTGCTGTGGGACGCGCTAGCTAATCATCTCGATGATAACTACGTCGTCTTTTATCGGCTGCGCGTGCTGACAGAGCGCGGGCGTGAGTCGGAGCTTGATTTCGTGGTGCCATCGACAAGAGCTGGCTGCTGCTCTGCTTCAATCGCGCGTTGGCAGACTACCTCACGCTCGCGGCCGCTCGCATTGCGCGTGAGCTCCCGGGCTCCATCGAGGTCGTCAGCTTTCACCGCTGGGCGCGGCGCGGGTTTGTCGCGCTCGATCGCGCGCTCGAGGCTCCAGCCACTGGACACCTGCAGCTATTTTCGGACGCCGCCTAGAACCTGTTTCACGCGAACCCAAGCTCGCTGCTCGGCTGTGAGCTGCTCAATGCGGCCGTCGACTATCTCTTGAACGAGCAGCACCTGGCGCCCGATCAGCTCGCCGTGCTCACGCCGCACAGCCCAAAACATTCTCTGTTGCGCGCTGAGACCCAGCTTGCTGGCATACCGCTCACCTCGGAGCACTCGCAGTGGCCTGGTCACATCTTTCACAGCAGCATCGGGCGCTTCAAGGGGCTCGAGGCGGACGTGGTGCTCTTTGCCGACTGTGACAGCAGTGATCCGCGTTGTGATCGCACGGCGCGCTACATCGCGGCCTCACGCGCGCGCCATCAGCTGATCGTGCTCGAGAAGCGCCCCGGCAGCTTCTGGGCGGACTAGCCAGCTAACAGCACGCGACCGAGCGCCTCCGCTCACTCCGCGATCGGTCGCGCTGAGCGCCTGCTGGTTTGCGGCAGGTTGGCTGCGAGCGCCCCCTCAGCCAGGCCACGCACCAGCCCCGCAAGCTCCGGCGTCTCGGCACACGCACTGCCTCCCAGCCCCACCACGAAGCGCGCCACCGGCAGCAGCCCCGCCACCTGCCCCTCAACGCGCAGCTCCTCGCCACTCTCTGATGCGACCCGCAGGGGTGCTGGCAAATTGCTCTTCACCCAGCGGCTATTTGGTGGAAAAACCGTGAACACGACGCGGATCGGATCCCCCGCTGCTCGATAACCATCCATGCTCGTCGTTACAAACTCGTTTGCCTCTCGGCGATGGTCGCGATAATGCTCACTGTCCACCAGGATGGCGTCCAGCATGCGATCGACGCGAAACCATTTGAGCTGCTGAGTGCGATGGCAGTAGCCCACAAAGCGCGCGGGCTGCTCCACCAGCACGCGCTGCACCGAAGCGCTGCGCCACTCGAGGCTGCCGCGGTAAAGGGAATAGTAGTGAAAGCGCAGGGCCCTTCGCTCCGCGATACTGTCTTCGACGCGCTTGAGCATCTCCTCTTCGCGCGGCTCACGCGGCTCAACGTGCACCGCCTCTGCCAGGGCAGGTTGACGCGCATTGCGACCGATGCGTCGAATGAAGCGCTCGACGTCAGCGCTGCGAGGCAGACGATTGAGCAGCCTCAGCAGCTCCGTCGTGTCCCGGAGAGTGAACTCCACCGCACCCGGGAGCCAATCGCTCGGAAGACTCCAATAGACCTGCGGCGGCTCGGTCTGCACCTCAAACGGGAAGCCGTTGAGCTGCAGCTCCGAGAGCTGTCTGCGCAAGGCGGGCACCTGGAGCCCCAGCTCACGGGCAAGCTCGGCCTGCGTCCAAGTCCGCTGTCGGAGAAACGACTGGATGATCCCGATCAGGGTGCCGGTGCTGCTGCGCTTTCCCATGCGGGCAGCATGCTAACGCAGGACTGGGGGCGGAGCGCAACGGGGAGCGCTTTCGAGCTCCCCGCTGCCGTTATCCGCGAGCTGCCGTGACGCTTAGCGACAGAGGTAGGTATTGGCGTTAAAGGTCGCGGCGCGGAGGGTACCGGACGCTCCGAGGCAGGAGCAGGCCTGACCGGCGACGTTCGTGGTGCTGATGGCCTGACAACCGCCGCCACCAACGATGTAGGTCTCCGTGAGACCGACAGCAGGGTCGATTCCGATCCTGGTCTTGTCGGCGTTGAGCTGGAACGCGAGCCAGACGTTGCTGGGCTGCCCGAACATGATCAGCTTGTTTTTTAGCTGACTGGGCTCGACGAGCTTGCAGCTGATGTCGTCGGTGAGGCAGTTCGCCCGATACGCTGCGAACCAATCGTCCTTATCGCACGAGCCGGGCACCTGACTCTCCCAGACCAGGCGATGAGCCTCGGCCGGGCAGTTGGAGTCGTTGTGATTATCCGGCTGGGCCTCGCAGGACAGCTGACGCTGGAGGTACGAAACCGCGCGGCTGCGGTACGCGTCGGAGTTGAGCACCGTGCCGTCAGTGAACTTGATCTGGCCGTTGGCTGCAGGCTTCTGCAGGTCAAGAATGGCCTGCACGTTCTGGCAGACGTAGGTGCCGCCTCCACAGGCGGCGATGCCCGTGGCGCCGATGGTCACGGTGTTGTTGACGATCTTGAAGTCCTTGGCGGACCAATGCTTCATTTCCTTCGCCGTCACCACTGCGAGTGCGGCGAGCACCGCGTCGACGCCGTCAGGATTGGCACAGACGGCCTGATCCGTGGTGGCCAGATTTTCGCTGCCGGTTTCCGCACTGCAGGCAACCGACGACAGAGCCATTGGAACCAGTAGCGACCAAATGATGGGCTTTAGCATGATGACCTCCTCCAAGGTGAGGGGCAGTCATTGCACTAACGCCAGGTGAGGTGCAACACCCACGTTTGAGGGGTTCCTTTGAAATCGATAAAACCTGCGATTCCTGTAAATTATCTCCTTGTGTCCGACATGTAGCTTTTGAGGCGCCAAAGGCGGAGTAACCTGAAGTCACTCCGCCCTTGTCGGCGCATAATTTGGGGAAACCTGGACTTGCTGGAGCGGGCTCGATTCAGGGTCAGTCAGACCGACACTGAGGACGCGCGCCACTTAGGCGGCTGTCGGAAGGTGGAGCCGACAGGGTCGACAGTGAGGCGCAAAAAATGACGCTGCAGGCCCCCGCGTGCACAACCCCGCTTCGCCGTGAGACAAAATCGGCGAAGGCGGGGCGACTCGAAAGTCACTCCGCCTTCATTGGCGTTCTTGGAGGGAAAACCGCACCCGAATCGCTCCAACTCACGCGCGCGTCGCGCGAGTTAGAAGCGACCTAGCTCACGCCAGGCTCACTTGCACTGGTAGGTGTTCACGTTGAATATCGCGCGAGCCATTGTGCCCGCCACGCCGTTGCAGCTGCAGCACTCGCCGATCAGGCTCGTCATGCTGAACTTCTGGCAAACCGCGAGACACGCGCCCGTGGTGCCGG
>JBBRAB010000077.1:0-5448 GCA_038207155.1 Polyangiales bacterium
CCGTGCTCGAAGGCAACGCGGAACGCGTTGGTTGGGAAGAGAGCAGCCAGTTGGGGTTCCAACGTCCAGGGCCGGTTCGCGTTGTGACGGCACGCGCGAGGTACAAGACTGAATCCACCGAGACCGAACCAGCTAAGATTAGTACCACTGCGCTCCCCCGAGCACTGTTATCCCGCAGCATTCTGGCGCCGAGCCTCTTGGCTCACATCATCGTGAGCAAGTTCCGCTTCGGAATGCCGTACTTTCGCCAGGAACAGTCCCTTGCCGCCGATGGCATTGTCGTTTCGCGCGGCACGATGGCTCGTTGCATTGAGGATGCGGCCGCGACGCTGGGCGCGGTGGTGATGGCCAGCGCAGATGATGCGCGGCGAACCGCGTTCTGTCTGTCGACTGATGCAACAGGCATCGCAATTCGACCAGAGCCGTCGCCGGATGCAAGCCGACAAGCCCGCGCGCGAAGCGCGCCCCCTTCATCCCTTCCGCCCGCCAGCGCAAGCGAAGCGATGCGCTGGCCCCCCTCAGCTACCTCTCCGAACCACCCCCGCACCGAGCAGCGCCGAAGGCGCTTTCTCGCGCCTAATTCGCCTCTCCCCCATCGTACGCCAGCGCAACGAACCCAGTGTACCGGTTGAGCGGCATGAGTTCCGCGCTTTGGCCAGGCCCAGTGGCTGCGTAGCGGTTGGGGCCGATCGCGTAGGGGCTACGGCTCGCGCTGATCCAGTCCCCCGTCACACGCCAAGACCAATGCGTAGAGCCGGGAAACTGATCCGACACCGCGAGACGTAGTCCGACATGGGCTGGGGCGCGCAAGGGCTCGGCGTAACCGGCCGTTAGCGCAGTGTCGAAGAGCCGCGGTCCAACCGCTCTGGCTGCCAGTGCCACGGTGGGGATCCCGGCCTTGCCATCGCGCGATAGGCGCGCGTTGCCGTAAATCGCCGGAGCGACCGGCAGCTGCGTTTTTTCGGAACCTTCGATCGCCCGGGCGTAGGCCTCGGTAACGTTGAATCCGTAGCGATAGTCCCCGCGATGTCCGTCAAACGATGCATCCAGTCCGTAGTTTTCGATGCTCAACGTATTGCTGTACTGCTGATTGCCGTCCGGCAACGTCGTCGACACGATCAGATTCTGCCACCAGGAGCGAAACAAACTCAGACCGATGCGGTGAGTCCCGAAGCGATGCTCCACGGAGCCTTCAACCGAGCGAACCGTTTCGGCTTTCAGTTGCTGATTGGGCAGGCTCCCGAAGCCCTCAAAATACATTTCATAGGCAGTCGGCGCGCGGAAAGCCGAGGCGTACACCAGCTTGACTGCCCCACCCCGCCAGGCATCCCAGGTAACGGCCGCGCGTGGGGACGCATTGGCTTTGCTCACGCGCGGATCGTGGTCCGTGCGGACGCCCGCATTGAGATGCCAGTCGGCGGACGGGGAGTAGCGATGCTGCAGGTAGCCGGCCTGGGTCGAGTCGAGCTGACTCCATTTACCAACTGTCTCGATGTAGGCTCCGCTCGGACCGTCAAGGGTTTCCGACCCATGCCGAGCCCACCGGAGCCGCAAATCTCCACCCACCATCGTCGTCATCATCCCGTCGCCAAACCAGTCGTAGGTCACGCGCGGCTCGGCACCGCCCCAGCGCGAGGCTCCCTTGAAGCGAAACAGGCAACCGTTGCCGAGCGCGGTGCCGCACATCTGGGGTTCCGGCTCGTTGAGGTCTTCGCGGTAGTCGTAGAGATCCCCGTAGGTTCGAAGATCGAGCGTGGTGCGGGCACTCAACGATTTATGCCACTGGAGATCTAGGTAGACGAAGCGATCGCGTTCGAAGGTGTTTTTGTCGTCGAACTGGTCGAGTATGTTTGGGGTTGTGCGCCGGAACATACTGGCCTTGAGGGTCAGCGTGAGTTCCCCAAGCGTGAGACGAGAATACAGTGATGGGGCTTGAATGCTGTAGGCGTCGTAGAACCGCCCCGCCCAAAGCCCTGGCGGTGCCGCTGGACCTAGCTGCATTGGCGTCCCGTCGCCGTTCTGAGCGCGCTGCGGACCGCCGAAAACCGCGGGACCGGTAAAACGCCACATCTCGGCCTGCGTGACCCAACCGTAGCGATAGCCGAACAGCTCGCCGTCGCTTCCGTAGCCCAATCCCACGCGCTCAGAGTGACCGATACCGCGCGCGGTCAGGCTCGCAATACCGCCGCCACGTGTCGGCAGCGGCATGTACCCCACCTCCGCGATCGCGTGGGCGCCGCGGTAATCGCTCGCGCGCTTGGTGACGATATTTATCACCCCAAGGGTGGCATTGGACCCATAAAGCACGGAGCCTGGACCAATCACGAGCTCGATGTGATCGACGAGTTCGAGCGGAAGCCCAAGACCCTTTTCAAAATACGCCGTGCCATCCCACTGCTCGTTGAGCGCGTGACCGTCGACCACGACAAGCACATGATTGCCGTAATCACCCGTGAGCGTCACCCCACGACCCCCAATCTCGATCCCGGCGGGTTTCCACTCAGTGATCAGACCGCCACCGAGGTAATTGATGGCCTCGTCGAGCGACGTGAGCCCGTGCCGACGGAGTTGGTCGCCAGTAATCACTCGGGTCGAGCCAGGCGCGTCGCTCGCGGTCTCAGCGGTTTTTGAAGCGCCCGTGACGACCGACTCCTCGAGCAATGCTTCGAGCTCAGCGTCGTCCGCCCAAGCCGTGGGCACGACGAGCAAAACAACAGCTCCAGCTAACCAGGCAGCGACGAGCGTTTGGGGGATGGCACGCATCATTGGAACTTGATTTTCAACCGCCTCAACTGCGAGTGAGGCTCTCGGCTGCGGGAAGGATCCAGCATTATGTCGTCGCGGGGAGGAGTCCCTGTAGGGTCAGAACGGCAAGGCAAGTCTCCAGATTTACAAGAATCCGCCTTTGACTCCACCATTCGGCCGGCGCGCCTGACCAAACAGTCGCGTACAGACGATTCAGGGGGGGCCAATTCGGTCACTGCGGGCCACTCAAGAGTCGATCCGCGTGTTCCACAGCCTTTCACTCCACTCAACCGGCGAGCCTAGACCTTCATTGACAGACAAAGTCCCACCTCGCAGTATTCCGGCCGTTGGCAAGGCAGCGGCGGGCCTCAGGTTCACTACGCAAGCGGCAGCACCGCCGATTTGCGCTGATTTCTGCTGTGCTGCTCAGTGCTACCTCGGCATGGGCTCCCTTCGCTTGGGTTTCCTCCGCGTGGGCTTCCGCGGCATCGAGCCAGTCGGTCGTGCTCGTTTCCGCCTCAGGGGACGACAAAACCCCAATCCCGGTGGCGGTATTCGACAACCTGCGCGAGCTTGGCGTCTCAGTCTACGCCCGCGAGCTCCCGCGCTCAAAGCAGGAGCCGCTCGCTAGCCCTGCTCGATCAAAGCCTCGGTTCGGCCCACCTCCCGCGAGCCTCAGTCTGCGCTACTCGGGCTCGTTCGGGGCAACTCGAGACTGGTCGAGCAGCGCCAACCTCGAGCTACTGGGTCCGAGTTTTTACCGGGTAAGCCCAGTGCTCGCGTATCGTTTGGTCCAAGCGGCCTCGGTCAGCTCCGCGAGCTCGGAACTCAAAATCCATCGCCATCCCATCGAACTCGGCGCGGAGTATTGGCTCCACGCGCGCGACGATGGCGAGGAAATCGCTGTGGGAGCCACTGGCGTTTTCGACTATGCGACTTGGTCCAGCCGCAACACAGTGACGTTAGGAAAGCCCGGCGATTCTGGGACCAGCAAAACGTTCGCGCTCTCGCCTCGCTTTCACTACGGCTATCACGTCACCAAGGCGACTCAGTTTGTTTTGCTCGTCGCGGCGGACGTGTTGCTCGTTCGCTCTCGTTACCTGGATGCTGGCTCACCGAACGAAACCCTGCTCGACCCCTGATCCATCTGGCCTCGCGTGGAACTCGGCCTCAGCGGGAGTCTGCGATGATTAACATCCTGCTGGCCCTCGTTGCTGACCCATTTCCGTCACCACCCAGTCAGCGCGAACGTTAGCTCAGGCTTGCAGAGCGCGTCTCTAGCGGCGAACGTCAAGCCTGCGCCGAGCTCACCGCGCAGCTCTCGCCGCTCGCCTGGAAGGTCTGCCGCTCGCTGCTTCGCAACGAGGCGGATGCCGAGGATGCTCGTCAAACTGGGCTACTTGAGGTCTTGTCCGCCATGCGTCATTTTCGCGGCGAGGCTACGCTCGCGCAGTTCGCAAGACACATTCTGACGCGCCAGACCATGCGGACAGCGCGCGAGCGGACCAGGCACTCCCTGCAGCGGGTCGACGCCGTCGACTTTGAAACGGTGACGAACGGTGCCAGTTTGTTCGGCGCCGAGATAACTCAGGCAGAAATGCTTGAATTTCTCGACGCTCTCCCGGAGACCCATCGCGTGACGCTGGTGCTTGGCTACTCGTTTGAGCATTCGGTCGAAGAGATCGCCGAGCTGACCGAGACTTGCGTGGGTCGCGTCAAAAAGCGGCTACTGCGAGCCAAGGAGCTGCTGCGCGCGGCACTTCACCCGGAGTCCACCAGCGCTGGCTACATGACGGAGCAAGCGTCGTGAGCGAGCTCACTTGTCCCGAATGGCAGGACATCTCCGATCGCCTGATGCTCGAAGAGCCCTGCTCGGAGCTTGAGCGCGTCGACTACGAGACGCACGGTCGCAGCTGTTCGCATTGCGGGCGCGAGTTCAGCGCGCTGGCCCAGCTGGGGCCGAAGCTCCTGATCACGCTCCCCCTCCCTCCGCCCACTCCAGTTCCCGCGGCGCCCGAGCTTGTGACGCCAGCCTTCACGAAAACAGTGCAGCGATGCGCGCGACCTGTGGTGACCGTGGCCGTCGCAAGCGCGTTTGCCGCGCTAAGCCTCGCGGCAATGACGTCGCTCCGGCTACGGCGCTCTGCCCCGCCGTTGGCGCCACCGACGCTGACCTGGCTCGCAGGCCCCGCCGCGCTTGCCGCCGGACGCCCCAGTCCCGCGCTCACCACCCAGTCGAGCCCGGCCTGCGTCGGCGTCGATCAGGACCTCCGTGTCTGCGCCGACCGCAACAGCCGCATCCTGATAAAAGCCGCAACTACCGCACGAATCATCGAGCTAGCCGAAGGCAGCGTGGCGCTCAGCCTGGGGCGCCAACGTCCGGGCTACACCGTGTCAGTGTCCACTGCCGCCGGCACGGTGACCGCAATTGGGACCGCATTCGTCGTGGTCACGCCGCGCAAAAACCAGCCCGGAATGGTACGGGTCGACCACGGCATCGTGGAGCTCAAACCTCGTGGCGGAGCGAGCCGTCGACAGACGGTTGGGCAGGGCTCCACGTTCCGGAACCTGTCAACGATTCTGCGACACCGGAGAGCGTCAGTTTAGTGGCGGCACCTCGGTCGGATTGGGGTGGTTTCGCGGGGACGGGCCGCGGCGATCATCGTGAGCGGCAGGCCGCGCGAGGCGGTGCTCGCGGGGCGC
>JBBRAB010000078.1:0-4639 GCA_038207155.1 Polyangiales bacterium
CTGTTTGATGTGCTGAGAGAGGTGCGCACTCGCCTGGCGCGTGCGCGCGGCGTGCCGCCCTACGTCATCTTCCACGACACGACGCTCAAGCAGATGGCCGAGCGCAGGCCCACCACGCTCGACGATCTGCATGACATCTACGGCGTTGGCGCCAAGAAAGCCGCCGACTTCGGCGACGCCTTTCTCGACGCCATCAGAACGTTCAAGAAACCCGAGTAGCGGCTACTTGGCAGATGAACGGAGCTGCGAGACAGCGTCCGCTTCATCAATGAGCCTGATGAACTCGGCGCGATGCCCGTAGGGGTCCGCTCCCTTGAAACGTGTGGCCAGCGCTCGCACATCCGAAAACGATGCCGCTCCTCTGTGTTCGCTCTCGCGGAGCAGCATCCCGAACTCGGCGACAGCCGACGCAAAACCCAGCTCTGGGCTGGCCGCGGCACGAGTGGAGACTGCCACGGACGTCAGGACGCTGTTGTCGGCGTCTGGCCCCTTGTAGCGCACCTTGACGTTCATCAGCTCGTCAGGCGTCGCCGTGCGCGACGGCGTCTGTTGATACTTCAGGGCGTCGATGCCAGGGATGTCGAGTGTTTCTCCGGCGAGTATCAGCTCATACAGTGCGGTGACCGAGTGGCCAGCGCCCATGTCGCCCGCATCCTTCTTGTCGTCGTTGAAGTCGCGATCCTGCAGGAGCCGGTTCTCGTAACCAATGAGCCGGTAGGCCGCGACTACACGCGGGTTGAACTCGACCTGCAGCTTCACGTCCTTCGCGATGGTGACCAAGGTGGAGCCAGCCTGACTCACAAGGACCTTTCGCCCCTCGGCGAGCGAGTCGATGTACGCGTAAGCGCCATTGCCTTTGTCGGCGAGCATCTCCATGGTTGAGTCGTTGAGGTTGCCGTCACCGAAACCGAGCACCGTGAGAAATACCCCGGTTTTACGCTTTTCTTCGATCAAGCGAACCAGTGCGCCCTCGCTCGTCACTCCCACGTTGAAGTCACCGTCCGTCGCAAGGATCACGCGATTAACGCCGTTTTTCTGGTATTGCTGACGTGCGAGCTGGTAGGCGAGCTCAATCCCGGCTGCACCATTGGTGCTGCCACCCGCTTGCAACACCGAGAGCGAGCGAGCGATCCGCTGCTGTTCCGCTCCGGAGGTCGGGGGAAGCACGACGCCGGACGCGCCCGCGTAGACGACGATCGCGAGCTTGTCCTCAGATCGCAGCGTCCGCGCGAGCGCCCCTAGCGAGCGTTTGAGCAGCGGCAACTTGTTTTCTTCCTGCATCGAGCCTGAGACGTCCACGAGAAAAACGAGGTTCCGAGGGGGAGTGGCGGAAAGCGCGAGCGGACGCGCCGTGAGCGCGATGCGCACCAGCCGATGCGCCCCGTTCCACGGACAGGTCGCGATCTCAGTGTGAACGGCGAAGGGCGAACCGTCGGTGGGCCCAGCATTGGAGTAAGAAAAGTAATTCAGCCACTCCTCGACTCGCACCGACTCGGGGGGAGGGAGCGAGCCCTGCGTCAAAAAGCGGCGCCCATTGGCGTAGGAGGCAGTATCCACGTCGATCGAAAAGGTCGACCGCGCTTGGTCGGTGACCATTAGAAACGGGTTCTCCGGTTGCGACGCGTATCGCTCCTGGTTCAGAGCGTTCGGAGCGTCGCGCCAAGCGGCATAGCTACCAGAAGAGTCTCCGCGGCGAATCGGGTACCGGGCGCCATTAGGGCGACCGTGGCCCGCGCCGAATCCCTGCCCCCCAATCGAGCCTAAGCCCGGCTGAACCCCGCCGCCTCCGCGTCCCATGCCAACCTGGCCGCTGCCGGCACCGGTGCTGAGCAGTCCGATTATGCCGAACTCCCGCGCCTCCGCCACGACCTGAGCACGACTCCCCTGCACCGAGTAGCGCTTGTTTCCGCCGGCGTTTGGCACGCTCGTTAAGTCACCTTCGGGTACGCTTCCGCCTGCCATCGGGGACGGCTCGCTCGCCTCAGGCGTTAGGTCAGAGCTCGCGGTCGTCCCCAGCGTCGCTTGGCAGCCGTTGGGCGCAAAAAGCCGCGGCTGCGAGACTGTGGCGACTCCGACCAGCGCCAGAACTCCGACCGACGCGGCGCTCGCTCGGAGCCAAGTCCTGCGGCGACGTCGAGCAACCATGGACAAAGGGGCATTCAACTCGCTCGGCTCTGGCAAGCTCATGACACAAACCTCCCGGCGCCACGCGACTCGCGGGCGCTACGATAGGTCTGACGCCGAAAGACTGTCGAAAGTTCCCCGCGAGGCTCGCTGCCTGGGCGAGCGCAGGTTGGTCCGGTGCCCCAGCAAACTTGGGAAGTGCGTCGAATGCTGCGCGTTTAGAAACGGAAATTCGCACGAAGAGGTGAATACTTTTGGGCCAGCAGTTTACTCTGTTGCCTGTTGACTCCGGCTTCGCTTGACGTTATTCGCTTGGCCAAGCATGCCCGGCAGGAGGGCACCGAGGGAGAGTTGTACTATGGGAAATCCTATAGGTTGGGTCGGCGCGCTCGCGAGCGGTTGTCTCGCACTCTATTCAAGCCCGGTATTTGCGCTGGTGCAGCGGCTCCAGCAGAAGGTGCTCCAGTAGTCGCTGCACCAGCGCAGCCGCCGGCAGCCGAAGCCGCACCTCAAACGGCATACCCGCCCGCCACCGCGGCTGCACGCGCGGAGGATTTCAAGTCGGTTGCCATTACCGTCAACCCGCTCACGCTGGTAATCGGACGCGTTGGAGCGAATCTCGAGTACCTCCCGGCTCCCCATCACGGGATCATGGTGAATCCCTTCTACATGAGCTATTCGGTGGATCTCTTGGGCATCAAGACCTCCTACAGCTCCGTCGGTGGTGAGCTCGGCTATCACTATTACACCGGGGAGCGCGGAGCCAATGGGTTCTTCATCGGCCCCCAGCTCATGTTCATCTCGTCAAAGGCGTCCACGTCGTGCAGCGGCAACGCCTTCGGCAGCACATCATGCTCGGGCTTGGACTCGAACAGCTCGTACACAACGTACGGAGTTGCGGTAGACGCTGGCTGGCAGCATGTGTCAAATAGCGGTTTCACGATCGGCGTCGGTGGCGGTTTGATGGCGCTCACGACCTCCGGGACCGTCGAAAACGGAACCTACATGAAGCTGAGCGGAACCGTGCCGCGGGTGTTGTTCACGATCGGCTGGTCCATCTAAGGGGACTGCCGCCCCCCCCCCCCCCCCCTCGCGAGGGGGCAATTGGGTCACGCCACGTTGGACTCGGACGCGCGCACGTCAGCGCAATCAGTGCGGAACCGCTCGCAGCGCTCGATGTACTCCGCGGTGCTCTCGGGTTCCTCGCGCGGTTTCGGACGCCATGGCAACTCCCGGAAGATCTGGGCGGAAGTTACCTCATTGTCTCCAGAGTCCGTGTCTACGCGATGTCCAGGCTGTTGACGGACGAACAAAATGCCAAGGCCGTGGCGGGGGTCCCTCGCGCCCAAGGCAGAGCTGAGGGCCCCGAGCCGTGACGCAGGCCCCGCGCTTCAAAGACGGCTGAGGGCCCCGCGCTGCGGCGTAACTCTTGGTTCAGAGGGGCGCAACTCCCGGATCGGACGTGCCGCAACCGTGACCCTTGACCGGATCAGCCGCGCATTGATAGACGCGGACATAGTCCACGCCCATCTCTTGCGGAAAGTTGGTCTGCGCGTTGGGCGGCCCAGGCCAAGCCCCGCCGACCGCCACGTTTAGCAGCAGGTGAAACAGCTGATCGAACGGCGCCGGGAAGGCGACGCTCTTCGTATTCCATTTGTTCTGGCGAGCGTACTGATGGCCGTCCACAAACCACCGCATCTCCCCCTCTTCCCACTCGACCGCGTAGAGATGAAATGATTCCCAGGTGTTGGTGGGGGGATCATAGCTGGTGCCGGTATGCACATTGCCCGGCCACGACGCGCCGTAATGGAGTGTCCCCACGACGTGATTGGCACCGGGCATCAAGTTCACGGTTTCCATGATGTCGATCTCGCCGCTCGCGGCCCAGCCTCCGTAAATCTCGTCCGTCGGCAGCATCCAGAAAGCTGGCCAGAGCCCCTGTCCCCAGGGCAGCTTGGCGTAGGCTTCCATACGACCGTACTTCCAGTCTGCGAGGTGTTTGGTTCGCAGGCGTGCTGACGAATAGGGGCGGGTAACGGGCGTGTTGTCGTTGCCAGGGCCTCCGATCACCCCTGACGGAGCGTCCTTGAGGGCCACAAGGTGCAGCGCGCCCCCTGCGACAAAGGAGTTCTTCGCGTCAGCGACGTAGCACTGTTGCTCGCCGTTACCGCCACCCCAACAGTTGACCTCATGTTCCCATTTCTTGGGGTCGATCGCGCTTCCGTCAAACTCATCCGACCAGACCAGTTTCCAACCATTGGGACCGACGCCTCCCGCTCCCGCGCCGCCACCAACACCTGTCACGCCACCTGTCGTGGGGCTACCTCCGAGGCCCGTTGAGGCACCGGCGTTGCCACCGGCGGCGGGCGCACCGCCAGTGTTTGCGCCAGCGCCTTGGCCGCCAGTAGCGCTGCCACCCGTACCGGTGAAGGCGCCTTGACCGCCCGAGCCAGCCGCTGCGGGAGCGGCGTCAGTCGAACCGCAGCCCGCGAACAAGAGCCCGGAGATTGCGCTT
>JBBRAB010000079.1:0-4577 GCA_038207155.1 Polyangiales bacterium
GCTCCCGCCTACTGGACGGAGACTCGGGCTCGACTCGTCCCCGCTGAATTGGCCAGGGAGATCGGTCCGCTCACGGTCCCGCCGCCCTTGGCGCGCCCGACCGAGCAGACTGTATCGAACTGACCTTGTGCCGTCGCTCACCATGCGAGTATCGAGTCACTGAGCGACGCTGACAAGGACGGGGCTCGTGCACCGGATACACTTCAGTTGCGAAGATCCGCTGGCTAGGCCAGATGTGCCCATGGATGATGGTGCGGGGATTGTCACCTGTTGTCAGGTCCCGACAAGTCTCAGGGAAGGTGTCGCTTGGACCGCGCCGCCCTGCGTGGCCGCAACCACAGGCGAGGAGGGGCGAGCACGCGCATGACCAACCGCGGAAGACGAATGCGGGAGTGAGAATTGCCAGAATTGCGAGGCCGTAACGGTCGTCTATGCGACTGCCGCTGCAAAGGAAACGAAGAGATCGCCCGGCAATGAGCGCGCAAGGCGCCAGGTGACAGCCATCGGTAACTCGCCCTCGTGCTTTACGTAGGTTGCAGGCCCGAGGAAGTAGAAGGCGCGCTCGTCGCTGCGCTGCCGCGCGAACAGCATGACGCTAGAGCCGTTCTCCCGGTGATGCTGGTAACGCCGTCCCGTCGTGCCGTCAGCCCGCGTAACGGACTGGCTCTCCCAGTGCACAAGGTCCCGACTGATTGCGTAGTCGCGATAGCGCGTCGTCGGCGAGAAGCGGCCACTGGTCTTGTCGAGCGTGAACGCCAACAGATCTGATCGCGCCTCCTGCGCCCAACAGACCCCCGTCTGCCACGGCGCGACCTTCGCCCCATCGCCGACCCCGAACGCCGCCAGGATCTCAATGCGAGTGTAGCGAGCGTGGATCGTTAGGGGCACGTCCAGGTGACTCTCCAACGTGGAGGGCACGTGCGAGACGCGATCGCTGAGCGCCTCCAGGAGCGCGAGGGCTTCGCTCCGGACCTGCGGATGACGCCAAACTAGATCGCATCCCTCGCGTAGACTGAATGTCTTTGTCACGGCTTTGTCCACGAGCTACGCGACAATCATTCGCAGATAACGCTGATCAGTCCGCGCCAGCTGGAGTTGCTCTGGGGCCGTGTTCGAGCTCAGTAGGCGACGGTACGCATCAATGCGTGATTGATCATCGATGTGAAGGAGACGACCGCACGCCCTGCGCAACGCCTCCTCGTTAGGGCCGCCGGGGAGCACCGCGAGCCCGGCATCAGCGCACAGGTCAGACCAGCTCTTGTTGCCGGTGTAGATGTCTTCGAGTTCGAGGCCGCTCTCCGCAAGGAAGCCGACCAGCGATGCTTTGGCTCCTCCTCGAGCATGCCCGCGCAGCTCCTCCACCTTTGCGCTCCATCGCGATGGCACCGCTCCACGAATGCTCGCGAGCACAATCTCGGCTGCGACTCGATCGAGCTCCATGTGGCAGCCGGCAGGAAGAAACGGGAAGCCCTGCTCGACTTGCGAAGCCACCTCGCTACGCGTTGCACCGAGCAGTGCTCGAAAGCGCTTGTCGAAGCGAAATTCCGACCGGTGGTGGCCGACGAAGTCGAGGACCGTACATGCGGCCTTGGTGCGGTGTCGGCGTAGCCCACGACCGAGCTGCTGCAGAAAGAGTGTCGCGCTCTCGGTTGGTCGAAGCATCAGCAGCGTGTCGACTGCCGGAACGTCTACGCCTTCGTTGAAGAGGTCCAGCGAGAACACGACGGCTATGCGTCGCTCCGCCAGATCTCGAAGCGCCGTGCGCCGTTCCTCCACCGGTGTGTCTGACCAGATCGCGGTGCTTTTTATGCCAGCGCCAGTGAACGCGCGCGCCATGAATTTCGCGTGGTCGACGCTGACGCAGAAGCCGAGTGCTCTCATGCGACCGGCGTCGTCGACGCGGCGTGTGACTTCCTGTAGGACGAGTCGCGCCCAGGCATCATTGCCCGTAAGCAGGTTGGAGAGCCCCTCGACGTCATACCCACGGCCTCTGCGCCAAGGGATTTTGCGTATAGCGAGACCATCGTGGATGCCGTAGTAGACGAAGGGAACGAGGCGATGCTGATCGATGGCGTCCCAGAGTCGCAGCTCCGCAGCGATCCGTCCGTCAAACCAGTCCAGTACGGGCAGCCCGTCGCTGCGCTCGGGGGTGGCGGTCAGCCCCAATAGCTCGCGCGGATGAACGCGCTCAAGGAGGCCACGGTACGTCGAGGCTGTCGCATGGTGGAACTCGTCGACGATCACGACGTCGAAGTGAGCCTCATCGAGGTGCTCAAAGCCTGATGCACGGAGGCTCTGGATCGACGCAAACACGTGTTCGAAATGCCGAGGTTGGTCATGACCAACCCAGAGCTCGCCAAACGCGTAGTCGCGCAGCGCGTGGCGAAAGGTTGCCAGCGTTTGGGTGAGAATCTCCTCGCGATGTGCGACGAACAGGAGACGCGCTCGCGGAAGCTCCTCGCGAAGCCGGGCGTAGTCGAGCGCCGCCATGACGGTCTTGCCTGTCCCTGTCGGGGAGACGAGCAGGTTCCGGTGGTGTCCGCGCTGGCGGATTGTGCGTCCGCCAACCTTTCCCATGACCTTGTCGAACAGGCCATCAAGCAAGCAAGTGCCCGCGGACTTGTCACATGTGCCGAGCTCGCTGCGACCGGGCTTGAGGCAGATTGGGGAGCAGCGCAGTGATTGATAGTCCCATCTTCGACCGGCTGCGAGGACCACTGTGGCGATGCGGTTCGGGTAGGGGTTCTTGGCGTCGTGGCCCCTGACACGGGCACGAACGCCGAAGTCGAGATATCGTCAGCTGAATGCAAGCACTCAAGGCTCACGTCAGAAGCGGCCGCATTGTAGTTGATGAACCAACGGACTTGCCTGAAGGCTCGGAGCTGGAGCTCGTTGTCGTCGAGAGCGATGCACTCGACGAAAAAGACGAGCAAGAGTTGGTCGCGCTGCTCGACCTAGCGTTGGACGACGAAGACGCGGGGCGCAAAGTGAATACCGAGGCATTCCTAAAGGAAGCGCGAGTCTTGGCGTGCAGATAGATACTCATGAGCGAGCGCGCCGAAGGTCCGCCCACGGTGGTTCCGCGACGCTCGAACCATTGGGCAGATCAAGCCAATGACCGCACCTTGACACCTCGCAGCGTCCGGCTCCGGAAACCGAGAAGGGACGTTCGGTGCCCTTCAGGTCACGGATCACGGGCAAGAGCCGCTGGCCTGGCCAGATGTGCCCGTTGATGCTGGTGCGGGGATTGTCACGGGTTGCCAGGTCCAGGGTCTCAGTGCCTGGAGTCAGGCGCCGGTCACGCCTGCGTCTCGTGGCCACCAGGCAGCCGCGTCCGGCTCACGACGCCCGAGACTGCATCACCGTGCGGGCCCGGAACGCGCCTGGGCACTCCGAGCACTGGCGCGTCGCGCGCGGCTACATTACACTTCGACCCATGAGACTCTCAGTGGTTCCCTGCGTACTGCTGCTACTCGTCGCTTGCTCCACTCCCGCCAAAGGTCCCCCGGTCACCGCCGGCGGCGCCAACGGTGGTGCCAATGCCGGTGGCAAGGGCGGCAAAGGCGGAGCAGTCACGGGAGTTGCTGGGCAGACCGTGCAACCCGGCGTGGGCGGCAGTGCGGGCAGTGCAGTTTGGCGCAAGTCCAGCCTGACCACTTACGAGTCGTATCCCGCTCCGGGCAGCGCCGAGTGCGTGCAGTACAATGGCTGCACCTGGGCTGGGCAGTTCGCGGCGGTAGACGGGGTGATGACCGAAGATTGGGTCAAGGCGCATAACATCGCCTCGGTCCACTCGAAGGACTACCCGACCTATCGTCTGAAGACTCTCCGACTGCGCAGCGGCGCCCAACAGATCGACGTGGTCGTCTACGACATGTGCGCCGACACCGACTGTGATGGCTGCTGCACCGCCAACGCAGCGAGCACCGGATTTCTGATCGATCTGGAGAAGTACACGGCAGCGCGATTTGGCCTCAGTGATGGCGTCATTGAGTGGACGTGCCTCGACTGCTGAGCGCATGTGTTGCCGACGCTGAGCAGCGGGTAGCTCGACGCGATTTGGGTTGTTGGCTCGTCGTGCAAACGACGAGCTCACGGACGGGAGGCACTTGTCCGACGGCGACAGCCTGGCACGAGTCGGCATCGTTGTGCCGGTTTGGAACTAGCATCCGTCGCAGCGGTCAAGAGAGCCGTTGACTGGGGACCATTGGGTCAGCGGGTTCCGTGTGACGGATCACGGTTACTTGAAGACATCCCGCTGACTAGTGCCTGCCCCTGACAGCCAGGTCTCACCAGCGGTTCTTACCAGAAATAGGCGTGACTTGAGGGGCCGCACTTTCGACAATTGAACCGATTTCGACTGTTTGGCATGCTACTTGAGTCGACCCGCTGACCACCAGGGGCACCTCTGAAGCGTCCGCTGTACCACTCGACACGACGAACATGCTTCCTGCTTCCTGCTTCCTGCTTCCTGCTTCCTGCTTCCTGCTTCCTGCTTCCTGCTTCCTGCTTCCTGCTTCCTGCTTCCTGCTTCCTGCTTCCTGCTTCCTGCTTCCTGCTTCCTGCTTCCTGCTTCC
>JBBRAB010000080.1:0-3825 GCA_038207155.1 Polyangiales bacterium
TCGACCACGATGGCTAGGACCGGTTTGTTGTCGACCAACAGCACGACCAAGTCAGCGCGATACTCAGCCGGCACGATGTCGGTGAGATCGGCTGATTCCACCCGCACGCTTGAGTAAGCTGGCAACTCGACACCGAGGGCCTCACGAAGCAAATCGGGTGCAAGCTCCGGCCGATTCTGGAACAGCAACCGCAGGGTTTCGTGTTGGAGCGAGGGCACGGCGGTAAAGTTAGGTCACCTGTGGCGCGTGCACCAGCGGAGATTGATAGCGGGAAGGCTCACGGCGATTGAGCGGAGGCTCACGGCGTCTGCATGGTCGCCGACGGCACCTGAAGGGGCGCTCCAGTCCGTCTCGACAGATCCAGTCACGGCGCATCGGCAGGCCCGACGCAGCGCGGCCACTTGAATCGGCAGAGATACGCCCCGACGCAGCGCGGCCCCTCGTCAAAGCACGTCCCCCCGACGCAGCGCGGCCCCTCGTCAAAGCGCGTCCAATTGAATCGGCAGAGATGCGCCTCGTCGCATCGGCAGGCCCGACGCAGCGCGTCCGCTCGTCAAAGCGCGCCCCCCCGACGCAGCGCGTCCACTTGAATCGGCAGAGATGCGCCCCGACGCAGCACGTTCCCCCTCGCAGCGCGGCCACTTGAATCGGCAGAGATGCGCCTCGTCGCAGCACGTCGCCTCGTCAAAGCACGTCCCCCTGACGCAGTACGTCCACTTGAATCGGCAGAGATGCTCCCCTCGCAGCGCGTTCCCCCTTGCGAATCCCCAGAGTCCCATCCCCGCCCCGCGGTACTTCACCCGGTCAATTCCGCCGCGGCCCTGCTGCGACGGATACAGTCTCCTCTACTGCGTGAACAGCTCGTCAGCAGCCTGGACTGTGACGGCGCGCTTCAGCCAATGAGACAGCTGCTCAAGATCAGCACACGCCAGAATTCGCGTTCGCTGCACTTCTGAGACCGCAATGTCACGCGCCTCGAATACCTCGAGTACGCTCAATGCCTTTTCCTGGGTACGCCCCTGGACCAAGCCCTTTTCGATGGACTCGCGGATGAGCGGGCTTTGGAATTGGTAACCGGTGGGGAGCATCTGGAGGGCCTTTCTGGCGGCCTCACTGAGAGCCGCGAGAATCAAGTCACTGTATATCACGAACTGGTCCCGGTCGCCGAGGTGGGTCACGCCCTCGAAGGCAGCGAGCGCGACTTTGACCGCAGTTTCAACGTCATTGTGGCCATGGGCCATGACGTCAGCCACAGCACGACCAAGTCAGCGCGATACTCAGCCGGAACAATGTCGGTGAGATCGGCTGATTCCACCCGCACGCTTGAGTAAGCTGGCAACTCGACACCGAGGGCCTCGCGAAGCAAATCGGGTGCAAGCTCCGGCCGATTCTGGAACAGCAACCGCAGGGTTTCGTGTTGGAGCGAGGGCACGGGCGTAAAGTTAGCTCTTCCAGCGAATCGGTGGGCGTGAAATCACAAGTCTCCGGCTGCTCCAACGCCGCGCACCTGCTCCGGAAGTGTCCAGCCCGGGTGTCCGTGCCCACGCCCTAGCCCATTCGCTCGCCGAGGTCGTCGTGCTGGGCCCGCGCCAAACCCCATGGCGTCGACATCCCCAGCATCGCGTCGCTCGCCCGCAGCGTGAAGCTTGTCTCAAGCAGCAGTGAGACGTCTGTGGGTGGCGGCGGCGAGCCCAAGGCGTGTCTTGCGCCAGGGTTTGATCGCTAGAGCGCCGGCGCTTGGAGCGCGTGCGCGACGCGCGGCCTTTTGCTGGTTCGGCGTGACCACGTCGGTTTGGAGCACGGCAGGTCTGCGTGCTGCCATCTCAGCCATTGCTAGGTCGCCGCCAGCTCCGACGCCAGGGTCACGAGTGCGAGGGCGTCGCCCGAGGGATCGAGCATGAGCTCGCCGGAGGCAACGAAGCGTGCGAGCTCCGGATTGGAACGAAGAGTGAACTCGAGCGTCCGCCGAGTACCGGCGATGAGTGCGAGTGGAAACTGGAACGCCACGCCAGGGTTGAAGAAGATTGGCTCCTCAGCATGGTCTTCTTCGGGCAAGGTTGGGATCACCTCAAGCAGCCATACAGTCGGCTCACTCATGCGAATCCAAACGGCCGCAGCTGCCGGAGCCTCCCGGAGAGACTGGTGTGCGGCAACACGCGCTGCAACCTTATCGCGCGTAATCATACCCAATGCCTAGCGCTGAAGCTTCGCCGCGTCCCCCCCGCGACGTGCGGCCTTTTGCTGGTTCGGCGTGATCACGTCGGTTTGGAACACGGCAGGCGAGCGTGCGGTCGCACGGGCCTGCGCGTCACCATGGGCTCTCACTTGTGGGCACGTCGGAGCGCGGCGGACGCTCAGGGGTGTCTAGTGGACGGGGTGAAGGTCAGCTCGCTGTCCGTGACGATCGTCTACTGGTGGCAGTTGATGCTTCGCACGTCGAAGCAGCCCCATCGTCTTCTGACTAAGCCAGACGTTCTCGTCGGCGTACACCGCTTCGACACCACCTTTGCCGCTGGCCGCTACGAAGGTCAGGTACTCGGCCGCGGAGGAGCGAACGAGGGCGGCGGTGGGAGACTTCGTCTTGCCGGTCACGTGGTGCCTCCCGCTCCCTCGACAACGAGGCGACGCCGAACTTCGGCCAGGAGGGTCGCGAGCAGCTTCTCCGGCGCTTGCTCGCCGAGCTCCTTCAGGACGGCCTGGACGAGCGGCTGACTCAGGAACGTGTCGGCCTCGGACCAGAGCACGGCCTTCTGCATGGGGCAGCGCGCGTCCTTCATGAGGTCGGGCGTGGGCTCGTTGTGCGCGACGTCGTTGCGGAGCTCGCGGACGTCGCTCGACACGGCCTGACCGAGCTTCGTGAGTCCGTCGAGCTTCAGGTAGTGCTTGGCGAGCTGGATGGCACAGACTTCGGAGTCATCGATCCGGTACCCGTCCGTCCCGTCCGCGGTGGGGATGAAGGGGCGCTTGCGGTTGTCCTCGCGCGCCTTCTTCTCGCAAGGCTCGCCCTTGCGCACCAGGTCCTCGGCGGGCACCGGGTCGAGACTGAACTGCCGTCGCTTGTTGGCAACCAGCGTAGCCCGTTCGCCGAGGTGATCCCACAGGGCCGCCTCGAAGAACGCCACGGTGCCATGCACGGCCCGCGGGATATCGCCCGCGCGAAGCGACAGCTCGACGCGCAGCGCGGCTCGGATGGCCATCCGCTTGTGCGTGAGAACCGGGATGTCGCAGCTCGTTGGCATCGGAAGCGACGAGGCAAAGTGCTCGAGCCACTTGATAACCTGCGTCCACTCCTGGCCGGGCGCGCCTTCGAGATGGCTGACTGCACCCCACGCGCCGAGGAGGTTGCCCTTCTCGACGAGCGAGAGCGCCTGCCAGCGCGCGCGGTAGCCCGCTGCCGGGTGGAACTTCTCCTCGACAGCTCGATCGTCTTGCTTGGCGCGATCACCATCGGGCACCTCGAGCGCCGTGACGCTTGGGCCGCTGACGGAGTGCAGCCGCACCAGCTCGTTGATGAGCTCGTTGGCTGCAGCGAGACCGCCCGTCGTTGCCACGAACACGCAGTCATCTGGCTTCAGCTTCGCTGCGGCGAGACCGATGGCGTTCGACAGCGTGGCGACGACGGAGCGCCGAACGACCGCGTCGACGTCATTCGACGGGTCTTCGAGCTGTTCGGCTCCTGTCAGAAACGCCACGCGCGTCACCTGATTGACGCCACGGTCGCGAAGTCGGCGCTCCATGACCTCGCCCGCGAGGCGCGGATCTCTCGCATCCTGCCGGTTGGTCTCGAAGATGAGCGCCGACGTCGGCAGCGTGGCACCGAAGTGC
>JBBRAB010000081.1:0-3799 GCA_038207155.1 Polyangiales bacterium
TGTCCTCGTCGACCGGGACTGGCTTTCTCTTGGTCATCGCCCGGGAAAAGATCACGAGTGCCCCCGTTTCGACAAGCTAGTTTTTTGTGGCCCGCGCTAAGTGATCGAAATCGTTCCATGTTTGATGCGATGGCCCTGGCAACAACCCCCGTGCAAAACTGAGTTCGATCGCAATGCTTTTCTAGATTCGGAGGTGCCCCCTATGTGCCTGACCATCACCTCTCACTTGTTTCGGCTCGGCCTCTATCGTCGCGCATGGCTCACTGTCGCGCTGTTGGGTGCCTGCGCTCCCGAGCCGAACCTGCCTTGTGTTCCCAGTTTGGCGGACGGCGATACCCTGCGGATCAAGGTTGGTGTTCCCAATTACTCGGATAGCTCCGAGTATCGCTGGGGACCCTGTGCTGGAAGGGGACCGCTTCTTCCTGGTAATGAACTGAGCTTCGTAGTTGAGAAAACGGGTTCGCCCTCAATAGGCCAGTGCTATCCTCGCGGACTGAAGCTGCAGGAGGGCTTCGGCAAGTGGAGCGTTGTCACTGTAGACTCGACGCCGAGTGAGCAGTTTGGTGGTAGCGCGACCCTGAAGTCGGTGGACTGCATCGGCACATGGGTATTTCGATTCGATCGCTACATTGACGACACCATTCGTCACGGAGAGGCTGGGTTTGCTGCGACCATGGCCTTTGAGTTTGAGTCAACCTGTGGCCCTAGCAAGACCCGCCTGCGCTGCTCCGATGAATTCAACGTCAAGGTATTGAGCCCATGAAGTGCAGTCGTTGGGTGGGATTGGTCCTGGTCCTGCAGGGGAATGCCTGCGTGAGTCGCTTTGAGCCAGGCGGAGATGGGCCGGCTTCTTCGTTCGAGGCGGGGCCTCCCTGTGGCCGGGAGCCAAAGCCCGGAACACTTGTAACCGCAACCCTTGAAACAGTCGAGCCAGCAGGGCCCGACTGCGCGGCTGCACAGCGAGTACCGGCGGGCACTGTTCTGCGGCTGGAGATCCAGGAGAGGGTACGGCCTTCGCCCGGTTGTTCCCCATACTTACTGACGGTTATCGAAGGGCCCAAGAGTTGGACAGTATTGGACGACAATTCTGACGGTACGTATCGACCTCATTACTATGGCTTTGACTACGTCGGTGGCTTTTTGGGTGAGGTCAACGGATGCGAGTTGCACTGGTACCTATTGTTGAGTCGGGTTGCTCCGTCAGCATCGCCTGGACAATCGCCCGATAAGCCGGGAAAGTGGGGCACCTACTACATTGGGCAGATCCCGAGTTCATCAACCATCTCAAAGCCTGAGTGTTCGAAGCTCGTGCAGTGTGGCTTCATGGGCGACGTCACCGTCGAATAGCCATGCCCCCTCGCGCGTCACGCGTTGCGGCCGTCCTGCTGTGTTCCACCTCGTCCGCACTCGCTGCGGCAGCGCCGGTACGTTGGTTTCAACCCGAGGTCTCTCTGCTCGTCGACTGCGCCGATCTCAAACCAGAGCAGTGCAGCCTGCTCGTGCGGTCGCTCCAGAGCGCCGTGGAGGTTTGGCGCAGGACAGCTGAGAGCTGTGGAGCGCCGCGGCTGCGGGTGCTGCCGCCGCAGCAGGTGGCGGCGGGGGTGCGGCGGGATGGAGTCAATCTGGTGACCTTGCGGCGAAAGAGATGGTGCCCCCGAAGCGAGAGTCCGGAGGCGGATTGCCATCCTTCACAGCTTGCCGGGCTGACCTCGCAATTCGTTGAGCAAGGGGCAGCGCCTGGCGCGCTTGCAGAGGCCGACATCGACATCAATGGGGTCCGGTTCAAGTGGTCTGCGGATGGCTCAGTCCCAGGCACGCTGAGCCTCACGGCGCTGCTCGCGCACGAACTTGGTCATTTTTATGGGCTCACGCATCCGGGGGAGTCAGACGCCAGCAACGGCCGAAGGGGAGCCAACGTGTCCACCGCCCTCCGCCTGATGTCGCCCGAGTCCTTGCATGGAGGCTCGCGTCCGATTGCTGCGCCGCTGGCTGCAGACGCTGCAGTGCTCTGTCGCCTCTATGGAAGATCGCTGCCAGCGCCAGAGCGTTCCTTCTCGGGGCCATTGGCTTGGACTGGGCTCGCGTTTGCGGGGATTACCCTTGGACTCTTAGGGTTCCGACATGCTCGCAGAGCGACCGCTGGGGGCTGAGAGAGTGAGGGTCGCCACCTGGTTGCGCGCGCCCGGAGCGCTGGGGGTGGTCGCGGCGTTACTGTTCACCGTGACGATGCCACCGTGGAACGCGGGGTGGCTTGCTCCGATGGTTCTTGGGCCCCTCGCCTGGTCGGTGCAGCATCGGGCACCGCGGCGCGCCTTCTATGACTATCTGAGCTTCGGAGCCGGGATTTCGCTGCTGAACCTCGTCTTCGCGGTGGGGGCCTTGAAGTCGGAGCTCGGTCCGCGCTGGCTGCTGGTGTGTGGACTCTTTGCGCTGCTATTGCTCGCCAATAGTCTGCGTCCTTGGCTGGTCGGTGCTGGTCAGTGCGTACTCGGTACCAGGCTTTCCCCGCTGCTGGGCTGGCTGGGAGGGTGGGCGGTGGCAGAGTGGTGCGTGCCTGCTCCTTTCCACTGGGAACTGGCGCTCAGCTGTCACAGCGCTCCGCTGCTGCTCGTCCCCACGCGACTTCTCGGCGCGCATGGTTTGTCGGCGCTGATTGCCCTCTCGAGCTGGTTGGCTGCACGCTCCGTTGGCCGCTCGCAGTTCGTGTGGGTACCTCGTCTGGGGTTCGTCGCTTTGCTGCTGGGTTGGCTTGGTCTTGGGCTTCAGCAGCGCGCAGTGATCGCTCGTCAGGTTGATCGGTCGCCTTGGGTTTCGGTCGTCGTGGTGCAGCCAGGTGCCGGTCCCGAGGGGCCGCTCGGTTCCGATCGCTTTGCTTGGTATCGACAGCAGACTGCGGAGCTGCACGAGCGCAGCAGTGCGGTGCTGGCAGTGTGGCCCGAGATCACCTCCCCGCGGCCACTGCGCGCCGAGCGGCTCGAGGGATTTCTCGGAGATCATTTCCCCTTAGCGCGCAGCGAGGGGACGACGCGCCATCCATTGAATCTTGCGATAATGCTCGGACTCGCGCTTCGGCAAACCACCGCCAACGGTGGGCAGCTGCACAATTCGGCCGTCCTCGTGAGCGCTCGGGGCAACCTTCTGGGCACCAGCGCCAAGCGGGAATTGTTCCCGGTTGGAGAGCGCGCGCTGTCTCTTCCAGCATGGCTTGGTGGCACAGAGTTGCTCGCTCCGGGCACACGCTTCGGCGCCGAAGGACGCCAGCGAACTCTGAACCTGAGCCCCCACGGAAAGCTCATTTCACTGCTTTGCGTGGAGGATACATCGTCCGAGCTGTTTCGGCGTTTGAGCCCGAGCGAACCTGAGCTAGTCGTCGTCCTCGGCAGCGACAGTCGGTTTGGGTCGCCCCAGGGGGTCCTGTTTCATCAAGCCATCGCTCGGGTGCGAGCGGTCGAAAGTGGACGCTACTTTGTTCGTTCAATTCGCGCAGGGGCCTCTGGCGTCCTCCGGCCGAACGGCGACTTGGCGGCGAGCATCCCCATTCAATTACCTGGTGCTGGCATTGTTCGGGTGCAGTTCCTTCGGGGGCGCACCTGGGCCGTTGAATTCCCCTACGGCGGCACCTTCGTCATAGTCGGGTGCACCGCGCTATGGCTCCTGCTCGGTCGGGCGCGCCAAGCGCGGCGGGACCGACCAGTCTCAGGGAAGTTGTCGGATGCCCGGTACTCGGCCAGCGCGGTTCGGTGAGCAATCTGCCTTCAAGATCCGTTCTGTCAGTCGAGCGGTCCGGCAACTCTCAACC
>JBBRAB010000082.1:0-3502 GCA_038207155.1 Polyangiales bacterium
GTCCAACTCCACGCGTGCCACGGTCCACGGTTTTTCGATGCCCAGAAGATGACGGTACAGCTCGGTGTCTTTCACGCGCTTAGGCTACGCCGCCCGCCTCGAAGCTGCCAATCCAGGCCCACGGAGAAGTCGGATGCGCCAGAAAGCTTTGGACCGCGTTATCAACCAACTCTGCAAGCGCGAACCACGGCTTGTAGTTGAGCCGCGCGAACGCAGCGAACATACCGGCCTTGGGCCGAATCTCGACGGAGTCGGAGGCGCTGGTGGGTGCCAGCGGTCGAATGGTCGTCGCGCGTGCGGCGGTAGCCCCGAGGGCCCACGGGCCGGGATTCAAGGCTCCCCAGGTTTTGCGGGCTGCGAGCTCGTCGAGATACCGCGCGAGCGCCTCCGGCCGAAACGCGAAGATCATCTCCCCGGTTCCGGATACGTGGCTGACGAACCCGGTGTCCGCAGCCTCTTCGAGCAACGCTTGCGTCATGAACAGCGAAAAGCGCGTGCCGCGATCCAGACGCCGGTACGCGTCGAAAGCGACGATGACCGCGCGGTCTCTACCCTGCTCCGTCCATACGCCGAGGAGCAAGCAAGGGCGACCGGCCCGAGCGACAATGGGCCTGCGGTTCGCTGGGTTTTGAAACCGCCGTTCAACCGGGTTTCGGCCGGTCGCACCGACCGACCGTGCATGGATGTCGACCGGGATCGCCTGGCCCGCCACGCTCAACGTGCCCTCCGCCGGCCACCAGCCCTTGGCTGCCTCCACGCGCAGCGCAGCGCCGAGCAGCTCCACCAGAATGCCCGGATCGTTAGAGGCGGCGTGCGCGGCCGACTCCGCTTCGTCCTCGGGATCGTCCTCCTCGTCCGTTCCCGTGGGGGCTTGCTGCGCCAGGCGAGCAATGATGGCGGCCTTCTCCTTGCCCCCATCATCGAGCCCGAGGACCCGGCAAAGCTCCTTCAGGCGGGCGCGGGACAGGTCCTCGAGCACCTGGTCGATGGGGAGGTCGGAGCCAGCAACGGCGTCGACCAGCTGCTGATGTACGCGTTTGTCTCCAACCTCAATGTCCAATCGCTCTACCAGGTCCTGCAGCTCGTCCCGCTTGAGAAGCGAGACGACCTGCGACCGCCAGGGCAGCGAGCTTCGAGAGGGCTCGTCCGTCGCTTCAGGCTCCGCGTCGTCGGAGCCGACCAGACGAGCGACAATCAGGGCCTTTTCTCGACCCTCGTCGGTGACGCGCAGCGCCCGGCACATCGCCTTGAGCTCGTCCCTGCTAAGGAGGTGCATAAGCTGCGCGAGATCGAGCTTCCGGCCGTCCGCAAGGCCCTGAATCAAGCTCTCGCGCGACCGGCGGTCCGCCACCGTGACCCCGGCCGCGTCCACGAGCTCCCGGAGGCGTCCGGCATCGAGCGCCGGCAGGGCAAGCTTTCGCCCGGCGGCAGATCGCACGTTCATCGCGACCGCCCGCGCGCAACCGCGTACACCACGCTCGATGCATACCCCACTGCTGTATCCCTCGCGTATGCCCCGATGCGGCCGACCGTTCGGGACGCAAGGAGGCGATGAGGATTCAGGGGAGCATGTAAGCGGAGGAAACGTCAATGGTTTGCAACGCACCGACGTATTGGCGGGCGCCGACCTGCGTCCACGACGGTGACGGGACTCTGAACGCGGAGGGGAGCGACCCACGATGGATCAGGCGCCGTCCGCGGAGCACACGGCGCGAGCTCACTTTTCCTCTCCTCCGCGCCACGGGTTCCATGGCAGGCAACGGTTCCAGCCTTCTTGGGCACGGGGTCTCGGCTCCGCCGCAATCGAGCAATGAACTCGGCCTTTGCCCACGGCATCTGGCTAGTCAGGTCGGTGTCGGGTGATGTGCACCCGGCATTCCACGTTGCTCGGCCGCGCCGACCGAAACAACATGCGGGCGTTGCAAAGAGGTTGGGGGACTCTGGATGAGAAAGCAGGGGGCGTGTTGGAAGTCCAGCTGATGCGGGTATTCGACGGCCCCCGCTGGAGCGACGCGGGCTCGGTCCTCACGATCAGCGGAGGGGGGCGAGCGGTACTCGGGGGGGTAGCCATCTGACCAGGCCTGCAGGCGGGAAGCCGCGGACGTCCAGCAAACAATCACGAAGAGCAGCGCAAGCTTGGGCCCCGAGAGCTGATGGGACAGTTGAAAGCCCGTCTGTGTCGCAGCGACATCCCGTCGATCGATTGCACGCTGTCCCCAACTGATCCTCCAGTCAGAGCTTCTACCTGGATCCGACACTTTCTCCTTTTCACGTGCACCACGGACGGATAACTTCCGTGAATGAACGTCGTTGGGGCATGGAGTTCTAGGTGGTGAGGCTCCGCGCGTAGCCTGTTCAACAACTAGCAATCGAAAGCACAAATCCGTGGCGATACGCATAGCAATGTTCAACCACAAGGGCGGCGTAAGCAAGACAACCACTACGCTGCACCTGGCATGGATGCTTGCACGCAAGGGCAAGAAGGTTCTTATGGTGGACGCCGATCCCCAGTGCAACCTTACTGGATTGGTGATGGGCTACAAGGGCGCCTCGGAGTTTGAAAACTTCTATCAAACCCAAGCAGGCAGCAATCTCAAGGCCGGGCTGGCGCCCGCATTCGAATCGCGCCCGATCCCTCTGGCACCCGTCGACTGCGTTGAAGTTCCTGGCCGCACTGGCCTACGCCTGCTGCCGGGCCACTTGGCGCTCTCTGAGTACGAAGTTACGCTAGGAATTGCTCAAGAGCTGTCCGGCTCTATCCAGACACTTCAGAATCTTCCCGGGGCTATATCACATCTGATCAACATAACGGCAGACAGCGTCGACGCCGACTTCGTTCTAGTTGACATGAACCCTAGTCTTAGCTCGATCAATCAGAATATATTAATGACAAGCCACCACTTTCTCATACCCTGCTCTCCAGACTTCTTTTCTTTGCTCGCAGTAGATTCACTAACATCAGTGATACCAAAGTGGCGAACCTGGGCCGAGCGAGCGCAGAGTCTTCCAATACTCCAATCCGCAACATACCCATTTCCGACCCTCGTACCAAAGTTCCTGGGAACAATCATCTCCAAGTACAGACCTCGAGCCGGTCGCGCCACGGTCGACTTTCAGCGATGGATTGATCAGATCAACCAGGCGGTGAAGGGTAAGCTAATTCCCGCACTCACCCGTGGGGTGATGATGCTGCCGGAAGAAACCTATCTAGTTCTCATCCCAAAACCCCATTTTCTCTGCGAAATGAGGTCTCCCTGGCGCGCGCCCCCGACTGCGGGACGGTTGTCAGGCAGCGCGCGTGTGTATATTGCATGCAAATGGCCTGCGAAGGATGGACCGCGGCCCCGACCGACGCGTCGGTCACCCAGGCTGCGTCGCCAAGCCGACGTCTACGTCGCGAGCAGTCGCCGCGCGACGACGAGGACGTTGCACGACAGCACGCTGCCCCACACATATGCGCCAAACGACTTGGCACCGCTCCAGTTGCAGCGGCCAAGATGGA
>JBBRAB010000083.1:0-3482 GCA_038207155.1 Polyangiales bacterium
CATGGACCGCCCGGGATACGCAACGGCCGCGTGAGTGTCCAGAGGCAGCGCCCCAGACGCTCCGGTTTTGCAATAGTCGGCCAGCCGATACGCGATTTCGCCCCTGATCCGGGCTATACTTCGGCCACTTGGTTAGCCTCGAGTCCTCCACCATCGCCGAGCCGGTAGCGAGCGCGGGCGTTCGGCAACTGCACCTCGTCTGGGACGGCGGACATCGCCGCGTCGTGCTGCCTCAAGTCGGCACTCTCGTGTTCGGTCGCGCCGAAGGCTGTGACATCCGCATCGACCACCCGTCGGTGTCACGCCATCACTGCCAACTGGAACTCGGTCCACCCTTGCGTGTGATGGATCTCGGCAGTGCCAACGGTACCAGGGTCGGAGCCTTTGCACTTGTCAAGGGCGACAGCGTTGAGTTGCCTGACGGCTCGACAATTTCGCTCGGTGGAGTGCGCGCGTTCATCGACGCTCCAAAGAGCCCTTGGGCAGAAATTGAGCCTAATCCAGCGCGCCTCTGTCTGCCCGCGGGCGGCAAACTCGCCGAGGCATTCACCCTGCTCACGCAGTTTGCGCGAGGGTCGCTGCCGGTACTCGTGCTTGGCGAAACGGGCACGGGCAAAGAGCTCGCCGTTGAATGGGTCCATGCTGGTTCTTCACGGCGTGAGCAACCCTTGGTACGGCTCAACTGTGCGGCGCGCTGCCTGCGGCACTGCTCGAGAGCGAGCTGTTCGGCCATGAACGCGGCGCGTTCACGGGCGCCACGCAGACGCGACCAGGACTGCTCGAGGTCGCCGATGGCGGCACCCTCTATCTCGACGAGCTCGGGGAGCTTCCACTAGAACTCCAGGCCAAGCTGCTGCGCGTGGTGGAGTGCGGCGAGCTGCTGCGCGTGGGCGGCCGCGCACCCCGCAAGGTCGATCTGCGCTTCGTGTCGGCGACCAACCGCGAGCTGGAAGCAGCCGTTGCGGCGGGCACTTTCCGCCGGGATCTCTACTATCGCCTCGCGGGGGCCGTGGCCCGCCTCCCGCCGCTACGCGAACGAACGGGCGAGCTATTGCCACTCGCTGAGCACCTGGTGCGTCAGCTGGCGCAAGCGGCGGGGCGCGCGGTCCCCAGCCTGAGCGCGGGCGCCGTGAGCGCGCTTGGCGCCTATGACTGGCCCGGCAATGTGCGGGAGCTGCGCAACTGCCTCGAGCGCGCGCTCCTGCTGTCGCCGGGACAGAGCCTGGCTGCCGAACACCTTCAACTCAGGCCCGCAGCGGCGGCAACGACGGGTGCGGTCGCGGCGCCCCTGGGGCTACCGTTGGACAAGGTCGCCGAGACCGGTGCCGTCGACGACGCGCAGATCCGGGAAGCGCTGCAGCGCTGCGGTGGCAATCAGACGCGCGCCGCGGCCCTGCTCGGGGTCTCGCGGCGCACGCTGTAACGACGACTGGATCGGCTGCAGCTCGAGCGACCACGCAAGTAGCGTCGTCCTTGGACTAGCTCGGTTGCGAGACCAGGCCATTGGCCCGGTTGCTGAGGTCAGCGACCGCCGAGCGGCGCGTCCCAACCCGCTGCTCGACGCCCTCGGCCAGCTCCTGTTCCCCGTCGCGTGCGATGCGCTCACGCGCCACTCGCACGATGAACTCCGACTGAGGACCAAAGTGCATGTACATCGCCATCAAGTTGATCATCATCTCGAGTCCACGAGGATGAAAGGCGGCCGTGGCAGCGAGGTTGCGTAGGATCAATGGGCGCAACTCCGGCTGCTGCAGGGACTCCGCCATGAAGCGGGCCAGAGCGCGCCCCTGCTTGAGCAGCAAGCGCACGGGGGGTCGATGCCGCGGCTTGACTTTGAGCACCTTGATGAGCTCATAGATGCGGTCAAAATACCGCTTTGCGTCATAGACTGACTCGATCACATCGGCGAAATCCCCAAGAATCTCGATCTTTGGGCGCTGGGTGATGAAGTTGAGCCCGCTGGTAGCCTGGTCGACGTTGGAGCCCTCATCGATCTGAGCCAGATCACCGGACGTCAGCATGCGGCCTTCGCGCAACAGGCGACGCTCGAGCTGGGTGTTTGGCAGTGCGTAGAGCAGGCCGACCATCGCCATCGGAAGCTTGGCCACCTGGATGAGCTCCGCCATCGCGAGCGCTGCAGTCTGCGATTCACCGTCGAACCCGATGATGAAACCACCGTTGACGACGATGCCGTGCCGGTAGATGGCCTCAAGGCACACCAGCGGATCGCGTCGCGTGTTCTGGGTCTTTTGCGCGACGCGCAGGACCTCCACATCCGCCGACTCGAGCCCGACAAAGACGTAGCGGAAGTCGTTGTCCTGCATCAAGCCGAGCAGCTCAGTGTCTTCCCCAAGGTTAATCGACGCCTCCGTCGAGAAATAGAAGGGGAAATGGCGCGGCTCGGACCAGTCCTTGAGCCAGCGCAGCAGGTGCTTGACCGTTTTGCGATTGCCGATGAAGTTGTCATCGACAAAGTCGATATGTCCGCGGTAGCCAAGCCCGTACAGGCAATCGAGCTCAGCCAGGATCTGCTGAGGCTGCTTGGGGCGCGGAACGCGACCGTAGAGCTCGATGATGTCGCAGAACTCGCAGTTGAATGGGCAGCCGCGACAGTACTGAACGCCGACCATGAGATAGTCGTCGAAGCGCAGAAGATCGAAGCGCGGTACCGGGCTCTGAGACATGTCCGCGCGCGTTGCCGGCAGGTAGCGGCCCCGTTTGGCACCAGCGGCGAAGTCCTCGAGGAACGCTGGGATAGTCACCTCGCCCTCACCGAGCACAAGATAGTCCGCGCGCTCATAGAGTGCGGGCTGACTCGTCGGATCTGGACCACCCACCGCCACCGGTTTGCCAAGCGCTTGGGCCCGCTCGACGATGCGCAGGCAATCCATCTGCTGGGGCAACATGCCACCCGTGAGGACGAGATCCGCCCACTTTAGGTCAGCGTCCGTCAGCTCACGCGCGTTGGTGTCAACGAGCCTGATTTCCCAGTCCTGCGGTAGTAGAGCAGCAACGGTCACAAGCCCCAGAGGCGCTGCCGGGTATTTGGCACCAACGAACTGGCATACCTTCTGGTAGTTCCAGAAGCCATTGCCGGGAAACCGCGGATGTACCAATAGAGCGCGCATAGAAACCCTCTTCTTCGAAAAAACGCGACAGAACCGCGGAGCCGGAACTGCGTCAGCATCGGAACGCTGAACGGCTGTAAGGATAGCAGATTACGTCGCGCGCTGACGAGAGTCTAGCCGGAATTTGTCAACGCGATTGAGACAGCGGTTGTAAGAATTCTATGAGTGAAGGTCGGTCGCTGCAGGTGAGCGCGTCGCGGGTCGCGGCGTGTTCATTGTGGAGCAGGACGCCTTTTGACTTCTGCTGACTGGCGGGGTGTCGTCGATGGGTTGCGCGTTGACCGCGACCGGTACGACCAGGGCCTCAAGCGGGTTGATGTTCACCTCTGTGGGCGGCAGGGCGGCCTTGGGAGG
>JBBRAB010000084.1:0-2442 GCA_038207155.1 Polyangiales bacterium
GTACGCGCGTGAAGGGGTGACCCATCTCTGGTTCATCGATCCCTTGGCGGAGACGCTGGAGGTGATGCGGCTCGATCAGGGCAGCTACCGCATTGTTGGCACCTGGAGCGGCACCGCGGTCGTGCGCGCGGAGCCCTTTGATGCCTACGCCCTCGCGCTTTCGGACCTCTGGTCGGCGTAGCGGAGCGCGCCAACCGCCACTTGCGGCTTCGATGCTACAATGCGGCGTCATGGCCGAGCCCGCCCTTCGTCCTGCTGGGGTGGACTGTCCTGCTCGCCTGCACGTCTTGCACAGCTGACGTCAGACGTCGTGCTCGCAGGAGCCGGGGAGTTTGCCAGCAATCCTGCCTTTTCCGCCGACTACACCTACCGTGGTTGCTGTCGGTGGTCCGGGCGGGGAGCTGGCTCAGGAGCTCTTTCGCTTCAACAAGCCGCGGTGACGTCCGCGCGTCGGGCCGGCTGCGGCAGCGGTCGTGCAGCCGCGGCCTGTTTTAGGCAATTTGCGACCCAAAGCGGGGGGCATCGCTCGCCCCCCGGGGGGAGCCCGCGGGCGAGTATCGAGGGGCCGCGAGAAATCGCGCACCACTTTGCCGCGACGTCCGAGGAGTTCTTGTCGCAGAATTTTCCTCTCTTCGTTTTCAGGTTCCGATGGTACGACTCCGTCGAGTCGCTCCCTAGGGGAGCCGCGGCTCGCGAGCAGGGGATTTTTCAGTGCACCAGCAAGAGCCACTTATTTCTCATTTCTATCCGAGGTTCCCAGTGTTGAAATCAAACCCAGTTGGACGCAGTTCTTTGAGTCTCGTTCTCGCACTAGCCTTCGCGGCTCTGGTCTCCGCTTGCGGCGAGAGCTCTACTGGCAGCGACAAGGGCGCTGCTGCGGGCGACACCGGAACGGGTGGCTCCGGAGCCAGCAGTGGAGTCGCTGCCACCGGTGGCAGTGGCGGTAGCAATGGCGAGGGCGCTGACTGCGCCAAGCGGCCCAGCGAGACCATTGTTCTCAACAAGACCATCACCCACGACGGTTTTGAGATCGCGCTGGGCACAGCGGTGCTGTTGCCCGAGACCGCGAGCTGCGCTCCTGGCAGCGTGACCATCGACGTGACGTTCACCAACCGGGCGTTGGATACGGGTACCTACAACGGGGAGGTCATGCTGACTTCTGGCGGCAAGGACTACCCGTGGTCGAGTCAGAGCACTACCCCGAGCGTCCCCGGCAAGCGATTTGCTAAGGGAAATCTCCTGTTTTCGGTGGACAAGGAGTTTAAGCTCAGTACGGCGACGCTCCTGCTTGGGAGCGCAGGCGAGCACCATGCATCCGTTCCGCTGGGCAAAGACTCCCCCGATGCCTTCGTGTCCCTCGCACAACAGCCAGTTCCCTTTCCCGGCACCTATACCGCGGGCGCCTACGACTTCAAGCTGACGAATGCTTTTCTCAGGGCGGATCAACCACGAAATCACGACACGCTGCCCCTCAAGCAATACGAGTTTGTGGTCGAATACGCGGTCACCAAAGCGCACGCGTTCGCAAACTACGGCGACATTGATCGTCCCAACTTCACCCTCAAGCTCCCTGACGGGACTTCGGCGCCCGCTGACGGCGTATCGTGTACTCGGCCGTGGACGCTCGGAACGACCACGAGCGATTGCTGGACAAGGTTTCTGTACACTGGTCCCTCCGAGGGTGCTTTCGTGATGACGTTATCCGGAGAATGGGCAGGCACAAGTGTCCCCGTCACGGTGGATGCTCCCTTCGTGGTGCCGCACAGCGGCGCCTTCGAGCAGTAATCTCCGCCGTCCCCTTGGTTGCGGGGGACTTTGGTCGTGAAACTGCTGCTGCGAGCTGCACGGGCGAATGGTCTCGAGAGGGGTCTTCGCCCGTTGTCCGTGGTGGGCACCGAGCTCGGTTCGTCTTCGACGCAGCAGGAGGACAGACAGGGGCAAGCAGGGCAGAGCGAGCAGAGCGCGTGCGTCGCGAGGGCGGTGGGCACGCCCATTTTGAGGCCTACTCTCTTGCTCTAGCGGACCTCTGGTCGGCGTAGCGGAGCGCGCCAACCGCCCTTTGCCGCTTCGATGCTACAATGCGGCGTCATGGCCGAGCCCGCCCTTCGTCACGCCAGCTACGCCGAGCTCCTGGAGGTACCGGCGCATCTCGTGGCTGAGCTCGTGGCAGGGCAGTTACTGACGAGTCCGCGTCCCGCGCCGCGTCATGCGCGAGCTGCGTCCAGTCTCAATGGTGAACTGCACGGCCCCTTCGATCGCGGTCGCGGGGGCCCCGGTGGATGGATCATCCTGAACGAACCCGAGCTTCATCTCAATGGAGATGTCTTGGTGCCGGACGTCGCCGGTTGGCGGCGCGAGCGGATGCCGCAATTGCCGACCACCAGCGCGTTTGAGCTCGCTCCCGACTGGCTCTGCGAGGTGCTGTCGCCGTCGACCGCCGCG